>NZ_JAQITF010000003.1 GCF_028618665.1 Bartonella sp. AU16XJBT
ATGTATAAATATCCAAAAATTAAAATTTTATACTAATATTTATATAATATTAATTTTTGATAAAATAATTATAACATTAATCAATAAAATTTTTTCTTTATTTATATAAAATAATAGAAAAAAATTCCTTTACTCATTAAGCATATCATGTTCCGATAGAAAGGATTACCTTTTTTAGGGTAATTTTTATCTTAAAATAACTAAAGGGAACTTCCCAAAAATGAACAAACAAAATTTAGAAAAAAAAACTAAGAAGAAATTGCAACGTGGACTACATAACCGCCACATACAACTTATAGCCCTTGGTGGAGCGATTGGAACAGGTCTCTTTATGGGATCAGGAAAAACAATCAGTGTAGCAGGCCCCTCAATCCTCCTCGTTTATGCGATTATTGGTTGTGCTCTATACTTTGTCATGCGTGCTATGGGAGAATTATTGCTTTCTAATACACAATACCGATCTTTTATTGACTTCTCGACCGATCTTCTAGGACCATGTGCTGGATTCTTTATCGGCTGGACATATTGGTTGTGTTGGATTGTTACTGGAACTGCTGAAATTATTGCTATTGTCACTTATGCACATTTTTGGTGGCCTGAACTCAACCCATGGATTCCTGTTATCATTGCTCTTATGTCCTTTTTAATCCTTAACCTCGTCGCCGTAAAACTCTTTGGCGAACTTGAGTTCTGGTTTGGTTTTATCAAAATCGTAGCAATTTTAGTCTTAATTGTTGTGGGATTTTATATGATCTTCACCGGTTTTGTCTCTCCAAACGGTACGGTTGCTTCCCTTAACAATATATGGAATGGTGGAAATCTTTTTCCACGAGGGATTACTGGCTTTTTTGCTGGATTTCAAATTGCTATTTTTGCTTTTGTTGGCATTGAGCTCGCAGGAACAGCGGCAGCTGAAGTAAAAGAGCCTCAAAAAGCTTTACCCCAGGCTGTCAATTCAATACCAGTCCGCATTGTATTCTTTTATATTTTCTCTCTTCTTGTGATCATGTCTGTAATGCCTTGGGATCAAATTAGTCCAGAAAAAAGCCCATTTGTAACAATGTATGCACTTATTGGTATTCCAACTGCTGCTGGTTTGATGAATTTTGTTGTCCTCACAGCTGCCGCCTCTTCAGCAAATAGTGGAATTTTTTCTACCAGCCGTATGGTATATGGACTAGCAACACAAAAAGGAGCTCCTAAATTTTTAGGAAAACTTTCTCGTAAACATGTTCCAGCCAACGCATTATTCTTTTCATGTTTATGTATCTTATTAGGTTATGCGATTGTATCGTTATCTCAAACCCTTATAGCTGCTTTTACAATTGTTACGACAATTGCCGCAATTTTATTTATATTTGTATGGTCTATCATTTTGATCAGCTATATCATTTATCGTCGCAATCGTCCTCTCCAGCATACTGTCTCTCCTTATAAAATGCCAGGGGGTGTTGTGATGTGTTGGGCGCTTCTCGTTTTCTTTGCATTCATTATTTATTTATTGTCATTAGAAGCAGATACCGCCATAGCTTTAAAATATACACCAGCATGGTTTATATTTTTAGGCATTGTATATTTTCTTTTTGGAAGAAAGAGTTATGCAAAAACTTAAAAAATAAAGCCCCTAAAAAATAAAACCTATGTGCAAAAAACATATAAAAAGGGTAACTCAAGTTACCCTTTTTTGATATTTGTTTATAAAACTATAGACGTGAAAAACATCTCTTAGAGGCTTTAATTACGCTCTTTATCAACCAAAGCATTAGATTTTATCCAAGGCATCATAGAACGAAGCTTTTTACCAACCTCTTCAATAGGATGATTATCATTTAAACGCCGCATACTTTTAAAATGAGCAGCACCTGCCTTATATTCTTGAATCCAATTCGATGTAAATTTACCCGTTTGAATATCTTTCAATATACGTTTCATTTCTGCTCTGGTTTCATCCGTAATCACACGTGGACCAGACATATATTCGCCCCATTCAGCTGTATTAGAAATCGAATAATTCATATTTGCAATGCCCCCTTCATACATGAGATCAACAATCAGTTTAACCTCATGTAAACACTCAAAATAAGCCATTTCTGGTGCATAGCCTGCTTGTGTTAGTGTTTCATACCCTGCTCGAATGAGTTCAACAAGACCACCACACAGAACTGCTTGTTCACCAAAAAGATCAGTCTCACACTCTTCTTTAAATGTTGTTTCAATCACCCCAGCGCGTCCACCACCAAGTCCACATGCATAAGATAATGCTACACTATGCGCATGCCCTGAAGCATCTTGTGCCACCGCTATTAAACAAGGAACACCACAACCACGTTGGTATTCATGACGAACTGTATGGCCTGGACCTTTAGGAGCAATCATCACAATATCAACGGTTTTTTTAGGTTCAATCAAGCCAAAATGAATGCTCAAACCATGGGCAAAAGCAATCGCCGCCCCATCACGTAAATGGTCATGAATATGCTCTTTATAAATATCAGCTTGCAATTCATCTGGTGTTGCCATCATGATGAGATCTGCCCATTTTGCTGCTTCAGCAACACTCACCACTTCAAAACCATCGGCCGTAGCCTTTTTAACTGTTTCCGACCCTGAACGCAAAGCTATTTGCACATTTTGAACACCAGAATCTTTCAAATTTAAAGCGTGCGCACGCCCTTGAGAACCATAACCAACAATGGCTACTTTTTTTCCTTTAATGAGATTAACATCCGCATCACGATCATAATAAACACGCATAAAAACACTTCCTTCTTTCTCTAATTTAAACTGGATTTCAGATTATTTTTATTAAATAAGAAACATTATCTTCAGTGCATCACACACTCATAAAGATAAAAAACACCGCTTATAAGAACACAGCCATTGTATAATCTTCTAAAGTCTACATATTGCATAGAAAAAACGTGGCCCCCAAACATTCCCAAAACATATACGGATCCCCAAATAAACTTCAACTGCTGTGCTACAAAAATGATACTTACAAAACACAAGACTTCTCAAGAAAATATATCTCTGCTAAGATTCTATTCTCCTATAGCGCCACAAAATGTTATAGCCTAAAAATTAAGATACAACATACAATTTTTAACATGAACCAAATCAATGCGGATAGCAAGAAAAATTACAAAATAACAAGTATTGTTTTAATACAGCCTTCAAAAATATATATACAGTAATATCTTTTAAATAACAGAGAGTATACATTAGCTTACAACTTTTACTTTTTATATTCTGTAATAGCCACGCCTCTCACGCAAAAAAGAATGCCCAAAATAGAACACTCTTGTGTTATTTACTCACGCGCTTGTTTTAAAGAAATTTCTCACTGCGCTCGAGATCTTTTCAAGAATTCCTACCTTAAGATTTGTAATAGTCTAAGATTTATTGCGCCCCCCCCATCTTTCCTTCATAAAGCGATCAGTCGATCTCATCATTTTATTTTCTCGCTCCCAATGTTGCAACAAAGCGTATTGAATTGATATTATCGATAAAAAGCATTTACTGATTTTAAAAAATCTATTCATGATGAAATCATCAAAAAACCTCGTACATCAACAAGGAGAATTGCACACAAATATCTCTTATAAACCATTTTGCAAAAGCAGCTGCACAACATTAAATAAGCAAATAAACAATGAAGGCACTCACTTATATCTTTATGACGTAAAATGATGATGAACAATAGTTTTTTTATTCATGGAGATTTCGTGCTATACTCTTTGCAGATAACATTGTGAAATCAACCCAAACATATTGAAAAATATCTTTATTACGCTCAAGAGAATTTTGTACACTCATCCATTAAAAATCCTACACACCCTTCTTATAATAAAAACACTTTAAAATCCCTATTTTTTATCGCTTCAAAGAAATTATAGTAAAGAAGGTTTTAAACCTTCCTCATAATAGACGGTACGAATAAAAAACATCTCGTGCACTCAAAAACATAAAAAATAGAAAGCGATCAATAAACAGAGCGACAATAGAATATTTATAATGCATATTAATAGTGTTATTGAGCTAAACATATATTATTTTTTTAGATAAACTGGCAAAGTTTTATAAAAATTTCTCTTCCAACTTTATAAAGAAAAAAAGATTACGATAACAACCGAATAAAACGCTGAACAGTCTCATGCATCCCATACTCTAATGCATCAGCAATAAGCCCATGGCCAATAGAAACTTCATCAAGCCAAGGAACATTTTTGACCAGAGTAGGAAGATTCATAATCGTCAGATCATGCCCTGCATTCACACCTAACTGCAACTCTTTCGCTCTTTTGGCGGCTAAAACAAGTTTATTGAGCTCTTGATCTTGTGTTGTTTTGTCTTGAAATGCACCACCGTAAGGTCCAGTGTAAAATTCCACACGATCAGCCCCTATTGCTTTAGCAATATCAAGACCATCGATAGTAGGATTTGCAAAAAGAGATACACGAATCTTTCTTTTTTTCAAACGCTGAATAATAGGGGCTAAAAATTCTGCATCATGAGCAAAGTTCCACCCATGATCAGACGTTGACTGATCTGGATCATCAGGAACAAGAGTAATCTGGTCGGCATAGTTTTCAGCTATATCCAAAAATTGATCACTGGGATAACCTTCAATATTAAACTCAGTAGTAGAAAAAGTGTTCTTTATTAAACTGTATATATCTGGTAAATCCGCAAAACGAATATGCCTTTCATCAGGGCGTGGATGAACCGTCAAACCTGCCGCTCCAGCGGCAAGCGCTATATGCCCAATATTCTTGATATTTGGCCAGGGAAGATTACGTCGGTTGCGCAAAACAGCAACAGCATTAAGATTAACCGAAAGTTTTACCGCCATGCCCATTTCCATTTTTCTACAGTGTGTAACAAGATAGAAAAAAGGTATTTTCCGTCTGAAACTTGGATGATACACATATTTTTTCTACCGAACAATCGTTAAACGCTCTGCTGCGCGGGTAATTCCCGTATAAAGCCAGCGTGCATACATATCACGAAATGCAAAACTTTCATCAAACAAAACGACGTTATTCCATTGAGAACCTTGCGCTTTATGAACCGTCAATGCATACCCATAATCAAAATCATCATATCGCTTTTTTAATTGCCATGAAATTTCCTGATCAGGATTTTCAAACGCTGCTTTTAAAAGTTTAATCTTTGTTACCCCACGCTCACTTTCTTCTGGTTTCACAAGAAGATTAATACTTGGTTTAGCTGTCTCCTTCTGTGAAGTCATCACCTTCCATAAAGAGCCATTTAACAAACCTTTAGGAGGATCATTTCGCAAACACACAAGCTTATCTCCCGCTTGCGGATACTCTGCTGTAAATCCCTTTAACATACGTAAACGCTGATTATAAAGGTGGCGTGTACGATTAATCCCTACCAAGACCTGATCAGCTTCCAAAACCAATTGTTGATTAACCTCTTTACGTGTCACAACGCGCGCTTCTCCATAATCACCATAAGTAATATCGCGTCCTTCACGCACATCCATAGCAAGACGTATAATCGGATTATCCCGCGCTTGGCGATGAATTTCTGAAAGAAGAAAATCTGGTTTTCCATTGGAAAAAAAACCGCCACCAGATATAGGAGGCAATTGACCTGGATCACCAAGAACAAGAATTGGTGTCCGAAAGCTCATTAAATCACGTGCCAATTGTTCATCGACCATCGAGCACTCATCAACAATAATGAGTTTAGCTTGTGCGGCAGCACTTCTTCGATTTAATGTAAATGTTGGAGCAATAGACTTTTTTCCCGTAATTTCATCGGAAATTTCCTCTTCTCCACGGGGACAATAAATCAACGAATGAATCGTACAAGCATTGCTTGCACCTTTAGAACGTAAAACCTGCGCTGCTTTGCCCGTAAACGCAGCAAACTGAACAGAACCATCAACTGTTTCTGCAAAATAGCGCGCAAGCGTTGTCTTACCGGTTCCCGCATAACCAAAAAGGCGAAAAAGAGGAGAACGCCCTTCCCTCAACCACGCGGCAACAGCCTTCAATGCATTATCCTGTTCCTGTGAAAACTGCATAGTTTACCAACTTAAGATTTGCATAAATAAAAAGAGCAGTATTTTGAAAAAAAACGACAATCAAGAAAAACTTTTTTATTAAGAATTGCTGACACACGCCCATCTAACAACTTTCGTAGCACAATTATCAATTATTTACCCATTGCTTTTTCGAATTATTATAACAATTTTTACAACAGTAACACCAACAATGGAATATGCATATCTTAAATTTAAAATAACACCTATACACGCTTTTTCTAACCAAAATTTAGAATAAGAAAAAGAGCATTGCAATTGCAAAACCCTCGCTAGAAAAAATGTCCTTAACAGGATAAGAATAATGTAATTTTACGAATACTATTTTACATAATCAATCAGCTTTCTTGCACATAAAAATAAAGTACATCCACTATGGAAAAATAATAATTAAATATATCAAAAACCTTTTGGCAGAAATAGAAATAGCTCTCAACAAAACGACTTAATCCTATGATAATATACCTATAAAGATCCTATCTCCCTCTTATCATGATTTTAATAAATTTACTCTTCATGCTACAAATAAGTTATATTTCAACGAATAAAGAGAGACATCACGCTTATATGAAACACGCTTTATCTCGCACAAATATGTCGCTTTTTCTGTTTCGACAATAAAATCTGGTTCGTAAATATGGCCTTCTTGGTAGTCTATGATAAGAAAACTGGGACATGGTTTCATGTCCAGCGTAGCACTTCAGGTTTGTCCTCTAGAATATGAAAAAAGCGCAATTTTCCATCGACTGAGTCAAACTTTTTCTTTTTGTCTCAATGTTTTAAAGTTTATAAAAACGAACTGATTAATGCTATTCTTATTGCTAGAAATAATAATGGAATCAAGGGGGATAATTTTTTAATAGACTTTATGTCAAAATATCAGCGGTGAGATTGCTTTTTGGTTGTTTTAGCAATGAAATAATGAGCGCCAATATTGATGAATGAAACGGGAGGTTTAAATTGAAAATATTAATTCCAGATGATTATCAAAAAGCCACCCTAACATTACAGTCTATTACAAAATTAATGAAATCGCATGAAGTGCTGGTTATAAATAATTTAGCTAAAGAATGTGATTTAGAAGATAAGCTCAAAGAGATCGATATTCTTATCTTAATCAGAGAGCGGACTAGAGTTGATAGAAATCTTCTCCTGAAACTGCCAAATTTAAAATTAATCTGTCAAACCGGCCCTATAGGTTCACATATTGATATAAAAGCGTGTAGAGACTTAGGAATTGAAATATTAGATGGTGGTGGAGATCCAACTTCTGCTGCTGAATTTGCGTGGCTCTTAATGATGTCTGCGCGTAGAAAACTGTGTAAATCCGTATCTGATATGCAAAAAGGACGATGGCAAACAACATTTGGCAACCAAATGAAAGGGGCTACTCTTGGAATATACGGGTTTGGGCGTATTGGTAAAATGGTTGCTCAATATGCTGAAGCTTTTGGCATGTCCATTTTGGTTTATGGAAGCCAGCGTGCAATGCAAGAAGCAAAAGATTTAGGTTATCATTTTACGCATTCAAAAGATGAATTTTTTACACGTCCTGACATTATATCCATCCATTTACGTTTAAGCGATAAAACCAGAGAAATCATTCAATTAGATGATCTATTGAACATGAAACCTCATGCTATTTTTGTCAACACAGCGCGTTCAGCTTTGGTTGAAAAAGGGGCGATAGAAAAAATACTAAGTTTGGAAAATTCAATTTACTTTGCACTGGATGTTTATGACAGCGAGCCAGTATATGAGTGCAAATTATTGCAATCAGATAGAGTTCTTTGCACACCGCATCTGGGCTATGTGACTGGAGAAAGCTTTGAGAATTATATTGAAAAAGCTTGCCAAAATATAGCGTCTTTTATGAAGAACGCTTAATGCCGGCTGAGCCAATATTTTAAAGTTTATCTTATAGCGCTAGCGTATTAAATTTGCACGACACATAATAGCTTATTTCCTTAAATTAAGCATCTCTCTTAGCTTTCATATTAATACCAATCGTATTGACAGATTTTTATGTCATCAGCATAAAATCCCTCATTTATTGTTGCAATCATTATTTAAAAAGGCCGCTTTATTGGAATACACGTTAATTGGAAGGGGGCATCGCGCGCAATAATAAATTTATAGAAAAATATTATAAATGGATTGTATTGCTTGTTGCCACCATCGCTCAAGCATCAGCCTGCTTCTTTGTTCAAGGGATTGGTCCTTTAGCTGAATTTTTTAAGAAGGATTTCTCGCTTAATCACTCTCAGATAGGTTTGCTGTCTTCAGCAGCACAGTTTTTACCTATTATTGGGTTACTTGTAGCTGGTGAATTACGAGACAAGTTTAACGAGCGTCATATGTTGGCGTTGGCGCGGTTGGCGTTTCTATCGCTCTTTTGTTTGGAGCAATCGCAGATAACTATTTTTTCCTTTTGGTTTGTTTCTCATTGTAGAGGGATTTTATAGTTCTGCTCAACCCGGTGACGCTCAATCGGTTTTCACAACCGCAGCGCAGATTTGCAATGGGAATAAGGCAAGCGTGACTCCCATTAGGTGAAGCATTAGCTGGGATAGTTCTTCCAGCTAGTGTGCTTGTCTATGGCACACAAGGTGCGTTTTTGGTCGGAGCCATAGTTTCTTTTTTAAGCGGATGTATATTTATTATTTTTTTATCACTCACCAGCAAAAGGTATCGCTATCGTTCCAGAAAGCAGCAAGAGTTTCGTTCTATACAAAGTAAGATCTCGTCTTGCAATGTTGGCTGCACCGCATATGAAGAATATTATTTTTTCAGGCGTTTCACTTGTGATCGTTCAATATGTTTTAACCATTTTTATAACGATTTATTTTTATAGAATCTATCACCTGGCTTTAGATAAAAGTGCTTATTTGTTTTCTGTTTCACAGGCTTCTGGTGCTTTGGGAAGAATTATTTTAGCAGCGTGGAGTGATCATTGTAGAAAAGGACGATTTTTTCCTGCCTTGTTTTGCATGATTGCAGTCGTTTTTGGATTTTTAATATTAATTTTGGGCATGAATGGATCCATAATTTATTGAACTATTTTATCTGCCTGGTTAGTTTTTTTTGGAATGGGATAGTATGGCCCGTGAGTTGCTTATATTGTAGACTCTTCCCCGAAAGAAAACATTGGCTTTTCTCTGGGGTTAGCCATGTCTGTAAATCAAATCGCAATTATTACTGCTCCACCATTATTTGGATTAATCCAAGATTTTACAAACAGTTATTTACGAACATGGCTGATTTTAATTATTGTTTTTTCACTTTTCTTAATAAAAAAGTAGGGAAATATAATTGGGGAGGAAATTATAATGATCAATGAAAATACTTTTGAGTTGAGCAATGTCGAAAGCGACAAACTTTGAGAGGCTTTAGACCATGTTATGTATGATCCATACGTTAGGTATTGAATATTCGGTTGAGCTTAAAAAATAGCATTTTCGCTACTACCCCATAGAATCTTGGCAATTCTTATGAATCAAAAGATGTCTATTACCCCTAGACCATATTTAGTCTTTGAAAACCTTCCTATTGATAGAAAAATTAATACGTCACCTAATCCTTATAATTTAGATTCGTCTTGTAAAAGCGGTTATATAAGCGAAAATTTAATTATGATGTTTTCTTTATTAATCGGAGAGTCTTATTCAATTAAGTTTGAAGGCGAACATATAGTAAATAACCTAGTTCCTTTAGAGGATAATAAAAAGGATTATACAGGATTAGGATCTGAAGTTGAGTTAGATTTTCATATAGAAAATGCTGCACTAAAATTTATAAAAGGTTTAAATTTATCTCCTAAAGGGATACTTTTAACTGGTGTTCACAATGATGTTGATGGCCCGTTAACGAGAATATCTGATGCACGTCTCGCTTTAAAACTTTTAAGTGAGGAGGATTTGAGGAGCTTAAGAGATGATTTATATATAATCAATGTTCCCTATAGATGGAGAAAAAATGGGACAACCTCTACAAGTAAAGTACCCCTCGTTCAAGGAGACGGTGAATTCCCAGATATCAGCGCTGTTTTTTATCCGGGCATGTTAGAACCACAGTCAGAAAAAGCCAAGGACGCTTTAGATCGTTTTTATGAAGCTATTAAGGCTGTATCTTTTGGGATTGATGTACAACCAGGAAGATTATTATACACTGATAACAGAATGACTCTACACTCTAGAGATAAATTTTCTGGATCATTTGATCGTTATAAAAATCCAATGCGGTGGATTCAAAGAGTATTTGTGTCTGCAGATTTATGGAATCATAGATATGTAGAACAAATAAAAGAAAGAGTCTTTGACTTTCAATGTTAATGTCTTGATGATGATATGATGTTGAGTATTATATATATTGACGACATATCTCATATGTACAGATTTTTCCTGCATAATCAGGTGAGGTTACGACCTGATTATAAGCGATGGTAGCCAATTGATTTTCTTATGATTGCATTTGATCTTTGTTATTTTTGCCCTTCCTTTCAAGCCGCTAGGGGGATTCTCCGATCAAACTCTTGCAAGAGCGATTTTGGAGTCATTTCATAATGTGAAACCAAAACATAGTGACAAACTTTTCTATTGTTTTCACAAGCATGACGGTTTGCATGGTTTCCCCCTTCAAGCACGGTGGCTTTTTTCTTGCACGACGGAATCTTTCACATATGAGACAACATAAATTAATTTATAAAAGATAATTCAATGTATTATCTAAAAAATGCAATGAAATAGCTATTAATGTGAGCATATGAATTTAAAAAACAAACAGCGCGTACAAATAAATTCAAACATAATTGGACACGACTTATAACATTTTTAGATGAACAAATAATAAGATAGCCCATGTCTTTAAACAAAGAATAAAAATCATAAAATAAGCTCTAAGGCTAATAAAGACTCTTCACAAAGATAGAGACGGAGATGAAGACTCCAAAGACTTCATCATCACCATCCTTCACAATTTTTCTAACATATTTATTTTATACAAGAATTTTCCCCTCAGAAGAAACAGCATTTGCAACAGCTTCCTCGCTTGCCTCATCGGGTAATAACATTTCATTATGGGCACATCCCGATGGGATCATAGGAAAACAATTTTCTAAATGATAAACACGACAATCAAAAAGAACAGGCTTATCACAGTCAATCATCTGCTGAATTTTATCATCAAGTTCATCGGGTTTTGAACAATAAATTCCCACCGCTCCATAAGCTTGTGCCAATTTAACAAAATCCGGCATCGATTCCGTATAAGAATGAGAAAGACGATTACCATGCAATAATTGCTGCCACTGGCGAACCATCCCCATGTACTGATTATTTAAAATGAAAATTTTCACAGGTGT
Source organism: Bartonella sp. AU16XJBT (assembly GCF_028618665.1). Classification (GTDB taxonomy): domain Bacteria; phylum Pseudomonadota; class Alphaproteobacteria; order Rhizobiales; family Rhizobiaceae; genus Bartonella. Next base: position 11,436 of record NZ_JAQITF010000003.1, read on the forward strand.
GTCATGCTGAATGGCTGTTGCAAGTTCTTGAATATTCATCTGAATGGAGGCATCACCAGAAATACATACAACAAGTGCATCAGGATGGGCTATTTGAACACCAATCGCGGCAGGCAGACCATACCCCATCGTTCCAAGACCACCAGAAGTCATCCAATGTTTTGGTTCATCAAAATGATAATACTGCGCTGCCCACATCTGATGCTGTCCGACATCCGTCGTAATATAAGCACGGGCATCTTTGGTCAAAGTATAAAGCCGTTCAAGAGCATATTGTGGCATGATAACATCTTTTTTTTCCATATATGCCAATGACTTGCGTGATCTCCAGCAATTAATTTGCAGCCACCATGTTTTACGACTTTCTTGATCAAACTTTAATTGATGCTCATGCAAATGTTGCATTATATCTGCCAAAACATGTGCCACATCGCCAATAAGTGGCACTTCTGCTTTGACAATTTTATTGATGGAAGAAGGATCAATATCAATATGAATAATACGCGCATGAGGCGCAAATGCATCAAGACGCCCCGTGATACGATCATCAAATCGTGCTCCAACAGCTAACATGACATCACAATCATGCATGGCCATATTCGCCTCATAGGTTCCATGCATTCCCAGCATTCCGAGCCAATTTTTTCCAGAAGCAGGATAAGCACCAAGTCCCATAAGTGTTGAAGTAATCGGAAAATCCCCCAATTGCACTAAATTACGCAAGAGCTGGACAGCTTCCCCTCCCGATGAAATCACACCACCACCAGAATAAACAACAGGGCGTTTTGCCTCCATTAAAAGAGAAACAGCCGATTTGATAGCTTCACAATTATTCCCTTTATTCCCTTTCAGCGATGGAAAAGAATGTAATGATTTCTGAACTTGAGGCGCTCTATAAAATCCTGAAGCAAATTGAATATCCTTAGGAATATCAATCAAAACCGGTCCTGGACGCCCAGATTGAGCAAGAGAGAAAGCTTCATGAATAATGTCCGCAAGCTCATCAACATTTTTAACCAGCCAATTGCCCTTCGTACAAGGCTTTGTAATTCCAACTGTATCAGCCTCTTGAAAAGCATTTGTTCCAATCAGCGTTGTCGCTACCTGGCCAGAAAAACAAACAAGAGGGATAGAATCCATGAGTGCATCTTGCAAAGGTGTCACAGCATTCGTTGCCCCTGGACCAGAAGTCACAAGCATAACACCGACCTTTCCAGTACTGCGTGCATAGCCTTCCGCCGCATGCCCTGCGGCTTGTTCATGGCGCACCAAAATATGCTGGAGTGTATCTTGGTGATAAAGAACATCAAAAATAGGCAAAACAGCCCCACCAGGATAACCAAAAATATGTTTAACGCCTTGATCTATAAGAGCCTGAACCACTATTTCAGCGCCCGACATTATTTTTCCATCTAAACTCTCTTGCTGTTTTGGATCATTTCGCATTTTTCCCACTCACCTACTTTGATAGGACAATAAAAAAAGCCCCTAAAGGAGCCTATAAAAAAAGACCCCTAAGGAGTCTATTACACAACACATATTGTATGATCACCCCCCATTATTCCAACGCATAAAATATATAAAAAAATTCCTTATAGAAGGATTTTTAATTCCATTGATATCATTCGTCAATAAAAAATTTATTCTTTACAAATTATCTTTTGCAAATTCTTCTATAAAGCTTTAGCTTTTTCATCAAGAAGTAAGCATCCATTCTTCATCAAATTGATGACGAAACCAAGTCATTTGTCTTTTTGCATATCTCCTCGTTTGAGTTTTCACCGCTTCAAGAGCATTTTCAAAGCTTCTATATCCATCCAAATAAGCCATAAATTCAGATACACCTATCGCTTTCATCACTGGTAACGAAGGGGAAAGCATAAGCTTCTTCAACGCCACCACCTCTTCTAAAGCACCTCTTTCAATCATAGAGTCCAAGCGTTTATGAATGCGTTCATAAAGCAGAGGACGTGGAAGCATGAGAAGAATTTTTTCAGCACAATGAGGCGCAATGAGAGGCGTTGTTTTTTGCTTCTGCCACCAACTAAGCTTCTCACCGGTTGCATCATGAACTTCCAAAGCACGGACAATACGCTGTCCATCTTGCGAGGAAATCTTTTCAGCAACCACAGCATCAATCTGTAACAACTGACGATAAAGATTTTCAGCTCCCTCTTTATCAAGCAGCAAACGCCATTTCTGCCGCACAACATCTGGAACATGAGGAATTTGCGAAATACCCTCCAAAAGAGCACGAAAATAAAGTCCTGTTCCACCAACAAAAATAACGGATCTCGACGTAAAAGTAACCAACAGCTTCTCAACATCACACAACCATTGTCCTACTGAATAATTCAAAGTAGGACTCACATGACCATAAAGATAATGGGGAACAATTGCGGTATCAGCCTCCCTCGGCCGTGCCGTTAAAATATTTAAAACGTCATAAACCTGCATTGAATCCGTATTAATAATGAGAGCATTTTTTTCTTGAGCCATTTGCAAAGCAAGTTCTGATTTCCCACTTGCTGTGGGCCCTGCTATCAATGTAATTGTTCTCTGTGTCATGAACAGCAATCCCTACCAAGCATCAACTTATTGCAATATGCACAACTGCCCGCAAAGCCCCTATATTTTCTCTCCATTATCATAAAGTAAAAACTTTAAACAAAAACACGAACAAGAATTCTCCTTCAAGATAAAGAAAACCCTTATGAAAATTATAAAAAAGAAAAAACGGGCTTAATAACAACATCAAAGGGATTTTCCAAGCATCTTTTGCTATCATACTTCAATAACAAACCATAGCCATAATCATTCTTGTCCATTAGGCCATTTAAAATAGCCTTTTTTCTTCATGTATGAAAATAATACTAAGCTAAACCTATACAATCAAATAGATTTATTTTTTTCTATAAAAATAGCATACTGCTCTGGCTTATCACAAGAGACTCAGAAACTTTCTTCTTCACACTTTTTTATCACTATTTTTTCATTCATCATAAAGAAAGATATCAATATACCGATAAGCGATTGATTCTCATACGATTTTTATATGGAATGACTTTTTTCAAACTGAAGAGAAAAAAACTCTACAGCACAAAAAGTATAATTACAAAGCGCTAAAAGCCCCACTCACATAAAACATTATTTATAACAGTTAAGCATTTTGCAATTTGCATGCCCCCAATATTATAAGATTTACTCATTTCGCCTCCTCTCTCATAAAGCATCATATCAATACCATTCAGCTGCGCAATCTAAAGATATAAAAATCACCATAAGAAAGACGGCGAATATCTCACCTATAACATTTTAAAGAAAAAGCTTTTGCAATATTGAAAACCGGCAAATACTATTGCCAACTTGCACTTTTATTCAGCGCAAAAATAAAACCGTCCAATGGATTTTATGTTATATAATCCACACTCTTCATCCTGAAATTGGCTCTTAAAAATGGTAGATGCCTCATGAGTAAGTTACCTAAATATCCATATACTAAGGCTAATAAAAAACAAAAAAACGAATTCTTCAAACATCAACCCATGAGGCATCAATCCATTGGGATCGTTACAAACCGTAACTCTCCATCTGGATGTGCTACGATGAATAGAGCATTTTTGCGTCCAGCTTCACGTAATTTATGAAGACGTTTTTTAGCTTCATCAATTGTTGTGACTGCACTCTGATTAATATCAACAATCACTTCACCAACGCGAATACGTTTTTTATCCGCAGCACTATTTTGTGCAACAGATATCACCACGAGTCCTCGAAGTTTATCTGAAATCGAATAACGATGACGCAAATCCTCTGTCAGCTCAGATAACGTCATTCCCATCAATTGCATTGTCACACCTTTCGGCAGATCATTATTTTTTTTATCATCAACTTCTTCTTCTGTATCTTCATTGGCATCGGTTTCAATCAAACGCCCAAGCTTAACTCTTACTGTTTTCTCTTGCCCATTCCGTAAAATAATAACATCCACAACTCTTCCTTCTGAACTCTCCGCGACTAAACGCGGCAAATCACGTGCATGCTTAATTTTGGAATTCCCAAAAGAAAGAATAACATCTCCAGTTTGCAACTGGCTATTATCGACATTATTTTCTTCCGTCTGTTCTATTTTACCAGCCACCAACGCTCCTACAGCACTGTCTAGTTTTAAACTTTTTGCAATATCCTCTGTCACGGGCTGAATACGAATAGCCAACCAACCACGTCTTATTTCTCCAAAATCGCGCAATTGATTAATAACAGAAAGTGCCATATCCGACGGAATAGCAAACCCAATACCAATAGATCCGCCCGAAGGTGAAACAATTGCTGTATTAATGCCAATGACTTCACCATTTCTATCAAATAACGGGCCACCAGAATTGCCTCGATTAATCGCTGCATCTGTTTGAATAAAATTATCATAGGGACCAGCATTAAGATCACGGTTACGTGCTGAAATAATACCAACCGTCACACTCCCACCAAAGCCATAAGGGTTACCAATAGCCATAACCCAATCACCAATACGTGCTTTTTCTGAGTCACCAAAACGCACAGCTTTTAATTTTTTACGTCCCACATCTACTTGAAGCAACGCTAAATCCGTTTTGCTATCCTTGCCAAGGAGCTTTGCCTTGAGTTTTGTACCATCCGTAAAATTCACTTCAATATCATCAGCATCAACGATAACATGATAATTTGTAACAATAATCCCTTTTTGCGCATCAATTACAAAACCAGACCCTAAAGAACGCACCTTTTGAAATTGACTATTTTTTTCCCCCTCTTTGGGGGTAAAAAAATCATTAAAATATTCCTCCAGCAATGAATCTTTGGGAATAACGGGTACTGAAGTATTTTCATCCTGTTCCGTTCCTTCAACAGTCTGTGCCGTAGAAATATTCACAACCGTCTCCAAAAGTTCAGAAGCTAAATCAGGAACAGAAAGCAATGTCTTGTCTGTCTCACCACCCCAAGACAAACTCATGGATCCTGATAAAAACAAAATCACACAAAAAACAACTCTTGTGATAAAAGACTTCAAAAACCTACTTTTACTCACGACACTTCTACCCATGACATGCCTTTAAATCAAAGCTGCAAAGATCCTTACTCAATTTATTATGCAAAATCAGTATGGCTTAGCATTCACTTACATTCATCATAAAACAAGCAGCGATAGAGGATACTTCTCATACGAAACAGTATCCTCTATACATTATTTCACCTATTCTCCACCGGTCTTTGAATCAGTTTTACTCAAACTAGGACTCATTGTTGATGAAAGTTTTTTCTTTGCTTGCAGGGAATTCCGAAAATAAAAAAAGAAATCCTCATTTGGTGAAATCACCATCGGTATTCTCTCTAAATTCTTATACTGTTCCATCGCTAACCAAAAATCGTAAAAAGAAGGATTAGCTTCCCGGGCATTTAATAAAATGCGAATACTTTCAGCCTGTCCTTCACCGCGCGTAATTTCAGCATCACGCTTTGCAGCCGCCACAATTTCTTCATATTCACGATTTGCCTCTGCGACAATACGATCTCGCTCTTGTTGACCACGAGCCCGAATATTTTCCGCAACTGCTTCCCGTTCAGCAGCCATTTGCCGATAAACATCTTCTGAAACAGCATCCGTTAAATCGGTTTTTCGAATACGCACATCAACAATCCTAATACCCAACGAACCTGCATCTATAGAAAATTGCTTTTGAACCTCAGCCATCATCGCGCCTCGTTCATCCGATAAGGCTGCTTTAAACTCTCGCTTACCATAAACAGCCCGCAAAGCGTCAATAAAGCGTGGTGCAAGATTTTCACGTGCTGCAATTTGCGGGCGCCCTGAAGCAATACGCTGTAAAAATAATTTAGGATCCGTAATACGATAAATAAAGAACGCATCCACTTCATAATAAGCCCCCCCACGAACTTGCACAGATTGCGTAGGAACATCATAACGCAACAACCGATTATCCACCACAATCATCTTATCCACAAAAGGCATTTTCCAATAAATTCCAGGATTAGATTCTACCTTAACGATTTGTCCAAAACGCTTAATGGCGACTTGTTGACGAGGATAAACAATAAAAAATGACATCCCCAAAACAATCAAAAGAATTATTATGCTACTAAAAACAAACAAAAAACGTGACTGCTGCATTATTAACATCCTCCAGAAATCTGATAATCCAAGAGCGATGTAGAAGTAGAATGTGCTGATTTTATTTTTGCTTTTTCTGGTAAATTATCACGCAGCAATTCATTCAAAGGAAGATAAGGCACCGCAGGAGAATTCATTTGATCGAGAACCAATTTATTTGGTGAAGAAAAAATACGCCCCATCGTCTCCATATAAAGACGATAACGCGCAGCCTCTGGTGAAATTGCAGCCTCACGGGCTATGGACTGAAAACGTTCAGCACGCCCTGTTGCCTCTTCAACCATTTGGGCTTTTTCACCTTTTGCGATTTCCCGTGTCCGTGAAGCTTCACCATTTGCTAAACCAATCTTCGTAAAACGCACACGATTTCCTTCTTCAATCATTCGTCCCCGTTCTTGCTCTGCCTGCTGAACAGAATTAAACGCTGCAGCAACTTTGGTAGGAGGAGCTGCTTCACTGATCGATACACGGCTTATTTCAACCCCGAGTTGATATTTATCTACAGTCAACTGGGTAATCTTTCTCACATCGTCAGCAACTTCTTCTTTTTTATCGCGTAAAACATCATCAACTGGTCTTGAACCAATGACTTCTCGCATTGCACTTTCAGCAACCTGACGAACAGTTCCTTCTTGATCATTCACATTGAATAAAAATTGTCCTGGATTTGAAATGCGATAGTAAACAGAAAAATTGACATTCACAATATTTTGATCACTCGACAGCATCAAACCTTCACTTTGTTGTCTCTGTCCAGGCTGTCCACCAATTGCAATTGTTTTTTCTGTTAAAGGCACTTTCATATAAGTCTCAATTGGCCAAAAATGAAAATGCAAACCATCACCGATAATTCCTGCCTTAGGCACACCGAAACGCAATTCTACTGCTTGCTCATTTTGTTGAACAATATAAAGTGACTGGTAAAGGAAAAAACACACAGCAAGCAGAAGGAACAAAACAAAAACTCCCCCTCGACTAAATTGTTTAAACTGATCCTGTCCTTTACGCAAAATATCATCAAGATTGGGACCATTTCCATTATTGCCACCAGAACCAAAAAGATTCTTAGCCGATGTTTTTTTGTCACCACTGCTCTTGTTTTTATCGCCACTCCACGGGCCACCACCATTTTGATTTGTCCAGGGCATTGTCACCTCTTTAACTGACTATTATTCATTCAAATACAAACCCTTCACTTAAAGCTTATAGGGTTCCTCTCATCTCAATTACGCAACTGATAAACCCTTTCCACTTCATATTACAAAAAATTATTCCCGCTCATAAACAACAAAACGTGTCGGATGACTATCTTTATCCCCTTTTGGAATATCTTGTGTTTGCACAATAGTCCACTTTTCTTTATCAAAAACAGGAAAAAAACGATCACCTTCTATAGAAGCTAAAACTTCTGTAAGGAATATTTTATCAGCAAGACTAAATCCTTGTTGAAAAATTTCACCCCCACCAATAATAAAAATTTCCTCTACATTATTTTGAGAAGCAATACTTGTTGCAAGAGAACAAGCCTGTGATAAAGAGTGCGCAACAACAGCCTCTTCAGCGCTGAAGGTACAATCGCGCGTAATGACGATATTTGTGCGCCCTGGCAAAGGTTTTCCGATAGAATCCCAAGTTTTTCGCCCCATTATAATGGGCTTACCCAACGTCAACGCTTTAAAGCGTTGCAAATCTGTCGATAAATGCCAAGGCATTGCACCTTCACGACCGATAACACCATTTTCTGCAACAGCAGCAATTAAACAAATAGAAATCGTCATATTGCTACCGGCGCTTTAATATGGGGGTGTGCTTCATAATTAAGCAATTCAAAATCCTCAAATTTAAAAGAAAAAAGATCTGTTACCACTGGATTTATGCGCATACATGGCAAAGAATTCGGTATACGAGACAATTGATATTTTGCCTGTTCAAAATGATTAGCATAAAGATGAGCGTCCCCCAGCGTATGAATAAAATCACCAACTTTAAGGCCACTGACTTGCGCGATCATCATCGTTAATAATGCATAGGACGCAATATTAAACGGAACTCCTAAAAAAATATCTGCCGAGCGCTGGTAAAGCTGACAGGATAATTTACCCTCAGCAATGTAAAATTGAAAAAGACAATGGCACGGAGGCAAAGCCATTTCTTCTATTAATGCAGGGTTCCAAGCTGATACAATCAAGCGACGAGAATCTGGCTTTTCCTTAATCATCGTTAAAAGATTGTCAATTTGATCAATATGGCGTCCATCCGGCGCTGGCCAAGAACGCCACTGATACCCATACACCGGACCAAGATTTCCTTGTTTATCAGCCCATTCGTCCCAAATAGATACACCATGCTCTTTCAACCATGCAATATTTGTATCGCCTTTAAGAAACCACAAAAGCTCATAAATAATTGAACGTAAGTGTAATTTCTTTGTTGTTAACAACGGAAACCCCGCTTGTAAATCAAAGCGCATCTGATACCCAAAAATAGATCGTGTTCCAACACCCGTTCGATCTGTCCGATCAATACCCTGATTTAAAACATGAGATAAAAGAGCAAGATATGATTTCATAGGACTATTATGTCCGATTCTTTTCATTATAGAAAATAAAAACTGTAAAATCCGTACAAACTTAATTTAAATCTTTTTCCGAAAACATCTTACACAAGAAATTATCATGATCTGACTAAAATTTTGATGTAAAAAATAAAATACTATAGACAGCTTCTAAGAAAATAACATAGAGGGATAATGAATAAAGATGGATGAACGTAAAATGAAGGGATCGACTATGGAAAAACAAGAATCTTTAGCATTACATGACACAAGAAAACGTGTTCTTTCAATCATATCGAGCGCATCAGGTAATCTGGTGGAATGGTATGATTTTTATGTTTATTCTTTTACATCTATTTATTTTGCCTCACAGTTTTTTCCTTCTGATGGTGATGTTGTTACCGAACTTTTAAAATCTTCCATTGTCTTTTTTATCGGCTTTCTTATGCGCCCAATCGGTGGTTGGCTCTTTGGTTTTATTGCCGATCGTTATGGTCGTAAACGCTCTTTACTTATTTCTGTTTTTATGATGTGTGGCGGCTCATTCCTTATTGCCCTCCTTCCTACCTATGAAACAATTGGAACAACAGCAGCCGTTTTACTTGTTTTACTTCGTATGATCCAAGGATTGTCCGTTGGCGGAGAATATGGCACAACAGCAACTTATATGAGCGAAGTTGCTCTTAAAAAACGTCGTGGTTTCTTTAGCTCCTTTCAATATGCCACACTCATTGGCGGTCAGCTTCTTGCAAGTCTGGTTATGTTTATTCTCGCCCTCTATCTCACAGAAGATCAGTTAAAGGCATGGGGCTGGCGTATTCCTTTTGTGATTGGTGGCTGTGGCGCAATTGTAGCAATTTATCTGCGTCGTTCTCTTCATGAAACAACCACAAAAGAAAGCCGTTCTCAAAAACATACGGGCAGTCTTAAAGAGCTTCTACGCAATCACGGAAAAGCGTTCCTTTTAGTTATTGGTTTTACAGCTGGTGGATCGCTCATATTTTATACCAGCACAACCTATATGCAAAAATATCTGATCACAACGAGCGAATTTGATAAACACACTGCGAATACAATAATGACGGCTGCACTGTTCGTTTTTATGTTACTCCAACCCCTTTTTGGTTCTCTAGCGGACAAAATTGGTACAAAAACTTCACTGCTTATTTGGAGTACTCTTTCCATCATTTTTATCGTTCCAGGGCTTAGATTCATAGGGAGCACCCATGACACGTGGATTGCACTTTTAATCGTTATAGGAATGCTGTGTATTTTGAGTTTTTATACATCCGTCTCTGGTATCGTAAAAGCAGAGATGTTTCCTGCTTCAGTACGCGCTATGGGCGTTGGACTCTCTTATGCTATTGCTAATGCGATCTTCGGTGGTTCTGCTGAAGCTGTAGCACTAGAATTTAAAAAGCATGGATATGAATCATACTTCCATTTTTATATAGTCGGCATGATGATCATTGCCTTCATCGCAATTTTCTTAATGCCAGATGCTCGCAAAAAGGGATATTTACAAGGAGACGATATTCATTAACTTTTGATATTAACAAAAAAGCCCAGGATTCTGGGCTTTTTTATATTTGTGCTACGGAAATTTAAAGCTTACACTTTTTTATTTTTATCCCTTCAAACACTCTAAAGAAGAAATTTTCTCTCCTCCCGCATAGGTAGCTTATAAAAACAAACGGCTCCGCATTGTTATCAAACGGCTCTGCATTGTTATCAAAGAGATGCTTCTTTAGCTGAATTTAGTTCACTGAAGATAAGAAACGTTTGATTTATTTTAATACTTCTATTCCTCATCAAAACCGAAGCCAAACGATCATCTTTCAAGAAATTTTATCAATAATAAATGATACATTGTCTCATGCTATTGTTTAATACGCTCTTTAATGGACCCCATATGCGAAACAAAGCCCCATGAAAAATAGAAAATACCATTATGTTATGAATTCCGGCACTTTTTTAAGAAACATTTCTCAAATATACCCAAGTCCATTTCACAATGGCGTCTGGGAATAGCATAAAGGGAAAGCCCCCGCAAAGTGTAAATATTGAACAAGATATTGATTTATAATGATATATCTAGTGTCATTCAACTTGAATTAAAACCCCGCACAGCGTAGGATTCTCTCATTTCAAGTTTGTTTTATGTTGAATCAATCAAAACCACTTGCTTGCACATTACAAGTGGGGGAAAAGCCATGCGGATAAAGCTGTACAAGAAAGAACTAAAAATACCTCTTATGAACCGTCTTAAGTTTTAAGAGCTGCGTAACATTTAACATTATACACCACCATCTTTACACTTAATAAAAGTGAAAGCCACCATCATTTATACTATTTGTTAGCTCTATACTATTCTCTAGCCCTTAATATTGCGTTCTCCCTTGATACTTAAGATAGTTCATAAAAAGATTTTACGCACACACCAACCTCGCATGTAATCGCCAATAACGCCATTTTACGACACAACATCAAGCCTATAAACTAAGAGTATCATATCCTCACAAACACTCTCATATGCAAATAATTCACGATGAAACAAAAAACAATATTTCCCTAAAAGATCGCCAAAAGCGCATGATTTAATCAATACACCATAAGCCCAAAACAACATTGATCGCTCTAGAAAAATCTTACAGTGAAACCACTGAACGCTAAGTGGGTAAGCTCATTCTTTTACTATCTCAAATTTTTAGCCTCTACAAAAGGATATAATCATGAAATAAAAGACTATTTATTGATTACCAACAGTAAAAATTAATTCATACTTCCTACCACAATTCAAATTTACTTTCTTTATTTATTGATAACATCAAAGATATATAAACATAATCTATATTAATATAAATATTATTTATTCTATTTAAATTCCAAATAAAATCCCTTAAAAACACTAAAAGTATAACAAACGATCTTAAAGTATTTTTCTCAGAAATTATCATGATACAATGGCGTTTTTATGATATACATCGTCAACAACTTTAACGCGCAGAAAAGTTATCAATCTAAAAGGGGAATACTTCATGAATAACCAAACAACTTTAGATCCATATGATACAAGAAAACGTATTTTTGCTATCATATCCAGTGCATCAGGAAATCTGGTAGAATGGTATGACTTTTATGCTTACTCTTTTGCATCGGTTTATTTTGCATCACAATTTTTTCCTGAAGATGAAGATATTGTTACACAACTGTTAAAAACTGCAGGAATCTTTTTTATTGGCTTTCTTATGCGTCCTATTGGAGCATGGCTCTTTGGCTTCATTGCTGACCGCTATGGACGTAAACGCTCAATGCTTATTTCTGTTTTTATGATGTGTGGAGGTTCTTTTCTCATTGCTATACTTCCCACCTATAAAACCTTAGGAATAACAGCAGCATTTCTTCTCCTTTTAGTCCGTATGTTTCAAGGACTTTCTGTTGGCGGTGAATATGGTACGGCAGCCACTTATATGAGCGAAGTTGCGCCCAAAAATCGTCGTGGGCTTTTTGCTTCTTTCCAATATGCAACAACGATCTCAGGTCAACTTCTCGCGAGTTTTATAATATTTATTTTAGCCATTTACCTTAACGAAGATCAGTTAAAAGCGTGGGGATGGCGTATTCCTTTTGCCATTGGTGGCTTTGGAGCAATTGTTTCAATCTATCTACGCAGCTTGCTTCATGAAACAACAACCATCAAAAGTCGCTCTGAACAACACGCTGGTAGTCTTAAAGAACTTTTCCGCAATCATAAAAAAGCGTTCTTTTTGGTTGTTGGCTTTACAGCTGGCGGATCACTCACATTTTATACATATACCACTTACATGCAAAAATATCTGATCACAACCACTGGTTTTGATAAACAAACCGCAACAACGATAATGACTGCCGCACTCTTTATTTTTGTGTTATTTCAACCCCTTTTAGGTGCCTTCGCCGACAAAGTTGGAGCACGATTTTCACTCATCAGTTGGAGTGTCTTATCCATTATCTGCACCATTCCTGTCCTTAAAATGATTGGAAATACCCATAACGCATGGACAGCACTCTTCATCATTATTGGCATACTCTGTATTATGAGTTTTTATACGTCCATCGCCGGTATCATAAAAGCAGAATTGTTTCCCGCTTCAATCCGAGCAATTGGTGTTGGATTTGCTTTTGCCATCGGGAATGCACTCTTTGGCGGTTCTGCTGAATATGTAGCGCTTGGATTAAAAAATATGGGATACGAATCTGTTTTCTTTTTTTACATCGTTGGAATGATGATCATTGCCCTCATCTCCATTCTCATGATGCCCGATATCGATAAAGGGGGATATCTCGATAAAGACAAACTTCATTAAACTTATTTACTGGATCAAAAAGCCCAAGAAATTGGGCTTTTTTATAATTATTTACCCAAAAACTTAATTTTTTATATTATAAAATCTATTTCATTATCTTACTCTCAATAAGGAAAAGTTATCGAACACTTTCTATGATCTTCAGGTAATCATTTTCATAACATATTGAGTTATAATTGTTGTTTATCGTTTTGTATATCAAATAAAAAACCTAAATACCGCAAGATTTTCTCATTTCTACCCTTTTTCCCACCCTCACAACGATACCTCTTGCAACGCATAAGAAGAATTAGTCTATGGGTAAAAATTATTTTAATAAATTAATAAAATCGCATATTTATGAATTATTTAAATTAAAAATTGAATTTATTTTTATAAATAATTTATAAGTGATAATTTATAATAATAAAGTCGGATTATTAATACAATAAAATTTCATTAACTCTTCTTAAAATAACTTTAATATTTATTTTATACATTGTTAAATATGATTTACAACATTAATAAAACTCTTTATACTATATAATAAATAGATAAAATTTACAAAATATTATTTTAAATATTTTTCATAAAAAATAACCATTATACAATTGAATTTTTCTGGAAATCGTAAAAAATTAAGTCTAGAAAATATGGATATAAATCCAAAAGGGGAACAATTAATGGAAAATGGAACAACTTCAGCATCACAGGATGCAAGAAAACGCGTTTTTGCTATTATAGCAAGCGCATCCGGAAATCTCGTAGAATGGTATGATTTTTACGTTTACTCATTTGCATCGATTTATTTTGCATCACAATTTTTTCCTTCAGATGGTGATACGATTACGCCATTGTTGAAAACTGCCGGTGTCTTTTTTATTGGCTTTCTTATGCGCCCTATTGGAGCTTGGTTTTTAGGATTTGTCGCCGATCGTTATGGACGTAAACGCTCAATGCTTGTATCCATTTTTATGATGTGTGGTGGCTCTTTTTTCATTGCCATACTTCCCACCTATGAAACATTGGGAATAACATCAGCAATCCTTCTCCTTTTAGCTCGGATGATGCAAGGACTTTCAGCGGGGGGAGAATATGGTACAGCAGCCACTTACATGAGTGAAGTTGCCCTCAAAAAGCATCGCGGGCTTTTTGCTTCTTTCCAATCAGCCACCCTTATTACAGGTCAGCTTCTTGCCAGCTTTATTATATTTATTCTAGCCTCTTATCTCTCTGAAGATCAGTTAAAAGCATGGGGATGGCGTATTCCTTTTGTGATTGGTGGATGTGGAGCACTCATTGCGATTTATCTACGTCGTTCGCTCCACGAAACGACCACGAAAGAAAGCCGCTCTCACAAACACTCTGGTAGTCTTAAGGAACTTCTCACCAAACATACAAAAGCCGTTGTCGTAATTGCCTGCTTTGCATCAGGAGGATCACTCACATTTTACACCTTTACGACTTATATGCAGAAATATTTGATCACAACCACCGGCTTTGATAAACATACCGCCACAACGATTATGACGGCTGTACTATTTATCTTCATCCTCTTCCAACCCATAGCGGGTATCATCGCCGATAAAATTGGAACAAAAACTTTACTCATCATTTGGAGTATACTCTCTGCCATCTTTACCTTTCCTGGACTCTGGATAATCGGGAATACCCATAGTATATGGATTGCTGTATGCGTTATTATTGGCTTGCTCTTCATTATGAGCATGTATACATCCATCTCTGGTGTCGTAAAATCAGCCATGTTTCCCTCTTCCATACGTGCATTAGGCGTTAGCATCTCTCATGCCATTGGTAACGCCTTATTTGGGGGTTCTGCTGAATACGTTGCGCTTGGATTAAAAAAGTATGGTCATGAATCACTGTTTTATTTTTATATAACCGTCGTGATGATCATGACTTTCATTGCGCTTCTCTTTGTCCCGAGTATGCGTAAAGGAGGCTACCTCCAAGACGATGAAAAACATTAACGCCCTCTATAAACAAAAAAGCCCAAGAAATTGGGCTTTTTTATCATTATCACAAATTTAATATTGTTTAAATTTTATGAAGTGCATTGAGTTGCTTAGCAACTAAATAATAAAAAGTTATACGACTTTTTCGACGCTCTCCAGCCATCATCTCTGCAACTTTTGAAACCGCCATTTTAGCACTCTGCTCATCAGCTTCTAAAACATCTTGAACCCATTTTTCAACACGTTCTAACTCTTTTGGATCTGATGTCGCAACAAGTGCTGCATCCTGCTTTTTCATCACCAAAGCTAAACGATGCTCAAGTCGTTCAACGGCTGCTGCATCGGGGTTTGAATCATATACTTTAATATCTGCTAGATTATTTGTCATTTTACATCATCTCCTCTCCAAAAATGAGCGGCTATACTTTACAGCCGCCTCATATAGCTTCATAAATAATTAGAGGATTAAAAATATTAACAACCCCCCCTTTTCCTAAGACTGTTCTTCATCTATATTTAGAGAGCTGGCTTTCCAGCTATGGTAATAAATGGACGGTGAAATAAACCTATTGGACCCGGGGGCGGTACCCGGCGCCTCCACCAAAATATAAGCAACAAAAATTATATTTTGGTGGGGGCGAAATAGGATCGACAAGGGTGTAAATATCGCTCTTTTACTCGGCATTGTACCACCGTTATCGGGCTAAATGAGTAGTTGCAAATGACAACTATGCGGAAGCACGTCTCGCTGCTTAAGGTAGTGTGAATGCTTCAAATTGACTCTTAAACCGTCGCAGGTTTAAGCGGGGTTGGAAGGCACCTGGCAACAGAAGCCTTCACTTTTTAAAATGTTATTGATTGATCTTTGAGACATTATCAGACATTATTTTTCGTGTTTTTTCGATTCAAAGAGGTGCCTCGTAGACAAAATACTGCTCATTTTTAAATACATTCTCTTACACAATATCAATACGATCATTCTGCTACGTGAAATAAAAGGAATAAACTTCGATGGTTAAAGATCAAATCCGTTACGATATTCTCGTTCAGGATGCGCTTCGTGGAGTTATCCGTAAAGTTTTATCGGAAGTTGCTAAAGCAGGACTTCCGGGAAATCATCATTTTTTTATAACTTTTTTTACAAATGCCCCAGGCGTTAAAATTTCTCCTCGGCTAAAAAATCGCTATCCTGAGCAAATGACAATCGTCTTGCAACATCAGTTTAGAGATCTCAGTGTTTCAGAAACAGCCTTCGAAGTAACCCTCTCTTTCAGAGAAATTACCGAAAAACTAGTGATTCCTTTTACTTCCATTCAAGTCTTTTATGACCCTGTAGCAGCATTTGAAGCAGCATTTGATCTGCCCTCAAAACTTCCCTCTGGAGAAAGTGAAAATTCAGAAAATACCCCTTCTGCGCCCATGTCCCTATCAAACAAACAAAAAAAAGAAAATACACTCACAAAAGAACAAAATCTCAGTACCAATAAAGAACCTTCAAATAACGATACAAAACAAAGTGCTGATGTTGTCTCTTTAGATTCTTTTCGGAAAAAATAAATTTTCTCATGACTGAACCGATAAATCTTCGCCAATTTCGAAAACAAAAAAAGCGTGCAGAAAAAGCGCTTCATGCTGAGGAGAATCGCTATCGTTTTGGACGAACAAAAACTGAAAAACTTTTCGAGCAACAAAAATCTTTCAAAATGCAAAAATTTCTTGATCAAAATCGTTTACGAAACGACGAATAAAGAGGCGGGGAAATGAACGAACGTAATTCTATCGATTGGTCAAAAGTCACGCCACAAAAGATATCTGTTCGCGTTGATGGACACGCAACAAGTGTCTCTTTAGAACCGCCATTTTTAGATATTCTCAAAGATATAGCCCGCAAAAAAGGACAATCTTTAGCCTTTATTATCACTGATATTGATAGCCAAAGACCTCAACAAGTCAATCTTTCGGCCTCGTTACGCATTTACGCCCTTCAAAGTATTCTGACAAAACGTCTTTAATACTTGCTTTTGTTTTAACATCTCTCGTTCAATGAAGACTATTGTAGCTTTTAAAAGAAAAGTTTTTTAAACCTAGCACTTTAATGAAAAAAAGATTACAAAAAAGGTATAATGAATAATTTTTCCGATCACATACCTTTCTTTGAAGAAGATGCCCCCCCAGACCATGATGAGAAACACTCTGGGATTTCTTCCCATGTTCTAAGAGAAAAAAAATCATATAACACAGACTATTTAGGACAACTCAATCCAGAACAGCAACAAGCTGTTATAAATACTGAGGGACCTCTTTTAGTTCTTGCAGGTGCTGGTACTGGAAAAACACGCGTTTTAACAACCCGTATTTCTCATATTCTGCGCTCTGGGCTTTCCTCTCCTCAACAAATACTCGCTGTCACTTTCACCAACAAAGCAGCCCGTGAAATGAAAATACGTATTGGTGAACTCATTGGTGAAGTTGTTGAAGGGATGCCGTGGCTTGGAACTTTTCATTCCACTGGTGCTAAAATTTTACGCCGCCATGCAGAGCTTGTTGATTTAAAAAGAAACTTTATAATTCTCGATAGCGATGATGTTCTTCGACTTTTAAAACAGCTTATTCAAGCTGAAGGCTTAGACGATAAGCGTTGGCCTGCACGAAATCTTGCCATGATGATTGATTCTTGGAAAAATCAAGGGCTTTCACCAGAACATATCTCAAAAAGTGATGCGCATTCCTTTGGCAACGGTATGGGACGCGAACTTTATCGCAGTTATCAAAATCGATTAAAAGATCTTAATGCTTGTGATTTTGGCGATCTTCTGCTTCATTCTATCTCTATCTTCCAACACAATCCAGATATTCTTCGCGAATATCATTCTCAATTTCGCTATATTCTTGTCGATGAATATCAAGATACAAATACAGCACAATATCTTTGGCTTCGCCTTTTGGCACAACATCCTCAAGGTCAAAATGTTAATCTTTGTTGTGTTGGCGATGATGATCAATCCATTTATGGATGGCGTGGTGCAAAAGTCGAGAACATATTACGATTTGAAAAAGATTTTCCTTCTGCCAAAATTATTCGTCTAGAACGCAATTATCGCTCAACATCCCATATTCTTAAAGCCGCCTCCCATCTGATTGCTCATAATGAAGAAAGACTGGGCAAAGTCCTTTTTTCTGCTCAAATAAAGAGTGAGGAAGAAAAAGTAAAAATTCATTCAGCATGGGATTCGACAGAAGAAGCGCGAGCAATCGGAGAAGAAATCGAGCGCGCCCAACAAAGCGGTCATGCATTAAATCATATGGCTATATTGGTACGTGCATCATTTCAAATGCGTGAATTTGAAGATCGCTTTGTAACGCTTGGCCTTAACTATCGCGTCATTGGTGGTCCTCGTTTTTATGAGCGAATGGAAATACGTGATGCCATGGCTTATTTACGCGTTGTTGTCCACCCTGCTGATGATTTAGCTTTTGAGCGTATTATTAATACACCTAAACGCGGCATAGGCGATGCAACCCTGCGCATTCTTTATGAGAGTGCGCGCGCACGTGCTGTTTCTCTTTTTTCCGCTGCCGCTGATATCATTGAAACAGACGAGTTAAAACCTAAAGCACGCAGTGCTTTACGAAGCCTCATTGAAAACTTCCGCCGCTGGCAAAATATGCTGCAATGCACTCCTCACAGAGAGCTTGCCGAGATCATTCTTGATGATTCTGGTTATACAACCATGTGGTTAGAAGATCGCTCACCAGAAGCGCCCACACGACTAGAGAACCTTAAAGAAATGATCCGTTCCATGGAACAATTTGAAAATCTTCAAAGCTTTTTAGAACATGTTGCACTGGTTATGGAAACGGAAAATAATGAAAACATGGATGCCGTCAACATCATGACACTTCATTCCGCTAAAGGGCTTGAATTTGAAACAGTTTTTCTTCCAGGTTGGGAAGAAGGACTCTTTCCCCATCAGCGCTCATTAGATGAAGGTGGACGTTCAGGGTTAGAAGAAGAACGGCGTCTTGCTTATGTGGGGCTTACAAGAGCAAAAAAATATCTGCATATATGGTTTGTATCCAACCGCAGAGTTCACGGACTTTGGCAACCTGCTCTTCCTTCCCGTTTTCTAGATGAATTACCAGCAGAACATGTAGAAGCCGTAGCCATGGACACATCTTATGGTGGTTATGGAAAATACTCCTTTCAACATCAAGACTCCTTTTATAATGACTATGCAACACCAAGACAAAAACGTGCACAAAAAAACAAAAATATTGAAGGCAAAGTTATCGCTCAATCAGTCTCTGACGCACCATCAAATTTTGCAATCAATGATCGAATTTTTCATATAAAGTTCGGTTATGGTCATATCACTGCAATAGATGATCATAAATTGACAATAATGTTTGAAAAAGCTGGAGAAAAGCGTGTACTGGATAATTTTGTAGACAAAGCTTAACGAAAAAAACCACAATCAGTTTTTTCAAAAGACCACTTTATTTTATTCTGAATGTCCTTTCCATTTGCGAACAAAAGCTTCAATGGGTAAATTTTGCATATCAGGCAATGCGTTGTGAATTTTATCAAGCGGCCAATCCCACCAAGCCATATCTAAAAGATCTTCTATCAGATGAGTGGAAAAACGCATCCGCAAGCGTTTAGCCGGAACTCCAACAACAATCGTATAAGGCATCACATTTTTTGTTATAACAGCATTAGCTCCAATAACTGCCCCATGTCCCACTGTTATCCCAGGCATAATAACCGCTCCGTGCCCAATCCACACATCATGCCCAATGATAACGCGTTTTGCACAACGCCTTTCACGAAAAGAACGATCGAGTGCTCTATAACGAAAATATTCGTTTGGACGATAGGTTATTTTATGCGTTGAAATGCGCTCCATGGGATGCTCCAATGCATTCATCCGTACATGAGATGCAATAGAACAAAAACGCCCAATATCGCTATAAATAGCCTCACTGTTACGTTCTAAATAAGAAAAATCCCCAACGGTTACATCCCGAAAATCACCCGCTCATTAATTTCCACATAGCGCCCTAATTTACAACCATGCAGCCGTGCCGTCGTATGAATACGCGGTTTACTTTCATGGAATCGAAGATCATTCTCAATATTCATATTGCCTTCCATCAATTGTTTCATCAAGAAATATGGAAAGACATACCAACCAAACCCATAAAATCAACCGTGAAACAAACATTGCAAAAGAAATCAGCCAATGCTAGAATTTTTTGGCACTTTTAAGAGAGAAAAGCGATGAAAAATGTAATCCGCATCTTCAGCCTAACAGTTATATTTCTTGGGGGGATTTTTATTTATGATACATTGATAAATAAGCCTTTAGGTGATGACTTCACTCTCACCGATTCAAATGGACAAACTGTTACCCAAGCTGATGTTCGCAGTAAGCCTTCAATTATTTT
Organism: Bartonella sp. AU16XJBT; assembly: GCF_028618665.1. Classification (GTDB taxonomy): domain Bacteria; phylum Pseudomonadota; class Alphaproteobacteria; order Rhizobiales; family Rhizobiaceae; genus Bartonella. The sequence goes on from NZ_JAQITF010000003.1 coordinate 31,905, forward strand.
CTTCGGTTTTACGATGTGCCCTGAAATCTGTCCTACGACATTGATGAATCTTGATCGATGGCTTACAGCCCTTGGAACTGAGAGTGATAAATTAGGAAAATGGTTCGTGACTGTTGATCCTGAACGAGACACACCGGAAATACTTCATGAATATCTCAGTAATTTTTCCAATAAAATTGTTGGCATTAGTGGAGATCCTGAAAAAGTTCATAAAATGGTCAATTCTTTCAACATCGTTGCTGAAAAAATGCCTGGGACAGATGGAAACTATACTTACGACCATACGGCAGCAATTTTTTTACTCAAAAAAGGTGGGAAGTTAGCAGGTGTTATCCGTTATGAACCCAAAGAAGACGATAATGAATTAAAAGACGAAATCGCCATTGAACGACTCAAAAAACTTGTCTCAAACTAAATAAAAAGCTGATTATAAAGAAAGAACAAGATGTCACAGCAAATTCGTCTGTATTATACTGCTCCTAAAAGTGAAGCAGAACGATTTTATACGCTTATAGAAACAGCTTTTGAAGAAGAAGGGTATCCTTTGGCTCTTGTAGAGATAGACGAAAAAAATGCTGTATATGAGCTTTCTCTGTATATCGATCAAGATAATCAAGAGCGTATTTCGAAACGTTTTGCACAGATCCTTTCTATAGATCCTCATAAAATTAACCATGAAGTTTTGCCTAATATTGATTGGGTACAAAAAAGTCTAGAAGGACTAAAACCAGTACATGCCGGTCCTTTTTTCCTTCATGGAAGTCACAACCGTAATGACATCCCACAAGGTGTTTTTCCTATTGAAATTGACGCGAATCAAGCTTTTGGCACTGGACATCATGGAACAACAGCCGGTTGTTTGGAAATGATTGCCAAAGCCATAAAACACGAAAATCCACAAAATGCCCTTGATCTTGGAACAGGCAGTGGAATCTTAGCCATTGCCATAGCAAAGCTCAAACCTATTACTATACTTGCAACTGATATTGATCCAATCGCTATCAACGTTGCACAACACAATATCGCACTCAATGGTGTAGAAAAATATATTACGGCAATTACAGCAACAGGTTTTACCCATGATGAAATTGCATCACGTGCGCCCTTTGATCTCATCATTGCCAATATCCTTGCCAATCCGCTTATTGAACTTGCAGCAGAAATGGTTCAAGTCCTTCAAAAAGGTGGATCACTTATACTCTCTGGAATTCTTGAAGAACAACATGATCTTGTCTTGGAAGCTTATGTAAAACAGGGGCTGAAACACATTGAAACATACCACCGTCAAGAATGGGTTACGATACATCTTAAATAAAAAGGACGTGGTTATGTATCAATCTTTTGAAGCAACAACAAACCCCACCCATGCCCTGGGACGTATTACCTCTCTTCGTAAAGAACTCGATCGGCTTGGACTTGATGGTTTTCTTGTTCCACGAAGTGATGAACATCAAGGAGAATATGTCCCCCCCCATGCTCAACGCCTAAGTTGGCTTACTGGTTTTACTGGCTCAGCAGGGATCGCTCTCATTTTAAAGAATAAAGCCATTATTTTTACAGATGGACGCTATAAACTCCAAGTTCGTCAACAAACTGATCCTCATATTTTTGAATATGAAGATCTCGTAAAGTGTCCTCCCTCACAATGGCTTAAAAGAAATGGAAAACAACTTTCTATTGGTTTTGATCCATGGCTCCACACGGTCGCCGCGACAGATGCATTGAGAAAATCCTTAGAGATAAAAGCAGGTGGAAAGCTTATAGCAGTCCAACAAAATCCCATTGACCTTATTTGGCATGATCAACCACCATCACCACAATCTGCCTTATCACTTCATCCTCTTCAATATGCAGGATGGGAGAGTGATGAAAAGCTATCTTTAATTTGCAAAGACGTACAACAAGCCCGTGCAGATGCTTTTATTTTTACAGATCCCTCCTCTATTGCATGGATATTCAATATACGTGGCAATGACGTTTCCAATACACCTTTTTCTCTTTGTTTTGCCCTAATACCCGTAGAAGAAACACCAGCCTTATTCATTGACAGCAAAAAGCTTGGCATAGAAGAAAAACAATATCTGGAACGTTATGCAAAATTATATGAACCAGAACAGTTTATTGTAAAGATCAAAGATTATAATCAAAAAGGCATGATTTTTGCCTTAGATCCACAGTTAACATGCGAAAAGTTACGCATTGTACTTGAAGAAGATGAAAAATCTTTCATAACACTGACCGACCCTGCTGCTCTACCCCGTGCCATTAAAAATAACACAGAACTAGAAGGGGCGCGGAGAGCACATCTGTGCGATGGTGTCGCTCTTACCCGTTTTTTTGCTTGGTTAGACAAACAAACATCAGGCACAATAAGTGAAATTTCTGCTGCTCAGAAATTAGAAGAATTTCGCATAAATACAGCAAAAGATATGGGAAAAAAACTTGAAGATCTCTCTTTTGATACAATATCAGCAGCAGGCGCAAATGGCGCAATCATCCATTACCGTGTAACGAATGAAACCAATAAACAACTCAAGTCTGGAGAACTTTATCTTGTGGATTCAGGTGGACAATACCGTGATGGCACCACAGATGTCACACGCACAGTAGCAATTGGGAATATTGGAGAAGAAGAAAAACGCTGTTTTACTCTGGTCCTTAAAGGCATGATTGCTCTTTCAACCGCTTGCTTTCCAAAAGGAACACGCGGACAAGATATTGATGTTCTAGCACGCATTGCCTTATGGAAAGCCGGTTTTGATTACGCCCATGGCACGGGGCATGGTGTTGGTTCTTATCTCTCTGTTCATGAAGGACCACAAAATATTTCATGTAGAGGGAGCCAAGAATTGATCCCTGGAATGATTGTTTCTAATGAACCTGGATATTATCGCGAAGGTGCTTTTGGTATTCGTATTGAAAATTTACTCATTGTGAAACCAGAACAAAAAATTACTGGTGGAGAGATAGAAATGCTCTCATTTGAAACACTCACCCATTGCCCCATTGATCGAAAGCTCATCCTCCCAGAGCTTTTGACACAAGAAGAGCAGCAATGGCTTAATGATTACCATGCGCGTGTTTATCAGATGAATGCACCCTACCTTAATGAAGAAGAAAAGGAATGGGCGAAAGAAGCAACAATGCCCCTTTAAGTAAAAAGCACAAAAATATTTTTTAACGCTTTCTAACACGCACATCCCTGCTTTTTTCCAAGCAAAAATGTGCACTGAACACGAGGAACTCTTCAAAACATCTCCTCATTAGCTTATTATCTTGATAAGACAAGATTTTACAGCATAAAAAAATAATTATAAATGAACTTTCAATACCAATAAATTGCATCTAATGAGAAAAATAAAGACATGCGTATTCTTCATGCTTGAGGGTCATCTCCCTAAACATTATGTTCCTCAATCAGCTGTAGCCAAGTTTCTTCATCGATAACCTCAACACCTAATTCTTGTGCTTTAGTCAATTTTGATCCCGCTCCAGGCCCTGCAACAAGAATATCTGTTTTTTTAGAAAGTGAACCTGAAGTCTTTGCCCCTAATCGTTCTGCCAATGCTTTTGCTTCATCGCGTGACATATGCGCTAAAGTTCCTGTAAAAACAATAATCTTCTCCGCTATTGGTGAAGAATCTATCATGATAGGCGCCTCATCAAGAGGGGTTACTTCTTCAAGCAAAACAGACAAAACCTCACGGTTATGTGCTTCCTTATAAAAATCAACAATTGCGCTCCCCACCTGTGGTCCAATTCCTTCGATATTGGTAAGCTCCAGCCAAGCTTCATTGCCTTCATTATTTTCCTGCTCACATGGCATAAGTGCTTCCATCGCCGCAGTTTCAAAAGCTGTATAAGTTTGATAAGCCCGTGCAAGGCGACGTGCATTCACCTCTCCAACATGACGAATTCCCAATGCAAACAAAAAACGGCTTAAAGGAATTTCGCGGCGAGCATTAATGGCATCATACAATTTCCGAACTGAAACAGTCCCAAAACCTTCCATACTTTCCAAACGTATCAGAGACTTTTCTTGGCGCCGTTCTAAAGTAAAAATATCGGCTGGTGTATGAATACAAAGCGCCTCATCTTGAGCATGAAAAAAAAACTCTACCTGTTTTTTACCTAAGCCCTCAATATCAAAAGCATTGCGTGCAACAAAATGACGAATACGCTCAATCGCCTGTGCAGGACAAATAAGCCCCCCCGTACAACGACGCACTGCTTCTCCCACTTCACGAACAGCATGGCTGCCACAAGCAGGACAGAGATGAGGAAAAATAAAAACAGCAGCATTTTTGGAGCGCTTTTCAATGATAACATCAATAACTTGAGGAATGACATCACCAGCACGTTGTACAATCACACTATCCCCTATACGAATATCGCGCCCTTCACGAATGAGTTCTCCTTTATGACCAATTCCCTTAATATAATCCTCATTATGCAAACTAGCATTGGTCACCACCACCCCACCAACAGTAATAGGCGTAAGACGTGCAACAGGCGTCAAAGCTCCCGTACGACCGACTTGAATGTCAATAGCTTCCAAAAGCGCTATCGCTTTTTCTGCTGGAAATTTATGCGCTATTGCCCAACGCGGTGAACGAGAAACAAACCCCAAGCGCTTTTGGAGCATCAAATCATTAACCTTATAAACAATACCATCAATATCATAGTTTAAAGAATGACGGCGTTCTTCGATATCACGATAATAGGAAATAATTTCTTCTATTGTCTTAAAAACTTTTATTAATGGATTGATAATAAAGCCATATTCTTTTAGCTTTTTCATCATCTCCATTTGACTTTGTGCAAATATTTCACTCACTTCACCACAAGCATAAGCAAAAAATTGAAGCTTTCTGCTGGCAGTTATCCGTGAATCAAGTTGACGGAGTGAACCGGCAGCGGCATTTCGAGGATTAGCAAAGGTTAACTTTCCGTTCTCTTGTTGGTTGATATTAAGTGCTTGGAAATCTTCCCGCCCCATATAAACTTCACCGCGAACCTCAATGATATCAGGAACATCACCTTGCAAAACTTGTGGAATATCAGCAATTGTTCGAGCATTCGCCGTCACATTTTCACCAACAGTCCCATCACCCCGCGTTGCCGCACATACAAGCCGCCCCTTTTCGTAACGCAAAGACAACGATAAACCGTCAATTTTTGGCTCCGCTGTTATTTCCAATATTTGTGTTTCTGGAAGCAGTAAAAAACGACGCACACGCTCAACAAATTCAGTAACATCTGCAGCACTAAAAGCATTATCAAGGGAAAGCATAGGCTGTGCATGAACAGATTTTTCAAACTTTTCTGAAACCGATGCTCCAATTTTATGTGAAGGAGAATCGGCACGAATAAGCTCTGGAAAGAGAGCTTCAATTTCTGCGTTACGCCGGCGAAGAGCATCATATTCTGCGTCAGAAATTTCAGGCTGGTCATCACGATTATAAAGCACATCATGACGTGCAATCTCTTTTGCTAGCCACTCTAATTCACTTTCTGCTTCAAGAGCAGTGAGGTTTTTAATTCCGTCCTTGTTCATAAAATCTATTCCAAATGATGGGCTATAGCCATAAAAATATCAACTCTTTCATCATGAAGTGAGTTTAAATGAACACATGCTCGTCAGTCTTTTTGTCTTTTTCCAATGATGACGAGGCAAGAAGCTTTTGAGCAGCAGCCCGTGCCTCCTCAGTAATCTGTTCTCCTGCCAACATACGAGCAATTTCTTCTGCACGTTCATGCTCTTCCATTTTATGAATAGCCGTAACAAAGCGTCCTTTATCATCACTTTCAATCTTTGAAATAAGAAAATGACTATGCGCTTTCGATGCAACCTGCGGTGCATGCGTAATTGCAAAAACCTGAACATGTTCTGACAAACGTTGCAACCGTTGTCCAATAGCCGCCGCAACAGCGCCCCCAACGCCTGTATCAATTTCATCAAAAATCAGTGTGGGAGCAGATCCTCGATCAGATAACACAACCTTTAATGCCAATAAAAAACGAGACAATTCACCACCAGAAGCAACACTCAGCATAGGTCCAGCCCGTGTTCCAGGATTGGTCCGCACCCAATATTCAATACGATCACACCCCTCTGCACTTCGCCTTTCAACATCAGTCTGCATTTCAACAATAAATTCTGCCTTTTCTAATTTTAATGCCGGCAACTCAGCCATAACACTTTCAGATAAATGCTTTGCTGTTTCTCGACGCTTTATCGTTAAGACTTCTGCCAATGTATCATAATTTTTCTGTGCCTCCCTTGCCTCATCTTCAAAACGTGTTAACGTGTTCTGAGCCTCCTCAAAATCAGTAAGTTCAGCATCCATTTTATCGCGCAACTGAACCAATTCATCCGCAGAGACTTGATATTTACGAGCAAACCCCCGAAGAGTAAAAAGACGTTCTTCTATCCGTTCCAATTCATCAGGTTCAAAATCCAATGCCCGCATTGCCGCCTCAATCCCTTCCTGTGCTGTCGCAAGTGCACACAATGCCTCATCAATAGACTTCACGACTGGTGCAATGAGTTCTTCTGCCTCAGGAGTTTTCCGCTCCAAACGCCTCACCAAATTAGAAAGCACCGGAATTGGCGATTTTTGACCACTTAAAAGATCATCCGCTTCTTTAATATCCGTCGCTATTTTTTCTAATTTAAGCATATCAGCTCGGCGAAGAGAAAGAGCCTCCTCTTCACCAACTTGAAAATCAAGCTTTTCAAGTTCTTGCACACACGCACGAAGATAGTCCATCTCACGCGTTGCATTTTCCACTTTAAAACGCTGTTTTTGCAAACGCTCTTCACATTCATGCCATACCCGATAACACTGGCGCAAATTTTCTACTTCATCTTCAAGCCCGCCAAAAGCATCTAATAGTTGGCGATGTGTAGCAACATCAACAAGCGCACGATCATCATGCTGTCCATGGATTTCAACCAACTGACGGCCAACACTCCGCATCAATGCAACACTCGCCACCTGATCATTGATAAAAACACGACTCCGCCCATCACTCGATTGCACACGCCGTAAAATGATATCGCCTTCCTCATCAAGACCATTCTCACGAATAAGCTGACGCGCAGGATGTGAAATAGGGACATCAAAAACAGCTGTAACTTGCCCGCGTTCAGTACCATGACGCACAAGCGAAGCATCCCCCCGTCCTCCAAGAGCAAGGGACAAAGCATCAAGGAGAATAGACTTTCCCGCCCCTGTTTCACCAGTTAAAACCGTCAATCCCGCCGTAAAATGAATATCGAGCGTTTCGATCAAAACAATATTATGAATCGAAAGCTGTACCAGCATAGAGAATCAACGTGCTCTCTTCTTATCACTACCTAAAGCATTTGAGATCCAAGAAGATTTATGCTCATGTGGCGATATTTTATTCTTCTGTAAGAGATTATAAGAAAATTTATACCATTCACTTTTGGGATAATTACGTCCTAAAATAGCTGCTGCCGTCTGTGCTTCCGCCGTTAAACCAAGAGCAAGATTAACTTCCGTTAAACGGAAAAGCGCTTCTTCAATTTGATTTGTATCAGAATACTCTTCAACAACGGTACGAAACCGTCTACTTGCAGCAAGATAACGCCGCCCCTCTTCATAATAACGGCCAATCTGCATTTCTTTACCAGCCAGCTGTTCGCGCCCGAAACGTATTTTATCCTTAGCATCTTTGACATATTCAGAATTCGGATAACGCTCTATAAGGAGCTGCATCGCAGCAATAGCACGTTTTGTATCACGTTGATCACGCGTAACGTCAGGAATCCGACGGAAAGAAGAAAGACCAATAATATAGTACGCATAAGCCGAGTCAGTAGACCCTGGATAAAGAGTAATATAGCGTTGAGCCATACTAATTGAATCATCATACTTTCCGAGTCGATAATTTGTAAAAGCACCCATGACTAAAGATTTACGGCCCCAATCTGTATAAGCGTACTGTTTTTCAATCTTCAAAAACTTCTTCGCTGCATCCCCAAGCCGCCCACTCTCAAGGCTAGCAAGCCCCTGGTTATAGAGAACATCGGGGGGATCTATTTTCAAAACATAAGCAGATGGATCAAGGGTATTTTTCTCTTTAAAGAGACATCCCGCTAACATACAAGTGCTTCCCAAAAGCACCACCCCCAATATCTTGCGCACAATATTAGATTTTTTATATGCCATATTTCTAATGCACACATGAGATTTTTTCATAGTTTTTCCGGCCTCCAGAGAATATCACCTTGTAGAAAAAACAATTTGTTAAAAGTTTTTATACCATATCACTTTTAAATGCACATAACCAATTTAGCAGTTTAGGTCAATCATCCCCTTAAAAATCAAATAAACGACCAAAAAGTCTTGTCAATTTTCTTTTATTCTTTCTCTAAAGAGCTTTTTTCATAATATGATTCGTCTGCCAACACAGCTTTCACCAATTGTGCATTAATTCTATGTCCACTACAATAAGAACGGAATAATCCGATAAAAGGGCTCCCGAGCAAAGCAGTATCACCAATCGCATCAAGCATCTTGTGCCGAACACATTCATTTTCCCAATAAGGACCATCGGAATTTAAAATTTTGTCATTAAGGCTAATAACAAGAGAATTTTCCAAAGAAGCGCCTCTCGCCTTTCCCAAAGCCCGTAACTTTTCCACGTCTTTGAGAAAACCAAAAGTACGTGCACGGGACAAATCATCTCGAAATCCTCGTGTAGTAAGATCAAAACTAAAATGTTGTTTACCAATAGCAGAAGAAGGAAAAGAGATCGTTACATCAAAACGACGCCCATCAAATGGCAAAAGCTCTGCAAAACCATGAGCTCCTTCAACCCGCAACGGTTTTTTTATAATGAAATAAGAACGGTATGCATTTTGCTGGACAATGCCGGCATCTTCAAAAGCTTGGCAATATTGCCATGCAGAACCATCTAAAATAGGGATCTCATTATGCGACACTTCAATGACAAGATTATCCAAATTATAAGCAGCAATGGCTGCCATCAAATGTTCAATTGTTTCAACCCTTACCTCTCCATCTCCAAGCATGGTTGATAACTCAGTTTCTCCCATTTGTGATGCATGGGCTTGAAATATTTTCTCTGTTCCGTCTAATCCACAACGCTTAAAAAGAATACCACACCCAACATCGGCTGGACAGACCTTTACCACTGACAAACAGCCACTGTGAACGCCAATCCCCTTAAATGTCACCGCTTTTTTAAGAGTAGACTGATATTTTGGCACCAAGTTCATCATATTATTTTATTGCATTTCTTTTACATCTTTTAACAAAATTTATAAAACCATTAAAAAAATATTCATAGTAAATAATAAAAAAACCGCTTAATATAAGCGGTTTTTAAAAACAAAGTATTTTATTCAAAATAATAGTGTATTTTACTTCATAATCTCTGACTCACCGTAAAAAAAATCGTAAAATTCCTTACTTTCCCTCATTTTTTATCAATTAATTCGCCTGACGACGTAAAAACGCCGGTATTTCTAACTGATCTTCTTCACTAATAAAAGTACGCTGATCTTGTGGAACCTGAGGATGCAACTCACCAGAACGGCGTGGAACATAAACAGAAGCATCTTGAGAAAGCGCCTGAGAATTTTTATTGTAAACGTGAGACTCTTGCTGCTGTGACGATCTCACAGCAGGTTCTAACCTTGCTTCTGGCTCTGCTTCCTCACGATGTGTCAAACTCTGTTTCAAACGCTGCCAAAGATTACGAGGATTTTGATCAGTCACAGATGTTCTTTGACTTTGTGCATGAGCAACAGGAGGAAAATCCTTTAACTCAGGCATACGCATTGGAGCGCGTGCTTGCATCTGTTGCATTTGTTTTGGTTGCACTGGCTTTTCTTTTTGCTTCACGATTCCTGTCATCTCATCAAGAACATGCGCTGTTGCCTCCATACTCACAGGAGCCGTCATAGTAGCTTGTTGAGAACCACGGCTTACTTGCATCCGTGGACCATTTGATATCTGATCCTGTATAGTATTTGAACCATAAGCAACAGTTTTTGTCGCACTTCGTGTCGTCATTGCTTCTACAGGCTGTGCAAAAATTTGACTTTTGGGACGAAACTGTTCTCCTGCTGGCTTTCTCTTTTCTATTTCAAGTGATTCGATGACTTCCACCATTGATTCAGAACGCAAGGGCGATGACTGAACATGAAAAGAACTGTTTGGCGTTCCAGGATCACTCTTGCGTATTGAAGAAGTCGGCCTTTGAAGCTGAGGCTGCGAAGACTGAACCACATCATTAACCTCACGATCAATACCGGTGGCAACCACGGATACACGAATAACACCTTCCAATGACTCATCATCAATAGCCCCAAAGATCACATTCGCATCAGCATCCACTTCTTCACGAATACGATTAGCAGCTTCATCAACTTCAAAGAGAGTCATATCACGCCCCCCCGTAATAGAAATCAATAAACCACGTGCTCCACGCATAGAGGTATCATCCAACAATGGGTTGGCAATAGCAGCTTCAGCAGCCGCCAAAGCACGCCCTTCACCAGATGCTTCACCCGTACCCATCATGGCTCGACCCATTTCGTGCATAACAGAACGAACATCAGCAAAATCGAGGTTAATCAAGCCCTCTTTAATCATCAAATCCGTAATAGAAGCAACACCAGAATAAAGCACTTGGTCAGCCATAGCAAAAGCATCAGCAAATGTTGTCTTATCATTTGCAATACGGAAAAGATTTTGATTGGGAATAACAATCAATGTATCGACAGACTTTTGTAATTCTTCAATACCAGTCTCTGCCGTTTTCATACGACGAGCCCCTTCAAACTGAAATGGCTTTGTCACAACACCAACGGTCAAAATACCCTTTTCACGCGCTGCGCGAGCAACAACGGGAGCAGCCCCTGTTCCAGTTCCTCCGCCCATACCAGCAGTAATAAAAACCATATGAGAGTCTGCAAGATGATCGATAATTTCATCAATACATTCCTCTGCCGCCGCTTGTCCAACTTCTGGTAAAGCCCCAGCACCCAAACCTTCTGTCACAGCTGCACCAAGCTGGATAACACGTTCAGCCTTTGACATAGCCAAAGCTTGTGCATCCGTATTTGCAACAACAAAGTCAACTCCCTGAAGACCAGCATTAATCATATTATTCACGGCATTCCCGCCACCACCTCCAACACCAAAAACGGTAATGCGTGGCTTCAATTCCGCGATATCTGGCCGATGCAGATTAATCGTCATTTTCTTTTCCTTCTCATAAGACACCGCAAGCCAAAGCGATGAAATTTATCCAACTAGACTTAACTAAAAACTCTCACGCAACCACTGACCAACACGCTGAAAATACCCACGCGTGCCCATCGATAAATGATTTCCTGCCACCTGCATTGTTTTTTCTTCAAACCCTACCAATTGCGGATAAATTAACAACCCAACAGCAGATGTAAACGCCGCCCCTTTTGCAAGAGAAGGAAGCCTCGAAATACCTAAAGGCCGCCCGATACGAACATTTCTTCCTAATATAGTACGTGCCATTTCCGGCAATCCTGTTAACTGGCTTGCTCCCCCAGTCAAAATAACACGCTTACCAATGATGTGACCAAAACCAGAACGATTTAAACAATCACGGACCATTTCTAAAATTTCTTCAACACGCGCACGAATGATGCGCCCAAGAACCGCGCGAGGATATTGAGTTTCACGTTTTTCATTCCCAATTTCCGCAACATTAATCATTTGCCGCTCATCAGCACTTGTTAAAAGTGCTGAACCATAAACAACTTTTAAGCGTTCGGCCTCTGTTAGAGACATAGAAAATCCACGCGCAACATCAAGAGTGACATGATGCCCCCCAACAGCAAGAGCATCCGCATGGACAAATTTCCCCTCAAAAAACACTGAAAATGTTGTTGTTCCACCACCAAAATCAATACATGCAGCCCCCAAATGCGCCTCATCATTCATCAAGACAGCAAGGCCACTTGCAAAGGGAGTAGCAACCATTGCTTCAACACTCAAATGTGCACGATTAATACAAGTTTCTAAATTACGCAAAGAGGCTGTTTCTGCTGTTACCACATGCACGTCGACACCAAATATTTCGCCTGCCATTCCAACAGGATCAGAAATTCCTTTATCTCCATCCAATACATAAGAAACTGGAACTGAGTGCATAACATGACGTTCAGCATCAAAAGCTTTACGCGAAACATCTGAAAAGGCCATACGCATATCACGCTTGGTGACTTCACGACCATTCAAATGAACCTTTCCATGAATCAAAGCACTTTGTAATCGACTTGAGGAAAAATTCACAATCACTGAATCCACCACCAAACCAGCCATTTTTTCTGCCGCATCAACAGCCAATCTTATTGATTGTTCTGCTGCAAACATATCCATGATAACACCAGATTTAATACCGCGTGAACGCTGTACTCCAAAGCCTAGAATTTCCATAGAATGTGTACGTCCATGTAAATAGTGTGCATGCTTTAAAGGACGCAAACAAGCAATAAGACAAACAATCTTACTTGAGCCGACATCAAGAACCGTTAAAAAACGTGTCTTACGCCCCCCCCGATGATGTGATCTGAGCAACATCATGGGTTTCCTGCCTTTCGCGCCTTTAAAATACGTTCTTCTTCTGCGACATCAGCATTATAACGCTCCAACGTTTCATCGGATAAAGAAACAGTAATTCGATCAGCAAGACGTAAATCAATACTAAAGATATCGCGCGATAAAAGATCTTGCATTGTACCGGACGAAACAAGAGAAGAAAGCCTTTCAAGGGCACCATTTTCAGGAAGCATAACGCGCATTCCATTATCCAAAACCAGATCCCAACGCCGATCACCCACCCGCACAAAAGCACGAACACGATCATACACTTGCCGATAGACTGACAGTGCTTCAATAAATCCTTTAGCTGCATTTTGCGCACCCTGCCCAACCACAAGAGGCAAATCCCGAATAATCTCCCCTTTAAAGGGCACAATGACACGCCCCGTATGATCAACAATATCCATTACGCTATCATGTTGCCAAATAGCATAAGGTTCACGCTCCACGATGGAAATACGCATTCTATTAGGATAAATCTTCTGAACATTCGCCGATTGAACCCAAGCCTGTTTTTCCAAAAGAGAGCGGGCTCTTTCAACATCAAAAGTGAATATAGAGGGTGCAACATCAAGTTGTAAAATTTTAAAAATATCCTGCTTTGCTAAGCGCTTATTACCGCTTATATCGACATCGACGACCACAAAACCACTATCCAATATGATCGAGTTTACAATCACAGCCATCTGACCACTTGATGAAAGTCCATAAAAAGCCGTAACAAAGAAAAACCAGACAACAGCAAAAGATCCGAAATGACGTGGAATATGAATATTGACAAAAACAAACTCAAACATAAACCGCAGAAAACGACGATAAAGACGTGGCAAAGTCGGCACTGAAAGCACCTCCATCGGAACATTTGTTTTATTAACATTCAACGCATACATGATGCGTCCTCCACCATCCATTGAACAATATCACCGTAAGTACGGCCGCTCGCTTTTGCAATATCAGGAAGAAGAGACGTCGATGTCATACCGGGTTGCGTATTAATTTCAAGCCAAACCAATTCTCCTGTTTTCTCATCGAAACGAAAATCAGAACGGCTAACACCTCGACACCCTATCGCCTGATGGGCTGCTAAGGACATTCTTTGCACACTTTGGTAAATATTTAGTGAAAGTTGTGCAGGACAAATGTGAATAGACCCCCCCATTTTATATTTTGAGTCATAATCGTAGAATGGAAAGTGTTGATCGGGAAGAATTTCACATACATCAAGAACTTCATTACCCAAAACAGCACAAGTCAATTCACGACCAGGAATATATTTTTCAACCATCACCTCATCGGCATATCCCCACTCAGCTCCCCCAATATTATGCGGCGGTGCAACTTCATTTTCCTGAACAATGACAACACCAAAACTTGAGCCTTCACACACAGGTTTAATGACATAAGGAGGCTCCATGGGATGCGTTTGTCCAACAGCAAAGCGGTTCATAATACGAGAAGGAGCAACACAAACCCCAACACTTGCAACAATAATTTTTGCACGTCCCTTATCCATAGCCAAAGCGGATGCCATCACGCCAGAATGGGTATAAGGAATTTTTAAATATTCAAGAATTCCCTGAATCCGACCATCTTCACCAAATGGACCATGCAATGCATTGAAGGCAATATCGGGCTGCAACTGTTCAAGAACAGAAGCAATATGAGCATCAACGTCCACGCGGCTCACGCGATACCCCAGCTCCTCAAGAACATCAGCACAAGCCGCCCCTGAAGATAAACTAATAGACCGTTCAGAAGAAAAACCTCCCATTAACACAGCTATATGTTTATCTTTCATAATAAATCACCCTCTTTCGCATACTATATGTAGTCTATATAAAGGACATCAGCACCACATACAGGAAAAACAAGGTTTATCCTTGCGAATCAATAACCTAGCATTTTGCATAATGAATCAGACTCAAAAGCCTGATGCAAGAGATTCTTTGTTAATTTATTGATTCTTAATGGTATTTTTTTATTATCTCTTTGAAATGACTCAATTTTTTATTGATACTTTTTTAGTGAACAATAAATCAATGAAATGGATCAAAAGGAGAGACACTTCGACCTTGCTCAAATTGACCAATACGCTCTATTTCCCATTGTAAAAGGTGAGCTGAATGTGCAAAAACACGCGCACGCACTGTTTCTCCCAATGCTTCAAGATCATATCCTGTTGCTTGCCCTGTATTAATCATAAAATTACAGTGCATTTCACTCATTTGAGCACCACCAATCCGTAAACCACGACACCCAGCTTCATCAATCACGCGCCATGCGGATGTATTCGCAGGATTTTTGAAAGTTGACCCCCCTGTCTTTTCGCGAATAGGTTGCACTGTTTCTCTGTGGAGGGCAACTTCATCCATAGCAGCACGAATAGCCTCTTTATTACCGGGTTCCCCTTCCAATAAAGCAGCCGTAAAAATAAAATCTTTAGGAATATCACAATGGCGATAGGAATAATGCATATCTTTCAAACTCAAGATATGACGTTGTCCTTTGCGATCCAGCGCATAGACCTCAACAACACGCGCTGCGGTTTCAACACCATTCGCACCCGCATTCATTTTGAGAGCCCCGCCAAGACCACCAGGAACACCATGATAAAAATGAAACCCTGCAATTTCTGCCTTTAAAGCGGCAGCCGCTAAATGTTTATCCGCCGTACCAGCACCAACTAAAAAGCCTTTTGAAGAAACTTGCTGCACTTGCCCAAAATTTTTTGGCGAAAGACGAATCACAATCCCAGGAACGCCGCCATCACGCACCAGAAGATTAGAACCGATACCTACAATTGTTATAGGAACACATTCAGGCAAATTTTGAAGAAAGAGAGCCAAATCTTCTTCATCAACAGGCTGATAAAAAAGCTCTGCCAACCCGCCCGTGCGAAACCATGTCACCTTACGCATCTCAACATTAGGGGTAAGCTTGCCTCTGACATTACCCAACAGCGGTTGCAATTGCGCCAATAGCGCCTCACCATCAATGTGCTGAAAATTCATCATGACCATCAAGCCCCGACAACTGATGAGGCAACGCACAAGCCCATTGTGTGATATTGCCAGCACCAAGAAAAACAACATAATCCTCTGCCTGAGCAAATTTTGAGACAAGAGACACAACATCTTCCAGGCCATGTATCAAGCGCACATCACGATGACCAGCCATTTTAATATGCTCTACCAATTCTTGCGAACCAAACCCTACGATAGGCTCTTCACCAGCCGCATAAACGGGGGTAATCAACACTGTATCTGCATCATTAAAACAAGCAGCAAAATCATCAAATAAATGATACAAACGCGAATAACGATGGGGTTGTGCAATTGCAATGACACGCCCTTTTGCACTCTCACGTGCCGCACGCAAAACAGCCTTTATTTCAACAGGGTGATGTCCATAATCATCAAATATTTCAATGCCACGCCAACTTCCTGTTCGCGTAAAACGCCGTTTTACGCCACCAAATTCCGCTAAGCCCTTCTTTATCAATTCATTTGAAATGCCAAGTTCATGCGCAATAGCGATCGCTGCTGTTGCATTGGCAACATTATGCTGTCCTGCCATGGGCAAAAGCAAATTTTTCAACTCAATCTTTCTTCCTGTCTTGCGTGAACGAACAAGAACATCAAAATGCGTTTTTTGACCATCCATCGAAAGATTAAGAAAACGAACATCCGCTTGTGGATTTGCACCATAAGTAATCACCCAACGATCATCAATACGACCCGCCAATGATTGAACCTCTGGATGATCAAGACACAAAACAGCAAAGCCATAAAAAGGAACATTTTCTACGAATTGCCGAAAAGCTGCGCGGACAGCATCAAAACTTCCATAATGATCCAAATGCTCAGCATCAATATTGGTAATAACAGCAATATCAGCAGGCAGCTTTAAAAATGTACCATCGCTTTCATCGGCTTCAACAATCATCCAATCGCCCTCACCTGTACGAGAATTCGTACCATAAGCATTAATAATACCACCATTAATCACCACAGGATCAAAACGACCAGCATCAAGAAGCGCTGCAACCATTGAGGTGGTCGTTGTTTTACCATGTGTACCACCCACCGCAATTGCACGCCGAAATCGCATCAGCTCCGCAAGCATTTCAGCACGTCTAACAAGCGGCAAATGTCTTTCTTTTGCAGCAATATACTCAGGATTTGTTTTTTTAACGGCAGTAGAAAAAACAACAACCTCTGCATTCCCTAAATTTTCAGCACAATGACCAATATGAATGTTAATTCCTTTTCTCCGCAAACGTTCAACATTTGCACTCTCAACTTGATCGGACCCTTGAACTTTATAGCCAAGATTATAAAAAACCTCAGCAATTCCACTCATGCCGATCCCCCCGATTCCAATAAAATGGATAACGCCTATATCAAGTGGCATTTTCATCAAAAAGCTCCTCTTTTATATCTGACAACAATCGCCCCGCAATTAAGGCTTCAGCCATATCAGCAAGGCAACAAGTTGCATGAGGTTGCCCAACTTTTTTTGCAGCAAGCGCTTGTTTTTCCAATAAATGGGGTGCACAACAAGCCTGCTTTAAAAGAGCAGCAAGCCTTTGTGCGTTCAAATCCTTTTCTGATATAATTTGCGCACCACCCACACGTGCAAGAAGGGCAGCATTGGCTGCCTGATCATGATCCAAAGCATAGGGATAAGGAATAAGCAAAGCAGGTCTACCAATCACCGCTATCTCACAAACCGATGAAGCCCCAGCACGCGACAAGATAAAATGAGCATGTGCCATACGTTCAGCCATATCATCAAAGAAAGGAGCGACCTCAGCTTGTACGCCCATATTACGATAGGTTTTGATTAACTCTCCAGCTTCACCACGAACTTGCTGTACAATTCGTAAGCGTCTACGGTTTTGATCATCGAGTAAAGCAATCGCTTCTGGAACAATATGTGAAAAAAAAGAAGCCCCTTGGCTACCCCCAAAAATTAAAAAATTAAATGGCTCTTCCCCCACTGGAGAATGATAAGGAATTTTGGCCGCCTTCAACACAGCCTCACGCACAGGATTCCCCGTCAAAAGCGTTTTATGAGCATAAGCGCCATGTGGCGACAACAAACCGCCAGCGATGGCACGCACAAAAATCGCCAACACCCGATTGGCACGTCCCATAACAGCATTTTGCTCATGAATAAATGTTACACGCCGCATTAAGGCCGCAATAAAAAGAGGAGGAAAACTCGGATACCCGCCAAAACCACCAACCAGAACAGGACGTAATTTATAAAATAACGCCAACGATTGTCCCATACCCCTGAGCAAAGACCACAACGTTTTTATCAAAGCAAAAGGATGGCGTCGTGTAAATGTTGCTGATGAAACGATATGTGTATGCTCTTCATCAAAGCTGCGTACAAAAGATCGCGCTCTTTCATCTGTTATCAAATGGACATCATATCCACGCCGTCTTAATTCAACGGCAAGTGCTTCAGCAGGAAAAAGATGTCCACCTGTACCACCTGCCGCCAAAATAATAACTTTTTTATCATTCATGAAGAGGTATCCAAAACAGAAGAAGAAAAAGCTGAAAGACGTGCTTCTGGCCAACGGCGTGTTAAACTGAGTAAAATTCCCATTGAAAATGCAATTGCCACCATTGATGAACCACCATAAGAAATAAACGGCAATGTCATGCCTTTGGGAGGGATTAAGTGAAGATTAACGGCCATATTAATAGCTGATTGAAAGCCTATCATCATGGCTATACCCGTAATACCAAGACGTATAAAGGAATCACGTGTATTCATAGCTATATACAACGAACGCATAACGATAAAGCCAAAAAGCATCATAATTAACAAACAAAGGATAATACCATATTCTTCAGCAGCAACAGAAAATACAAAATCTGTATGGCTATCAGGAATGATACGTTTTACTGTTCCCTCTCCGGGACCTTGTCCAAACCAACCACCATTCAAAATAGCCTCACGTCCTACATCCACTTGAAAGGTATCTCCTTCTCCTGTCAAAAAACCATTGATACGATCACGCACATGAGGCAGAAAAAGATAAGCTAAAACAATTCCTACAACGCCTAAAATGAGAAAGAAAAAAATAACCGTAAGAGACACGCCAGCAATAAAAAACAGCCCCCCCCATGTTGCACTTATTAAAATTGTTTGTCCAATATCAGGTTGTAACACCAGAAGAACACAACAAATGGCATAAAGTAGAGTTGCTAACATGTAACCCGGAATTCCCCTCCTGCGTATCTGTTCTGAAAAAAGCCAAGCGGACATCACCACAAAAGCTGGCTTCATAAACTCTGAAGCTTGTACAGAAAAACCAAAGAGCAAAATCCACCGCCGTGCTCCCTTTAATTCAGGACCCCAAAATAAGGTTACAACCATAAGAGCAAGCGTTACAATGAGCAAAAGAGCACATAAACGACGAATATTAGGAAGCGAAAAAAAAGAAATGGTAACCATCATAAAAAAAGCTGAAATGCTAAAAATGATATGCCACCGAACAAAATAAAAACTATCAGCAATTCCGATTTTTTTTGCAATAGTGGGGCTGGCTGCAAAGGACAGCATAATGCCAATTCCCATTAAAATTAAACAAGCTGCAAAGATAGAGCGATCAATCGTCCACCACCAATTCGCAATGGGGTCTCTATCTGCACGCGTAATCATTTATATCCACCTTATCCGTTTTATAAATTATCTCAAAGTGATAAGGTTCCCCAACCTGTTTAACAAACACTTTAAAAACTAAATTACACAAAAAAAGATTCTGGAGTCTTAACGCAAAAATATTTTTTTATAATTGATGTTTCTTTTTATTGTAACTGCATCACCAAAGAGACAAATGCTTCGCCCCGCACCTCATAATTTTTAAATTGGTCATAACTTGCACAAGCCGGTGACAAAAGAACCACCACCTCCTTTGCCTTGCAATGCATTGCATCAATGGTCGCTTCACGCACCGCATTCTCCAAAGTTAAACTCATTGAAAAAGGAAAAGCAGAACCAATAATGCGCGCAAATTCTTCCGCCGCACTCCCAATCAAATAGGCTTTACGAATTTTAGGAAAAAATTCTCTAAGAGACTCAATCCCTCCCTTTTTTGCTTGTCCCCCAACAATCCAAAAAATATCATTAAAGGCGCAAAGTGCAGGCGCTGTTGCATCTGCATTCGTCGCCTTGCTATCATTGATAAACAACACCGACCCCATCTTACGTACCTGCTGCATACGGTGAGGCAACCCTTTATAGCTTGCCAAATGCTTGTTCATAGAGTGATCGGTTATTTTTAAAGCCTGCAATGTTGCCAAGGCCATAAGAGCATTTTGCGCATTATGACCTCCACGCAAAGCAGCCATAGAATCAAGATCTGCAAGCATATGTCGCTGTCCTTGACGAACAGAAAAGAGCTTAGTTCCATCTGCATAAAAACCATTTTCAACAAAATGATCCTTGGAAATTGCCTCAATTTGATGCCCCTCGTGAAGCAATTGTTGATACAAAATCTCACAAGCTGCATCATCAACTGAAATAAAAGCCTGAGAAGCCTGAGCAACCAAATGCCTTTTGGTTTGCATATAACGGGAAAAACTCCCATGGCGATCAATATGATCAGGTGTCAAATTCAATAAAAGCCCAATGGTTGGCTGCAGAGAGGGAGTAAGATCAATTTGAAACGATGAACATTCAATCACATAGATACGTTTTTTAACAAAAGGCTTAAGCGTCAATATTGCCTGTCCAATATTTCCCCCCATCTGCACATCATAGCCCATTTTTTCCAACAAATGCGCAAGCAAAGCCGTTGTTGTCGACTTTCCATTCGTTCCCGTAATCGCAATGAAAGGAACATCCTCATCACAAAAACCAGAATGCTGTAAAAAATGATGGCGCGCACGAACAAATAATTCAATATCACCGATAATTTCTATATTTTTTTTTCGCGCTTTTTCAACAACCCAATGGGGTTGAGGATAATTTAAAGGAACTCCAGGGGCGAGAATCAATGCAACAAATTCTGACCAGTCTTCATCATGAAGATCGCTTGTTGGAATATTTTTCTCAAAAGCTGCTTGCACGCTTACAGGATTATCATCCCATGCCACCACTTCCGCACCGCCATGCATCAATGCTTGTGCCGTTGCTAATCCAGACGCCCCTAATCCAAACAGAGCAACTTTTTGACCTTTATAACACGCAACAGAAATCAAAATCTCACCGCAATTTAAGTGTTGAAAGACCAATGAGAGCAAGAACAATTGAAATAATCCAGAAGCGTATCACCACTTGGCTTTCAGTCCAGCCTTTTTTCTCAAAATGATGATGGATCGGTGCCATAAGAAACACGCGTTTTCTTGTCAATTTGAAATAACCAACTTGAATAACGACCGAAAAAGCTTCCACAACAAACAGCCCGCCAATAAGAGCCAAAACAATCTCATGCTTCGTAGAGACCGCAACAGTCCCCAATAATCCTCCAAGAGCCAACGAGCCAGTATCTCCCATAAAGATAGCAGCAGGCGGTGCATTAAACCATAAAAAGCCAAGCCCTGCCCCAACAACAGCTCCCAATAAAACAGCAAGTTCACCTGTTCCCGATACATAGTGTATTTGGAGATAATCAGCAAAATTCATATTACCACAAAGATAAGCAATCAAAGCAAAAGATAAGGCTGCAACCATCACAGGAACAATAGCAAGCCCATCAAGTCCATCTGTCAAATTAACCGCATTCCCCGTCGCGACAATGACAAAAGCAGAAAAAGGAATGAAAAACCAACCCAAATTGATAAGATAATCTTTCAAAAAAGGCAAAGCGAATCCAGATGAGCCAATTTGCAGGATGACAAAAGCAGCAATTGCTGCAACAATAAACTCCAAGCTTAACCGTGCTTTCCCAGAAAATCCTTTGTCTGTTTGTTTTGTAACCTTAAGATAATCGTCATAAAACCCAATTGCCCCAAAAGAAAGCATAACCAAGAGCGATACCCAAAAATAAATGTTCGATAAATTACACCACAACAATGCCGATACGACAATACCCGTTAAAATCATCAATCCACCCATTGTAGGCGTCCCAGCCTTTTTAAAATGTGTTTGAGGTCCATCGGCACGAATTGGTTGCCCTTTTCCCTGGCGCAATTTAAGAGAAGCAATGATGCTAGGCCCAAACAAAAAAACAATGAGTCCCGAAGTCAGCATTGCTGCTATCGTGCGAAAAGTAATGTAGCGGAAAACATTCACACCCGGAAGCCAATCACTAAACGAAGAAAAAAACAGCATCATGGGACAAAAAACCTCTTAAAACTATGAAGAAACCGCTTTATAGCGATCAAGCAATACAGTAACAATATTTGATGAACAAAGGCTATTGGATGATTTAATCATAAGCAGATCCCCAGGAGAAATTTCTGCCAAAAGAAGCGGTAAAATTTTCTCAATATTTTCAGCATAATGCACCTTAACATCAGCAGACAAATCACTGACTAAAGATTTCATCGCCTCACCAAATAAAAAAACGGGATTAGCACCACAAAGACGTATTGGCTTTATTAAATCACGATGAAGTTTTTCACTATACTCTCCTAACTCTAGCATATCCCCTAAAACAGCAATTCGCCGCCCCTCCTCTCCTACTGGTCCTGTAGCAAGAAGCTCAAGAGCAGCACGCATAGATGCGGGATTAGCATTATAGCTTTCATCAATGAGATAAAATTCACCCCCATTTGGTAAAGACAACCGATAACGAATACCCCGCCCCCTTTGAGAAGAAAAATGGCTCAAAGAAAACACAACAGAATCCAAATCAACACCAATAGCATCACAAGCCGCGATAACTCCTAAACTATTTTGCACAATATGGCGTCCAGGAGCACCAATTTTGACCTCCCTATCTTGTCCTCCAATACGCACCATCATAGAAGAACGATCGGTTAAAAGATGTATATCCCGCGCCTGATAATCAGCATTTTCAGTCTCACCAAAGCTTAAGATCTTTTTCACACCGCATTGCCTTGCTTTTTGAACGAGATAAGAAAAAAAAGCACTATCCGCATTTAAAATGGCAGTACCTTCCTCATCCAATCCTTCAAAAATTTCAGCTTTTGCCTCTGCTATTTCTTCAAGATCTTTGAAAAAACCCATATGCCCTGCACAAATATGTGTAATGAGAGCAACATGCGGACAAACCAGTTGGACCAATGGGCGAATTTCATCTTTATGATTCATGCCAATTTCAAAGATACCATAATCACTCTCCATAGGCATCCGCGCTAAAGTAAGCGGGACCCCCCAGCAATTATTTAAAGAAGCAAGATTCGCATGAACGTTGCCAACCGTTGCCAGTACTTGTTTCAAAGCTTCTTTTGTTGTTGTTTTTCCAACCGAACCTGTTATCGCAATAATTTTAGCTCTTGAACGTTTGCGTGCGGCTTTCCCAAGTTTTTCTAAGGCTTGCAAAACATCAGAAACAACAATGAGTGGAGCAGATATCTTTTCCATATCTCTCAAACGGTGTTCCGCAACAATAAGAACGCCTGCACCTTGTGCATAAGCTTGCAGAGCAAAATCATGACCATCAAGATAATGTCCCTTAATGCAGAAAAAAATATCGCCTTCTGCAAGAGTACGACTATCAATGGAGACTCCAGGAAAAGTTTCTGGCACGCTTCCAATTACGACACCATCAATTGCAGTAACAAGTGCTTGTTTATCCCATAAAGCTGTCATCTCCTCCGGTCCTCTAGAGCTTCTATTGCTTTCAGACGATCTGAAAAAGGATAAGTTGTTTGCCCTATAATTTGGCCATCTTCATGACCTTTTCCAGCAATAATGAGTGTATCACCAGCTTTCAAAAGCCCCACCCCATAAGAAATAGCCTCACCACGATCTGCTATCTCTATTGCTTTTGGTACCGCCTGTAAAATATCCTTGCGTATTTTTTCTGGCATTTCTGTGCGAGGATTATCATCCGTTACAATAACAATATCCGCTTTATCCGCTGCAATTTTTCCCATCAAAGCTCTTTTTCCTTGATCTCGATCCCCTCCACAACCAAAAACAACAACCAAACGCCCTTGCGTAAAGGGACGAACAGAAAGCAAAACCTGCTCCAAAGCTTCTGGTTTATGCGCATAATCAATATAAACAGGCGCATTCTTTTCTGTCTTTCCAACAAGCTCTAACCGCCCAGGTGCTCCCTGCAAAGTTTCAAGCGCAGAAAAAACCTTACGAGGTGAAATACCTGTTGCAATGGCTAGTCCTGCTGCCACAAGCGCATTGGCCACCTGAAAATCTCCAGCTAAAGGCAAATCAAATGTATAAATCTTGTTTTCCACACGACACTCAATACACTGTTTTGAGCGTTGATGTTCAACACGATTAATCGTGATAAATTGCCCCTTACGTCCAATTGTCAAGACACGGCGGCGCGCTTGTGTAACTACATCAATAACTTTTTGTGAATAGACATCATCAGCAAAAATCAGAGCAGGAGCAGATACAGGCAAAAGTGTATCAAACAACCTCATTTTAGCCCGCAAATAATCCTCTACGCACCTGTGATAATCCATGTGATCTCGCCCTAAATTGGTAAAAGCCCCAGCCGTTAAACGGACTCCATCAAGTCGTCCTTGATCAAGCCCATGTGAAGAGGCTTCAAGAGCTGCATGGGTCACACCTTCATGAGAAATTTCACAAAGAAGACGGTGCAAGACGACTGGATCAGGTGTTGTGAGAGAACCATAATCATTCCGTTTAGGAGAAACAACACCAACTGTTCCTATACTCGCAGCACACAATCCAACATGAGTCCAAATTTGCCGAATAAAAGAGACAACAGATGTTTTTCCGCTTGTACCCGTCACAGCAACAACCGTTTCAGGCTGAGAACCATAAAAACGGGCAGCTGCCAACGCGAGACTATGACGAACATTCAAAACACGTAAAATTGGAACAGATAAATCCTCAAGAACAGCCTGACAATCTGTAACGATTGCGCGTGCTCCACGCTTTATCGCATCATTGATATAGTGTCTTCCATCCCCTTGTTTTCCTTGAACAGCGACAAAAACATAGCCCGGCAAGACTTGTCGGGAATCTGCACTGATTCCTGTTATTTCCATTGAAGAAAGCTTCTGATCTTCAAGACATTCTGTAAAAACTGTTCCAAACAACATAACGACGCACCTTTATATTCATTTTACCGTTGTTTAACGAAACTTGAATGGCTCTTTTTACCTAAAAGAGGCTCATATTCTTTTTTAAAATCGGGCTTTACACCAAGAAAACTCGCTGAGCGACGAACAATATTAGCAAGCATTGGTCCAGCATTCATCCCTGCTGTTGCAGAATGTTTCCCCTCCTCTGGCTTAGGTTCATCAATAATTGTTAAAACAACATAAGCAGGATCATCAATCGGAAAAGCAGCCAGAAAACTATTGAAATTTTTTGTCTTAGAATATTTTCCATTTTCAACTTTCTCAGCTGTTCCTGTCTTTCCACCCACCCGATAACCTTCTACTTTTGCATTACGCCCAGAACCAATATCACTATTTAATTTATAAAGGTAACGCATATTTTGACTTGTTTTAGCCTGCAAAACCTGTTTTGCATGGTGTAAAGTTTGTTCTTTTGTCCGTTTTAAAAATGTTGGCTCAATCAACCAACCACCATTCATTAAAGCAGCAGCCCCAACAGCTGTTTGCAAGGGGGTTGTTGCCATACCATGCCCAAAAGAAATTGTCATAGAATGGATATCCTTCCAATGACGTGGCACAATAGGATGGGCAACTTCAGGCAACTCTGTTGTGAGACGATCCAAAAGCCCAAGTTTTTGCAAAAAACCACGATGTTTATCAATCCCTATCGCTAATGCCTCTTTAGCAGAACCAATGTTGGAAGAATAAATAAAAACCTCCCATAACGTTAAGGGACGATTTTTTCCGTGAAAATCATGAATCGTATAGCCACTACTTGCTTTTATGGGCTTTGAAGCATCAATAATACTGTTTAAATGAAAAATATCGGAATCAAGGGCCATGGCTGTCGTAAAACTTTTAATGATCGATCCCATTTCAAAAGTCCCAGCCGTCATTCGATTAAGACGATCACTTTTTAAAGCTTCAATAGGATTTCCAGGATCAAAATCCGGTAGTGATGCCAAAGCCAAAACTTCCCCCGTATGTATATTTAAAATAACAGCGCCTGCTGCAATTGCCTTATAACGCTTCATAGCCTGAATAAGTTCATCATGAACGATTGCCTGAACACGCACATCAATCGAAAGCTGAACTTGTTTTAATGATTCTTCCACGGCAAGACCAGCAGCACGCAGAGCACTCAACCCCGTATCATCGATATATTTTTCCATACCTGCAATGCCCTGATTATCCACATTGACTATGCCGAGAATATGGGAGGTTATAGGTCCATCGGGATAAAAACGACGAATTTCAGTTCGAAAACCAATTCCTGGAATACCAAGAGCCATAATTTGCGTCTTCTGCATGGGTGTTAACCCACGCTGTATCCAAGAAAAACCGATTTTTCTTTTTAAACGCTTATAAGTTTCCTGCCAATTTAGATCAGGCAAAACTGTTGAGAGCAATTCAATTGTTTCATCCACATCAATAATACGCCGTGGCTCAGCAAAAAGTGAATAGGTTTTAATATCTGTTGCTAATAAACGACCATTACGATCAACAATATCAGGCCGTGCCATCAATTGAAGAACGCCTGGTCCCTTAGCTTCTTCAATCTGTCCACCTTCCAACCCATAAGAAATAAGGCAAGCCCCTATGATGCCATATAAAATTAAAAAACAGAACAACGAAAAAAGCAAACGTGGACGACTAGAATAGGGATGACGAACAAAAGCATTATGATTATTCAACGAATTTTTTAAGCGCTTTTTTTTCTGTGAGAATAAAAAGGGCGACTTCATTGCTGTGCGCCTTTTTGAACAACGCCATTGACTTGAGAAGCCCGATTATTTACCAAAATATCCTGATTATCTTCCAAGATATTTTGTTTAATCACTTCTTCAATTGGATCGTGTTCCCGTACCGGAATGTCTTTAAACTCCACGATTTGACGCGGCTTTATAACCTCTAACCCAAGTTCTTTTTGATAACGTTTTGCAAGTTTTTGCATGCGTGAAGGCTTTATCATGACAGCCCACTCAGCATGAAGCAAACTCACCGTATTTTTTGCTGCAGCAATTTCATGTTCAAGATGACGAACCTCGCTCATTCGTTTTTGAACATCATATTTTACTTTATAAGTAAGACCTGCCATACAAATCATAATCATCACTAAAATCATATCAAATGTACGGAAAACTGTCATTTCTTGCCACCTTCAAAACTGGCAATTTCTGCTAAACAAAATAATTTCATATCTTCTGCAAGAGCCTCTGCGTCAGTCCGCACCCCCATACGCAATCTTGCAGAACGTGAACGAGGATTTTGCTGTAACTCCTCTTTATTTGCCGTTATTCCTCCTTTAAACAAAGGAAAAAACGTTGCTGGAGAATGCTTTATTTCAGGCAAATAGCGTGATCTTATACATTCTCCAGAACGAGCCGAAAAAAATCTTTTGACCATACGATCTTCAAGAGAATGAAAACTGACAACCCCCAAACGGCCTCCAGCTTTTAAAACGCGTTCAGCAGCAAATAAACCACGCGCTAATTCACCGATTTCATCATTAACATAGATACGAAGAGCTTGAAATACACGTGTTGCAGGATGAATGCGATCTCCAGGCTTACGCCCTACCAACGCTTCGATAGCATAGGCCAAATCACCTGTTCGCAAAAAAGGCTGAACAACACGACGTTTTTCAATCATTCGTGCAATTCGCCCTGCATAACGCTCTTCTCCTAATATCTTAAAAATACGCGCTAAATCCCTTGCTTTTAAATGATTGATAACATCGCTCGCTGTAAAACCCGTCTGAGCCATTCGCATATCTAAGGGACCATCTTTTTGAAAAGAAAAGCCTCTTTCTGCTTCATCAAGCTGCATTGAAGAAACACCAATATCCAAAATAACCGCATCCACCTTCTCTTCAACGACACGATCAAGCTGTGAAAATTCCATATGGACCAAACGAAGCCGTGGAAAAAATTCATCAACAAGGGATTGTCCTGCATCAATAGCATGAGGATCACGATCAAGAGCAATCACTTCTGCCCCTGCCTTTAACAAAGCGCGCGTATAACCACCAGCACCAAAAGTACCATCAATCACTTTTGCTCCAACCAATGGCATAAGCCCAGTCAAAACTGGCTGCAACAACACTGGAATATGGCGTTCAGCTCTTTGATCCTGTTTTGTCAAAATAATCCGTCTTGAAGTTATGCTGTTTCAAATCAACAGCCCTCTCATGGCAACCGATATTAGAATAACCCAATCTTCAACTTTCATATTAATCATTATGAGCGAAAAAGCTAAAGCTATCCCAAGACACACCCTAACGTATTATACTTAAAGAAATGTTATAATTTTTTAAAACGCTCTTTATTTAAGTGTCCATTTCAAACACAGACTCCATAAAAATCCATATGTCATTGATCTTATAAAATATCGCGCATCATGAAATATCAGTCGGCCTATAAGCCGGGTTCTGTATAGTAAAGCTTGTACTTTACATGGCAACCATTCATCTTGGACGGATGTTACCACCCGCCTCGTGCAACCTACCCGAATGACTCGCCCGGAAATCGGCTGCAAATTAAATCTTGCACGTCATTTCTATTTGGTCTTGCTCCCGGTGGGGTTTACCTTGCCACATTCATTACTGAATGCGCGGTGGGCTCTTACTCCACCCTTTCACCCTTACCTATAAAAATAGGCGGTTTACTTTCTGTGGCACTTTCCCTAGGGTCACCCCCGCCGGGTGTTACCCGGCACCGTCTTTCCATGGAGCCCGGACTTTCCTCACCTGCCGCTTTTCAGCATTGGACAAGCGCGGCTGCCCAGCCGACTGACACACTAACTTATAAAACATTTTTTGCTCCGTGAAAATAGCATCTTAAAATATTTTAGAGCCAATCTCTTTCAAAAGACGTTTTTATTTTAATGAAGCCAAATACATTTTCACTTTTGCGCAATATTTCGCCGAAATGGAATTCATTTTTTTTGCTGCATGACCTGCGTTATATTTAAGGATTGTACCACACGTACTTCCTCCGCTGAGTTTATAGGCCCGTGCTAAATAACGCATACCATATTCAAGATTGGTTGCAGGATCGTACAAATCTTTTACAGAACCACTAAAACCCAAGCCTCGTGCCGTAGAGGGTTTTATTTGCATCAAACCTATTTCGCCCGCCGCCCCTTTTATGCCCGCCTTATAATTACTTTCAACTTTTACAACAGCATGTGCTAAATTAACGGGAACATTATGCTTAGTTGCAAGTTTCTGAATAAGAAACTCATAAGGACGAGCAGGTGTCTTAGAAGCAACAATCACTGAGCCTTCTTTTGATTCTGCAATATTTAAAGCACTATGAGTCCAGCTTATATCAAATACAAAAAATACAGCACACGCTGTATTTAACAAGATTTTCAAAAATTGCATTTTCTTTCTCTTCACAACATTCTCAAATTCTATCCGCAAATAATTTGCGAGCGTATTGTACAAAAAAAGAAAGCAAAAGAACGGCTTGAAAAAGGAAATACTAAGACAATTTCAAGATAAAATTCTGCAACAAAAGAAAATCTCTTTATGCACAAATTATAGATTTCCTATATTATAAAATAAAAAAAATAAAGAGACTATAGTTAATCTTATAGCATATTCAATAAAATGATATACTCTATCCATTTCTGTTATTGCTATTGTATCGCTCAATTTTTATAGTACAAAAATAGCAATTTAAATAGGCATAATATTTTTTTACAGACAATGAGCAAATTCTTTATTGAGATCAATTCCACAAAGCAATAAAGACAATCTTTACTGAAGATCCTCGATATCGCACAAGTTTCACAAAAAATAAAAATCGTTATCAATGCTTCCCACGCGCCAATAAATGCCCGCAATACTCTTTAATACCCAATAAACCATCAAGCAAAGCCAATCGCAAAACATATCCCAATCGCAAAACATATCATTGTGCATAAAAAGCTCATAGAGATACAAAATCCTCATACTCTTTACGCATTCAAAATATTACAATAGCCTTTAATATTTGGATGATTCAAAGAAGCTTTTTACTTCTTTCTAAAAAGAGCTTTTATCCACAAAAGCCCCTTGCTTTGTGTTGTGCAAAAAACTGATTTTGATTGCTTTAATAGATTTAAAACGAGAGAACTTCACAATGTTCGAGGTTCGCATTTCACATATAAAATGATAAATGACCATTATAAAAAAATATCTTTAAAAAATCATATCCTTCTTTGTTTCTACAACAAAGCTTAACGATTATTTTTGTCTGTTTTTTTAAATACTCGAAAACGCAATACCTTCAAAGTCTTTTGAAGGAAAATGAACTTCTTATCCTCATCGAAATATTTTTTGCCTTATCCCAGATTATCATCTTATCCGCCTTTTATTAGCCTTGCACCTCATCTTCAAAAATCGGACAAGTGAGTAAACATCCTAAAAGCTGCAAGAAAAAGGAAGCTCAAGCCTTTTAAAAATTTTCCATCTTCTCTATTAAACAGAAAAAATAACGAGCATATAAAAATGTGCTTAACGTATTCTGTTACAGCAATTCATACCTTTTCTTTTCTACAAATGAGCGCTCTCAAATTATTCTCACCCTTTATGAAAATACGGTTTTGATTTGAGCTGTTTTTTATTTCTTTTATCATTGTAGACATCGATAACGCCGTTCACCGTGAAGTGTCCTCGATGAACTTGCGATCACTTTTGTAATGATCGCAACCTTATTCTTAATACTCTGATTGACTACCTTTTGGATAAGATAAATTTTGCTAATTATCTTACAAATTGATTACTTTCTTCGCACTTTTCAAAACTTCACGAAAAGCTCTGCCCCTTAAAATAAAACCTAAAAGTGTGATTAAAAAAATAGTTAAAAATAAGCATTCGCAATGGAAGGGCGAGACATCGCTTTTGAAAGAGCCATAGCGACAGTTTCACCAAACTTGTGAGCCTCTTCACGACTCTGACCACTTCCAGAAGCAAATGAAACCGCATCGCGACGCACTTGCTCAATAAACAGCTCTTGCTGCTGAGGGCTCATCTTAGAAAGGCGCTCAATAACATCTGGAAAAGCCATTGCCCATCTCTCTAGCAACAACTCCTCTGTTACCTCAACCTGCTGAGAAGAAGAAGAAGAAGAAGAAGAAATGTAGCCGGAAAGAAACTTATGAACGACAACACTGCGGGAAGCAAAAATGCTAACGCCAAAAATAAGAAAAATAAATAAAATAAAAGCGATACGACCGGAGAAAAATCCCATTATCTCTTACCTAAAGATCACAGAATCAAACACAGATTCTCTTTATAGCATTCAACGATTTCTCAATAAAGAAAAACTCTCATCATTGAAAATGAACACGATAATACGAACGACTCAATAAACTCTTATCCCCCTAGTACTACATGCTACACAATAGCAAACCTTACGCCTTTTAAGGCCCCTGCAAACACCTTACAAAGCCCTAAAAACAATTTATAAAAAAACCTGACTGAGGAAATCCTCAGTCAGGCCAGACAATCTAGGGGATCCACGCGGGGGGGGGGAGGAGGTTCCCCGATCGTCTTCTCGCATCAACCACTAAGATAGCCGATGCAATATTCTTGCTATGGAATAAAATGCTTTAAACAACAAGAAATTCTTATCATCTCCTCCGCAAAAAAACACAAAAGAATTATAAATTGTTTAAAAATGTTGAAATTTAGGCAAAAAAAATTCAAAAATGCCCCAATTTGAAGCAATTTTATTTCGGCAAGCATCAATCAGAATCTACCACCATTATAATTTTTATAATAATTTCTTTCACAACTCGGGTGATCATAATTAAAAAATAAGTAATCTGTATATATTCGCCCTATAAAAAATAGAATCAGCAGAATCACTAGCCCAGCAGCGATCACCACAAAAGAAAAACGTCGTCTTTAAGCCTTATACAATAAAAGCAGAAACACCTGTTCAAAAGAAAATATGAATTATTTAAATTAAAACAATTAATTAAAGAAAAAAGTCTTATCTATCTTCATGAAAATTTCTGAAAATGATCATTTAAAAATATTGTCAAATCTCTTACGCAACAACATCAATGAAAAATTTAAACAGCTTACAAAAAACGAAAACTCTGAAGGTATTTATTTCGAATCATGCACTATGATCACTTCCAATAACGATAAGCTATCTTAACAATAGCCAACAAATCCCTATGTGGTATCATAAAAAATGATTAAGCAGATATTTCCTTTTAAACTTTACCACTTAAACTGCCTTGCAAAATGATAAATAAAACAATTTTTATGTTCAAAAATTGCTATGCTACTTGTCACATATCAAGACATTGATTTTAATAATTATTGGTCATTTTACATATTAAATGACCGTTCCCGATCTTATAAGCGTCCCTTATTTTAAATCTTCTTATATGGAATCAATCAAACCCATACTATGGCCCATCATAAGTAAGATTGGCCTATGAATAAAAACGATAAAAAGGAATCAAAATATCTCCGATGAGCCCATTTTAAAGCAAGGACGACACAATATTGAAAACTGAAAATAGAATAATGATGCCAGCTTACAACTTTTATTTAAACTAAAGACCATGCTGCCCTATAAATTTTATGCTATTTCACCCACGAGCTGCGCCATAAGATGCGCGCGTCAACAAAAAAAGAAATCCACTTTTGGCAAGAAAAATGGACTTATTAATAACCTTCATGGCTTTTCATGGTAAAGAGATAGAAAACTTTAGTGTAATATGACGCTTTTCTTTCTTACTTTCCGCCACGGATTACCCACAAATCACCGCCAATTTGATTTTTATGAATATAATGCAAAGCATATATATGAATGCTTGTAAGAAGAAATAAAAGTAAAGCCAGATGTGTTATAATTATTGTTTCACAAAATGTTTTATAAAATTCGCTATATCTCTCTGATCCATAACCAATTTATGAGTGATTATATGATGTTATCTACTAAGCTTTTGTCTTTCTATGGCTTGTAAATCAACATATATTCCAAACATAACAGCATGTTTGAGACAAAGATCAAAGCGAATGAAAACCACGTTAAGCAGTCCCAGCTTTGATAGACCAAATTGGAAAAAAATATTGCATAGATCTGTTTGAGTCATCTCTGAAGCTAGAAGAGCGCCTCATTTTGAAAAGAATAGGAAAGAGTAGAAACCAGTTTCTATCTTTACCATCACATCACCCTTTAATGTCCTTTACGGCTTTCAAAAACATCCATATCTTTTAGCGCATTGCCCCACGTCTTTGCTTTTCTCATTCTTTAATGTTTTTCCCCATGAAAAACTCTAAGGCATTTCTCATCCATACCCTTAACCCTGTTTCACCCCATCTCTTGGTACTCTTAAAGAGATAACTTAAGATTAGGAACCACTATCTTTAACATGTATGAAGGTGCGAACCACCACCACATTATATTGCAACTGCTTTTACATTGAGAAAATGCGCGAAAGATCTATTTCCTCTTTCAAACGATTTTATTGACACAAAAAAACTCCTCTTGTAACAGACAAACAGACGCCTTTGGATTGTAAAATAAAAGGTTTGAAATAAAAAAATATTCTTGTATTCAAGACTCTTATTGGAGTTTTAAAAGATGAATGATCTTTTAAAATCAATTTATTGATTAATTAAAAATATGATATCAAGGCACCTTAAATAACAATCTTCATAGCCTTTCATCTATAAGAGTTCATTACACAGCCTCCACGCCCCTATGAAACACCAATATCCTCATATAAAAACATAATGCAAATATAAAAAATAATAACTTTTCAATGATTTAATAAAATTTCATCTCTGCACTATTCCTTGAGAAAAATCAGAGAATAAAGCACATTAACAAACGAGATTTATGCAAAATTGACTTGTTTATCTTTGATATCATCAACCAATAAACGGGGATCACGAGCAAGCCAAAGTGTCACCACACACTCCTCACTGTTTTCACTTTGTATAGGAGTAAGACAAATCGTTTGTTCTAAAACAAGTCCTGCATTTTTAAGCCATTGTTCTATTTGTAAAGCCGAAAATCCAAACCCCATATGCGCTTGATCAGAATGTGAAGATTCAGCTTTATGATAACCAAAATCCACAATCAATAAACGCCCATGAGGACGCAAAACACCTGATATTTTATGAAGAGCCATTTCAGGATTTTCAAGAAAATGTAAAACCCAATGAAGAATGACTAAATCAAAAGTTGTCTCTCCAACAGGCAAGTGCAAAACATCACGATCAAGCACGATTTCAATCGCATGCGTATAAAGATCAGAAAACAATTTTAAAACAAAATCTCCACCCATTCCAATATTTAGCATCGTCTGAAATGGCTTATCACCCACGATTTTAAGTAAAGCATTTTCCACACTGTGATCTACCATATAGGACGATCGTAAGAGATCCCATTGCGACATATTTTGTAAAAAATGCTTCTTCCTCGTTTTTTGACGCTGCTTTTTGACATCCTTCAAACGTTCTAAATCGTGCGCTAACAACACATCATGCTTTGGAAAAGCCGAAAAAATGCCCATCACAATATCTTTACCCCAAAAATCATGACAAAGCTTAAAATAAAGACAACCTCCCTTCTGATAACGCTCAATCAATCGTGCTTCGTACAATAAACATAAATATCGTGATATACACACTTGCGACTGGTCAAGGATAAAAATAAAATCAGCGATTGTTAAATCTTCATGATGCAAGAGCCTAAGAACACGTAAATGGTTTACTTCTGCTACCGCTTTCAGCAGCACAGTCATTGCATCTAAACTTGTACTTTTTTTCATAATTATCCCCTAAACCTTCCTATAAACATTTGTTTATAGAAAAAAAAGTCAAGCATAATGCGCATATTCTTATCTATTTCATTCCCGCCATTTTATCATCCTATGAAAAAAATAGGCTACTGTAAAAGATGAACAGATCTTATCTCATTACCCATAAATAATTATAACAATTTGATTTATAATGATTATTTATCATTTTTAACTTAAATAAAAGGCTAAATATCGTCATCTTTTCTCATTTCAAACCTATTCATGGTAAATCAATTAAACTATTCTCTTGCACCTCAGAAATGGCGGCCTATGGACAAAAACACAGAAAATAAGTGAAATGCCTCTTATAGCTATCTCAAAACAAAAATTATCCAACATTGGAAGAGAATAAATAATAGGATGGTTTCAGTTTGTAGCTTTAAATTAAAGACGCTAATGCTCAACGACCAGAGCATTTGTACAATGGCACTTTCTATGAAAGATTTCCCCTCTTCATGGCAATTTTACAAGCAAGAATAGTATATATCACAAATAGAATAGCTTTCTTTTCGTCATGGTCTCATAAAGAGCCTCTCCTCTTTCCCATGAATAAAAACTTCCACGGAATACACACGACATTATTGATGAAATCATAAACACAAAAACACACTATTTTCTCAATAAAGTTCCCATAAGATAAGAAATTCTAGCGTGTAAGAGGCTTATAATTTGCGTGCTTAGGGTTAAGGGCTTCACCCCCAAGACGGCGAACTTTATCAGCCTCATATTCAGCAAAATTACCTTCAAACCATTCCACATGGCCATCACCTTCAAAGGCTAAAATATGCGTTGCCAATCGATCAAGAAACATACGATCGTGCGATATGATCACGGCACAACCAGCAAAATTTTCTAATGCATCTTCCAATGCACCCAACGTTTCAGTATCAAGATCATTTGTCGGTTCATCAAGAAGAAGCACATTCCCCCCCTCTTTTAGAAGTTTCGCCAAATGGACACGATTGCGCTGCCCTCCTGATAAATTTGCCACCTTCTGCTGCTGATCGGCCCCCTTGAAATTAAAAGCCCCGCAATAAGCACGACTATTCATTTCATATTTGCCTAACTTAATAATGTCATTTCCACCAGAAATCTCCTCCCAAACAGTTTTATCACCCGCCAAAGAATCGCGACTCTGATCCACATAACTCATGTGAACTGTTTCACCAATCCGTATTTGGCCTGAATCGGGCTGTTCTTGTCCTGTCAACATTTTAAACAATGTCGACTTTCCCATACCATTAGCACCAATAACGCCGACAATGCCCCCAGCAGGAAGTTTAAAAGAGAGAGAATCAATCAACACACGTTCGCTATAAGCTTTAGAGAGATGATCAACTTCAATGACAACCTGTCCTAATCTTTCTCCAATAGGAATAATAATTTGCGCCTCTCCAGGACGACGTTCACGTGCCGCCTGAACCAACTCATCATAAGCTTTAATCCGCGCTTTTGACTTTGCTTGCCGCCCTTTTGGACTAGAAGCGATCCATTCTTGCTCACGTGATAAAGCACGTTGACGCGCAGCCTCTTCACGCCCCTCTTGAGCCAAACGCTTGGCTTTAGCCCCCAAATAAGCAGAATAGTTCCCCTCATAAGGGATACCTCTACCGCGATCTAACTCTAAAATCCAACCCGTAACATTATCGAGAAAATAACGATCATGGGTTATCAAAAGCACGGCGCCAGGATATTCACGCAGATGCCTTTCAAGCCAAGCTGTCGTTTCAGCATCTAAATGGTTTGTCGGTTCATCCAAAAGCAACAAATCAGGTTTTGACAAAAGCAATTTACAAAGCGCCACACGCCGCTTTTCACCACCCGAAAGTTTTATCACATCCCCCTCAGCTGGCGGACAACCAAGAGCAGCCATTGCCATTTCCACTTGACTTTCTAAATCCCAAAGATTCTGACTGTCAATAATATCCTGAAGCTGTGCACTTTCATCAGCCGTTTCCTCGCTATAATTCATCATCAATTCGTTATAACGCTCAAGAATGGCCTGTTTATCTGCAACACCTTCCATCACATTGCCACGCACATCTTTGCTTGCATCAAGCACAGGTTCTTGTGGTAGATAGCCACAACGTGCTCCTTCAGAAAGCCACGCTTCTCCCGTATATTCCTTATCTAGCCCAGCCATAATACGTAAAATAGTTGATTTACCCGCACCATTTGGCCCTAAAATACCGATCTTCGCATCTGGATAAAAAGACAAATGAATATTTTCTAAAATTTTTTTATTGCCGTAAGACTTGTTGAGTCCAGCCATATGGTAGATAAATTGACGTGCCATAAACTTCTCTTTATATTGTGCGATATTAAAGATTAGGATTTTGAAAAAACTGCTTTCGCTTTTTGAAACTGTACAGTAAATAGCGCTTACATCATCTCAAAAGCTTTTCACTTTAATATTGGTACATTTTTTTTAATCTCACAAGCCCCAGTATGGTTCTAAATGCAAAAAAACATCCCCTCAAGAAGCAAAAAGCAAATCTTTTTAGCTGTACCTGAAACATGTTATCAAACATTGCCCCTCTTTTCCATACCAGATATAACATTGTATTTTTATCGTATTAAACCAACCTATCAATGTAATATGGAACCAAAAAGAAAAGTAATTC
This sequence comes from Bartonella sp. AU16XJBT, assembly GCF_028618665.1. Taxonomy (GTDB): domain Bacteria; phylum Pseudomonadota; class Alphaproteobacteria; order Rhizobiales; family Rhizobiaceae; genus Bartonella. The sequence continues at coordinate 69,210 of NZ_JAQITF010000003.1, forward strand.
TCTATGCACCTTCTTTTTTGGCTTTATGGGCTTTAACTTACGCAGTAAAAAATCCTTTCCTTTTTTCATCGATTTTTTGTTACGGGAAACAATGGACTTCACCCCTTGCTTTAATGTGGCTTAAATTACGTTTACAAAATGACCGCCGCCTTATGGGATCTGACGTCCCAAGCCCAATGATCATGAAGGCTTTGCGCCAACATGTCGCAACAAATGACTACAGTGCACTTCCCATTGGTACGTGGTTACACTTCGTAAAAAACTATAAAATGAATTGTAAAAACTTACCCGTCCCCCTCTTTTGGCTTGATAATTATAAAAATAAGATCAATATTCAACAAGTCATTTCAAAACTTCAAGACGAAATATAGCTTTTTTAAAATACGATAAAAGCTCACCTCCTATAGGAATAATATATTTATGGAAAAAAAAGCCTTACTCGTCATTGATGTTCAAAATGACTTCTTACCCGGTGGAGCACTTGCAGTACCACAAGGTGATGTTATTTTACCCGCCATCAATAATCTTATCAATCATTTTGACCACGTTATCTTAACCCAAGACTGGCACCCCAAAAACCACTGCAGCTTTGCTTCCTGCTATCCTGAAAAAAAGCCCTATGATACCACCAATCTTGACTATGGTCCTCAAATACTTTGGCCTGATCATTGCATACAAGGAACACAAGGAGCAGAATTTTATCCATCTCTCAGAGTGGAAAAGGCACAACTTATCCTTAGAAAAGGCTATAATCAAAAAATGGATAGCTATTCTGCTTTTCTTGAAAATGATCAAAAAACATCAACAGGTTTACAAGCTTATCTCAAAGAACACGGTTTTACCAAGCTCGTTATGTGTGGCTTAGCAACGGACTTTTGTGTTGGATTTTCCGCTCTTCACGCCATACAATGTGGTTTTAAAGTCAGTGTTTCATTAAATGCCTGCGCTGGTATTGATGTAAACGAATCCCTAAACACGATGCTTAAAACGATGAACGAAGCTGGTATAGAACTGTTAATGGTCTCCTAAAATATTGTTTTCTGACTACCTATTATAAAGCACTGATTTATAAGAAATACATTATTCTTTACATATTTAAGTGAGTTGTTACATATTTAAGTGAGAGACCAGAATAGGATAAAATTCTCTCATTTCAAACTTATTCATAATGAATAAACCATTTTACACATCACAACTAGGATAAATATGTAAATAAAAATCACTCAAGAAAGCAACAAAAATGCTTCTTATGAATCGTTAAATATAAAAGCTTTCATCGTACTGAAAGCGGGTAAAAGTATAGCGCCCGTTTGCACCTTGTATTTAAGTCAAAGCTATCCAAGAGATTTTAAATTATTCCCTTCATGGGAAGAATCATATCATAGCTTCAACTTTAAAATAAGGACACCAATAAGAAAGACTATAGCATTTTGTTTTGCATGAAAGTTCTCTTTTATTAAGGATATGCGATAAACAAAAGCATGAGAAAATATGAAGTTTTCATTACTTAAGAAGCAACATGTTTATCCAATTGACGACGCTTAAAACGAATCGAAGAATACAATGCCATTCCAATAATACAGACTCCCACAAGTCCTGTTAATACTTCAGGAACTGGTATAATCGTTTGCAGATACATAATCACGGCAAGAACTAAAATTGCATAAAAAGCACCATGCTCCAAATAACGATAATGCAACAATGTCCCTGACTCGACCAACATAATTGTCATAGAACGAACATAAAATGCACCGATACCAAGACCAATTGCGATAATAAAAAGGTTGTGTGAAAAAGCAAAAGCTCCAACCACACCATCGAAAGAAAAACTCGCATCAAGAACTTCTAAATAAAGGAACGCCCCTAGTCCCCCTTGAGCCACGCTCGTCAAAGTCTTTTTAGGAGCATCTAAGAGATGACCGACAACTTCAACACCTATAAAAGTCAAAAGCCCATAAAGGGCTGCTAATAAAAAAGTGACTTTATCTTCCGCAACAATCTGCCCTGACACGAATAAGATCAAAATCAAAACAATTGCAATATCAATCCCAACAAGCGCCCCAAACTTTTGAGCAGGTCTCTCTATAACATTAAGCCAATGCACCTCTTTTTCAGAATCAAAAAAATATTTTAAGCCAACCATCATAAGGAAAGTTCCTCCAAAAGCGGCAATTCCCATATGCGCATCGGTTAAGACTTCAGCATATAGATGTGGTTCCCCTATCGCTAATTTAACTGCCGCAATTGGATTAATTCCAACAGCAACGACAACCACCAACAAAGGAAAAACAATCCGCATCCCAAATACAGCAATCAAAATACCCCATATAAGAAAACGACGACGCCATAACGGATTCATTCTACTAAGAACACGTGCATTGATAATAGAATTATCAAAAGATAAAGAAATTTCCAAAACCCCTAAAACACAGCAAATAAAAAAATATTTAAGAAAACCAGTAATGCTTCCCGTTTCAAACCAACCAATAGCCCCTCCTAAAAAGACACCAATAATCGTGAAAAAAAAAGCAAAACCAAAATAGCGTAACAGGGCCATGATCATTCCTCAAAGTTTATTTTCTAATTCATCTACAGCAGACAAATAGTGCAAATCAAAAGCTTGTATCTCTTTAAAGTTGCATCTCTTAATGCAGAGGTGTATAGAATATATATGGTAAAGTTACATGAAAATTTTCTCAAAAAAAGCAAGAGACAAATGCAGTAAACAAAGAATTTTGTTTTGAGATGAATATTAATCGTCAATTACAATAAGTGAAAGATTGTTTTCTATCCATTAAAATAAAAAAATAAAGAAAAATTAAAACGATGAATATTGACATTATGTCATAGAATATTAATACATAGTGTGCTTTTATTATTTAATGATTTATACCATGATGATTTACCGAGGGAGATAATTCGTGGCACGTCCTGAAACTGAATCAAAAACCATATTTGGAAAACGTTTACGTTATGTACGTCTTGCTTTAGGCGATCCATCGCGTGAAACTTTAGCTAAAAGTTTTAGCATGACAAAAAATTCCATTGCTTTTTATGAGCGTGGAGAGAGAGAACCCAATCTTAGTGTCTTACAAACATACCGCACGTTATATGGTGTCAACATTAATTGGCTTTTAACCGGACAAGGAAAAATGTTTGACGCCGAATATACAAAAGGTGATTTTGACTGGAATTATTTTATTAAAAAAATTGAGGGGCTAGAAGAAACACTTGCCAATAGTGATCGTAATGAAAAACTAAATCAAGAAAAAATTGACAGCTCTTATGAAAAATTGCAGCAATATTTGTCAAGACAAGGTTTATCAAATGGCCTTAACCCTAAAACTGCAACTTCTCTGATCGATATGAAAGCCAAAATGGCTAATTCTTATACCCTTAGCTTATTCATTGATTTACTCATTCGAAGCGTATCCCAAAAAGAAGTTATAGCTAGTCAATAAACGTCTATTTCAAAAGAGAAAACAAGAAATAATTAAGAGCCACCAGTATGGAGAAAAGTATTTTTCCTTTATCCATGCTGGTGGAAGTTTGTGTGCTCTATAAAAGTTATACTATAAAAGAAAAATATTTTTATTGTAAATAAACGTATAGTGTCATTAAATTAAAAAAAATAATTTTATAGTATAAAATTCTCATTCATATCTTATTGACAAGAAATTTTTTCTTGTTAAAAGGATAATAGCTCTCATAGAAATTATTTTTTAAGGTCAGAAAATTTAAGGGGAATATATTGACGACTTCCTATAGAGACATACATTAGTATTCGTAAATGGGTTAGTTGAGTATTTATCCTGAAAATTATCAGCTATTTTATGAGGTGAGAAACATGTATTTTGAGGTGTTTCAAGGAGTTCACAATCAATGGTACTGGCGTTTAATCTCAGGAGATGCACAAAAAATTGCTTTTTCTAGTAAAGGGTATCCAACAAAACAAGATATCCTCATGAATATTGAACAAATCAAAGAAATTACCCATAAAGCTCTTATTAAAGAACTCCAGTCTTAACATTCTTCACCATTAAGATAAGAGTTCAGTTTGTATAATGGGATTTTGGGCTATGTTTTTGTAATGAATAAAAGTGACTGATTTTTTCTCAGTGAAAGAAATTTTTTTGTGTTACTTTTAATACGTGTAAGTGAAAGTTAAATTTTCGCAGGGTGTATGTTTATTTTCAAATATAATTGAGTTTTGATAGCATTTATCAAGCAGTAAATCCCTCAAGTCCTGTATTTTTCATAAAACAAACACCTATGAAGAGAAAACAAAGCATAATTTAGGAATGTAATTGCTTTCTCAGATATCAATATCTTTTACGTTCATCTTCCTATTCTGTATCGGATAATCATAACTGACTTATCGCCTTCGCCTTCATAAAAAACAAATATTTCTTTCTATTATCATGAAATTTTTTACGCCTATTCCTTGAAACTATCGCAGCATTATACCTAAAATCTAAAAGGAACGCGCAAAATTGTTTTCTACAATAATATAAATCACCATAACAATTGCTGGATCGTATAGATACCCTTTACTAATACCCCTAAGCTATAAACTGAGGCATCACCATAAACTTTTATTTTGACCGCCAACGACTAGCTTTCTATCAACTGTAACGATTTTATAAACTATAGAACAGAGTAAACTCGAATATTCTCTTCCTATACAATCTCTCCACGAACACTTATAATAGACTTCATGAAAGTCATGTCTCTCTCATTATTTCCAATCTTTCTAACACATCTCCAAATCTTTTAATGCATAAATTCGATACAAAATATGAATACAATCACTCTTTATCACCTTCAGATTTAAGCACTTTTTGATATTTCTTTTCGTTTTCTTCATATTGCTTAATTCGTTTTTTCAGTTTTTCAATTGCTTGATCGCGTCTTTTAATCACCATATTTTGCTCTCTAAGAACTCTATCTCGTTCTTCAGTCATCTTCATAGAATCCCTTAAAAACTCATGCTTTATCCTTCTGGATTCCTCTTTTAGAGCTTTAATTTGACTGCGATAATATAAAGCAAACCGAAATATAAACCCGCTGAACAACAAAACAACGATCATTGCTCCCAATAAAATTTCGTTTATACTCATTTTGATCTCCTCTCATTGCCGCTCAAGTGATCATCTTAAGCAATTTATTTTGTTTCATTCTCTATCAAAAAAGAAGGCAATAAACTCCATATTCCAAGTGCGAATAATCACCCTCGGCATTCGTATTTTCTCCATTAAAACATTGATAAATGACGCAAAAAACACCCTGAAAGCGGCTAAATCCACACGCCCACACCAATTATTTGCGACATATTTATTGATCCAAAATATAAAAAATAAGGGACTTCCAACAAAACGAACAACGTGATAAAATCAATACACGCCTTCCCCGAAACATTCCCATTTTCCTCTTTTACGCCATATGGAATATGGCTGTATGTGGAATTTTTTTCATTATTACAAAGATCTTCAGCGTCACAAAGCACAGCTTTTCTGTAAAGTTTTACCTTCCCACAAATCTTTACATCACCGCAAACCAAAACATTATTATAAACACGAGCCTTTCTATAATCAAAAGTATTACGACAAACTTCAATATATTGAGCATTCAAAATTTGACCCAAAACGACTACATTAGTGTAAACATATGCCTCTCCACTCATATTCAAATGACAATAAAGTCCTCCCCTCTCATAAACATGCAAATTCTTGTCCCCCCTAGACGACCATATATTAGCGCATTGCCATAAACAAAAATATCCTCAAAAACACAGACTTTATTATAAACCGTCGTGTCATCAAAAGCACACCCATCCTCATAGAAGCATTGGTCGCGGATATCCCATTCCAGCAAACAACCACCTTCATGCTTCAAATTATTTTTGTGTTCTATAAAAACACCAAAATCATTTTTTTTGATATTTCTAAAGTTTTTTAACGTACACATACGACATACCATCTGATAGTGACCTAATTTATTACAATAAAAAAGAAATGAGCATTTTAAACTTATGAATTTATGTTTTTTTCTACAACCACAATCTTGTCTCTTGAGACTGTAAAGCTTCGTTATATGCTCCCATACCGACTTAACGCAGAATTTTTTACAAATGCTGATGTTGGGGTATATCTTGATTTATAATGCTGCTACGTATACTATCACAGCGAAATCTCATGAACACACGCGTGCGTATCACTGTTTCTGGTAGACGCAGTGATTTCTCTACAACCGTGAAACTAAGGAACCATTTTTATTGATTCGAATCTAAAAGTGTATGGGGACATTTTGTTATTAGTTAAAAACAACTCTATATGCTTCATTAGCGAAGAGCTACGCATGGATATTTTCACGCTCCTTGTATCATATATTCTGGATTCGCGATGCAATATTAACGCTATAGCGTAAATGTGTAAAGGTCTAAAAATGACAAAGACTGAAAAAGATTGGTTCCAACGCTTAATTGAATTAATAAAGAGTGACGGACGAACGATGATCGAAATAAGCAGAGCAGCAGGCTGTGGACAAAACTATGTCCAACAAATGATAAAAGGAGGAAAGAGACCTTCAGTCGATAAACTTATGGCTATTCTAAATACACTCGGAAATGCTAGCGCCATATATGTCATAACCGGCTTCAATATCTCCGATGAAGACTTAAAACTTATAGCTTTGATTTCGTCTGGAGATAAAAAGAAGATTGAAGCTTTAAATGTTCTGTTGAATGAGGAGCAGTTGTAGAATTTTCTACTCTATCCAATATCGCTTGCTTTTGAGACGTCGATAAAGACTCCCATTTCACAATAATATCCGATAAAGCCGCCTCAAATTTTTCATCATTCTTCATAGTCATACTCCATATTGTCAAACTATATAACGCTAAAGCGTTTAAACATATCTCATACCTTAGAAAAAAATATTTGCAATAGGCAGTATGGAAGCAATTGTGTACAAACTTATTTTATGAAATCAGATAAAATTCTATGAGTTATGTACCATGATGAAACAGAAAGCATCGCTCGATCCAGACCTTCTTATGAAAATTGGTATGATCTATCAACAACGCGAATAATGTTACGCAAATCTTGTGATTCGGGCCAATAACAAATTAGTGTGAAAATATCTCTGAAGATACTCCTGAACTCTTTATAAGAGAACACGAAAAAGCTTATTTCAAAAGAAATAATATATCACAATTTTATTCTACATAGCACCATCTATGTTTTTTAAACAATATTGCAAAGCAAGGATATAACAATGTTATAGGAATAAGTTCTTATAAACAGCCGCGTCCCCTAAAACCCTGTAATGCATTTACAAGGCAACCTCCCCTCTAAAAACACTTTTTAAATACTGATTCGTTATCATGAATAAAAATGGCGATGTTTAAAAAAATAAAATAAATCATCACTCATGATCTCCGTACGTAAATTGTATGTAGATTTACAACAAGGAAAAAATTTTCTCACGTAAATGAAAAATGATTATCTTCGAAGAAGAAGAGTACTTTTCCAACAAGAAATCACTTCCCCTGCCAATTATTTTGCAGAAAAGAGAAAACTCTTTTCACAATCAATAGGAAAAAATTTTAGCAATACCAAAAAAGAGCAAGTTTTACCGAAATACTGCCAATGCTTTATGAGCGTAAAATCAAAAAAAGACCTTGTGACTTCAATAACAATTTGAATGACATAAGAAATATAATTTGAGCATTAGGTAGAAAACGCACAATGGTAAAGAGGTACCATTTTAATGAACTTTCCAATATTGCAGAAAATATTCTTACAGAATAATAAAACACCTATCACAGTAAAATTTGGATAACATAAGGCACCACCCACAATCCCTCAATTGGGATCTCAAAGGACGATTGATCAAATTCTTTTTAGAAAACACTCCACCGCCCCTATAAACAATACGTTTCAAAAATCAGAAAAAACTTTTTTCATGAAAAAAATATCAACAAATATTACTATGATTACGCCCATAACTCCTATGAAGGTCTATAGATCATATCCTTTCATATACAATATTTTATCATGATGATGTTATTCGAACATCTCAAAATCGTAAAGATCATTCAAAGAAAGCGGGTTCACACTCACCATTTTTCGGGATGTTTGTTATAAACGCGCACAACGTTTAGCATTGATTCTATTGAGGGCAGTCCATTTGGCAGAACAAGCACAAATAAACTCATCTCATGAAAATATTAAGCCCTTGTTATGAAGAACATCACACAGAAAAAATAAAAAACAACGTATGAATTAAAAACGTAAACAGAAACACATATCAAATTAATCCAGATGCTCTAATGTTGCAAATGAAAGCATTTCTTTGATGAGACTAAAAAGTATATCATCACTTTATATATTAAAATGACTGATAGAAAAACACTGCAAAAAAATGACAAAAGAATTTAGAACAAACGGAGAAATAAGCCAAAAGAACGAAGGATGTAGAATCCCCAAACTTTTACTAAACTAATCATTTTCCTATTGGACAATTCCCTATTGGTGGGCCCGGAGGGACTCGAACCCCCAACCAAGCGGTTATGAGCCGCTGGCTCTAACCAATTGAGCTACAGGCCCCACACAGGTGGTCTCTCTCTAAACTAAAATGCTCTATGATACAAGAGCTGACTTAGATTATAACCCATCTTTTTCTCTTTTCTATTGGTTTTTTTTCTAATGCCCTAATTTCTTTACAAGAACTCTCAAAAATGAGAGAGTAATAATGACAAATGAAAAGGAATAGATATGATAGAAAAGAAAATTCAACCACTGAAGAGTTTTTTGGTTAAAATAGCTCTATTAACATTCACACTCTTAGCCGCTTCATTGACTGTCGTACATGCTTATGCTGAAGAAAATAAAAGAGATGCAACGATTACAGTGACTGCAATCGGAGAAAGTCAAGCTGCACCGGATATGGCAATTATTAATCTTGCCGTTATTACGGATGACAAAACGGCTCAAAAAGCATTAGCTTCCAATAATAAATCTATGAATGATATTATAAATGCCTTTAAAAATAATGGCATCCACGCAAATGATTTACAAACATCAGGTTTATCTATTTATCAGTCGTCCCACGAAAAAAAGAATAATGAAAAACTCTATCACGTTTCAAATTCTTTAACTGTACGCATTCGTGATCTTAGCAATGCTGGTAAAATCTTTGATCAAGCCATGGCACTGGGAATTAATTCAGTGAATGGTATTACTTTTACCAACGCAGATACAAAGCCATTTTATCAAGAAGCACGTAAAAAAGCCATTACTGAAGCCATTGAAAAAGCGCAAACAATAGCACAAGCTGCCGACTTAAAATTAGGAAAAATTATTGAAATCAATGAAAAAGATGATTACTACCGCCCAACACCGCGTCTCATGAGTAGAGCAGCAGATGCAAGCTACGCAGATACAAATTTTGCAGGGGGTGAATTAAATTATAATGTGAGTGTCACTGTCGTCTTTGCGATCGATTAAAACACCAACCATTGTATAAAATACTCATATCACTGGCCTTCACATAGAAGACCAGTAATATGAGTGAGATAATCTTCTTCAGATGATAATTCGTCTTCGTAGATCTCTATATATCCACGAGCAGAAATATATGCTTTATGCACCGTTTGACAATCTCCTGATACCAATGGATGCCACCATGGGAGATCTTTTCCTTCATAAATTAATTTATAAGCGCAACTTTCTGGAAGCCAACGCACCGTTTTAACGGTTGTAATGTCTAACGATATACAATCTGGTACAATTGATTTACGATGACCATAGTCTCGACACTGGCAAGTTTCCCCATCTAAAAGACGACAAGCAATACTGGTTGCATAAAGATCACCCGTATCATCATCCTCAACTTTGTGGAGACAACAACGACCACAGCCATCACAAAGACTCTCCCACTCAGCGAAGGAAAATTCTTCTAATTTTTTTACTTTCCAAAAAGGAAGTTCTCCACTCATAAACTCAGGCACACCTTTTTTAATGAAGACGATCGATAAAAAAGAAAAAAGAAAAAATTTCTATAAATTCATCTATTTCTGTCTCTTAAAAAGATTCAACTCAATGCGTATTTCATACAATTTTCTTAAAATCTATCTGAAGAAAAAGCGAATATTCAAAAAATAGCGCATATAAATGAACATAATCTATTGAAAAATTCCTTTGTCAATCGACAAAGAATAAAATGCGTCACCTAAAATGATAAAATAATTCTGCAAAGAATAACCTTTCTCATCAAAAAGACAGTACGCTGCACTATAAGTTTATTCTTGAGATATCCCATCTCTTAAAAAAAACGACTCTAGGCAAAATAATATTTTATCGTTCATTTCTTGAAAGCCCCTCCTTTACTCTCTACTCCATAACTACCCTTTGCCCTATATCTGTTCTTTTGAGACCGAGAGAAGTACAAAGCGCCAAAGCTACGAAAAACGTTAAATATCGCAAACTTTCTAGATTATTCAAAGTCTTCCCATTTTTTTCTTAAAAAAAGCATCCAAGTATACAAGCCCCCCTCCATGAAGAAGAAAGAGGGAACAATTAAAATGCACCAATTCTTTTATTTAAGAATCGAGAAAACTGCGCAATTTTCGTGAGCGGCTAGGATGCTTCAATTTACGAAGTGCCTTTGCTTCAATCTGACGAATACGTTCTCTTGTAACTGAGAACTGTTGTCCTACTTCTTCCAAAGTGTGATCTGTATTCATCCCTATCCCGAAACGCATCCGCAAAACACGTTCTTCCCGTGGTGTTAATGAAGCAAGAACACGTGTTGTTGTATCACGCAGATTAGCCTGGATAGCAGCATCAATAGGTAATAATGCATTCCTATCCTCAATAAAATCACCCAAATGGGAATCATCTTCATCACCAACAGGCGTCTCGAGTGAAATAGGCTCTTTTGCAATTTTAAGAACCTTTCTCACTTTTTCTAACGGCATAGAAAGCTTGCTAGATAATTCTTCTGGTGTTGGCTCTCGTCCAATTTCATGGAGAATCTGACGTGAGGTACGAACGATTTTGTTAATTGTTTCAATCATATGAACAGGAATACGAATAGTGCGTGCCTGATCCGCAATTGAACGCGTAATGGCCTGACGAATCCACCATGTTGCATAAGTTGAAAACTTGTAGCCGCGTCGATATTCAAACTTATCCACAGCCTTCATCAAACCGATATTGCCCTCTTGAATAAGATCAAGAAACTGCAAACCACGATTAGTGTATTTTTTTGCAATTGAAATGACAAGACGTAAATTAGATTCGACCATCTCCTTTTTCGCAATGGTTGATTCACGTTCACCTTTCTGCACCTGCATAACAATCCGACGAAATTCACCAATCGAAATAGCCGTTTCTTGCGCAAGATTTTGTATTTCACTCCGCAATTTTTGAATTTCTTTTGCTTCACGCATTGAAAATTCTTTCCAACCCGGCGCAGGCAAAGTGGCAATATAATTCATCCAATCTGCATCCAACTCACGTCCTTGGTATTCTCTTAAAAAATCCTCATGGCCAATGCCATAACTGTTAGCGATTCGTTTCAGCTTACCTTCATTATGAATCAATCTCTTATTGATGTCATAAAGCTGTTCAACCAAAGCTTCGATACGATTTTGGTTCAAAGAGAGAGATTTCACTGCTTGAATTAACTCACCCTTTAATTGAATATATTTTTTCTTTTGAGAAGCTGTAAGAGCCCCCTCTTTACGCTCTGCCAAACTGCTTTCAACATGCTGATCTTGTAATTTGCGTAATTTTACATAGGTTTGAGCAATAAAATCCAATGTTTCCATAACTTGAGGACAAAGCTCATTTTCCATTGCTGCAAGGGATAAATTAACATCATCATCGTCTTCTTCATCATCTTCTTCAATGCTTCTTTCTGCTACATTTTCCCCCATATTACGTATACCAGAAGACATCTTTTCTTCTTTTATCTTATCAACTTCACTTCGCTCAATCACAGGAGCCTGCTTTGCTTCTGGACCCGCATAAGTTGTTTCAAGATCAATAATTTCACGAAGAAGAATACGCTGTTCTTTTAACTCATCACGCCAAATAATCAGAGCCTGAAAAGTCAAAGGACTCTCACAAAGTCCCGCAATCATTGTCTCACGCCCTGCTTCAATACGCTTAGCAATGGCAATTTCGCCTTCCCGTGAAAGAAGCTCAACAGCTCCCATCTCACGTAAATACATACGCACCGGATCATCCGTACGATCTGTTACTTCGCGCTTATTCGTTGTCGTTGCAAGTGCGTGGCTAGAGGCCTCTACTAAGTCACCCCCTTCTACCGTAACTTCGTCTTCATAATTTTCAGACTCAACTTCATCCTCATCATCGACAACATTAACCCCCATCTCAGAGAACATCGCCAAGATATCTTCAATTTGTTCAGATGTAACCTCATCAGAAGGAAGAACGGCATTGAGTTCATCCATCGTTACGTAACCATTTTTTTTGGCAAGTTTAATCATTTTCTTGATGGCATCATCAGAAAAATCAAGAAGAGGACTATCCAAACTCGCTTGGCTTGTTACTTCCGCATTATCTTTCTGTTTAACCTTTGTTGCCATACCATAACTCCACTCGATCACTTCATAGTTTCCATGTGACCAGCTTTTTTGTTCTCACTTATAATCAACCAATAGTTTCTCCTATATACTTCCTTTTAAGAGATTACTATTGGAAAGAATACATTTCGTATACGCCCTGATATCCAGATAAACCTGACATCCAGACAAAAACGCGGGAAAACTCCAGAAGTTTCCCCGACACCTCTCAGCCCTTCTGAGATAATCTCTGCACCCTATCGTAAGAACCAATTTCCCGCTTTTCCTAAAATTTATTCTAAAATTTAATTGTCATCTTTATAAAAATGTCACTCTACATAAACTTCCTCATCTAAAATTTAAGTGACTGATTCGCATTAAAAAAGCGAATCATTTTATCGTATCTTGTGTATTCCCGTCTATTTTTTCATCCAACCAACTTCCAAACCCTTCAATTAATGCTTCTGTTGCCTGCATCTGCTCCAGCTCATTTTTTATCTCCCGAAGGAGATCAAAAACCTCACTCCTAGGATTTTCTACAAGTTGCTCTTCAATATCCTGTAACCTCTTATGTAGGTGGTGTTCCTGAAGATGCAAGTAGACAGCTTGTTTTAATATAGCTCGTGCATCTTCGATAGAAGCTCCCCCAAAGATAATACGCATACCAATATTTTGCACAAGCTGTTTCATACGCTCTAATAGAGCCTTTTGCCCTCTTTTTTCTAAGAACGCAACCATTGTCTCTTTATCATGGAGCGTCTGCTCTCCAAGAATTTCCAACATCGTTTGGTGAAAACAGATCAATTGTGTATTTTTTAATTCTAATTCAGAGAGAATCTCAAAATTTTCATGCCATAACTCAGGATAGTAAGCTAAAGTGAGTAAAATCACAGCTTCACGTAAAGGAATAGCTTGCGAAGAATTTCGTACTATTTCAGAATTTGCTAACAGAGAAAAGGATTGATCTTTAAAGAATCTATTGGGTGAAGTCTGTTCATATCGCCCTCCCCCTTTCTTTTTTGAAAAAGAGGGACGAAAAAAATCAAAAAGGCGTTTTTTTACATCTTGCAAATAATAACGACGGACATCTTCATCCTTAATTGTAAAAATTTGTTGTTTGAGTTGTTTTTCGAGTGTCGCTCGTGTCTCTGGAGTTTCAAAATTCTTTCCATAGGTAGCACGCCACCATAAAAGCTCAATCAAAGGAATTGCTTTTTGCAAAAAAGAAGAAAAAAGCTGTGCACCACCAGCACAAACAATTTCATCAGGATCTTTTCCTTGTGGCAACAAAACAAAGCGGACACAAACCCCAACCTTTAAAAGAGGCAATACCCGATCAGCAACGCGAAAAGCAGCCTTTAAACCAGCATCATCACCATCAAAACACAAAATGGGCTCTTTGCCTATCTGCCATAAAAGCTCAATTTGTGCTTCCGTTAATGCTGTCCCTAAGGGCGCGACAACACCCTCAAAACCGACTTTAGTCAATGCAATGACATCCATATACCCCTCGACAACAAGAAGTGAATGAATTTTTTCATCGCCAACAAAGCGACTATTTTTGCGAGCCGCTGCCGCATTATACAGTATATTTCCTTTATGAAATAGAACTGTTTCAGGACTGTTGAGATATTTTGCTCGTGTCTCTTTCTCTAATGCACGCCCTCCGAAAGCCACCACACGTCCGCGCAAATCTTCGATAGGAAACATAATGCGATTTCTAAATCGGTCATAAGAATCCGTGCTCTCCTCATGCACCGTGAGAAGTCCACATTCTTCCATTTGCTTTATTGAAATACCCCGTGCACTTAAAGCCTCTTTCAAAGCTGTACGCCTCACCGGTGCAAAACCAATTCGAAAACGCTCTATAAGCTTTTGCGTAACACCACGTGCATCCAGATAACGACAAGCCTGCGCACCTCCTTTCTCGCGTAAATGATATTGAAAAAAGTCTGTAGCAATTTTCATCACATCATAAAGGTCCGCTTTTTCCATTTGACGTTGATGACTTTGTGGATCCCAAACGGGAAGTTTCATTCCCGCAAAATCAGCCAAACGCTCAACACTTTCTGAAAAGTTCAATCCATCAAGCTCGCACAGGAAGGTAAAAATATCTCCGCTTACACCACAACCAAAACAATAATAACGCCCTTTATGATCATCACAATGAAAACTAGGCGTTTTCTCACCATGAAATGGACAACAACACCAAAAATCTCCCCGTGAAGGCTTACTTTTTCGCGTGTCAAAGTCCACCCGTTGACCAATCACTGTTGAAATTGGAAGTCTGCTACGCAGTTCATTAAGGAAATCAGGCGGAAAACGCATTATCTCTCACAGAGTTTTAAAATTCTTTTTTGCATATTTAACGACTTTAGAGCATAATTCCAAGACTTCCTCTTAATCAGTTGTAAAATTTTAATCTCTCAACTGCCTATAATTTTAAAAATGGAGAGTAAAAAAGTGATCGAATTTATTGTTCAATATCCGTGGTTAGAAGCTATTTCTTGGCTTATTATTCTTACTATAGTGGCCCTTTTAATCAACTTTGTAGGACGAAAATTACTCATTCACGGAGCAAAAAAGCTCTCTTCTTTCCTCCCCAAGAATACAACGACTGATATTAAAAATGCTATTCAATACCTAGCGAATATTATTTCAGCTTTTATTCTTTCAGTCGGTGTTAATTTCATACCAACATTACCCGATGCATTCAGCACTGTCATCGATAATGTTGCCAACGCTTTCATTATCTTTTTTGTTGTTCTAACAATTTCTGCCAGTCTCAATATCATTAACATCCTTTACGAACAACGACCAACAGCACGACTAAAACCAATAAAAGGTTATATTCAAATTGCTAAAATTGCACTTTTTGCGATTGCGGCAGTTTTAATGGTCGCCACATTAATTGACCGCTCTCCTCTTATTCTCTTCTCCGGTCTTGGTGCAATGGCCGCGGTTCTCATGTTAATTTTTCAAGATACACTTCTTTCTCTCGTTGCCGGCATTCAAATTTCATCCACCGATATGGTTCGTGTTGGCGATTGGATTGAAATTCCCAATCTCGGTGCTGATGGTGATGTTATTGAAATTGCCCTTCATACTGTTAAAGTTCAAAATTTTGACAACACCATCACTTCAGTTCCTATCCGTAAGCTTGTAACCGACCCTTTTAAAAATTGGCGTGGAATGCAAGAATCAGGTGGCAGACGCATCAAACGTTCCCTTTTTATTGATCAATCCAGTATCCATTTTCTCACAGAAGAAGAACAAAAATATCTTTCCCGATTTAATTTATTAGAAGATTATTTTACGCAAAAAATAGCAGAAATTAATCAATGGAATGCTCAATTAGATAAAAACCATGATGTTTTAGCCAATACGCGTCGTTTAACCAATATTGGAACTTTTCGTGCTTATGTTTTTGCTTATCTACAACAGCATCTCAACATCAACCCCAATATGACCTTTATGGCCCGACAACTACCCCCTACAGAAAATGGTTTACCCTTGGAAATCTATTGCTTTACAAACACCACCGTTTGGCTAGACTATGAACAAATTCAAGGTGATATTTTTGACCACCTTTACTCCATTCTTCCCTTTTTTGGTCTAAAGGTTTTTCAAAATCCAAGCGGTTATGATTTTAATCAAGTATTAAAAGCAAAAGCAAAGTAAAAACAATCAACTTTAATTGATCAATTTTGAGTTAACCCTATTCATAAACAAAAGAGAAAGAAAAAGTATCATGAATGGCTCATTGGTGCTCCTCCATCTTGCTGGCGCTGTTTCTTTACTTCTCTGGGCCACACGCATGGTACGCACAGGAATTGAACGCGCCTATGGTGACAGGCTTAAATATAACATGCGTCACGTCATTTCAAAACCATTGTTTGCTGTAAGTTTTGGGCTTTTTACAGCGATGATTTTACAGAGTTCTACAGCCATAACACTCCTTGTTGGTTCTTTCGTTGAATCTGGTTTTGTCTCTGGAGTAGCGGGACTTATGGCTGTACGTGGAGGAGAATTAGGATCAGCACTCGTTATCAAAATTCTCACCTACGATCTCACACTTATTGTGCCCCTTTGTCTTTTAATAGGCACTTGTATCTTCATGACAACGGAAAAACGTGAGTGGCGCCAAATAGGACGTATTGTCATCGGTATTGGTCTTTTGATTTTGTCTTTACAAATGATAAGTACAGCAACAGAACCTTTACGGGATAGCGAAATTTTACCGAGCATCATTCGTTATCTTTCAACCGATCCTGTTTCAACTTTTTTGTTGGCTGCGGCTTTAACTTACCTCTTACATTCATCCATTGCAGGAATCATTTTGCTGGTTAATTTTGCCAACTATGACCTTATCCATACGCAACTTTGCGTTGTTATGGTTCTTGGTGTCAATTTCGGTTCTTCTCTTATAGCTCCCCTTTTAACACGCAACGCTTCTCCGAACACCCGTCTCGTTCCCTTGGGAAATTTACTCATGCGTGGAGCCGGTTCAATCCTTGTGCTGATCTTATTTCTGGCTTTTCAACCACCCATCACATGGCTTGGCAATAACGCCCCTACGCAAGTGATCAACGCCCATATCGTTTTTAATGTTTTCATTCTCCTAGCTGGAATACCGCTTTCAAAATGGGTTTTAAAATTAACCACTCAAATCGTTCATATGAGTACAAAAAAAACACAAGCTGATAAAACGCTTAATTTATCGGATCAAACAGCCCTTGATGATAGCGTTCTTGAACGCCCAGCTCTAGCGCTCTCGAATGTCATGCGTGAGGTTATTCATATTTGTGATCTTGTCGACATCATGCTAGAAAAAATCATGGGACTTTATGAAAAGCCTGATCCCAATATTATTGCTGAACTCAATCAACTAAATACCATATTGGACAAAAAACATATCGCCATAAAACTTTATCTTGCACGATTAGCGGGACAAAAATTATCAGATGAAGAAGCTCTTCAAACGCAAGAACTTCTAGGCGCCTGTATAAAATTAGACCAAGCAGGCGATATCATTATTCATAATATGCTGATGCTGGTTAAAAAGAAACAACAAAAAAATCTAAAGTTCAGCAGCGAAGGCTGGAATGATCTTCTTCGTTTCCATGCCATTGTACTGGCCAACGCGCATATTGCATTTAATGTTCTCGTCTCCCGTGACACGCACACGGCACATCTATTGGTTCAAAAAAAAGATCAACTACGAAGCTTAGAAAAAGAAATGAGTTTAAAACATTTTAAACGCTTACGTGAAGGAGATCTCAAAAATGTAGAATCATCCAGTCTTCATCTTGATACTGTCCGCGACCTCAAACAAATTAACTCTCTGTTGACCTCAATGATCTACCCTATTTTAGAAGAACAGGGACTTCTTCAAAGTTCGCGCCTACGCAATCCTGCTGAAGAACAGACAGAAAAACCTTAAACTTTTAAAATAAAACAAACAAAAAATACATCACATCAATGATTCAATTTTGAACATTCAAATATCTTGCCTAACATATTGATTTAATAAAAATATTTTTATGACGATTTAAATGAGCTCTCTTCAATAGCGTAAATTTCTTTCATTTTTCATTTATTCATAATGAATTCCTAAAAATCATTTGCTTCCTCTTCTACAAGCTGTTCGGCCATGTAGAATAAAGTTTTTACAGAAAGAAGTCCTCACTATTTCAAAGGAAAAACTGTTAAATATACCAAAAACTATTAGCCATATAAAGCAACATATTAATTTATAATGATTAATTTACTTTTCATATTGAATGAGACACCCGAATATCATAAGATTCTCTCATTTCAAGCATGTTCTATGTTAACAATCCAAACTATATGCTTGCACGGTACAAGTAGGGAATTCTGCGTGGAGTGAAACTACACAAGAAGATATACAAGAAAGGACTTAAAAGGCCTCTTATAAAACGTCTTAAGAACCAAGAACTGTGCAACATTCGGGGCAAGTGTGTGATGGTGCTGGCTTGTTTTTTATGAAGCCTAAAGTGGGATGCTCAATGAATTTACCACCCTTCACGGACGCCATCGTAAAAATGAGGCTTGGGAGCATTAAGAGAGACCTCTATAGGAGATGACTAAAAATATGATAATGTCAACCTAAATTCACCTTGTAAAAAAGCTACCACTTCACAGCAGCAGAAAAATAAAGAAATATCCGATAAAGAATGCGAAACCCCACCCAATTGTAACGTTTATGTCCATAAACATTTGTATCAATATTTGTAGAGATTGAACTTATACAGCATTTTATAACGCATTAGCAAAACAGTTTTAATCTCAGTTCAAAAAATATTGATATCAATCTGCAAACTCCAAATCTTTAATATCCATTTGATTTATTGTTTTAATCACAATTATTTTTTTTCAAAACTTGGGAAAGAAAGATAGTTAAAAAAGCTGACAAATACACTTTATGCATTCTTAAAGTATCTTTACAAATATTTTCTTTTTTAATTCATGTTTTTCAATTAAATAATTTATTTATAATTAAAATTTGTTATATATATTTAGACTTATTAAATATTATAATTATAGTAATATGAATATTAGTTTAATATACAGGAAAGTAATAAGTAAAATCTCTAACAAAAATATCCTTTCCACTGGATAAAAAGGAATAAACCTTGATCTTTACAAAGTTTACTCTAGTTACAATCTAGATTCAGGCAAAGGAGAGTATCATGGAAAATGCAAACATCGGTTGGATTGCAGCTATTGTTATCGGCGGGGTTGCAGGTTGGGCTGCACAGTATATTATGAAAAGCCAAACAGGGATATTGATAAATATTATCTTAGGGATTATTGGTGCTGCGTTAGCGAGCTTCCTTTTTAGTCTTTTAGGCGTAAATTTTGCTGGTTGGCTCGGTTATCTTATTTCAGGTTTTATAGGAGCCTGTATTCTTATATGGATAGGACAAAAAATTCGATCTTAGGGCATTTATTGCTTCAATCACCTTTTGGTGTTCAATAAAACAACTGGAATATTTTGAAATATTTCTCCCTAACGCGTTGACACCATTTTTGGTATGATGGTGAGATGTTTAAGTCATGATTTCTGTCATGCACCATCATGCATTTTAACGAAAAGCAGTAGAACATTTATAATGCACCCTTCCATATCTATATAAGCCTACGCAGATCAGGAGGGGTGTATGCATTATTTTACTGAAATACGAACTTATTTTTGTCCCGTATTTTTGGACCAAACGTGCAAATCCAGCTCATCGCACTGTCATAGCAATCTACAAGATTACAAAACCAATCGTGATGTTAAAGATCCTACCGCATAACACTTAACGCCTATACACTTCATCAATAAGACCATTTTTACTGAAAAACCCGAAGAGCTCTTTTGCATTCTTCAAAGATAAAGATAGGAAGTAAGCGTAAAATAAATACTATAAAGTTTATATGATCCATTTTTCTTTTTTATATTTATTATTATTTATAAATTAAAGGTATATAAAGCATTTAATATAAAAATATAAATAATGATGTATTCTTTTAAATTGTTTTTTACAATGAATCTATATTTAGACTATGAATATAATTCAAAAGACAATCTAAATAATTTTAGCAGAAGATATCTTTATTATAATAAGTTAATTATTACATAAAATAAAATACTATAAGCTATTTTAATTTTTTCCAAAATGCATTCTTATGAAACTCTGTCTTATAAAAAATACGATCACTTTTCCATCTCAATTCAAAAAGTTTGAGTATCTCACTTTCTAAACTATAAGGGCTTTACTCCTCTTAAAATTTCCTCTTTAATATCGTCTAACATAGATGAACTCTTCATCACTTTTTCATATGCGTTACAAACGAATGTTAAAGCGCGAGATACCCTACCCATTCCCCTCGTACTATCAAGAAAATTCTATAAAGTATTATGGGAAAGTGCTTTAGATAAAGCATAATAGATTATTTTGCTCTTTTAATGAAAATAACTCTATAATCTATTTTCCGCCTCTCTTCTTTTAAAGATCTTTTCTCTCGATTTTCCCTTTGATATTGTCCTGTTAAAATCTTGCTGCTTTTATACGCCTGTATTACAATAGAGCTATCTCTTTAGCTCACTTAGCATAACATATGGAATAGGATTTTAGATGTGGAGTAAAATGATGTCTGATCTTGAAGATTCCATCTTACCACCTCTGAAATGGTTCTCTGATCAAAATCTTCCCGTACCAGAAAACATTCGCGATTGGCTCATGGAATCGGGCTCGATGACGCTTCGATTAAAAAAATACTGCACCTGCCTCCAAGTTCAACGACGACGCGAATGTTTTATTACGCGAGATAAATTAAAAGAAGAAGCAGAACATCTCCCCAAAAGTGCTCGTTATTGGCTACGCGAAGTCATATTAATGGGAGATAATAAACCTTGGCTCCTCGGACGCACTGTCATCCCACAAGAAACCCTTCTACACAATCAAGCCTTGATGCATTTAGGAACGACCCCCTTAGGACACTATTTATTTAATAGTGGCAACCTAACCCGCGATTACATTCATATCGGCCAACAAGACGCGCTATGGGCACGCCGTTCCCGTTTGCGGTTAACGGGTAAGCCGTTGTTTCTAACTGAACTGTTTTTACCAAATTCACCACTATATCTCCACCATAAATAGAGGATATTCATTTTATTCTGCATAATGTCTAGATTTTGCATAACTTTAAAGGAGTATCTGAGAAAGTAATTTTCAAAATCATCTCAAAATAAATGACAAACAAAGACTTCTGTTCGAAATACCTCTTTATCCCCGCTTAAAAATGTTCCCCATTTAAAAAAGCATTTTCAAGTTCTGCTTTCTTTATCCCAATCATGAAAACCAGTGCTTGAATTAAGCAGAGACACACCATATTGATAAGATCATCTGCATTTAAACTTCTTGCCGAATAATCTACCATTCTTGGAAAATAACGGCAACTTTTTATCAAAGAAACGCTTTGAATCATCAAAAAAGACGACAATACACGCCAACAAAAAGTTTAAAATTTTTATGAGTTAGCTTTTTCTCATCACCCTATTTTTTATCTTTAACAGTGAAAACAATAAATCTTTTTAAAAGTAAAAAAAAACTATAATCTTTTTGTTTTTTTAATGATGTAACAACTTTAGAGAACGACAAAATATAAGATAGAAAAAATATTTTACTACTCCATGAATCCCCAAAAAACAGGTTTGTTCATTTCAAAGGATTATTTTTTTGATAAGAGCTTTATGTATGAGATAAATAATACCATTGACTGGTATCCTACTGACGGACAAAGGTTTTGCACAATAAAAAATATTTTCCTATTCCTTTGAATTGGATAAGATCTATTGCAATTTTTTACGAAGACTATTGCACACTTTAGAAAAATTCATTTGCCCCGCATACCGTTCCTTAAGCCAAGCCATCACCTTACCGATATCACGTAATTTTTCAGCTTTCGTTTGTTCCAAAGCTTCACAAATAACCTGTTCTACTTCCATCTCCTTAAGCTGATAGGGAAGAAATTCACGAATAACGTCTATTTCTGCTTGTTCTTTCTCTGCTAACTCCAAGCAACCAGACTCTTTATAGACACGCATTAACGCTTCACGCTGTTGAAGCATTTTAGTGAAAACAGACTGAATCTGCTGATCATCGACTTCTCGCTTCCCTTCATCATAATAAAGAATATCACGATCCCTAACCGCAGCATTCATTAAACGAAGTGTAGCAAGACGTATACTATCTTGCGCTTTCAAAGCAGCCTTAAGAGCCCCATCAATCTGGTCACGCAACATAAATTTATCCAATTTCGTTCAAGCGGAAAACGCCTTTTAACTAATCTTTATCCATCTTGCAATGGAAGATAAAAAAATAATTGAAGTCTCGATCTTAGAAAAGATAAAAACAAGACTTTACCTCTTCATGGAATGTCCTTATACTCCCTTTTTTAAGTAAAACATGACGAAAATAATAGACACAGCATCTGTTAGAGGTATGATTTTTGTGTAAAATTGATCATTATACCTTTCAGAAAATAAATTGTGGATACACACTATGATACAAACGATTTCATCGAACAGCCCTTGGAGTGTCAGCAAACCTACAGCCCTCTTAGTCCTAGCTGATGGAACCGTCATTGAAGGCAAAGGAGCAGGTGCGACAGGTATTGCTGAAGCTGAAATATGCTTTAATACCGCCATCACAGGCTATGAAGAAATCCTCACAGATCCATCATACACACAACAAATCGTTAATTTTACTTTTCCTCATATAGGAAATGTAGGAGCAAATAGTGAAGATATTGAGGCTCTCACCCCTCTCAACTGTCACGGTGCTGTTGGCGCTATTTTCAAGGCAGATATTACACCTCCTTCAAATTATCGTGCCAATGAAAACCTTCATCAATGGCTTAAAGCCCATAAAATTATTGCACTTTGTGGTATTGATACACGTGCACTCACAATTCTTATTCGTGAAAAAGGTGCGCAAAATGCTGTCATTGCGCATAATGCTGATGGGAATTTTGATATTCCTTCTTTAAAAAAACGTGCGCAAAAATGGCACGGTCTCATCAATCTTGACCTTACGAAAGAAGTGACATCTCAATCGTCAATGCAATGGAATGAAGAACCATGGCGTTGGAATAAAGGGTATGGCACAAACAATGTGCATAATCTTCATATCGTTGCCATTGACTATGGTATTAAACGCAATATTCTTCGCCTTATGGCAACACAAAAAGCACGCATTACTGTTGTACCCGCCCACACAAGTGCAGAAGAAATTCTGGCAATGAATCCTGATGGTATTTTTCTTTCTAATGGGCCTGGAGATCCCGCAGCGACAGCTCAATATGCCATACCAACAATCAACACATTGATTGATCATAATTTACCAATTTTTGGAATATGTCTTGGTCATCAACTTCTCGCTCTGACAGTTGGTGCAAAAACCGTAAAAATGCACCAAGGACACCATGGTGCAAACCACCCCGTTAAAGACCTTAACACTGGAAAAGTTGAAATTGTATCGATGAATCACGGTTTTGCTGTCGATGTAACCTCTTTACCAAAATATGTTCAGGAAACACATATTTCTCTCTTTGATGGTTCAAACTGTGGTATTCGAATTATTGGAAAACCCGTTTTTTCTGTTCAATATCACCCCGAAGCTTCCCCAGGACCACAAGATAGTCACTACCTCTTTCAGCATTTCTGTGATCTCATTATGAATTATAAAAAAATATCTTAAGACAAAATGTCTCATCTTCTCGCTTCTCTTCTTTGAATTCTATCGTTTTCCTATACATAACGATATTGTTCCCAACAATTTATGGAATAAGTATTATTTTCATTATTTTGCAACTTAAATGAGAGCGCTGGATAGCGTAAAATTTTCTCACTCTCCTCCTATTCATTCTCATCCTCTCTTAGTCCCCTCCTTTAGGATTGTATCCTATCAATCAAAATCATAGGCTTACACACCCCAAGCAAGATGAGTATGTCCATATTTTGAGTGCCTAACTAAGAGCTATCGTACATTGAAAACTGGCAAAGTGAATGAGGACGCTGCATCTTTTTATAAATAAAGAGAACAGTATACTGTGGATCTTATGCCATTTACAAAAACTGTTACCTTCTATTCTTCATCGACACTATCACGAAATTGGTGCAAACTCATTGAAAACGATCCTCTCAAAACAAGTGCTCGATTCACAAGATAGTTCTGAGCATTCTACTATGCATCAGAAGCATCATTCCTATTAAAGGACAAAACAAATAAAAAGTGTGAGGCAAAGCAATAAATCTGTACTATTTAAAAAATATTAGTGTCAATAATAGTTTTGAAAACAGTAAAACCGAATGAAAAAGGAAACACTAAAAACGGCTTTTCAATTTTATATTCTTTCCAAATGAGATTTTCTTTCGATTCCAGAAATGATACAAATAAATATACGCAATATTTTACTTCCAATTTGGGTATAAAAAATCTGAAATTATTCGCACAACATTGATGCATCTAACACCGATGCATTTTTTCAACATACTGTTTCATAAGCACTGGCTAGTGATAAGCAAAAAACACGAGCTTTACGATGCATAACCATATTACAAAACACAAAAATTATTCCCAATGAATGAAAAGGATATATCTATATTTTATACAATACTTTGCAAAACAAATATCACAAAAAAATCAGTTTCCTTCTCGAACAAAATATTCTTAACTTACTCCCTTCAACAAATTAACGTACCCGCAAGGTAAAAATGACCGTTGCAACGACAAGAAGCAAAAAGCCTCCAACAAAAGGAGCACCAGAAAAATAAAACAGTGCATTCTTATCTGTAAAACATTCAAAGAGAAAAACATAAAAAATAGAACCAAATATCAAACTCAATGAAACAACAGATGTCATGGCTCCTTGTAGTTCTCCTTGTACATTTGTCGGCACCTGTGCTGAAGCAATAGCGCGGATAGGTGCATGAACAAGATATTCAAGCATTGTACACCCACAAACCATATAAACCATCCACCCCTTTGTTGCGAATGTATAACCCAGCATAGCAACAGCTGCAAACAAAAGCCCTACTATAGTAATACGCCAATCGCTCCATCGCCTAGAAAAATAAGGCAAAATAAGTGCAACGACAATAAATTGTCCTATACCAAAAACACTATAAGATAGCCCAATGGAAAACGAACTCCAATCATAGCGTTCTTTTGCAATGAATGCCCAAATACTTAGCCATATCGATTCCGCAAACCAATAAAGAAAAAAGACCAATAACACCCAAAGAACCATCGGATATTGCTTCAGTTGCCAAAAAGCGCCTAAGGGATTTGCCCGTTTAATATCAAAAAAGCGCCTATTCCATAAAGAAAGAGTTTCTGGAAGCATAACCCACGCAAAAATAAAATTAATGAGTGAAAAACCAGCGGCAAAATAAAATGGAATACGCGGACCAAACTGACCTAAAAAACCACCAATAAACGACCCTAAAATAAACCCTAATGCAGATGCAACGCCTAATAGACCAAAATTGCGTGTACGGCTTTTTTCATCTGATATATCAGCAAGATAAGCTGTACAAGTTGCAAAACTAGCACCACTTATCCCTGACAAAAGGCGCCCGATAAATAACATAGAATAGCTCCATGCTATAGCACATATCAGATTATCAAGAGCAAAGCAGATAATAGAGACAAGCAAAATAGGACGACGACCATAACGATCAGAAAGATTGCCAATAACAGGAGCAAACAAAAACTGCATCACTGAATAAGCAGCAAGTAATTTTCCTCTTTCGACAAAAGATGTACTGACATCTTTTCCAGTTAATTGAGAAAAATATTCAGGCAAAACAGGACAAATGATCGCAATGCCAAGAATATCTAACAATAAAGTGATGAACACTAAAACGAGCCCACGCTGAACAAACTTCGGATTGAGCATCTCATCTTGCATGATATACACACTATTTTACACTCAGTTACTCATTTTACATACACCGTTACGCCCCCGCTTTCTTTTATCTCCCTTTCTTTTTTAAGTACTCTATATCGTATAATTTTCACATATAAAATAATAACAAAGTAAAAATTTAAGTAAGAGTCAAGATAAAAATATAAAATTATTTTTTATATTAAACAAACAAATATTCATGATTATAAATCATGCATAAGATCTCAGGGAATACAGAACATTCTAAAAATTTTATAGATATTATGATTGATTTTATCAGACATCATTTCCCCTTCTCGTACCACTACTTTTAAAAATCTCAATTCTATTGAATACATAAGATATCCCATAATAATGAAAACCTTACAAAAAGATAAGTTCTTAAAATTGTTCTCATCTTCAAACTATACGATAAAGTTAAAGAAGCATCATCAGAATAGCTTAACACTGTAAAAACTTGATCATATTTATTGAAGCCATCAATGATTATATGCTATTATGAAATCCAATAATGATCTAATAAGCATGAGAAAATGCCACTTTTAGTGAGAGTTGACCATAAACTGTTAAATTCAAAAATGGTGTATAAAATGCGAAAAATATCCCTATTAATTCTCACTTTAATGTTCGTGACAGGCTGTGATGTTCAAAATTCTGATTCACAAGAAGGTGTTTTAGAAAATAAAATAGAAACACCACAAACAACCAACGTAGAGCTAGATCCCTACACTTTAAATAAATTAAATACTCTTCTCAAAAAACGTTCAGAAACAAATGATCACGAAAATGGAGCCTCGATTGACTTTCTTTCTGAAGCTTTTTTAGGGACACCTTACAAAGCAAATATGTTACAGGGCTCAGAAAAGACACCAGAAAAACTCATCATTGATTTTAGAGGCTTAGATTGCTTCACTTATCTGGATTATGTTGAAGCATTGCGCAAATCAACATCTCCAAAAGAATTCATAAATAACGTCATAAAAACACGTTACATTAAGGGTAATGTTCATTTTTTAAATCGAAAACATTTTTTTACAGACTGGGCGTATAGAGAATATAAACTCGCCACTGATATTACCGCTGAAATAAGTCCTCATGCGGTGAGCATAGAAAAATATCTCAATAAGAAAGCTGATGATGAAAACTATCTCCCTGGACTTCCAGTTGTGAAACGTACAATAACATATATTCCAAGTAACTTTATTAATGAAGAGGTTATAAGCCGTTTAAAATCAGGGGATTTCATTGGCATTTATACAAAACTTGCTGGATTGGATGTAACGCATGTGGGGTTCTTTATCATGACAGATAAAGGACCAATGTTACGAAATGCTTCTTCACGAAAAGAAAATGAAAAAGTCGTCGATTCACCTTTTATGGATTATGTTGCAAAAACACCAGGAATCATTGTTTTAAGAGCCCTTCAATAACATTGAATAACATCATAGCGATATGAAAGAACTTTTTTATTCTTAATAGATATACTGAAGTTATTCAGATAAACATCTAACTTCGTCCAAGCTATACGGATAAAATCATATTTGTTTATCGTTTTAAGAGCAAAACAACGTTTTCTTGATCTAACTTTGTATAACAATATGACAAAATCATTTTTGGAGAAGTGACGGATTTATAATTACCTTTGCTGACTGAAAGCAGAAGGCAAGCAAAACTCTGTTGTCGTATCACGCTTTCTTTTCATATTTTCGAGCCAAGAATTATCTATAGATTACTGCTACTCTAATCTTTATAAATATAAAAGACATACATTTTTTTGTAAGAATAAGTAAAGCCAGATATATTATAATTGTTGTCTCATAAAGTAATTTATAAAAATTATGACTTTTATATAAAATTTATAATTAAGCTTCATTAAACTTATTAGAAAGCTTCATTCCCTTGCCCTTAAAAACAAGAGATCTATTCTCGAGGTCCCCGTAAACAATCCGTCCTCTTAAAAAAAAATTCAGCAGCTAACCATTTCATGAGATTCGCTTAAGCGCCATCCTGCTCAATATTGACCGCGCACTCTAAAAACAGTTAATAGATCAAATTTTATAGGCCTTATCTCACACACCTTAAATGACAGTGTACGGCAACAGAATAAATCTTACCTAAAAATACTCAGTTTAACCTTCTACTTTATTGATGCAAAAATAAAATCAACGAAAGAGCAAGATTGTCTTTTCAAGAGATATTAACTACCTCACCGTAAAAAATTAATGTTTGTAACATGATAGCTAATTTGAAAAAAATTTTTATATAAAAGGTATCATCGTTGTACCGGGAGGCAATTTGGCCTCATCTTCAGGCTCGACATGAATAGAAATACGCACATTATCAAATTCTTTTTGAAGAACACTTTCAATTTTATCACAAATTTTATGAGCTTCTCCGACCTGCATGACAGCTGGCACAACCAAATGAAACTCTATAAAAGTAACCCTACCGGCAACACGCGTCCGTAAATCATGAATCTCAAGTGCACCATCAGCATTTGCAGAAATAAGCTCCCGAATCCGCATAGTTTCATTCAATTCAACGCCAACATCCATTAAGCCTTGAACAGCATTCCTAATTACCTTCCAGCCTTGTAAGAGAATATTAACAGCAACGATTATCGCTAAAATAGGATCTAAAACGCCCCATCCCCCTACAAAACCAGCAATCAGACCAATTAAAATTGCAAGCGAAGTAAAAACATCTGTTATGAAATGCACGCCATCAGCTTTAAGAGCCGGTGAGCGATGACGTTTTCCCTGCCAAATAAGAACCATTCCCCACATGCAATTTATAACAGTTGCAACAAGATGAATAACAAGCCATATTCCAGGTTTCTGCAATAATCTAACAGTAGAAAGCGCTATCCATGCTTCTCTTAAAATAACAATTGCCGCAATAATAATGAGGATCCCTTCAAGAATCGCGGAAAAATATTCCGCTTTATGATGTCCAAAAGGATGATCATGATCCGCAGGCTTCATACTCACTTTAACAGCCCACCATGCCGCCAATGACGCAAGGATATTAACAATTGATTCCAATGCATCAGAATAAAGCGCAACCGACCCTGTAATGTGATATGCCCAATATTTCAAAGCAAAAACAATACACGCAATAAAAATAGAGTATAAAGTTAAGCTTTGTATATTGATTTTCACATTCATGAACTCCATCCTTTTCCTCACAAAACAAGGAATAATATTTTTAGCCCTATAATGATATTTTTGGCATATCAGCAATATTTTCTCAATATTACAGAAGCTTCATCATACACTAAACGTCTCAATTCACTATTGTTATCGCAAAAACTGCTCAAGTTACACGAACATCAGCAATAAAGGATGAAGAAAACAAGTCATAAACAAACAGCTTTCCCGAGAGAAATATACACATCAAAAAACAAATACATCCCCTCTATTAAACGTTTTCTGAATAACGTAAAGCCGTCTCACGTCTTATGAACGAAAAACTTGGCCTTGGCTCAAATATATCATGATCATGCATTATTTTTCATATCTTATGATGTGCATTATAAGCCATCTATAAACATCTTTTCACCTTAGAAAAAATGACTGAGCGCTCTCCTGTAACCTCACAGCTTAAGGACATTTTAAAATATGATTGCTAAAAAACTTAGAAAAAGAGTTATGCCCCCAAAAAGAATCTGGGCATTGGGGACCCAGATTCTTTTCCCTTATAATTTAAGGGCATACAGAGCTTGGGAAATAGCGGGGACCCAAGACACTGCACCCGATACGAAAACAATATTATTATCCCGCATCAGTATTTCTACAATACACTTATTAATATATGTTGTCAACACAAATTCTACTATAAGTTTTAAAAAATAATATTTTTTTATCTCTCTTTTTAAAAATAAAACTTAAAACTAAAGCAAATTCTAACATCTGGAAATTGAAAGAAAAAAGCATTAAAAATCTCGCATGCATTTGAATATCACAACAATCGACGAAACGAATGACCCACGTCTGAGAGACTATCATAATATCCGTGAAAAAGATCTCGTTGGACGACAACAGCAATTTATTGCTGAAGGTAAAATAACATTGTCCGCATTATTGCATTCAAAAGAGTTCTCTGCTCTCTCGCTACTTATTGTCGCAAAACGCCTCCCTGGACTTCTACCACTTTTAGAAAAAACACAGCCTCGATGTCCCATTTATTGCGTTCCACAAAAAGTCATGGATGATATCACCGGTTTCCATGTTCATCGCGGTGTTCTGGGTATCGGTAAACGCAAAACGCTCCCATCATTACAAAGTTTTTTAAAAAATCTTCCAGAAAAAGCTTTGATTCTGGTTTTATGTGGTATCTCGAATCATGATAATATGGGATCAATTTTTCGTAATGCAGCAGCCTTTGCAAGTCACGGCATTATTGTTGACAAAACCTCATGCGATCCACTTTATCGCAAATCAATCAGGGTTTCTGCCGGCGCT
Organism: Bartonella sp. AU16XJBT; assembly: GCF_028618665.1. Classification (GTDB taxonomy): domain Bacteria; phylum Pseudomonadota; class Alphaproteobacteria; order Rhizobiales; family Rhizobiaceae; genus Bartonella. The sequence continues at coordinate 99,750 of NZ_JAQITF010000003.1, forward strand.
GCTCTAAAAGTGCCCTATACACAAAACGCTGATATAGATGACTTTATAGCTGCTTTACACAATGAAAATTTTCATCTTTATGCACTCTCTCCTTCTGCCTCGCACACGCTCAAGCAAGCAAACAAAAACAAAAGAATGGCACTTATTTTTGGAACAGAAGGAGATGGCTTACCACCCCATATACTACAACAATCAAAAGCCTTACGAATTCCCATGACTGACGGCTTTGACAGCCTCAATGTTGCCACAGCCTCAGGGATCGCTCTCGCCCATTTTACCGACTTTGACCACACAAGATGATAATACTTTAAGTTGTAACAAATATCCGATGATGTATGTTCTTCACCAGCCCCCAAGGTTGCTATCGCTTAGCATTTGAGAGCATTCATCAAAGAGATTTTTACATTTTTCTTTTATGGTTTTCCCCACCATAATCCCACGTGTAATGTGTAAGAAACATGGTTTTAATGGATTCGATCATAAAACAAATCCGCAATGAGAAAATCTTACGGAAATCTCTCATTCAAGTTGGAGAATAAAAGTTACCATTATAAATTAATTCACGATCTTTTTATGAAACTGTTGTTTTAAGTTGAGAGGAAACAGAATCTTTTGTTTCAAGATTGCATAAAACACGCTTCAACATCATTTCAATGTCAGCGGCACGTTCTGAATGCGTTACAAATCCTCCCCCAAGAATACGCGCCTCATGACCATTCCCATCATAAAGAACGCAAGCTTGCCCTGGTGCCACACCATTTTCACATTCCAACAGATCAACAGAAAAAACACCTTCTTTATAATGCAAGCGCGCAAGGTGGGGAGGACGCGTTGAACGCACCTTTACAGCCACCTCAATACCTTCTGAAGGAAAATTATCTAACAGCTCATCACCAAGCCAATTCACATCACGTAAAAAAAGCTTATGCGTTTCCAACATTTCACGCGGACCAACAATAACACGTGCATTTTCCACATCGAGATAAACCACATAAAGCGCTTCACCCGTTGACACCCCAATACCACGACGTTGACCAACAGTATAATTAACAATTCCCGAATGTTTGCCTAAAATCTTTCCATCGATATGGACAATAAAGCCAGGATTAGCGGCTTCTGGACGCAGTTTTGCAATAACATCTGAATATTTTCCTTGTGGAACAAAACAAATATCCTGACTATCATGCTTATTGGCAACCACAAAGCCCATTTCTGCAGCTATTTCACGAACGCGCGCTTTTGGAAGATCGCCAAGCGGAAAACGCAAATAATCAATCTGTTCTTGTGTCGTTGCAAAAAGAAAATAACTCTGATCACGATCGTTATCGAGAGGACGAAAGAGTGCTCGATGTGCCCCATGAGAACGCGAACGAATATAATGTCCCGTTGCCAAAGCATCTGCCCCTAATTCACGTGCTGTTGCTAATAAATCAGCAAACTTAACCGTCTGATTACACGCAATACATGGCACTGGCGTCTCTCCATGAGCATAGCTTTCTGCAAAAGGATCAATAACAGCTTCGCGAAAGCGCTTTTCATAATCAAGAACGTAATGCGGTATTCCCAACGTTTCTGCAACACGGCGCGCATCTTCAATATCTTGTCCCGCACAACACGCCCCTACCCGATGCGTTGCAGCCCCATGATCATAAAGCTGTAATGTAATGCCAATGACATTATACCCTTCCTTTTTCAAAAGGCCTGCAACAACAGATGAATCAACCCCCCCTGACATTGCAACAACAATGCGAGAGTCCTTAGGTTGTCCTGGTAAATCAAGACTATTCAAAAACATGTATTCATTCTCTATTTAGTGCTCTATTAATGGATACTCATATGTTAACATTCTGATGCGCGCTTCTTCACCACTTTTATGCTATTGATTGTCTTTATATTGTTTTTTTATCCTTTCCACAACCATAGCATCATTTTCTTAAAAGCAGCTGTAAATAAAAAAGAGTGATAGAAATAAGGCATAATGGAAATCACTTGGAGAAAATCATTTAGGAAAACTTTTTTCTCTTCTTTGAAATCTGGCAAAATAAAATCAGGAAAAATGTTACAAGAGGCGCTTCTACACAGTTCACTTGAGCCTCTTTTTACACGCTCAATCACTTTATTAATTTTTTCTTTCAGCGCGTTTAGTTCTTTTTTAAATTTCATGCTCTATAAACGAATCAAGTCCTTGACTAAAGGTAGAGGATACGAATGACCAATTTGATAAAAACACAAATGAAATATGTTATTGGGCCAGATGGAAGTCCACTTACAATTACCGACCTACCGCCACAAACAACACGGCGCTGGGTGATTCGTCGCAAAGCTGAAGTTGTTGCGGCTGTCAGAGGTGGATTGTTAAGCCTTGACGAAGCGTGTCAACGTTATACTTTGACTGTGGAAGAATTTCTTTCATGGCAAAGTTTGATCGATGAACACGGCTTAGCGGGATTACGAACGACCAAGATCCAACACTACAGGCATTAAGTTGCCATTGATCATGATTCGATAACATAAAGCGCTTTATAGAAATAAAAACAGCTAAACTTTTATCGAGTTTAGCTGTTTTTATATTATTTTCAAAATGATAAAACTGAAAAAATCGATCTTTCAATAATTGTTTTGATCACCCAGTTATTGAATTAGCCAACCATTGAATTAGATTGAATCAAAATATCTTCATCATCCGCGGCAGTCTTCTTTTCTCGTGCTTCCAAAAGCTGTGCGTGTTGTAGCTCTGTATTAGCTTCATGAAGAGCAATTTCAGCATTTGTTTTTTGAAGCTGTAAATCACGAATGGAATTGAGCAGATTATCGCGTCTTTGCCGAGCTGCACGCGCAAAAGCAGAATAAGCAAAATGGTGAACATCATTGTTTCCAGATTTACGTTCTTCGTGACAAATCTGTGACTCCAGTTCTAACACCATTCGTTCAAATTCTGCAATCATCATCTCAAGCTGTGCAATTTCACGGCGCTTTCCACGCACTTGAAACATCCTCAATCGCACCATATTGTCCCGTGGTTTCATACTCACTACTCCTTGATTGTGCCAACTCAAAACGCGCATCCATACTCAATTCATATTGTTTTAGTTATATGCCTATCCGAAAAAAACAGTCCATTAAGGAGACTATAACTTCGTCCTTCCTTAAAGCATCTGCAAACACAACCTTCTTTAAGAGCCATAACTATTTCTTTACTTTTCCCTCCCACTATAAAATAAAGAGGTTTAAAGCTCCGTAAATAAACACTGAAATTGTAAAAAAGTAATTTATAAGGCTTTTTTACAAGATTTTTTTTAGGTTAAAGTTTATAGAAAAGACCCTTCATTTTTTATTATGTTAAAAAGTCCGCGATTTTTTTAAAATAATTTTATAGCCTCTTTCAAAAATAAAAATATTTTGTTAACCACTATCATGGATAGTGGGGAATTTAGTAGTGATTGTTACGCGTACTACTGAAATATTCATAAACGCTTTATTGCTAAGTGTTTGATTTCATGAATTGTTTTTATAAGCAGTGGTTTTTATTAACTGTTTATAAAAGAGAAATGCTCCTTGTGATTCGTAAAGGAGCGAAGTGAGGGATCTAAAATGCGCGTATTATTAATTGAAGATGATAGAGCGGTTACTCAAAGCATTGAGTTGATGCTAAAGTCAGCCAATTTTAATGTTTATATCACTGATCTTGGTGAAGAAGGTATCGATTTAGGAAAACTCTATGATTACGATATCATTTTGCTTGATCTGAATTTACCTGATATGTCAGGGTACGATGTCTTGCGGACTCTAAGGTTGGCAAAAATAAAAACGCCTGTCCTTATCCTTTCCGGGATGAATGCCATTGAGGACAAGGTCCGTGGTTTTGGCTCTGGGGCAGACGACTATATGACAAAACCTTTTCATAAGGATGAACTTATTGCGCGTATTCATGCAGTTGTTCGTCGTTCTAAAGGACATGCACAATCAGTTATTGTTACCGGTGATCTCACCGTTAACCTTGACGCAAAAACCGTCGAAGTTGCAGGACGCCCTGTTCACTTAACCGGTAAAGAGTACCAAATGCTAGAGCTTCTCTCTTTGCGCAAAGGTACAACACTGACCAAGGAAATGTTTCTCAATCATCTCTATGGTGGAATGGATGAACCAGAACTGAAAATTATCGATGTTTTTATCTGTAAATTACGGAAAAAATTGGAAGCAGTCTCTTCCAATGTAAATTACATTGATACCGTTTGGGGACGTGGTTATGTGTTGCGTGATCCAGTTGAAGAAAACGTACGAAAAACCGCTTAAGCAGTGAAAATACACATTGTAAAATCTCGGAATGTAGCGGGCCGAGATTTTTCCCAAGATTTTTCTCTGTCACAAATAAAAAAACTCGCACACAAAAAATCTCATATAGAAAGCGCTTAAAGCTTAAGAAGTAACCACACCCTATTCACAAATATACTCCTATCGCTCGTAAATTTAATCGAAGTTTCTTTTTCCCCAACACGGCTTAAGCGCTTCTCTCTCATTCAAAGCTTTTTCACACTTTCTAAAACAATACAATGATCTCTTTCATCAATATTTATTTTCATCTCTGTCATCTGAGCAAGTAACATTGTGTAATAAAATTGGATGACATGTGCATCAATAAGCTCTTCTTTAACTTCTCTATGATATAATGCCAAAAAATGAGGAGGAATACGGAGAGTTTGACCCAAAATCTCAAATCGAAAAGAACGTTTATTTCCCTCTTGCACAATCATAACAACAATTTCACCACCACGAGAAACTGTTGCATTGGCAATCAATAACAAATTAAGCAAAAGTTTAACTTCATCTTTTTGTAACAACAAAGAAGGAGCCTGCCATTTTAAAGTTGCTTTTTCTTGCTGCATATATTGTTGAGCAACCTGCTCTGCAGCACGTGTATCTATTTGTCCGCCACTTGCACCAGCAAAACCAAAAGCCAATCGCGCAAATTGTAGACGTGCAGAAGCACTCGCAACGGATAAACGCACCAATTGCAAAGCCTCTTCTTCAGCGCCCCCGTCGTCATAAAGCTCCATTGCATTTTGAATAGCCCCCACAGGTGAAATCAAATCATGGCAAATACGACTACAAAGCAAAGCAGCAAGATCCATAGGCTTCAAAGAAATAGCGAACGTCATAACGGTTGAAAACTCCTAAATTCAAGAAAACAAACTTTATTTTAAAGGAAAACTCTTAACATCTAATGCATAAGAGAAAACATTAACAATCATGCTAAAAAAAAATCAGAAATAAATTCAAGAATTTAAATAACCTTACACCTTATTTTTTATTTGAATAGAATGAAAATTCTAATATTATCTTTTTGTTTGTCACTAATAAAAGGAGAAAACTCTATGGCTCTCTCTCTGCTAAAATACTGGTACAAAAATATTATATCTTTAATTTTCCTTTTATTCGTCACCATAAACACTACACATGCTCAACTAAAACCAATAGAGCAAAACGAGCCCCATTATTCACTTCAAGAAATTATTGATTCTGGTCATATTTTTTTTGGAAAAACAGCTAGTGGTCTGGCGATCGCAATTCAAAATATTTTTTCAAAATACGGTTATCCCAATGCCTATATTTTAGGAGAAGAAGCTTCTGGTGCCTTTTTTGCTGGATTAACCTATGGCGAAGGAAAAGTTTTTAGTAAAAGTTATGGTCAGCATAAAGTTTTTTGGCAAGGTCCCTCAGTAGGATGGGATTTTGGTGGCCAAGGTTCCCGTCTCATGATCTTGGTTTACAATCTTAAGAGCATAAATAATTTATGGAGACGCTATGGCGGTGTTTCAGGTTCGGCCTATTTAATTGCAGGGGTTGGTTTTCATGTGCTTAAATACCATGATACCTTGTTAATCCCAATACGGACAGGAATCGGTGCACGCCTTGGTATTAACATAGGGTATTTAAAATTAACACCGAGACCGACATGGAATCCGTTTTAAACGGTTTCTTATTTGAAAAGAGGTATTATGCTTATCCAATCGTTTCTTTTTTTTATTCTTGGCGTCGCCTCCACTTCTTGGTTACTGGTGCTTTTATCCCCTCTTATTTGGCGTAAAGCTGTTCATTTTGCGCATAAAAATGTTTGTGCACAAATTCCATTATCGCTCACGGAAATACAAGCAAACCACGATTTTGTCCGCGCACAACATGCTGTAGAATTAGCAAAAAACCAACAAAAGTACGAATCTTTGCAAAAAAAATATGCCCAACAGAAAATACACCTGAGCCAATTAAAAGAACAACTTTATCAGCTATACCTTTCTGCACAAAACGCTTTTCCCAAAGAAACGATCGCAATCAAACAAAATATCGTCACAACAAACACCTCCAAAGGAAAGCAAAACGATGCATGAAAAAATCGCACACTATCAGAAACGTTTACAAAAAATCCAAACGCATGGGCTTGATACAACTGCTAACCACCAACTGCTGGAAAAACTCCGTGAAGAAACAAAAGAACTTGCAGCAACATTAGCCGCTCAAATAGCCCTACAAGAAGGGAATAAATCACCCATCAACACATTGATTCAAAAATCCAAAAGCAAAAACGACCTAGCATCACGTATTCGCAAAAAAATAATTTTTCTCTCCAAAAGTCCCGTTAAATAAGTTACCTTTGAAAACACCTTAAATGAAGAATAAAACCAACAAAGGTTCATGGTAACTTTCATAAAACCAAATATTTTTCATTAAGCGTGGCTTTCTTCTGAAGCGAAAAGACAAAATTTCTTACCCTACACCGATTTAAAAAAATCCATCTCCTTGTCTAGCGATGCGACTTACTTGTCATATCACAGCCCAGACAACATTTCATGAGTCCTAGAGGCAAATAATACTTTAAAATATTCATCACACACTCTAACAAAAAATATCTTCTAAGATGGACCACCCATAAAGCTTTTACCATAAGTTTTAAAAATAAAAGCACGCTCTCAAGAGGAATAAAAATCTCTTATTTTTTTTATAATCATATCCTGATCCGTTTGCGTCAAGTAAGGATGCATTGGTAAACTTAAAACACACTCCCCTAAAGACTCTGAAACAGAAAGGGAATCTTTTACATAAGGAAAATGTTTATAAGCTGGCTGTTGATGCAAAGGGGTTTTATAATAAACCATTGTAGGGATAGAATTTTTTTGTAAAAAATCTTTTAATTTATCACGCTCTTTGACCTTAATCGTATATTGTGCATAAGCAGAACGAATATTTTCTTCTATTTCTGGAACTGTAACAATATCTCTTAAACCATTGGAATAGCGTTGAGCAATTTCTACACGCTTTTCCATTTCATCTTCAAAAATCACAAACTTTTCGAGTAAAATTGCAGCCTGAATACTATCAAGACGCGAATTCATACCAATCCGGACATTATCATATTGTGTTTCACCTTTACCATGAAACAAAATAGAGCGTAAAAGTTCTGCCAAATAATCATCATTGGTCATCATAGCGCCTCCATCGCCATAACACCCTAATGGTTTTGCAGGATAAAAACTTGTGGCAGCCACATCACCAAAAGCACCGCACATAGTATTACCGCTTCTTCCACCCATAGATTGAGCAGCATCTTCAATGACAAAAAGATTTTCCTTTGCTGCCACTTGAGCAATCTGCACATAGTCAGCGGAAAGCCCAAATAAATCAACGGCAATAATAGCCTTTGGCTTTAACCGTCCCTCTTTTTTAACCATTTCGATAGCGTGAGAAAGTTTTTCAACATCAATATTAAATGTATCGGGTAACACATCAATAAAAACAGGCTCAGCCCCCACCAAAGCCACCACTTCGGCCGTTGCCGAAAAGGTAAAGCTAGGACAAAACACAGCATCCCCTGGACCAATATTTTTAGCCATAAGAGGCATCTTCAAAGCATCTGTTCCATTCGCACATGCAATGACATGTTTAACGCCAAGATATTCAGCCAATTTCCCTTCAAACTCTGTTACTTTTGGCCCCAAAATATACTGACCACTCGCGACCACATGCGCAATTGCAGAATTAATTTTATCTTCAATACGCGCACGCTGCGCCCCAAGGTCGATGAATTGCATATTAACTCCATTGATCATCACAAAAATGCAAAAGCGCTACTTATCTCTTTTATCTATCATAATTGAGACCAGCAGCTGTTAAAATCCGTAAAACCGCAATAGCATCATCACCATTTGTACGAGGCAATTGACGCATTTGAATACAATAAAGAAAATGCCGTAATTCGCAAGTAAGCGGCAAATCTTCACAAACATCAATGTAATTCAGCTCTTCCATGCTAAAAGCCCACTCTTGATTCTCTTTCCAAACGGCAAAATGGTGTATTGCCAATTTACGGCTCCATGGTTCCATATCATCAAAAACGAGCATAGCCTTTGTCCCCACAACAGTTAAACGCCTCTCACGATAAGGACTCAAGCGTGAAGCAAAAAGATGACTCCGTATACCATTTGGAAAAGTCATATGAACATGGGAAAAATCGGAAATCTGATCAACGACAGCAGTCCCCTCACCGCGAATTTCGGAGGGTTCACATCCTGTCAATGCTAAAATCATTGAGAGATCATGAGGGGCAAGATCCCATAAAGCATCACTATGTGTGTGAAATTTTCCAAAGCCTAATCGATGAGAATAAATATACCGCACCTCCCCCAATTCTCCGTTTTTCACCAATTCACACATTTTTTCAAAAGCGGGATGAAAACGTAAAATATGACCCACCATAAAAACTCGCCCATAGGCTTCAGCCTCCTGAACTTGGCGTTTAGCATCAGCCACATTCAAGGCTATTGGTTTTTCCACCAAAACATCTTTACCATTTTTAACAGCCCGCAGCACATTTTGCGTATGAAATTGTGGAGGCAGCGCTAATACTAGCGCATCAATATTTTGATGAGTGAAAAGATCATCTGGTGGAACAACCTCTACACCATACATTGCTGCAAAGCTGGCAGCGCGATCAGCATTAATATCAGAAACTGCTGCTAAAGCCCCAAGAGAATGGAGTGTCCGTATATGATTTTCACCCCAATGACCGCATCCTAAAACCGCTACACGTGGCACCATTTTTATGCCTTACCCTACTTTATCTATAAAATTATACTTTTACATATCGAGGATAAAATAGAATGACAAGAGAAAAGCTTAAAAACGATGCTTGACATGTCACTATTCTACCCCTTATATCCGCAGAAGATGTAATTATTTGCAATATAATTTTATTTTGGCGGAGTAGCTCAGTAGGTTAGAGCAGAGGAATCATAATCCTTGTGTCGGGGGTTCAAATCCCTCCTCCGCTACCATTTTTTTCAGATTGTATGTAGCTTGCCTGTAGCTTGCCTGTTGTAGCTTGTGTAGCTTGCCAGCGGGTTTTGTATATTTTGCCACCAGGTTTTGTACCAATTTATTTTCTTTTAAAGGGTTTTTAAGGTTTTCTCAAAGGGTCTTCAAAGACCTTTCAAAGGGTGTTTTAAGATTCGTCATTTTTTGTGAGAATCTATGGGATTTTGCTTCTCAAGTATCGGATCATTATTTTGAGCTCAAGCGGATATTTCTGGAGAGTTGTCGTTATCCGTTAGGTCACTAAAGCGTGTAAAGTCGGATTGAAAGGCAAGGGGAACGATTCCTGTCGGACCATGGCGTTGTTTTGCTATAATAACCTCGGCTTTACCCTTGGCTTGCTCCATTGCCTCTTGCCATTTGCTATACTCAGCAGTGCCTTCTTTCGGTTCTTCATTTTTGAGATAATATTCTTCACGATAAACAAACAGAACAATGTCGGCATCTTGCTCAATTGAACCAGATTCACGTAAATCAGAGAGTTGTGGACGCTTATCGGTTCGGTTTTCAACTTGGCGCGAAAGTTGTGACAGAGCGATAATGGGAATATTGAGTTCTTTTGCAAGTGCTTTTAATCCGGTGGTAATGGCTGTAATTTCTTGAACGCGATTTTCTAATGAACGCTTTGAACCGCTTGTCATGAGTTGGATATAATCGATAATCAAGACATCTAGACCATGTTGTCGTTTAAGGCGCCTTGCACGGGCGGACAATTGTGCAAGGGTTACACCACCCGTTTGATCAATATAAAGAGGGATTGTTTGTAAGGAACGCATTGCGTAAATGATGTTGGTAAATTGCTCTTCTGAGATATTACCACGACGCATATCAGAAGAAGAAACCTTTATTTGTTCTGAGATAATACGGGTTGCAAGCTGTTCAGATGACATCTCAAGTGAGAAGAATCCTACTATGCCCCCTTCATTTTCTTGGCTGTTATCATGACGCTTGCAAGCATTGGCAATATTAAAAGCAATATTGGTCGCCAGAGAGGTTTTTCCCATCCCAGGGCGCCCCGCTATGATAACCAAATCAGATGCTTGTAATCCTCCCATTTTTTCATCAAGGGTTTTGATATGGGTAGCGATCCCAGAGAGCTGTGAGGAACGCTTTTTCGCAGCACTTGCCATGTTAAGTGCTTTTTCAATGGCTGTATCAAAGTTTTCAAACCCACCCCCATATTTGCCTTTTTCTGCCAATTCAAACAACTGATTTTCAATCGCTTCAATTTGTTGGGAAGGTGTAAGTTCTAAAGGCGCATCAAAAGCTGTATTGGCAACTTCATTGCCAAGATTAATCAAAGACCGGCGGATAAAAAGATCGTAAATGACGCGTCCATAATCTTCAGTGTTAATAATAGTGACTGCCTCTGTGGCTAAGCGAACAACATACTGGTATACAGTAATATCTCCAACTTTTTCTTCCATTTGGATATAGGGCTTGATTGTAATGGGGTTTGCAAGATGACCCTTTTGAATAATTTGTAAGACAATCTCAAAGATCTTTTGATGGAGCCTTTCAAAAAAATGTTCTGCTTTGAGAAAGCCTGAAACGCGATCGAGTGCATCATTATTAATCAGGATTGCTCCAAGTAATGCCTGTTCAGCTTCAATATTATGGGGAAGTTGACGAAAAGAAGAAGCAAAATTATCTCTTGGATTCTTTGTTTTTAGCATGTTTAACGTTCTCATTGCTGTCCCTTCCCTTGTTTGGTGCCTCTAAGGTAATTTCTGTGGTATAACCGCTTTGTTTCTCATAGCAGTGGGTGACGGTCGCGGCTTTCCATAGACCATTGATTTGCCCACGAAACCCTTGCAATAAAAGAGGTTGGTCCGCCATGATTTCGGGGCGCCCCGCAAGGGTCAAAGAACCACTGCCCACAGCACAGCAAAGTCGGTCTGATTCTGATGCAGCAGCAGCTTGTGCTTCCTCCTCACAGGTGTAACAAGTCCGTAAACGACGCACGGGACCGCTAAACCCTGTCTGATGCTTGACTTGGCATTGCTGCCCTTTTGAGCGATCAAAATAAGAAGCTTCAATAGTGCCATATTGCGTACGTGGCTCTAACGTGAATTCCCAGTTGGAACAGTCGTGTTTATGAAGTTGGAGTGCTGGTAAATTATCTCCGATTAAAAACAAAAACTTATTGTCTTTGATCAAAAAACGTGCCTGCATACGGTCGGCAAGGCGGGTTAAAAAATCAACCGTCGATTGATCTGTACGCACCACATAAGGCAAAGTTTGTTTGCTAAACTGTGGACTGACCTTTGCTTGATAGCCATGGCGTTTGGCGAGTGTCTCAACAATCTCACCAACAGTTTTGTGGTCAAAATGTTCACTCACCTGTTCTTTGAGTTCTTTACGCATTGAGGCACTTTTACCACAAAGGCGCAAAATCTCTCCATCACTGCCCCCACAACTTACCACTGACTCGACAACAAAACGCCCCATAAATGCACTGATGCTGTTTTGATAACCAAAGATCACCTGCAGAGCGTTGCCTGTTTGTGGAACCTCTAAATCATTGCCACTATCATCAAACTCTGCTTCAAATGTATCGGCTTCATTACCGGCATGGTCCGTGATAGTTGCGGTTAAAAGACGCTGGTAAAAAACCTCATGAACAGGTTTGTCTCCCACCTTGACGATAATAAAAGGGTGTGTACGCATTAATCCCATAGTCGCTTCACCATGCTTTGGGGATTAGACAACACAAATTCAGGCAGAATAACCTTCAAGCCCCGCGGTAAAAGCACACCATATTTGGCAATCTCTGGATTGGCTTCCAATGTAGCTTCTAAATAGCCATTGAGTAAACCAGCTTGCCTCCGGTCCCCTAACACTGCCATGGCATGATGAAAGCAGATGAGATCGAGACTCATATCCTCTAGCTCTACAACAACATGCTTTTCTGGTATCTTCATAGAGTTTGTCCCTCTTGATATTGTCCCACCTGGTATTGTCCTTGCGGTTTTCCGCCATTGAAAAAGGGCAAGAGACTAATGGAATAGCGGATGCGCTGGGATTGACCAGAGCGACTGATATAGTCGTGGTCTTTATTGATCGTGGTGATCACCACGGGACCATGGAGAAGGACACTATAGGTCGTATCATTGATCCAACGAAGCATCTGGACCGGCTTTGCTCTTTTGATCGTTGTGGTGATGGCATCAATGGCTACCCGATCACCAAATTCTTCTGGAAACCAAACGCCATGAATGGTTTTTGCATCATTGCCATAGCCGGTAAATTGCAAACTGGGGGACCTGCCAAAACGCTCCATACAAACCCATGAGGCAGAAAACTCTTCTTCAAAGGATTGGAAATTCAGCCAGTCCACATAAAATTGATGCGGACCTAACATCATCAAAGGATCTCTCATAGGCTCCCTCCCCTTGATTGTATTCCTTCCAACACGTCATCTCTTTCGAAACCTATCATTGCATCTCTCCTATCATTGCGCCCTCCTAACACTTCATCCCTCCCCTCATTGTGTTCTTTCCAGCACGCCGTCTTTTCCCTTATTCTGTCGTCCTTATCATTCTGTCCCGCCATGCAGGGCATTGGCGCGTGCCCGTTGCAAAGCATGGGCAACCGCACGACCAGTGGCCATGGGTTCACGCGCCCCATTGACATGCACTGTGACATTTTGATTGTGTGTGATGGGGGAGCGGTCTTTGTCTCTTGGTTCTCTCCCTGATGGCTGAGGAGAAGCCCCCGCAAATTGTGCTATGGGCTGGATTGGCGTTTTACCCCCCAAAAAACTTGGCAAAAACTCTCTTACATCAATGGATCCAATCCACCCCTTAATGCGGTGAGGTAAAGATTTACAATAATCCATCAATTGTGAGATAGACGACATAAAGCCCTCAATAATCGAATTAGCCAGATCTTCGCCCGCTTGTTCCATACCAGCCTTGGCACTCTCCGAGAGCTTTTCCTGTGTAAAAAAACGCTTCAACCATTGCCAAAAGTTGGAAAAGCTTTGTTTAACGCCCTCCCACAAACCAGCAAAGCTTTGAGAAACAGAGGAAAGTCCTTGTTTAAATTTTTGCCAATGGGAAGAGAAGTCGAAAGCAGCAGCAATGATGTTTTTCCATTTGGTGATGGTGGTGGTATCGGCACCAAAAAAGCGCATAACGGCTTCAAAGGCTTGCCCCCAAGCCCGTGTTATCCCCCGTGCTAAACCATTCATAAAAGAAGAGAAACGATCCCAATATTTCCACAAAGCAAAACCAGCAGCCAATATGACCGCCACAACAGCAGCAATGAGAGCCCCTACCGGAGTAAAAAGCCCTCCCACAACAGAGGACAGGCTTGCCCCAACCACTTCGATCACGGTTCCCATCCAACCAAAGCTGCTCGCAAAAGCCGCCCCTGAGACGGCAATCCCCCGTAAAGCCCCGACCAACAAGGTCATGGGGCGTAAGAGTCGGAGTGAACTTGCCCCAAGACCCGCGGTTAGCAAGCCCAGCGAGCGCCCTGCGGCTGCTAAGCCCCGCCAACTTGCAGCAACACCACGACTGAGTACTCTAAGCTTGATAAAAGAGCCCATCAATTGAAGAAGCCCAAGACGTGTGCCAGCCATGGTAAAGCGCAACACGCGCAGAGCAATATTAAAAGCCATCAGGGCAGCAATGGTTTTGATGATGGCGCTTGTTAAAGTGGGATGGGCATTCGCCCACGCCATAAGCCCATTGGTAAAATTGCCAACACTTTCCATCAAACTGTTGAGGGGGGGCAGAAGCACTTCACCAATGGTAATTCCCAAAGCCACGATACGGTTTTGCAACAATTCAAATTGTCGCATGGCACCGGTTGCTTGTTTGTCTGCCTCTTGTTCGACAGAGCCTTTAAAGACTTTTGGGTCTTCAACATATTTTAAAGCTTGCCCCAACAATTCCGGATTGCCCACCAATTTGGCAAAATCACCGGTAAAATCGCGCCCTGCAATGGCAATAAGAGAACGCATTCCTTGTTCGGATTTGCCCAACACATCAAAAAAGCGCACCAAGGTACCGGTGGCATCTTTCTCCAAATCTTCCATAAATTTTTGGCGAGAGAGACCAATATTGGTAAAAGCATCTTCAATATGCTTTCCTCCCGCCTGAATACGGGCACTCATCGCATTAAACCCACGCGCGGCACTCTCTGGGACAATACCAGCAGAAATCATCGCCGTACCAAAGGCTGCTGTTTCACGTGCAGTGAGCTTAAACATGGTGGCAGCACCGGTGGCACGATTGGTAAAATCAGACACTTCACTTGCCTTGGCGGCCATGTGGTTAGAGAGATGGTTGATAGCATCGCCTAAATCTTCAATCCCTGCCTGATTAAGCTTAAAGACATTGCGCAATTTGGCAAAGCGCTCCCCAATCTGATCCCCGCTCATATCAAAAGCAACAGCTGCTTTGGCGGCATAAATACTAAAAGCCTCGAGATCTTGTTCACCAATCCCAGCTTGGCTGGCACTGGTCATCAGTTCCAAAACTTCACGCGCCGCTAGCGGAATCTTGGTGGAGGTTTCCAAAGCAAAGCGGCGCAATTCCTTTAAGCGATTAAGGGGGGCATCCAGAACCTTTTCCAAGCCCTTCATTGATTGGTCAAATTGCATGGCTTTATAGAGGGGTGCAATTAAGGTTGCTGTTTGGGCAATGGCGCCTACCATGCGCCCACGCGCATGAATATAAGCATTTTGCGCATTCTTTGTCGCATCCTCAAGATGCTCAGGGTCAAACCAATTTTTAAAGTGCTGCCTTGTCTTGTTTTGGAAATGCGCAACATCGCTACTGAAGGCTGCAAGATCACGCTTGGCAGAAGCTATCCCTTCTTGCAGATGATTCACAAAACGGACAACAAGGGAAACATCCATGATCGTCTCTTATCCTAACTGATAGCTTTCATATTCTTGCGCTTTCAGGCGTGCGAGTTCTTCGCGATAGGCAATCACATCCAGCCAATCCATCTGATTAATTTCTGAAGGCGCCCAGTGATAATAAAGGGCTAGTTCTGCTCCAAATTGTCCGGCAGAGAGGATTGGCGTGTGGGAAAAAAAGCAAAAAAAGCCTTAAACACGGCCATAATGTCAACAACATCAAGACGGTTAATCAATTCAACAGATTCATGAGACATATCGGCTAAAAGCACAGCTATTCCTTCCATAGCCTCATGGGTCAATAAAGCCTCACAAAGCTTGGAAATGAGAACATCATTGCTTAAGGGTGTTTTATCCTCTTCTACAGCGGGCAGAACGAGCTTTGCTAGCTGCGGTCCAATCAACACCGCTAATTGGCGTGCTTGCTTGAAGTTTGGGCGATAAAAGGTCAGTTTCTTGCAGAGAGTTTCTTTGCCACCTTTATCTTGATAAAGAAGCGGAACAGCTAATTCCACCTCAATGCTTGTTTGTAAACTTGTCATGATCAATTCCTATAAATTGAGAATAGAGCGGCGGCGAGAACCGATCTCTTGCCCATTGCGGACAAGCCAACCGCCTCGTTTAAAGGAAAAGCGATGCAAAACAGAACCATCCCAAAATTCTGTATAGTCCCAAATATTTTTGATCTCGCAATCATAGCCTGTCGCTTTTCCAGCCGTTAAGCTTTCGCTATCAACTTTGACCAAGCGCCCCGTGACATCAATGGAATGTTCATGCTCGCGCCCATCTTCTTCAGACACCACATGTTTTTTGCCGGTAAATTTATGACGAAGACCAGGGGAACCACCAAAGATACCGATGATTTCGGGGGTGTGGCTGCGGATTTTCATTTGCAAGGTTAAAGCTTTCACACCAAGACCGCTCACATCAATTTGCATGTCAGAGCCCCCTGGTTGATAGGTTTCGGTGATTTCTTCTAAAGTGGGAAGTTTGAGCGTTTCAAGATCAAGGTGAAGATTCACATCATCATCAACAATCAGCGTAAAACCGCGTACAATGCGTAAAGTCATGCTTTAACTCCTTGCTGCTTTGCGATAAGTTTCAAGCGTATCGCCAAATTGATAGGTCATTTTCTTTTGGATATCTTCAGCCAATCGATCAAAATAAGCGCTATTGCGCCGGCTGGAGAAACTTAAATCTTCTAGAGGGGGTACTTCTTCTGCATCAAACTCAATCCGCAATTTTCCCAATTGCAAAGTACTGTTGGAATTTAAATCGCGATCAAACCAAACGCGCCCACCAAGCAATGCACCACGTGCAATCAGATCATCAAGAAACTGCGTGAGGCTGCGGGTGATAGCAATAACATGTTGACCGGTCAGATTCTCATCATTCGCCCAAGGGCGCAAATTGTTAATGATCGTTTTTTCCAATGCTGCGCGAGTGCGCACCACATTGACAAAACGCCAGAGTGGATCACTGGAGGTGGTGTGATTTCCCCATAAAATGCGTCCATTGGCAGCAAATTGACCTTGGGCATTTTGGCTAAGGCGGGCGGGAATAAAGGTGGCAATATCGGCTTGGTTGAGGCGATTAGCCTCATGATCGATTTCGCCATCAAAATAGCTAATGGGGCGTGCGGTTCCTAAAATGCCTTTAACATCTTGGTTAGAGGGAGACCAAAAAACACCGCCCCTTTGCTTATCACGCTTGATAAACATGGCGGCAGCAAAGGGACTTGCTGGTTTAACACTCCACCCACCCTCACTATTTGCCACCCGTACAAAAGGGTCAATGAGATAACAAAAGCGTGAGGAAAAATCTGCACGATAGGCAAGACTTTCTTCCGTGTTTTTACCACCCGTATCAAAAACCGCAATCGCTTGTAGCTTTTCGGCAACCTGTTCAAGCGCATCTGCCACGGGGTTTTTGCCATTATCAAGGCGCCCTGCACTATAGGCTGGTGCCAGTAAAATCCCAGGCTCTACCCCTAAATGGCCACGCGCATGTTTCAGCGCATGCACACCGGTCAAAGCCGTATTGGACCCCACCATCTCAGTTTGTGTCTCAGCAATGGTTGATTTTTCTTCCACACGCACAAGAATAATTTGTGCCTCAATCCCCTGTGCGCGCGCAGCATTAATAACATCAAGAGCCGTGCCTCTTGCCCCAAGCTTTTGGATTTTCTCACCCTCATGCGTAAAGAGAAGGACAGGCTCGTTGAGGGGAAAAACTTGGTTGTCAGCATCAGGGGCTGTAACAACCGCTCCAATGGCGGTCTGATCAAATGTTGCTAAAGGACGGGAATCCTCACCAGCCTCTACAATGCGAATCCCATGATTAAATTCTGTTGCCATCTTGCTCTCCAAATCAATGAAGAGACTATAACAAGCATCACCATGCTCCATAAGCCTGACACTGTCAGTCAAAAAAAGCCCTTTCAAAGGGCTTTTAAAGAGCAATAAAAGGACTTAAAAAAGACTATTACAACCTTAAGCTATGATACAACAAACATTAGTTTGACTTGTGCTGTCTCTTTGGTTAGTCGTACATCCATTCATTCTTTCCATAACCTTATAAGGACTGCACCATCAGCACCAGCACCGCTTGGAGAAGAATCTCCATGAGAACCAGCACCCCCACCACCAAAGCCACGCCCCGCTTTTCCTGAACTATAGGATCCTTGTCCTATCCCTCCAGAGCCACCTCTTGATGTATCACCCCCAGCATCACCTCCGTTACCGCTTATCTTGCTCGTAATTCCACTTGTTCCAGCACAACCATTTCCGCCTTTGGCAATTCCTAGATGTTCATCTGTTGCTAAACCAAAGTTTCCACCTGTACCTCCAGCGCCACCAGAGCCTGAATAGTAGGAAGTCGTACTACCACCAAATCCCGAATGAGAGGTATAGGAGTAAGCACCTCCACCACCTTTTCCTCCTGTAGCTGTCATAAAATTTTTGCCAACAACTGTTATTTCTCCAGAATTACCGCTTACACAACGCTTTGCAACAGAAGCTCCTCCTTTACCAATGACGATATCTTGATGACCGTTTAAACTGGCCTTGTAGCCATACCACACGGAACAACCTCCGCCGCCGCCGCCACCGCCTAATCTTGGTGTATCCGCACCACCACCACTACCGCCGCCGCCCCAGGCTGTAATTTCGACTTTGGTTTTATCCGTTACCCAATCGGGCCATTGAATTTTCCCATCCTGCGTATACAGCAATTCAGCATCAGCAAGAGCCGGCCAATTGGTGATTTTATCAGTCAAATCTTTTTTAAGACTCTTTATCCCTGCTAAGATGGCTGCATCCACTTGCGCCTTCGTATAAACAACATCACCATCAACTTTCAGTGGTCCTTTAAGCGAGCTACCACTCGCACTTAAGTTTGTGATCACTTCACCATTATGGGTGAGGCTAAACGACGAATTACCCAACAGTTCTAAGCCAGCACTCATAGTGACTTTGCTGGTAAATTTATTATAACTTTGCCATTCATTGGGGCTTGTGAGGTGTCCATAGCTTGTGAGATCTTCATTGATCTTAGCTCTAAAATCATCAAGCCCCACAATATCTTCGGTTTTATGTTGGTGTGCGCCTAACAGGGAGATAGCACTGCCAAAGGTGAAGTTATTATTGCTTGATTTATAGAGAACATAATTGTTGGCTGCATCGTGTGCCCCCTCGATATCGCTTAAATCAGCAAAGGTGAAGGTTTTATCCGCTGCCATTTTGGCCTTCAAGGCTGCTTCAAGATCTGTGATATCACTTATGCTATGCATGTGTTTTGAAGGCGCTTTTTCCTCTACCTTGTCCTCAACATCGGCTATTGCCTGATCAATTTTGGTCAAGTTTTCCCGTAAGATTGGGAATTCAGAACTGATAAAGTGTCCTTCTTTAGGCAATTCCATGTCGAGTTTTTTGGTTTTTGTCATCTCTCATTCTCCCCTCATAATATGCCGGCGCCAAAATCACTCACCATGGACCGTGCTGCTGGTCCACCGGTAAGGGTCAATTTCAAGCGCGCTTGTTTGGCTCCTTTGTCGCTGCTCACAAATTTGCGTTCTGTCCAAAGCGGTTCAGCGAGTTGTTCTGTTTCCTCTAATTTCAAAGGGGTGAAAGCACCATCATCCAGTTGCATCTCGAGTGTAAAGGTTGCACCGCCCGGTAAAAATGTTTTGATATAACTGGTCAACCTTGCCTTTTCGCCAAAGGCAAAAGCACGGGTGACATAAGTGGCTTCCTTATGAATCTTCCCCGCAATTAATTGAACAGGCGCAAACAAGACGGGTGAGAGCTTTTCTGTGCCTTTGAGAATGGCGCGAAGCTTTACCTTTTCACTGATATATTCAGTAAGACTGAGCAATTGAAAGGGAAGGAGTTGATAAACCGTGCCGTTGTTTCGTTCAATTTCAAAGATGACAGAACACGCACTTGAAGGCAATTCAATGGCTGCGCGGATTTGCAAATCAGAGCAGTCCACAAGATCAAAAGTGCCAAGATCAATGGTTTTTTCTGTTTGTGTGTAGCGTGCAGCTAGCACACGAAAGGCTAAGGCCTCATCTTGATGGGCGGTCCAGCTTTGCGCATTGACAGAAGAAAAGCGTGGACCGGTCACGTAAGGGTGGCTTGAGACGTATCTCTGGTGTTCTGCATCAAAATCCCCAAGCTTTGCTAAAGAGACGGAATGATCAGCATCATCTGTCTTGATAACGAAAGCCGTTAAGCGGTCATCGGGAACTAACAGTGGCACATCATAGCGTGCCTCTGCCCACCCTCTCTTTGCGCCCTTCATAGAATAAAAGCTTTGCGCTTGAATATCGGCGGTCGGATAGCCATTTTCGGTTGTCACCAAATCAATCACCAGATCATGGTTCTCATTGCCGATTTTGCAAAGATGAAAGTCAATTCCTGTGATTTGCCGTGTTTCATCGGGGGTAAAAACTTGCGCTTGTGGGTCCACTTGCGTCCATATCTTCACAGTGGTGGTGCGCCGCATCACTTTCACATCAATCACACCTTGACCGGTAAAAAGCCCCGTTGCAATGGTTCCACCTTTTCCCCGTGCCACAACATTTTTTGTGCCAGCGGTGATGTTTTGTGGAATCTTAAAAGTGCCCTCAAGGGTGCCCTTGCTATCGGCAACAAGGCGGCTCGCTGGCAAGACATTCACACCATCAAAGGTAAGACTTTCCAAGATTTCTCTACTACCAAAACCTTCAATTTTAAAGTGAAGGGTAATTTGTCTCAAAAAATCGATTTGCTCTTGAGTCTCATTGATGAGATCATCACGCACTTCTGTGTTACGGATAGTTCTGCCACGGTTCCTGCCCATAATGATCTGATTGGTGACACCAGAGAGCCAATCGGTGCGCTGTTCATGCCAGAAGTCTGTCGCGGGTTCAAGGGTTACTGTACCAGGCAGGGGTGCAAAATTTTGATAAGGATTGATTTTTTCGCAAGCCGTTGTCAATTCCTGCGCAATGATCACTTCATTTGTCCAGTCAAGCGTAACAGGCGCTTTTAAAGGAGCAGTATAGAATGTTGGATCAATAGCAAGCTGCAAAATACCATTGCCTACAGCGCCCGTTTGTTGAAAGCCTTCATCTCTGTAATGATCATCAAGAAAGGGATCTGCAAACATGCCTTTTTTGGCAACAGGTTCTTTAGAGTCAACATTGCTTTTAATGCGCTCTAACTGCATCAACCGGTCAAGGGAAAGCACCCGTTGAAAATAGCGCCACATCTCATCATAGGGGGCAACCCGTGTGCCATCATTGACCACAACCGGCGTTTCAAGCCAATTGTTGGTGATCGTTGCAAGGGATAACACATCATCAGGGACACTGGGTGCCATAGGGTGGTCTACTGATATACCTTTGATGTAAACCACATTACCCCCTGTGTTCAGTCCTATACGGTCAATGCGGGGCAATTTGTAAGTGTAACTGACGATAATATCCCCACCTTGCGCCCCCCCTGAGACGGTGATTTCCTTTGCTGTTACCTTATCAGCCGTGATTTTTGCACGATAGCGATAAGTCACCTTATAGCTACTTCCCGCTAAAGGTTCGTCTCCTACGGGTGCCCAATCAATGGTGTCTCCGGTTTTTTTAAAATCTGTGCCTTCTTTAAATTCCTTGCTTCCTTGAACGACCTTAATAAACGCGGTGATGCTTTTATCGGGAACACCATCACGCCCTGCGGCAACCGCACCACGGGTGACATTAACAGTTTTTTCTTTTGTCAACAAAAGAGACTGAATATCAGCAATAGGAAAATAATAGGGTTTAAAGGTAAAACTTGTTTTCCCTTTTGGGGGCGCAAAAATATGCGTTTCGCTTGGAACAACGCTTGTCGAAAAATCCTCCACCTCTTCATGGCGCAAGGCGGCTAGACGCTTGCGTTTAAAGCCATTGATATTGGCTTCCCCTTCTTGAATACTAAAGACTTGGCAACCGTTGTTTGCTCCTAAAGCGCTTACACGGCAGCCACTCACGATATAATGCCCATGGGCTCTGTCATACGTCGCAATAGCTTGCATGGCGGGTTCAAGCAATGAGGGGGATTTTTGATCAATCAGAACACCATCTTGTAAAATATAAACCGGAAAGAAAGTGCCTTGCTGTGTATCTTCTTTCAGTGCCCAAACAAGCTTTGCTGTTTCGCGTGCGGCACCAGGCTCTCCTTCTGCCAAGGTGCCAGGGACTTGCCCCAACAGCTCTGGATCATCCTCATGGGTTATCCATTTTTTTTGCAGCTTCACACCAATTTCCAAACGTCCAATCATGGCAACATTATTGAGTACAGCTTCAGAGACCGGAAAAATATCGCCTGCGATATAGATCTTGCCATCCGTTAAAGTGACGGTCCTTGTTTCTTTATTGACAAAAGCATCAGCCCGTTCCACGCGGTCTCCTTCTTGTGCTACAAGACGTCCCAAGCGGTCATGCCGTCCCCTTATAATGGTTTGAACTTCATTCAGTTCACCCCCTTGAATAAAGGGACGCTGTCCATAAAAGACAACGCTTTGTTGTTCCTCTTTGCCGCGAGATCTGTCAATTGCAAAGGGTAAACCACTTTCATGCTTCATATTAAAACCTCAATAAAATCTTGAATTGTTCGCGAACATCGGCACGCAAAGGAATGTTAATGGGCGTTTTGAGTATCTCCACACCACCATTCAGTTCATCAGTCTCCAACCAAAGCTTGCCCAAAGGGATATCAAGAGGGATATCTTGTTTGGGAATGCCGTGAACGAGAATGGAAACAAAGGCTGCTTGTTTGCCGTCAACATCGTGAAAATCTGTTCGTGCAGCTAGAAACAACAAGGTGCCTGTTGGGGAAGGGTTAAATCTGTTACCACAATGGCTGTACACACCATCTAAAGCTTGTTCGACAGGCGCTACAGCATAGCATTTTTGATACCCAATCACGGCATTTTGGGTGTCTCTTAACACGAGATAAAGCGTGCGACCATGAAACCATTCTGCCATGAGCATATCGCGTTCATGTTTTTTGACCGAACACCACGGAAAATTTGCCATGTCCCATGGATAATCGATTTGGTTCCAGCTTAACTCTTCATCCCCATCATCTATCCAATTGCCAATGAGTTTGCCTTCTTCTTTTAAGAGAACGCACTCTATCTCTGTTGTGCGCCCAAAGGAAAACAACGTGCCCCCAGCTGTTAAGCGAACACCGCTCTCAGAATCCAACATGCTGTCATCAAGGCGTGACATATTGGCTTCCATGGCTTGCACATCATAACCATAGGTCCCACGGCGAAAATCAGAGCGCAAACTTTTGGAAAGGTCGGTAATCGCTTCTATAGCTTCAAGGCTTTTGCGTTCAGGCAACTGATCAAAATCAAGTTGAAAGGAATTCCACCATGCGCGCCCCGTCCAGGCGGGTTGAAAGCGTGCTGAAATCTCTAACCATCTCAAACCCATCTCTATTGCCGCAAGGGAGCCACGTATCCTCTGCCATGCAAGCCCTTGATCAATTAAATCATAAAGGTTAGAGAAATAAGGGTTTAATTCTTGTAAGCCATATTCGTCTATTAAAAAGGGCAACCAAGAAGGCGGACGCGTGATAAATTTCGCGCGGGGTATTTCTTCGAGTGCCGTTTTTACGTGGGGGTCAAGAGCCATTGCTTCGGCAAAACAACGTTCAAACAAGCTCGAATTCGGGGGTAAAAGTGAGGAAAGCATCAATAAGCGCGCCCCCGTTCAGACAAGACAATATCCCCTAGTGCGACGGCTTCATCCGGTGCGACCAAAATATCCTCACAAGGGTGCGTTATGTTCACATGGTGAACGCCTTCAACCATCAGGCGGCTTAGTATCCAACTTATTGAGAGATCACGCCCAAGCCTTTGCGCTCGCGCCCATTCTACTCTTAAATTCTGCTCCGCTCTTTCCAAAACAAAGGAGCCTTCATCCGGTAACAACCAAAAATCAGCAGAAATATCGATCATCCGCTGCACCGCGCTTTTCACAAAGATGTGGTCATTGGTCATTTTAACATGGGGGCAATCAAGGGCTGCTTGTACCTTGGCAATTAAAGCCTCATCAGCCACCCCTGAAGGGGCGTCACTAAAAAGCGCAACATGAATAAGCGGGCTTTTACCCTCACGATAAACAAAAGCATCTTTGACATGGATATCACTTGAGAGAGCAAAATATTGATACCGTGGTGCTGTGCCCCCTGTGGAATGTCCTTGTCTATTTAAGCGAATACGGCGGCGAAACCGCTCATCATCTTCATCCAAAAGGCGCGTGACCCCGTGAAAATCCCCCAAATGATCTAAACTTGTTCCACGGGCAAATGTGAGTAAATTATCCCGCGCCACTTCATTCATCCGCTGGCGCAATAGCAACTCTTCATAAGCGGCCGCTTGTAATTGAATGACTACCGGATCATAAGCCGTCTTTTCCACATTATACGGAATATGATGCGCTGCAAAAAGCTCAGTCAAACGCGTGATCTTTTGCTCTAAAATGGCTTCAACAGAAAGCTCTTCAATAATTTGTGGCAGAGGGAGTTGTGGGAGTGGTAAAGGTTCAAACTCTGTCATCACCAACCTCTAAATTGATGCTCATTGGCTCTTTGTGTGACCAATCGCCCAAATGCCCATCGGGATAAAAAACACCCGTTAAAACAAAATGGAATGTGCCTTCACGCGTTGCTTTTGTCAGATCAATCCTCTGCAACGAAAACCCGGGCTCTCCACACTCTGGATCATCGAGTGCTTCAACAATTGCTTGATAAAGCTGCATCATCGTCGCAGGATCAGCATTGGCGTCTTGGAATGCTCCAACATCGCACCCATAATGACGACGCAAAACCCGTGTCCCAATTCTTGTCGTCAGACATTTACGCAGTGACTGTTGGCAATGCGCAAAGCCATATAAAAGAGAGCCGTCCTTTTCGCTCATCCCGCACCGCATGCTTTAAGCCCCTTTGCTTGTCTTTGTGGTAGAAACAGTTGGGGGCGCAGAAACAACAGGGGCTGGTTTTTCAGCAATCTGACCAAGCAGCAAGGGATATTTAGCCGCTTCCTCACTTAAACAAATTTCTTCACCTTTGCCCGGTGAACGCTTACCTGCAACAAAGTCTGCATTGGTTAAAATAACATAAGTATTCTCACGCATGATAAAAACTCCTTTAAAGAGGACTAGAGGTTGTGGAGGGACCCATTTTGACCCCACCGTGTTTGTGGCTTGCGCCAACCGATTTTTGATTGTGCTGTAAATCTTCTGCTTGAATCTGCACACTGCCCGTTAATGCAACACGGGTTGATTGATGAGAAAGCACCAAACCTTGGCTACTCAAATGAATTTGGTTTTCCCCATGGGAAAGAATAAGCTCATCCTTCGTGATACGCAAAGCACCACCCGCATAACACAGAGCAAATTCTTGGAAAGAGCGTGCGCAATTAGGTGCATCCTCACTATAACTATCGCGCACCACCAGAGAGGCAGAACCAATTTCGCCATGGGGATTTAACAAGCGCACCGGATCACCAACATGGAGGGGCATATTGCTTGAAACAGCACCAGAAGCTTCTTGCGCTTGTAGCCAAGGCGATAAAACCGCTTGTCCATTGGAACCCTGTTCGGAAAGTTTTACCCGCACCCTATGACCATCAACTTCTGCAACCCGCCCAATCATGTGCTGGTTGGCAAGACAGCGTTCAAGCGCATCAAGACGCTTCATCATTTGCCGCAAAGTGTCACTCAAAAGGTGCGCATCATTCATGCCTCCACCTCATCATCACATGAGATCAAACCAGCTTTGAGTTGTCCTTCATCACAAAAAATATCCTGTCCCAACTGATGCAAATCTTGGTGCCATTCCACCACGCTTATCGATACACCACGCTGCTTAATCGCCGCAGAGATAATCGGTTCGATCTCGACATCCCGCGGGGCACTCAAATGCGTTAGCCCCCACAATTGCCCGCTATGACAAAGCACCGCAATGGCTTCTGCTAAAAGCCAACTGGAAACATCCCGCTCTTTACCCGTGGTGATAATAAAAGCCCCTAAATGAAGATCAGCACTCTGCTGCCCAGAAGCCACAGAAGTTAAGCGACTTTCTAAAACCGCAACACGCACAGCTGGTGCCACAAGCATTTGTGTTTCCAGTTCTTCTAAATTAAAGCGTCCAAATTGACAGCCGCAATCGCGCACATCCGGCAAAGCCCTTTTAAGGCTCTTTATCACCGCCTCACGAAAGGCATTAATACGCCCTGCTTGTGTGATCGTTTGACTCATAAAAAGACCCTTTCCAACCAATCCTCTGCCGCTTTGACAATTTCCACTTTATTTTGCTCTGAAAGCCCTAAATAAGGGCGTGCCGGCATAGTCACTTGAGGCACACAAACAAAACGCTGTGCTTTGCTGCTTTTCAGAAAAAAGCGCAATGTCTTGCCATTTTTGGGGCGAATAACCCCACCCAATTGATGAATCCGCGCATAAACCAACCCACTCCCCACCATCACCTTTTCTGGTGAAGCTTTCATATCAATGGAGCGTGAGAGCGCCCCACTGGCAAAAAGAATAGAGGTACGGGCATGGTTGTTTTTCCACTTCTCTTCTTGGGCAGACATTTTTTCACTTTGAATCCGCCGTCTAGTACTCTCTTGAATGAGACGACCAACCCCTTGTGCCAAAGTTCCCATCGGGGCATGAGCCCTCTTTTGTAAAAAGGATAAAGCCGCTTCAAGCCCGCTCTCTTTAATCTCAATATGGGTTGAAACAGACATGTTACCTTCCCATCAAACGCGGTTTGGCATGGAAAAAAGCCCCATCACGCACGGGACCATCTTCGCTCATAATTTTAGGTTCATCGACCCCTAAACCCGCTTTGCCTTCCGCAATGCGTTTCAAAAGTTCAACCGCCTGTTTGTAACGATCTTCAATGGTCGTGGTCAGTGCCGTATGGCGTATGGCTAAATTATAAACAGCAATATTGACACAAATCATGCTGAGAGCCGCCGGCTGTCCAGAAATCGGGACCACGTAGCGATGAGACAAATGCACATCAATCTCACCGCTTGCTTGGTTTAGAGCGCGGGCAATGGCTTGCTCTGAAAAAACTGGATCAGAATTCTCATCCATCCCACATAAGTCATCCAAGAAGTCATCACCCCAGAGCTCTTCAATCAATGTTTTGCTTGCATAAGCCATTAAGTCTTTTCCTTAAACAACGTCTTGCAACAAAACGCCGGCATCTTTTGCGGCGACCAATTCACACACACGTTCCCCCACACGCACCCGTTTACCGCCTGATAAGCCGATATCTGGATCAATGATCACTCCAGACAAACGTTCACCCAATTGGGCACTAAAGCCCCAACTGATGACCGAACCATCAGCCTGTTGTTTGGTGGGGTCAATATAAAGCAGTGCAATCTTATTGCCCCAAACGCGTGCCAATTGCGCTGAACGCCCTTTGCGGGCCAAATTCACTTGCGATTCACCAATGAGTAAACGATCGGGGTGTATTTCCATCAGATCAGCAAATTGCGCCTTGGTGACAAAACCATCAGCAGTGCCACCTCCTTTAACGGCTTTAATGATTTTGGGATGGCGTTTGAGTTTTGACCAAACAACTTTACCCATCACAATGGTGTTGGGCGTATAGACGAGAGCTTTATCCATCGCCTCATCTAAAGTGGCATAAGGATCAGATTTCTCATAATCACTGAATTTATTCTCACCTTTGAGCGTTATCACGCGCTCTGGTGCGTAATTTTCACTTCTTTGCACAAGGGCTGCAACACGCACTTCACGCCCCAATTCTAGCAAATTGGCAAGTCCTTCCACGGCTGTCTTTTCGGGGTTATAACGAGAGCGTCGCTCAGCCCTGGCGCGTGCCGCTGCTTCAATATCTGAATTGGGGATAAGATCATCAAGTCCATAATCTTTGACACTGGCTTCCCGTTCAAAGGCAGAAAATTCCACCACATTCGGGCGCCCTTTTCGCCCAACCTCAAGTTCAGGCACCGTAAAATTTTCCGCTAAAGGAAATTCACTATATTTAAACACCTCACTTAAAACAGAAACGCGTGGCAAAACTTTATCGCCAATAAGAGAACCTGCTGGATTGCGATAACCAATAGCAATAGCAGTGAGTGTTGGATCAATGGGAAAAGGTCTGTTCATTTTAAGCCTCGATTAATTAATTTTAAAAGAAATAACATCACCAGCAGAGCCATCACTCATGGCAATGCCAATGGTGCGATCTGCTGCTTCTGCCTTTATGGCGTGCCCTTTGGGGTCAGAGGTTAAAAAATCACCAAAGGAAACATTGCCTCCACAAACCACTTCGCCCCAACCGCATTGAGCAACATCAATCATCTCACCAGCCTTGGCTTCACAAGAGCCGGCAGTGCCTAATAATTTATCACCCTTACCAGTAGCCGTTGCCACCATTCCCTCAGTGCGGGCTGCAACAATGCAATAAGGCGAGATCACATCTCCAGCGCGAAAAGATTTCATCAAAATTGTCGTACTCATAATTGGCGCTCCTTTTGCTCGCTAATATAATCAACTGCTTGGCTAATGGTGATGTCGAAGCCTTGTGCTTTCTGCTCTTGTTGATAATGGCGTGCCGCAAGCGCAACCTCTTCTGGCGCAAGCTTTGCTTCTTGCACCAAGGCACACACTTCTAAAGGGCTTGTTGAGGCAAGCGCCGGCAATTTTTCTATCAAACTTTTAAAATGCTCCACGCCCCCTTCAAGGGTACAAAGGGCACAATATTCTTCACGTGCAGCAGGCAAAATCTTGCCCTCTTCAATCGCTTTGTCTAAAAGACTCTCAATCGTCGCCTTTTTTTGCTCTTCCCGCAAAAGTGCTAAATCTTCTCGCGCTTTTGTTAATTGGGTATTTAATTCCACCCGTTCTTTTTCGCGTGCTGCAATGCTTGCTAAAATTTCTGCAGGTTTTGCATCTTCTGCCAGCTCCAAAGCACTGGCAATGGCTGTTAAATCCATCATTTTCTCCGTCAAGGTTGTTGGGGACACCACAAGGGGTATCAAAGGGGGTGTTAAAGGGTATTCACGGCTTAAAGCCGTCATCACAAGGGCAGGACGGTTCACCAACCCTGCCCCTGCCAAACTTAAAATCTCACCATTTTTAGAATGACGAAACTCAGGGGAAAGATAGCGATACTCTCGGGCAATAATCTTTTTAGCTGCCATATCGGTCCATTTAACCCGACCCCAAATCGCACCATCCCGCTCTGCGAGTTCTTCAATCCAGCCACTAGCCGGCGCTTCCAAGCCGTTCCTCGCTCGGTGATGTTGCCCATGCTCATAATCAATCACAAGCGGTCCTTTATTGGCTGCAAAAGCCTTTAAAATCCTTTGTGGGTCATAATGCCATTCCCGTCCATCACGCGCCTTCACATGGGGCGCTTTAGGCAACAACTCGACCCATTCCGGCGCTTGGCTAACGGTGGCGTCTTGGCATAAAATATCTTGGCATAAAACGTCTGGGCAAAGATCTATGAACGCGGCATAAAATGTTTCTGCATCCCCATCTTCTTGATCTTCGTGAAATTCCTGTTCCATACATTGCCTATTGCTTTACAATTGTCATTGGCAATACAATGCATGAAACTTACTCCCACTATAAGTCTGACACTGTCAGTCAAAAGAGCATTTCTCAAAAAAGCACTCTTTTCCCTATTATTCTCCTTGTGAGAGAAACCCCCGTGCTAAACCATCCCATAAAATCGTTTTCAAAGGCACTTCAAAGGCGATAGAGCGCCGTTGTGAAGTTAGAGGTACAAATTATCACTCCATACAAAAAAGCCTCTCTCAAGGCGCGTTTTTTTAAAGATTGCTTTTTGGCTTAAAAACATTATATCATTGGAGATAAGGCGTGAGCCAGTTTTGCCAGGACGGCTTTGCCGGATCTGCGAGGAGTTGACCGCCCTCCACGCCTTCTCATTTCACAAAAGCCAACAGGTCTTTCCGGTGTTCTCTTTACAACAACCGTTCATTCTTCTTTTCCCTTTTAAAGAAAACACCCCCAGTCTCAAACACTCTTAATAAAAGTCAAACACTCTTATAAAATTGTTTTCAAAGACACTGGCGATAGAGCACCATTTTTTTAAAAGATTGCTTTTAAACGTTGAAACTGTTAGATTACCCGCGAGGCGTGAGCCAGTTATACCAGGACGGTTTTACCGGATCTGCGAGGAGTTGACCGCCCTCCACGCCTTCTTATTTTCTCACGCATTGACTCTCTTCACAAAAGCCAACATGGTTTTCTCAAAGCGTTTTTTTAAGATTGCTTTTAAACTTTTAAACTGTTAGATTACCCACGAGGCGTGAGCCAGTTATACCAGGACGGCTTTGCCGGATCTGCGAGGAGTTGACCGCCCTCCACGCCTTCTCTTTTCACAAACACCAACAGAGCTTTACGGTATTCTCTTTACAACAACCTCTCGCCCTTTTTTTCAGCCGCGTTTAACAAACGTTGAATTTCGCGAAAGCTCTTTTTATGCATGGAGGTCAACCACCATTCTTGTTTGCTTGCCACAAATTTAACCGCTAAGCGCCACCATACCCCATCATTTTCACCCAAAAACACAACGCTCGGTACACCTTTTCGCCTGATAATTCCATGGGGGCGGATAAGTGTTTGAATGGCGCCTCGAAAATCCTCCAAGTGAAGAGACCGCGCTTGATGCTCTAACAAAATATGTTTTACGCTGTCTGAAGATAAGCGAATAAGAGAATTGTCCCCACCAAAAACATCACCCACCTTTTGTAACATCGGGGCTATGGGAATAAATCCACGAGACATGCGTCCTTCAAACATGGCTTCCAAAAGTGGTGAGCCCACAATATCTTCAATGGCAATACGCTTGCCATTGTCCCCCATCACAGAGACTTTATCACTCAAAAATCGGCTTAAATTTTGTGAGCGATGTTTCCCAGGATTAGAATGCCATCCAGGATCAATCCCTACGGGTATCTTCTCAACTTTCCCCGTCCGTTTATTGCGCCAAACCTGCTTTTCAACATGAAGTGGCTCTGCCCCCTCTTCATAGCCTAAATTGTCCGCCTCATAACGGCTTACCTGTCGCACACTGCATTTACATCGCCAGCCATTGGGCGGATAAAGCCAATCCCAAACCGGATCATCAACAGGTGCCGTAAACCCCACCCAACTTTCATGTTCTAAACGCTTATGTTCTGAACTCGACAAAGCATAGGTGAGATAGGGCAAAAATTCTTTATTATTTTGTGTGCGCTCCCATTCCCCTGCCGCATGGGCACTCATGGTATTAGCCCAATAGACCGTTTCTAAACGCCGCGGGCTGCCCAATTGCACCACGCTCTTTTCACCCGTTTTCGGGTCAATAGCAGTCTTTTTCCCCCACCAACCCTTTTCCTGTAAAATCGGCATTAAATTTTTTTGAAAATCTTGAAAAGGAACTTGATGTTTTATGGCTTCTCCAACCGCTCGCTTAAAATCATCCAAAATGTCATAGCCTACCGATTTTGCCACCGTAAAGGAAAAAGCATGTTCTTCTGGTGCTATATCCCGCCAATCAAAGCTTGGAACAATATTTTTGGCTGCAAAATAACGGGTGACCTCTTTGGGTGCTGTTTTAAAAAGTTCCTCATCCATGATACCCCAGTCCCCGCGCAATCATTTGCACCTTTGCCAAGCGTGCTGCCAAGGCATGATGATCCATCTCGCCTAACAATTCATCTAAGCCTTTGAGGATATCCTCATAACTTTTTGCTTCTCTCACAAGCTTTTTAAAAGGCTCTAAAAGGGGTTCTAAATCCTCTTCCCAGTCACTTAAAGCTTCTTCAGAAAGTCGGTCCAATTCGTCGTGATATTTCCCACCATGCTCTTTTCCACCCTTGCCCTCTCTTGTCACAGAAACATCAAAAGCACCCCCACAATCAGCACAAACATGAGCTTTTTGTTGCCCCGCATCATCCTCTTGTCCCCTCTCATCATCAGGCGCATTATCAGGAGCCTTTAAAACATCTTCTTCCTTTTTTGGTTGCGAAAAGCCAATCTTATTGCGTACTTCTTGTGCCCCAACACGCAAACCTAAAGGCACAAGTTTTTCCAGCGCATCACTAATCGCTTTAATATCTTCATTTTCCGAAATCGGCCAATAGACAAGGGGAGTGCGCTCTTGGCGCCCAAAATTAATCTCAACAAAAGGCACGATCAAATCACGATTGGCCGTCAATGCCAATTGCCGTGCATCAGCTCTGGCAATATCATGGCGCACATTTTCATGAATGCGCGCTTGTGAAAAGGACGACCCATCATCCGTCGTCATCGTTTGCCCCAATACCCCTTTAGAGATCTGTCGATCTAAATATTCCGCCTTTGCGGCAAAAACCGCATTGCCACTGCCCCCTGCCGCTTCAATAAACTCAATCTCCATCTCTTTGGGAATAATCGCTGCCGCATCACTGGATAAATCACGCACAGCCTTCATGAGAACCCGCCGTTCCTCATGAGAAGAGCTTGCCCCATATTTTCCCACACGCAACGGCATGCCGTAAACTTCTAAGAAAGCCATCCAATCTTTTAAGGTATAAGACTTAAACAAAAATGCCCAAGCCGCAAGCCGTGCAAGCCCCGTACGGATAGGTAAGCCACTTTTCAACTTGGGTCTGTGAATGGAAAATTTATAAGCAGGCAACTCTGTTCCGTACAAAGACCCCTCTTCTTTTAAACGCAAATGAAAGCCATCTCGCCGGTCCAATTGAAAAAACCGCTGATCACGCCATTTCCAAGCAACCGGCCACCATTCTTTGGCACTCTTGTCCCACAAGGTTTCAACAATCGCATAGCCTTTTCCCAAAGCATCTAACAAATCCGTCACATAATCATCAACAAAGGTAGGTGCACTAATCATTTCTCGAACAGCATCGGCAATTTTTTTGTCCAGTGCACTGTTGCTTGCAGCAATCACCCCAGGCTCCACCCCTGTGAGAGCATTTTTACGCATGCCAAGCACAGCACGATAATGTAAATCACGCTCTTCCATATCATCAGCAAGTTGGAAAAATTGTTCAGGCGCCCCCCTCGCTGCCTGCTGCAAAATATCAGCAAGTTGCGCAGGTGTTAAACCACTGACAATGGTTTGTGACCATACATCACGAACACCACCAATGCTTGGACTTGCCACCTCCCGCTCCAACCCTTTGATATGAAGCGCCCTACCCCACTGATCTAAAAGTTTTACCATCTCATCATCCCATCAATATATCTTTGATCTCGTCGTTGAAAAAAAAGGCGTTGAAAAGAGTGGGCTTTCATCAAAACCATAAACCTCTCTCACAGGCGTATATTCGTAAATTTCAGGCGCCTGCCGACTGGCAAAATAAGCCAAAGCGCAAGCAATCGCGCTATCACCATGGCGCATAAAACCGTCACTGCCTTTAAAACGATGATTGTCTGGAATTTTCACAATGCCATTGACATAAGCAAGCGCTTGATGATCCGCCACAATGTCACTATCGCGCGGCAAAACAATGGACCCATCACCAAAAGCTTCCAAATAAGCCGGCATTTCTTTGCCATACCAACTTTGCGACAATTGTACTTCCCTCACACAAGCCCCATAACGCTGCGCTGCTTTTTCCGCTAAATAAGCCCCATTGCCCCGCGCATCTAACGCGCCCCCCAACAAACGTGGCAAACCATTCACCCCATAAAATAAAATCTCTCTTTGTTGATCAAACGGCGTATTGCGCAATTCCACCATAAACCGGACACGGCGCACCAAATCTTGCCCCACTTCCATCACCACAATCGACGTTGCATCGCCGCTGCGCGCAAAATCAACACCAAAAACATGTTGGCGCCGTCGGTCAAGCCCAATATGAAGAGGCTTTAAGCGCCCCTCACACCAAGCAAACGCCACTTGACTTCGTTGATCATCCGATTGATTTTTAAAATCATCCGCACAAGCAAAACGCAGCACCGCAATATCTCGCGCACAACAATTTTCAATCTGTAAGCGTGTTAAAGCCGCCCCTTCTTGATCTGCCGGTATGGCATCTAATTCTTGGCGCATAGCACTCAAACGCACCCCATAAGAAGCACGGATTTGCTCTTCCCATTTTTGCTCAGCTGCTAAACTCCACACCTCCCCCTTCATGGCACAAACCCGTTTAAATAAACCATTTTTAACCGCCTCACCAAAGGGATAACAATGCAGAGAAAAAGGAACCTTGCCCGCGCGTGCCTCACGGATCAGTTCATTGAAAGGATTAAGCACACCATTGTGTGTTGAGATCACACGGATCTTGCCTCCCCAAATCAACAAGGCATTCACCGCATCCAAAACAGAGCGCACATCTTTATGAAACGCCGCCTCATCAATCACCACAATGCCCTGGAGACCACGGATATTTTCAGGGCGGCTAGAAAGCGCCTCAATCCGAAAACCTGAAGCAAAGCGCACGCGGTAAGCAGAGATATATTTTGTTGACCCATCATCTTTTTGATCAGAGAATAAAAATTCCTCCACATCACCACTATTGCTGGTAAGTGCTGAAGCAAAATTGCTCACATAGCCAATAAATTCACGCCCCTTTTCTTTGGTGTCGCCAATGTAAAAAACATTATCACCACCAGCCTCAAGCGTTGCCGCCGCAATAAGGGTATCATCCAAAGCTTCCGCAAAAGTAATGCCGGTCCGCCGCCCTTTTTCAACCAATTTTAATGGTGACTTATCTTCAATCCATGCCCGTTGATGCGCCATCAAAATGCCTTCCGCTAAAGGATCCCTCTCTTGCGGAAAAGAGCTTTCCCTCCAAATATCAAAACCGCTCTGATGATCAAAGACATGACTTTTTGAGAGAGGCTGTTCAGCCATTTTTTACCCCCAACACCTGCGCACGAATAGCCCGTGCCGTCTCTTCTGAGAGCCCCGCTGCTGCCGCTGCCACCTCAACCGCTTTGCTTGCCTTGCTTGTAAAATCCTTTTCCAACTTTTGCCGCCTCGTGGTCGACAAATGTTCAGCAGCCAAAACCCCTTTAAGCGCATTCGCCAATTCTTGTGCCGCTTTTGGCGAAAGGTTTTTCCCACTGCTTAACGTGGAAAAAATAAGCTCTTTAATCGCAGCGGCTGTCAACAAAGTAATATTATCAGAAGCTTTGGCATCAAAGCGCTGCGAAAGGCTTGCAGCAATTTCACGGGTTTGCTCCAAGCGCCTTGACATCACAGCCAAACGCAAAGAATAACGATTAAAACTGGAAAAGGAGGGTATAGAAAAGTTGAGACCCATTTCTTTTTGTAAAGCCTTCAAAGCCGCTTTAAACTCACCATAAATGGCTTTTTGCGTCTTTTCACGACCATTTAAAGCCTCAGCCGCCTCTGCAATAATTTGATCACAAGCTTGCGGCAATAAATCAATCGCCGTTAAGCGTCCACGCCCGACCTTGCGCATCTTTCACCTCGTCTTTTATTGATGAACGTTTAGGCCGCTTAATCCCCTCAATCGAAAAGCTCCGGTCTAAATGACGTGCCCCCCGTTCCGTTAAAGCCGCAAGCAAAACAGAACCCACACATTTTAACGTAACAGCCCCTTGATCTTCCATAAAAGCCAATTCATTGCGGACAAAATCACCATCCCGCCGGATACCATAACTGTATAACAACCGCTCAATCATCGCACTCGATAACGTTTCGCTGCGCTCACAAGCTAGCCCTTTTAAAATAATCAGCCGCGCTTCTTCACGGATGATTTTATCCATATCTGCTTTCATTTCTTGGCATTCTCCAGTAAAAACTCTTGCAAGCGCTCACCAATGGCTGCCACCGGTTGTAATTGCGCAGAAAGCGTGTTGAGACGACCATTCAATTTCTCCATATTCACTTCCAATCTTTGCAACGCATCGCGATCAGGCAAAAAGTCCATCTCCGTTTCTAACTTTTGTACACGCTCTTTAAGCACAACGAGATCTTTCAGCATTTCCCGCGCACCTGAAGAAAAATAGGCTCTCAAAACCCCACAAATCGCAACAATCGATAACAACAACGATAACCAACCATTGGCCACACTAATATCTAAATTCACGAACCCCTCCTTGACTTCATTAAAATGGCTTTAACCGCAGCTCCTCTGCGCTGTTCGCAGATCAATAAAGCAGCACGATCACGGCTCCAATAATGCACCACTTCGCGCCCATTCAAAGCATGCTCTGGCAGTAAAACAGGGCGGCTACACGCCATGCGAACAACAGGCGGCAATTCAACCGATAAAAACTGATAAGCAAAACTATCCCTTGGCTTGCTTGTTGAGCAAGCGCACACGCTCAAGCCCAATAGCACAGCCAGTAGTTGGCAATACTGCATTGACCTCCTCCATTTTCATAAGCTTTTGTTCCAGAGCCGAAATCACCCCTTGCGCTTGATGCTCTGCTTCAAACACTGCTTGCCTTTGGCGCTCCTGCGCAAGCTGTGCGCGTGCTGAAGCCTTGGCTATCTCTAAGCGCCAATACAAATCACGCGCTCTTTCCGCCTTTAAAATTTCAGCTTTCATAAAGCCAAAAGCCGCTAACATCACACTTGCCAAAACAAGCAAACCAAAAGACAATTTTGAAAGTGGGCTAAACATTGTGTTTATCCCCCCACCCCGCTATCTCCCCGCCATCATAGGAACTGCTATGCCGCTTATGGGAATGCTTCCTATTGGAAAAATCCAACGAACCAAAACCGCGATGCACCCCCAGATTGCCAACAATAATCGCCACCATCGAAGGAATAGAAATCGCCGCCATATCAACAATATGCGGTGCCCCAAACAAACCACCAGAAACGAGCAAAAAAATAACCCCCCAAGCAAACCAAAAGGACCACCATAAATAACGTCGAGACCCCCGATACGATGGCTTCATGTCTCCACCTCGCATAAAAGTCCTAAAAGCTTTTTGGCGCGGTTTAAATAAGTCAAACGCTGCACAAGTCCATTCTTGCCCCCATTAATCGCCTTGGTAATCCTCACAACATCATCTTGGTCAGCAAGCTTATTTAAGCCTTTCATCTGCCAAAACCAAACAGCCGACCAAAGCGCTGCTGGAAACTGTTCCAGCACTTCTGGAAATGCCTCACAATCAACCGCTTGTTCATCAACTGAGCACCAAAACTGGGTAAAGCGTTGATAATTCTTCCGCCCCGTCAACTGGATCAAACCACGCCCTTTAAAGCGCACCCCATCCCCAGGCTTAACATTGCCTAAATCACGCCGCCCCTCATAAGCACGCCCTGAGGCATATTCACGCAGGGTAAAAAAGCCATCACTCTCATGGGCACATTGGCTTAAAAAATGCGCAATACGCAAATGCGTCGTGAGTGCGCCATAAGACAAAACTTCAGGCAATGCGCGTGCCATCTCAACAATAATATAATCTTGACGTGCATGATGCGTCAGTTTAGGCACAAGGCAATGAAGAAAAGAGGCATCTATTGAAATCATAACAAACCGCTCAATGAATAAAATTCATCCGCAGTTTATGAAATCTCACGCCCCCCATATAAGCCTGACACTGTCAGTCAAAACTCTCAATACTCATAAAACTCTGGAAATAATAAACCTTGGGGCTCTTTTGAAGAAATTCTCTTCTTCAAGCGATAGGCTGTACGCACATGCATACCAGAAACCGCAGCTGCAGCATCTACCGACCAGCCCTTTTGCAGCGCTTGCATCATTTTTTGCCGCCGTTCAGCATCTCTACCAAGGGGGATAAGAAGGCGCACACCAGAACCATTAAAACAAAAATACTTGATCAATTGCTCCGCCTCTTCAAACCCAACAATTTCAATCAACCAATCCGCATTCTCAAGACGCCCAGGGATATAAACTTCTCGTCCACCAAAAGCACGCATCATATTCCATGCTGCCTCACTGCCCGCAACAGCGGCTATTTCACGCAATAAGGCAGGAAAATCGCTATAGACTTCCTCGTGCATGCATGCTTACCCCTCGCTTGTAAATCCTTTACGGATGACCCGCCCCCAAACATTCATAACGCGCATAAAATCGCCCCCAGCCATCTCCCCCAAAGCTTTACCACTTAACGCCATAACACTTTGATGAAAAGCTTCCACATCAAACACAACATCGGGATTCAAACGCTTCCATTGGGCACACAAAATGGCAATGCTTGGGTGTATTCCCCTTGAATCTTGGCGGACTTTTCCTCTCCAGTCAACCCCACCCTCACGCTGCAACCAGCTTTTCAACGCCTCAATAGCTCTACACGCATCATCGCTATCGCGTAAAAAGCGAATATGATCAATCCCTGTCTGTCTCTTCACAAAGGCTAGCAACGCCTTATCTGAACGATCACGAATAATGCCAAGATTCCACCCTGCAATCCATAAAGCTTGAAGCTTCTTAGCATATTTTCCTCTCAAAAGCTTGCCATTGACGCCACCCCCATAGGCGCGCATTTCTTGCATCACCAAGCGCTGTTCTAAAAAATTCAAATCTTTTGCCGATTGCTTGCCCGTCAATCGAAAAAGCAGTGCGCGATAGGTCTCATCATCAAGACCTAACGCGCGTTTGCCCATATGAATAGCCGCTAAAGACATGGTATCCCCTTACTAATTCCCTTTATGTCTTCGCCAAATCAAGCGTTACAGCGCGCCAAGGGCTTTCTAATGTATCACGCTCATAAAAACGCACATATTCCTTAGATGTTGTCACACGAATGGCTTCACGGATCGCCCGCATCGCCTCATTCCAACGTGGATCATCAATATCCAAGCGCAACAGCATAAAAATTTCACCCCGATTCACCTTGCCTTCCTTATCCGTATTAAAAGCACGCGTAATAATCGCACGGATTTCAGGGCGCGCATCCGCAGACCATTCATTCAAACACTCATCAAGAAGGCTTTTGGCAATTTGCAATTGCGGACCAAAATCAAAGCTTTCTTGTACCTGCACCTTAATACGTTGCAAACCATCAAAACTGGTGTACGTACAATTGCCCTTTTTGCCACGCCACTCCACACCATATTCTTGCGCAAGCAAGCTATCAAAACCACTCAAATCCGCAATCGTATGGTTGTTAAAACGCGCAATCCGTGCTGAGAGCTCTTTGGCATACCCCATAACCTTACGCACCGTTTCATCTTCCAACAAATCCGCAGGGCGGATCAGGCTTACTGGCACCAAAGCCCCTTTTGCATCCTTCATATAACGCGTGCCTTCAAGTTCAATCTGTTTATTCATCGCTAAATTCCTCCTTCTTTTCCTGAAACCGGCGAAACGGCAAAACATCCCCTGAAGAAGGCGCACATCCCGCTTTCAATTGCCAACGACACCGCATAAGCTCATGACCTAAAATGTGGTTATAGCCTGCTAAGCGCCGTAAATACGCATTCAATTCTCGAACATCTTGTGCATGCAAAAAAAGTCCATTCATCTCATACTTCAAAAAGCCAGAGCGCAAAGCAATCAAGCAATCTCTCACCATATAAGGGTTCCGTTCCATCATTTTCCGCCTCCAAAATCCATATAAATCACACGATTGGTCTTATCTTCATCTCGATCAGAGCCTTCACACTCAGCCAAAACTTCTGCAACTTCAGCTTCCAAAACCGCATCCGCTTCCCCCAAACGGTGAACACTCAATTCCAATTCAAGCGATAAAGCCAAATCCACACACAATTTAAGTTCTTGGCTAATATCCAAACCGCATTGATAATCATCATAAAGACCAACAAGCGTATCGGATAATTCTTTAGGGCTTAAGCTCATCATGCCAATTCCTCCACATTACGGTTTTTCCATGCCGCTTTGACATGTTTCAGGGTCACCTCACACCCATCTCCAAGCGCTGCCATACGTGCCAACATCATGGTTTTGTCAATTTGCCGCAAAGCCCCAGCCTTTAAGCCTATCCCTGTCAAAAACTTTATCGCCCCAACATCTTCAATCCCCCAATCATGAATACGCGCTGCAATATCCTCACTATAGGGTTTGCGGCGCTTCAGATGCATTGCCAATCGGCTTTTAATTTGCGCATAAGAGGGACCATTTTGACGGTGAACCAACCTCCCCGAGATCTCATCATTCCCAACCAAAGCGAGCCCCGTACCATTGATATCAACAAAATGGCGCAACTGATTAATCGCCTCATCCGTTAAATTTTGCGCCTCATCAACGATCAACAATGTTCCACCCCCCACACGCTCTAATCTCTTACCAATCGCACGCGTTAAGCGGGTGGGATTATATTCCACCACTTCCAATTCTGCTGCCATATCATTCAAAATACCGTGAACACTGCGCGTATGCGGGCTGGCTGTCACCAGATAAACATGCGGACGGGTAGAGCGATAATGGCGGCAGGTTTCGGTCTTACCACTGCCCGCATCAAGCGTAATCATCACCATATCCCCCGTGCTTTGTGCCAA
Source organism: Bartonella sp. AU16XJBT (assembly GCF_028618665.1). Taxonomy (GTDB): domain Bacteria; phylum Pseudomonadota; class Alphaproteobacteria; order Rhizobiales; family Rhizobiaceae; genus Bartonella. The sequence continues at coordinate 139,932 of NZ_JAQITF010000003.1, forward strand.
TGTTAAAGTATCAATAATCTCACTGGCAATTCGATTCCTCTGAAAGGCTGGTTTTTCAGGGATCTTTTCCAAAAACCCCGCCGTTTCTTTTAAAACTTCAACCCATTGTTGAACCTTCGCATTTTGCTTACCCAATTGCCCCGCATAACTGCCCGCATACCATTGCGAAAACGTCCCATCCGGCATGCCAATGCGCCGTGCCACCTCTGCTTTCGACCAATCATTCATTTGCCCCAAAGCTCTGACTGAATCCACAAGCTCATTCCATAAAGCAATGTCATCACTGTTGCGGTTTTGTGCTGTTCCATTAGGCTGGATTTTAGGTCGCGCCCAAGGATTTTTATCGACCGTTGCATTTATCGCGTTTTTCATGTATATTCCCCTTTCGTATTGATTTTAGACTACTGATAAGGGGAAGGGCTCCAACCAGCCCCTTATCTTTGGTCTTCAATGAACATTTAAAGCCGTACGCGATACTAAAACGGCTAACCTTATAAAATCCCCTTCTCCTTCGTCTTTTGGGAAAGTTGAATCACTCCATGTTCCTCACCTAGTCAGATAAAGGCATCTGAAGATTTGCCTAAAAATTTAATTGTATTGATTAAAACTTTTAAAGGATTAAGACTTCTCCCCCCGTTTCTTTGTTAACGCTTCAAGCTGGTACGCGATACAAAACCAGCTTCCTTTTGAGAATTCTTGCAAATCCCCCCTCTTTCCTTTCCTATCGTTTAGGAAACTTAATCACTTCACGCCCCTCATCAGAGGCGGAAAACTTTCTTAAAGCTTTATGCAAGTGCGTGCTAAATTCTTCCTCCCCCAAAACCTCATCATCGTCTGCTGTCAAAGCTAAATTCCCCACATGGTTTGGCATCAAGCGGCTCACCTTCGGCTTTATCGGAGCCTTGGATTTCAACGCTTCATCCTTTTTCTCAAAGCGCCCATAAACATCGGCCAAGTGATCAGGCGCAAGCTTTGCTGCTAGCTGTTTTTCTGCTTTAACAGCCTTCACATATTCTTTACGCAAACGCCCATTCAAGCGCGCCGCATGCTGGTCATAAAAACCTACATCACAAAGGCATGGTGCCAAACAAAGCAACCGATTGTTCAAATCATAAACCCGTAAATCTTGATGCAAATTATCCGGATCAAAGCGTACAATAACCTTCTTCCCCGCATGCTCATTCAACGCCCGCGCCCAATAACGATTGCCATAAAAATGGATCTCGCCCGTACCCTTTTGCGCACGCAATGCCTCAGAGGTTAAAAGCCATAAAGCCCTCTGTGCTGCGCTCGCTTGCCGAACTATCGTCCCCTCGGCTTGCAAGCTCTCAGTAAAGGTCTCATCAAAACTGCGCCCCGCACAATTAACCGCCTTACGCCCCGCTTGCGCATTGTGTGCACAAATTTGCGCACCAACATGGGCTTTGAATTCTTCAAATCCTATCGCACGCTTGCCATAATCTTCCGGCTTGGCATCCGGTTTATTGCCCGTATAAGCCCCCGCACAAAAGGGATGTTTAGAAATCGCTTCTGCCAGATCACGCCATGCCCGCTCAATCGGTTTAGACTGTCCGCTATAAGGGGTCGTCCATTGCAATTGCACACCCAAACTCGTCAAAAGCCCCTGCGGATCATCCGGCTTAATCTTAAAACGAAAACGGTTTTGCACACCTCCAGAAATCCACTTGCTAGTAAAGGCACGCCCATTATCCAAAGTCATACGCTCCGGTATCCCATAAGCCTCCACCATGTCCCCAATCACCAAACGAACGATTTCCCAAGTCTCAGCATCCGACAAGCGCCACGATAAAATCTTGCCCGAATAAAGATCTTGAATGGCAATCAGATAAAGCCGCACAGGCTTTTGCCCCCAAGGAACACGCACAAAAACATCCAGCTTATGCCCGTCCATATTCACCGCTTGCAGTGCATGCAGGCTTGAGCGATCACGCCGTTGTGCCGGATAAAGCTTTTTTGCCTTTTCTTCGCCCTCACGCGCTAACGCCACAACCGCTTTGGAAACTTGCGCCTTAAAACGACGCCGCAAAGCCCGCTCAGAAGGAATGGGCGCCCAACCTTTCTCCTGCGCAACCGAAACCATCCGCCGATAACATGCCGAAAAAGCAGGGCGAGAGGAACGCAAATAATCCGAACATAAAACCTCCCACGCCCCCTCATGACACGGCGCAAATTGCGAAACAGTCTCCTCACCATAACAAGGCGCCAGCGCTGCCAACCAATCACACCTCTCATACCCTTCAACCATCTGCCGCCAATTAAAAAGCGACATCCGGCTAACCCCAAATTGCACCGCACTCAAACTTGCCGCATCATGCACACCCATACCGCCATGGAGCAAATCTTCCCAAAAACAAAGCGCCTTCAAACGCTCTTCACAGCGCCTTTTATGCGCCTTTGAAAGCCCCTCATAACGCACCCAAATACTTGTCTTTTGCTCCCCTTGCGTTTGTTTCACATCAACACCCACTCCAAACCGCACCAACAATGCCGCCTGCGCCCCCTCCGGCAATAAAGAAATGTGATACTCCCAAACCGGCTTGGTTTTGCCTAATGTTTGGCGAAACAATTGTGTATTCAAACGCCATTTCTTAAGCGCAAGATTGTTGAGACCGATCTTTGTTTTCGGCAATCCTGGCAAAGCCGCTTCAGCCAATTCAGCAATACTAAACCATTCTTTCATGGCTGCCCCCTTTTAATGCGCACTGGTGTTGCACGCATGGCTTTCAAGCGCACAGCAATCTCCCGCTGTTCCTGCTGGAGGCGCGCAATTTCTGCCAAACGCGCTTCATCCCCTTGCAACAACAGCAAACCATCTTCACTCACCACCTCATCCCAGAGCCAAAATGCCTCTGTCGCCCGCACAAATGCCTTAAACCGTGGTAGGGAAATATCAACCTGCTTACTTTCCGCAACATACGCATCCAAACTTGCCTTACTTAAACACCCAATCCCTAAATAATGCGCCATACGCTCTGCAATCACACTGCGCTCAACCCGGCATTCTCTCAAAGCCCGCGCCATCGCCCGCTTAATGCGAGAACGAAACCGCCCTAAATCAATCTGCGCAACGGGTTCGCGGCAGGGAAAAACCGGCTTTTGGAAAAAATCAAGCTGCCCGCAACCATGCCTCTTCATGCCTGCCCCTCCCCCGATTGTTTGTTCAAATAATCATAAAACCGCGCCCGTGTCTGTGCATCTGCTCTCTGCCACACACTCAACAATTGAGCAAAAATCCGTTCCTGCTCATTAATTTGCGGAGGCGTATTAATCCCATTGACCAAATCAACAGCCCGCCGTAAATCCCCCTCAACCTGTTGTAAAGCAATCGCCACCCGCCGTTGCGAAACCGGCTCCATCTTTGCTAATTTCAACAACTGCGCTTGATTATCTGCTAAGGCGGTCCCCCGCAAAACAGAGCGCAACTCCGGCTGTAAATGCTGGGCAATGCGATTGAGGAGTTTCACCGACTCCTTCGATAAACCAATGCGATCTGCCACATGTTTGGCAAAGTGCAAAGTTTGCATTTTGCCATTTAAGTCACCATCATTTGGCAAAGGTGCAACTTGCACCTTTGCCACTTTGTCCTCTTCACACCCGATTTTATTGTCATTTGAAGAGGCATTATCACTGATTTGAGCAATAGGGTAAACTTTACCCAATTGCTCTTTTTTGGCTTTATGTTGATTACTACCATCCCCACCAACCTTAATCTCCCCATACTTCTTTTCCCACAATTCGCGGTAAGTCTGGACAAAAAGCGCACGGTCAATAACAGACAATTCATTGCGAAACAAATTCTCTGCTACTTCTAAAAGCGCGGCATTGTCCTTATCAGCCTGCACCACAACGGCATCAATATCACTATACCCCAAAAGCTCAGCAGCACGAAGCCGGTGCGCACCAGCAATAAGTGTATAATTTCCCTCTTTCGCATTGGGCGTATGGCGTACCGTAATGGGATTCATCAATCCCTCCCGCGCCATTGATTGTGCAAGTGCCTTAGCATGCTCATCATCTACAGGGCGTATACGCTCCGGTACCACAATCACATCAAGAGCAAGCTTTTGAAACTGTGCCATCACGCCCCCGCCTTTCTGATCTCTTTAAAGAATAAATCCATCGCACGCCCCGCCCATCTTCGATAAGCTTTCGCAAAAACGGGTTCTTCCAAACGCCGGTTAATCACTTGTAAAGCAAGAAAGATAGCAGTCTGCTTCCGTACTTGCATGGCAACAATACGCCGCCGCGGCACCTCAAATTGATAATGCAAAATATGAATAGCAATCTGCCGTGCTAATATCGCATCAAATAAGCCATGCGGGGGGTCAATAACATACCGGATCGGTATATGTCGAAAGCCTCCACTCACTGCTTTTAAAGAACAGGAAAGCATCATTTGTAATCGCTCAGCTTCTGAATAAGGATTAAAAATTTCTCTTTTTGCCTCTGGCATCCATAAATTATAAGCTGCAACCATAACCACCCCCTAATCGCCAAAACCAACCCGTCCAAACGGCTGTTCCATGATGCAACTCTATGCAATTTATCTTGCCCATTTCGTATTGATCTTTAGACATTGATAAACCTCTTTATCTTATGGTATCTAAATGCATGGCAAATGCGCAAAAACGCAAAGCCGTGTAACGAAGTTTAAGCAGCATTTCCGCGCAAAGCAGAATGCGCACGCGAATCTGTGTTGGCATGTTTTGCTGCTTTAAAAATGCGACGGCGACTTTTGGGGTAGCGGTCACTAAACACCTGCTCGACGGGCAAACCGATAAAATCGGCAATAGCGCGTTCAGCTTTCTCGTTGGTCCGTGTCCAGATATGTTGAACACTGGATGACGGTAGTTGATATGCTTTCGCGAGCTCCGCCAAGGTCATATTACGGCGGCGTAGCTCAGCTAAAATACTATGGCGATCCCATACTTGAATGCATGTTTGTGTGGTTGTCATAACTTTCGCTCCTGCTTCAAACGGATGCTCAAACCATCCGTTTTTTGTGGGGTTAAATGTATAATAAACGCCCTTCGTATCGGGCTCTAATATGAGGTATATCTACAAATGGGATATTAGTCAACCCCGTTTGTAAACATTTATAATATGAGACGACAAAAAAATGAGCCCAAAACTGCATTAGCAAAACGACTCACAGAAGTTAGAAAGCTTGTGGGCTTATCTCGTGATATATTTTCACTTAAAATTGGTATCAGTATTCAAGGGCTTGGAAATTACGAACGCGGTGATAGAACTCCAGATGCAACGGTTTTATCAGCATATAAAGAAAAATTTGGAGTGAACCTGAATTGGCTTTTGACCGGTGAAGATGCAATGTTTATAGACATGATGATGGCTCGGTCTTTCAATATCTCTCCGCCTACCATTCCTGCTGGACTCATGAAAAAGCTTGGTCGCATAGCTTATACAACCTATCGCGATGCTAAAATAAAACTCCCCCCTGAAGATATAGCGGAACTCGCGGCGGAACTTTATAAAAAACTGCAAGAGCTTGTTCAAGACATCAACGACACGGAAGAAATAGAGCTTACTTTGCCTCTTCTAAAATTGCATTTAAAGCGTCAAATCGAAGCTGAAAAAGAACACTCCAAAGCTGCACAAAATTCGGCTTAATGCTCCTCTAAAATGAAAAATCGATATGAAAATCTTTTTACATTAGAAAAATTATATAACAATTTGATTTATAAGTATAAATTACCTCTAAAAATAGATAATCACCAATAGGTGAAAATCTTTTTTGCTTTTTTGGTTATTTTTGGCTGATTTTGGAGTCAATTGAACTTTTGGAGTGATTTTTTTCACAGGGTCTTCAAAGGCGGTTTTCTGGGCTTTCACAGACTTTTCAAAATTTTTCACAGGGTTTTCAAAGACCTTTCAAAGCCTTCTCTCATTTTTACCCTTAAATTCCAATTTTCGCTCTTTTTTACCATTTTTTGCAATTTTAGGTGTCAAAATCTATTTTGACAAAACACGCATTTAATGGTAAAAAATAACCATAAAAACAACAAATTACCACGTATTCCTATCTAATCCCACCTAATCCCACTTAGTATAAAACCTAGTGTCAAACTACAGCAGGTTTTGCATCAATTTATTTTTTTCAAAGGGTTTTTAAGAGGTTCTCAAAGGGTCTTCAAAGACCTTTCAAAGGCTGTTTTAAGATTCGTAATTTTGAGTGCGAATCTATTGGATTTTGCTCCTTGATCATCAGGTAACAATTTTTACCTCAGAAAGAATAATTGTCACTCATAAGAAAGTGCTTTAAGCGGGCATTTCTAAAAAGTTATCGTTATCCGTTAGATCGCTAAAGCGTGTAAAATCGGATTGAAAGGCAAGAGGAACTATTCCTGTTGGATCATGGCGTTGTTTAGCTATAATAACCTCGACTTTGCCTTTGGCTTTCTCCATTGCCTCTTGCCATTTTCTATACTCAGCGCTGCCTTCTTTTGGTTCTTCCTTTTTGAGATAATATTCTTCACGATAAACAAAAAGCACAATATCGGCATCTTGTTCAATGGAATCTGATTCTCGTAGATCTGCAAGCTATGGACGTTTATCTGTTCGGTTTTCAACTTGGCGTGAGGGCTGTGACAGAGCAATGATAGGAATATTAAGTTCTTTTGCCAAAGCTTTAAGCCCCATGATAATCGCTGTTATTTCTTGAACGCGGTTTTCTAATGAGCGTTTTGAATGGATTATCATGAGTTGGATATAATCAATAATCAAAACATCTAGACCATATTGTCATTTGAGATGCCTTGCACGGGCAGCTAATTGTGCAAGGGATACACCGCGCTCTTTTTGCTACCAAATTTCAACTGCTATTTTTTACACTTTTTTTGCAATTTTAGCTGTCAAAATTCATTTTGAAAAAACGCGCATTTAATGGTAAAAAAACAGTCATAAAAACAATAAATTATCACATATCCACCCTAATCTTATCTTTTCCCGTTCAATATAAAACATAAAGTCAAACTACATACAAAAAGATTTATTCCTTATCGACTTTAAAACGATAAAATTCTTTCCCTTTTGGAAAAATATACAACTTTTAAAACACTGATATTTTCTTTTACATTATGTTTTTTTACTATCTTTTCTATTCATGTATTGCTAAATCATATACCAATGAATATTGGCATCAAAGAATATCTTGCTATCAATAAAAATATCACAACTTTATAATATTACTATAAATATGAAAAAAAACTACTTTATAAATATACTAAAAAAATACATTATAAAGTAAACATACATATTGCGTATTTAAATATAAATCCAACTTTAATTTTGACAGAGAAAGCAAAATAAATTATTAAAATGATGCATTATTAAAATAAAAGCAATACTCTTTCTTTTCTTCTTTTGAAGACTGCGGAGAAATGAATATTGGGGGCTTTAAAAGGAGAGTATTTGTGTATAAAAAATTCCTTCTATCATCTATGGCAACAGCAGTGGTCGTACTGTTTAATGTTCAATTCAGTGCATACGCTAAATCTCTTAAAGTTTCTGATGGAAAAACAGTAACAGTACATGGAGAAACCTATGATGCACTTCATGCAAAAAACGGCAGTAAAATCATCGGTAAGCATTTAACTGTAACACACTCAAACCTCAATCACGATGCATACGCTATAACAGCTGAAGGCTCTAACACTACGATTGAATTACTGGATGGCACAACAATTAAAGGAACTGCTTTTGACGTTTTATTTGGTCTTGAAGCAAAAGACGGTGCTACAGTGAAAATGATCGGGGGAGCCATTTCAGTTTCTCGCATAGGCACTAAGTTCTCGAACAGCAAGAGTGATAAAAACAAGCTAAAAAGTGTGAAAATATCAAGCAGTAAAAATAAAAAAACTCTTATTACAGGAATAGTTACTGATAAAGAAAGTAACGTCACTTTAGAAGATGTAACCATTACACAAGCAAAACACAGCATAGTTGCATATAATCAATCACAAATAACGATCTCTGGAGGATCATTTGAGGGAAAAGACGTAGGGGTATATGCTGGAAACGGCAGCAAAATTACTTTAATCAGCAGTAAAGAAGGCACTCCCCAAATTACGTCATCATCAAATGGCAAAGGGCTCTATACAAATGGATTACATTCTAGCATCGCAATGACAGGAGGGACAATATCTGGAGAAGTAGCATTACTTGCAGAAAACGGCGGACACATTAAGGTCACTGATGTTTCTCTAACAACAAATGGCCATGGGGTCGCTGCAGCAGTCGATAGCTTTGATAGTATGATTGAATTGTATGGAAATACAATGATTAAGGATACTAAAGGCGGGCTTTTTGCAAGTAACAGTGGCAGAATTAAAATGGTTGGAGGAACCATTATGGCTTCCAAAGCTGGCGTCGGCTTTATAAATAGTAAGAGCGATGAAAATAAGCTGGAAAACGTAACAATATCGACCGGCAAAGAGAAAAATTCAGGCAAAGGGATAGTTTTAGAGAAAGAAAGTGTCGTTACTTTAAAAAATGTAAAAGTGACTCAAACAGGCAACAGCATAATTGCAAATAATCATTCTAAAATAATAATTTCTGGAGGATCATTTGATTCAAGCTATGCAACAATATGTGCTCAAAACGGCAGCAGTATTACCTTAACTGACAATGCTCAAATTACATCATATGATGAAGCAGGTCTCTTTGCAGAAGACTCAAAATCGACCATCACCATGATAGGAGGAAGCGTAACAGGAAAATATACAGCCTTAGAAGCAGACATAGGTGGCCATATTACGGTTACAAATGTTGCTCTAAAAGCAACGAATGATGGCAACGGTGTAGCTGCAGGTGCAGCTGCCTCTGGCTCTAACAGTGTGATTGAATTGCTTGGAAATACAACAATTAGTAATGTTAAAATCGGAATTGATGCGCAAAACAATAGCACAATCAACATGATCGGAGGAACCATTAAGAGTTCCGAAGCAGGCGTTCACCTTTTAAAAAATAAGAGCAATAACAAACTGAAAGATGTAACAATATTAAATAGTAAGGACAATGCACTACTAATCAATGCAATAATTGCAAGAAGAAGTAACATTACTTTAGAAAATGTAACGGTTAAGCAAGCAATCAATAGCATAATTGCAAATAATGATTCTCACATAACCGTCTCTGGAGGATCATTTAGCGCAAAAGGTGCAGCAATATCTGCCCTAAACGGCAGCACTATTACTTTAACTGACAATGCTCAAATTACATCATCTGATAACAGTGGGCTCTATGCAAAAGACTCAAAATCTACCATCACCATAACGGGAGGAACAGTGACGGGGAACACAACGTTGTTTGCAGAAAAGGGTGGACATATTAAAGCCACGAATGTCACTCTAACAACGATAGATGGTAACGGAACCGCCGGTGTAGTAAGCCAAGATATGGGTAGTTTGGTTGAGTTATATGGGAATACAACAATTAAAAATGCTGAGATCGGACTTTATGCAGAAAATGGTAGCACAACCAAAATGAGTGGAGGAGCAATAATTGCTAAAAAAGATGCATTTGTTGTAAACAATAATGGACATATTGATGTAACAAATGTGTCTGCTACAGCAGAAAACAGAGGTGTGATATTTGAAAAATCCAAGAACAATAAAACATCCGAAATCAATTTAACCAATACAAAGCTTCACATTAAAAATGGTACTGGAATTAATGCAAATGAATCAATCGGCAAAGCTAATCTCAGAAATTCAGAAATTCATGCCGATGTTTTATTAGCAACCAAAGATTCAGCTAAAAAAAATAATTTTATTCTTACATTAAACGCTGATCATTCCATATTAGAAGGCAAAGCAAACATTGCACCAAAGAGAGACGTACACTTTAACCTGAAAAACAGTACACAATGGATATTGAAAACCAGCAAGCAAGAAAAAGACACTGATGGAAAACTTCTTGATATTGCTCAAAGAGCACGTTCTGATATTTCTGTACTAAATCTCGAAAACAGCTCTATTTCTTTTGCAAAACCAATAGAAGATCATTACCATACACTGCATATAGGTTCAGGAAAAACAAATACCAAAGCTGTCTATAACGCAAAAGGCGATGCACAGATTTCCTTCAATACTTTGTGGAGTGATGGTGCACCAATAGCAAAACAAAAAACCGATCGTCTTCTAATTCATGGTGATGTTTCAGGTACTACATTGGTTTATGTCACTGGACATTTAGAAAAGAACAATATTGCAACAAATACTTCTGCTCCTAGCAATATGGACGGTTTTTCACTAATTCAAGTTTTTGGAAAAGCAAATCAGAACTCTTTTAAACTCGCCAATGGCTATATCACAATAAATGGTTCACCTTATAAATATATACTGAAAGCTTATGGGCCAACATCAAACCATAGTAAAACAAGTACTAAAAAAATCCTTTTAGAAGAAAATAAAAACTTTTGGGATTTTCGCTTACAGCCAGTACTTCTTGATAGTGATTCAGCAGAAAAAAACATTGTGCCCTAAATACAAAGCTATTTGATCATGCCAAATGCCCTTTTCTATAACCAATATGGCTAAACAGAACGCGCTGTTAGCCAATATGAGAATAATTGAAAAATGCCAAAATGTTGTCGATCTCCACAACTGTTGGCAAACAATTTGCAACGGGTATACAAGGCGTAACATTCGAACCGCAGGCACAAGTTGCTTATCAACACTTGATGTTTAACACCATTGAAGATGCTGATAACTTTACCATTGATATGAAAAATCCTTCTCAATGGATGATCCGTGTTGGTGGGCGTTTGACCAAAACCATTTCCACTGAAAACAACCGTCCTATGTCTTTCTATGGAAAAGTAAACTTGATCAAAACCTTTGGTGATGATGGTAGCATTCATATTGGAAGAGACTTTGAGCTAGATCCTATGGGACCTGCAATTGAAGGCGGTATTGGCATCAATGCACAACTGTCTCACAATTTCTCCCTTCATGGTGATGTGAGTTATCAACAAAAACTGCAAAAAACCGGTATATCGGGAGCAAATTTTTCTGGCGGCATACGCTATCAGTTTTAAATCAAGACTGTAAAAATAGCCCATCCAATTTAACAAAAAGGCGGCATATTGCTGCCTTTTTTGGCATCATCTATCTTTTGCGCCTCAAAGGGGCCATTTTGGCTCTTTGCGCACGAAACACGTGAAACAATAGCTTTTTGTGAAACGCATCCAACCAAATACAACAAACATAACAAGCTTCTTCAACAAATTTATCAAAACCCTTAAGAAGAATACTAAAATTTATAAAAGTAGCCAATAAGCAGTCTTTAACTTAAATAAAAAACGCGTTTTACACCCAAAGTGAGAAAACTTTCTTTTAAGCTTTGCTTGTTGCATTCAACTACGCTTTTATTTTTTTAGACATAAAAAATGTACAATGATGCTGTATATCTTCAATATACATCTATTATATTACTTACAATATTATTTTTATGAAATGATTAGTTTATATTTCTCTATTGAGATTAAACACCATATGAATTTAAATAAAATATTTTATATAATTTATATTAAATTATATTTACTTTGACATATAAGCATAAATAAAATAATAAAAATGAACTAATTTATTAATAACTATTCATTTTCACTTCTTCTTATAAAGCCGGTGGGGGGAATGAATATTGGTGGGAGCTTTAAAAGGAGAGTATTTGTGTACAAAAAATCCCTTCTGTCATCTATGGCGACAGCAGCTATTATGCTGTTTAATATTCAATTCAACGTCCATGCTGAAACTCTTGAAGTTTCTGATGGAAAAACAGTAACAGAATCTGGAAAAAACTATGAGACACTTCATGCAATAAAGGGTGGTAAAATCATCGGCAATGATTTAAAAATAACTGGTTTTAAAACTGAAAAATACGACAGTACTGGTGTAACAGCTAGGGATTTTGGTCAAATTGAGTTAACAGGCACAACAACCATTGAAAACGTGAGAAACGGGCTTTATGCATACCAAGGTGGAAACATCAATAGCGAAAATCTAACTATAACCGCTCTTAAAGACAAAGATGTAGGCATCGGTATATTCGCTCAAGATTCTAATAGTAAAATTGAATTAAAGGGAACAACAACCATTCAACAATTTAAGAATGGGATTGAAGCAAAAAATGCTGCTACAATCACTGCCAAAGATTTAAAAATAATCTGTCTTGAATCTCCAGAAACTGAGTTTAATACAACTGGTTTCGGTATAAAAGCAAATCAGAGTAAAATTGAATTAAATGGTAATACAACCATCGAAAACGTAGTTAACACTGGTCTTGGAGCAAATCTTGGTGGTAAAATCACCGGCAAAAATTTAACCGTCATCGGAGCAAAATCAATTAATCCAACCCCTGAAAAAGACCGCTATGGAATATTGACTTGGAATCCTGATAGCGAAATTCAGTTAACAGGCACAACAACCATTAAAAACCTTGATATCGGTCTTTCTGCAAACGATGGAGGAAAAATTATTAGTAGAGATTTAATAATAACCGGCAGTGATAACGAAAAAGTAACCATTGGCGTAGAATCCTACGAAGATGGTATAATTGAATTAAATGGTAACACAACCATTAAAAATGTTGATGTTGGTCTTGTCACAATTGATGATGGTACAATTAAAACAAGTAATGACACTAAAAATAACATAGAAGCAAAAAAAAATGCATTAATCGTGATCAATGGCGGTCATATGGATCTCACAAATCTTTCTGCAACAGCAGGAATTGCTGGCTTACAATTCACAAGTGTTTCTGATAATGACCCACTTGATCCAATGGATCCACAAAAATATCGTAGCAATGAAATCAATTTAAGCCATGCAGTTTTTCACGTTGACAATGGTACAGGAATTCTTGTTGGAGCTTTTGCCGCAAAAAGCATCGAAAATAGTCCTGCTCTATCAATCGGTACGCTCAATTTCAAAGATTCAGAAATCCACGCCGATGTGTTATTAGGTGATGGTATTTTTTGGAACAAAATTTCTTGGCCGGATAAAAATGTGTGGGATGATGAAAACATGAAGGAAATACCCAACGGCAGCTTCACGTTAAATGCAGATCACTCTACTTTAGAAGGCAGAACAAATATTGCACAAGAGAGAAACGTAAGCTTCAACCTAAGAAACGGGACACAATGGTTCTTAAAAAACAGCACACAAGAAAAAGATGCTGAGGGCAATTTGCTTGATATTACTCAAAGGTCACGTTCTGATATTTCTGTTCTCGACCTCAATGACAGCTCTCTCATTTTTCAAGAACCAACAGAAGATCATTACCACACATTGCATATAGGCTCTGGAAAACCAGATACCAAAGCCGTCTATAATGCAACGGGTGATGCACAGATTTCTTTCAATACTTGGTGGAGTGATGGTAAGCCAATTACAGAGCAAAAAACCGATCAGCTTTTGATTAATGGAAATGTTTCAGGAAATACAAATGTTCTTGTTAATTTAAAAGGAAACACCACTCACAAAAAAACTTCTGATGTTGAGAAAAATGTACGGGGACTTTCTCTTATCCAAGTTTCTGGAACAGCCGAAGAAGGCTCCTTCAAATTAGCCCATGGCTATACCACAATAAATGGTTCGCCTGATAAATATATGCTCCGTGCCTATGGACCAAACTCAAGCCAAGGCAAAGCTGATATAAAACAAAATCTGTTTGATGAAAAGGATGAAAATTTCTGGGATTTTCGTCTACAACCTGAGTTTCTCAATTCTAACACAGAGTCTGGCTCTAATCCAGGTTCCGGCTCTAACCCTGAAGCAAATGTGCATGCGCCTGTAGCACAAATGGCAAGCTATTTGGTCATGCCAAATGCTCTCTTCTATAGTGGATTGACGGATATGGCGCAACAAAATGCATTGTTAGCCAATCTCAGAACATCTGTCTTGGCAAAAGGACAAGAAAAACAGAGCAGCTTCTTCTTACACACCTATGGAAGCACTGGAACCTTATCCTCTGAAAGTGCGCCCCGTCAATATGGTTATAGCGGTGCTGATCTTCGCTATGCTGCTCTACAAGGAGGTGTTAACTTCGCAACGCAGGAAGGACACAATACTACAACACATTTGGGTCTTTTAGGCACCTATGGACAACTCTCTTTCACCGCAAAAGACATGCAAGATGCTGGAAAAAACACCATTAATAAATGGTCACTCACAGCCTACGGAACCATACAGCACGACAATGGCTTTTATCTTGATACGTTATTATCCTATGGCATCCTAAAGGGAAAAATCAGCAATGCCCTCATTGGAACAACCGCAAAGTTGAAAAATGCCAAAATGTTGACGATCTCCACAACTATTGGCAAACAATTTGCAACCGGTATACAAGGCGTAACATTCGAACCGCAGGCACAAGTTGCTTATCAACACTTGATGTTTAACACCATTGAAGATGCTGATAATCTGACCGTTGACATGCAAAATCCTTCTCAATGGATGATCCGTGTTGGTGGGCGTTTGACCAAAACCATTTCCACTGAAAACAACCGTCCTATGTCTTTCTATGGAAAAGTAAACTTGATCAAAACCTTTGGTGATGATGGTAGCATTCATATTGGAAGAGACTTTGAGCTAGATCCTATGGGACCTGCAATTGAAGGCGGTATTGGCATCAATGCACAACTGTCTCACAATTTCTCCCTTCATGGTGATGTGAGTTATCAACAAAAACTGCAAAAAACCGGTATATCGGGAGCAAATTTTTCTGGCGGCATACGCTATCAGTTTTAAATCAAGACTGTAAAAATAGCCCATCCAATTTAACAAAAAGGCGGCATATTGCTGCCTTTTTGGCTTATTATAAGTTGTTCTTTAAGCGCTTTTTTAAATAGAAAACAGCAAAATATTTGAAGACTGTCATTGACCATTGGATTTTTTTACAAAAACTTCTTTTTTATAAAGAATAAAGCTTAGCATTTTTCGATGAATAATGCCTAAAATTGTAAAAAAGAAAACAAATAAAAACAAAATGATATTGTAAAATAATGAGACGCTTTTCTAGAAAATACAGCTTTACTCTCTTTTGTTATTTCTCACAAATTTAATGCTTAAAATCCCAAAATAAAACTTTTAAAATAAAATTATACGCAAAAAACAGTACAATAATATCACACAAAGAATATATGTTATAAGACACTTGTATATTTCAAAACGGAAGTTCTTATAGGATTTTAAATATTATCGCTCAAACACTACCCAGCAAATTCATGACTAAAAAAAATCCTATTACCCCCTTCCCTTTTAACAAGGCCGTCAAACATTTCTAGACACTTCAAAACACATAAAATTGCATTTTCTCTTCTATAAAATTGATCACGCTCTTTGCTCTCTATGAACGATAGGCTCAATACTCGCTTCAAAAAACTCTTTTGTATAATCGTGTTGCGCGTGGAGATTACGCAATTCATCATTGCTAAGCTCTTCAAGAATAATCCCTTTATGCATAATGCCAACACGTTCACAAATATGTGCAACAACAGCAAGATCATGGGATACCATCAAATAAGTAAGCTTTTTTCTCTCGCGCAACGATTTCAACAAGTTTAAAATTTCAGCTTGTACCGACACATCCAATGCAGATGTTGGTTCATCAAGCAACAAAACTTCTGGCTCGATAATTAAAGCACGTGCAAGAGCAATACGCTGACGCTGCCCTCCGGACAACTCATGAGGATAACGATAAAGAAATGAAGCATCTAAACCAACGGAATCTAAAGCATCCTCCACCCGCTCTCTTTGATTATCCATACCATGGATTTTAAGCGATTCAGAAAGAACCGTATGGACCATTTTTCTTGGATGCAACGAAGCATAAGGATCTTGAAAAACCATTTGAATACAGCGTAAAAAGTCCTTACTTCTTTTTTTTTCGACTTCTTGTCCAGCAAAAAGGAACTTTCCACTATACTCTGGAATACGCCCTACCAATGTATTCAAAATAGTTGATTTTCCGCATCCGGATTCACCAATCAACCCATAAGCTTCACCACGCTTAATATGAAAATTAACATTTTTAACAACCGTTACGGCCTTGTGTCTATGCCCAAAGGTTACAGATAAATTAGAAACATCAATAATATTCTTACAATTTGTCATGAGGAACCTCCTCAACACCATTAACAATCGTAGGATTATACAACCAATCAGGATCACGCTCAGGAACAGCCAAAACATCAACAGGATTATCAAGCCGTGGCAAACTCGCCAGCAAAGCCTTCGTATAAGGATGACAAGCATGAGACAAATCAGAAGCAGGTAACTCTTCTAAAACACGGCCCGCATACATCACCAAAATACGATCACAGAAATCAGCAATCATATTCAAATCATGACTAATGAAAATAAGCCCTGTTCCAGACTTTGTCACAAGTTCATCTAATACGGATAAAACTTGTCGTCTAACTGTAATATCAAGCGCAGATGTTGGTTCATCGGCAATAATTAAATCAGGTTTTGGAATGAGCATCATTGCAATCATCACGCGCTGCCCCATCCCCCCAGATATTTCATGAGGAAAGAGGCGCATGACATGTTCAGGATCACGAATATGAACAGATTCTAACATAGCTATGGTTCGCTCCCGCGCTTCAGCTTTTGAAACACGGTAATGAATACGGTAAGCCTCCATAATCTGTTCCCCAATCCGTATGAGTGGATTAAGTGAATATTTAGGATCCTGTAAAATCATTGAAATACGCTTACCGCGGATTTTTCGCATCTGAGGTTCACTGGCACGCAATAAATCGACATCCTCAAAGCGCATTTTTTTAGCTTTAACAATGGCTGATTTTGGACTCAGCTTTAGTATTGCACGCCCTGTCATCGATTTTCCAGATCCGGATTCACCAACAATGCCAATTTTTTCTTTTCCGACAGAAAAGCTAACACCACGCACAACTTCTGCAACGCCGCGCGTTGTAGGAAAAGAAATACGTAAATCTTCTACTTCTAATAATTTATTACCCATTGCGTGGATCCAATACATCACGAAGACCATCACCTAAAAGGTTGAAAGCAAGACTTGCAAATAATATTGCACAGCCCGGTATTGCCGCCAACCACCAATTTGTCATCATAAATTCCCGACCTGAAGAAAGCATCGCCCCCCATTCAGGACTTGGAAGTTGTGCTCCAAGCCCCAAAAATCCAAGGCCAGCAGCTGTTAAAATAATTCCAGACATATCTAAAGTTAATCGTACAATCACTGAAGGAATACACATGGGCGCAACATGAAACAAAATAATCCGCAAAGGAGAAGCCCCCTGCAAGCGAACCACAGAAACATAATCAGAAGAACGTATTGTCAAAGTCTCAGCGCGTGCTAAACGTGCGATTGGTGGCCATGCTGCAATTGAAATTGCAATAGAAGCATTTTCAATCCCTGGTCCCAATGCGGCTGAAAAGGCAAGAGCTAAAATTAACCCTGGAAAAGCAAGAAAAATATCGACAATGCGCATGAGCACAGTATCAACCCATCCCCCCATATAACCAGATACAGTTCCAACAATAAGCCCTATTGGACCTACAATAATTGTTGTGAGAAAAACAACATAAAGAGTAATACGAGAACCAAAAACAAGACGACTAAAAATGTCACGTCCTAATTCATCTGTCCCAAAATAATGCGCCATAGAGGGGGGCTGCAACCGATGCCCCAGATCATTGCTCAAAAAATCGTGCGTCGCAATCCAAGGAGCAAAAAGTGCGCATATGATAATAATACAAATAATAAACAGACCAAATACAGCTGAAAAGTTATGAAAAAACTTCACCAGTGCATGATAAATTCTTTGTATGTTTGCTTGTATTATGGACCGTGGAACCGGGTCGTTTAACCAAGAACTCAAAGAAGATGATGATTGCGATTTGTGATGATTACTGACTGTCATATTCAACGTGTCCTTGGATCAAAAATGCGATAAAGCAAATCAGAAAATAAATTAATGGCAACAAAGATAAATCCTACAAGTAAAGTACATCCTACAACAGCATTCATATCTCCAGCGAGAAGAGCATTTGTCAAATAATGTCCAAAACCAGGCCAAGCAAAAACTGTCTCCGTCAAAACAGCCCCTTCTAGTAAAAAAGCATAAGAAAGTGCAACAACGGTAATAATCTGAACAGCAGCATTCCGAAAGGCATGCCCCCAAACCGTCCGCGCCCACGATAATCCCTTTACACGTGCAGTAATGATATATTCTTGATTAAGCTGCTCAATCATAAATCCACGGGTCATACGACTAATATAAGCCATAGCACCGAAAGCCAAGATCAAAGCAGGCATAATAATGTGACTAAAGACATTCCCAAAAGCCTCCCATTGTCCTTGGCTCGCAGTATCCCAAAGAAAAAATCCTGTTTTGGGTTCAAAAGAATATTCATAAAGAAAATCAAGTCGCCCTGGACCACCAACCCAGCCAAGCTTGGCATAAAATATTAACAACGCCATGAGCCCAAGCCAAAATGTCGGCGTAGAATAACTCAAGAGTGTAAAAACACGGACAACATAATCAATAAATGAATCGCGATACATTGCTGCAAAAACCCCAAAGGGAATTCCAAGAGTTGTGCCAATAACAATAGCAACCGTTGCAAGCTCTAATGTTGCAGGAAATACGCGCATAATATCAGCTAAAACAGGACGCCCAGACGTTAAAGCATCTCCAAAATCAAATAAAAATACATTATGAAGATACTTCCAATATTGAACAATCAACGGCTTATCAAGACCCAGCTTATAATACATGGCATCATAAGCTTCCTGACTGATATTATCACCAAGAATAGATAGAACAGGATCGAGAGGAAGAAGATGACCAAGAAAAAAAGTAATCGTCACCAACCCAAGCAATGTGATAAAAACTGAAATAAGAAGTTTTAATCCCTTAAACAAAAAATCCCATAAAAATAATTTTTTCTGCTTTTCTGATACAGCTCTTTCAGTCTCTGAAAGTGGCAAAACCATTATAAAAATCCCCTCTGTAGCGATAAAACATAAAGCGAATACCTTTTTTTATAGAATGAAACAACTTCTTATTAAGCATGTTCTACAATCCTTCTCCATAAACATGCTTCTTTTTATTTTTCTGCTTCATTGTAGTAAAGTCTGTAACTATTCCAAACCCATTTTTTGACATCAGGTCCCATACCAACGGTATAATATGTTTGAAATAAATAAACCATAGGACCATGCTCTAGCACATAATGTTGTAAAGTACGATATTGCACAATACGCTTATTAGGGTCTTGCTCAAACAAAGCATCCATCACCATTTTATTAATATTTTCATCATAATATCCAGCACGCCAAGCCAAATACATATTATGCTTTTTCGTAAATGTTGGATCAGGATTAAACACGTGATTCAATGAAGCAGGATGTCCATCAGGATCAGCACTCCCCCACCCCATAAGTGCAGTATCATAATTTCCACCCCGTACACGACTCAACAATTGATTTTGTGCCATTTTTTCAATTGTAAGCTCAACACCAATTTTGCGTGCATTCGCTTGAATAGACTGCGCAACAGATGACATATAACTAAGACTTCCGACGAGAAGATTAGCTTTAAAACCGTTAGGATAACCAGCTTCAGTAATTAACTGTTTTGCTTTTTCCAAATCCAATTTAAAGGGCAATCCTTCTTTTTCATCCAAAGCACCTGGAACACCTAAAGACATATAAGTTGCCCGTGGAATAGCAATCCCCTTTAAAACAGTTTTTCCAAGACCTTCATAATCAACCAAATAACGAAGTGCCAATCTGACCTTTTCGTTCGCAAAAATTGCATTCTTATTGTTTAACGATAGATAAATAATCTGCGGACGCAAAACACGACTAATTTTGACTGAGCCACCTTTTTCTTCAAGATCTAAAATATCCTCTGAAGAAAGATCTCGCGCTATATCCACATCACCTTTTTCCAAAAGAAGTCTTTGACTTGATGAATCCGCTACATGCCGCACAACAATCTGCTTAATTTTAGGCACTTTCCCCCAATAATGCTGTGTAGCCTCTAACACAACTTTATCCCCAGGGGACCAGCTTACTAATTTATAAGGTCCAACACAAGCCGAATGTGTCGCTAAATATTTATTTCCCATATCGCCGTTAATACTCTGCGCTTCAATTGTTTTCCGATCAAGCAGAGCAGAAGCATAAGATTGTCCAATAACAGTCAGTATGAGCTGAATAGGATAGGGTTTATCTAATTTTAATTGTAAAGTCTTATCATTAAGAGCCTGAATATTTGTTTCAACATTATCTTTGGTAAACCCATAGTCCATTAAAGACTGAGCATAACTCAAACCTAATTTAATAATCCGTCGCATCGACCACACGAGATCTTGCGCCGTTGCTGTTCTTCCATCATCAAACTTTAAATCATCACGAAGATGAAAAACTATTCTTTTGCCATTATCTAAAACGTCCCAAGATTTTGCCATAGCCGGACGAATTTTTGTAGGATCATGCTCATCATATTGCACGAGCGCACTGCAAATATTCGTCAATAACTCACTTGTCACAACCTCAACGGTTTGCGCTGGATCAAAACCACTCATTGAATCAATATTCCATGCCATCACCAATATATCTTTAGATGAGGCACTCAATGCTGATACGATAGTCCCGTTTAAAAACCCCATTGTGCTTAATAAAATACAAATTCTTTTCAACATTCTTTTTTCCCCATTTTATCTCTTTCTTTTGTATTCTTGTATTTTTTTACGCAAAGTGATTGTGATTTTGCTCTTTCATCTTTTAATCAGCATGCTATCAAACATCAACTTCATTTAATCAAACTAAGCATCTATAAAATAATTCTCTCATATATCAATCTATATTCGGGATGAAGAGGATCTATAAACATAAACAAAAACTCTCCCCAATATAACTTTCCATATTCATCCCTCCTTATAAAATGACCTCAATCAGATACGGCACAATCCCCCACAATTTCATCCTTCTTTAAAAAACTGAAGGGCTTCTATGGGGGAGAATATTTTCATCATGCAATGATGATCAAGCTCTTTTTATCTTTGACGATACGAAAAGACGCGCTTATTTTTCAATTGCACTATAAAAAATACGTGGCGCACTATTCCAAACCCACTTTTTGACATCAGGTGTCATCGCGATAACATTATATTTCTGAAAGATAAACGCATAAGGTCCCTTTTGCATCAATTCACGTTGTAAATCAGCATAGAGTTGTGCCCGTTTTTGTGAATCTTTTTGAAACAACGCCTCTTCAACCTTTTGATTCATCTTGGCATCAAAATACCCATGCTGCCAACTAGGATAGGCTGTATTTTTTGCCTCAAACCGATTATCCGGATTATAAACAAGACGTGAAGCCATGGTATGAGGATCCGTAGACCCGCTATTCCATCCGATAAAAGTCGTATCAAAAGCTCGGGCATCCACCTTTGAAAACAACTGTGTACCTGCCACACGTTCAATTTTAAGACGCACCCCGGCCTGTGCGGCGCTATCTTGAAGGGACTGAGCAAGAGCTAAAGTATAAGGGGTATTTGAAACAAGAAAATTTGCCTCAAATCCATTCGGATAACCAGCCTCTGCTAAAAGCTGCTTAGCTTTTTGAATATCAAGCTTAAAGGGTTGCCCTTCTTTTTCATCTAAAGCTCCAAAGTTGCCAAGAGGAATAAAACTTGCCCGTGAAATACCAACACCTTTGAGAAGTTTCTTGCCAAAACCTTCATAGTCTATGAGATAGCGCATCGCCAAGCGTACTTTCTCCTTAGCCAAAATGGGATTTGTCATGTTAAATCCCCAATACATCATGCTTGGCACCAACACTTTTTCAACTTTAACATCTGTTGTTTTTTGTAGATCTGCAAGATCTTCAGGAGTTAAATTACGAGCAACATCAATATCGTGCTTTTGTAACAACAAACGTTGTGTTCCAGGCTCTGCAACATGGCGAATGAGAATCTGCTTCAGTTTCGGAGCTTCTCCCCAATAATGGGCGCTTGCACGCAACAAAAGAGCTTCTCCAGGACGCCAACTTTTTAACTGATAAGGACCAACACAAGCAGCATGCGTTTTTAAATACTGATTTCCCAGATCGCCATCTTTTTCATGCTTCATAATTGTCTTACGATCAAGCAAAGCAGTTACATGATTTGCAATAATATTATTAAGAATAAGCTCTGCTGGATAAGGCTTATCAAATTTCATCACTACTGTTTTTTCATCAACGGCTTGCAAAGCATCATCAACATTTTGCTCTGTAATTCCATATTCATTAAAAGTTGCTGCATCGGCCATTTTTAATTTGACAACCCGCTTCATCCCCCAAACAAGATCATTGGCGTTGGCTGATCTCCCATCATTAAACTTCAAACCATCGCGCAAATGAAAAGTAATCACCGTACTGTGATCATCGCTTGCAACATCCCAATGTGTTGCTAATGCGGGAACTATTTTCGTTGGATCATCTGTCGCTATACTGACCAAATTATCACAAATATTTTCAATAATTTCACTTGCATAAACATCATTGCTTTGGGCAGGATCAAAGGTACTGACAGCATCGAGGTTCCAAGCCATTACAAGGGTATCAGCCGGTGTTTTCGCTGGGGCCTGTTGTACAACCATTCCCAATGCTATAAGAGCAGAAACAAGGAAGCTACTTCTTTGCAATATTTTTTTCTTCAAGTTCATAAACTTTCCCCTTTATTTTTTATCAATTAATGACACTGAAATGACATGAAAAATCTATAATCATAAAGGGCAAATTTATAATTATAAAGATTGAACAAATACGTTCTTATCACCTATACAGAGTCATCTACTTTTTAATTCCATTCATTTTATCAATCCATTGACTGATCATCTCAATCAAACCATAGCGAACATGGAATATGTGTTTTGCTGACCAATATGACATTCTTTTCATGACATCCCTTTGCATACGACAATAAATGAGCCCCCAAATTAATCATCAAAAGGACAAACCTTACATATTAACAAAGATAAAGGAACAATGAGAAGAACTATTCCTTCCAAACTTTATCTTCTGAGAGATAAAGCTTGTAATAAAAGAATACACACTAAAATGCTCTTTCTCATTTATCAAAACAAAATTCATGACACAATTTCCCCCAAAGACATAACGAATATAAATCCTTCTAAACTTTAGTGTACATCATTGCTTTGCAGCTATAAAAATAAAATAGCAAACAACATGCTGTAACAAAATGTTTAGCTCCAAAGAGCAACATACAGAGATTTAAAGAAGCAATGTAGTGAATACCCATCTGTCTGAGCTTAAGTATCCTCCCCAAAACTGGAGTTCACACGCAGCAAAACCCCTCTCTAATGGAAGAAAGTTATCAGATAATAAAACCTAACACAAGCAGCTTGAATTATTTAACGTCAATTTTTCATCGCTGTACTTTGTTTTGTATTGCCTAGACAAGTCTTGAACAATCGACCACCACACAAATAAACCAACGATCGTACAACAGAAGCAAAATATAACAATGCAACAACAGCGCCCATCTAAAAACCTCTTTGCATTCATCAATAAACATGAATAAAATATTCATTCTTTAATTATGACATTCATGTCATTAATGGAAATAAAAATACCTCCTCTAAAACATTTCAAATGCCAAGCGTTGTCACAATATTTTAGAGCGGGCAAAGTGTATGTGATAGAACCGACTCATTCCTTCATAAACGTAAGACGTTGATGCTCAATAGTTTCCATCGTTATACCATTCACGAACATCAATACAAAATAAGCTTAAGAGCATTAAGAAATGTTTTTTTAAAGAAAGCGCGTGAATTGCCAACCTCATTCTGTTTTACACACAAGATATCACCATTATCTAACGCCAGATACATGATAGTAAGGAATTACTCTTTTTTGCATTTTTTTTATTCTCAAAAGTATATTTTTGTTATTTTAATGGCCAACAACAATAAAAAATCATCACTATTGTATCATTTGTATGTTTCAATTATTTTATACAACAGAGTTGTATAACCTGCACATTTATTATGATGCTCCTATTAATCATTGCCCTTATGACAGAAATTTTACCAATTTATCGACAAAAACAGCCTTCAAGATGATCATTGACAATCCCTACGGACTGCATAAAAGCATAACAAATTGTGGGACCAACAAACGTCCAGCCGCGCTTCTTTAAATCTTGAGAAAGACGAAGAGAAGCTGGAGTTATAGGATTTGCCAATAATGTTTGAAAATCTATCTTTTCATAACGCTCCGATTGTGGTGGCTGAAAAGACCAAAAATAGTGGGACAAGCTCCCCCACTCTGTTATAATTCTCTGTGCTCTCAGTGCATTATTAAGCACTGATCGAATTTTCGCTTGATGGCGAACTATATTTTTGTTCTGCATCAACATTTGCACCTTCAGCTCATCATAATGAGCAATCTTTTCAAAGTCAAAATCATCAAATGCAACGCGAAAAGAAGAACGTTTTTTTAAAATTGTAAACCAAGAAAGCCCTGCTTGGAAACCTTCAAGACAAATTTTTTCAAACAAAGGGATATCCTCAAAAACAGGTTTTCCCCATTCGTTATCATGATAAGCACAATAAAGTGGATCGGTTCCTGCCCATGCGCAACGAACTTTTCCATCCCCCCCCTTAAGAAGACCCTCAGCAAGCATAATCTTCACCGTATTAAAAGAGAGTTCCTTGATCATCGCTTGGCGACTTTATCTTCTTGGGTTTTGAACGTGTCGCAGAAATAGGTTCTTGTGTTGCAACACGGATATCGCCATCAAAAAAGCGTAAATTTATTTGTCCACTTTCAGGAAACTGCGCCAACCGTTTAATAGGTTTATGATCTTGCCCCAAAGCCAAAACAAAACCGCGCTCTAAAATATTCTGATAAGAAGTGCTTTTTAAAAGCCTACATGCCAACTCTAATGCCGCGCGCTGTTTTTCTACACTGCGCATAAAAGCACGATGAAGGCGTGCCGTATATTCCTTTGTATGGCGTTGTGCTTTTTCACTCTTTAACAAACGGGGCGAAAGACGCAGATGAAGAGCATGAAAAGAAAAACGTTTTTTATCATAACTCACACAAAGAGCGCGCTGTAATCGACTGGAAATTTCATCAAAGCCACGCCTTGGTAGAGCGAAAAGTTGGTCGACAGTGGGAAGACCGCGTCTGGCTGCACGCAACTTTTGTTGATGAAAATCAAAAGAACGCGCAAGCCCTTTACGCAAACGTGCCCCAAGTGACGCGACACATACTTCAAGATCAAGCTTGACGGGAACAGCCTTTTCTGCGGCTCCTGTAGGGGTTGGAGCACGCCAATCAGCGACATAATCAATCAAAGTCCAGTCTGTTTCATGCCCGACAGCAGAAATAACAGGCAACTCAGAAGCATAAACAGCACGAACAACAGCTTCGTCATTAAACCCCCACAAATCTTCTAAACTTCCCCCTCCCCGTGCAACAATAAGGAGATCAGGCTTTGGAATGAGCCCTCCTGGAGCAAGAGCATTAAAGCCTTCAACAGCAGCAGCCACTTCGCTCCCGCTTGTTTCTCCCTGAACACGGACAGGCCAAACCAAAACATGCAACGGAAAACGATCAGATATACGATGAATAATATCGCGAATAACAGCCCCCGTTGGGGATGTTACAACACCTATAATTCGAGGCATATAAGGCAAAGGTTTTTTCTTTGCTTCATCAAATAAGCCTTCTTCTGCAAACTTTCTCTTACGATTTTCAAGAAGTGTCATCAAAGCACCAACCCCCGTTGGCTCAAGAGCCTCAATGACAATTTGATATTTCGATGACCCTGGATAAGTCGTAAGTTTACCAACAGCGACCACTTCCATCCCTTCTTCAGGAGGAAATTTGAGCTTTTCCATCACGCCACGCCAAATAACAGCTTCCAACCGTGCCTTATCATCTTTTAAAGCAAAATAAGCATGTCCCGAAGCATGAGCACCACGGTAACCTGAGATCTCCCCACGCACCCGTACATAACCAAACTTTTCCTCAACAACACGCTTTAAAGCTCCTGCTATTTCGGAAACAGTAAATTCTGCTACATTCGTTGCACTTGCTTTTTCACCAAACAAACTTTCCATTTTTCAATTCTTTATGCCCGTTTCTGTGAATCTTTTTGGAACAACGCAATCTTTAAACTTTTGATTTATACTTCATCAAAAGTCCCATAACACCAACGAGAACAGCTTATATTTTTAATTTCAAACCGATCATCAAGATTAAAAAACTTGAAGCTGTTTGTATAGGGATCTACAGAGTCATTATTCCACCCACAAAATTGTATCAAGAGAAGTTAAAATATTCAATCTTAACATCCACACAAACACATCTTTCATGAGAATTCCTAAAATAAAATTCTCTACACAACATAGCAATCCATTACCGATAGAATTCAACGTATTGCAAAGCGTTGAAAAACTTTGCAATACATCAAATATATCATGATCATGTTTTTTTATATTTTATAAACTTGATACCCTCTTATTTTTCAATTGCAGCATAAAAAATACGTGGAGCACTATTCCAAACCCATTTTTTGACATCAGATGTCATCGCTATAGTGTGATACGTCTGATAAATAAAAGCATAAGGTCCTTTTTGCATAAATTCACGCTGTAAATCAGCATACATTTGCGCACGTTTTTTGGGATCTTTTTCAAACAACGCATCCTGAACCTTTTGATTCATAGTTTCATCAAAATACCCATGACACCAACTCGCATAGCCTGTATTTTTTTTCTCAAACCGATTATCAGGATTGTAAATAAGGCGTGAAGCCATTGTATGGGGATCAGCAGAGTCATTATTCCATCCGAAAAAAATCGTATCAAAGGCGCGTGCAGACAGTTTTGAAAACAACTGCGTACCTACAAAACGTTCAATTTTAAAACGCACCCCAATCTTTTTTGCATTATCTTGGAGAGACTGAGCGATAGGCAAAGCAAAAGGATAAGGAGATGCTCCTGCAAAAATCCTAGCCTCAAAACCGTCCGGATAACCGGCTTCCGTTAAAAGCTGTTTTGCTTTTTGAAGATCAAGTTTAAAAGGTTGTCCTTCTTTTTCATCCAACGCTCCAAGATTACCAATAGGAATAAAGCTTGCCCGTGGAACACCAACATCTTTAAGAAGAGTCTTACCGAGTCCTTCATAGTCGATAAGATAGCGCATCGCTAAACGCACTTTTTCATTGGCAAAAATTGAATTTGTCACATTGAACCCCCATATGATTACGGATGGCTCTAACACTCTTTCAACTTTAATATCCGCTGTTGCTTGGAGATCAGCCAAATCCTCTGGCATCAAATTACGTGCAACATCGATATCGTGTTTTTGTAACAATAAACGTTGTGTTCCAGGCTCCGCAACATGGCGAATGAGAATCTTCTTCAATTTAGGCGCCTCCCCCCAATAATTGGAGCTTGCATGCAACAAAATCCCTTCTCCAGGACGCCAGCTACTTATCTGATAAGGACCAACACAAGCAGAATGGCTCGCCAAATACCGGTTTCCCATATCACCATTTTTTTCCTGTTGCATGAGTGTCTCACGATCAAGCAAAGCAAGAGTACGAGTAGTGGCAAAATGGCTCAGAATAAGCTCTGCTGGATAAGGTTTATCAAATTTCATCACCACCGTTTTCTCATCCGGGGACTGAAAAGCCTCATCAATATTTTGCTCTGTAATTCCATATTCATTAAATGTCGCAGCAGAAGCCATCTTTAATTTAACAATCCGCTTCATGCTCCAAATAAGATCATTGGCATTCGCAGGACGACCATCGTTGAACTTCAAGCCATCGCGCAAATGAAAAGTAATCACCGTATGCTGATCATCACTTAAAACATCCCAACTCTTTGCTAAAGAGGGAACAAGTTTAGCAGCATTATCTTTAGCTGGCTCGACTAAATTATCACAAACATTGACAAGAACTTCATTACCATAACGATCATTGATTTGCGCAGGATCAAATGTACTTATTGAATCAAGATTCCAAGCCATCACAAGCGTATCGGCAGGTGTTTTCGCTGAAACTTGTTGCACAAACATCCCCAGTGCAATAACAGCAAAAACAAGAGAGCTGCTACTTTTCAATATTTTTCCTTTCAAGTTCATAGACTTTTCCTTTTAAAATTTATTGTATAAGTTCCCATGCAATAATAACGTGCAAAAAATAATAAGATCAGACTTAGAAAATATACCTCCTCGAAATAAAATAAAAAAAACCTCAACAGCCACAGCTACTTACAAACAACTCGGTCTCTCTAAGCAGGTATAAGCGAAACCAAAATATGCAACAGAAAACGATCTGAATATAAAACGAAGATATCAAGTATAACAGTACCTGTTGGCGATATCACAGCGCTTACAATTCGGAACAATATCAGGCAAAACTTCCTTTTGCTTCATCAAACAGACCTTCTTCTTCAAATTTCTTTTTTCGATTTTCTAAAAAGCATCGCTAAAACACCAACTCCGGTTGCTTCAAGAACCTCAATAAAAATTTGATATTTTGATGATCCTAGAGAAATTGTAATTTGCCGAAATTGATCATTTTCACCCCTTATCCAAGAGGATAATTTAAATTTTTGCATCACTCCCCATAACAATAAAACCCTCCAATTGCGTCGTATCATCTTTCAAAGAAAAAGGAAACATAGGCACCATAAAAACCTGATATTCCTCATTCCCCTAAAACAAAACTTTTCTTGCACATTGCAAAGTCTTTGCTCCTTTAACAAGGCTAAATGGCACGACATTTGTTATACGATTTTTTTCAGCAAATAAATTGACCACTTTTCAATTCACGGAAGTTGAAATATTCAGTCTAAAACATTCAGCAAACACATCTTTAATGAGAATGAAAGATCCTTTTTGAAATAGGAATCTTGAAAAGACATTCAGAAATATATCCCGAGCTTACTATCCACAATCTTCGACGTCTTGCAAAGCTCTAAAAAAACCTATGCAAAACGCCGAAGATATCATGATGATACTCTTTATTTATTTAACAGCATTGAAGACACACTTATTTTTCAATGGCAGCATAAAAAATACGTGGTGCACCATTCCAAACCCATTTTTTGACATCAGGTGTCATCGCGACAATATTATAGACCTGATAGATAAAAGCATAAGGTCCTTTTTGCATAAAATCATGCTGTAAATCAGCATACAGTTGCGCGCGTTTCTGTGGATCTTTTTCAAATAACGCTTCTCTCACCTTCTTATTCATATCTTCATCCAAATAGCCATGGCACCAACTAGGATAACCTGTTTTTTTAGCCTCAAACCGATTATCCGGATTTAAAATAAGACGTGAAGCCATCGTATGCGGATCCGCAGAAGAATTATTCCATCCTATAAAAATTGTATCAAAGCTACGTGCATAAAGTTTTGAAAACAACTGTGTACCGATAAAATGTTCAATCTTAAAGCGCACTCCCACCTTTTTTGCATTATCCTGTATAGACTGAGCAATAGGTAAAGCAAAAGGATAAGGAGATTTCCCTGCAAAAATATTGGCTTCAAAACCATCTGGATAACCTGCTTCCGTTAAAAGCTGCTTTGCTTTTTGAAGATCAAGTTTAAAGGGTTGCCCTTCTTTTTCATCCAAAGCCCCAAAGTTACCAAGAGGAATAAAGCTTGCCCGTGGAATGCCAACATCTTTAAGAAGAGTCTTTCCCAAAGTGTCATAATCAATAAGATAACGCATTGCCAAACGCACCTTTTCATTGGCAAAAATAGGATTTGTCGTATTGAATCCCCATATAATCATGGATGGCGCCAATATTTTTTCAACCTTAATATCTGTTGTTGCTTGAAGATCTTTTAGATTCTCTGGCGTTAAATTACGTGCCACATCAATATCGTGTTTTTCCAATAATAAACGTTGTGTTCCAGGCTCAGCAATATGACGAATTAAGATCTTCTTCAATTTGGGTGCCTCTCCCCAATAATTGGAACTTGCACGCAACAAAATTCCTTCTCCAGGGCGCCAACTTTCTAACTGATAAGGCCCAACACAAGCAGCGTGACTTGCCAAATAGCGATTTCCCATATCACCATCTTGTTCGTGTTTCATAAGTGTCTCACGATCAAGCAAAGCAACAGTGCGATTAGTGGAAATATTGCTCAGAATAAGCTCTGCTGGATAAGGTTTATCAAATTTCATCACCACTGTTTTCTCATCGGGTGCTTGAAAAGCCTCATCAACATTTTGTTCTGTGATACCATATTCATTAAAAGTTGCCGCATTAGACAGCTTCAATTTAACAACCCGCCTCATCCCCCAAACAAGATCATGAGCACCAGCAGGCCGACCATCATTAAACTTCAAATCATCGCGCAAATGAAAAGTAATCTCTGTGCGTTGGTCATCGCTTAAAACATCCCAACTCTTTGCCAAAGAAGGAACGATGTGAGTTCCATCATTTTTAGCAGAATCAACCAAATTATCACAAACATTGATAACAACTTCAGCGCCATATCGATCATTGAGCTGTGCAGGATCAAATGTACTGATCGCATCGAGATCCCAAGCCATCACAAGGGTATCAGCCGGTGTTTTTGCTGAAACTTGTTGCACAAATATCCCCAGTACCATAAAAGCAGAAACAAAAGAACTGATAATTTTCAATATCTTTTTCTTCAAGTTCATAGATTTTTCCTTTTAACGTCTATTGTATAAATTCCCCATGCAGCAAAACGTGCTTAATAATTAAGTTTAAACGAACTATAGGCTTCTAAAGACCAAGCTTTAAAATCTTCAAAAACAAGCACCTTTTGCCAATCACTCCTCCTGCCCACACTTATAAGCCAAACCAAAACATACAAAGGAAAACACGCTGATAGATAATGAACGCTCACCAACAACAGTGCTTATTCACGATATCATAATGCCTACTATTGAAGACTATAAGACTAAGTTTCCTTTTCTCTCTTGCTGAGCAAACTTGTCTCTTGTTTCTTCTAATATTTTTAATGTCATCAAAGCACTACCCCTCTTGGTTCAAGTACCTTAATAACAAAGAGCCTTCATAAGAATTTGAAACTTTGGTAAAACAGGAAAATTCGTCAATTTGCCAAATGCAACGACTTTTATTCCTTCTTCAAAAGAAAAATTTGAATTTTTTCATCACTCCCCGTAAAATAACACCCTCCAATTAGCATTTCCTTATCCTTCAAAGCAAAAGAAAATACGGATACTATAAAAAACTGATATCCCTCGTGTTCCCACCCATAACAAAACTTTCCTTCAACATTGCAAAGCCTTTTCAGCTTTAGCATTAGTAAATTCAGTGACATTTGTTTTTTAGCAAATAAATTAACCAATTTTCAATTCAGAGAAACTGAGATATTCAATCTTAATATCCACACAAAAGCACCTTTAATGAGAATGAAAAACCTTTCTTAACAGAATGTTTTGAAAAGACACTCAACAACACACACACCCCTCACCCCTAAATTCGACGCATTGTAAAGCTCGAAAACTTATGCAAAACGCCGAATATATTATGGCTATGCTCTTTATCTATTTGACAGCATTGAAGACACACTTATTTTTCAATTTTACTATAAAAAATTTGTGGCGCGCTATTCCAAACCCATTTTTTGACATCAGGTGTCATCGCGATAACAGTATATTTCTGATAGATAAACGCATAAGGCCCTTTTTGCATCAGTTCACGTTGTAAATCAGCATAGATTTTTGCCCGTTTTTGTGAATCTTTTTGAAACAACGCCTCTTCAACCTTTTGATTCATCTTGGCATCAAAATACCCATGCTGCCAACTAGGATAGGCTGTATTTTTTGCCTCAAACCGATTATCCGGATTATAAACAAGACGTGAAGCCATGGTATGAGGATCCGCAGAATCATTATTCCATCCGACAAAAATCGTATCAAAAGCCCGTGCATAAAGTTTGGAAAACAATTGTGTCCCTGCCAAACGCTCAATTTTAAGACGCACCCCCGCCTGTGCAGCACTATCTTGCAGAGATTGGGCCAGTAATAAAGTATAAGGGGCATTTGAAACAAGAAAATTTGCCTCAAATCCATTCGGATAACCAGCCTCTGCTAAAAGCTGCTTGGCTTTTTGAACATCAAACTTAAAGGGCTGCCCTTCTTTTTCATCTAAAGCACCAAGATTACCAACAGGAATAAAACTTGCCCGTGGAATACCAACACCTTTGAGAAGCTTCTTGCCAAGACCTTCATAGTCTATGAGATAGCGCATCGCCAAGCGTACTTTTTCCTTAGCAAAAATGGGATTTGTCATGTTGAATCCCCAGTACATCATAGATGGCTCTAATACTTCTTCAACTTTAACATCTGTTGTTTTTTGTAGATCTGAGAGATCTTCAGGAGTCAAATTACGAGCAACATCAATATCGTGCTTTTGTAACAACAAACGTTGTGTTCCAGGCTCTGCAACATGGCGAATGAGAATCTGCTTCAGTTTTGGTGCTTCTCCCCAATAATGAGAGCTTGCACGCAACAAAAGAGCTTCTCCAGGACGCCAACTTTTTAACTGATAAGGACCAACACAAGCAGCATGCGTTTTCAAATACTGATTTCCCAGATCACCATCTTTTTCATGCTTCATAATTGTCTTACGATCAAGCAAAGCTGTCGCAGGACTTGCAACAATATTATTAAGAATAAGCTCTGCTGGATAAGGCTTATCAAATTTCATCACTACTGTTTTTTCATCAACGGCTTGCAAAGCATCATCAACATTTTGCTCTGTAATTCCATATTCATTAAAAATTGCCGCATTACCCATCTTCAATTTGACAACCCGCTTCATCCCCCAAACAAGGTCATTGGCGTTGGCTGATCTCCCATCATTAAATTTCAAACCATCGCGCAAATGAAAGGTAATGACCGTACTGTGATCATCCCCTGCAACATCCCAATGTGTTGCTAATGCCGGAACCATTTTAGCAGGATTGTCTGTAGCACCACTCACCAAGTTATCACAAACATTGCGAACAATTTCACTTCCATAAACATCGGTAAGTTGCGCAGGATCAAATGTACTGATTGCGTCAATATTCCAAGCCATCACAAGAGTATTAGCCGGTGTTTTTGCTGAAGCCTGTTGTACAACCATTCCCAATGCCATAAGAACAGAAACAAGAGAGCCGCTACTTTTCAATATTTTTCTTTTCAAGTTCATAGACTTTTCCTTTTAACGTTTATTGTATAAATTCCCCACGCAATAAGAACGTGCAAAATAACAAGTTTAGACGAACCATAGGCTCTGAAAGACAAAGGTTTACAACTTTCAAACAACACTCCTTACCAACCACTCCTCCTACCATACTTATAAGCTCCCCCTCCAATATGCACCGAAAAACAATTTAATATACAATAAATGGTATAACCGATAACAAAATCTACTTGTGATATCACAACGTCTACTATTGAAGACTATAAGACAAAGATTATTTCTCTTTTGTCGAGTAAGCTTGCCCCTTTTTTCCTCTAGCGTTTTTTACATTATCAAAGGCCCCCTCTTAGCGCAAACACCTTAATAACCCTTAATAATAAAAAGCCTTAACAACAATTTGAACTTTCAACAAAATTGATCTTTCAACAAAACAAGAACATTCACCCATTTTTCAACATCAACCACCTCTCCCCCTTTTTGCAAGAGGAGTTTTGAATTTTTCTATACTTCCCCGCTAAATAATAAGCTCCTCATTATATATTATTTCAAAATAAAATATCTTATTCAAAACAAAAAGAGCATGGGCACCACGCCCCCTAATATTCACTCACGCACTCGTACAAAACAAAACTTTTTCAACGTTCTATTTTAATATCTTTGCTCCTTTAACAACACTCAATTCATTGCTTGCATTTTTCAGAAAAAAATATCTTTTCAATTCACTAAGGTTGAAATATCTAAATATAATACTTATATAAGCATACCCTTATCAGAATAGATAGTCTTTTTTTTAAGTAAACTGCCTTGAAATATTATTTCTATACACGGACTAATAATAAGTCCGTTACAAAAGCCTTAACGGATGAGAACGTTTACCCTGATGAAAAATATCAAAACATTATAAAATTCCCTTACAAATTCTTAAAAACAAAAGGAATTTTCTTCACTTAAATAAAAATAAGTGCCATGAAAATATCGCAAAAAATACAATAGAACATGCGTATATTTCAACAACCAGCACTGATATTACATCAATAAAAAACTCGTGAAAAAATAAGAAAATATTTTTCCTTTATGATAATAAAATCACTGTATGATGATAATGCAAAAAAAACACAAAAGATTCGAAAGTATATTTAAATGAACAGAAAGAAAAAATTGTCAAATTCTTTTCATGCATTTCTTGGCGGAACATTCAGCCGTGTCAGTCTAAAATTACTGATCCTTTCATTCTTCATTGGCATCGTGATGAAGTTTTTTGGGTGGACACCTCGAAACCTCACACAGAAAATAATAGATTTCCTTCAATCTTTATGGGAAAGAGGATTTATAACGCTTACAAACTTCTTCCATATAACCATGATGGGCGCTATTATTGTTGTGCCTATTTTTCTTATCTCACGCATTTTTCATAAAAAATAAACGCTTTAAATATTTTTCTTGCGCTAGTCTTTTCGAAAAATCAAACGACATAAAAACCCTGTGCTCACAGCGATAATCACCGCAACAATACCGTATAGGAAACGATACTTATGCGCTGCATAGAAAATTGTATAAGCGATATGTGCTTTAACAATTTCAAGAGTCGTTGTTGCACTATCAATAAACAGCCCATCACGAAAAAGATAAGCACGAGCCTTATAATGTCCGACAGGAATGTTGGCTGGTAAACGAAAATGTGCTGTAAAAAGTGTATCAGAACCAAAACGCACACCACCTACTTCTTCATAATAAAGACTTTTAGCTTTTTGCAGTTTTATAAGTTCATCATGAAAGATTTGTATTTTTTTTTGATCTTTCTCATCTGTCTGTAATGGCAAATAGAGTAACCCTAACCCCAAATGTTTATAATCTTCAATGCTGGTAATATCATCGATTTCACGCGTTGTAACCATAGAGTAAAAAAGAGGAACATTTTTAAAAATAAGGGAATCCGTATTAACCCATACACCAGCATTACGTTTTTTTTCCCGCATGACCATTGTCCGGCTTTGTCCTTCCAAGCTGACAACAACATCATAACGGTTCTGTCGAGAATATAATGGATCAATATTTTCCAAGACACCAGCAATATAAAAATCACGACCAGCAAAATTTGCATCCACGGTAATCGTATTCGTTGTGACAATAATTTGGACAGTTTCGTGATCAACTTGATCAATGAATGTTGCTGTTGTCCCAACATGTGACCATGTAGAAAAAGAAACAAAATAAAAGCAACCTGCTATGATGCATAAAGAAAATAATCTACCCATTTTTATCTCATAAGAATATCCAAAGAGAAAAGATTATCAGGGCGTACAAATAATTGAAAAGCAAGGCGCATACACACAATCAACACCAAACATGCAAGTGCCATACGCAATTGTTCAGCCTTTAACTTCCGTCCAGCTCGTGTTCCATATTGTGCGCCAATACTTCCTCCGAGCATTAACAAAAAAGCCAAGACAATATCAACGGACTGATGGGTCATACTTTGCAAAACTGTCGTGAAAGAAGATACAAATGTAATCTGAAAAAGTGAAGTCCCTATCACGACACTGGTTGGAACACGCAGCAGATAAATCAATGCGGGGATCATAAAGAAGCCCCCACCTATCCCCATAATAGAAGACAGCAACCCCACAATGAGACCAATCCCTAACACTGGAATAATGCTGACATAGATCATAGATGCTCGGAAACGCATTTTTAACGGTAAGTGATGAATCCAGTTATGGCGATGTCGACCTGCAAGACGGACATTGGCTTTTCCTAACCTACGCTTGCGCATCATATCATACCAGCTTTCAACAATCATCAAGCTTCCTATACTTCCAAGAAGAATCACATAAAGAAGCGAAATCATTAAGTCTAATTGACCTAACTTTTTCAAAACAGAAAAAATCTGAATCCCGATTAACGAACCAACCCCTCCTCCAATCGCCAAAAGAATACCAAGTTTGATATCAAGCGTACGTCGTCTAAAATGTGTAATTGCCCCCGTTACAGATGATGCAATCATCTGGTTAGCACCTGTTCCAACAGCAATAGCAGGAGGAATATTATAAAAAATCAACAAAGGCGTAATGAGAAAACCACCACCAATGCCAAAAAGACCAGAAAAAAAACCAGCAACGACTCCCATACCAATCAAGATCAGCATATTGAGTGACATTTCAGCAATTGGTAAATAAATACTCACTGACAAAACCTTTAAGATAATTTGAGGCTTTTAAACAATTGGAGAATCTTTCTCCAACTTATCCTCTTTGTCCAATAATCTCTGTTGCGTATTTTAAAGGACGATTTTAATTGCTACCGCTTTCGCACAATGACGAATGCGCAAGACATTTCACATCTATCAACATCCACATCATAAAAACTTAAAAAAAACGCGCTCCTTTTAAAAAGCTATAAAAACATAACGTTATCGCGACCATAAATGCAACGGTTAAAAAACAAAGAAGACTTCTTTTTACAAAATAAGATAAAAACGAGGCATGTCTTTGAGACTGTGCCTTTAAAGCAGGAGAAAAATCATCCTCAATGCAATGATGAGATACTGGACAATGGTGAGAAGCTGTTCCCCCCATCCCCTTTTCTTCTACCACAGGACACTCCACTGCTCCTTCAGTCTTTTGAAAAGAAGACTTCAAAGCATCATCACTTGGCAAAAGTGTATCCTTGGGCAAAAGTGTATCACTGGGCAAAGAGCTTTTATTTTCTTGCTGCAACGCATTTTCAACATTTGTTTGGAGTGGCGTTATACTGTTTTGTCTTGAAAAATTTTGCACCTTTTGAAGGAATAAGCGTTCTTGATTTCCCTCACATTCCATATGAGCAAGTTTTTGCACAACGGAATCAGATAATTTTGAATGAGACACTCGTCGTGTTGCCTCTGCTTCTTTTAAGTTTTTTTTCTCACTCTGCAAACTTTGAACAAGTGTTTTAATCTGCTCTAAAGACTCAAAAAGCCTTTTTTCCCTTTGACGACGGATATAATGTTCAGCCAAAATGGCCCGACTAATATCATCTAAATAAGATTTAAAATGCTCTTCGCCCCCCCCCTGCTGATTCAAAGAATGGGGCAAATGCTTCATTTTCATTTGAGCATAAACAGTGCGTAAATTTTGAGCAATGTCTGACATTGTTACTTCCACAGGCGCCTCTATTCTCTCCTTTTGCTCAATAAAAGAAGAAAATTGATCACCCCGAACCTGATTGGTTGCCTGGTCGATCGTATGACCCTTCGTATTCACAAACGCCTACCCCTCATTAACCTTTTTGAAAAGAATCGTAAGAAATGATAAGAAAGTGTACTCTATTTTAGTAAATAGAGCTTTAAGAACGCCCAAAAACTTTCTTGTTAGAAATATTCTCCTACTATTCATCTAAAATATTTGCCCCATTTTTATTTTTTTTACTTAATTTTTCAGTGCATAAAGCCCCTCTTGCGCCATCATAAACAGAGCATATGAAACGAAATAAAGAATATTCTCATAAGACAGATTGATTTTTTTACTTTTTATTCAAGCAAATAAGGCAATTATGGCAATGAACGAAGAGATGAAGATTGAAAATGACGACAAGAAAGTACAAGTAAACATGAAAAAAGCTTATATGAAAGAAAACACAAGTTATAAATAAGACTTCATTTTAAACAATTTGGTTTCTTATGCGTATTGCTATAAACTTGTGACCATACAAACAAAGAGGATCATCATGAAGATAATTGTCGCTGTCAAACGTGTTGTTGATTATAACATCAAGATACGCGTCAAGCCCGATAGCACAGGCGTTGATCTGTCTCACGTAAAAATGTCTATGAATCCTTTTGACGAGATAGCCGTTGAAGAGGCAATTCGTCAGAAAGAATCTGGTAAAATTTCAGAAGTTGTTCTTGTTTCGATTGGACCAGAAGCCGCTCAAGAAACTTTACGAACAGGGCTTGCCATGGGAGCTGATCGCGCTCTTCTTGTTACAACGGATCAAACACTTGAACCCTTAAGCATCGCTAAGGTTATCAAAGCCATTGTTGATGAAGAAAAACCCGATATGGTCTTTTTAGGAAAACAAGCGATTGATGACGATAATAATCAAACAGGACAAATGCTCGCCGCTCTTCTTGGTTGGGGGCAGGCAACTTTTGCCTCACATCTTAACATAGAAAATGGACATGCTACAGTTACCCGTGAGGTCGATAATGGAACACAAACCCTTCGTCTTCCCCTTCCCATGGTTATGACTGCCGATCTCCGGCTCAATGAACCGCGTTATACTTCTCTACCCAATATTATGAAAGCAAAAAAGAAAATTATTGAACAAAAAGCTCTAGCTGATCTTGGTATTGATACGAAAGCACGGCTCACAATTTTAAGTGTTGAAGAGCCCACCCCCCGTCAATCTGGAATTAAAGTTGCTAATGTAGCAGAGCTTGTCGGTGCACTAAAACAAAAAAACTGCATTTAATATTCTCTAGAGTACTAGAGTACTAGAGTAAAAGCAATACGCATATCAAAGGGTAAAAATTTATGGCAATTCTTTTATTAGCCGAACATCAGACAGAAGAAACCGCAAAAGCGCTCACCGCAGCACACGCACTCAAGAGCGATATCGATATTTTGGTTTGCGGAGAAGACATTCAAACGATAGCAGAAAAGAGTGCTAAACTTAATGGTGTGCGGCAAGTTCTTATTGCTGAGGCAGACTATTTAGCCCATCAACTCGCAGAACCTATCGCCGATACAATCATCTCACTCGCAAATGATTATGATGTGATCATGGCCCCATCCAGCAGCACTGGAAAAAATGTAATGCCGCGCGTAGCGGCTCTTCTTGATCTTATGCAAATTTCAGATATTACCGCCGTTCTTTCTCCCGATACCTTTAAACGACCCATTTATGCAGGCAATGCCCTTGAAACTGTCCGCAGCAATGACACCAAAAAGATTATAACCGTTCGCACAGCTTC
Source organism: Bartonella sp. AU16XJBT (assembly GCF_028618665.1). GTDB lineage: Bacteria > Pseudomonadota > Alphaproteobacteria > Rhizobiales > Rhizobiaceae > Bartonella. The sequence continues at coordinate 179,155 of NZ_JAQITF010000003.1, forward strand.
TTTCACACCAACGCCTTCCCAAAATAATTCTGCGCCCATTAAAACAATAACACCAGCGCCCAACCCCAATCTTTCTTCTTTCGTAAAAGCAGAAACCAACACAAGTGATCACCCTGATCTCACTTCTGCACGTGTTATTATATCAGGCGGGCGTGGTCTTGGTTCACAAGAACAATTTATGGCCCTTCTTCTTCCTCTTGCAAACAAATTAAATGCGGCTTTAGGGGCTAGCCGCGCAGCAGTTGACGCAGGCTATGCGCCCAATGATTGGCAAATTGGACAAACAGGAAAAGTCGTTGCCCCTAAACTCTATATCGCCGTTGGCATTTCCGGTGCAATCCAACATTTAGCCGGTATAATGGATTCTCAAATTATTGTTGCCATTAATAAAGATGAAGAAGCACCCATCATGCAAATTGCCGATTACGCCCTTGTCGGTGATCTCCATCAAATTATTCCAGAATTGGAGAAAGCTTTATAAGCCATGAAAGCAGCTCTGCATGATCAGCGTGAAAGTATGGCGTTTGACATCGTCATTGTTGGAGCAGGACCCGCAGGACTTTCTGCTGCCATTCGTCTAAAACAAATTAATCCCGATCTTTCTGTCACAATTGTTGAAAAAGGAACCGAAGTTGGGGCTCATATTCTCTCTGGCGCCGTTGTTGACCCCATCGGTATCGATACACTCTTACCGGAATGGAGAAGTGACCACGACCACCCCTTTAAAACCCCTGTTACCCGTGACCAGTTTTTTTTTCTAAAGCCTCACAAAGCAACACGGTTGCCCAATATCTTGCACCCCAAAATCTTATCTAATGACGGGTGTTATATCGTTTCACTTGGAAGCGTTTGCCGCTGGCTAAGCAAAAAAGCCGCGGCGCTCGGTGTTGAAATTTATCCCGGTTTTGCCGCAACAGAACCCATCCAGAATGAGAATGGAGCCATCATTGGTGTTCTCACCAGTGATATGGGACTTAACAAAGATGGAACCCCTGGAAAAAATTATATACCTGGTATAGCATTATTGGCAAAATATACTCTGATTGCGGAAGGAGCACGCGGCTCAATTGCAAAACAACTGATACAAACTTTCAACCTTAGTAAAAATCGTGAACCCCAAAAATTTGGCCTAGGTCTTAAAGAACTCTGGGAAATTGAACCACAAAAACACCAACGCGGTTTAGTGCAACATTTTGCCGGTTGGCCCTTAGACAATAATACCGGCGGTGGTGGTTTTCTTTATCATCAAGAAAACAATGTCATTTCTGTCGGTTTTGTTGTACACTTAGATTACAAAAATCCTTATCTTTCTCCTTTTGAAGAATTTCAACGTTTTAAAACACATCCAAAACTCTATGAAACCTTCAAAGGTGCAAAGCGTCTTTCCTATGGTGCCCGTGTTATCAGTGAAGGAGGGTGGCAATCTGTACCAAAGCTCACCTTTCCTGGTGGCGCGCTTATTGGCTGTTCTGCTGGCTTTGTTAATGTTCCTCGCATCAAAGGATCACACAATGCCATCTTATCTGGCATCTTAGCCGCCGATAAAATTGCTACCGCTCTTGCGCAAGGACGTACCCATGATGAGGTCAAAGAAATCGAAGAACAATGGCGAAAAGGACCCATTGGCAAAGATCTTTATAAAGTGCGAAATGCCAAACCGCTTTGGGAAAAATATGGGACAAAATATGGAATTAAACTTGCCGGTTTTGATATGTGGTGGCAACAACTGTTCGGATTTTCCTTATTTAAAACACTCCCCCATGTCAAGGAAGATTATGCTTGTCTTGAACCAGCAGAAAAATTTCAACCCATAGCTTATCCAAAACCCGATGGTGTTGTAACGTTTGACCGCCTTACAAGTGTTGCCCTTTCCAATACGCACCATGAAGAAAATCAACCTTGTCATTTAAAAATAGCCTCATTAGAAAAGCAAAAGGACTCCGAATATGCCGTCTATGGAGGACCTTCCACACGCTATTGCCCCGCCGCTGTCTACGAATGGCTAGAGCATAAGGATCATCTCACTTATATGATCAACGCTTCAAATTGCATACATTGTAAAACGTGCGACATTAAAGATCCCAACCAAAACATCACTTGGATCTGTCCGCAAGGCAACGAGGGCCCCTTCTATCCCAATATGTAACCTCGACCTCATCATTGTTTGTTCTGCTAAAATTGCAATATACAAAACACAATCGATAAAAATATTTTTTCAGATGAGAAATCTATCAATCACCTTCATACATAGGCTCTTTCACGATATAAAAAGTTATCCTATTGTAAAGTAACCAACGATTTAAGCAAATCAACCCGAGTAAATAAGCCGTTGTCATGATAAAAATGTCCTGATAAAAATTAAGAAAAAATAGCTTATGAGTATGGATAAAATTTTGATAAGATCTTGGGGTCAAGGGAATTTAATGAAGAGAAAAAGGCATGTGTGAGAACGCATATTTTATAGGTGCGCATGCTTATTCGGCCCCCCTCATAGAGCCAGGGCTTTATCTTGTGGCAACACCGATCGGGAATCTTGCAGATATTACGCTTCGTGCTTTGCAAGTGTTGGCAGGCGTTGATATTTTAGCGTGTGAGGATACGCGGGTAACACGTGTTTTGTTGGAACGTTACAGTATTCGAAAAAAAACTTTTCTCTATCATGAATATAATGCGCAAAAAGCAGGTCCAAAGCTCTTAGCGGCTTTAGCAGAAAACAAAACGGTAGCGCTTGTTTCAGATGCGGGAACACCGCTTATTTCTGACCCTGGATTTCGATTAGTCGAAGAAGCCCGTAAGGCGGGTCATAAAATTATTCCGATCCCTGGAGCATCAGCTCTTTTAGCAGCTCTGATACCAACAGGGCTTCCGACCGATAGCTTTTTCTTTGCAGGTTTTTTAAGTGCACGCAAAGCGCAGCGTCAAAAACGATTAGAACAATTAAAAGAGATTCCAGCAACTTTGATTTTTTATGAATCACCACATCGTCTTGTTGAAACTTTACAGGATATGGTCACTTTTTTTTCGGCAGATCGACCGGCCGCCATTTGTCGTGAATTAACAAAAAAATTTGAAACCGTAGATGTTTCTAATTTGGGAAGTTTGTTGGAAAACTATAGAAAACAGACACAGATTCGAGGAGAAATTGTTGTGCTTGTTGGAGAATCATCATCTTCTTGCTTAAATGTAATCAGTGATCAAGAAGTTGATGAAATGTTATTAGAAGGCGCTCGGACACATTCTGCTGCTCAAACAGCAGCTTTGGTTGCAAAAAAGACCGGTTTGAAAAAGCAGGAACTTTTCCAGCGATTAATTTCTTTAAAAAATACGTAAAATAATGCATAAGACGATACCAAAAAAACAGAGAAAAAAGTCTTTTTATCGAGGGGTTCGTGCAGAAAAATTGGCTGCTTGGTGGCTGCGTTTCAAAGGATTTCACATAGCTGAAATGCGTTTTAAAACAAAGTGTGGGGAAATTGATTTAATTGCACGACGTGGAAATTTAGTATTAATTGTTGAAGTCAAAGCACGTTCAACGTTGATGGAAGCAATGGAAGCGGTTTCCCGAATGAATGAAAAGCGAATTGAGGCAGCAGCTGATATTTGGCTCGCACGGCAAAAAGATTATGCCCTTTTGTCTGTACGCTTTGATTTGATTGCAATTTTACCTTGGCGTTGGCCAAAGCATATCCCCGCATTTTTTACATCTGATCGATAAGAGGAGTCCCCGTTTTAACCATGCTCAATAAAAAACATTTCGCCTTTATGTGTATATGCGTTAAAAAGTCTATAACAATTTAAGCGCTATAAGGAGCAAAATATGGATGATTATGAAAAGTTTGCAACAGGTTTGCTCATTGTTTTTGGAGCGCTGATTATTGGTGGTTTAATGGCAATGCATATTGTACTGATGAATAAACCAGGTTTTTTATTTGCATTAGCCGCAGCTGTTGTTGGTTGGTTTTCTGCTTTTGCCGTTCTATTTGACAAACCAAAAATCTATTTGGGCTTGATTATTCTTGCAATGCTCTGTGTTGCTTCCTCAATTAGCATTTATGTGAGTTAAAACACCTGAAATGTTGATTGAGATTCCTTTTAAAATATAAAATTGAGAAATAAAAATGAAACTTGGCTTTTTGGGAACAGGCACAATCAGCGCTTCCATGGTGGATGGCCTCATGAGAAGCGCCTTTAATGTTTCCTCCATGATTGTTTCACCGCGCAATGCACAGACAGCAGAGCGTCTTTCACGCACTTATGATAAGGTGATGATTGCTGAAAATAACCAAGCATTACTTGATATGAGTGATTGTGTTTTTCTTTGTTTACCCAATCAAATTGCAGAAGGCGTTTTGCGCTCCCTTCATTTTCATCCAGAACAGCTGGTTATCTCCGTTCTTGCTATGGCAAAAACCGCAGAAGTGGAAGCGTGGATCAACCATAAAGTTTATCGTGCTGTTCCGTTACCTTTTGTCGCAGAGTGCAAAAATTTAACACCCATTTATCCCGATCATCCCTTTTTACGCACTTTATTTGATGCATTGGGGGGCACATTGGTGCTCGATAAAGAAGAGCAGTTTAATCTTTTTATGACAGCGGGTTCTCTTATGGGCGTATATTTTAATTTTATAGAAACAGCCCATCAATGGTTTATAACACAAGGGTTAAACAAACAACAATCAGCAGAGTTCCTTGCCATGATGTTTGGAAATCTTACAGATGAAATGCGTAAAATTATAGCAACGGATCATTCTAGCTCTCTTAATTTTGCACTGCTTGAAAAAGAGTTTTCGACAAAGGGGGGAACAAATGAATTTTTGTCAAATTATTTTTCTCATCAAGGGGGGAAAAGTGCTCTAACAACGGCTCTTGAGGCGACTTTACAAAAAATGAATGCTTCTAAAAAGACTTAACCAACCTTTTTCTCATCTCAAATATGAGAATTATGGATCTATTGATTGGGCTCTTTGTGAACATGAATTAATAAAATTGTCTGCGATAGGTCTTTCAAGAGTAGGAAAAACAGATTTTTTAACTACCTATTCCTTTAATTTACATCAATAAAAATAAAACTTTTAATTAATCCTCAAGATATTTTTAGAGCACAAAATCACTTATAAGAAGAAAATTCGTCCTTTAATACTTTAATATTTGAAATGAGAATAGTGACAAAATCTTTTCCCATTGTACGTTCTCTTGTCATAAAATAAAAAATGTTTGTTTGTCTCTTAAAAAAGGAAGCAACATTTCGATAAAATCGTTTAAAAAGAACGTAAATAAACTTGCCAACTTTATGCAAAAATAGAGGAAAACTTTAAGGATGCAAAGAACATAATGGATATGACTTCTCTCTTTTTATTTAAGGAGAAATGCTATGGGATCTCTACAGTTCACAGAATTTTTTACGTTCTATCATTCACAAGCACTCTCGTGAAATGAATGAAACACATTAAGAAATATTCTCTTTTCAAACAAGCACTTGCATAATAAACATAAATATATTCTTGAGAATTTTGTTGTTGCATAAAAAGCTTATCCCGATAAAAACCGCGGACAATGAAAACATGAGAGAATGCATCATCTCCACTTTTTTAAAGATCTTTTTTTCGATGCTTTTGAACGTAGAAAGACCGAATGAAAAGATGATGATAAAAAATTATTTTCTCCGGATTAAAATTCATTTTCCCTTACAAAAGGGCAACTATTTTTATATCTTTCATAAGTGTATTTTAGCAAACTCTCTTAAACAAACATATGTTCAAAAGAGTTTATTTTTTATTTGATCAACAATTGTACGATACAGTTGCGCATGTTCGCCATCAGGCTGAGCAACAAAAATAGGGTTCCCCTCATCGGAAGAAAATCGTAAGGCTGCATCAAGTGGTATTTCTGCTAAGAACGGGACCTCTCGACGTTCTGCTTCACCCCGCGCCCCACCATGGCCAAAAATATCGTAGCGTTTTCCTGTATCAGGAGCGATAAAATAACTCATATTCTCAATCAGTCCTAAAATAGGAACATTGACTTTCATGAACATTTCTATCGCTTTACGTGCATCAATTAAAGCAAGATCCTGAGGCGTAGAAACAACCAACGCCCCCGTTAATCGTACTTGTTGCGCAAGCGTCAATTGTGCATCCCCTGTACCCGGCGGCATATCCACGACTAAAACGTCCAAAGGCCCCCATACAACATCTCGTAACAATTGCGTTACAGCGGCCATCACCATAGGACCACGCCATACCACCGGCTTTTCTTCCTCCACCAAAAATCCCATCGACATCAATTTAAGATCGAATTTTTCAAGAGGTTGAATCTTTTTTCCGCCCATTAGTTGTGGTTTTTGGTTAACAAGTCCTGTCAAACGTGGCAAAGACGGACCATAGATATCTGCATCCATCACCCCTGTTTTGAAACCTGCATCTTGTAAAGCTAAGGCGATATTGATCGCCATCGTCGATTTTCCCACCCCTCCTTTTCCAGAAGCAACAGCAATGACATGGCGCACACCTTCTATAGGCATTTTTACAGGCAAGAGATTTGCTCTGCGTCTAGGTGCTCCCTTTGTTGTTTTTTCTGCTGTAAGCGTGACGACAACAGATTCCACGCCCTCCAAAGCACATACCAACTCTTCAGCAGAACGGCGCAATGATTCCCATTCTTGCACACGTCCATCAGGAACTGTAATGGAAAAGAAAACCTTGCCATCAGCAATTAATATTTCTGAAAGAAGCCCCAACGATACAATATCGCTTTCAAGATCTGGTCCTTTGATTTTACGTAATACGTTGCGGACAGTCTCACTTGTGATAGGATCCACGCTCTTTCCTCTCTATAAAATACCAACAAATACAAGCATAAGAACGAAAAATACTGACAGGTTCATCACCCTAAAATCTCTACTTTACTTAAGGATTATAAAGTATAAATGACTTATATTTTATCTCTTTTTAAAAACACGAAACCACCCTTAAATAAAGAAACTCAAGCACAAAATCTGCTATAAAAGCTTATCAAACACGTTTGTGTGCCAACACTTTAATGAATATTCTGATAAGGGTTTTGTAAAACACAAAACTGAGAAAAACTCTTAATATCAAAGTATTTTTTAAATTGAGCATACAATAATCTGTCACACTTTTTTAAGTCTTTAACGCTCTCGTCATTTATTTTCTGTAGACTCAATCGCTATTTTCTGACATTTTCAAATGTATCATAAAAAAGTGTCACAAACAGTTATGAAAGTGCTTTATATTTTTTCAAGCGTAAGAAAAACAATCTAAGATTGACTTTTTTTACATTTTTTCTTATGGGTTAACAGCCGTCTGATAGGATAAAATTGTTTATCTCGCGCATAACTGCTGATGAAACGAAAACTAAGAAGGGCCGCACTCCGCGGTATTTAAATAAATGAAACGTACGTACCAACCCTCTAAACTTGTCCGTAAACGCCGCCATGGGTTTCGTGCACGCATGGCTACAGCTGGAGGACGTAAAGTCATTGCTGCAAGACGTGCTCGTGGACGTAAGCGACTCTCTGCTTAACCCTTTAAATTTTCACAACCGTTGAGGATTGCTCATCATTTCTTCGTTGTGAAACTTTTGTTATGAACTTCTAATGCTTGGTCAGCCAAGCATTTAGTGAAATTGCGAAATGTTCTTTTATGAAGAAAAAACATCCCTGCCGCATTCGCAAAAGAGCAGACTTTTTGGCTGTCCGTACAGGAGAAAAACGACGGGGGCCTTTATTTTTACTCGAAGTAAAATCTCGTGAACAAACAACAGAAAGAAAATCTTCTCTTGTTGCGCGTGTGGGCTTCACTGTTACCCGTAAAAATGGTAATGCTGTGAAACGTAATCGTATCAAAAGACGCTTGCGTGAAGCCGTACGCGTTGGTGTAACAAACCACATGGAAGCAGGAACAGACTATGTTATTGTAGCGTATCGCGATGCGTTACATGCGCCTTTCACATCTTTGATTAGTGAATTAAATCGGCGAATAAAACCAAAAACAAAACATCAGCAACGACAACAAGGGTGTACGAATGGAATATAACCGCAATTTCTTTATCGCTATTGGCTTATCTTTCCTAGTGCTCATCGCATGGCAATTTCTTCATGTTGCTCCCAAACAAGCAAAATTACAAAAACAACAAGCCATCACACAGCAACAGCAATTGTCAAAACAACAATCAGCCCTTTCTACTGCCACAGTGAATTCTTCTGACGATACCGCAACGCATCAAGCAACATCAATCATCGAACAGCCAATGACTCCCGAAATCCGGAAAGCTGTATTAGCCAAAACAGAGCGTGTTGCGATCAAAACCAATGAACTGGAAGGCTCTATTAATCTTGTTGGTGCACAATTTGATGATCTTCGCCTTAAGAAATATCGTGTAACAGTCGATAAAAAATCACCGGAAATCGATTTGCTCAATCCTAAAGGATTCAAAACGACTTACCTTGCTGAATTTGGTTTTGCAAGTGCATCTTTGCCAGCAAAAGCCTTGCCACAATCCGATACACAATGGCAAATAGAGGGAAACAATACGACCCTAACCCCTTCAACTCCCATCACTTTGATTTATAATAATGGACAAGGACAAATCTTCCGCCGCACCCTTTCTGTTGATGATCATTACATGTTTACCATTGAGGATTCTATCAGCAATGAAAGTGATCAACCAATATATCTCTCATCCTATGCCCGCGTTGCCCGTGCAGCACCACCAGAACATACAAATGCAACCTATTTGCTTCATGAGGGGATGATCGGTATTGCAGGGGATTCGCTCAAAACTGAAAAATATAAAACCCTAGCAGAGCTTGATCCAAATCCTGCTAATGGACAAAAGAGCATGGCTTTTTCCAAAGTGACAGGAGGCTGGATTGGCATTACCGATAAATATTGGGCTGTAGCGGTTATTCCTCCGCAAGATAAAGAATATACAAGCCGTTTTATTTATTTTGATCGTTTACAAACCCATTATCAATCTGACTTGCTAGGATCGCCTTTAACGATTGCCCCTAATGAAACAAAAACCGTTACAAATCGTCTTTTCGCTGGTGCAAAACAAGTTGAAATCATTAATCACTATCAAAACGATCTAAAAATCAACAAGTTTGCTCTCTTAATTGATTGGGGTTGGTTTGATTTCATCACAAAACCCATGTTTGCCCTCATTGACATTCTTTATAAGCAAACAGGAAATTTTGGTATTGCCATCCTTCTTGTCACAGTTCTCTTAAAAACACTTCTTTTCCCTCTCGCCAATAAGTCTTATCAATCTATGGCGCGCATGAAGCTGCTACAACCGCGGTTGCTAGAGATAAAAGAAAAATATCCCGATGACAAAAACAAACAACAACAAGCAATCATAGAACTGTATAAAACCGAAAAAATTAATCCCCTTGCAGGGTGTTGGCCAATGTTGGTTCAATTTCCAATATTCTTTGCACTTTATAAAGTTCTCTATATCACCATTGAAATGCGCCATGCACCTTTCTTTGGCTGGGTTCAAGATTTAGCTGCCCCTGATCCGACGTCTCTTTTCAACTTGTTTGGTCTCTTGCCATACACGACACCAGCATTTCTTATGATTGGTGCATGGCCTTTGATTATGGGGATAACAATGTTTTTACAAATGCGTATGAATCCTGCTCCTCAAGACCAAACCCAAGCGATGATCTTCACATGGATGCCAGTCGTCTTTACTTTTATGCTTGCCTCTTTCCCTGTTGGTCTTGTCATCTATTGGGCATGGAACAATATATTGTCGATCATTCAGCAAGGTATCATGATGAAGCGCCAAGGAGCCAAAATTGAGCTTTTTGATAATTTAAAAGTCTTGTGGAGAAAATCACCCAAAAAAGAAGAGCAGAAATGACAAGAGATTCTTTCCTTTCTGGAATTTTTTCTCGCAATTGGGTTTTTATTCGTGGTGTTCCCGCAATACGCTTTCTCCCCCCTGAAGGACCACCAGAAATTGCATTTGCAGGACGTTCCAATGTTGGAAAATCATCTTTAATCAACGCACTTGTCCAGCAAAAAGGCTTAGCACGGACCTCAAATACACCAGGACGGACTCAAGAGCTTAATTATTTTGTCCCCGATGGCTTCAGTGGGCAACAAGGAGATCTTCCTCCTTTCGCATTCGTAGATATGCCGGGTTATGGTTTCGCTGCTGCTCCTAAAAATCTGGTTGATGCTTGGACAAATTTGATTTTTAGCTATTTACGGGGACGCACAACACTAAAACGTGTATATCTCTTGATTGATTCACGGCACGGAATCAAAAATAATGATGAAGATGTTCTTGCACTCCTTGATAAAGCAGCTGTTTCTTACCAAATTGTTTTGACAAAAAGCGATAAAGTCAAATCAAATGCTTTGGAAGAATTAATGATGACCACACAAACAAAACTTCTCAAACATCCAGCAGCTTATCCTGAGATCCTTGCAACTTCTTCAGAAAAATCATACGGTTTGGAAGAATTACGTGCTGCCATTTTGCAAACCATTGCATAAGAAAACGCATTCATATTATTAACAATTTATTAAGCATAATTGCTAGCCGCTGCTAATGATCTTGTACTTCTAGTCAAGCATCTTTATAAAAAAGATGACTTGAAAGAATTCTTATCAACTCTATTTAATAGTGTAAATTATGCTGACACTTTTTCACTCTCCCCTATCCACTGCGTCGCGCTTCATACGCCTCATTCTTGGGGAATATGGTGTAGCCACTCAACTGATTGAAGAATATGAATGGGCTAGAAGACACGAATTTCTCGCGCTCAATCCCGCCGGTCATGTTCCTGTTTTTCTTGATGAACACGAAGTTCCATTATCCGGTCCCTTTGTTATCTGCGAATATTTAGATGAAACCCATGGAAGTTTACGACAAGAAAATAAACTCTTTCCGGAAAATCCTTTAGACCGTGCGGAGGTACGCCGCCTCAATGACTGGTTTTTAAATAAATTTGAAAATGAAGCAACGCGCCATATTGTACGAGAACGAATCCATAAACGTGAAATGCCCCTTGCCATTGGCGGTGGAGCGCCCAATTCACAAATTTTACGCAATGCACGAGCCAATATTCCACCCCATATGAACTATCTCAATTGGCTTTGTGCCTCTCGCGATAGCTTAGTGGGTTCTACCTTGTCCTATGCTGACCTAGCAGCAGCTGCTGCTGTTTCCGTCCTTGACTTTCTAGGGGAAATTGACTGGGAACAATCCCCTGCAGCCAAAGACTGGTATATGCGGATTAAATCACGACCTTCTTTTCGTTCTCTTTTAACAGATCGTGTCCGTGGAATTGTTGCCAGCGCTCACTATGCTGATCTTGATTTCTAGCTTTCTCTTACAAACAAAAATAAGACCCCATCATCATTTCTTATTTCAAGCCCTCTTATATATGCACCTAAAAAATCTTTTTTGCCGTATCACAAAAAGATCAATATAGAGATAAAGATATTTAACAAAGGGTTTTAAAATCTCTTTTTAAAGACAAGAGCTGTAGCCCCATTGAAAGCTAAGCGAATAAAATAATCATACTTAGCGCATGTTATCCTCCATTCTTCCCGATATATGAAAAAACGCATTTCATAACATGCATAATTATTTACCCTTAATAGAAAAAAACTCTATCATGCGTTTTTAAAAAATAACAATTTTTTCAACGGGCCTTCCTAAAAGATAAAGAATCCAACCAGCGCTCGTGTATCAACAATTCAACTTTTCAAGCATTTTCCTGTTTCTGACTTCTTTTATGTGTTTTTATTCATAGATAACACATTGATTCAAAAATGATAAATTTTTAAATTGAACCATGAATTCAAATACTTTTCACGCATAATCCTCCTCACTTAAATCAATTAAAATCTTTTTCTTACTACGTCATAAACGGGATTGGTGTATGAAAAAATTGTATAAGAAAAGAATAAAATCCCTATGAATCATTTCAAATACCAAAGCAAAGGCTGCAAAGACTGACAAAGTGTATGATGGTGCCAATTTGCGCTTTTATGAAGCATAGCGCTGCAGAATAGATTTTATATGCTTCATTGGAGATTTTCTCGTTATACCATCCGCAAGAACTATCATGAAATGAGCTTAGGAGCATTGAAACATATTTCTTTAAGATGAGTGCGTGAATTGGCAACATAAGCGTATTTTGTTTGAAGGGCTCACATAAGAAACGTGACCTATTCAAGAACGGGAGAGATAAAAGCGTCACAGCAATGTGCAATCTCCATGAGGCATTACAAACAAGGCTCGCCCTATTCATCACACACTTTAACAAAAAACATCTCTCTGTAAATTTTTTAATCTTACGATCACTTACCCTCAATGATAGAACTTTACAGTATAAAAGGATAAATTAAAGTAGAAATTTTTTTCTATAAAGGAAAAAGAACGGTTGGAAAGAAGGCAAGAATTTGCCTATACTACGGGGGTGTAAAGTATTATAAGGAGATAAAAATGCGCCTTACAGTTGTTGGTGCAAATGGGAGAATGGGACGTGAACTCATTACAGCAATCCGGCAAAGGAAAGATGTAGAGCTTTGTGCTGTTCTTGTGCGCAAAGGCTCACCTTTTATAGGAAAAGATGCCAGTGTATTAATTGGCTCAGACTCTCTTGGAATTCGCATCACAGACGATCCTGAAAATGCCTTTTCAAACACAGAAGGTATTGTCGATTTTTCACAACCCCAAGCCAGTCTTTTTTATGCTCACTATGCTGCTCAAAAAAGCCTTGTCCATATTATCGGCACCACAGGCTTTAGCAAAACAGAAGAAGAAAAAATTGCAGATTTTGCGAAATATACAACAATTGTCAAATCCGGAAATATGAGCCTTGGCATAAATCTTTTAGCCAACCTTGTAAAGAAAGCGGCCAAAGCATTAGAAGCCGATGATTTTGATATCGAAATTTATGAAATGCATCACGCAAACAAAGTTGATGCCCCTTCTGGAACAGCTCTTCTTCTCGGGCAAGCAGCGGCTGAAGGTCGCAATGTTATGCTACAAGATGTTCGCATCAACGAACGTAATGGCCATACAGGGAAACGCGAAAAAGGCTCCATTGGCTTTTCTTGTTCACGGGGTGGAACGGTTATTGGCGAACACAGTGTTATTTTTGCCGGCTCCCATGAGCGAATTGTTCTTTCACACACAGCGCAAGAACGCTCCATCTTTGCCAATGGCGCATTAAAAGCAGCTTTGTGGGCCAAAAATCATAAAAATGGTCTTTATTCAATGCTTGATGTCTTGGGATTAAACGATTAATTCTAAACAACCAATAAAATAGAGGCAATTCATAATGGGACGCACACTTGTACTCATCCGTCACGGACAAAGCGAATGGAATCTCAAAAACCTTTTCACGGGTTGGAAAGACCCTGATTTAACAGAAAAAGGTCATGGGGAAGCGATAGCAGCAGGGAAAAAACTGAAAGAAACTGGTTTGAAGTTTGATATCGCTTATACATCTGCCTTACAGCGTGCCCAAAAAACGGCTCAGCACATTTTAGAGCAAATGGGACAATCAAATTTAGAAGTGATCAAAACTTCCGCCTTGAATGAACGTAATTATGGTGATCTTTCTGGTTTAAATAAAGATGAAGTGCGCCAACAATGGGGAGAAGAACAAGTGCAAATGTGGCGCCGTTCCTATACGATTGCACCGCCTAATGGAGAAAGCCTACGCGATACCGGTGCACGCATTTGGCCTTATTATCTTTACCATATCCAACCTCATATTTTGCGCTCTCAAACTGTTTTGATCGCAGCACATGGAAACTCTCTTCGTGCTCTTATGATGGCGCTTGAAGGTCTAAACGGCGAAGAAATTATATCTCAAGAATTAGCGACCGGTATTCCTATTATTTACACCTTTAATCCCGATTCAACCATTTCATCAAAGACAATCATCACACCTTAAACTTTTAACACCATGACGCTCCCCCCCCCAAATTTAATTCAATCGTTTTAAACAGAGAAAATAAATTCTATAATTTTATTGACAGAATTGCTTCACACGCTTAGATGATTTTTATAAGCCCAGATGGCGGAATTGGTAGACGCGCAGGTTTCAGGTACCTGTGCCGCAAGGCGTGGAGGTTCGAGTCCTCTTCCGGGCACCATTCAGCTTTATATCAACAGTAACTTCTTTGTTTTACACACGTTTTTTCATATGAGGGCTATGCAAATAAACATAAGGAGATATGATTTTCCAACATGCCGCTCAATTATTGTGAATCAGCACTTCTTTTCAAAATGTTTTTTGCCATCCTTAATGCCCAAAGGGGCTCCACTTTTAAAAAGTCAAAATTTTAAAAAATCTCTCTCATGACAATCATTCAGCCCCCCAATAGGCATTCAGCCTCAAAATAAAATGAACTTTGAATGTTGAAAAAACTATCCCTCAAATCATAAGGAAAAATTTAACTTCCTTACAAAACCTATTAAATCAAGACAAAAGCCTCTCGATCATAAAGTCTAATGATCATTATCTCGCTCCTCCCAACAAAGAGACAATCCTTCAATGTGCTCATGTATTAGAGTTTATAATCAATATCATGATTTATGAGAGAAAAATTTTTTTACGCTCTGTTATTTATCATTCAAAAAAATACCCCAACGCATTAAATCTCAAATCCAATCAAATTGGAAAATCAGCACAAAATGCTGCACCATAAAAGTTAAAAGAAAATGGATTATATGAGACAATAACGAACAAGAAAATTTCTCTTCCCTGAAATCACTTTTCAAAAAATATTCAATGAGAAAGCAGAAGAGAATAGAGCGGAAATACATTTAAAAAATATATACACATACATGTTTACGCGTAAAAAATGTTCTTTAGTAGCAAACTCAAAATAATTTATTCCTAATGATATGAGGAGAGTTTATTTTTTACACCACCATGAATCAAAAAAAACGCAAAAATATAGAGTACACTCTCATCCGTCATAAAAAATTTTTAATCACACATCTAAGTTCTGTTTTTTGAACCTTCTTTTTTTGTTTTATCTAAAACATGAAACAATCTATTTAATCATCAGTATGACACATCTCCATGTTTTAAAACGAGTACCATAAAAAATTCAAAGCATTATGCCGCTTTTATTGTTCTTTCTCCAATAACCCCTCGATTGCCGCATCTCGTTCTTTAATTACTTTTTCTAATTCTGCAACGACCTTTTTATACAATTTCGAACGCTTCGTATAAGAATAACCAAGCATAATGATTGCTATATGAAAAAGACAACTAATAATTGTACTTATGAAAACAAACAATATCATAAGAGTCATTATTTTGCTCTCCATTTTTGTGCTGCAAAAGCTTTATCTCGCTGCTGAAAAGTGTCTTCTAATTGCTGAAGTGCTTTTTTCAATTTCTTCGTCAATCGTATGTGTAAAATTAAAATAATCGGAATAGCTATACAACAAAAGATCAACATAAATAGGCTCAAGATACAGATAAAAGTAAGAATATCAAACTCTCTGACCCCATCCAATACTTGGATAAGGGACTCATCCAATATTTGGGTAATAACCTCATCTAACGTTTGGATAACAGAGTCCACTGCCAAACTGATAATAAATATGCAGAAGATTATCTTATAGTCCTTCGATGAAAGCACCATAGCTTCTTTAAACGCTAAAACTTTAGATTCTTTGTCAGATGCTGAAGAAACTTCCGAAATCTTATTATCTTGTTTTTAAAGTGTCTCATGCAATGGTTGTGTTTCTTGTATTGTCATACTGGTCTCATTTTATTCTTCATTTTCAAAGCGTATTTCTCGCGCGTTTTCATCTCTTTTCCATCTCTCTCTTTCCGCTCTTTCACAGTTCCTGTTACACAAAAAACAAAGAGTCCCTATAATAACCGTAACGGATATAATGAGTACGATTGCAAATCCCACCGTTCGCTCCTTTTTCAATGAAATCGTTATTCATTATCTCATGCATTTCTCCCCGTTTGCATCAATGAACAACTTTCTGTTTCTTTATCGCGATATTTTCTTCAGATTTTGAAGCCTGTTATTTAAACGATCAACTTCGTGATTGAGCCTTTCAAGTTCTTTATTGAGTCCATCAACATGTCCCTGATGTTTAGAAATTACTTCTAAAATATGTAATGACTGAGACTGATCTTTAAGCTTATTGGCTTTGTCTAACTCTCGAAAGGCTTCTGTTCTTTTCTTAACATGTTCAAATAGCGTAAAAAATGTCCCGATCCGCTCAAAAACTGCAGCGTTTCGCTTTTGAGTTATCTCATATTTAGAATTAAGTTGTTTGTTGTTTGGCATATTTTTCATCAATGACAAATAGAGTTCCTGCTGTTCAAAAGCTATTCTCTCCAAATCCTCTACCGCTACCCCTAATAACTTCATTGTATCGTTCCATCCCCGTTCGGCATTAGCTTTTTCAAACTCGACTGAATCCAACATCTGAACAGCATCATCCCGTTCCTTAACCACTTTAGAGCAGAATAATTTCTCCACACCCGTATAGCCATATGAGGCAGACACAAGATAGGCGTGCAAAAATATGATAAGCAATAAGCCTTCTCTCAACAGAATTTTTTTTGTAAACATTTTTCTATTTTCTCGTACAAAATACCTTAAAATAAATACCTAAATTCTCATCAAAAGATTCGTCTTGAAATTTATTCAATCCATTTAGGATAATCTACGATAAAAATAAAAAGGGATAGATTATACACTAATGAAACATTCTACAGACAGAATAAAGCTATAAAAATTAATTTATTCAATGTATTAGTTGTAAACTTTTCTGTTTAGCTTTACATCTTTATGGGAGAAAATTAATGACTTTATACGTGAATTAAAAAGAATTTAATATACTATTGAAAGACAATCAAAAATAATATTTTGATTAATAAGTATGCTCCTCCTCATGAAATGAGGCATACACAAAAACGGATAAAAACAATCAATGATATTGAATGATATAAAAGTTACTTTTAATAGAAATTTGTTTTTTATCAGCAGCCGCAAAAATTGTGTTTTTTACAAAAATTTAAATTTATTGATTTTTTAGAGTCTATTTTATGTTATCTTCCTTAAAAATATCATAGAATATTAAACTGATAGGATGCATTTTTCTCAAGCGGCGTTTTTAGAGAAAAATTGATTTAATCAGCGGGGACAAATAATGAGCAAGGTTATAATTTAAGAGACAGTATATATTATTATTCGTAAAAAAAATGCCGTTTTGGAGCAGCTAAAAAATGTTTATGATCAATGAGATAAATTAGAGACATAGATTGAGGAAATTTGATCTTTCTACAGCGCAGGGGATCACAAAAAAGATAATAGATAAAGTTTAAAATTCACCATTAGATGAAAACTTTAATCGCACATCTGATTTTTTTGTTTTGAACTATTTTCTTGTCCTGTCTGTAATATCTAAAGAATATCTTCAATAAGCACTCTTTTAGGGCGCTATGATCGAAGGAATACTTATCGAACTTCCATTCAAAATATGTTTTGCAAAAGGAAATCGTCATTTCAGGATAGAGTGAGATTTATGTATTGAGTGACGATGCATCATGCCCCCTCCTCTTATATCAGAAATTTAATTCTTAATCGTAATGATGTGATCAAAATAACGAACCTTGCAAGATAATTTTTAATAAATAAAGTAAAGATGAGGTCTCAAAACAACTTTTTAGACGTAAATTGATACAGAGAAGCCGACAGAGAGAAATGGGGGGATTACAAATGTTGATGATTATAAAAAAAGAGAGCAAAAAATTACCCAAAACCGATTTATGGATCATTTCTGCTCTTTCACCGGATCAGCAAAGAGAATGGATCAGTGAATGGTGTGTAAAAAATAAACAGACCTCTATAAATTCTGATTGTGTCAATGATCTTACCATCCTGGATTTATTTTACAGATCTAGACAAAATGGTTGCTATGGAAGCAACAAACCCACAAGCCATTTCTCTCAAAAAATGATGATCTCATTTATGAGGCTTATGTTGATCTTCATAACCACTTTAAAGTCGCATCATTCCCTCTCATTAATACGCTTTGAGTCCCCATATGGACCAAGGTGCCTTTTAAATTTTGGAGTGGTTATAAAAAACAACTTTCCACGGATCTCTGAATGGGGATATGAAACCGCTACCTTTTCACAGAAAAATGTTCTCTTCAGTGCAAATTCTCATTGTACAGTCTATGGAACAACACAATGAACAGACCACGCACCCTTGCTTTTACCTATGGCGCTTATAATGCAGTACGCATGCTCATTGGTGTCTACAATGCGATTTTTTTAATGTCTATGGGGGTTAGTCTCGCGCAATTAGCGCTACTTCAGGTTGTCTTTTCCACAACTATTCTGCTGCTTGATTTTCCTTGCGCTGTTTTAGCGGACAGATATCGGCGTAAATATTCCGTTATAGCTGGCGTCTTTATGACGGGAGTGTTTTATCTTCTCTGCCTTAAAGCCCCCAATATGACAGCACTTATTATTGCAGAAATTCTTTATGCAGCAGGCATTTGCATCATTGTCAGCGCCATTGATGGATGGATTTACCATTCTCTTGGCGATAAACACGATCACTTTTCGCATTATGCGCATCTTTATCACCAAGTTAATTCTTTCGGAAGTATTCTCAGTGGAATTGTAGGCATTGGAACGATTTATTACTCTGGGCAATATTTTATGGGATATATCATTTCATGCCTCATGATGGGATTTATTTTCTTGGTCTTCCTTATTGTTCCGGAAGAAAAGAAATCGGTGATTGAAACACACAAAACAAAGACAATCTTGCAAAATGCTAAGGAAACACTCTGGATCTTTCAAAACACTGTAGGCGGAGCATGGTTTATTTTCCTCATGTGTCTTTTTAGCGCGGGTATTCAGATTATTTATCATTTCTGGCAACCGATCATACTTTCAGGTGGAAAAATCGATCACCTCAACGGTTCACAAATGTTCGTTTTGATGTGCTGTCATATTGGAGCTTTTTCAGCGCAATATTTTTCAAATTTACTGATGTCGAAATATCATGTTCTTGATAAAAAATATAAGAATTCTATAAAGTACTTCTCTTTCTTTTCTGCGCTGATGTGCATAGCGCTCTATTTTTTAGTCCATAACAATCAAACGGCTGCCTCCGTCATTGCCTTCTCTTTAATCCATGGATTTATTTGCACTGTACCCATAGGGGCAAAAAGCTTATTTTTCTCAGAACTAAACCAAACACAAACACAACATATTTCCGGTGTTGTCGGTGCTGTATCTTTTAGCGGAAGAATATTTTCAATTACCGTATTAAGTATTATTTCTTTTCTTCCTGCAAAAGTTCCACCCTCTTATTACCTCATCTTACCAACCCTTACTTTTTTCATGTGTGGTTTGGTCATCATGAGATGGATGAAACACTCTCAAAAATCTTGATAAGAGAAAAACGATAAAATTATCACATGCAAATCTTTTTTCTCAAAGATTTTGTCCTAAAAGAGATCTGGGCTTCTTTAGACTCTTGAAACATCTCGCTTTCAACAGACAACGTATCCATAAAGCAATAATTTATAATAATAACTCACAAAACCCGAATATCGTCAGATTTTTTAAAATCTGTTTCATTTTGAATCGATCAAAATCATTTGCTTGCACGCCATAAGTGGAAAGAGCCATATGAGTAAAACCGCTTTAGAAAGGAAAGAAGCCTCTTATGAACGTTCATAGTCAAGGGCTATTACAACATAGAAACAAGTATATAATATGCCGCCTTTAATATGCCGCCTTGCTTTTTCATAAGCATAAAAATGATGTGCTCTGTAAGCTTTATATTATTCACAGGAGCTTTTGCATTTTATACCATTCACGAACACCATTGCAAAATAAGCTTGGGAGTGTTGAAAGATATTTCTTTAAAACCAGCGCATAAATTGGCAACACGCGTATATTCTGTTTAGAACATTCTTTTTTACATTAAGGACGTAATCCCAAACGGGATAGACAAAAGTATGAGCCCCATAATCTCCATTATTTAACAGACTCAACTGCTAAAGATTTGTGAAAGCTGTAAAGCTGAATTCATAAGGTGATGAGTGATGATAAAATGGGAACTGATTTCTATCTTTTTCGCTTTGATATTTTTTTTAAATGAAATAATCCTCCCATTTTTAGAAATCATTCTCTAACAAGTTACAATATTTTCTCCCCTATTTGACTTACAAAAGCCGATACAATGGTTAAAGCAGTAAACCGTCTTAAATATTTAGCTTACATATACTGCTGTGTTAGAAGTCGATATTGATTGACACGCCATAGAAAAAGCAAAAGCTTAGCAAACAACGTCATAAAACAACAAATATGCCTTCAATAGATTGGGAAAATATAGGGATATAAAACACTTTGTGAAACAACATCCCTAACACATCTAACTTTACGCCTACTTATTCTTATAAGTGTTCGTGCAGCTTCCTATATTCATAAAAATCCGTAAACAATCCTTCGTTTAAAAATATGAAACATCAATGCAACAACAAAGCTTCGCCTTCCTTTATCAACAAAAGCATTCAAAATTTTGAAATAAGCCCTTTGACTTTCTTGCAACATTTTTTTCACAACCGGACAAACGCCCATTAATATAAATTGGCATAGCGATTTTCATAAAACCGATTGCGTTTGAAACACCCCCTATTGGTTTTGCTTTAATTTCCAACATTACAAAGAAGTTTCTGTCACTTGTTTCATAAAATATGGAAGGCAACAGGTATAAAAAAATCAACACAAAGATTAAGAAACAAGGATTAAGAAAATGAGCATCAATACGCGCTGCTAATGTAAGCGCTAAGATTTTGCGTATAAAAGCACTGTTTGGCTGAACTGAAGATAAAATAGCATCATTTTACACCAAAACAGCGGATAGAAAGCATCTAGCAATAAAAGCTAACCAAAAAACGATAAAAAATTGAGAGAAGATAGATAGAAAAACAAGTTAAAAGAATCAAAGGACTTAAAATTCCCGAACTTTTATATAATACACTAATTTTATTGAATAATGGCGGAGAGGAAGAGATTCGAACTCTCGAGAGCCTTTTGAGCCCTACTCCCTTAGCAGGGGAGCGCCTTCGACCACTCGGCCACCTCTCCAAGGAATTGCATAAAGGGTATCAATAGAAAGTTCAAGACATTTTCGATTTTTTTCCCAAATATCTGAAATTTTTTTCCTTTATTGACTCCATAGGAACCAAAAGTTAATAAAACAAAAACCGTGTCTTTTTTACCACATCTTCTCGAATAGTACATGGATACATTACAAAAAGTTCATTTCATATTTGAAACTCTAAAAAGATTAGTATAGCTAGAATGATAAGTACCGCGTATTTTACTTATGTCTTTGTCTTTGACGCATTAGGCAAGTGATATTTCTTAGAAGAAGATTAAACGGACCTCGGAGATCCCATATGAATATTAAATCCCTCTTTTTAAGCTCTACAGCAGCTTTTTTAGCAATTTCTGGAGCACATGCTGCTTCAACAGTTGTTGCTGAACCTGAGCCTGTAGAATATATTCGCGTTTGTGA
The DNA here is from genome assembly GCF_028618665.1 of Bartonella sp. AU16XJBT. Classification (GTDB taxonomy): domain Bacteria; phylum Pseudomonadota; class Alphaproteobacteria; order Rhizobiales; family Rhizobiaceae; genus Bartonella. Next base: position 200,748 of record NZ_JAQITF010000003.1, read on the forward strand.
TGCCTACGGAAAAGGATATTTCTATATCCCTGGAACAGAAACCTGCATGCGTTTGTCAGGAAATGTCCGTGCTGATTTTATCGGCGGTGATAATATCGATGCAACCACCGAAACTGAACTAAAAAATAAAAGAAAGACCTATGGCTCGTCATCACGGCTTACCCTTGTTTTTCAAGCCGCTTCTGAAACAGAAATGGGAACCCTTCGCTCATATGCAAGAATTTATTCAAACTGGAGTAATGGTAAAGATAACGCTGGTGCAAGACTTGCAGCCGCGTACATTGAATTGGGTGGTTTTCGTGTAGGTCTTGACGATACCATTTTCAACAGCTGGACTGGTGGTTATGGAAATGTTCTCAATGATGACAGCATAGCGCCTGCCGGCACAACTCGCACCAATTTTATTTCCTACACCTTTAATGGTGATGCCGGTTTTTCCGCTATTATCGGCGTTGAAGTCGGCAATAATACAGATCCTCTTCCTGGCGTAGCAGAGGAAAGAGACTTGCAAGGAGACTATATTGAAAAAGATGGAAAACTTATTCCTATCACGAAAGATACTCGTCCAAGTAAAGCAATTAAGAATTACACCCCCAATGTGGTTTTGGGTATAAAGTTTATGCAAAAATGGGGTGGTTTTTCAGCCGTTGCTGCCTATGATGCTTACTACAAAAAGTGGGCTGGAAAAGTACGTGCAGATTTCAATGTTAACGATCGTTTCAACCTATGGGTAATGGCTGGCTATAAAAATGGTTCTGATTACTACACAGTAAACGCAGATGATGAGTTATCACGAAAAAGCACAACGATCTACGCAAACTGGGGCGGTAAATGGGCTGCTTGGGCGGGTGCTACTTACAAACTCACGCCAAAGGCAGATTTAAATGCTCAAATTTCTTATAGTGCTGTAAAAACCTTTGCAACGTCTGTCAATATTGCATACACGCTGGTTCCAGGACTTGTGATTACCCCTGAGTTGACCTATGTTTCTTGGAACGATGACCGCCTTATAAAGGATACAAATGATAATGAAAAACATTTCTTTAATGGAAAAAGTGCTTTCCAAGGTATGATCCGTTTACAGCGTTCATTCTAATTTTATTCAGCTACAGCTTTGAAAAACTGGCAACATACGTTGCCAGTTTTTATTTTTGAAACCAAATATCATGAGCAGCCTTTTCTGATACGTATTTTCTTATCTTTCTGACAAAAACGACTTAGTTTCACAAAAATATTCTCAAGAAAAGTTAACCTTATGAGCTTGATAAAACAACTTCGCACGGCGTTACCCATCAATTCAAACAATCTCTTCCCTGCTCTTTAAAGCGTGCCCTCTTGCTTTATTACCCTATTGATCTCTCTTTTTGTAATTTAACACCTAACCTTTGTAATTTAAGGCATAATCTCTCAGATAAGTCCTCCTCTGAATATTCAGTTTAACCGCACTGAACAAGGGACATCATCCCCCTCAAAGAATGAAGATCCCTAACCGCATTAGTTTGTAAACAATCCGATTGCTTTAGGAAGACCACTTAGCTGATTACTTATGATTCACTTGCACAAAGCTCTACAGACAAATCCCCCCCCTGAATATTTGGCATTCTATTTTTAAAATGCTTAAATTAAATGTTGTACTCTTTATGTCCATGTATCACCATCTTCAATGACAGTGTTTTACAGCATCATAGAATAAGACATTGAAACAAAATAGAATATTGATTCATAACGACAATTCATCATTATTCAACTTGATTGAGACCCTTTAATACCGTAAGATTTTCTCATTTCACTTTTCTCTCTGTTGAATCAATCAAAACCACTTGCTTGCACATCACAAGCCGGTGGGCATATGGATAAAAGTTATACAAGAAAGAACAACAAATGCCGGTGAATCATTTCAAGTATCAAAGGCTATCGTGTGATATTGAAAGCAAGCAAAATGTATAACAGTGCCGACTTGCTCTCTTATGAAACATAAGGATGATGAGGCACAAGAGACAACACACTTTACAAAAAATTTTATAATCTTTACGAAGGCGCTTGTAAAATCTGTGCGTGTGACACACACTGAAAAATATTTTTTAAAACGAACAGGTAAACATACACTAAAAGTCTATTTTGTTTGAGGCATTCTATCTTGCATGGCAGCATGCCTCCATTATACTCAACACCTTAACTTTGCACGTTTTTAAAGGAAGCAGAATATAAGACAAAGAAACAACAAGGCTTAATCTCTGCAAATCATAAAGTTTTCTATAGAGTTATATTTCCATAAAACGCCTTATGATTTTAAAACAATAAATGCTCTTTTTTACATAAAGCCAACCAGCAAAAAGCAAGCTCTCTTAAGAAAAAAAACGCTCAAACGTAATCCTAACCATATTTTCAATTAAAAAACATTGAATTTACGGAAAATATTTATCAACCAATGCATAAAGAATTGCCACTGTTTCAACATCGAGAATCCCATCATAATTTTCTTGACGAAAATGAAGTTGAAAAGCTCGGATCAAATTTTTGTATCCTATTTCAGTACATGCAGCTGAAGTATCATAGCCATAACATTTTAGCTTCGCCAAAACCTCCTCTTTGGAGGGAAAACTCTTAGAGAATTGTTCTTGATAATGGCTCTTTAGTTCATCATCATACCATGCCCCTATACCTGCCCTATAAAGTTCTTTCCATGGAAAAGCTGCTCCCGGATCACTTTTTCTCCCAATGGCAATATCACTATGCCCCACCACATCCGTTGGCATAATATCGGGATAGCGTTGAAGAATATTCAATGCAAGCTCTTTAACGGCATCAATTTGTATTGGATTATAAGGGGGAAAGCTAAACGCCTCGCTATGATGATCCACTAACTCAACGGTCTCTTCTGAAGCATCAGAATGACCGGTCGCTAAATTAACGATTTCAATCCCAATAGATGCATCATTGAGATGACTGTGCCCAGCCCATGAACTCACACCCGCATGCCAAGCACGCTCATTTTCATCAACCAGATTAAAAATACGCATATCCTTAAATCCAGCCTCACGATATGTCTGCTCTGAAGGATCAGGAACAAGATAGTGTGCACTAACCTTTTCCCCTGTAAGGGCCATAACCGAGGCATTAAAATTAAGAGATGTATAATGCATGACAAGAAAACGAACGCGACGATTAAAACTCTTGACAGAACGATAACTGTTGTAATCAATCCGATACATAAAAGCCCTTCCTTTTTCGCTTTAAAAGACCACCTCGTATCACAACAAATAGGACGCGAACCGTTGAAAAAATGCAATGAACTTGCCATTTAGATACTAAGAATTGCGTCAAAAATTTGTTCATCCACAACATCAACACTCTTAATCAACAATCAAGACCCATTTTTATTTCTCCTCACACACGCATAAAATGTTTTTGACAACATCCAAAAACACGCCGCATCAAATATTTTCCACACAAATTCCCACATAATGATCAATCGAAAATAAAAGCGCAAAACGATCACTTCTTAAATCTTCGCATCTTACAGAAAAAAGAACTGTTCCTGTTATCAAATTGAGAAATATCTCGCCTTGAAGCAAACACGTAACTATCGTGTAATCTAAACAAAAGCATAAAGGAAAAACTTTATGAGCTCTTTACAGCAATTTATGACCAGATAACTGAACGGCACAGATTTGCAATCAACGCTTCACGGACATATTTTTCAATAAAATTTGCAAAGCTTTTCTATCAATGACACTGCTTCTTGTCTTTTCACAACAACTCTTTCTAATTTACAAAGAATATCGATTATTTACAAAGTTTAAGAAACACATAGTTTCTAGATTACTTTCATATGCTCTTAAATAAAAGATAACATATTCATTTATAACGACCATTAATCTTTTTTGCTCATCTTAGATGGAAGAGCCAAATACAGTCAAATTTCTTTTATCTTAAATCTTCTTATATTGAATCAACCAAAGCCATTCATTTGCACATCAAAAGCAGAAATGAACATAGAGATAAAAGCCACTAGAGATAAGAAGTAAAAATACTTCTCATAATAGACAAAAACAACATTGTATGATGCATATATCTTATCCTTCTCTAAATAGCAAAATCCATTGCAACATTGAGCGCTAGAAAAGTGTTACCACGAAAATCCAATCGAGCATAAACCTTCAGTATTTTCGCTGATAATATAAAAATAAAAGGCTGCTGAAAACCAATGAGGGATCTTACGGGACGTCTATCCGCAAACAGACCTAACTTTTGGCACCAGAGAAGAACAGGAGAAAGATATGAAGACTGACGCTCTCTTAAATGAGGAGCCAAGTTCTTTTTCTGCCTCTCCTTGATCTGTTACAGCACCAAGAAAAAGAGCATCGCATTCAGGAGTTTTTTACCAAGCCACTTGAAGAAGACAAGCCCCTTCCTGCTTGCAACATTTCCACCCCATATCACCATAAGTGAATTCAATGGGCAACAGTCATGGGCTCTAAGACCTTCAACGCGCTCCCTCACGGATTTCTGGTCCCAGCCCATCACTCGAGAACACAAGAACTTTCTTTTTCATAATCCCTCCATCCATTCACGAACGATTGCATTCGTCATAACAGGATTATCATCCCACAAACGCGTACCAGCCCCAGAAATTATTCGATATTCATGATTAACACATTGGCTTTTTGTTTGATTATCCACCGTTGCCAGTTGTGATTTTTCCCCCACTAACGCTAAAAACTTTCCCTTATACTTAACAATCTCATCTCTAGCATCCAATGCCAATAAGAGTTGAAATCCTCTTGTCATTCGTTCAATGGCCAGGCCTTTTTGATCTTGTGGAATTTCCAAGGCAACTCTTTTTTTCACAACGCCAGAAGGATGCATAAAACCATTGAGCATTTCCAAAGCACCCAACAAATCATTATTTTCTAAGTGAATCAAAATATCTCCAAGGCGTTGTTGCAAAAGCTTATCTGGATAACCGGGTGCATTGACAGCAAGTACCGCTTGAACATTGGAAAGCCGTGCTACCAATATTTGTACCAACATGCCAGCCATCGAAAATCCCACAAGCACCGCAGGCTCTTTAAAATACTTGTCCAATTTTTCTATTATAAAAGATACCGTTTCGATAGCAGAATGATTGAGAAAATGAGCACTCTTAGGAAAAAGCGAGAGTGTATCCAGCAGCGTCACTTGAAACCCTTTTGTCTCGCATAGCTTTGTCAATGGAGAACAAAAAGCACCCCCATCCCAAATTGGCATTACAGGAGAAAGAATAACAACAGGAAGACTCAATTAATCAATTCCTTCCCTTGCTTCAAAAAATACATTAGAGCCAACACGCTGTCCCCCAAATGTCATGAAAATACGGGTATGTTGAAACGCTACACCCACAAAATCCTCCCATAACAGCCAATTTGTCAAATCCAAACGAAGCTTATGACCAATTTTAACCCCTCTCAATCAAACAACTAAATAAAAAAAATCATTCAATGAGAAAGTCCCCATTTGTGTAAAACATCAGAAATATTTATGCATAATACTCTCTATCATTTCACTCAGCTTACTTCTGAAGTCATAAAATGACGCGCTTTTTGAATATAAATGATAAAACCAATCATGCAACACACTGCTAACAAAGTTGCCATAGCCCGTGGGCTATGACCAGAGATTTTTCCGATAACCGCTGCACTGAGTGCCGCACTTCCTAATTGCAAAGAGCCCATAACACCAGAAGCCGCTCCCGCAGCTTTTGGATGCGATGAAATAGCCAGCGCTGTCCCTAACGGCAATAAAAAACCATTGCCAAAAGTAAGAACAGCAATAGCCATAAAACTTGTCACAAGAGGCCATGGACTTAGATACATTTGCAAAGCAAAAAGCACACCGCCTATAACAAAAATAATATACCCTCTCCCCACAGTCTTTTCCATAGACTCGCGTTCAAAAAACCATCGCGCTAAAAAATTCCCTAAAATATAGGGCAACGAGACACCAATATAGCTATAACTAATATGTATTGGCGATAAACCCAAAGTCGTGAGTAAAAAAGGCGACTCCACGATATAAGCAAAATAGGCAGCGTAAGAAAAACACGGAATAAGTGCATAAAAAATAAATTGTTTATTTTTAAGAACGCCCCAATATCCCTTCATAAATCCTACTGGAGAAAAAGGCTGTCTCTTTTGGGGAGGAAGAGTTTCGGTTAGCACAAAACAACACAGCAAAATAGTCAAGGATATAAAAAAGCTTAAAAAGATAAAAGTCGCCTGCCAATGAAAAACTTGTATCAAAAGACCACCAATAAAAGGTGCAAGTGCTGGTGACATTCCAATAAAAGGGAAAACAATCAAATAAAGTTTTCCTGCTGCTTTTTTATCCAATAAATCATTGATAATCGCGCGACTTAAGACAATCCCCGCACAAGCTCCAAGCCCTTGCAAAAAACGTAAGACAAGAAAAGCCTGAATATGAATTGTATAAATTACGCTAATTGTCGTAAATAACCACAAGAATAAGCCTAACAGAAGTGTTTTTTTACGCCCAAAATTATCACTCAGCGGTCCATAAATAAGCTGTCCAAGTGCCAATGCAAACAAAAAAACGGCCACCGCACTTTGAATTTGAGATTGTGTCACTTGATAATACTGACGCATATCTGCCAGTGCTGGTAAAAAAATATCGGTAGAGATCAATCCCCCTGTCGATAAACACACAATAAGTATAATAAATTGCAAAGTATATTTACTATTCATAAATAAAGTCACACTTTTAAAGTTATAGATTGAATATAATCAATTAAAAATAACAGATATAATTACACTTTTTCTTATATATATAAATAATCATAATTAAAAGTGTTATTATTTTACTTTATCAAATTAAATTTCTATTATTTTTTAATCAATAAAATTTTATTCTACATGCTTCACAGGCAAAAATTTACCCCATGAATAAGCTTTTCTTTAACATACACTTTGCTGTAATCTTCCGCTTCTTTTTTCATCAATATCATAAGCAAAAGCACACACTCTCTCCACAGCAATAATGCCACTTTCTATACACGATTCATCAAAGTTGATCGATAAAATGCAAAGTAGAAAAACAATCTCTGACGTCTCTACCCCCAAAAAAACTATGGTATAAATACAGCGTGTAACACAACAATAGCTTAAAGAACCCTATCAACATACATCATTATTGTAAAGCGTTTAAGTCTATCAACTCATAGAGTATAATGACACTTCTGCAAAACACTAAAAAACCCAATATCCAATATATTGTACTTATTTCATAAAAACTTTTTATTTAAGACAAACATAACAAAAATTACCGTCTCATTTATTGACAAATATTATAGAACAAAAAGTTAACACGCTTTCTTCTTTAACTTAATTCATAAGCTCTTATAATATTCTGAGTTGATATCTATTTTTGCCCTAACGCCTGACTTTCTAGCTCTGTTTTATAAAACATTCCTCCCATAAAAACAGTAATATTCTAAGCATATATTCTACTTACTTTATAAGCTAGAGGCCAATAAACGACAGCATTCAATTTTTCAAATTTATTCTCTCCCGTAAAAGATGCAATGATAATATACACCATAGGGAGAAACACGCCTTTCTTTAGGCATAAGTTAGAACTTTTGAATTGTCTATATACCAACGTTTTTCCTCACATAACACAAACGTTAAAGCGCCTTTTCTATTCATTTTCAGCACCTATCCATCTATTTTGGAACATAATTGACAATAAGGCATTGTATCTCCAGCATATTCAAGGAGATAAAACATGGAAACCCGCATTCCTGAAAACACACCTTTCGATACGAATTTTCTAGGGCAGACATCCCTAGAGACAGAATATCCTTTTTTTCAAACACCCATTTCATGGTCCGCCATTTTTGCCGGACTGGTAACGGCTCTTGCAACCTCAATCTGCCTCTCTTTTTTGGTAGGAGCATTAGGATTGAGCCAAATGGATTTTACCTCTTCAACCCCTTTTGAAGGCTCTTTCCTCTCCTTTAGCATTGGCTCTCTTATCGTTATGCTGATAAGTCTTGCTTTGGGAGGCTTTGTGGCTGGGCGTTTTGCCGAAACCGCTGGGGTTCTTCATGGTTTCTTAACCTGGGCTCTCATAACACTTCTTATGACCCTCCAAGCCATTCATGTGGTTTCAAGCACAGCAAAAATAGGAGCTCAAACAGCCCTAGAAAACAGCTCCATGATCGAAAAGACCATAGACAGTTTCAAAACAAATATTTCCCCCCTGCTTACAAAATTAAACAGTGAAGATTTTGCAAAGTTTTTGACAAAAAACAGCGATGGTGGCATCAATTTTGACCAACTTGGCAATGAATTGCGCACCCTTCTCCATAAAAGCGATATACCTGCTCTCAACCCTGAGCGCTTAAAAACATCTTATCAAGCAGCACTCAATGATATTGGTTCTGCGATAACAGCTTTTAAAAAGGACCCTTCTCACTACCGCCAGACTTTAAAAAATCTTGGTGAACGTCTTTCTGATCGTGTAGAAGATCTCACGACAAAGTTTGATCGAGGCGATATCATCAATGCTCTCATAAAAGATGGCATGCCCCGTGCAGATGCACAAACAGCAACCAACCGTGCCCTTCATATTTATCAAAGTGCAGAGGAAAAAACGCAAAATGCGATAAAAGCGCTGGAAGAACGAGCTGAAAGTCTCTCTGACAATCTTGAAGATACGATCAAGGGTGCAAAAAACACAGCCACGAAAGTGACGAACACAGCCTCAAAGATGGGATGGTGGGGCTTTTTAGGCAGTCTGATAGGCGCTTTTGTTTCCAGTATTTGTGGTTATTATGGTTACAGAAGCCGTAAGGACACTTTCAAGTTTTAAGACTTTTACCTCTAAAGCAAACCGAGAAAAAGCTGCACGCATAGTGCAGCTTTTTTGTGAAACTTTTTTGATCACTCTAAAATTCAACCCTCTTATTTAAAATGCTCTTTGCAATCAACATTGTATTTGATAAAAATAAAATCCATGCTAAGGTGAAATGAATGGTAATCTTTTTATTTTGGTTATCAGTGATTTTTTTATCAACTATAAGGGGGGAAATATATGAATATTTCACTTAATGAAGTAGAAGATGTTATTGAATTGGCTGCTGAGGAAGTTGTGCCAATTGTGATGAATAGTAAATATGCTCAGCGCAGCAATGTTCAAGTTTATCAAGATGAGCTTGATATGAATGGTTTGTTGGAAGTTTAATGATGTATTGTTGATGCAAATCTTCTTATACATCCAACTTTAAAAATTAAGCTTATTTAATAGCATGTTTCAGTTATTTTCAGAGAGCTTTTCTCAAAAAATTTGGGCTAAGCAAGCAGCTGAATTATCAATTTCACACATCCCTTTCGATGAAAGGGATGTTTTGAGTGCTTTAAGACAATACGCTCTACATCCTCATAAACTCTTAGCTCTTAATCCTAAATCCGAAGTAGTAACAGTGGTTAATGGAGTACGGAGTCCACATCCTCTTCCAAACTTTCTTGTTTTAGATACGGATAGAACTATAGAAGAATATACTGCCCGCATTGACCAATATGCCGAAGGGCAAGAATGGGCGGTCATGTATTATGGGTTATACGCTGCGACCCCTGCACTGTGGGATGCAACAAAACAGTTTGCAGATCAATTAGCACATTCTTTAGGTTTTAGACCCGGTGGACGCGTGGATATTGACTGCTTCATAGGCCGATATGCTTCTACCTATGTTGGGGTCCATGTGGATCACGCCCATAATTTTGGTTTTACGCTACAGGATGGCAAAACAATGTTTGCTTGGCCTAGCACACGAAGAGACCTCCAAGGGCTAAAATATCCTGAATATGAGCAACATAAAACAACAGCAATTGCGCTGCAAAATCTGACAGACCGCGTTGCCTATTTTCCCCATGATGCCTTCCATGTTGCCGAAACGGAAGAAAAGATTGCTGTAAATATCAATGTCGCTTTTTGGGAAACAGCACACGATGCACAACACCATAGAGATTATGTCACGCATTTACTCCATCTTGATGATCGAACGCGACATGATATCCGCACATCAGGAAGAGCAAATTTAAACCCTGATAATGCTTTTCAGCACTCCGCACTAAACTCTGCCATCGCACATGGTACCTTAAAACGCCATATGCTGGTTTTTCAATTAATTAACGATACAAGTTCGCGTTTATGTGTCGGTCGTCCCCTTATTGACGTCTCCGAAATTGAAAGTGAAATCACTCTTCACCCACTCGCGACCCTCCAATGGGTACCATTACTAGAAACAAAAGAACTCCTCATCGCGGCAAATGGGCATTGTGCCAGTTTCGAGTATAGCTCTCATTTAGAGAGCTTCCTTTCCCAACTTTCATCCGGAAAAAAATTAGATCTAGCAAAATTAAATGATAAATCCTACAGATATGCGCAGGAGGAAATTTTAAAAGCCGTAAAAGCTTTAGCATCTTGGGGGGCATTGTGACAAAGAAAAAATCTATAATTTTCGCCCATATGGGACTTTTGTTCGTTTTGTCTCTTAGCAGCTTTGCCGATGAAACGGCTCAAGTCACTTTTGCTTTACACTTAGCAGAAAGTACAGCCTCCATTTCAATGCTGCTTTTTGCAGGGCTTATAGGAGGAATTTGTGCCGGACCCATTGCACCACGTCTTTTGCATCACTTCCAACCAGTACACACAGTCACTGTTGTTTTATTGTTTGAAGCGCTTTTCATAGCCACAGCTGCAATCGCCAACCAGTTTTGGCTTTATATTGCCCTTTCTTTCGCACTAGGTTGTGCTGGTTCAATCTTTTGGTCTGCTATTCTTGTTGCGGTACCTGACTTCGCAAAAAATGAACAGCAATTAGACCGTATCAATCGCATTATCCAAACAGTGCGTAATCTTGGCTATATTGCCGGACCACTGCTAGGAGGTGTATTGTATGGAATATCAAACGGACAAAAAGGACTCTTTGCATTATCAATCATGGTTCTTTTTGCCACATTTATCACTCTCTTCTGTTTTAAAAGTTTAAAAATTCATACACAAAAGACAGATACATCGCAGCAAACCAAAAAAGGACTAGATTTAGCGGGTCTCTTGCGCAAAAAAGATGTCGTCTATGCTCTTGCGCCCCTCATCATCACGATTATCCTCACCTCTGCCCTCAACGTCTTATCGATTGTCCGCATCCGCACCGAGCTGAACTTAAGTGCTGAAACCTATGGGGTGATCACAAGTATGCTAAGCCTAGGCTTAGTGGTTGGTCCACTCTGCTTCTCCAATCTTTTCCACCATTTTGGCAATGCCGCTGGAGCATCACTAGCTGCCGCAACCATTGGCTTTGCAATTTTCTGTTTTTCCTTAACAAACTTCACATGGCTGATGATGCTATCATTTTTCATCCTTGGGAGTGCCAATGGTGTGCAAAATGCCTTAATGGCAAGTTTTATGATGAAAGCCATCCCCAAAGAACAACGAAACAGTCAAATGCCTGCCTATATCTTCATCATACAGACATCCGTATGCCTTGGCTTTCTAGGAGCCGGTTTTGTAAAAGTGCACCACACCCAAAGCACACTCCTTATCATCGGCATTACCACCATGATCACAGGCATATTAGGTTTTATTGTGAACGGTGCCGTACAAAAAAAGGAATGGGAGAATGCTTAACAAACTTTACCACCTTGTCTCTTAAAAAACATGCCCTAGAAATGACATGACAATTATCATCCGATCAAATCGTTGTATCTCCGATGCGTCTTTATAACAACCAATATAATTTTAATAAACCACTCCCGTGTGGAGGAGCGAACAATCATTGCCAAAACTTGATATTTTAAAGCAAAAAAAAACCGATAACATCATGCAACAAGATCCTATAGGCTTAAATTTTTACCATGGAACAGGCGGTTATGTATGGCAATTAGCAGAAACCCTGCAACATGATTTGAATGAAAACATCCACACCCTTGCCTTACAAAAAACCACACCACCCATAGCAATCAATTCTTTTACCGTTTACCCACGCAAATTAGACTCCCTAGCACACGTTCAATGGGAAAAAGATGTACAGATAATAAAAAATAAACCGGCACTCATTGGCAAACGCCAACTTCAACCTATCACCGTTGTTTCCATCAAAAGCAGAGCTTTTGGTGGATTTGATGTAGAAACCTTTACAGCGCTTCATGAGGGCTGTTCTGTCCAATCCTTGAAAGAAATCAAACTCAATGGTTGCCTTTTTGACGCAGACAATCTTTTGATATCACTGCTACGACACGGTCTCATTCAAACAGATCAACAAGCCTTTTCAAAAGATCATGCAACAGCGCTTTTACGAGAGTCAACATGTCGTATTGTCAATTCTTCTCTTGGGTCCCTTGCCATTAATCAACTTAATGGACGCACAATCCGGCTGAATGAAAAAACCAAACCTCTCTTACAAAAAGCCACAACAGAAATACATCTTCAACACCCCATAGAACAAACAACAACATTTTTCATCAAAGCAGGAATGCTACGCTTGGTAAAATGATAAGGATCAAAAGATGCCTCTGATAAGACCCGGTATGGGAACAGAAAACAGTATTGAGCTTCTTTACACGCTCATTCAAATGGCAAGACCACGCACAGTCATTGAAATCGGTGCGGGGGATAGTACGCGCTTGATTGCTAAAGCACTGCAAAAAGCAAAACAAGCATGGCAACAAGATAAAAAACTTTTAGAATCCTCCACTTGGGAAGAACGTACAGCTTTACTTGATCCTTCAGGGATTCCTGAAAATTACGAACCTCGACTTATCACCATTGATGATTTTTCAGCAGAAGGCCAATCAGCCGAAGAAGCATGGCAAAAACTACTCCAAGACGAGCGTATTGAAAAAAACATGGTAACATTTATGAATGAGAATTTCTTCTCTCTCGATGAAAGCACTCTCAAATCTTGGGGACCAATAGATTTTGCTTGGCTTGATGCTGGAACGCCCGCAGATGATGTACGATTTGTTATAACCCTTTGGGAACACATCACCGCTGGTGGTTATCTCTGTTTGCATGAACCAACCATGACAACAACCGTTGCTCTTAATGGCGCTCAACGGGTTAGATGCGTTAGAACCCCTTTGTGGGAAGAAATTCTCTACCGCCTTGATGGCTCCTATGAAGCTTTAACCCTTCCCGAAAATCACAAATATCGCCAAAATGGTCTGGGGATTATTCGCAAACGCACCCCTACTGAGCAAATTGTACGCTCACAATCGCTCCAAGCAGAACTCATCGAGATCAATGAACTGCCCCTTCGCAATGATCTTTTGCCCATGGGACAAGAAACACTTCACAAACGCAACACGACCAATTCACTGATTTCTGCCATGACTTCACCAGCACTGCGCGCTGTTTACGCTGCTATTATCCTTGGTGCAAAAAATCTTTCTGATATCCTAAAAACTGTCGATTGTGATGCCAAAACTATTCACAAATCGATCAATCGTCTTTTGAATCTTGGTCTTATTCAAAATACAACTGCAGGATTTCAAACGGAAGAGACACCGTGGAAAATGCTCGAAAGTAAAAATGAGCGGAACAGGGAAAATTTAAGCAACCGCCATTTAGAAACAGAAGAGATGCTATCAAAAATTGGTGAAGCCTTTCAGAAGGAAAAAATCTATAGTGAAACAGAAGTTTCCAAGATATGCAATCTCTTTACTGTAGATTTTGCCAGATTACGACGCACCCTCGTTGAGAGAGGATTTTTACAACGCCATGGGGGAAAATATCAGCGCATGCTCTCAAAAGAGAATTGAATGAAGATTAATTAATGCAATCGTCTTTCTTCTATACTTCAAGCAAATGCATAACCTTCCACTAAAAAAATATAATTTCATGAAAAACTTACAAAATCATTCATCTCATTCATATGTTGACAATCTATGAAGATGAGAGCACACTCCTCATAAGAAATGCAATGGGAAAAAACAAAAACGTGGAGTATTAAGTGATGATCAAAGAAAATTAGGAACAGTCAAAATCATCAGAAGCAGATATGGGATCAAGATCTCAATGCTCTTCCCAATTGTTGCGCGAACATCAGGGCGCAATGTTGTTGCTCAATCAGGGAAAATTTTTGATTTTATGTCATGTTCCTATCTGAGGCTACAACGTCCCCCAGTATGAAATGATGCCATAAAGTCTTCCGTAGAGAGATTTGGTGTATAATATGCAACCGCACAAACGTGTGCGAAATGTATATTATTTGATCAGCTTGCGTTAAAGTTAAACACTATTTTTCTCGATCCCCCTTCTGTCATATTTCATTCCTATCAAGAAAATTAGTTTTTATGAAATTCCGCATACCTCAAGGAAACGACACTATTAGAAATGCTGCACATGGCAGCAAAAATACGATTCTGACAAAAGAAACTTTTATAAGCACCTATGGTAAGGAAAAATTCTATCCTAAAATGATTACTCTTTCTAAAAATATCGTAGAAAAAACAATATTCTTGCAGTGGACTGGCTTGTAAATCAGGAAGGATACGATTTCAACGAAATGTGTACAGCAAAAACAGAGCTCATAAAACTCCCTAAAAAGATACAACAAAATGTATTTGATCATTTAACGACACTTCTATGGAAATTCCATGGGCAAAAATAAAATAACTTGTTTCATTTATAGCGCCGTTTTTCTTTCTGAATCTTCCTTTTTCTTTGTACTGCCTCTGATTGGAAACTCTTCTCTCATAACTGCTGCCAATATTGCATTGTATCTCGCTGGATCAGTAATCCTTGAAAGCATTCTCATGGTAACCACAACGGGTTTATTAGAAAGATTTTCGCGTAAACTTTTAATGGCTACCGCCTTTATTTTAAGGAGTATAGCTTTTCTGTACGTTATCTTATCGCTTACACCTTCTGCATGGTTGATCTTTTTTACCTTAATGGCTTTTTCGAAAGCAATTTCAAAGCCATTTTTGAGAGAAATTTTATCAGAACATCTCAATGGAAGTACTCTTAAACGCGCATTAACTCTCTATTCTTTTTTTCAAAACGCTGCCGTCGTTATAGCCCCTCTCGTTGCAATGAGTGCCATAAAATACAACGCATCAGCTTTTCTCATGGCTTTTTTTGCACTCATTGGTTTGTATCTTTGTGTTTTATCCATTCAAATTGTTTATCACTACCCCCATAAAACATTATCTCTTGAAAAGGATAAAAAAACAAAGAAGCCTTTTCTTTCTTCTTTAAAAACAATAATCCATAATCGTTCTATTGCTTATTTGCTGGTCACGGCTTTTCTTTGTACATTCCTCATGGGAATTTTCATCACCACCACAACACTCCTCAATAAATTTGACAGTAATCTCGCTCCTTATAGTGGGATTTTCTTTTCAATTGTTGGCATCAGCATTTGTATCTGCCAGGGAATAATCAATAAACATCTTAGCCTTTCTGATAAATCAACTTTCTACCTATTATGGCTTATGGGAACTTTCGCTGCATTTTTCCTCATGGGTAGTGTCTTTACCGCTGTGACTGCGTTAATTTCCTACAGTGTCTATGAATCTGTCATAATTCCAGAGATATACTATCAAGCAGGGAAAAAAACTGCATCCGTCTCTTCCAGTGTTCTTTTTAGTTATATTCTTGTTGTTTCAAATATTGGCCAAGCCGCCGGCTCATGGACAAGTGGATGGATCATCAGCCATTTCAACCAGCATATCGCTTTCACCTTTTGCATGATTGTTGGTGTCTCCGCCTTTGCTTCTTGCCTTTGCCTCATGCAAACTAAAAAAAATAAGGAACTTCAATGTCACATATAATTTTTGCTACTGGGGGCACAACAAGGGTGCCCAAAACACTTCGCCATAAATGGCTCAATTATGAGTTTGTAACACACTCTGCGGCAAAGAAGCTCGAAACTGTCTTTAAAGATTGCTCTGTAAACGCCGTTGCAAATTGTCTCACAGCTGGAGGATTATGGGGGGGATTTTTATTTACCCATGAAATTTGTCGCCTTCTCAAAGTACCATATTATCCATTTGCCTCTATGATTGATCTTGAAACTTTGAGCTCAGCTATCGAAGAATTTTCTATCGACACCATCATTTTCCTGCCAAGTTTTGCGGATAAACTTATTACGATATCTCGGAAACAAAAATTTAAATCTCTAAAAAACCTATTCTATTTTGAAAGAAGCCTTTCAAGGTGAATTTTTTTTGAAAATAAAAGATATAATCCCTGACTTAAGGGTAAAACCTCTTAGCTTTACCACTCAAGAAACTGGTCCAATAGGATTCCAGTGTTCTGGACTTGGAGGTGACATCTATCATCTTTATGATCACATTCAAATAAAATCAAATCCTGAAAATGATGAATTAATCGTATCCGTTTTTTATCCTAATGATGTACCATTACTTGAACACGCCACAGGTGACGTTGTTCATATTGTCTATCATCAATCATGTAACTGTGGTTACCGTGGACATAACTTACACCTCAAAGGAAGAACACCATCTTTTTATAATATCATGGGAACTTCAATTTCTGTACACGATTTCACAAAGACCTTGAATCTTCTAGGCAGCGATATTTCGGCTATGGATATTCAGCTCATTATAGTCAATCAATGCGAAAATGGTGTTGGCGTTTTATTGTTTATTGATTCACGTTATAATTTTGAAAGAAACGCCCTTTTATCATCACTCTCATCCTCTTATCTGATAAAAGATATAATCAATAAATCTCAATTTTTCCATGTTTGCTTTATGAGTAAAGCTCAATTTATTCAATCTTCAAGCTCTGCAAAAATAAAATCCCCTAAATAAAATCTCTTTGTCCAAACATCTGAATACCCTATAGTCCCTAATGATGATTTAGTGGAAATTAAATAAGTTAAGATTATAGCTTCACAGATAAATCCTTATAGTTCATTGTTCTTTCCTTCATAGTTTTTTCTTCTTAGCACGCGTACAACGTGCATTTCCATGGTTGCATTTCGAATGGAATAAAAAATAAACAGTATTTGAAACTTTTTTTACAAAATAATTCTCATTAAGATAAAATAAAGAATGGATTTTTTCTTTGTTAAAGCATTAACATTTGGCTAGGTTTATCGAAGAAGAAGATTTCGATATTCAATGACATCTCCTTACCCTCAATAAAGAGATGTATTTTCATGAACTGAGGTATATAAAAAGCAAATATCTTACTGCTATTGAATGCGATACATTTAATCATGCGGAAATTATCAACCTTACAGATACGTGGGCAGCCAATGTCAACAAAGTCTCTGCTCTTTTAAATGTAAAACCCCAAATGCTTATGCAAATAATATCTGTAGAGACAAAACACAGCTAAGAAAAATCTTTTTGGAAAAAGATCTCAATAAAAGGACAAGCAACTGTTATTAAACGTGACGCTTTCCAAGCAGAACATGACCTCTCCTACCCTGTCCTTCTTAAAGAGCCATATGGAATTGGATCCAAAACGTATGGTTTGCAGTTGTTAAAAGAAATCCAAGGCGAGCCAAGAGGACAAATTGGTAAAGCACTTTGCTAAGCTTTTAAAATATCTCCCTTTTAAAATATCTCCCAAGGATTTTTAGAATGTGCATCTCCAAAAAGGGAAAAGCCATCTGTACGCTTTAGCAAAGAATAGGCACTCAAAAAATACAGAGGTCAAAATTTCTCACTGCCAAAACAACAGGAACATTTAAGCATATACACTTAGAAATATACAGTACACGCCCCCCTCTCACCTCACATCTTACAGGAACAAAATTCTCAGCCTCATGGGACCAACCTCTGTATCAGGATTTTATTTACCATTGGTATAGCTGCAAAAACAGCGTTATTAAAAACACCCTCTAAAGCAAATAAAATAAATATTGTGGTGGAAAAATTAAATGTTACGTAAAATTCTCAGTTTCAAGGCAAGCGTACACCTTGTTCTCATCACCACTCTTTTGAGCAATGTTGGAGTCTTTATGGTCGTTCCTTTTTTGGCGATCTACTTAAGCAAATTGAATTCCCTCAGTGCAATAGAAGTAGGTAGCATCATGGGAACAGCTTTTTGGTGCCAAAGAGCAGGCTCCCTTTTAGGAGGAATACTTTCCGATTATGTGCATATCAAAAAAACCATGCTTTTGGGTTTAGCAATGCGGATTCCAGGTTATCTTACCATTGGTTTTACGCATAATTTTTATATCCTGCTCCTCTCCTGCATCTTTATCGGACTAGGAAGCAGTATGTATTTTCCTGCTGCAAAATCTTTTTTAGTAAAAAACGTCTCGACAGCTGACAAAGTTGATATTTTAGCCACCAGAGCGATTTTTGCCAACATAGGGACAGCCATTGGCCCATTACTTGGAATGCTCATTTTAAAAATTCATCCTCATCTATTATTTAGCCTCGTTGGGTTTATTTTTGTTTTATTATTTCTTCTCAACTGCACATTAAAAGAAAGTCCGGGTACCAGCACACTCAGTAAAATAAATTTTTCTGATTTTCAAAAACTGCTTACCAACAAGATGATGCTTCGTGTAACATTTTTTACGTTTTTATTTACCTTTCTCTACATACAACTCGAAGTCACGATCCCTCTGTTTGGTGACCAAACTTTTGGGAGAAGTGCCCCCTCATACATTTTTCTCCTCAATGCCCTTATTGTTATCTTTTTCCAAATACCTATCTCAAGATGGTCTTGTAGGAAAAATTCTAAAATGCCTATAATATTATCTTTTGTATTTTTTGGGCTCTCATTCTTTATTCTCCACACTCTTGATCATTCTTATCTGTGCCTCTTCTTAGCAATCATCCTTTTTACCTTTTCTGAAATCATCATGCGCATACGCCTCGATTATGATGCCACAAATATAGATGAACGCCTTATTGCTAGTGCTTTTGGCATCATGAGTTTGTCAAGTGCTTTTGGAGGAATGGCAGGAAGTTACTTCGGTTCTCTCTTATACAACAAAGCTGTTTTTGGTTTATCCGCTTGGCAAATGTTGAGTATTGCCTCTTTCAGTGCTGCTCTTCTCTCTCTCCTGCTCTTCATGAAAAAGGAAAAAAAGCAAACCTGAAAAAATGCTCTCTTTGATTAAGCCTCTTTGATATAACTTTTCTTATAAACTGCTTAAAGCCATTTATACAATTGTTACTATGTATAAAAACTCAAAAATTTAAAAGAACAAAGTGTTTATTTCTTGTGATGCAACCTCAGAAATACTACACCTTACTTCTCTTGTTCAAGCTTATACCGTCCCCCCCCCAATCAAACGATAGAGTTGGTGAGATTCTCGTTGACGGCTAATTTTCTGTTTTTTTGCATACTTCGAACAGCGACCGGTAATCCTGATATTTTTGTAAATCCCAATAATTTCACCTCAGAATGTAAACAGGCTCGTAAAACTGAATAAAAACGACAAACCATTTGACCTTTGGAGCAGAGCAGACATCTGTTTTTCTCCCATGCAGAGAGAATTGACAGCAAACAGACTCCTCGCTAAACTCACCAAGATCAGCTTAAACAATAGTTGCATTTGGGAGGGAAAGAGGGATACGCAAGGAGAATATTGAGAGAGGAGCATTGGGTAAATCATCAGCGCTTCCAATCACATTCACCCCGATATCACAGTCCTCACAAACAGGGGTTCATTCTCAAAACCTATGATTTATGGGGAGTCAATATTTTAAAGAACATCCGCAGGGGGCATAAGAATGCAAAAGAGAGATTCCTATAGCAAATCAGAAAAGTATGTCATTTATACCGTCATTATTTCCAGTATACTGCCCTTGCTCGATGGAAGCATTGTTAATGTCATCCTCCCCAGACTTGCGCATTATTTTTCAGCGGGAGAAAATAATATACAATGGATTGTAACCTCCTATTTTCTCGCCACCGTGCCCGGACTTTTGATGGCCGCTTTTATGCAAGGGAGAATAGGAATCAAAAAAACTTGGCTGCTTGCAAACTGCATTTTTATGCTTGGATCATTGGGAGTAGGATTAAGCTATAATTTTCAAACCATTATCTCTGCCCGTATCATTCAAGGTTTTGGAACAGGTCTCTTATTGCCCCTAAGCCAAACTATTATCGCCTTACAATTTGGACAGACACGGGTGCGCCAAGCCATGGGAACCATAGCCGTACCAACGGTTTTTGCTCCAGCCTTTGGTCCACTGGTGGGCGCTTCAATTGCTCAGTATGTATCCTGGCGGTTGTTATTTTTTATCAATATTCCCCTTATTCTCTTGGCTCTCACCATTGGAGCAAAACATTTAAAAACCAACGAAACAGAAAAAACAAAATTTAACTTACTGGCATTTTTAACCTTTTCCCTATCCCTTATTTCGTTTTTTTACCTCACAGAAGCTAGAAACATCAATAACAACAACATCCTCTCTATCATAGCACTGATAGCAGTAATCTCTCTCATATTGTTCATTGTTTCTAATCAGAAAGCAAAAAACAAATTAATCATCTTTAGTGGATTTACAAATGTACGTTACACATTGCTCATGATCATGGGGCTTATTGCTTCCTTTCTTTTTTATAGCTTTCTTGTTTATTTCCCCTTAGCACTCGCGGAAGAGCCCCATGAAAAGAGCCTTCTCCTCATCGGTGCCCTCCTTGCTCTACAAGGCGTGGGAGCATGGATCGGCAGGAAATTTATTTACCAGAAATGGAAAGAAAAATCGCCCTTTTTTTATGATCGGAATTGGTTTGCTGATATCAAGCTTTGGTATATTATGCTTTGGCTATACGATAAGCATGGATGGGCTGGGATTCTTACTAAGGGGTATAGGGCTTGGCATCACCACCATTGTATGTCTGTCCGCCCCCATACAATATGTCAACAGTTTATACGTTAAAGATACGGCGGTGATCACACGCATATTACAGCAAATAGGTGGTGCTTTGGGCGGTGTATTTGCTGGCTATTTGCTCCATACACTGACAAAAGGATACTTCTCCCTCAACCAAACATATTTCATATTCTTCCTATTTTCTATCGCTGCATTTTTACTGTTTTGCCTAGCACTCTTCTTATCACGCAAAGAAAAGAGCGCAAATCTATGAGATCCTTTGTTTGAACACCATAACATTTGCAATGGTGACAAGATTATAGAACATTTGTTATGGTGGAAAAATACCAATATACTGGCCCCTCTACTCCAGCCTTCATCATTTTAAAAAAGAATGTTAAGCTAACAGGCTCTTTACACTCTAACATTGCGCCCCTCCAACACTTGTGCTGTTTGTCATGTTATGTTTTTTTGTGGGATTTAGAGATTTCTAAAAACCTATTATAATATGGGATTTTAGCGTTTTTTAAAATA
>NZ_JAQITF010000030.1 GCF_028618665.1 Bartonella sp. AU16XJBT
TCCTACCTACAGTGGTGAACCAGATAACTAATCGTAGGGAGGAAAAAAGACATGGCAGATCATTTACCACCTTTATTACAGGGAAGAAATCTTCACACCCAACAGGTAAGCTTTTTGCGGTTAAATATCTCACATAAAGAGAAGCGTCTTACAGAGAAAGTAGGGATATTACCCCGTGGAGCTTTAATTACTTCCATTAAAACGTTTGTGAAGACAGCGTTTTCTGAGGCGAAGTTAAAGATTGGCAGTACCTATGGGGGCAATGAGTTTGGGGAAAAAGATATCAAAGCCCAAGGAACGCAAGACTTTACACCAACAGATCAAAAGGTTTTTGCTCCAGAGGATAAAGAGATGACCCTTTATGCAACACGAGATAAAACCACAGATGCTGGTGAATGTGTTGTGGTCGTTCAATTCGTAACAAATCATTAAGGGGATAAGACATGGCAGATCATTTACCACCTCCATTGCAGGGAAGAAGCCTTCATACGCAGCAGGTAAGCTTTTTGCGTCTTAATTTTAGCCATGAAGATAAAGAAAACGCGATGAGAATAGGCATCTTGCCTCGTGGTGCTTTAATAACTTCGATTAAGGTGTTTGTTAAGACGGCGTTTTCGGACACGAAGGTTAAAATAGGCAGTACTGCTGGCGGGAATGAGTTTGGGGAAGCAGAAATCAAACAACAGGCAGTTAAAGAGGTTAAGCCTACCAATCAAAAGGAGTTTGTTCCTTATGATAAAGAGCTTACTCTCTATGCTAAAGCAGACAAAACGGTACAAGCCGGTGAAGCAAGTATCGTCGTTGAATTCGTAACCAATCACTAAAATTGAGAGGAGGTATCTATTAACGCCTCTCAATTTATGAAGTAGAAGATTGTACAGAGAGTTGTAAGTTAAGGGCAGATAAGACAGCAACTAAGGTAGAAAGCTTGGGGTCACCCGTTTTACTTAAGGAGCGATATAATCCACTGCGTTCGCGATTAGTTTCTTTTGCTAAGGCGCGCATATTTTGAGAGCGAGCAACGATACCAATGGCATCGGCTATATGAGCAGCATCACCAGTTTTGAAGGCTTCATTTAAAAAGAATTCTTGAGATTCTGGAGTTGTGAGGTGTTTTTCAAAGTTAAAGGTTTTCAATTTCATTTTTAAGATCCTTTAAAAGAGATAAGGCTTTTTGAATATCATTAGATTGTGTGGATTTATTACCACCCCAAAGCAATATAACGATTTTATCGCCTTTTTTTGTGAAATAAATTCTGTAACCAGCACCATAGTGGATACGTAATTCACCTATGCCATTAAAAAATTTAACATCACCCAAAAGTCCTAAACGAATTCTATGAAGTCTTGTAAGAATTATATCGGCAGCTTTTCTATCTTTAAGCTTTTCTAACCATTCATCGAATTCATCTGTTGTTTTTATTATCGCTACCATTGGTGCATTGTAGTGCACATAGTATGTAATGTCAAGTTAGTTATAATTTTTGTATCACTGGAAAGGTATTTTGATGACGCGTCAATATATTCGGGTTAGGACAGGCGGACCAATACCGGCTAGTCAAAATGTTTATCGCCATAGAAAAACGCTTTCACACCTTGTGTCTGTTATATAAGATATAATATCAAAAAACACAATAAAGTCAATATGTTGAGTGTAATTATTTTATATGAATCCACTTAAGAATCCACACTTTTATACGTGATTCATTTGATTATTTTTTATATAAGATTGCCATCTATGAATAGACCATAAAAAGCAAATCATGGTGCAAATATTATAACGCATGGTTGCATTCAAATGAAATGAAAAGCAGATATCATTCATAACAGTTCATAAATTTTATGATACGTTTTTTCACAGCACAAATCGCATTGTTTAAAAATTTAGTCGTTTGGAATTATCGATAACATAAATCGCATACGTTTAAAGATCACAGCTTGTTTTAAAGATTGGATTGTTTAATCGTATAAAAACCAAAATTATTGCTTCCCAAAATTGGGGAGCAAAAATCTATATCTCTTATAGCAATATTTTATTACCTATTAGAGGGTGGTCGTTTGAAACTATCGTAAGCTTATGGATTTAATTTATAAAGATTGCATAAAAGGATTAAGGATAAGATCGCTTTTAAAACGCTTACTAAAAATTTAGAAAACGATAGGCAGGCATTGTACAGCCTCTATCATCACAATAAATATGAAATTCAAAACGTCATATCTTATGAAATTGAAAGCCTTTATGATATAGGCAAGCAAGCGAATAGCAAAATCGTTATAACATCATAAGGTACGGAATTTTTCTAAATTTTTAGACAAAACGCCATTGTTTAAAGAATGCTCTATTCTAAAGATAACAAGCTCGAATTTGAGCTGGTTGATTTTTCCAACTCAAAATTAAGCCAGCTTATTTGTAAAAAGTTACATTTAAAGAAAAGTAAAAATACGCTTATGAGAACCTCTCTACATGAACGTTTAAACGTTTGAAACTGATGTTTATAACAGTTTTTAAAGCCTTGCGTTTGATAAAAGCGGTTGTTTGGTTGTTTATTGTCTTTATGAGAGCTTGTTTTAAAAGAAGCATTTTGATCATGTGCTTTATTTCAAAAGACCACCTCACAAATGAGGGTGTTATGATTAATACGTTTGAGAGAAACGAAAAGCGTTTATAGGCTCTCTCATTCAAACGAGTGATTAAAGATCATACGCATCATTTACATTCCTTTTGATAAGTTTTCATATCTCTAATAGAGCGCTTGTAATATAATACGTTTTGTATATACGCGTTATTACCTTAATTAGGGTTGATTCATAAGGATAGACATTTGAAAGCCGCGTCATATCAGTTGGCACGGCTTTCTTTTATGAATTCTTTCTTTTATGATGCGTTTATAGCCATCAAGAAGGTGCTCCCATACCTATTTTTATTCTGTTTTATCAATAATCTTAACAACATTGTTGTTTTCATAAACCTCATAATTTTTTGGAACCAACTTTGCTTTGCTTTTTGTGTTGATTGTTGCATTGCCATAAGCACGCCCCCAGATTGTTGCACAATGTGAGATTTTTGCATTGCCATAAACAGAGCCATAAATCTCACAAGAGCCCCCCACGCGCGCATTGCCATAGACCTTGCCATAAATCTTTGCACGACCATTAATCACAGCATAATTATAAATTTTCGCATGGCTATAAATGCAAGCAGAGCCACAAACCTTGGCATGACCATAGACGCGTGCATAACTAAAAACCGTAGCATCATAAGAAATATGGGCATGGTCATAAATATGAGCATCAGCAAGAACGCGGGCAGCACCACTCACATGAGCATTGCCATAAACATTGCCATACACATGAGCACTCCCATAAACACAAGCCTGATCATAAATCTTTGCATATTGAGAGATAAAAGCCTTGCTATAGACCTCAGCATTGCCATAAACGAGACCACAGACTTGAGAATAATGCCGTATTTTTGCATCATCATAAACACGGGCATGACCATAGACACAAGCCTCATCATAGACCCAGCAATTGCCATCATGGGATAGGTTAACTTCCTTTTCAATAAAACCACCTAAATCCCCCGCCTTGACATCATCAAAATCCCTTAAAGCACGAATGCGATAAAGGCTTGTAATATTGCGAGTAAGAGCATGTTTGATTTTTTTTATTTCACTGGTTAATTCGTATTTTTTACACATAGGAGGACCCTCACAATCTAATGTGATAAACGTTTGATAAAATTTGAAATGGAAAAATTGGATTGAAAGGAGGCGCCCCCACCGCGCCTGTACTTTCATTTACACAGCTTTATTAATTAAACCCAGACAATCTCTAATTCGCTATAAGGGGAAAGCTGTTCAATATAGGTTTTTATTTTAGTAGACCCGCCGACATTTTCACGAATAACAGCAATGCCATGGATATGAGCATTTTCATAAACATGTACGTCATTTGCTATACGAGCGTTTTCATAAACCCTAGCATTGTCATAAATATAGGCATTATCATAAATAATAGCCTTGCCATACACATGGGCATCCCCATAGATATAACCAGCCACGATAGCATTGTTATAAACCCTTGCGTTTTCATAAACATGACCATTTTTAAACACAAGAGCATCATCATAAACCCAGCAGTTGCCATCATGTGAAAGATTGCTTTCTTTTTCAATAAAGCCCCCCAAGGCACCTGCTTTAATATCAGAAAAGTCTTTTAATGCTTGGATACGATAAAGAGTATGATTACCCAATACACGCGTTTCATTTGTGAGTGTAAACTTTTTTTGCATAACACAATTCCTTTATAAGAAGATTAAATTTTAGAATGAGATGGTTAAAGAGGGGCGCCCCGCACCGCCCATGTCTTATTTACGCTGCTTTATTTTCACTAATCTTTACAACGGTATCATTTTCATAAATTTCACAATCTTCAGGAATCCCATATGCATAGTAAAAGTTTTGTTTGACATATGAATAACCATCTCTTTTTAACCTTGCATTGCCATGCACCAAACCTCTAATGGTGTGATAACCAGTCACTTTAGCATTGCCATAAACAGAACCGTAGACTTGAGTATACCCACCCACGCTAGCCTTGCCATAAACCTTGCCATAAATTTTAGCAGCACCACTGATAACAGCATGATCATAAACCACGGCATTGCTATAAATACGCGCATTTCCTGATAATTTTGCATTGCCATAAACCCGCCCACAGACCCAAGCATTATTAGAAAGATGCGCATTGTCATAAACATGAGCATTTGCATAAACGCGGGCGCGATTACAGATATGAGCATTGCCATAAACAGTACCCATTATAATAGCGTTATTAAAAACCTTGGCATTTTCATAAATATGGGCTGGATTTAAAACAAGAGCATTATCATAGACCCAGCAGTTGCCATCATGAGAGAGATTATCTTCACTTTCAATAAAGCCGCCCAATTGACCAGCTTTAACATCAGAAAAGTCTTTTAATGCCTTAATGCGATAAAGAGTTTTATTATTAAATACACGTGTCTCATTTGTGAGTGCAAACTTTTTTTGCATAGCACAATTCCTTTATAAAAAGATTTAAATTTTAGAATGAGATGGTTAAAGAGGGGCGCCCCCGCCACGCCCGTGTCTTATTTACGCAGCGTTATTTATAGCCTGATCAGCACCACAGACATCTTCAGAAAATTTCTTATTTTCTTTAAGCACCGCATTGCCATAAATCGTTGTAAATTGGCAAATTTGTGCCTTGCCACTCACATGAGCATTATCATGAATTTTTGCAAAGGGACCAACACGCGCCGAGCCAGAAACCTTGGCATTATCATAAATATTGCTCCCATCATAAACTATAGCTTTATCAAAAACATGAGCATTGCCATAAGCTTTTGACCATGCAGCAAGGCGTGATTTTCCATAGACATGGGCATCATTAAACACAAGCCCACTCACATGAGCATTTTCATAAACACGGGCGTTATCGTAAATAAGAGCCCCCTCTGTAATAACGGCATTATCACTCACAACGGCATTGCCAAAAACATAGCCTCCAATTTTTGCATTGCCATTAATGATTGCATTGTCATAAACATGTGCTTTATTACTCAAAACCCATGCCTTATCACTAATCACGGCATTCCCATAAACCCTAGCATAATTCACAACACAGGCATTATTGCGTATTTTTGCATTTTCGGAAACGCTTGCTTGCATAACCATAGCATCATCATAAACCCAGCAATTGCCATCATGAGACAGATCAGTTTCATCTTTAATAAAGCCGCCCAATTGACCGGCTTTAACATCATCAAAATCTCTTAAAGCTTTAATGCGATAAAGAGTATGATTACCAAATACACGCGTTTCATTTGTAAATTCGTATTTTTTTGCAGGCTCTTGTTGATTAACAGATGCAATTTCATTTGAAATGTTAGAGAGAACGGGGGTGTTTTTTGAGATATTTGTCATAATTAAAACCTATCTGTAAAAAAGTTTGTTATTAACAGCCCATAAGGGTGTCGGGCGCTAACAAACACGGCAGATAGTCCGTTGCTATGCTTTTCCCTCGCGAAGGGTATTGTATAGCATAGCTACACCCGACAAAATCATCATATATGCTAACAAAAGCATAAAAGATAGTCAGTTTTTATAACAGGATTAGGTTTATCGTAACCTTTTCGCTATCTGTTTTAGTGTTTGTTAATCACTTGATTATTTATATAACAAAATACGTATTTATTGTCAATTAATATTATATCTTTTTTGATATTTTTTTGTATTTTTTAAATACGTTGTGTATTGATAATATCTTATGCTTATGAATTTCTGCTTTTATATTTATATGCTTTTAAAGCTATATTATAGGCTTTACGAAACGATTGCGTTATGTTTTGAATCTATACATTTATAATATTTAAAAACGCTCTCATAATGCGTATTTTTATCTTTATAACCTATCAGTTTTTTCACTAAATGAATTTTAATTTTTTTGTGAATTTTTGTTTATAACGCATTTGTAACTTAACAGCTTTTATAGGAACTGTTTTTATAACCAACGCATTCATTTGTATTTTTGCTTTATTTAAACAAAGCTACTGTTTTTACGCATTTTCTATAGTTGTTATATGCTTTACAGCCACCGCATCATTTTTCATTTTCATAAGAGAAACGATAAATAGGATAATTGTAATTTATAGGCTGTTATGAAAACATCTAAAGAAAGATTGATCATTATAGAGATTAGAAAAATCCCTTTTAATAGGCTTTTGTCAGTTGTGTCAGTTTTGTCAGTTCTTTTTAGACCCTCTATTATTTTTTTTGAATGACAAAAAATTAAAAATATTATATATCAATATGTTAGTATTTTTAAGATACAACTTCTATCAATAGCATAACCTTAAATACAATCAATAATATATATTTGTCAGTTATCTGTCAGTAAATTGAACCGACAAAAGTGAGTAATTAAAGCGTATCTTATGAAAAGCGTATGAAATTAAAAACTGATTACGTTATTAAAATCCTTTTTATGAACTTTATCAGTTTTTTTGAATGATAACCTTATGATTTAGAGAATTGATTACAACGTGCTTTTATGGAAGCATGTGAACCTTTAAAGCCTTTCAAAAGATAGCTTGTAACTCATAAGAGATGCTATCAAGATCATTATAGTTATGAGTTTCGAGGGTTTTGAAGGTTTTGAGGGTTCCTTTTATTATTAATTATTTTATTTTTAAATCGAAAATAAAAGTCATTATATTTCAATATGTTAATGTTTTAAGCAAACAACCTATATTAAATATAACATGTAAATACAATCTATAATATATATTTAAGAGGGTTTTGAAGGGGTTTTGAGGGTGTTAGGAACCTTCAAAACCTATAAGCAAAATGAATACATATAACTCTCTTTAAACAAAGCTTTTGAAAACAATAAAGCACTCATTTTAGATTACGGTATAACCTCTTAAAGGCAATGTAAAAAAATCTAATTCACTTTAAGAGAGGATTTCTTATAAATCTTAAAGCAATCCAAATGAGAGTATCTAAAAGTGCAAGTTTCTTCTTTTTAGAATAACGCATATAAACACTCCTTTTAAAGATTGTATGTAAGCAATGTATAAAGGGGTATAGACTGTTATAAGACCTTATACCCCTTGTGAGTTTAACATGCCCATTATGTGAGCATGCTTTATAAGTTATTCAGTTTCTCTTATTTCTAATTTTGGTAAGTTTTTTACGATTTTCATTGTTTCTAAACTTACGGTAATAACCCTTTGAAATAACTCTAGAGGGTAGGCAGGGTTGCCAACGGTTTCAACAGCATAGCGATTGGCATCATTTACAATACCACTCTTTTTATCAGTCTTTACACATTGACGCCCCATAACCCATTCAAGAGCGGGTTTGCCATTGACGATATACTTATAAGCTTCAAGAGGGATATCTGTCATTGTGATATTGCTGTTATAAATGACAGTTGATTTATCTTTCTCTTTACCTGCTTTTGCGAATTTCATTTCTGTAACGTAGTAAAATTTCTCAGGATTAGAGATCTCAGTCTGTTTTGGATTGCCTTTTTTAAATGTGACTGGATAAGGCTCTACATCTTCATAATTTACGTGCAAATGACTAAGTCTCACGCCCTGCTGTTACAAACTTCCAAAAATCATCAGCCGTTTTTACGCAAGGAATACGAGGCAATTCTTTGCATAAATTATCAGCATAACGAGAGCGATAATCTTCCGAATGAAGTAGACCGTAAACATAATAAAAGATATCGTTTTTTATTATAATTTTAGTAAGATATGTCGAGAGGTGCTTCTTCAATCTGTTTTTATACTCTTATCTGTTTTTTGGGCTTCTTATCAGGCGACAATCAATGGAGTGTCTCTTCTTGTCTCTAATATGTAACAGTTCTAATAAAACAGATTATTCTATGAATAAGAGGCTTTACTTTATCCTCGAAATGATATCATATCCAGCACCTTAAAATTAAGAAGCGTATAATTGTCATTTAACAGTGTCATTGTAAAATCTTCAAAAGCGGGGGAATGATATGATTTGTGCAACCAATAAAGCAGATGTATACAGTATAGTTTACACTTTTCTCTCAGATTTTATAAGTATTATTCTCATCAAAAGATTAAAAAATTGTTACGCGATTGGCGATTTTTTCTGTGATGCTGATGATGTGGTTCATTTTGTTGCTCACTTTGAGGGCACAATGAA
>NZ_JAQITF010000031.1 GCF_028618665.1 Bartonella sp. AU16XJBT
GATTTATTTTTATGATTTATATTTATTAAATTTATAGCAAAAAACAAACTTTATTATAAATATGACAAAATATCACTATTTGGAATATACAACTATTCATTAAAGCGATATAGAATACTTTTTTGTTTTTTATGATATAACGGAAATATTTTAGATATATTTATTCCTTTCTATAAAATTATATATTTATACTGTTTCAAAAAAAATCAATTCTTTCTCTCATAACTTAATTGTCTTACCAGTCACTTCCATTATAAAAGTGGCATTCTATCCTTAGAAAACAATAGCTATGACAACTAATGAATAGAAGGATATTAATTGTAAAAATGATCATGACGCTATTTCTGCAAATGCGTTGAAATTATATTTTTACACTTGCATCAATAATTTTGATTCTAACATATAAACGAAGCTATTAACATATTTTAAATATAGGATTGTGTATGACCCGCACTTTTACAACTCCTCCCAAAGCATCTAGAATCACTCATAAAGAAATATATCACGGTATTTTTCGTGATGATCCCTATCATTGGCTACGTGCATCTAACTGGCAAGATGTTTTTAAAAATCCTAACTGTCTTGATCCCAATATTCGACATCATCTCGAAAAAGAAAATTCTTATCAAGCGGCTCAAATGGCTGATACAAAGCCATTACGAGATTTGCTTTTTACTGAAATGAAAAGTAGGATCCAAGAGAATGATAGTTCCGTTCCTATAAAAAATGGACCTTTTGCTTACGGATTTTCTTATGTTACCGGAGGGCAACAACCACATTATTTTCGGACACCAAGGAATGGTGGAGAAAAACATGTTTATCTTAATGGTGATCTTTTGGCTGAAGGTAAAGAATATTTCAGTTTGGGTTCAGTACAAGAATCTCCTGATCATAGATATGTTGTATGGACCTATGACGATAAAGGATCAGAATTCTATACAGCTAAAATTCGTAATTTAGACACATTATCTGATTTTACAGACACCATAACTGATACATCTGGACAAATTGTGTGGGATGCTCAATCTGAAGGTTTTTTCTATACAAAAGTGGATGAAAGCCACCGGCCTTCAGAGCTTTATTATCATCGCTTAAACACGGATCAATCACAAGATAAGCTTATTTTTCGTGAAGATAATCCAGGTTTTTTCTTAAATGTAAGTGGCTCTAAGCTTCATGATGTTATTTATATTAATATTCATGATCATGAAACGTCAGAGGTCTGGTTAATTCCTGCTGAAGCGCCTCTTACCATTCCTCAATGTGTACGAAAACGGCAAAAAGGTGTTGAATATTCCCTTACAGAAGGTGGTGATGTCTTTTATATCCTTACCAATTTAGATGACGCAAAGGACTTTAAAATTATGGTTGCGCCGCATGAAGCACCGCAATCAGAAAATTGGTCGGAACTAGTGTCTCATCAGCTTGGATGTTTGATCATATCCCATGATGCGTATCAAGACTTTCTCATTTGGCTCGAACGCTTTGAAGGACTTCCTCGTATAAAAATTATGGAGCGTACAACAAAACAAATCCATTCCATTGCTTTTGATGAAGAGGCTTATTCTTTAGGTCTACAAGGTGCAGCGGAATATAATAGTCCGTCCATTCGCTTTTCTTATTCATCTATGACAACGCCTGATCAAGTATTTGAGTATGAGATGAAAAGTCGCAAACGAATATTATTAAAGACGCAAATAATTCCCTCTGGCCATAATAAAGATGACTATATAACGCGACGTATTATGGCCACAGCAGAGGATGGTGAAAAAATTCCTATCTCACTTTTTTATCATAAAACGACACCTCTTAATGGTTGTGCACCTTGTTTGCTTTACGGTTATGGTGCTTATGGAATCTCTATTCCTGCCAGTTTCAATAGTAATGTCCTCTCTCTTGTAAATAGAGGTTTTATTTATGCTATTGCTCATATTCGTGGAGGCAAAGAAAAAGGGGTTGAATGGTATGAGAAAGGAAAACATCTTTTAAAATATAATACATTTACCGATTTTATTGCTTGTGGGCGCTATCTTGTAAACAATAAATTCACAGCGCATGATCGGCTTATTGCGCATGGTGGTTCGGCTGGCGGAATGTTGATGGGAGCTATTGCCAATATAGCACCACAGGATTTTGCTGGGATTATAGCCAATGTTCCTTTTGTTGATGTTTTAACAACGATGCTCGATGCTTCTTTACCTCTAAC
Source organism: Bartonella sp. AU16XJBT (assembly GCF_028618665.1). GTDB lineage: Bacteria > Pseudomonadota > Alphaproteobacteria > Rhizobiales > Rhizobiaceae > Bartonella. The sequence continues at coordinate 2,207 of NZ_JAQITF010000031.1, forward strand.
ACCTCCTGAATGGCCCGAATGGGGAAATCCTCTTGAATCACAAGAAGATTATAATCTTATAGCTTCTTATTCTCCCTATGATAACGTCAAGGCGCAAAAATACCCTCCTATGCTTGTGATCGCAGGATTAACAGATCCACGTGTAACTTACTGGGAACCTGCAAAATGGGTAGCAAAATTGCGCGCGTTAAAAACAGATGATAATGCAATTTTATTGCGTATTAATATGGACTCCGGGCACGCTGGCGCGGCTGGACGTTTTTCAAAGTTAGAAGAAGTCGCTTATATCTATGCGTATATTCTAAAGATAGCAGGAAAAAACTGTTGCTAATCTATAATATCTTCGTTTTTAAGTCCCTATAATTTACTGGATTATAGGGACTTATAGACATTTAAAAATTATCTAGATAGCTTACAATCCGCAATCTTCATAAAGTTTTAAAACATAATCCCAATTGATCAAATGATCCACGAAAGCTTCAAGATATTTCGGACGAGCATTGCGGTAGTCAATGTAATAGGAATGTTCCCACACGTCCACACCTAGAATAGGTTGAGCATCATGAACCAAAGGATTCTCACCATTAGGCGTTTTCATAATTTCAAGCTTACTATCTTTAACAGCAACCCATGCCCACCCAGAGCCAAATTGGGCACCAGCAGCAGCAATAAAATCAGCACGGAACTTGTCATAGCCACCTAGATCAGATTCGATAGCTTTTGCTAGTTTTTCAGGCAGCTTTTGACCACCACCATCTTTTTTCATCCAATTCCAAAAATGGTTATGATTGTAATATTGCGCTGCATTATTAAACAAACCAATATTTTTTCCAAAACTTTTTTTAACAATCTCTTCAAGGCTTTCATTTTCCAAGCCTGCGTCTTTTATAAGGTTGTTGGTATTGGTAAGATAAGTGAGGTGATGCTTATCATGATGATATTCAAGCGTTTCGCGTGACATATAGGGCGAAAGAGCGTCGTAATCATAAGGCAATGCAGCCAATTCAAAAGCCATTTAAAAATCTCCTCGATTCTAATTGTTAAGCTTACTTAAAAATCCTAATTTGCCATTTGCAGTACCTAAAAGCAAATGTTGAATGCTTATTATATGTTAATTAATTTTAATGTCTCTCTCTTTGAAAAGGAGCTTTTAGGAAATATATGCTAATCAATCAAAAAGGACACAAGCACTATATATAAATAATGCTTCTGAAGACTTTTTGACATCTATGAACAGATAAAAATATCATGATCTTTTGAATGAAAAAATAGAGAATCCCTCGTTTTTTGTTCTTATACCTCAATTTTTTTCAATTTACTGATGTGTCATGGTGTTTACAACAGAATATTAAGTCATATTTTGAAGAGACATTTTTCAATGCGTTTGATGTCATTTTATGGGGCTATCTATGAAAAGTATGACAATAAAGAGATTACCATCTTTATGCTTAATGAAAGAGCACAGCGGTTATTATCCACTTTGCCAGCCCTCAATGTGGTGATAACTTTTGTTTTAATTGAGCAAGATGAGATTTGAATATATCAAGAAAAGTAAAGCATATGCTAATTTATTTAAAGACACGAGTTAAACGATAAGATTTTTATTTTCTGTTTCTAGGAAATCAATAAAAGAGCAAAATAATTAATGGATAAATGGTTGTGACTTGTGTTAGAAGGAAAATTGTATATTATTTTTGCTGCGAATTTGTATCGTTACGGTATCGTACAAGGTGTAGAGACTTTATGATAAAAAAGTAAAGTCTTTGATTTTCAGATATTGCGTCCAATCGCAGGAATCGCTATAAGGTGCAAAAGTAATTATAAAGCGTATTTTTTTGGGGTATAGCCAAGCGGTAAGGCACCGGTTTTTGGTACCGGCATTCCCTGGTTCGAATCCAGGTACCCCAGCCATCCTTTAATGAAATGAGTTAAGTCGAATTTTTAGGAAGCTTTGAGTGGATTAAATTTTTTGACGATTTGTTGCTATTGATATTAATCCGGTAAGCTGAGAAATATCCGTTTTTAGCGCGTTAGCTCTCAATCAATACGCTAAGATTCTCTTTTACGATAATGATTTCCAACTCGCTCTTTTAAAAGATTCTTTTCTATTAAGAGAGTGGGTTTAAATGATTGAGGCGCACTTAAGTAGATAAAAGCTACTCAGATGGTTTTTGTGCTCTATAACAACACCAACGGGTGATTTTTCGTATTCCACCGTCTTCATTACGTCGTACAGCATAAAAATAACGCTGATCAGGAAATATATTTCGTTGCATATCGCGGACAATATGTGCAGTATGGCCATAAGGTGCTACATAATCAATAAACCATACGTATTTTCCAGTCTGCCAGTCAGCATTGGGCAAAAGCTCTCCCATTTCAAGCATGGATTGATGATTTTTTTCATCTAAAAAAGCCCAAGTGATAAAGGCGCAAAATTCTCCATGTTCATTTTGATAGAGTTTGTATTGCCCAACCCGTAAGGCTGGACCTAAGTTTCGTTCAATATCCCAGATTAGCCAACGGCGGTGTAGGGGGGATTGAAGCATTAAAACGACCATAGCTCCTAAAGCCGTCATTGGATCTATGAGAGATGGTGCTGGATTTTCATTGATAGACATTATCTTTCCTTTAAAGATTGTTCTAAAATTTTTGTAATAGGTTCAAAGAAATAAGAAATAAGGCGCCGTTTTGAAGTAATGACATCAGCTGTCACGGTCATGCCAGGGATAAATTTCAGCTCTTGGTGATTAAAAGTGATGTGATCTTGGTCGATTTTGATTAAAACAGCATAAGCACCATTAATTTCTTGCTCATGGCGCGCTGTTGCACCTACATTCATAACTGTACCGTAGACAACACCGTAGCGTTCAGGTGGAAAGGCAGAAAATTTTACGTAAGCACGTTGGCCTTTTTCTAAAAAACCAATATCTCGATTATCAAAAAATGCTTCAACAATGAGTCCGCCTGTGTCAGGGACAATACGCATGAGCGTTTTACCGGCTTCTACAAAGCCACCCAAAGTGTGGATACTTAAATCATCAATACGTCCATCAACAGGTGCATAAAGTGATAAGTGATCAAGACGATATTGGCTGCTGTCAAGTTTGGCTTTTAAGCCTTGCAAAGAGAGTTCTGTTTCACGAGAAAGCTGCTGATAGCGGGCGATTTCATCGGAAATAAGGCTTTGTCTTTGTTGGTGGAGTGCTTCTATTTCAGCGGTATTTTCTTCCAAGCGTCTTTTATTGGCTAAAATTTCATGTTCTACATTTTTAAAATCATGGAGACGTTCTAAATAAAGAGAGTTACTGATGACTTTTGTTTCCATCAGACTCTTGGCAGCTTTGAGTTTTTCTTGGCTTAATTGTTGATCATCTTGTAATTTGTCCAATTGTGCGTATTGGACAGCACCGCTGCGTGTAACACGGTCAGCCTGAGCTTTCAGTGTTTTTACTTTATCTTGGAGCGATTGAAGAGTCGCGTGGATGAGTTTTTCCCCTTTCAGCCTTGCTGTATTGCTGCTAGAGGCAGGAATTTGCAAATAAGAAAGCCCTTTGGTTACAAAATCCGTATCCAAAGGATCTCGTTCACTCAAGGCAGCTAAGATAGCGGCGGCAATTTGCGCTTGAAGGGTCTGTTGAGCAATATCGGCTTGAACGCGTGCGCGTTCATTTAAGGCTTCACGGGGATCTAATTGAATAAGGAGATCACCTTGATGAACAAATTGCCCTTCTTTTACAAGAATTTTTTCAATGCGTCCTGTATTTTGCGCTTGGACGAGTTGAACATAGGAGGTGGGAATAACCGCCCCTTGTCCCCGTGCAACAATCTCTGTTTTTGAGATAAAACTACCAATGACAATAAAGAGGAATAAGGCGACAAAAACAGCAACCACCATATGAAGGGTTGGCGATAAAGGGCGCAAATGAGGAGCTTTATCTACCATTTTGTGTTCCCATTTCAGTGAAATTTAATAGGGTTGCATGCTTGGGAAAAAGATCGCGTTTGTGGGTAATGACGAGAACAATACGCTCTTGCGAAAGCGTGTATAAATGTTCAACAATTTGTGCACTAACCCTGTCATCCAATGCGGAAGTGGGCTCATCCAAGATAAGAATTTGCGGTTTGATGAGAAAAAAACAAGCCAATGCTAGGCGCTGGTGTTGACCTCCTGATAAAAAGCCCCCTTGTTCACCTACTTGGGTATGAAGCCCTTGAGGCAATTGAGAGATCAAATCATGACAAGCACTCGCATGAAGGGCAGCAACGATTTCATCCTCTGTAGCATCTGGTTTGGCAAGAAGCATATTTTCAAGAATGGTTCCGGAAAAAAGGCAAGGGCTTTGGGGAAAATACGCGATTGTTTTGCGCACACTACGGATATCAAAATTTTGTAAAGATTGATTGTTAAGCAATATTTTCCCACTTGATGGGGGATAAAGACTACAGAGAATCTTGGCAAAGGTTGATTTTCCACATCCTGAAGGGCCAAGCAACATGATAGGCCTACCAGGTTGTAAACAGACATCAAGGTGGTTGATAATAGGTGTGTCTCCATAAGAAAAACAGATATCTTTAGCTTCAAGATGGGGCTTGGTGATGAGTTGAAGGGGGGGCTTTTCCTTTTCCCATTCTGAAAGTGCGTTAAGAATATCACCCAAACGAAGACGAGAAATTTTTAAATGCTGCCATTCTTCCCATAAAGACGCAAGGCTTAAAATGGGACCAGAAACATTGCCAGCAAGAAGATGAAAGGCAATAAGTTGCCCTAGCGTAATCTGGTTTTGCAGCACTGCTTGAGCACCAAAAAAGATGATAAAAATAGTGAAAAGATCACCAAAAATATGGCTTAAAGCCCCATTTAAGAGATGAAATTTACTGGTTGTGAGGCTTTCATCTAGACTGCGGGCTAAAGTTTCTTGCATCCGTATCGTATGAGCAGCTTCTTTTACATGCGCTTTGATGGCTTCAAGATTGGTAAAACTTTCAATAAGGCGTGATTTATGGGCGGCTTGTAGAGTGAAAGCACGGCGTAATTGGCGGCGCAAGAAGGGACCGACGAATGCCAAAGAGCCCATTTGTAAAGGTAAAATGATAAGGACAATAAAGGTAAGTTTCGGACTAATAGAAAAGAGTGCAGCAAGATAAATAATGGCAAAGAGAACATTCAGTACGGTTGTGGCGATGGTTCCTGTTAAAAAACCGCGAATTGTATCAACCTCTCCAATACGCGAAAACAGTTCCCCCACTTGCCAATGACGTAACACAGGCAAAGAGAGGCTTAACAGATGGGTATAAATACGTCGTCCAAATTCTAATGTAAGCCGATTGGCTAAATAAGCACCTAGGTAACCTGATAGAGAGCTAAGAGCTGTGCTAAACAGCATGATAGCAATCATAAGGATAACAATAGCATAGAGACTTTCAATGCGCTGGAAAGGGAGAATACGATCAATAATTGCTTGAAAAATAAAAGGGTTTACCAAGCCCAGTAAACGCAAAACAATGGCAACACAACTGAGTTCAATAACATAATAAATATATTCCTTTGTTGTTCTTGTAAACCAAGAGAAGGCTACTGGTTTTTCTTGTGAATGACTCATTTGATTTTATGATTTTGTTTAAGAGAAAGAGGGCTTTATGCCTCATATTTTAACAGTATTGTAAATAGTATTATTGCTTAATTAAAATATACATTTTGTACGAATATAATATAAACATAATGTATTTATTATTTATAAAGTATTTTTATTGTTATTTTTTAAATTATATTTGACATTTTCTAAAATGCATAATAACCAAATTTTTCTGTATCATTGCGATGCAGTTTTTAAATAGATATACAAGAAGGATTTATATTTTGGGTTTATTTGGATCTAGGATATCTAATGGTTGGTCTAGGTTTTCATCAATAAATCTCTCAAGCAGTGGAACATAGTATGGGGGTACTGTTAGAGATTATCTCTTTGCAGGATTTTCAATGGGAAATAGGGGACATAGTATGGGAGTGGTAGTTGCTGGACTTATGGGGCAGCTAGAGGACCAGCGGGCGTTTGGGCAGGCATGCAACTAGGAGGAAGCGCTGGCTATGCAGGAGGATTTACGACAGGTTTAGGATATAAAGCCTATGCATGCTATTATTAATATATGAAATCAGAAGATATTTCTGAAGTGAACAGTCTTGTAGGCGTAATTATGTGTCTACAAACTTGACAGGAAGGTTTAGGTGCATAATTTTACAAAATTATATATTTAATTTGGATTCTTTTTATGATTGATATTATTATTATTATTGTAGAATTATTATTTTCTATAGGTGCTTTATTTATATTTTTCTATACATTGTTTTC
>NZ_JAQITF010000033.1 GCF_028618665.1 Bartonella sp. AU16XJBT
AAAGTGCAAACTAAAAATCCACATTTTCAAACCAAAAATTCAAATTTTATTGACATTTCAATAGGCACAAGAATTCGTCATAGAAGAATTTCAATGGGGCTTTCTCAAAAAGCATTAGGAAACACTCTCGGTGTGAGTTTCCAACAAATCCAAAAATATGAAAAAGGTTTAAATCGTGTCAGCGCAGGATGTTTGCTTGAAATTGCTCAAAAATTGCAAGTGCCGATAAGCTTTTTTTATGCGGATCTTTCAGCCACCGATCTTGCGACAAAAGAAAACCCCTCACACCATAATCAAGACACCTATAGCGAAAAAGAATATTTGCTTTTAAAAAACTTTAGAGAGCTCAAGCCTAAAAAGCAGAAAGCCATTTTATGGTTGCTCTCTGATTAAGCCAAAGCGCACCACTCAACATTATTCGCTCATAGAGCCCTTTTGGTAAAATTGATGCCCCTCAAAGGAAAGTCCTTCAAAAGGCGCGATAAACAACCCCACACACACTTGTACAAAAAAGCACCCCAATGCATAAAATCCACATGCCTCATATCGAACCATAAAGATCAGTGGTTTATAGCATGATAAAATAAGAAACGAACCATCTGAAAAAAATGGCATGGAGAGATCAAAGAGATCAATGATCATCCTCTCCTGTCGTATCAGGGGGTGTTAATGCTTTATTTTTCTTAATTTTTATAACACCAATCATTCCAGTGAAAATAATGCAGGCAGACATCGTTAAAAAAGAGCTCACCAATCCTACCAGTGCAAAAAGCCCAGCAATAAGGCCAGACACGGCTTCAGCAGAGTTTGCTAAAGTTGAAAAGGTTCCAAAACTCTTACCAAAATCTTCACGACGAGAGTATAATTGAAGCGCAGAGACTAAACTAATATCCACAAATGCCCCCGTAAATCCTAAAACACAGGCAAACACGAGAAGCAATTTTAAATAAAGCATTGAAGCTAAAGGCATAAGAAATAGAACAGACCCATAAAGAAGCCAAAAGACCATAAGCTTTAATGATGTAACCTTGACTATAATTTTACGATAGGACAAACCACCCACAATCGTTCCAACAGCCATGAGAGAAAAAAGTGAACTCACAAATCTTTCCTCTCCCCCCACAGACAGAACAAAAGCTGGAATTAAAAATCTTAAAATTGCCCCCGTAAAGAGAATAGCAAATGCCGAGCCAACGAGCGTAATAAATAAATGTTTATTTTCAGTCGAAATATATTGAAGATAGGAAGCGGTTTCGCGATAAATTTTTATAAAATTGAATGATTTATTCTCACTTGAGTTTAAATTCACAAGATTAAGTAACACGATAATCGATATAAGATAGGTAAAAAGATCAAAAATAAGAACTGCCGATTTGTCGGCGAAAAGAAGCAATAGGGAACAAACTAAAGGACCAATAACGGATGCTGTTTCGTCTATAATTTGTGAAATGCTATTTGCTTTAGTCAGATCCTTTCTTGCAAACATTTTCGGGATAGCCGCTTGAAAACTTGGTTGAAAAATACTTCTTCCTATTGTTGTACCTATTGCTGCAAAAATAAGCACAATAACATGAGCCGTCCCTGTTATCGTGGTTATCAAAACGAATAATGAGGCGAATAATCTCACCAATTCACTTAAGATCATATTTTTCTTCAAAGAAAAATTATCCGCGAGCCAACCGCCTATAGGTCCAAAAAAGAGAAAAGGGATAAAGCGAAAAAAATACACAAGACCTGTAAAAAAGGCGTTATCTGTTAATTCTAAGACAAGTAAAATAAAAACAACTTCATAAGCATAATCGCCAACTTTAGAAATAAAGAGAGCAGAAAAAAGAGAAAATGGACTCTTTTTTAAAAATAAATTCATATCAACCATCCGATATTAAACTTTTTGACAGTTAAAGTTTCCCGCCCTTTCATACAATTGGTGATATGAACTTCAAAGAAACGCCCGATTCAAAGGATAAGCAGACTTTTGGGACATTTAACCAGAAAATGACTGCAATGCTCTCCCCAAGCCTTAACTCAATAACGCAAAGCTCAGCATTCCCCCCAACCGCTTCCAAACACAACCCAAAGCCTCCACAACCCAGAAATCCCTCACGTCACTCCCCCTTCCTTTTGTACGGTTCCACATTTTACGCTTTTACATCTTTACAGAAAGAAGCCAAACGAAACTTCCAAACCACCACGCCACACCACTTCTGTAAACAAAGATCTATAAACGACGCCCCAACTTCTTGCCCTCCAAATATCCCTTCACCCCCCTCAAAGAACATGTATCAGACAAGTCTAAGCAAACCCTATCCCGTCCTCAAACTTTATCTCAATAACGCAAAGCTCAGTATTCCCCCCAACCGCTTCCAAACACAACCCAAAGCCTCCACAACCCAGAAATCCTTCACGTCACTCCCCCTTCCTTTTGTACGGCTCCACATTTTATGCTTTTACATCTTTACAGAAAGAAGCCAAACGAAACTTCCAAATCACCACACCACACCACTTCTGTAAACAAAGATCTTTAAACGACGCCCCAACTTCTTGCCCCCAAAATATCCCTTCACCCCCTTCAAAAAACATGTATCAGACAAGTCTAAGCAAACCCTATCCGCTCCCCAAGCCCTACCTCAATCACGCAAAACGCACACAGCATTCCGCCAACCGCTTCCTAACATTCAGCTTTCCCATCTCCAGCCTCACTCTCCCCAAGTTTTCTTTCAACCTCATGCCTTTTTCACACCCCTTCTTCCTCAACTCAAATGTCCAGAGCCTTCCTGTCCCCCAACTTCTCTTAGAAAGCTCAGTCCCCCCTGAAATAACTGCATCGCTCTCCCCAAACTTTATCTCAATAACGCAAAGCTCAGCATTCCCCCCAACCGCTTCCAAACACAACCCAAAGCCTCCACAACCCAGAAATCCTTCATGTCACTCCCCCTTCCTTTTGTACGGCTCCACATTTTACGCTTTTACATCTTTACAGAAAGAAGCCAAACGAAACTTCCAAACCACCACACCGCACCGCTTTGGAAACAAAGATCTTTAAACGACGCCCCAACTTCTTGCCCCCAAAATATCCCTTCACAGCCCCTCAAAGAACATGTATCAGACAGAACCAAACAAACCCTATCCCGTCCTCAAACTTTATCTCAATAACGCAAAGCTCAGCATTCCCCCCAACTGCTTCCAAACACAACCCAAAGCCTCCACAACCCAGAAATCCCTCACGTCACTCCCCCTTCCTTTTGTACGGCTCCACATTTTACGCTTTTACGTCTTTACAGAAATAAGCCAAAAAACTCTCAAACCACCACACCGCACCGCTTTGGAAACAAAGATCTATAAACGACGCCCCAACTTCTTGCCCCCAAAATATCCCTTCACCCCCCTCAAAGAACATGTATCAGACAGAACCAAACAAACCCTATCCGTTCCTCAAGCTTTACCTCAATCACGCAAAACGCACACAGCATTCTGCCTTTAAGAAACACCCCCTTTATTCTTCTTCATCGCTAACCTGTGGAGGGGGTGGGAGGATATAAGCCCCCGAAAGCCAGCGATTGAGATCAATGGCACGGCATCGGCTGGAACAAAAAGGATAAGCAGACTTCTGTGACATTTGACCACAAATAGGACAAGGATGAGGAGGACGGTCGTCTTTTAGCAAATTTGGCTCTTTTTGCTCAGAGAGCTTTCTTTGGCTTTGAGACGTCAGTGTTCTTTCCTCTTTCATTAAATTTTCTTCTGTTCCTTTTTTTTCATTTTTACCTTGCTTCATTTCCGCTTTGCACTTTTTGGTGCTCTCTTTGGTGTTTTTTACCCTGCATGGCTCTTGCCTTAAAATTTCTCTACTGCGTTTCTTCCATCCAATGCGCGTAAAGTGGATAGTGATAAGCGGTCAACAGATCGGCTGTTTCAGCCAAAGGCAATCCCACGACATTAGAATAAGAGCCGGCGATATAGACCACAAAAGCCCCTGCTTTTCCTTGGATAGCATAGCCACCAGCTTTTCCTTGCCATTCTCCTGAAGCAAGGTAAGCCTTCATCATGGAAGAGGTTAAGCGTCTAAAACGGACACGACTTTCAACCAATTTCACGGTTATTTTTCCCTGTTCATTCAAGGCACAAATGGCGCCATAGACCTTGTGTGCCCGTCCAGAAAGGAACCGTAAACATTCATAAGCCTCATCTTCGCCTTCTGGTTTGGGAAGAATGGTACGCCCAACAGCCACCACCGTATCAGCGGCCAAGATAATCATTTTCTGCCCAGGCAATTTTTTTGGGACATTCTGCAATTTTTCTTGGGACTTCTGAGTGTACCAGTTTAAAATCTCTTGCGCTTTTAGGGCTTTTTCCTTTGCCAAACGTTTAGCAAGGTTTGCAGGATGTTCTTTTAATTTTGGCGTTTCATCAATATCGCTTGCATAAACCTGCTGAGGATCAATCCCTATTTGCGCTAAAAGCGCCAAACGCCGTGGCGAAGCGGAGGCAAGCACCAAATGAATTTCTTCCTCAAGAGTTTCCGCCAAATGTTTTTTCCCCCACTCTCTTATATTTTTCATTTCCACCCCTTGCAAAATCGGCTTTTCTCTTACCCCGTTTTAAGCGCTCCATTTAAGCGCTATTGATCTCCTTATTCTTTTTGTGCACTGATTTGACACCTTGTTCAAGGTCATTTTAAACATTCACCTTTTCTCACGTATAGAAAGCACCCCAAAGGTCTGTTAAAAATAACAGAATGATTTTTGTAAAAATCATGAATCATCCATAAGGCTACTTATAGCGGTATGTAATGCGTCCTTTTGTCAAATCATAGGGAGTCATTTCTACCATAATTTTATCACCAGCTAACACCCGGATACGATTTTTTCGCATTCTTCCAGCGGTATGTGCAATAATTTCATGATCATTTTCCAGTTTCACACGAAACATCGCATTCGGTAAGAGTTCGGTAACGACACCAGAAAATTCTAAAACTTCTTCTTTTGACATAAACAATCATTTCCTTTACATTGCACATATTTTGTTAAGCTGTGCGTTATTTTCCAGCGTTCATATCCTATTTTCTTAAATTTGTGAATAAAAATTCAACAAAAAGGGAAAGGTTTTTCAAGTTTTCTCTCTTATGTTCTCAAAAAACCTCACCCTACATTTTGAGAATTACAACTTCATTCCCTCAAACTTTACTGACCCATTTCCTCTAATTTTTAGGCTGATCTTGGTTTAGAGTGACAAGAAATTAGGCTAAATTGCCTAAACTTTTCTCTCTACAGCTCCAAACACCCTCCATTCCCCATACACTCTCGTCATCTCCCCCTTCTGCCTCCCATCTTGCGCTCCATTCACAAAACTTGTTCCCACAAATTTTCTCACCCCATTCCATGCCATGATACACACCCAACACAACTCAAAACATACATAACGCATAAATCCTCCACGTCCTTAACTTCCCTGTCCTTTTTACAGAATCACATTTTTACGCTTTTATATTTTTACAGAAAAAAGCAAACGAAACCTCCACCGAACCCTCCCCTTTTAAAAAAAATTCTCCAAAAAACAAAACTTCCCCCACCCCACATTGCTCTGTAAACAAAGGTCTATAAACGACAATCCAACTTCTTGCCCCCCACCGTCACATCAGCCCCCTTAAAGGGGTAGTGCTTCAAAAGGCTCAAAAAAACAAATCCACCCCTAAAATATTCAACATACACGTGCATAAAAACACCTAAATGTGTAAATCTATTGCCCAATATCGACTTCAAGGAGCAGTTTTTTTACGGTATAATTTTACGACATAAGAAGATAATGAGATAATTATTGAGATCCCCAAAATATTTTTATTTTCAAAATGTTTTCATTTTTCTTGCCAATCTCCTGAAATTCCTTTATCATCTAAAAGGTGTTTTGATCGTCTACGCAGCGATCAAGAGGGAACTAAAAGCCCTAAGCTCTAGTGTAAAAATAAATCTACTCTTGTGGATTTTCCGGGATTCCGGGAGTCTTTGTCATGTCCAGGTGCATGCCCAGCACTAAAAGCAAAGAAGCTGGCTAGAGCTCAGTACTTGTTACTCCCGGAATACCAATGCGAGGGCGCTCGCAGCCGGTGGGGAGGGTGCGAAGTGCGAACTAAAAATCCACATTTTCAAACCAAAAATTCAAACTTTGTTGATACTTCAATAGGCACAAGAATTCGTCACAGACGCATTGCCATGAGGCTTTCTCAAAAAAACTCACCCTACATTTTGAGAATTACAACTTCATTCCCTCAAACTTTACTGCCCCATTTCCTCTAATTTTTAGGCTGATCTTGGTTTAGAGTGACAAGAAATTACGCTAAACCGCTTAAACTTTTCTCTCCACACCTCTGCCCCTCCTCCATATCCCCCCCCCCACACTCTCCCGTCAAAACACGCCTCGCCCCTACACCCCAAATTATCTCTCCACTCACAAGCCCTGTTATCCCAAATTCGTCTTCCCCCATTCCACACCATGATATACGCCCCCACATGCCTCCATATGCAACGCATAAATCCTCCATGGCTTAAACGCCCCTTACCTTTTTTACGGCTCCACGTTTTTACGCTTTTACGTCTTTACAGAAAAAGGCTAAAAGAAACTCCCAAATCACCCCCGAACAATCTCCTTGCTTAAAAAAATCCCCCAAAGAACAAAACTTTCCACCCCACACCCTACACCATTTTATAAACGACAACCTAACTTCTTGCCCCACACCGCTCTGTAAATAATTCTCTCCCACACCAACCTCTCGCCCAACATTCCCCCCTCAAAAGGCGCTGCTGCACAAAACGCAACAACAAACCCACTCCTAAAATATTCAACACACACTTGCACAAAAAAACACACGTTGTAAATCTATATACCCAATATCAACCTCAAAGATCAGCATTTTACAGCATGATAAGATAATTCTTGCGATACAAAAAATGCTCTCATTTTTAAAATGTTTTCATTTTTCTTGCCAACTTTCTGAAATTGCCTTATGAATGAATACTGTAATTTTGATCGTCTACGCAGCGATCAAATAGGGAACTAAAAGCCCGAAGACTTGACACATAAATTTATCCCGCTTTGCGGGTATCCCGGAATTCCGGGAGATTTTGCTATGTCCAGGTGCGCTCTAGCACTAAAAGCAAAAAGCTGAGTCAAGTCAGTACTTTTAGACTCCCGGAATACCAATGCGAGGGCGCTCGCAACCGGAGGGGGGTGCAAAGTGCCAACTAAAGATCCACATTTTATCGACATTTCTATAGGTAAAAGAATTCGTCATAGACGCATTGCCATGGAACTTTCTCAAAAGGCATTAGGAAGCTTTTTAGGTGTGAGTTTTCAACAAATCCAAAAATATGAAAAAGGGTTGAACCGTATAAGCGCCAAATGCTTACTGGAAATCGCTCAAAAACTAGAAGTTCCGATAAGCTTTTTTTATGCAGATCTTGTGACAGCGGATATTTTCTCAAAAGAAAATCTTTCCCACCATAATCAATACACCTA
>NZ_JAQITF010000034.1 GCF_028618665.1 Bartonella sp. AU16XJBT
CTATCTTGAGGTTTTGGTGGTATTCCCCCGATATCATTGATACAAACATCAAGTTCCTTTTTTGCGATTGTGGTGGGGATTCTGCCACCAGCCTCCGATTCCGAATGCTTAATGGTGTAAATCGCTGTAATTTGAAACGATTGTTGATTATCCTTTCGCGTGTAGATGACGGGTTGCCCAAAGGTGTTGCGCACATCTTGAATCATTTGGTTTAGCAACCCGTGCCATCGCATGTTATTTTCCTCCACTGACCGCTTTAAAGAGCATTTCAGGGCGTGTGCAGATGTAAAGCGGATAGCTATAGACCTCCGGTTTTACCCATGCATTACGGTCGTGATCAACGATCAGCATGGTGTAGAGAGGTTTTCCAACCGTGTTGGCAAAATCCAAACTTTCTCCAGGAGAAAAGGTTTTTTGGAATACACCAGGCGCATCAACAGGAAAGAATTGACATTCATCCGGCTTAATGCCTATGGCACGCTTTGTTCCAGCCTTCGCACTCACATTATAGTTGTGAATACTCCGGTAATTAATGAAAGTAACGCCCGCAAAGTCAAAACTGCCAAAGCTCCCAGAACCAATTGCACTTGGTGTTGCAACACCTCCGGCGCTATTGAGTGTTTGTGCTAAGGCTGTGTTGAGATAGGTCTCACGAATTGTTTTATGGTTTTTCAACTTGGAAAAGAATTCATTTCCACAAAGCCCAATAATCCGCGAACGATCAGAAAACGCTCCCTTTGAAGCTTCAATCATTTTCATAATGACTTGATCAACATGGTCCGCAACATTGGTTGTCTCATTATTTAATTTAAAGTCAATCGGCTTTGGTGGTGCGATTTCCCATTCCTTGTACCAATCGACAATGACAGAGCCATCGGCATCAAGAACCACCCCTTGAACAGCGCCAAGTTGCATGTTTTCCCATGTCAATTCGATTTCAGAAATCAGTTTCTTTTGTTTTCTGGCAATATATTTCATTGCTGTCTCGAGTTGATCTTCTGTCCCAAATTCACGTCGGTTTTGGATTTCCTCTGATTTCACCGTGTCACTTTTGGCAATCCGTGTTGTTTTGAAAAACCGAAGATTACGTCCATCTCTATCACCTTCTGCCAAGGGGGCGCCACGTTCACTGGTTTGAATCAAGGACAATGTATTGTCACGTCTTTCAATACCAACCACTGTGGTGCTTGTTTCCACTTCCTCAAAAAGATTAAGAGAACTAATAAGCCCCGGTTGAAACTCATAGTTTTCAATCGCTTTCATCATGGTGGTGGCTGAGAAAGCATCATGTTTAAAAAAATTCATATCCATGTGCGCATTCTCCTATCGCAACAGAATTTTATTGTTGTCTTCTAAAGACTGAATGGCTGCCATCTTTTCTTGGTCAAGTATTGTATCTGGCCATAGCAATTCAGAAGCTTTTACAGTGCATAAGCGTGCTGTAATCACGGCGCGTTGATCTGCTTCTGTTGCGTCAACAGTGGCAAAAGAAATCCCTGCCGGTGTTTGACTGCCATCCGATGCTGCTGGATCAAGAGGGACATATTTTTCCGTTTCAGTCACCTTTCCCATGACAGTTCCCGCTTCAATGAAGGCTCCTGATGCAAACACCACTTCTTCGTTTGACATATCGGGGTCGTAGGGTCCAAGATAAGCACCATTGCGTACGTCGTCATAAATAATATTCGTCATTTCACTGCCCTCCAAGCTGTTTCCCATTTTGCATGAATCTTTGCCTTACTGTTTTCATCAGCATGAGGCGCATAAGGCGATACTTTCAAAGACGCGCTTTGAGAGCTAGCAGCCGTCAACACGCACTGGCGTGCTTTCTCGATGCTCATACCGTTTTGAATAGCTTTTGCTGCGTCAAAAGAAACGCCTAAGTGCTTTGCTTGCCTTTCAAGGGTTGTTAGTGCTTTTGCGCGCTTTCTTTCTTTTTCAAGCACGGCTTTCATATCTTCGCGCTTGTTTTCTTTGTCCTCATTGTCTTCGTCCTCATCTTCGTTTTCTTCGTCGTCAAAGATTTCGGCGTTTTTGTCGACGTCATTATCGTCTTCGTCCTCTTCCTCGTCATTGATGATGTCGACAATCTTTTCGTCATCCTCTTCCTCAGCGCGGTATTGTGTGCGTGCCATGTGTTTTGTCCTTCTTTTGTTGTTGATGTTGGGTTTTGTGATATGGAATCCGTTAAGGCTTCCAAAGCTTGCGCAAGGGTGCCTTGCACATCTGCTAATCCAAGTTTGAGAGCTTGGCTGCCTATAAAAGTTTCTGCTTTTGTGTCACGAATTGCATCAGCATTTAAGCGTCTGTTTTGCGCCACCAAATCGACAAACATTTCGTAGAGCAGGGCGCAATCGGCTTGCATTTTTATCTGTGCTGTATCGCTCAAGGGTTCGTGAGAATTGCCATGAACTTTATGGTCCCCTTCAAAAACAAAGGTCCATTTAAGTCCCTGTTTCTCATCTGCACGGGATTGGTCAAGATGGGCGCAAACAACCCCAATGGAGCCTACAACACCCGTGCGTGCAACCCATATTTGAGAAGCCGTACAAGCAATGGCATAAGCTGCCGAGCAAGCAAATTCATTGGCATGCGCCCAAATGGGCTTGGCATATTGTTTTGAAAGGGTTTGAAACTCTTCAACCAAATCAAAGATGCCACCGGCTTCTCCACCACCACTGTCAATATCAAGTAAGACAGCTTTCACATCAGGCTGTGCAATGGCTTCACGAAAAGAAGCTCTTAAACCTTCATAAGAAGTCAAGCCCGATAAAGCTCCAAGCCATGCGCCACGGCGTACAAGTGTGCCATGAACCGGTATGATGGCAATATTGTTTTGTACTACATAGGTTTCTGGTGGTCTGAAAGCTTCTGTATTCCCTTGCGAATAAGCTTCAATGGGAAACTTTTCACCTGCAAAAAGCCGTGGAGCAAGAGCATTAAGGATAATGTCAAGCTTTGTGGAGGCAAGCATGTGTGGAACCCCAAAAAGCCGTGATACCAAAAACGGCATGTCAAGATTATTCACCATTTTTGTGTGCCTCGCTGCCTTGGTTGCTTTCAGAAGTCTCAGAAGTCTCTGAATCTTCATTATCAATTGCTTGATTTTCACCAGAAGGTGCTGCCATATCCGTGTCAAAAGATAAGCCGCGTGCACGAGCGTCTGTGTGTTCTTCCTCAAGTTCGGCATGAATGCTGTCGATATCAAAGCCGCGCTCGGCCAGTGCCATGCGTCGTGTTTTCAAGCCAGCACGGATTTCTTCTTTTTCTGCCGAAATATCTTTGTTTGGATCAATCATTTCAAGCGGGGGTGCAAAGCTTTCACATTGAAGCCATGGTAAAGGATTTTCTTCCCATCCGGGTAAGTGAACGCGTCCAGAAAGTACTGCCATTTCAACAAAACGTTCCCAAACAATTCGGTTAAACTGAAAGGCAATGATATGTTCACGCCATTGTTTGACATGCCGTCTAAACTGAATGATAGAGGTTCGCACATTGGAGAAGTTCCCCCGCGTAACGTCTCCTGTCACAACGGCATAAGGCATATTGAGAGCCGAGCAAATTTTTAAAATATTGCGAAATTGGAAAGCCTCATAAGAACCTCCAACCTCAACAGGATTAGAGAATGTAACCTCTTTATTCTCTCCTAAATAAAGAGATGCACCGGGTGCAATGGCAGGTGCTTCGTATTCTTCTTCAACGTCGTTTTTATCACGATTATCGGATAATTTTGCGACGTTTGGGGAATTGTCCTTGACAAACGCCGCGAAAAGAGCCGCCGTCCTTTTTCGATCAAGTTCTGCATCATCATAGGATTCGAGTTGAAAGATTTTTGTCATAGAGCGCGTTATTTTGGGAGAACCGCGCAATTGTCCGGCAATCCGGCGTTCTTTTATATGAAGGACCATTTCAGCAGGGACACGTATGCGCTCTTGGCTCTTAAAGGCTCTGTTTGCAGAGCAATCATCATAGGGATGATGTTCCCAGAAATGATAAGCAACGCGCTTACCACTGGCATCGAATTCAATTCCCATACGAATGTAATTGCCTTCAATCTCAGCAGGTCCATTGTAAGTAAGATCCAGCATTTCAGTAGGATAAACTTGCAACTGAAGAGGCACACCAGAGCGCCCATAAAGGTCAACATAATGCAATCTTACAAAGCATTCTCCGGTTAAAAAGACCTCTCGGGCAATGGTTGCTTGCAGCCCATAAAAGCTGGCATCTTCATCGTAGTCTGCTTCATCAGCCCATTGCCACCATAAGTCTAAAAGCTTTTTCTTTTCTTCTTGAAAACCTTCAATGCGAGGATAAGGTTTAATCCCATCACTGACAGCCGCAGAGACCCATTCTTCAGTCGCAGAACCGTAAAGAGCTTCATTGTCATAAAGCCATCTTGAACGAGCAACAATGGTATCACCGCATTCTTCAATTGCTTTATTGATATGTTTTTTTGCGGGATCAAAACCACCCATGCGACGGCTTTTGCTTGCCGCTTCAAAATGGGGATTTTGTTGACGAGAAATTGTAAAAAAGCCCGTGAGTTTATTGAGAAAGCCAGCCATTAATAGCCTCGTGAGATATTAAAATAGAACACGCGTGAACCTTTACGACCTTCAAGGTCGGCTATTTGCCTATTCAGCATCTCAAGAGCTCTGCGAAGTTCCTCAACAGAGCGGTTGCTTACTTGCTTATCGCCATGGCGTACCGATTGCGCACCCGAATAAAGAGCCTCTTCAATTTGTTCACGCCGCCTTTTTAAACTTTCCAGTCTCGAAAGTTTGCTGTTCATTGGTTCTAAAGTTTCATCCACAAATTACCTCCAATCCCCTTGCATATAAGGATTCATCACCGTTCTGGATTGTTTCCTTTGAGGTTGTGCTATCTGAGATCTTCTTGGAGAAGTGAATGAAGAAATCCTAGATGTTTTTTCTTCCAAAGAGCTTTCAGCAATTTTAAGTTTTTCCAAACGCTCTTCTAAGATATCGACTTCTCGATTAAGGTTTATTCCTGCCGAAATCAGACCTTGCAAAGCCGCATAAGCATAGACTCTACAGTCCAAGGCTTCGTTTCTTGCCTTTTCACTTTTTTGCCATTCAATACGCTTGAAGCCTTTAAAATATTTAATGACTTTTCTTTCAGCGGTTAGCTGGTCAAAATATTCCTGGTCAAGGCTTTTGTGAAAGTGTGTTGCACCAGCCCCCGTTGCTTCGGGACCCGATTTTTTAAACCGTGCTGTAATGATATCTTTCGCGGCGTCAACCCCAACAATATAAAGATTAATCTGCCCTTTATTGTTTTTGCTTGGTCGGCGTGGCCATACCGCACGCCAGCCAGCTTGTCCTTTAATCCCCCAGATGCGCCGCCCCTCACGCGGACGCACATAGTTATAAACTGCCTGTGTGTGTCCACCACCGGTATCAATGCAAGCCGCTGTTATTCTGATACCCTCTTTATAGCCTGGATGCGGCCAGCGTTTTGCAAGATATTCATCCAATTGGTCCCACACTTCAAAAGAAGAGGGGTCACCAAGGATAACTTGATAATCAATATGCCAACTTTCTTCACTACGCCCCCATCCCACCACTTCAAGCTCTAAACGGTCATTTTGCACATCAATGCCCGCTGTCAACACGACGGCTTGTTCTGGTGCTAAAGGATACTCTTCGCGTTTTGCATAGAGGCTGTCTGGATCAACAACTTCGCCTGTTCTATCCTCCCACGGCTCTCCAAGCACTGTATTGACAAAAGGCTGTAGAAGAGCTGGATCATCCTTGGCATTTAAAAACTCTCTTGCACATTCCCCCCATGTAAGCCAAGGTGAATAGAGTGCCGAAATATGATAAGAACGCAAATTCGGTCTGCTTGACTCACTGGTTGGGACCCAGCATGCACCTCTTTCTTCACACATGAGATCTGTTTTTCGGTGCTCGGCATGTTCATGACCACAATGCGCACAAACAAAAACAGCTTTTTCGGGTGCTCCTTTTGGCCATTTGATTTGTGACCAAACAATCGGCTGGAGTGTACCACATTCATCACAAGGCACGTTGTAATATCGCTGGTCTCCTAGCACAAAATCCTTGGCAATACGGCTTGTGTCACGGTGGGTGGGAGTGGACAATTTAAAGATCTTTCGTTGTACAAAGGTTGATGTGCGCTTTTCCGCAATCATCACTGGATCACCTTCATTATCGACACTGAGAGGATAACCATCTACTTCATCCAAAATCAGATAACGAATAGGCATAGAACGTAGACCAGCTGCACTGTTTGCTCCTGTAAGCATCAGTGCTCCACCATCAAACTCTTTCGAAAACATGGTATTCCCGCTGTCACGTGCTCGCGCTGGGGCTATGCGTTCACTTAAAACTGGACTTGCCATAATCATGGGATCAAGCCGCGTCTTTGAAAGCTTTTTGGCTGTCTCAACGGTCGGCATGACATAAAGGGCAGGTCCTGGACTATAATGAATAGCATAACCGCAGAAATTCAATCCTGCCTCTGACATGCCAACCTGCGCTCCTTTCATGACAATGGTTGTTTCAATCGGTTTGTGAGAAGAAAGATTATCCATGATTTCGCGCAAATAGGGGGTGCGTTTTGTTCTCCACAATCCAGGTTCAGCACTGGCTACCGTGCTAAGGTATCTATTCTTGTCCGCCCATTGAGAAACCGTATATGGTGGGTCCGGTTGTCTTGCATCATTGGCATGGGCGAAAAATTCTGTAACAGCATTCTCATCCATTATTCATTCTTTGCTCGCCCCAAAACGCTCTCATTCTGGAGGTTGAGGATCATGATAAGGAACTGGAATATGAACAGCTTCAAGCAAAGCCTTTCGTATGTAATAATCAATGGCACCGATCAGACTTGCAGCATCACATCCAACTTGTGCGGCAATGCTTGCACCAAATCGATGAGGAAAATTCAACATAGCGTCACGGTGTGCTCTTCCAAACTCACGCGCTGCTCTCTTGACTTCTTCACGGTCAACGGTTGTTTCGCGTAAGCGTTCAAGGGCAATCTTTTCGCTTTCAAGGGCAACTTGCATTCGCTCCAGTTTAATCTTGTATTCATTGGCCGCCTCTGTAGAGACTTGTTTGATCTTTGTCCGCGGTTGACCATCCGGTGCTAAAAATGGAGCAGGGCGTTTTGTTGGATTCTCATTCCAGATAGCTGTTGCAAGCGCTTCATTAACAGAACCATCTTCAAAAAGAGCCTTATCAAATTTTCCAGTTTTAAAACGCGAAACCACCGCATTAGGAGAAACACGCATCTTTTTGGCAAAGGCACGAAGCGATAAACC
>NZ_JAQITF010000035.1 GCF_028618665.1 Bartonella sp. AU16XJBT
TAAATTGTAAATCGAGAGTGTTCTCTGCTGTTTTAATCCGTACATCATCAGGTGCATTATCTTTAGTCCCAAAATTAATAACATGACTATGCATATCAATATATTGTGCAACATCATCTAAAGTATAACTTTTCATAAATTTTTCTCCATAAGTCACAGCGTGTTTGTACTAATAATGAGTGTTTCTACTGATCAATATTTCTCTCTTATAGTCAATGGAATTGGGATTAAATTGATAAAAGCATAAGGGATATTTTCTTGATGGAGCTCTTGTCTCATCTGTGTCGGTAAAATCATCTCACATGTACAATATATGATGTCATTAAAAGGAATGATTACTAAAGCTTAGAGAGCACATTTTAGGGACATGACTCCAATATTTGCAATAATGACCTTTTCTTTTTTCCTACTTAGAAATTTTTTTTGAAATCCAACAAATAACTTTTCTGATAAAATTTGTCTTTGGCTTCATATCAGCAACAAAACTTTTGCCTTGATAAAATGAGTAGAGAACCTCAGCGATAGGACTATCTTGTTCTTGTGTCATAGGATGTAACATAATAGGCCTACAATCGACTCCAATAGGAGCTCTTCCTGATGCCATTCTTTCCAAATTTGTACCTGTTACTATCTGTCCCTTTTCTTTCCAAGAAGAAACTGTTTCAGGCTCAAACAGTTCATCTTCCTGATAAACTTTTTGACCTTTAAATTCCACAGACTCAGCTGCCCCCATACTGTTTTTCTTTATCCATTTCATGATTCATAAGCCCCTCGGATTTTTTTCAAAATAATCAATGTATTCTTTGTTCTAAATCAGCTTAATAAACTCTCCTTCCAAAAGAGCGAGGTTATTCCTCACTAGAAAGCTCTGAGTGATTGTCAAAATCCTTTGCTACGCGTTCAATTAAAGCTGTTTGGTTTTTGACACCTCTTTGGCTAAAGCTATTGCCCGTTCAAGGTGAGTTTCGTTGATGCTGTCGTCAAAGCCTAGATGATCTCCTACTGCAAAACTTTGCTGATAAGATTGTAAGGTTTCAACATCACCCAACAAAGCAAGAGCGCCAAGATGAAGCAAAGCATAATCCGGACTGTTTGCCTTAGATGTTGCATCCTGTTGCCAAGGAGCAATGCCATAATCAGCGCGAAGTCTTTCAGAAAGATCAATAGCCGTTACTGACCATTCTAGCGCATCATCAAGCGCCTGTGTTAAACGATCCGCAGTGACTTCTGGTTCAAAGATTTCCAGTCCCTTGGCTTCAAAATTAAGCTGTATATCTGGAAAATCTTCCGTGTGGCTAGGATCAATGAATTTGCAAGCTGAAGCCAAAATGCCCGTGCTAATCAAAAAGGCGCTATCAAATTGCGGACAATCTTTAGCAACTTCATCGTTATAAAGAATGTCTACTTCACGATCAGCCAATTGATAGCTTGCCATATGATCATTCTCATCGATTTTCTCGGTTAACCAACCTAGGCTTTTTAAAAGTGCTGTTGCACTTTCCATAGTCAATGGAGCATCTCTATCATCCGTTTCCTCTACCTCCTCTGTCACTTCAACAGCAACAGTTTTGGAAGCAACAGGTGTTGTTTGTGGATCCAAGCTTAAAATTGGAGCGTTTTTGGGAAAACCCGTCCGATAACGCCGTGCAAGCCTAAGAACGTTGTCAATAATATGCGCTATGTTTTCTCTTATCAAACTTGAAAAGTTTTGGTCCTTCAAACTTTCCTTATAAAATTTAAGCTTCTCAACATCCCCAATCAGAATAAGCGCAATAAGATGAAACCGCGCAAGATCATATTCACTATCTGGAGATAAAGCGGCATAATCATAAATGATTTGATTGACATTTTGCCGATCTGCCCATTCAAGCATATCTGTACAAATCTGCTTCAGCTTGCCTTCATCCAATTCAATACTAGAAACTGTATAAACTTCTTCTGCTTCTTTGAGAGCTATATATTGAGGAGCGCTAATGAAAATAGATCGATAAGCCGTGGAAAAACCAAGCGTTGAAAGAGAAACCTTGAAGCTAATAAGCGCTGTTTCTTCTTCTTTATCAAGGTCGTACACCATATTAATGATACGGTCTTTACTTATGAAATAAGCATTGCGATTGTAGTTTTTATCACGATAAACTGTCCAGTCCATCCTTTTTAAGTCTTCAGAAACTGTATTAAGAAACGACAAATCTTGCAAACTAAGACGATCATCTATGGCTTTTCGATCATTAAGGATTTTCAAATGCTCTTCAGCAAATTGAACGGCGTGATTAACATACTTCTCCACTTCACGATCTTCTAAATGTTCAGAAATCGTACCGGCTTCTAAAAAATCTTGATAGGATTTCAGGACATCAATTCGACCTGTCAATGCTAAACAAGCTAAATGCCAGACTATGTCTATCTTGTAGCTATATTTTTGAACAACTGTATTGCTTTCGATCGATGCTTGCAAATCTTGAGCGCGTGCCCACTGTATCACCCGCTCAGAGATTTTTGTCAACTCTTGCTCATTCAATGTCTCCACACAAATATCAATCCCTTTACCAAAACCGCTAAAAATCCCCCCTCCAATCGTGTTAAAAGAATTATAAATAGTTGTAGGTGATATGCATCGATACTCCCCACTATAATGAATATATTTGCAAGCTACAGAAATCTCTTCGTTAGAGATCTCAGCTTCAAGACGGACATTGTAATTGTCATGGAGGCGTATAAAACCAAAATCAAATCCAATAAAACGATCTGGCAAAGACAGAAACATTTTTCCAGGTTCTGTGGCAGACCACCCTTGCGTTTTAAGAATGCGCATTGCTGCTGTAAGGCTTATCGAGCGCTGTTTGGGCTTTTTGCGCGTTAGAATATCGTCTAACTCTCCGTTTTTATAAGCTTGCACAAAGAGAAGAAGGCGCTCATCCGACGTCATTGTTTTATAATCAGCAAATTCTGGAACAAATAATTGGGGTGTAGGCTCATCAGACCTTAAAGCCTCTATATCGCCAAGCAATGCTTGTGCAGCGCCAGAATGATTAGCAGCTTCCTCGCACAACTTTTTTTCAATATCTTGTGCTTTCGCCCACGCAATTACTTTGTTTAAAGATTCCTCAATATGACTTTCAGAAAGATCAGGAGCTCTAACCCCAAAATTCTCCTTCGCATAAAATAGCTCATCTTCATATTTACGCTGTGATTTTTCACCACTAGAATATTCCCGAGCAAGGCAATAAGCAGCGGTGGTGAGATTAGCCGAAAGCAAAAACTCTTTGCCTCTCTCTCCATAATTTTTTACACTATATCCAATACCGATAATGCGGTCAGGAAGATGATAATGCGCAAAAGTATCCCCCACGTTATCACGATAAGGCTCCCAGCCCAGTCTTTTTAAAATCTCTGTGACATCTTTTGTTTGCATCATGACTCACTTATCAACCAATTGTGCAACATAATCTAAGGTATAGGTTTTCATGGATGATCCTCAAAACTTGCGTTATAAACGCTCCATATTTCCTCTATCAATTTCACCTCTTCCATAGTTTTTTCCAAAAACTCTTGTAAAAAGGGAGAGGTTGTGGACTGGGAGTGTTCTCAGTCTTTTCAATCGGTTGATCACCATCAAGTATATCTTCTCCCGCATGTACTATAATTCTTTTACAAAGGAATTCATAAAAATTACTCGCGTAATATTCGCAATCGCCCAATGCTAGCCTGACATAGAGTGGGCATTCACCATCCCGAAACTGCGTATAATCAAAATAAAAGGTTTCATCAAAATCAGCCTCACAAACGATAAGCTGTTCTGGTGTCGCAAAACCATGTTTTCTATTGAGTAAGTTTCGGTAAACAATATCACCAGCAGGAATACCTTCCCCACCATCTCCATAAATGCTAAAAATTTCTTCACCACCAATTTCTCCTCCTCCATATTTTTTTAAAAAAACTTTGTAAGAGGATGTGAATTGTAAGCCGAGAGTTTTCTCCGCCTTTTCAATCTGTAGATCATCCGTTTCGTTCTCTTCATCATCTTCACTACCAAAAGTGATAATATCATCATCATACTTATTCACTTTATCAATTAATACTGCAACATCAGCTAAGGTATAGGTTTTCATCAATTATTCTCCATCAATTATTTTATAAGTCTCTGTTTTTTCTCTTTTCATCAATCTTAGAGCATTACTGCTGATGCTCCTGTTCCCATCTGTTAAAATCTAGACCTATGATACCCCATTTCATATCGATTATTCCTCCTAAATGACTGTTTTTTTGTTCTCTATACCCTTTAGCGCGTTCCTTCCAATATTCTTCTCTCCACTTATCAAACTTTTTTCTCTCTATAAGCGATTGATGTGTTTTTGGATTATTATGAATCACAGAAGTATATTTTTGATGAAATTCCTTACTAGTTTCTGCTATGGCGTCCTCAGGCGTTTGCGAGAGATGATGCAATTCAACAGGCCAGCCATCATGTCCTATAGGTGCTTTTCCTGCCTCCATTCTTTCAACATTGGTGCCCCACACGTCTTTTTTGTTTTCTCTCCATTTAACCATTTTGTTAGGATCAAATAAATCGTCTCTCTGATAGACTTTGTTTGTCTGTCCAAATTTGCTATCGGTAAATTTAGTGGGTTTCTTTTTTAACCACTTCTTTTTTTCTTTAGCAGCGAGTTTGGTTAGTTCTTTCTTCGCCGCAAGTTTGTCAGGATCTCCTTGAGCTGCAAGTTTGGCAAGATTTTTCTTGGAAGCAAATTGGGCAAAATCTTTCATAGCATTGAACTTGATCACTGTCTTTTCGCCAAGCTGTATACCTTCCTTGGCTGCTCCAGCACCTCCCAAAAACAGCGTTGCTACTTCAGTCAATAATTGTCCGAATTCAAGACCAGCATTAAAGGAACCACCGGCACCGGCTCGCTCATATTCCTCCTCCATTTTATTAATGCGATCTACATAGGGCTGTGCAAAGGCATGCCCAAGGGTAGCCAAAACCTTACCACTGATGAAGAAATCTTTGAGCGCTTTCAAAATCTCTTTGGAATTTTTGGCTATTTGTATCAAGTCACCAACCGTAGGAGAACTGATTATTTGCAAAAAACCATCAACCGTATCGTATATTTCAGCCGGTACACCAGCAACCATACCAGCCCCAAAGCTTATATCTTGTCCTGCACTAATCGCATTCCACTTCGCAGTCACTTTTGCTTGACATAAAAAGTCAGGACATTCCTTTAATTCTTTTTCCATCTGAGCTTGTTGAGCACTGCTGAGGTAGTTATTTTCTGCGGCATTGCCTGCAGCATCAGCGCCGGCATCAACATTGCCACCAGCAAGGGCGGCAGCAAAGCCCCCCGCAGCACGCGCTACATCAATGGTATGCTCTCTAAAGTCAGCAAACTGCGCATCAATCTTTGCAGTGATGCGGGCTTGCTCTTCTGCGGTTGGGGTGCGACCATTAAGATCCCCCATTTCCTCTTTCACAATGCTTTGCATCCACAGTTTAAACTGGAGCATAGCTGTGGCTTCACCTACAGCACCGCCAATCGCCCCAGCAGAGCAAGCACCGCTTGCAACAGCGCCTTTTAAACAGCCAAGACCGGCGTGAGCAACGATCTGTGTGACCGTGTCTATTTTGCCCTCTTCCTTAGCTGTGCCGATTTCTTCCGCTAACGATTTGCCAACCGTATCAGACAAGGCGATGCGCAGGTTGTTAAAAAAGTTC
This sequence comes from Bartonella sp. AU16XJBT, assembly GCF_028618665.1. Taxonomy (GTDB): domain Bacteria; phylum Pseudomonadota; class Alphaproteobacteria; order Rhizobiales; family Rhizobiaceae; genus Bartonella. The sequence continues at coordinate 5,714 of NZ_JAQITF010000035.1, forward strand.
TTGTCAAGAGAACCACCCTCAAGAGCCGTTTGTACACCCGTGCCAATGGCGGCTTTGATCAAGTTCTTTTCCGCCTCACGGGTGATGCGATCAATCAAAGGTGCCGTTTTGGTTAAAGATTGTCCAACACCAGCCATCTCAGTTATTTGGCTGGTTAAGCCTGCTGTTAACATCGAGGAAACAATACCCAGAACATTCTTCGATGAGCCAAGCTCATGGAGTGCACCGGCAATGTTGCCGCGATTATTCACAAGAGCCACAGCACTTTTGTTAATCAATGCTTGGACACCTGCCTGTATTGCTGCATTCATGGCCGTGCTCGAACCAAGCCCCAAAGCACCAGTAATGGCACTCGCCGCTGTGGACGCTGCCCCACCCGTGACAGCCGTGACAGCCAATGCAACCAAAGCAGCACCAGCTTCTGTCAGACCTTGGGCTTTATAATCCCAGTTTTTAAATTCAGCTTTAACAGCCTGCCAATCAACTTGCTTGGCTAATTCTGGATCATCACGCAATTGCTTGATCCATGAAAGTCCTGGAGAGCGTGCCAATTGCTCAAGGGATTTGTCAAAATCACCCGTTGTCTCATATTCAACAACAAAGCCATCACCTGCATCAAATTTCATGCCCCCACCAGCTTCCATGGTTACATAGTCGATACTTTCCTTCAGATAGCCTTTGTCGC
>NZ_JAQITF010000036.1 GCF_028618665.1 Bartonella sp. AU16XJBT
TCAGCATGCTTTTTAGCGGCATCATCCGTACGCTTTTTAGCAGCATTATCAGCATGCTTTTTAACGAATTTATCAGTATGCTTGAAACCTTCTTGTAGTAGTTTTTTTGTTATATCTAGGCGCTTACGAACTACATCCTCAAGAGAGGTTACATTTATTGGTTCTATAGCTTCGTGGGCTTCAGAAGTGTCATGATTGATGGAGTTTACAGTTTGTTCAACGCCTTTCCCTGTCAATACCTTCTGCCCAGCCTCATCAGTAAGGATGATGGTGCCATTACTGATAGCGGATTTGGTATATCCTTCGCTTGAATCCTTCTCTCTAGCATAACCTAAAGCATTTTGAGCAATGTTTTTCCCAATATCATATTTGCTTGGCTTCACGGGAACACTCGCTGAAACGCTCATCCCATCGCTCTTGGCTTGTGCATGAGCACTGTTGGTGATATCACTGGTGGTGATGGTTCCTGTAATCAAACGATTTTTGTCTGCCAAAGCTGTACTTTCAATAATCCCTCCAGTGAGTGCTGTTTGATTTTTAACTTTGATATCAAAGCCGCCATCACCTGCTTTAATGCCTGATTGTTCCACAACACTGTGATAATCACTCGAGGATCTATCTCTTCGGTAAGAAGCATCTATTGATGTACTATTAGCCTTTCCCAACCCCTGAATCCCAATAGAAAAAGAGTTTTGTTTACTGGAAGTTTGTTTCGTATCACTCTGGCTGGTAATGCTGAAATCACCATCAACATCCATCTCTACACGATCTCCAAAAATCACTGCCCCTGCCAGTGTAGTGTTTCTCCCACTGTTGGTATGAACAGTGCCGGTACCTATAATATGGCTGTTCTTGTGCTGCACTTCTTCACTGGAACTATTTCCTCTACTAAAGGAGGCATCCACCGTCCCCTCTGAGCCACTAGGAGTCACGTTAACCCCAACATTCATTGAAGCGCTTTCATTGTTATTTTGTGTGCTTTGCGTGTTTTTTGCACTTTCAAAGGTGATATCTTGCCCCGCGCTCAAGTTAATATTCCCGCTCTGTTCATCATTGATCAGAGGGTTTGTGCCAGCAATAAGATCAGCGCCAACACCATGGATACTGCCTTTGTGAGCGTTCATGTTAATAGAACGCCCTGCTTCTATGGTATCTGTGACTACGGTTGAAGTTTGAGAAAATGACTCTTCTTTATTAAACTTAAAACCTGCCGTAATGCTGGCCGAAACATCTGCCATATTAAGAATGTCTTTTTTGCTTGCTCCACCCTTTATCCCACGATAAAAATCTTTGCCTTTTTTATAGAGATCATAGCCTTTTAAACCACCAATCAAACCATAGCCGATTTTTTGCTCAGCATTCCCATGAGCAACATTTTTGCCTGCATCTCTTATATCTTGTACCGTACCAAGAATGCCAACATTGACAGAACCTGTGACACCGGCAAAGAAATTTTCATGTTTTTCCTTAGCATTAGAGGTATCATAACTTTCCGATAATGTGATATTATTGCCCGCATCAATGTTGACATCACGATTTGCCGAAACATTTGTCGCTTGTAAGTTCACATCATTGCCGGCATTAAACTGCACATCTCTGCCCGCCTTGAAATTTGATTGAACATTAGTCTTTTCCTTTTCATTGCTCGTATTTTTAGCACCTGCAACACCAATCCCTAAAGAAACACCACTGCAGTTCTCTTCAAACTGAAAACCAAAGCCTGTGCGTTCTTCTTTTGTGTTTGTGCTATGACTATTGTGACCAGGCAAAACATTGATATCATGGGCTGCCGAAAGCTTGATATCTTCCTGCGCTATAAAATCAGAACCCACCACGTTCACATCGTCTTTTTTGGCGGTGATAGTGATATTTTTACCATTGAGCGAAGAGCCTTGATGTTCAAAACTTTCTTCATTCTCTGTCTTTGATTCACTGCCATAGATTGAGGTAAAGCCCTTGCCTGAACCAACTCCAAAACCCGTTTCATGGGTTTCTGAATGGCTCTCATGGTGATCTGTCATGCCATTAATCGTCACGCTGTTCGCTGACACATTGATATCTTCATTGGCAATCATATCAGAAGCAGTAATCGTGGCCTCTTTTTTGGCATCCAACACAATGTTGCCCGTCGCCCCAAGAATGGAGGAAACCGTTGTGCTATGCGATTCAGCTGTATCGGAAGATTTGCTACTCAAAAAGCCACTTTCTGACGATTGTGCTTGTTGATCATACTTCTCTTGCTCCCCTTTGATGAGAATATTTCCACCAGAGTGAATGGTAATATCGGCTTTTGCTTGGTCTTCTGGCGTTTTTGCTCCTGAAGTCTCCCCTGTCTTACCGGCTGTGAGTATCGAGGCAACAACTTTCGTGTTGTTTCCTGAATCAATGGCAACGCCTTTACCCCCCGATATGAGTGAACCGGAAACTTGCGTAGCATCAATCTTGTTATGCTGGGATTTGCTGCTACTGAACAACCCACCCTCTTTATGGTAGGACATCTCATAATTGAAACTATTTTCTGCATTGTTGATGAGAACATCGTGGCTGGCTTTCAACCCTACCTTGCCATCAGCCGTAACGGAACTGCCTGTGATGGTGAGATCATGTGGTTTGCCATCCTGCCCTGCAATAGCCGTAATATCACCCCCAGCATTGATGGAAGAACCAACAGCTCGCGAGGCTTGCATATCCACTTTAAGGTTTTTATTCTGAAGATGATACGCCATTTCATCGGATTTGGTATCTATTGTGATATCCCCTTGAGCACCAAGAGCAACATTGCCCTTCACATCCATATCAGAAGCAGAAAAATGGATATCTTTTCCAGAGAGAACAGTGGCATCTTTTCCAGAACTTAAATGAGAGCCATTGTGCAAAGCGATATGGGAGGTTTCATGATCTGTCGAACGATTTGCACTATTGCGTGTGGCATCAATCGAAACGTTTTCTTTTGCTTGCAAGAAAAGATTATCCTGCGCTTGAACTTCAGAACCTAGAATATTCAGATCTTTTCCAGAAAGAAGTATTGTTGACCCCCCAGAATGAACTTCCGATTGTTGATGCATAGAGGCATCACCCTGCGCATCATGGTGCTCGGTTTTAACAGCACCGATTGTTAAATTACCCTGCTCTGTGGCCATGGCAAGATCACCCCCTGTGGTGACCTTCACCCCTGAGGCTGTGATATCTTGCTTAGCGAAAACTCTCACATTGCCCCCAGAAGACAAGGCATTAGTGTTTAACACTGTCTCCACACCGTCAACCATTGTGCGCCCTGCCTCCAAACGAATATTGTTTTGTGCAAGCAAAACAACATCATTCCCGGCTGCAAAATGTCCCCCTTTACTCAAAATATCATCACTCTGCACAGATAAGTTATGGGGTGCACTTATCCGCCCTGAATTGACCAAGTCTTTTGTGGTCATATTGACATCATCACCCATCATCAAAGCCCCAGCAGAAACAAAGGAGGCTCTGTCTTTTTCTGGAATGTAAAGCACCGGTGCATAAACCTCCATGCCCTTGACTTGTTGACGTACATAAATCACCATCGGCGCTTCTAATGAAGCCAATTGTTCTTCACTTAAAGGCTCACCAAAGGGGAGATTGTGGGCTTTGGCATAGTCTGCCCCTCTATCCAGCAAGGTTTTAACTTGTTCAATCGAATCTTTTCCCGGAATAAACGACCCTTTGCCTAAGCCTTGCCCCACAAGATCACGCATTTGTTTTTCAATCAGTTGCTTTTCAAAATAAGCATCCCCTAAGAAGAAAATCTCCTGATCTGGCTTATAACCAATTCTGTTCAAAAAATAGGCTGAGCCATAAAACTTACCAACATCAAGGAATTCTGCCCGCGTTTCATAAAGGAAATTCTGGTTGGGCAGCGTGCCCCCAACACCGCCCGATTGAGGCTTTGGCAAAGGAAGCCCCTCAGAAAGATCCCCTGAATTATTGAGATCCACTTTTGGTGTAAACAAAGCACCAGCCCCGGTTAAACCGTTCAGCGCCTCCAGTGGATTACCTCCAACCACTTTGGCTTCAAAATGCGCATCCCCTGTAATGGAGCCTTCGGCTGCCTTGTTGTTGAGTTGATCTACCACTAGATTTAAAGTGCCACCCGCTTGCACAAGACCAGGAACAGTATCGAGAACTTCTGAACCAGTCTGGCGAGAAGCACCATTGGCTATATCGAGGCTACCATTACGGCTGCCATCGGCGTTATAAGCATAACAATAAGCATCTGTATTGGCATGACAACCAAGATAAGTATTTTTATAGGCTGTTGCCCCTACATTGGTCAGCACATTCGCATGAATATCCGCATTGCCCCCTGCTTCTATAATGCTATAGTTATTCTCAATATCATCAGCGTTAATAATAAGATTACCGTGAGATTGTATCATCCCCTGAACAGCTGGTTTATGCGAAAACCACTGCGTAACAGTCTTATCGCTCATGTATGAATTATTATTCCAGTTATACCGTTTTATCTCATTCTGTTTTCCGCTGTATTCCCAAGTAAAAGCCTTATAGGCTGTTCCATCTTTTAATGTTGCTGTGCCATAGGTTTCTTCTTTGCTCGCCCAGAGCTGCTGTTGGAATATAAAGCCACGGTCTATCAAACCCCATATCCAAGTATTATGGTACCCTTTTCCCCAAAAACCCGATTTTAAATCGTTATATAACATCCCATCACTGAGCCGATCAGCCCCTTCTGGTTTTTGGAAAGAAACATCGTTATATTCCTTTTTTTCCTCTATTTTAGGCGTACTATCGGCTTCATTTTGCAAGTTTTTTGTTTGAATATTTAAGTTTCCCCCTACCTGAATTAAACCCGCTTTATTGACAAGGGAAAGGCTCTTTCCGCTGCCTGCCGCATTGGTAAAAGATAAATCACCCTCTGCCATAACGACACCAGCATCATTCAACAAAGCCCCATCAACTTTGAGAGCACCATTGCCCTTCACATAGATTAAACCGGTTTTGTTGTTGGTCACATTCCCTGTCACGCTAAAGGCTAAATTCTGACCCGCTGCCAATTGACCATTATTGTGCAACTCCCCTGTTTTGATGGCAAAATCTCGTGCTGCTAAAACTGATGTTGTCTCATCAACCAGAACCCCTGGAGCTACAAAAAGAATATTGCCACTCCCCCCCTGATCTATCACAGCTTGCAACCGTGCATGGTGAATATCAAGGACATTGGTGCTGTTAAAATCCAAACCGCCATACGTTAATTCACTCCCCGAGACATCAATATGATCCCCCTTTAAATACAGCGTTTGCGGCGTGTAAATATGAGAACGATTATTGCTTAAATCCAGTCTCGGTGCTGTCAACCTCAC
>NZ_JAQITF010000037.1 GCF_028618665.1 Bartonella sp. AU16XJBT
GCGTATAATTGTCATTTAACAGTGTCATTGTAAAATCTTCAAAAGCGGGGGAATGATATGATTTGTGCAACCAATAAAGCAGATGTATACAGTATAGTTTACACTTTTCTCTCAGATTTTATAAGTATTATTCTCATCAAAAGATTAAAAAATTGTTACGCGATTGGCGATTTTTTCTGTGATGCTGATGATGTGGTTCATTTTGTTGCTCACTTTGAGGGCACAATGAATGGGTAGTTTTTTTTTCACCTTTATTTTTGCGGTATTTTTGTGCTTTTTTTCATTGGCGAGTTTTGCAGAAAGCATTCGAGAGCAAGCGATTGATCAATCCGAGAGGATTCAACGTCAACAAACGCAAGAACAGCGTTTTCAACGATTGCATCGCAGAAACGCAACGCATGAGATTTTATTACAGGATGATAATGAATCTACGGTATTTCAAAGCGATTCAACCCCAAAAAACTGTTTGCTGATCAAAAGCATTGAATTTGTTGGTGCTCAGTTGATTTCTCTCACCCACCTTCATAACACCATTTCCTTTTGGGAGGGGCGGTGTCTTGGTATTGCTGAGATCAACAAAGTGCTTAAAGCGGTAACCAAGCTTTATATGAAGCGCGGCTATATTGCGGTGCGGGCTTATTTACCAGAACAGGATTTAAGGGGTGGGCGTCTTAAAATTGTTGTTGTTGAAGGACAAGTAGAAGATATCACTCTTGATGGGCATAAAGTTGGAAGGAAATCTCAAGGAGAAATCACCACGGCTTTTCCAAACCTTATTGGGAAGCCGACCAATCTGCGCCAGATAGAGCAAGGGCTTGATCAAATCAATCGGCTTTTCTCACGCCAAGCCACCATTAATCTTGGTGCGGGTGGCAATTCGGGTGGTTCGATACTCGATGTTCATATTGAAAAACAGAAACCTTGGCTTATTACGCTTTCCAGCGATAATCTTGGTGCTAAAGCAACAGGAATTTATCAAACGCGCTTGAGCCTTTCTTTTGATGATCTGTTAGGGATCAATGATCAATGGTCGTTTAGCTATCAGCGCTCTATGGATGGTAGTCCATATCATTTTTCTCACAAGCGCCCCAATAGTGATACTCTAACGGGATCCTTTTCTCTTCCCTATGGCTATTGGACGGTAGGTTTTGATGGCAGTTGGAGCCAATATCATTCGAGTGTTAAGGGAATATTTTCCGATATTATGACTGAGGGTAAGTCTTTATCGCTTACGCCATGGATTTCACGGGTTATTGACCGTGATCAAGAGGGAAAGACATGGATTACAGGGCGGTTGACGTGGAAATATTCCGATAATTTTATTATGGGTAGCCGAGTTGATGTTTCCAGCCGTAAACTGGCTATTGCAACCTTAGAGCTTGATCATTCGCGCAAATGGATGGGAGGAGAGCTAAGCGCTCATATAGGATTTCATAAAGGGTTGGCAATTCTTGGCGCTTATGATGATAAAGAGCAAGAAACTTCGACAAAAAATGCACCCAAAGGGCAATTTTCAAAGTTGTCTTTTTCTTTAGGGTATGTGCGTCCTTTTTCGCTCAAACAGTATAATTTTCGTTATAACACGTTGCTTTCAGGGCAATTGTCACCTGATGCGTTGTTTAGTTCAGAACAACTGTCCCTTGGCGGGAGTTCATCTGTGCGTGGGGTGCGTGAGGCGGTTTATTACGGCAATAATGGGGTGTTCTGGCGCAATGAATTGTCACTGTTGTTGCCAGGTTTTTCTTCGAGAATGGGGCGTAAATTTATGAGCCAATTCTCCCCTTATATGGCGCTTGATCTGGGAGCTGTAGCCAATGATGTAAGCAAAAACAGTTTTGGCGGGCGCCTTATTGGGGCAACTCTTGGTTTCCATGCAACCGGAGACATTACGGATGTTGATGTGTCTTATTCGAATATTTTAACCCAATCAACAGTGCGAGAAAAGGGGAATAAGACAGGGTTATTTCAAGTGCGAGCATTATTGAGATTTTAGAGCAAAGGGGCGGTAAAAAATATCGCTGCGCTGTTTACACCCATATGGGTTGTTTTTTTTAAGAGATAAAGAATTTTATGAGGAGCTGAAGATGCGGGGATTGAACGATCAAAAGCACAAATTGGGATATGGATACAAGCTAGGGCATCGCGTTCTTTGTGTTTTGCAGCAAGGGATCCACAAGGGGCTTTCACTGGTTTTAAGTTTTTGCTTAGCTTTTCAGCCTTTGTTGTTGCAAGCACAAGCAATTGGTGCACAAAGATCACCCGTTCAAGAAGCTCAAGGGATTAAAGCAGCTGATGGGGTTGGCTCTGTTTTCCGCCCCACGGTGGGGAAAGCCGGCAATGATGTGCCGCTCATTGATATTGTTCGCCCCAATGGACAAGGTCTTTCTCATAACAAATATGACAATTTCAATGTTGATGCCCATGGCGTGATTTTGAACAATTCGACTGAGGAGGTTTCGCGTTCACAGCTTGGGGGATTGGTGCCTGGCAACGGCAATTTGCGTTATAGCGGTGCAGCAAAGGTTATCCTCAATGAAGTGGTAAGTGCCAATCGCTCGCGTCTTGAAGGCGTGAGCGAAGTCCACGGGCATATGGCGGATGTTATTATCGCTAACCCCAATGGGATTACCTGTAATGGTTGTGGCTTTATCAATACTCCACGGGTGACTTTATCGACCGGACAACCGATTATTGGAGCCGATGGGGCTTTGAGTGGTTTGCGTGTTGAGGGTGGTGATATCACCATAGGCGCTCGTGGTGCTGATGGGAGTGCATTAGATATTTTTGATCTTGTTTCGCGCAAGATCAGTGTCGGGGGTCCTATACAGGTCAAAGGGGATTTGGCTGTTATCGCTGGTCACAATCATTTTGATTATCACAAGCGCGAAGCAACTTCTCTTGGTTCTGATGGCAAAGAGCCGGAATTGGCGATTGATTCCAGTGAGTTTGGTGGAATGTATGCGGGGCAGATCCGCGTGATTGCCAACGATAAAGGCGCCGGCGTTAAGATGCGCGGAGACATGGTTGCCAATGCAGGCGCCATGAGATTGACCAGTGATGGCAAGCTGGTGATTGCCAAAGCACGTGCCAAAGGTGCAGTGAAGGCTCACTCTCACCACGACAGTGTGCATGTGAAAGATCTGCTTTTTTCAGAAGAAGCGGTTGAACTGAAGGCTTTGAAGCATGTTGAACTGGCTGAACATGCCCGCGTTGCGGCAAGCGGTACTGTTGATGTGCGCGCCGATGTGATCAAACTCCAGTCTCATGCTCTTTTAGCAAGCGGTATTGGAAGTGATGGTCAACAGTCAGCGACGGGTTCTTTGCATTTACAGGCAGCAAAGCTTGAGGCGGGAAATGGGCGGATAGCCGCCGGTGATCTTTTAGAGATCCAAGCAGCAACCATTGATCTAAGCCGCATGCAAGACAATGATCAAACAGGGGTTTCTTCCCTTGGCGATCTGACTATTGAAACCAATCAAATCACCGCTTTAAACAACCATATTGGTGCCAAGGGGAATATTGTCTTGAGCGCCGATGATGCGCTCACTGTAAGCGCTGGACATTATAGCGCCGGCGGTTCTCTTTTAATGCAAGCAGCAGAGCTTACATCAGGCGCTCATTTAGTTGCAGAGCAAAAAGTTGACCTTTATGCGCGTAGCGGTGACCTGATCCAAGAAGGCACTGTCTGGTCTAATGGGAAGATAACGCTGGATGCCCATGGTGCCCTCAATCACACGGGTGATATTGTCAGTATGCAGCAGGTTGCCTTGACAGCGGGGGGCATGCTCACAACCTCTCAAGAGAGCACGATTTTAAGTTATGATGTGGTTTTAAGTGCTGATGCTTTAACCCAAGCAGGGACTGTGGAAGCCCAAGAGGGAGCATTAACCCTTCAAGTGCGTGATGGGATCATCAATAGCGGCACAATGCGCGGTGAGAGTGTCGATGCTCATCTTGGTGCATTTACCAATCAAGGGACGTTTATTGCAACCGATGATTTGCATTTGATGGTAAGCGCACAAGAAGGCGCCGATCCGCAACAAGCCTTTCTGAAGAACACATCCGAAGGGGTCCTTCAAAGTGGTGGTGCTTTTGTTTTGATCGCAGGGCGATTAGACAATGCCGGTGCGCTTGGCTCTAGTGGTGAGAGCGTTGCTCTCAATGTGGCAGGGAATGTTAGCAATAGCGGGCTGATTTACGCCAAAAAATCTATGGACCTATCCAGTGATGGTAATTTAACCAACACACAGGGCAGAATTATTGCTGAGGAATCTCTCAGCATTGGTGGGCTGAAGGAGGCACGTGCTGGTCATGTCAACAATGAGGCAGGTCTTCTCAGTGCTTTAGCCGGTGAGATGAAACTTATAGCGACATCTTTTGTCAATAAAGGCGCTGAAACGACCAATTCAGACCAACAAAACGCTACACATGATGAGGGTGCACATGTTTTGGCACGGGATGGTTTGCACATTGATGTGGGCAGTTTTGAGAATGTTGATGGTCTCATTTCTACGCAAGGAGCAGTCAATGTTGTTGCTGATAGTGTGATCCAAGCAGGACACATAGAGATTGAGCGTGGTGACCTTCAACTGACCAGCCACGGTGATTTAAGCAATAGCGGTACGATAGAAAGCAATGATGAAATTGCTTTGCATGCGCAAACAAATCTCAAGCAAACAGGGCGCATTGTTTCCAAAAAGCGGATAGAGCTTTCCAGCGATGGAACATTAACAATGGGCGAGACAAGTGAAGTGGGCGCCTATGATGTCGCATTGAGTGCAGGCACCCTTAACAATGCTGGTCGCTTAGAAGCGCAAGGCGGAGAGCTTCGTCTCAACAGCCATGGTCTTTTAAGCAATTACGGTACCATGGTGGGGGGGGGTGTTGATGCAAAGCTTGGTTCTTTAACAAATTCCGGAAAACTTTTAGCCAATGGAGCTTTGAGGGTTGTCGCAGAAAACCGTGATCCGTTATTGGGGCAAGCTGCTCTTGTTTTAAATGCTGAAGGCGGGGTTCTCAAAAGTGGTGGCGCTTTTGTTTTGACGACAGATGCGTTGAACAATGCCGGCAG
>NZ_JAQITF010000038.1 GCF_028618665.1 Bartonella sp. AU16XJBT
TCTTATGATGTGGATCAGAACGAAGATAAACGCTCCTTATTTTAACAGCTGTTTCGATATGGTGAGTGTCCGTTGCATCATAGATACCTTTCCCTGCCCGTGTTTCAAACACCACATCACGGCTTTCGTTAAAGTAAAAACTTTCCCTCTCACAAAAACGAATAGCAGCAAAAATACTTTCTTGGATTTGTGCTACATACTCGTCCGTAATGTCATCAATCTCATCTTGAATAACAGACACAAGATATTGATTTATAATGATAATCTAGCGTTATTCATATTGAATTAGACACCCGAATAACGTAAGATTCTCTCATTTCAAATCTGTTTATCTTGAATCAATCAAAACCACTTACTTGCACGTCACAAGCGGGGTTGATGTGTGGGTAAAAATTGTACAAGAAAGGAGTAAAAATGGTTCTTATGAATCGTCTTAATGCAAGATCTGTCGCAACATTGGGAGCTGGTAAATATAATGATGGTGCCGGCTTGCTTCTTCACAAACGTAAAGATGGTGGTGCTCAATGGCTTTATCGTTATACCATTCATGGTCGGCGCCGCGAAATGGGCTTGGGAGCGTTGCGAGATGTCTCTTTAAAACAAGCCCGTGAATTGGCAACTGGGTGGCGGGCTGTTTTACGTGAGGGGCGTGACCCTATTAAAGAACGCAACAAACAAAAGCGTGAGGCAATGCGCAATCTCCATTACTTAAAAGATATTGCTCTAGATGCTTTTGAAAGCCGTAAAGCTGAATTAAAAGATGATGGCAAGGCTTGTGATTGGTTTTTACATTTACGCCTCCATATTCTCCCTAAATTAGGCTGTCTACCCGTTTCAGAGATTACACAAACAGAGATACGCGATACCCTTGCCCCTATTTGGCATACAAAAGCTGGAACTGCTCGAACAGCACTGATGCGTCTTAATCTTTGTCTCAAACATGCGGCTGCATTAGGGTTAGATGTTGATTTACAAGCAACAACAAAAGCACGCGCTCTTTTAGGCAAACAACGTCATAAAAAACAAAGCTTACCAGCCATGGATTGGAGAGATGTGCCGGCTTTTTACCAATTTCTCTGTAAAACAACAACTATAAAACATTTAGCTTTGCGTCTGCTTATTCTGACAGGTGTCCGTACTAATCCTTTACGTCATATTCATAAAGATCAAGTTGATGGCGATATATGGACTATTCCTGCTGAAAATATGAAAGGAAAGCGTGATGCTACAACAGAGTTTCGCGTGCCCCTATCATCTGAAGCAATAAAAATAATTGAACAAGCCCGCTGTATCTCTAAAAGTGATTTCATCTTTTCACTTACCGGTCGTGGTCCTCTTTCACATACGATGATGGCAGCGTATATGAGAAAAAATAAAATTGAAGCCTGCCCCCATGGTTTTCGCTCTAGTTTACGCGATTGGCTTGCTGAAACAACCGATGCCCCCTATGAGGTCGCTGAAACCATTTTAGCTCATACGGTAGGCGGACAAGTAGAGCGTGCCTATCGTCGTACTGACTATCTAGAACAGCGTCGTATCTATATGGATAAATGGGCGGCTTATGTCACCGGTCAATCTTAAGATATGGGGTGAATAACCCCATGATCTGTGGATAACTTTCTCTCTCTTCTCTCTCATTCTTTCTCAATAAGACTCATAAATTATCACATGAGAATTTATATGATAAAATATTGTTTTCTATAAATAAAATACCTTCAAAAATGAACCAAAATGTGCTTAATAAATAGGCATGATTTGGTTCTATTTTTTACTATGAAAGGATTTTAGAATGACTGAAAATGATATTCTTTTAACTGACCGTGAAAGTGCAAAATTGCTTCATATGAGTGTCTCAACATTCCGTCGTCATGTTACCAATGGCTCTCTCCCAAAACCCTTAAAATTTGGTTTTTTATCCCGTTGGTTACAATCGGATCTCTTAAATGTAATCGAACAAGCAAAACAGCAACGTTATAACGACGTGGCATAAAAAAAACCTTGTCACGTAAGGACGGACAAGGCTTTCTCAAATTCACAATCCTAGAGATAGCACAATCCGTCCTGTGACGCAACGTTATAGGATTAAAAATGATGTGTTCTTTTAAGAATGCGCAGGGTATTACACGTGCCTTGCGTGGTACTTGGCATGGGCGTTATGGAAGCCAACCAATCAAAAATACTTTAGCTGATTTTACCTTTGCTACGCGTGCTTATAGCCAAGCCTTTGAGGTCCTTATGAGGCAAGCTCCCTACGGTCTAGATTTCAATGATGTTTTGATACTGAAAGGTATAAATAAATGAGAGAGAATAAAAACAATATTGTCGATACCAACAATCAAAATGTTTCATGCAATGATAACGATAATGTTTCTTTAAATAATAATACTTGTTTAGATGCTATTCCTTATAAACAAGCATTGCAACAAAACGGTTGGGGGGAATTAAAACCACTTGAGTATACTCTCTTACCCGTCGAGCCTTTTCATGCTGCGCAAATGCCTTTAACTTTAAGTCGCTATGTTTATGACGTTGCTGACCGTCAACAAGCGCCTCTCGATTTTGTGGCTGTCGCTGCTTTGTGTGGCTTGGCTGCTCTCATTGGCAATGGCGTGCGGGTTGCTCCAAAACAATATGATGATTGGATTGTGGTGCCTAATCTCTGGGGGGCTCTGATTGGTCAATCATCAACATTCAAAACACCAACCATGAAAGCCGCTTTAGCTCCTATCACTTGCCTTCAAAAGCAATGGTATAAAGACTGGTTAAAGCAAAAAGAGAGACAAGAAATTGAAGAGAGACTTGAAACTTTAGACAAACGAGAAAAGGAAAGACAAGCCAATAAAGCGATAAGAAAAGGAGAGTGTGAAACAGCCCGTGCTCTTTTGTATGAAACGCTCTCTAAAGACAATACGCATGATGATGATATCTCTCGTTTTATTGTCAATGATACGAGCGTGGAAAAGCTTGGGGAACTCTTAAAAGAAAACCCCCGTGGTCTCTTGATGGTGCGTGATGAATTATCCGGTTTCTTAACAGATATGGAACGGAAGGAATATCAAACAGACCGTGCCTTTTATTTGGAAGCTTTTAATGGAGATGGTCAATTTACTTATGACCGGATTGGGCGTGGAACCATTTTTATTCCCAATGCAACCGTCTCTATTATAGGGGGCATTCAACCCTCTCGCATTCTGCCCTTTATACGCAATGTTTTATATGGCAAAGGCAATGATGGTTTCTTACAACGCTTTCAAATGCTTGTCTTTCCCGATGAGACAAAAGATTGGAAGTAGGTTGATAGACCTCCCAATCAAGAGGCATGGGAAACTTATGAAGGGGCATTTCGTTCTCTTTATGATAAACCCCTTGGTTCACCAGAACACCCTCTTGTGATGCGCTTTTCTGCTGAAGCTCAAGAGATCTTTCGTGAATGGATGCAAAAGATTTTTAAAGAAGCCAAAGAGAACAACCTTTCTGAAAGCTTACAAGCGCATCTTTTGAAAATGCCTAAGACCATAGTAAGTCTTGCGTTGATTTTTGAATTAACCGAAGGGGGGCGTTTTGAAATCAATAAAGATGCTCTTCAAACAGCCTTGCGATGGGAAAAATATTTGTTAAGTCATGTCAAAAGACTTTATGCGGCGGCGGATAGCTTAGCAACAGAGGGGGCAAAATTGATTGTCGAGCGTTGTAATCATTTACCCGATGTCTTTACTTTACGTGATATTCATCAAAGAAATTGGACCGGTTTAACAGATAATAGAACCGTTAAGCAAGCTTTAGAGCTCTTATGTCGTTCCAATCATATTCGTCAAATAGCAAGTGAAAATAGCTCTCAAAGCGGTCGCCCTACCATACGTTATGAATGGCATCCTTTCGTTAAAAACAACTGCATCAAACAATGAAGTCATTGTAATCTTTTGTTATCCTTAAAACCTTCAAAGATCTTATCGTACCAACAAAGGGTTTACGAAGTATCTTTGAGGGTTTTTGTTTTATCATTTTTTAAAGAAGAGACATACAGAGGTTCTTTTAAATCTTGTGTCTAAAGATATCCAACACACAACCTCTATAGGTTTTGAAGGGGTTTTGAGTTTTGAGGGTTGCTGCTATTATGTAAAAAAACGATAAAAAGTAAAAATATTATATTTCAATAGGTTAATATTTTATAGACCTTAAAAAAAACAACCTATATTGATAACACAACCTATAAATTCAACCAATAATATACGTTTTGAGGGGGTTTTGACGGTTTTTACACCTTCAAAACCTATAAGCAAAATTCGTAATAAAACTCATCAAAATACTTACTTTGATATCTTAAAAGCCCATAGTGAATTTGTCTTTTTTATCATAAAACGAATAGCAAATTTCACTATTTTGCTGATCTTATCCCATGTCATAGGCTGTTGATAAGCAGCCTTTTAAACCCCTTTTGAAAAATATCCGCTTTTTTTATCAGTTTTTTTCCATTTTTATCGTTATTTGCTTTAAGTCAATTTAATTGAATTCGTTTTGATTCTTTTGATGATTATTGATCATCTCATAAGGCAAGGGATTTTTATTACAATATGCTGCAATCTATTAACTCTGATAATGAACACGTCACTTTACGCTCCCTTTTACAATCCTATCGTGAACAGGCAACATCAAATGCTCTACGAGGGAAAGTGTTTGAAGATTTTGTGACAAAATATCTTATGTATGACCCTCTCCACTATGGGAGATATGAAAAAGTTGAGAGCTATTATGAATGGGCTAAAGAGCGTGAAGGTTGGAATAAAAATGATATCGGCATTGATCTGGTGGCAAAGCTTCGTCATCAAGAGGGATATGTGGCTATCCAATGTAAGTTTTATAAAGCTGACCATCAGATCAGTAAAAAAGATATTGATAGCTTTATCGCGGCATCTGGAAAAGACATCTTTAAATATCGTCTTCTCGTTGATACC
This sequence comes from Bartonella sp. AU16XJBT, assembly GCF_028618665.1. GTDB lineage: Bacteria > Pseudomonadota > Alphaproteobacteria > Rhizobiales > Rhizobiaceae > Bartonella. The sequence goes on from NZ_JAQITF010000038.1 coordinate 4,953, forward strand.
ACAGAAGTGGAATTAAGTG
>NZ_JAQITF010000039.1 GCF_028618665.1 Bartonella sp. AU16XJBT
CGATTTGATGGGCCAATAGCCTGCCAAAATGAGGCGTGAAAAATCTGTTCCTTTTTTTTCAAGGGTTTCAATAAAGTGGCGACAAGCGCGTTGTGAAAATAGGGCACGCTCTTCTTTTGAAAGAGCCCGCAATAAACCGCTTTTGCGGTGTTGGTGCGAAGAGATGAAGTTGACAAGATCTATTCTTTTTGTAGGCTGTTCGCAAATTTCATAAGTTAAAGCCTATTGTCATTCTGATCTTATAAAGAGAGTCTTTTGCTCTTTGTTTCATAGAAAAGGGGATCTCATAGATAGAGATAATAGAGAGGCTCCATGCAAAAGGGCATGATCAATTTTGGGGGGCATTTATGGATGCAAACAAGCTTTATGGCTGCAAAAAATGATGCAAAAAAGGGTGATCCACAACAGCCGATGGAAAAAGTTGACCCCGGGAACCTATATAAATAGGTGGGCGCCATATGAAAAAGCCCACGGGCTTAATCAGGGACAGCTCCCTTGGAGATCACTAAGGTCTCAGGAATACGTTATTTCCTGTCGAGAAGCGCAGAACACCCTCTTTAATATAAAATAATTTCACAGCTTCTGCTAGAGATAAAATAACCTCAATCTCTTAATTTTTTATAAAGTTTTTTAGGAGGATTTTTAAATCCTTGCTGGGGATTGCTGGAAATGATTGCATGATCGATGGACGGCTTATTTACAGCAAAAAAACATAGGTGGGGGGTGCGTGGTGCAGAACGGATTATTGGGAATGCTTGATCTGCTCTTTTGGGGCAATGTTTGATTTTGAGGTTTTGGGAGAATGCTTGGGGGTGATTTCTTATTCAAGGCTGTTGGTTTAATTGAACGGGGCATCTTTGAGGTTTTTGCTTTGTGAGTCATTTTTTAGGGCTGGTTCATCAATTGTGAAAGCAGGTTAGCGTGAAGAGCATTGTTTACAGACCGCATTGTTCGCAGAGCAGAGCGGGTTTTTCGTTTGGCTTTTTTCTGTAAAATCGTTGAGACGTAAAAAAGGAAGAGGAAGTAAAGGACGTGGAGGCTTTATGCGCTGTGGAGCCTTGGGGGGCGTGTTGAGTTTTTATTATGGTATGGTAGTAGTGAAAGAAAGGTTATGGGGAACAAGTCTTATGAATAGAGCGTAAGATAGGATGAAGAGGCCTAGAGCCTTTACTGGAAAGGAGAGTGTGTGGGAAATGGAGGAGGGAGAGAATGCGTATGGATAGTTAGGATGGTCGTGTGCAAAAGGTGGTGGTGGGAAGAGATACGTCGAGGATGGTGTGAGGGGTAGGGCTTGTTTGTGAAGTCTTATCAAACAGCCTCGTTTGAGGAGGGAGAGCTTTGTCCTATAGGGAGAATTTTCTTTTTAAAGCGCGACTGACCGGTGCTTTCAGTGATTTTTTCTTTAGGATGGCACGTTGGGATGAAGAGTATTTTAGAGTGGTATGTCTCGGTCGTGTTTGATGAAACACTGTCCTTTGAGGTGGCATGATCTGAATCTTATATTTTAGAAAGATTAACGAATAATGTTGTGTGCGGGTTTCCGCTTAATCAGAGAGCAAACACAAAATGGCTTTCTGCTTTTTAGGTTTAAGCTCTCTAAAATTTTTTAAAAGGGCATATTCTTTTTCGCTATAGGTGTCTTGATCATGGTGTGAGGGGTTTTCTTTTGTCGCAAGATCGGTGGCTAAAAGATCGGCATAAAAAAAGCTTATCGGCACTTGCAGTTTTTGAGCAATTTCAAGCAAACACCCTGCGCTGACACGATTTAAACCTTTTTCGTATTTTTGGATTTGTTGGAAACTCACTCCTAAAAAGCTTCCTAATGCTTTTTGAGAAAGCCCCATTGAAATTCTTCTATGACGAATTCTTTTCCCTATTGAAATATCAATAAAGTTTGGATTTTTGGTTTGAAAATGTGGATTTTTAGTTTGCACTTTGTGCCCCCTCCGGTTGCGAGCGCCCTCGCATTGGTATTCCGGGAGGTTGGATTCACTGAACTTAAACAGTCTCTTGTTTTTAGTGCTTATCGCACTTGGACATAACAAAAGCCCCCGGAATTTCCGGGATAGCCATAATTGTTTATGCGTTAAGTTTTAAGGAATCCAACTCCTTATTGACCGTTGCGTGGACGATCAAAAACACAGGTCTATCAATAAAGTAATTTCAGGAGATTGGCAAGAAAAATGAAAATATTTGGAAAATGAAAATTTTTTGTATCGCAAGAATGCCCTCTTATTCTGTGAAACACTACTTTTTGAGGCTGATATTGGGTCTATAGATTTACAATGTGTGTGTTTTTTGTGCGCGTGTATGTTGAATAGGGATGGACTTGTTTGCCGCGTCTTTTAACCTACTGAACTGTGAGGGGGCATCAATTTTACCAAAAGGGATATATGAGCAAATAATGTTGATGTGCGGGCTTCCGCTTAATCAGAGAGCAAACACAAAATTGCTTTCTGTTTTTTAGGCTTAAGCTCTCTAAAATTTTTTAAAAGAGCATATTCTTTTTCGCTATAGGTGTCTTGATCATGGTGTGAGGGGTTTTCTTTTGTCGCAATATCCGCGGTTAAAAGATCCGCATAAAAAAAGCTTATCGGCACTTGCAGTTTTTGAGCGATTTCAAGCAAACATCCTGCGCTTACACGATTTAAACCTTTTTCATATTTTTGGACTTGTTGGAAACTCACACCTAAAAAGCTTCCTAATGCTTTTTGAGAAAGCCCCATTGAAATTCTTCTATGACGAATTCTTTTCCCTATTGAAATATCAATAAAGTTTGGATTTTTAGTTTGAAAATATGGATTTTTAGTTTGCACTTTGTGCTCCCCGCCAAGTGCGAGCGCCCTCGCGTTGGTATTCCGGGAGTTAAAGGTACTGAATCCGAGTCAGTTTTTTTGCTTTTAGTGCAGACAAGCACCTGGACATAGCAAAAACTCCCGGAATCCCGGGATATCCGCAAAGCGGGTTCACTTTTACGCTCGGATTTAGGACCTTTAATCCCTCTTGATCGGTGCGTAGACGATCAAAATATCCTTTAAGTGGTAAAGGAATTTTAGAAGATTGGCAAGAAAAATGAAAATATTTTTGTCGTGTTATGCCGTAAATAGGGGTGTTTTGGGTGGGGTGAGAATGGTTTATGAGAGGCAAGGATAGGCCGTTGAGGGACCTTCAAGCATATCAATAAGGTGCTTTTTGTAAGCATGTGTAGAATATTTTCGGGGTGGGTTTGTCTATGCATTCTGATGAAGTACTGAACTTTGTTTACAGAGCAGAGCGGGTTTTTCGTTTGTCATTTTCTGTAAAAATGTAAAAGCGTAAAAACGTGGATCCGTAAAAAAGAAGGGAAAGTGAAGGAGGTGGAGGCTTTATGCGTTGCAGAATGTTTTAATTGTGCTTAAACTTTAAAAACTGAAAAACAAAAGGGGGGAATCTATGAACAAAATCATTAGAACAGCATTGCTGCTTTGCACTGAAATGGTTGCTGCTGGTTGTGTTATCATTGATGATGATCACTTGCCAAGTTGTAAGAAGGCTCTTGATGCCTTTAAGGCGCAAGAAATTCTTGATGTCTTGAGGGTGCAAAAAAGAAGCAACAATCCAATCAGCTCTGCGGACGAAAAAGCAGGAGTCGTATTTTGGCGCAAGTAGATGCAGCAACAAAAAATCGCTTGCGAATGCTTTTACTGGGCGATGGCATCGTGTCATTTGGGGGCTGGATTGATTACATCGTGATTTTAACCGTATCCGTGTTCTACTGGAAAGCGGATCAATATGATGTCGCTTTTATTGGAGCGGCAACATTATTACCTGGTATCGTTCTGTCTAAGCCAATTGGAATGTTGGTCAGTCACCCTTCTATGATCCATTGGTTGCGGGCCTCACTGCTGTTACGGGCGCTATGTACTGTCGTTTTATTGATGGCGACCAGTCTGCAAGGATTTATTGTCTTGGCAGTCATTCGAGCGACATTCAATAGTATTGCTCTTCCAGCAATTTCCGTTCTCAGTGCAAATTCTGTTCCTGAAAATGAGCGGAGCCGTTACTATTCTGTGCTTAACATGATCAATAGTGCAGCAAAGATGATCGGACCTGCTTTGGGAAGTGCTCTGTCTGCACTTTTGTCAGAGACATATACTTTATTATTTTCTGGATTTTTAACATTGCTAGGTTTTATCGTCTTTTGTTGTCTTGGCGCACAACCTATCTCATCGCTAAAAATAAAAAAAGCGGACACCATGACAACACAACAGAGGCTTTATGGGACAACTTGGTATGCCTATGTGGGGGTGATGTTCATTTATTTTGCCATGGTCTTTATGGTGAATAATCAGTTGCCCGTTATTCTCAGTGCAATGAAAATGAATAAACAGGCTCTTGGAATGCTGGTATCTGCTTCAGCGATTGGTAATTTTCTCTATGGGTTTTGGAGCGTGAAAAAATCAAAGCATACCCCCCTTACAGGCAAAATATCGGAGTTGTTAATGCCAGCCATGTCAACAATGGTTTGTTTTGTCGTGATCTCAGTGTGCTTTTTTTACTTTGATTTACTTCATATTGAGACTTTGTTGCTCTGTTTTTTGCTCATTGGAATGGTCAGTGCACGCTTTTCCATATCTTCTAATGTTTATCTGGTAAGCAATTTCAATGAACAAATTGGGGTCGCTTCTGGATGGGTGCAGTCTATCCAAAATTTAGCGATGTTGGGAGCACCGTTTCTTGGAGCCTTTGTGTTAGATCACACTTCTTCTGGTAAGTTATTCCTTCTTTCTGGCGTGGTTGGATTATGTTGTTTATTCGGGATCAGGATGTTGGT
>NZ_JAQITF010000004.1 GCF_028618665.1 Bartonella sp. AU16XJBT
TTGCTTTTGAGGAAATATCCGTGACATATGTTTGTGTTATCTGATCAATTTTATTGAAAAGTTGCGTGAACACAGTAAAGTTCATGGCATTCCTCTTTAACAAATTTTCAATTTTTTATATGATTTCTCTAAGCATTTTTCGTTGAATTTTTTTAGGATGCATTTAGATTTCGTAGACCTTTTCAGTCTATGAGAGAGAACTAAGTATTATGCATTAACTTTTGCTTTTTACGAGCATACAGAAAAAATAATATACAAAATGTTATTATAAAAAGCTTTATCTAATAAATCTTATGGTAGGCATTTTTGTGTTTTTACTATTCAAAATTTTTATGTTATGCTTATCCTTCTGCTGTTTGATAAGTGTATATTCAGCGTTGCGTAAATGTGCGACCATTTGTAGTTTCGCTACTTCATTTTGTAGCTTAGCGAGCATCCCAATTATATGTGCTTGTAAATCGGCAATACTTTTTAGATCTTTTGTTGTCTTGATTTCGTTTAATAGTTCTTCAATTTGCTGAAAACGATTGTTTGCTTCTTGAAAAGTCTTTAAACTTACGGCTTTATCAGTGATGGCTGCATATTGGATCCGTTTGTTGATGAAACTACTAGATTCATGGATAGAGGCAGGAATTTCCTCTTCTTTTAAAATATTTTCAAGTGATGTAGATAGAGCAGAAGGTTTATTTCTATTGTAGAGCGTCTCGGGATTTTTGAGAAAAAAACTGCTCTGATCTGTTTGTGAATTTTTAAGTTTTTTAGTGTCGAATTTTTGGTTTCCCGTTATAGATTCATGTATCTTTTTTAATTCCTCAAGTTGTTTCTTTACGACCTCGAGGATTTCTTTAAGGCTTATTTTTTTTTGTTGTGGAGGTTGTTTAGGCGTTGGTGTGCTCGAAGATGAGCCCCAAAAACTAGGCCAAGTTGTTGGAACTGTTGCTTCTAAATCCGCTGCTCCTGCGCCCCAAACCCAAGCCATTGCTGGATTTGAAAGCCCTAAGGTTACTGCTACTGTTATTGAAATGACCTGTTTTTTCATGTTTCCCTCCTGTCATTTTTTGCGTGCTGTAAAAAAATTGGTAACCATATTGCCGGATCATCACCAACTTCTGCGATAATGCTTTCGGCTAATTCTGCGTTATCCGGCGTCCCTGATAATACCAAGAGCTCATCACTAAAGTCATGCTCGATGGTTTTTCCGTCATTTGTTACATGGAATTTACCCAGATTCAGCTCTGCAAGCGCAGATTGATCACCCTGCTTAATGAGGAACTGGCGACTAAATTCACCAAGTCCTTTAACGAGTTCAAATTCGGTGTCTGTTAGTTTAAAACCTTTTGTGTAATCTTCATAATTCGCTTTGGGGTTGGCTAGAAAAATGTAGGTTGCGCATTGCTGAATGAGTGTTTTGGCAATATTACTATCCAAAGCATCGCTAGGCTCTTGTGTTGCATAAACGAAAATACCATTTTGTTTACGAATAGTCTTTTGTTTATTCTTTGCTAAATCTTCAAAATATGGGTCTTGCAATGGTTTCCAAAACTCATCAAAGATATACATAAATCGCTGGCCGCTAATCATACCTTCTGTACGGTAAAGCAGATACATCATCACTGGAGTACGCGTTTCTGGGTTATCTAAGAATTCTGTGATATCAAAGCCGTAAATTTGATGTGTTGAAAGATCAAGAGCATCATGAGGATTATCGAATAACCATCCATAATCACCACCTTCACACCATTTGAGTAAGCGAGCGTGAACAGATGGGGGTGCATTATAATCACTTAAATGTGGATTTGGTAAAAATTGCACCAGAAAAGATAAACGACGCAGTGATGGGTCAATGTTACTGCTCATAACAGATGTAACAGCTTTGTTAATTTCTTCCTCGTCGTGATGTGTAACTTCGCCACCTGCTTCTGCCAATTTTTTAACAAATTGTTTTAGAAAAATCAAATTGTCTTGTGTGGGAGGAAGTTGAAATGGATTAAAACCACTTGATCTACCTGCCTTGAATGTTAAATATCTTCCACCCATCGCTCGAATGGCAATTTCCATACCACGATCTTTATCAAAAACAACAGTTGTCGGCTTAAATTTTTGTGCTTGTGCTAACAAAAAGCCGAGCAGTACAGTTTTACCAGATCCAGATTGTCCGATAAGCGCGGTATTACCCAGCAATCGCTTGTCAGTCGAATCCTCTTCAAGTTTGGAGGCGTGAAAATTAAAATAAAGCGGTGTTTTACTGGTTGTTTTAAGAATGGTGACCGCTGGTCCCCATGGATTGCCAGTGGGTTTTCCTGACATAAAATTATGCAAAGATGAAAATGATAAAAAGTTCAGTGATGTAATTGGGGCGGGGCGGGGCCTCCACTTCCAATTGCCAGGAAGTTGTGCCCAATAGCCAGCTTCTATCGCTAAATCTACAGGTTTTGGTAATACCGCAACATCTAATAATGCTGCACTTGCTTTGGCCATATAGTCGCGGACTTGTTGAATTGTATCACCATATATGGTCAATGTACAATGATGTTCCCCCATAACAAAATGTCCACTGATAAGCTGATTTAGTGCTTCATCAATTTGTGCAATTTGGCTTGTTGCTACATCACGTGCATCAATAAGATTACGCTGATGCCGCTGCAAATAGTCTTTAGCAGCATGTCGAGAGAGAACCGAAAAGCTCTGGGTCAATATGAACTCGAATTCACTTTCCAGCAAAACATTCAGTTGTCCTGGTTTGGTCGTTGCGTCGTATTCTTTAATTTCCAACATTCCAAATCGACGTATTCCACTGGTTGTGCGCAGCTCACCAAGAGCACCCCATTTTGAAAAAAATGGTCGATTGATAGACATGTAGTCAGCAAAACGGTCATAGCAAATTGGCATAGGGCGATATTCGCCATTGATAAGCATTCCCAGGAATTCAAGTGCAGAAGAATAGACATGTCCATTTTTTTCATAAGAACCAAGAAGTTCTGCACCATAACGCTTTAAGGATTGACCTAAAGTACGATTGACGTCATTGAGTTCTTTGATACATGAGTCTTGTCGCATCTTTTTTTGATCAAACGTTTCTCGCTCATGTTTAGAAAAGAACGACATAATTTTATCCGCTATCGGTTGGAAAACGACGGTCAAATACAGATCATTGACCATCAAATTATAACCAGAAAAGCTTTGCCGATATTTTTCATCAAGCTGATAGCAAAACATTTGATCAAATGCTGAATCAGGATATTCATAAACACGGCGGCGCACGATATGTGTCCAAAATGATAAATTAGCCGATGCAATACCCCGTAGAGTATTGTTAAGCTCTTTTGTCCATTGAAAAATATCTTCTTCTGAAGCGCTTTGATGCGAACGTCCGTCAATTTTCCAAATTGACAAATATTCCGCATTCTTAGTAGAGATAATCGTATCTGTAATATGATGTGAATAGGGAAGAAACAGGCTTACGGGTGTCTCTGATGCGAGACGTTTGCTGCTTTCAACAGCTGTCATGTTTATCTCCTTTTACTATAGTCAGAGGGACTATAACTTGATGCGCCCCAAAAACCTTTATTGCGATTGCGAAATTTAGTATCGATCCATAACCACCAGATACGAAATGCCTTATCATCGTTTTTAGTTATTTGCACCATAATGAACCATAATGGTGGAGCTATAATCCACAAAAAGATACTTATTGTCATGGCAATAACAGCGACCCCCATAACCATAACAATGAATGGCATCATGGGTACACCCCAAATCGTTGGAACACGTGTTGCTCCTTTGAATAGGGGGAATTCTTTGTTTTCTTGTGATTTCATGAAGTGCTCTTGTCACTGGAGGTGAAATAATATGTGGCTAATATAGAAAGCTGCACCAGCAATAATAACGCTGAATGCCCATCGCCTAAATGTCGCTTTTGCAATGATGCGGAATATATAAATAAGCAAAAGTAATAAAAGAATGATGGCAGCAACGATAGGAATAAGTATACTTAATCCATATTGCATCCCTATGAAAACATCTAAGCTCTTTGTTTCCGTTTGAGCATATGCAGATTGAGATATTAAGTACATCATTGAAGTGATAACAATAACATTAATCTTGTTGCATGTTTCTACTCGAAGCGTATTTGATTTTTTCATATCTTTTATCCCCTTTTAATTAAAGTTGCTATAAATAATATTCCTTTTTTCAGTATGGCTACATTATTACTGGTACAGTTTTATAATCGACGGATATTAAAACCATTACGTATTATACTAACTTATAGATTACCTTTCAATAACATTAAAGAAGGTTAGGTTGTAGAGCCCGCAATAATAAAATAATGTCAATTGCTCACCTTATAAACGTATCGTGTCTTATTATTTGTAATTAATGCCGTTATGGCTTAAATAGCAGTGTAACAAGTTGGGCTGCAGAACCAGCGATGACAACACCGATTGCCCACCGTACAAATGTATCCTTTCCGATGTAGCGTCCTGCATAACCAATTGCTAAACACAAAAGTATAATAGCAGCAGCGATAGGAATAATTGCTTTAATGTCTGCCTGTAAATTTGTTAGAGCTGTTGATGCATTTGTTAAAACGCTTGCGTTTTGAGCACATACAGAATTACTCACAAAAAACACAGTTAATGTTGCAGAAACTGTAGCGATTTTGTTGTTACTTTTCGATTGAAGACTAATTAATTTTTGCATTTTTTACTCTTAATTAAAATTCTAGATAACAATCTCGTATGAATAAACATATTGTATTTATCTATTTGTAATTAATGTCATTATTACGTTGTTTTAAATAGCAGTGTAACAAGTTGGGTTGCAGAACCAGCGATGACAACACCGATTGCCCACCGCACAAAAGTGTCTTTTCCGATATAGCGCCCTGCATAACCAATTGCTAAACACAGAAGTATAATAGCAGCAGCGATAGGGATAATTATTTTAATATCTGTCTGTAAATCTGTTAGAGCTTTCGATGCATTTGTTAAAACGGTTGCTTGGGCTTGGGCATAAGCAGAATGATTCATAAAGAATGTAGTTATAACTGCAGAAATTGTAGCGATTTTGTTGTTACTTTTCGATTGAAGACTAATTAATTTTTGCATTTTTTACTCTTAATTAAAATTTTGGATAACAATTTCGTATGAATAAACATATTGTATTTTATTATTTATAATTAATGCCGTTATGGCTTAAATAGCAGTGTAACAAGTTGGGCTGCAGAACCAGCGATGACAACACCGATTGCCCACCGTACAAAAGTGTCCTTTTCGATATAGCGCCCTGCATAACCAATTGCTAAGCACAACAGTATAATAGCAGCAGCGATAGGAATAATTTTCTGAATATCCTCTTGTAAACTTGTTAAAGCGCTCTCTGCATTTGTTAAAACGCTCGCTTTGGCATAAGCAGAATTATCCATAAAGAACGCAGTTATAGCTGCAGAAATTGCGGTGATTTTGTTGTTACTTTTCGATTGAAGACTAATTAATTTTTGCATGTTTTACTCTTAATTAAAATTCTAGATAACAATTTCGTATGAATAAACATATTGTATTTATTATTTGTAATTAACGCCCTTATTACGGTGTTGTAAATAGCAGTGAAACAAGTTGGGCTGCAGAACCAGCGATGACAACACCGATTGCCCACCGCACAAAAGTGTCTTTTCCGATATAGCGCCCTGCATAACCAATTGCTAAGCACAGAAGTATAATAGCAGCAGCGATAGGAATAATTGCTTGAATGTCTTTCTGTAACTTTGTTAGAGCATCCTCTGCATGTTTCAAAGTTGCCGCTGCAGCAGCATAAGTAGAATTATCCATAAAGAACGCAGTTATAGCTGCAGAAATTACGGCGATTTTGTTGTTACTTTTTGATTGAAGACTAATTAATTTTTGCATGTTTTACTCTTAATTAAAATTCTAAATAACATTTTTGTATGTATCAACATATTGTATTTATTATTTATAATTAATGCCGTTATTACGTTGTTTTAAATAGCAGTGAAACAAGTTGGGCTGCAGAACCAGCGATGACAACACCGATTGCCCACCGTACAAATGTATCTTTTCCGATATAGCGTCCTGCATAACCAATTGCTAAACACAAAAGTATAATAGCAGCAGCGATAGGGATAATTGCTTGAATGTCTGCCTGTAACTTTCCTAGAGCATCCTCTGCATGTTTCAAAGTTGTCGCTGCAGCATAAGCAGAATTATCCATAAAGAACGCAGTTATAGCTGCAGAAATTGCGGTGATTTTGTTGTTACTTTTCGATTGAAGACTAATTAATTTCTGCATTTTTTACTCTTAATTAAAATTCTAGATAACATTTTGGTATGTATCAACATATTGTATTTATTATTTATAATTAATGCCGTTATTACGCTGTTTTAAATAGCAGTGTAACAAGTTGGGCTGCAGAACCAGCGATGACAACACCGATTGCCCACCGTACAAAAGTGTCCTTTTCGATATAGCGCCCTGCATAACCAATTGCTAAGCACAACAGTATAATAGCAGCAGCGATAGGGATAATTTTCTGAATATCGCCTTGTAAACCCTTTAGAGCTGTCTCTGCATTTGTTAAAACTTTAGCTGTTTGAGCTTGAGCGCACACAGGATGTGTCATAAAGAACGCAGTTATAGCTGCAGAAATTGCGGTGATTTTGTTGTTACTTTTCGATTGAAAACTAATTAATTTTTGCATTTTTTACTCTTAATTAAAATTCTAGATAACATTTTTGTATGAATAAACATATTGTATTTTATTATTTGTAATTAATGCCCTTATTACGGTGTTGTAAATAGCAGTGTAACAAGTTGGGTTGCAGAACCAGCGATGACAACACCGATTGCCCACCGTACAAATGTATCCTTTCCGATATAGCGTCCTGCATAACCAATTGCTAAGCACAGAAGTATAATAGCAGCAGCGATAGGAATAATTACTTTTAAGTCTGTCTGTAACTTTGTTAGAGCGCCCTCTGCATGTTTCAAAGTTGCCGCTGCAGCATAAGTAGAATTATCCATAAAGAACGCAGTTATAGCTGCAGAAATTACGGCGATTTTGTTGCTACTTTTCGATTGAAGACTAATTAATTTTTGCATTTTTTACTCTTAATTAAAATTCTAGATAACATTTTGGTATGTATCAACATATTGTATTTATTATTTATAATTAATGCCGTTATTACGTTGTTTTAAATAGCAGTGAAACAAGTTGGGCTGCAGAACCAGCGATGACAACACCGATTGCCCACCGCACAAATGTGTCTTTTCCGATATAGCGTCCTGCATAACCAATTGCTAAACACAAAAGTATAATAGCAGCAGCGATAGGGATAATTTTCTGAATATCGTCTTGTAAACCCTTTAGAGCTGTCTCTGCATTTTTTAAAGTTTTCACTTGGGCTTGGGCATAAGCAGAATTACCCATAAAAAACACAGTTAAAGCTGCAGAAAACGCAGCAATTTTATTACGAGCTGTTGTGTGAAGAATATTTAATTGTTTCATGTTCTTTATCCTGATTAAGATTAAAACTCCCACAAATAACCCCTCTTTCATGAAGAAATTTAAAGAGATATTTTGGATCAGCCCAAGTTCTTAGTTTTCCTCTTTGTGTAAGTAATGTATATTTATTGGGTTTTCCGGTGATTGGATCATCGGCAACAAACGTAAAATACCATTCTCTTTCTGAGCGCATCACAACTGTAATTTCACGTGCTGCTCTCTGACTAAATGCTATGTCAACGCTGTTTTGTTCTATCATTTTCATTTTTTTGCCCTCAATTAGAAGAGATTTTATCCAATCTTACTAATTAGAGCTTTAATATTTTCTTATCTAGCTTTCATTATACCATCCTATCAAAATTCTAGTTTCCATTCGTGAAAATATCAGTCATCAATTTAGCTGCTTTGTCGGTGAAGAAGAATCTCCCGTGGCAAAAGCATCACGGCTGCTACTTTCTTTATGTGTAAACGCATCCTCTAATCCCCATAAAGAAAGAGGAAGAGAATCTACTTTAGTTGCCTGTTTTGGTTCTTCTTTTTTAAGCCTTACAGGCTCTTGCAAATCTTTATCTCTTCGTGCAACAGCTCCTTCTCCGATATATGAAGTAATCGTCTGTGTATCGGTACCACTGCTTAAATTTTCTGTGCTGTAAAAACTTAGCACAGACTGCAATGTCGCCTTTTCAAAGATATACTTTGATGTTTTTTGTTCATAGCAGTAAGTCAAAGTGTTTTGTACAGCTGCAAGATTTCTGCAAAAGTCAAATGACCCAAAAAAAGAAAGCCATTTCATATTTTCAACATCAATTTGCTTAAAGATTGCGTCAAAATTATGTCTATTTTGTTTAAACTGCTTAATTATTGCGGTTTCTTCTTTAAGCAGAGATAATTGACGGAATAATTTATCATTCTTATCTGTTATATGAACGTTATCCCGTGCTCTTTGTTCGATGAGAGTAGAAAATACAGGATTGGGGGTATTGGGCATGTATGCAGCAGCAAACATTGTGAAATCTAGAAAAATCATTAGCAATACACCTTATTATGAAGAATTTTGTTTATATAAATGCCAATTCTGTTTGGTGCTTTTTGTCGCTGTTTCTTGATTTTATAAATTTGAAATACGGAATTGTTTCGCTTAGAAGATTCCTTGTATTTATTATTTTCTTCTTTTCTAAGAAGATCTCTAATACATATGAATATCCAAGAAATAAGATCGATGTGTGGTATAAAATAGAGCAGATTATGCCAACCAATATTATTGGGATGACGGAAAAAAATGCGACTTTTAAACAATAATGATCTTTGGGAACCTCTTGAAGTTGCTTGTTCTATATAGTTTTCTCGTTGCAAAAAAAAATTTAAAGAACATTTATACGAAGTGAAAATCCGTTGTATTTGAGAGTATCTCTTATTGTTATAATGAACGATACCATCATTATAGGGAGAGGGCTTGTTCTTTGTTGCATATTGCCATAGTTTATAGAGTGGTAATTTATATTTACTTTTGACTACTGATTCATAAGAGTCAGGGAGGTGTGATGGCATTTGTGCACTGCACTTTTTAATTTCAGCAACTAAACTGAAAAAGGATGCAGTGGTGGAAGCTGGGACACAAATAAATAGTTCTTTGTGGTACAAAACACATCTCCGTCAAAGTGATATATGTATCGTAATTTTAATTTTGATAATAAATAGACGAAAATTGTCTATAATTGTGTTTAAAATATGGCAAAGGGCAATTCTTTTTTGCAAGGGGAGTAATTAAGGTGAATGATCTCAAAAATATGAATTTTGATGAACTACAAGAGATGCGTACACAAATTGATGTGGAATTGAAAAAACGGCAAGCAAAGGAAAAGCAAAATGCACGACGAAAAATTCTTGAAATTGCTAATACCCATGGAATTGATATCGCTGATCTTGTGAGCAAAGAGCGTCATTATAGGAACCCCAATAACCAATGGGAATTATGGAATGGGCGTGGACGGAGACCGAAGTGGATTAAAGAGTGGTTGGAGAATGGGTATACACTTGATGAACTCGAAGTAACATAACACATGTGCGATATTTATAAGGTAAGGGAATATCAAGAGATGTGAGTGCAAGAAGTAGGCTCTTTTTGCTAATTTGATTTTATAAAAATACTGAATAGATGTATTAATCTATTAAGGTGCCAGATAAAATGCTAGAAAGTATGGACAAATGTATCTAAATGCAAAAGGTATTGTTGTCATAAGCTGGCATCATTATTATGCTTGCTAGCTTAAAGTGTTATAACTGCTTTTGGCATTTTGAGAGAGGGGGACGTTTTACTTCTTTTTTATAGTTTTACTCAGCGTTGCTCTTTTTAGTCTGTGCAACTAAGTGGTTTACTGATTCTTTACAAAAAGGGTTGAAATCAGAAGAATTTATTGTATCAGGAGCAATACTATTTTTATATTTGCCAGCCCCAATGTTGTGACAGTCCTTGGTAATTGAGACGGTTCATAAGAGGCATTTTTAGTCCTTTCTTCAACAGTTTTACCCATATGGCCCACTCGTTTGTGACGTGCAAGAGGCGTGCTTTTTATTGCTTCAATAGGAGAGGGATTTGAAATGAGAGATCTTACGGTATTCAGGATTCTGAGTAACGATAAATTATCATTATAAATTGATTTGTTGTTTGATTCTAACCTAATATGTAAAATAATAAATTTATTAATCAATATGTTGATAAATTAATATTCTTATATTTTTGCAATACTGTTCTGTAGAATAAGACTTTGATGTTATGGAATTTGTTGAGTCTTTTTTCTGTAAGATTATATATGTGAGTTATTCGCTTTATTTATCGTTCGTACGATTGAGATGAGTGAGCGTATGGAAAATGAAAATTTTCTATGGCGGGTGAGGGTTTTAATAGGATTTTGTGACACGTTTTGAAGTGTCTGTGATTAAAATTCATTTATGGGCCTTTATGAATAAAAGGTGCATTGAAAATAAAAAGATTGGATTATTTTTTACTTTCGTTTGTTTTTTTGTATGGTCAGGGTAGAGGGTAATATACACGTTTGCAATTGTGTGTGATGGTGTAGAGTACGGAATACTTTGCTATATATGAGATTTTTTTTAATTGTGGCATATTCATATAAATTAAAAGACTTGTTTGAGAAACAGAATACCCTAAACGGAGTATACTTGTGTGCCAATTTACATGCTTTTTAAAAAATATTTTCCAATGCCACTAAGCCTATTTTATGGCGCTGCTAAAACAATACAATGTAAAAATCCCTATTATCATATCAAATCTATTCTGCA
The DNA here is from genome assembly GCF_028618665.1 of Bartonella sp. AU16XJBT. Lineage (GTDB taxonomy): Bacteria > Pseudomonadota > Alphaproteobacteria > Rhizobiales > Rhizobiaceae > Bartonella. The sequence goes on from NZ_JAQITF010000004.1 coordinate 10,820, forward strand.
CCATCATTTTTATTTCAATAATAAAGTATAAAAGTCTGCGCCATTATACACTTTGCTAATGTTCAATGTTTCGCGATAGTCCTTGGTGCAAGGGAGGTGGCATGAGAGGCTTTGATTCCTTATCTTCAATCATTTTTTATCTATATGCTAGTCTCATTTGTGGCATGTAAAGGGTGATTTTGATGGCTTCAACAGGAGAGAGATTGGAAATGAGGGTATTTTTATGATCTTCAGCTCTCTCATTTAACAAGAGAACGATGAAGTATTCATTGTAAGTCAAAGCTGGTTTGATAAAGAAAGTCTTGTGTATTTTGTTATGCCGTGAAATAGCGTTATTTGAAGTGTGATAAGATTGCTTTCGTGATATATTTTTTCAGTGTGTGTGAATATTCTTAAAGTATAGCTTGCTTGGCTTGCCTTATCGTTAAGTGAAATACGGGGAGGGGAAGTCAAGGGAAAGCTACGTGATAAGAATCCGGACTGTTTACAGTGCGGATTGAAAGGGAGTTTTTGTTCTTTGAGGGGGAAGAAAGAAGCCAAAGGTTGTAAAAAGTGAAAGGGTATGAATTTTTTGCTTAAAGCGGGAAACCGTGTAAGAGACGGGGAGCATTTGGGGTAAGTCCAGCAGCTTCTTGAATGAAATATTTTTTTATTTTTGGCGCTTGATTGACGATTCCAAGACCGGTATCGCGAAGCATCCGTAAGAGAAGGCTATCGTTAGAAAAGAGTTTATTAAGCCAATCATTGCTTAAAGCCATACGGACAATTTCAAAACGTCTCCAGCTTTGATAGCGCTCTAAAGCGCTGAGGGAGCCAATGTCAAGACCTAGTCGTGCTGTTTCAATAATCACTTCAGCGAGGGCCGCGCTATCACGTAAACCTAAATTGAGTCCTTGTCCTGCAAGGGGGTGGATGGTATGGGCAGCATCTCCAATGAGGGCAAAACGGGGCTTAATACATTGACGTGTTAAAGAAAGGTTTAGGGGAAAAGCTTGACGTTCACCATTCCAAGAGAGTTTTCCTAATCGATGACCAATGCGTCTTTCGAGTTCTGTTTCAAAAATAAGGGCATCAGCTTTGAGATAATATTGCGCAGTTTTATGGTCTTCATTCCATACAATAGCGGATTGGTTACCTTTGAGAGGGAGAAGAGCGAAAGGGCCGGCAGGTAAAAAATGTTGAATTGCTTGACCATTATGGGGTTTTTCATGTTCAACTGTGCAGATGATTGCTGTTTGTTTATAGGCATGAGAAAAGTTTTTAAGACCCGCTTTTTGGCGTAATTTCGAATGGGCTCCGTCGGCTGCAATAAGCAATTTTGTTTGCCAGACCTCTTCATTATTTAAAGTGACAGTTGTGTGTTGGTTGTCTTGATGAAAATCAATGACACGCGTATTTGCCATAACAGGGATATCGAGATCTTTGACACGTTTTTTTAAAGTGTTGATGAGTTCTCTATGTTCTACCATAGTCGCAAAGGGTTCACCGGGGGTAATGTCGCCTTCGAATGTTAAAAGAGTTGGTTTGACAGGATCACTTGTGCTTGTATCTGTGATGATCATGGAGTGAATGGGTTGCGCATAGAGTTTGATAGAGTCCCAACATTGCAATTGTTTTAACATACGAACAGAAGCAGCAGCAAGGGCAATGGTTCGTATGTTAGAAGCAGGAATATCTCCTTGTGGAGCAGCATCAACGATTTTTATTTTCAGATTAGGGGCTGTTTGCTTGAGTGCTATTGCCAGTGTTAAACCGACAGCCGCTCCCCCTGCAATGAGAAGATCACATTGTTTGATTTTATCGGATTTTATTTCTTTATTGGTTTTTACATCTTTATGGTGATTAGAATACACAATGCTTCTTCCATTATTTACGGGGCTTCTTCCATTGTTTAAAGTTTGCTCGCTGTTAATAAAGAATATTTTTTTCAAATTATCTACAATATTTTAATTTTTACTTTTCTCCCTGCTTTACAAAGATGAGGCTTCTCTTTGGATGTGGGTGTCAATCTGATGACAGATGAGTGTTTTAGAGCTCTTTTGCTTTAGTTGTGTGACTCACTTTACAAATTTATCGGATCAGCCTTTTTTGAATGTCCTCTTCAACTCTTTTTACACTTGGTTGATAGAAAAGAAAACTAAAATTAGTCAAAGATGGGAGTGTATTTTTTAATTTGCATGAATGTTCTTTAATATGCTTGTCCTAAAGAGGGACATTGAGGATGATAGATAAAAGTTGTGTTTATTCGTGATGGTTAAAACGGTATTAATATTTTGATGTTACCATGGTGTAGATAGCCTTCTGTTTAGGAGAGTGATAGGGGTTGTCGTAAACTGTACAACCTATGTAAAACTTTACATGTGAGGTATTTTTTTGTTGTTCGTGTAATAAATATTCAGGGTAGGATTTTTTTCGTGCTTTATGAAGGATTGTTCCTTAGGATGGTGGTATGAACAATATGGAGTGGGAAGAAAGTAGAACGCGTTAGATTAAGAAGTTGGATTGTTGAAAGATGACTGTTTACAGATCGGCACTGAGTGTAAGCTTCGTCCTTTTTTAGGAGAGGAAGGAGGTTATAGCTCTTTAAATATGAAAGTTTTGTATTTGGAATTGATGGATGCACCGAAGTTCTTCTCCTTATGATTCATTGGAAGCGCAAGATTCTCAAGGTTTTCGGCTTGTTGAGATGTTTTTGCGCCAGATAGGCGTTTTCATTGGCCTTGGGCTTTTGGGCTTTATTATTTTTTGTGTGTTTGCTTTGGCGACGTGGAATGTTGCTGACCCCTCTTTAACCCATGCAAGTACAAATGAGGTTACAAACCTTATGGGATGGCTGGGAGCGATTTTTTCAGATTTTATTATGCAGTTTTTTGGCTTAGCAGGTCTTGCTGTTTTGTTGCCGCCATTATTTTGGTCTTTTCTTTTGTTGGCACAAAAGAATATCTACAATTTGACTTTGCGCTTTTTTTTGTGGGTGGTATCAACGATTTGTTTTTTAATGGCTTTTGCCCTTATGACGCCTGTTGCTTCTGTTACTTATTGGCCATTGCCCATGGGATTGGGAGGGGTTTTAGGAGATAAAGCTTTAAGTGTTGCTTCTTCAATTTTTCCTCTTTTTCTTTCTCCATTTTATATGGTGCTTTTCAGTGTTGTTTTTATCCTTTTAGGTTTTTTCATTGCTGCTTTTTCTGGCAATGTGATATGGCGGCGTCAAACGAAGAAAAGAAAAGAAAAAAACATTCCAAAAAACCAAATTGTTGATCCGGTCTTTGAGATGGAAGAAGATGTGGAATATGCCGCGGAGGATGATCGTGAGAAGCATGGTTTTTTTGCGACAACTTTTGGTGCTCTTTTACATCTTTTTTATTTTTTACAAGCGCGTTTTTTTCGTTTTTTCTGTTGCAAAAGGCGTTCTCAGAGTAAAGGGCAAGGCAAGTCATTTGATCGGATTGAACCAACGTTTTTGGGCGAAAAAGAACAGTGTGAGGAAAGTCAAAATAAAGCCCATGCTTCTTCTGTTAAAAGCCGAAAGTCTTTAACAGTTTCTTCAAATGGTGGTTTTGTTCTTCCACTTTTGGATTACCTATCGGTTCCACCACCCGCGGTTCGGGATGCAAAACTTTCTCCTGCTGCTTTAAAAGAAAATTCTCAGGAACTTGAAGGGGTTTTGTTAGATTTTGGGGTCAAAGGAAAAATTATAGCTGCTTGTCCTGGACCCGTGGTCACTTTATATGAATTTGAACCGGCTGCTGGCATTAAGTCTTCTCGTATTATTAGTCTGGCAGATGATATTGCGCGCTCGATGCGTGCGATTTCTGCGCGTGTTGCTGTGGTTCCAGGGCGCAATGTGATTGGAATAGAATTGCCCAACGCAAAGCGTGAGATGGTTTATTTAAGAGAGATTGTGCAAGCACAGGAATTTGTTGAAAGCAAAGCAAAGCTAGGGCTTGCTTTGGGCAAAACAATCGGGGGGGAAGCTGTTATTGCGGATTTAGCAAAAATGCCGCATCTTTTGGTTGCCGGTACAACAGGATCGGGAAAGTCTGTTGCTATTAATACAATGATTTTATCATTGCTTTATCGTATGACGCCTGAACAATGTCGCCTTATTATGGTGGATCCGAAAATGCTTGAACTTTCGGTTTATGATGGCATTCCCCATTTATTAACACCCGTGGTGACAGATCCTAAAAAAGCAGTGACTGCACTTAAATGGGCTGTTCGTGAAATGGAAGAGCGCTACAGTAAAATGTCAAAACTTGGCGTTCGCAATATCGATGGGTTTAATGCACGTCTCAAGGAGTCGGAAGGTCAAGGAGAGACAATGGTGCGCACAATTCAAGTGGGCTTTGATCACGATACTGGTGAGCCTCTTTATGAGACAGAAACACTTGATTTTAGTCCTATGCCCTATATTGTTGTCATTATTGATGAAATGGCTGATTTGATGATGGTCGCTGGTAAAGATATTGAAGGCGCGGTTCAACGTTTAGCACAAATGGCACGTGCCGCCGGTATCCATGTGATTATGGCGACACAGCGTCCTTCTGTCGATGTTATTACTGGGACGATTAAAGCCAATTTTCCTACACGCATTTCTTTTTCCGTGAGTTCAAAAATCGATAGTCGAACGATTCTAGGCGAACAGGGCGCCGAGCAATTATTGGGACAAGGAGATATGCTCTTTATGATGGGAGGAGGGCGTATTCAGCGTGTGCATGGACCTTTTGTTGCGGATGATGAAGTGGAGCAGGTTGTTGCACATCTCAAAGCGCAAGCACGTCCTGATTATTTGGAAATAATTACCCAAGACGTTGAAGAGGATGATACGGATGTTTCTTCGGCTTCTCCTTCAGCAGATGATCCCTATAGTCAAGCTGTTGCTATTGTTCTTCGTGATCGTAAGGCTTCAACCTCTTATATTCAACGCCGTTTAGGTATTGGTTATAACCGTGCTGCAACATTGATTGAGAGGATGGAAGAAGAAGGTATCATTAGTCCAGCAAATCATGCAGGCAAACGAGAAATTTTAGTTCCTGCCGAAGAAGAACGCTTTTGAAAAATCTTTATAATCGTTTTTTTAATCATATTTTGTAAAAGCAGGTGTTGGTTCTATTGCACTGTAGAAAGCCCGCATCATCATATACGAGCTCTCAATATTGCGATAGCGCCTTGGCGCTTGAGACTCTTCATAAGGTTTTTTCTTTATCTTATATAACTTTATTCACACGCTAACCTTGTTTGTAATGTGCAAGCAAATGATTGGAATTGATTCAATATGAGAGAGTATGTGATGAGAGGATCTTACTGTATTTGGTGCTATGATTTCAGTTAAAAATGATGATTTATCATTATAAATCAATTTTTTGATGTAAAATAGGGTCATTGGGAGCGTGGAGATATAAAGGCATGCAAGGCTTGATATTTCAGTGTTTTTGCTGTTCTCATAATTTGATCTCACGAACAAATCAGTTGCGCTATATGGTTTGTGGTCTGCTTTTAGGGTAAGGCTTGTCTGTCGAGCCTTATGGAAGATGAATTATATGGGGTGGAAAGCCAAGTAAAACCTGCTAAACTCCAAACTATTTACAGACCGGATAGGTTGAAAATTTTTATTCTTTTTGGTGGGGAGGAAGTTAAAAAAACGTTTTTACTCCTTAAAAGAACTTTCAGGTTCGTGAACAATATATTTAATCCGTTGGTGTATTAACTATCATGCATATTGCTTCAAAGATTAGGGGCGGGAAAGAATATATTGTGCGTTTAGAAAATTGGCAAAAAAAGTAGAAAATTGGGATGCTTTCTGAAATTTAAAAGCAGACTGATTGTTTGGAAACGATACCGTAAGAGATTGCAAGAAATAAAGAAGGATGTTTCTTTGGCTTTTTCTTTAGCAGATGAGCCTTATAGCCAAGCTGTTGCAGTTGTGCTTCGTGATGGTAAGGCTTCAACCTCTTATATTCAACGCCGTTTAGGTATTGGTTATGATCGTGCCGCGACATTGATTGAGAGGATGGAAGAAGAAGGCATCGTTCGTTCAGCAAATCATGCAGGGAAACGAGAAATTTTAGTTTCTGTCGAAGAAGAATACTTTTAAAAATCTTTTGATAATTTTTTCAAACAATATCTTTATCTTATAAAGCAGGGTATTTATTCATCGTTGATGGCTTAATTATAAATGATAAAGTCAATTCGATATTGTTTGGGAGCATTTTTTATGAAAACGTCTTTTTTACCACAAAGAAGAGTCTTTGGGTTTGTGGGGATTATTGTCTTTTGGTGTTTAACTTTTCCTGCTTTTTCGCAAGTATCCAATAAGGTGGCAAAAGCGCAAAATGTTGCCAACCACTTTGCGGCAATCAAAACAATGACAGGTGACTTTATTCAATTTAGTCCAAAGGGGAAAATGTCTCAAGGAACATTTTATCTTGAGCGTCCAGGGAAAATTCGCTTTATTTACAAGAAAATGCCTTTACAAATCATTGCAGATGGTCAATTCGTGGGCATTAACAATAGGGCTTTAAATACTTGGAACTTTTCACAACTTTCACAAACGCCAATGAAGTTTTTGTTGGATGATAAAATTGACGTATCGTCTGGGCGTTTGTTGGCATTTCGCGAAGATCCAGGGGCAGTAACGATTGTTCTGCGTGATAAAACGATTGGGGCGGGGCAAATAAGAATGGTTTTTGATTCTAAAAGCTTTGCTTTGCGGCAGTGGACAATTGTTGACCAACAAAACTTGGAAACGACTGTGCAGATTATGAATGTACGAACAGGCGTTCGTTTTGTTCAGGGCATGTTTACACTTCCCTCAAAAAAATGAAGCAACAGTGTCACGTCATTGGGATTGAAACAGATGTTCTTTCGTATTGCGACTTGGAATATTAACTCTATTCGTTTGCGCCTTGCACAGGTTTTTCAGTATTTGAAATTCTTTCCTGCCGATGTTTTATGCCTACAGGAAACAAAATGTCCCGATGCTTTATTTCCCGTGGAGGCTTTTGAAGCAGCAGGATATAAGCATATCGCACTGAATGGACAAAAATCGTATAATGGGGTGGCGATTGTTTCTCGTTTGCCTTTTAAAAAGGTGAATAAGCGTTTCTTTTGTCAAAACCAAGATTGTCGCTATATCTCAGTGATTGTGGAAGCTCATGGTAAATTGATGCGGATTCATAATTTTTATGTTCCTGCTGGGGGCGATATTCCTGACGCTCATGTGAATGAAAAATTTCGTCATAAGCTTGATTTTTTGGAAGAAATGTCTTTTTTTCGCGCCGATCAGGAAAAGGGGATGTCTTCTCTTTTGCTGGGTGATTTGAATATTGCTCCTTTAGCAGAAGATGTTTGGTCTCATCAGCAATTGTTGAAGGTTGTAAGCCATACACCCATTGAAACCGAGCGTTTACAAGATTTGTGTTGTCAGGGCGGATGGGTTGATCTCATGCGGTTGCATATCCCTGTTCCTACTAAACTTTATACATGGTGGAGTTATCGTGCTCGCGATTGGGCCTTTACGGATTATGGGCGGCGGCTTGATCATGTTTGGTCTTCTTCAGATTTAGCTCCTTTTGTGGCCGATCTTTCGACTTTTCGTGATGCGCGCGGATGGGAACGTCCTTCAGATCATATTCCTGTGCAAACTGTATTTGATTTTTCACGTTAATTTTGAAATAACAGGTAAATAAAGTATTAATATTACATAATGATTCTGAAAGAATGCGGGAGACTAGATGGATATCAAAAATCTCAAAAGGGGCACTTCTCGCAGATTATTTTCTAGTGTCTTGCTTTGTTTTCTTTTGTCTGGATGTATGGTGGGGCCAAATTATCATAAGACATCTTTTTCTGTTCCATCTCGATGGGGACAGCAGTCTGAACAGACGTCTCAGCGTTCAATTTCCCTTGCAGGATGGTGGCGGTGTTTAAATGATCCAGTTTTAAATGCATTAATGGATCAGGCAATTTCTGGAAATAATGATGTGGCCGTTGCCAAAGCCCGGGTTCGTGAGGCGCGTGCGAGTTTAGGGCAAGTGGTGGGATCTTTGTTGCCAAATGCGTCAAATACAATTTCAGGAACCCGTAGCGGATCTAAACAATCTGATACATTGAACCAATATCGTAGTGGACTTGATGCGAGTTGGGAGCTTGATTTTTTTGGAGGGCATAAGCGAGGCGTTGAAGCCGCACAGTATGGTCTTGAAGCAACCGTGGAAGATATGCGTGCTACCATGGTCATATTGTTAGGAGAGGTGGCAACAAATTATGTTCAAATGCGTGGTTGGCAACAAAAGTTGTTGATTGTGCGGCAAATCGCTGCGACACAACGCAGAACATATGAATTGATGCAAGCAAAATTAACAGCAGGTGATATTTCTGAGCTTGATGTTTCAAATGCAAAAGCGCAAATGGCTAATACAGAAGCCGATATCTCTCAGATGGAAGCAAATGTGGCCATGAGTATGCATCGCCTTTCCGTCTTAACCGGTCATGTGCCTACGGCTTTAAAGGATCTTTTGCAAAAAAATGCCAAACACGTGAAAATTCCGCAACCACAATGGCCAATACCAGCAGGAATTCCGGCAGATATTTTGTTATCACGTCCAGATTTACGACGTGCAGAGCGCCAATATGCACAAGCAACAGCACGCATTGGTCAGCGTGAGGCAGAACGTTATCCATCTCTCACTTTAACAGGGAATATTTCAACAGCAGCAACCACAATAGATCAATTATGGAAAAGTTCAACCATTGGCTGGTCTTTTGGCCCTAGTCTTCGTTTCCCCTTCTTTAATGGAGGACAGATTGTTGCCTCTGTGGCGATGGCACGGGCACAGCGTGATCAGGCTTTTATTACTTATCGGGCGGCTGTATTGGGCGCTTTAGAAGATGTTGAAAATGCACTCGTGAGATTAACAAAGGAACATCAGCGCCTTGAAAAACTTGTTGTTGCAAATAAAGCTTTCCTGCATTCTTTACAACTTTCACGAAGCCTTTTTGAAAATGGCAATACCAGTTTTCTTGAATTATTAAATGCTGATCGTTCCTATTATTCTGCGCAAATGGCACTTAAAGATAGCCGCATTGCTTTAGCTACCCAATATATTGCTCTGATGAAAGCATTAGGGGGTGGATGGGATGGTGTCGTTGATGTGTCACGTCCGGAAGTTGTTGATGGTGTTTCCCATTCACTTGCAAAGGTAGGGCAATGAAAAAAAGTTTCATCAAAAATTTCATTACAAAACGCAAAAAGCTTTCGTTCTTTCTTCTTTCTCTCTTCATTATTATCATTTTTTTGTGGTTACGCTCTGTTTTTTTTGGAACATCCACACCAACGTATATGACCGCTGTGGTAAAGCGTGGTGATATTGAGGAAAGTGTTTTAGCTTCTGGGCTTGTGCGTCCTTATCGGTTGGTAGCGGTTGGAGCGCGTGCTACGGGGCGGGTGATTTCCATGCGCGTTTTTCCGGGCAGTGTTGTCAAAGAGGGAGATCTCTTGGCAGAAATTGATCCTACAGACCAAGAAAATGATCTGAAAAGAAAAAAAGCAGCCTTATCTCATTATCATGCAAATTTAGTGGAACAAGAAGCTTATCTTTCTCTTGCACAGAAAAATTTAGCGCGGCAGAAAAAAATGATCGAATCGCATGCAATTTCAAAAGCTAATCTTGATGATGCAGTGACACAGGTGAAAATACGCGAAGCACAAATTGCTCAATTGCGTCAACAGATTGTACAAGCCCAAATTGATGTGGAGAGTGCAGAGGTTAATCTCAGTTATACGCGGATAACTGCTCCTTCAGCGGGAACGGTTTTGGCAACAGTTGTTGAAGAAGGTCAGAATGTTAATGCTGTTCAGTCTGCGCCTACAATTGTTATTTTAGGCGATTTGTCAAAGATGACAGTCAAAGCACAAATTTCGGAAGCTGACATTCTTAAAGTTCGCGCCGGACAACCTCTTTATTTTACGGTATTAGGCAATTCAAATCGTCGTTATGAGGGAACGCTAGAAAGGGTTGATCCGGCTCCTGAATCCATTCGTGCTGATGTGAGTATTAACCCTGGTATGGGAGGTTCTAGTTCTCTTGTCTCGTCGGCGATTTATTATAATGGGGTTGTGCATGTTGATAATAAAGACAACTTTTTGCGAACTTATATGACTGCTCAAGTGCATATTATTTTAGGACGTGCTCAGAATGTTTTGCTGGTTCCAAGTGATGCTTTGCGTGATGAAACAAAAGAGGGCAAAGCATGGGTTTCACTGTTGGTGGGGGAAAATAAAGTGGTGGCAAAACAAGTGACCGTAGGGCTTAATAATAAAGTGATGGCAGAGATTGTTTCAGGGCTTGATGAGGGGGATGTGGTTATTACCGGTTCGCGCGATGGTGTGATGCCAGAAATCCCTGATGAACACAGTGAAGATGAGAATTAAGTCATGAAAGCAGAAAAAGCAGATGCTGTTTTCGTTTTAGAAAATATTGTGCGCACATTTCCTGCGGGTGAAACATTTGTCACTGTCTTAAAGGATATCAATTTGACCATTAAGCGTGGTGAAATGGTGGCAATTGTGGGGGCTTCTGGTTCTGGAAAGTCCACATTGATGAATATTCTAGGCTGTCTTGATCGACCAAGTTCTGGTCGTTATTGGATTTCTGGAAAAGAAATAGCTTCTCTTTCTGCTGATGAATTGTCCGCTTTACGACGCAATCATTTTGGCTTTATTTTTCAGCGCTATCACTTGTTGAATGAATTAACCGCACTTGGCAATGTTGAAATTCCAGCTATTTATGCAGGCTATGCACCAGATATAAGAAAAAAACGTGCTCAGGACTTGTTAATACGCTTAGGGATGGGAGAGCGAATCAATCATCGTCCTAATCAGCTTTCAGGGGGGCAGCAGCAACGGGTATCTATTGCGCGAGCATTGATGAATAATGCGGAGGTTATTCTTGCCGATGAGCCAACCGGTGCTTTAGATAAACACAGTGGTCAAGAAGTCTTGCGTATTTTGGATGAGCTTCATCAAGAAGGGCGCACTATTATTATCGTAACGCATGATATGCAGGTGGCTAAAAGAGCCGATCGTATTATCGAAATCAGTGATGGGGAAATTATTGCAGATAATGTGTCAAAGGGTAAAAAAACAAAGGCTGCACCTTATGTTCAGGAAAAGCAAAATCTGAAAGATCAAAAAACACTAGGTTTTTTTCGTTCTTTTGTTGAACGTTTTCGTGAAGCATTTATCATGGCTTTGTTGGCTATGAATGCACACCGGATGCGCACTTTTTTAACAATGCTCGGGGTGATTATTGGTATTGGGGCGATTATTGCCATGGTTGCTTTGGGAAATGGTACGCGAGAAAAAATACTAGAAAATTTTAAAAGCTTGGGTTCCAATACCTTGACAATCTTCCCGGGGAAAAGTTTTTCTGATCCACAAGCAGAAAAGATAACGAGTTTGGTGGAAGCAGATGCGGAAGCCCTTTCTAATCTTCCCTATGTTTCTGGTGTAACACCTCAGATTTCAGCAAGTTCTACGGTTCGTTTTGGTTCCGTTGAAGTTAATGCTATGATTACCGGGGTGGGAGAACAATTTTTCCAAACACAAGGGCTCAAGGCTGTTCAAGGGCAGTTGTTTGATCAAAAAAGTGTACATGAACGAGCTGTTGATCTCGTCATTGAAAAAGAAGCGCTTGCGGTGCTTTTTCCTCATAGTCATGGGAGTCCAATAGGGAAAATTGTTCATCTAGGCAATGTTCCCGCACGTATCATTGGGGTGGTAGATCCGCAAAATAATGGAGGTAGTTCAAATACGTTGCAGATTTATTTGCCCTATACAACCGTGCAAACGCGTTTTCTTGGAACAACGCAGGTTCGTGCCATTATGGTTAAAATTGCCGATGAGGTTGATTCACATCTCGCCGAGACTATGGTGAAGCGTTTTCTCATTATGCGCCATGGTGGGGAAGATTTTTTCATTCGAAATTCTGAATTTTTCCGTGAACGTATTATGGAGAGTACACATATTTTAACGCTTTTAGTGTCTTCAATTGCAGCGATTTCACTCATTGTAGGGGGGATTGGGGTGATGAATATTATGTTGGTCACGGTTTCTGAGCGGATTAATGAAATTGGGGTGCGTATGGCTGTTGGGGCACGCCAAAGTGATATTTTGCAGCAATTTCTTATTGAAGCAATTTTGGTTTGTGTCATTGGGGGCGGTTTAGGAATCCTCTTTGGATTCTCTATTGGGGGGTTATTTTTACTCTTTAAGGCGCCTATCCACCTTGTTTATACAATAGATTCAATCCTCCTATCCCTTACTTTTTCCACTCTCATTGGAATATGTTTTGGTTTTTCGCCAGCGCGACAAGCTTCACGGCTTGACCCGGTTGTTGCACTCTCGCGTGATTAAGTGCTCATCAATTTAAGACATGTTTGTTGTTATGATAGAGCGTTTTTGAAGAAAAATATGATCTGGAAAAAGTTTGATTATCCGCTGTTCTCTCCTAGAAAATGCCTCATTGGTTAAGTGGAACATATCATTAGACTCATGAAATTTTATAGCACACTACCATCTTTACGCTTGACCCAAGAGCAAACTGGAACCATCATACACTGCCCCCCAATGTTGCAGTCCTTGGTATTAGAATGGTGTAGATTTAAAACTCTTCATAAAAGGCATTTCTCGTTCTTTCTTTATGGTTTTTATTGATACGCCAGCCCTGCTTGTGATGTGCAAGCAAGTGATTTCAATAGACATAGATTTAAAATGAGAGAGTCTGCAATATCCGAGACTCTTATTTGAGATGAAAAACACTTATCTTTATGAATCGTTGGTAGGTAATAAAATATCCTACGCAATAAGGTCGCTAAAATTTTGATACATGAGCTTTAGCGACAGGGGTAAATATTTTGGGGCAGGGTTTGCTTGTCGAGCCTTGTAGGCGTGGAGCATATAAATGGGGAAGTCCAGAGGAGCTTGTCCAGAGAAAGTGGATTTTTTTACAAACCGTTGTTGATCGGCATTTTCGTTCTTTGAGCGGTTGGAAGGAACTCATAACTCTCATGAAATCTATCTTTTGAGTGAGGGTAATCAGAAGTGAGCCGGTGGAACGCGTTAGATAAAAAGCTGGATGTTATTGTTTACAGATTTGTGGGGGTTAAAGTGTCCTTTGAGATGTGGGGAGGAAACCAAACAAAAAGTGATTTGAAAGAAGAAAATGATTTTAAAAAAAGATTGCTATGAAGAGCGTGGGATGTTTGTGGTGGTGTGCGTTTTGAGCTTATTGTATCTGTGATCTAAAATGCTCTTATGAAGATGCGTTATAGAATGAAGAGATTGTTAGTAATCTATTGATTTATAATGATCATTTAACGTTCGCTCTCTTGAATGAGAACTCTAAGAATCATCAATTTTCTCACTTTTAAGCCTTTAAAATGACTGCCTTGCATGTCATATGAGGTTGGTCTATGAATACTGTTAAAGGCGTAACGCATGCCCCTTGCTCATCATCCAAAGTGGTTTTTAAGAGCTATCGTCATATTGGGGGATGGCAAAATATTAAGATGGGGTGATTTGCATTTTTTATGGAAGCGTAAAGATGGTAATATAAAGAGATTTTTATGACACGTCTGGAGATCTTATAGCTGTCTGGGGAGCTCTATTTACGAGAGCTGTCTAATACCGTTGGGATGTCATCGGTAGATCTGTGTCGTGAGATCAAGTTTGGGCTGTAAGAGATGTCTTTGGGTGAACATGCAAGACAATGACACGTGTATTGGGGTGTATTTCTTGACATGAAGGGAAGTTCTGTCGATCTTTTATAGCGGTAACTCGTGTGGAAAAGTATGGAGAGAACGGTATGAAGCAGTTAGAAGAGGAAAAGTTTAAAGTCATAAGAGGAAAGGTCAGAAGACGGTTCTGATATAGACTTGCAGTGTTTTAATATATTGGAATATCAGAATACGGGTTTGTTTGATCTGTTGTATTGTGCTTTCAGCTTTGCTCTTTTTCACAGGATAAGCAATGAAATGGATATCAGGCATGAGATATTTAAGTTCACGCATCGAGCGCCATATGTGGTAATCATGGGTGACGATATAAAGGGTTTTATAGTGATGCTTTTTTATCCAAGCGGCACTTTCTTGGGCATTTCCTCTAGTGTTAATCGCTTGATGCCCAATGTCAATACAACAGGAGATAAGCTGTGGGCTAATATGCATGTTATGCATGAAACTCTTTAGATTGGTTGAGGTATTTACGCCACTGATGAGGAGTCGTGAACCAAGCCCCTTTTGTAAGAGATGAAGTCCTGTCTCTATTCGGTGTTCTCCGCCTGTAAGCACAATGATAGCATCGGCCTTGGGAAGAGGCGTTGGGGGGATAAGTCGTTCGGTTTTTTCAGAAAAAATAATAAAACCACCCCAAAAAATGAAAACAATGACTACAAGAGTCAGTGTTGTGGGGGGAAAATAGCGAAATAAGCAGCGGGGAGACCAACTATAGTGGAGCCGTTTTGGAACAGAGCGGTCTAAATTGTTTTGCGTCAATGAGTTGGGGCTGTTGTGAGTCATAAAATTAAAATAAACCGTTTTCACATTGATCGATTTTTTTCAGTTGCGCTAAAATAGTCATGCGGTTGGTAAGGGTGGTGAGAAAAGAAACAAAAATAATAAGGAGAATGATTTTTCCATAAGGAATGGAACTTATGGAAATATGTCCTAATAAAGCCGTTACTTGGCTGGCTTCTGCTCTTCCTAGGTTATAATTCGTCCAGAAACAAAAGGCTGAAAACAGAAAGATGCTTGTGAGACCACCATACAAAGCACCGCGCAGCGCAGTTTTAAAAAAATGCCAATCAAATTGACGCGCAATGAAAAGGGTTTCAGTGCCAAGAAAATATAACACATTAATAATATAGGCATTTTCTGCCAATGCATTGCGGGTGGCAAAAATGATGGTGAGGATAAGAGAGCCTAGAACCAAGGCTAAAATTGAAAAACCAATAAAAACCGTGGTATATGCCATGGTTGCAAAACGATGGATCCAAACACGGTGATCATCAAATTGACCGCCTGGAATTTGAGTTTTAATGGCATGATTGATGGCAGCAAAATTGATTGTTTCATCTTCCTTCAAGGTGACAATGATAAGACGGGGAAGAGGGAGTTCATTGACATTAAAACCTGTTCCAAGCCATGGCTCCAGTAACTTTTCAGTGGCTTTTTGGTCAACAATTTTTGCATCTTGTACACCAGAGAAGGTTTTAACCAATGTTACTGCCTCATGAAGTGCTTTGTTGATATCAACATTGTCAACGGGGCGTATTTGTATTGTTGCTTCATAGCTAATTTGATTGCTCCAATTTTTGGCAGAACGCTGGACTAAATCAACACCAATTAAGGTGAGGCTTGAGAGAAATGTCATAATAGCAATCACGGCTACTAGCGCTTTTCCAGAAATATTGCCACTGGGAATAATCGCTGTTGTGTTTTTTTTATTGCTGGTAAAAACGGGGAAAAATTTATTCATGAATCGTCATCCGTCCGTTATGGAGGAGCATACGCCGTGCTGCAACTTGTTCCATTAAGGCGATATCATGAGTGGCAATGATAACAGCTGTTCCAAAACGGTTTAATTCAATAAACAAACGCAGCAGGCGTTTTGCCAAGGGCGGATCGACATTTCCTGTTGGTTCATCCGCAAGCAGAATTTCGGGTTGATCAATAAGCGCACGCGCAATGGCGACTCTTTGTTTTTCCCCACCGGAAAGAACTGGTGGTAAAACATGAATATGATCGCCAAGACCTACCCAACAGAGAAGATCTTCTACTTCACTGCGATAGGTTGCTTCTTCTTGTCCCTTAATGCGTAAGGGCAAGGAAACATTTTCATAAGTGGTCATGTGGTCAAGAAGACGAAAATCTTGAAAAACTACACCGATACGTTGTCGTAGCGCAGGGAGCTCTTGTCGTTTGAGCAACGCTGTATCTGTTCCAAATAGATCAATATGACCGCGGGTGGGTTTGAGTGCCAAAAACATCAGACGCATCAATGATGTTTTACCCGCCCCAGAGGCCCCGGTGAGAAATTGAAATGAGCCAGCAGGAATATGAAAGCTAATATCGCGAAGGACCTCTGGGCCCATTCCATAGCGCAGACCGACATTTTCAAAATGAATCACTTTTCGTTACCACTTCTGTTTTTATAGTGTATTACTCTCAGGAATTTTGCTCCTATTGTTTTCAATCTTGTTCATACTTCACAACGCGCAATATTTCTTAATCTGTGCTTTAGAAATATTGTTTGTAAAATATCTCTTATATTTCTTTATTTTACCTTTATTTATGATTTTAGCAGGAATTCCAAGGTGTTTCTAGCAGAAACATAAGAACTGCTATGCTTGTTTTTCGACTTAATCTTGATCTTTCTCGTTTTGTGGTTGATGGGGTTTGTGTATTTTTTGCTTTAATGTGTATTAAAACGCATCTTTTATAATTTTAATCTTTGTTTGTTTTTGGATGGGTTATGAAAAAAACGATTTGTTTTCAAAGGTTTTGAAAGTTTTTTTGTTGTTTTTTTGCCAAAATAGATTGATTTATAAGAATAATTTATCATCTTACAATTTGATAAATTGATAAAAAAGTTTTACCGACAGTAAAACCATGGCAAGCCTTTTATAGCATTCGTTTGCGGTTTGAAATGTGTGTGTGGATAAAACATCTAAAGTGCAAATTATCTCTTATGAAGGATTATGCTATAAGAGTGGTGCAATATTTTGGGTTGCAAACAAAATAGTGGTGTTGGCTTGGATTTTTACCGGCGGCTTTAGCAAGAATGCTGGGATTATTTTAGCAAAGGGCTAAAGCCTACCGGTGATATTGTGCGTTAAACCATGGTGTTTTTAATTTTGTCGGTTGGCAATTAGATCTTCAACAACTTGTGGTTCGGCAAGGGTTGAAATATCTCCTAAATTATCGAAATTATTTTCAGCGATTTTTCGTAAAATACGTCTCATAATTTTTCCTGATCGCGTTTTGGGAAGCTGCGGAGCAAACTGAATTTTATCCAATATAGCAATGGAGCCTATTTCCTTTCTGACATGCTTGATAAGGTCTTTTTGCAATTCTTCACTTGGCGCTGTTCCTTCCATGAGGGTGACAAAACTGTAGACCCCCTGTCCTTTAATGGGGTGAGGGTAACCAACAACAGCAGCTTCAGAAACAGCAGGGTGCAAAACAAGGGCTGATTCAATTTCTGCTGTTCCTAGTCTGTGCCCTGAAACATTGAGAATGTCATCAACGCGCCCTGTAATCCAATAATAGCCATCACTATCGCGTCTACAGCCATCGCCTGTAAAATATTTCCCTTTATAGGTGGAAAAATAGGTTTCGATAAAGCGCTCATGATCCTTATAGAGCGTGCGCATTTGTCCTGGCCATGAGTCAATAATACAAAGATTGCCTTCTGCTTCCCCTTCCAGAATATTTCCTTGCTCGTCAACGATTTGGGGTTGAACCCCAAAGAAAGGACGTGTAGCGGAGCCTGCTTTGAGAGGTATTGCACCGGGGAGGGGGGTGATCATGTGTCCCCCTGTTTCTGTTTGCCACCATGTATCGAGAATCGGACAACGGTCATTTCCAATTGTGTGATAAAACCATTCCCATGCTTCTGGATTAATGGGTTCACCTACGGTTCCTAAAAGACGTAAGGATGTTCTTTTTGAGTGTTCAACAAATGAATTTCCTGCCCCCATTAAGGCGCGGATAGCGGTTGGTGCTGTATAGAGCGTATTGACTTGGTGTTTGTCGACAATTTCCCAAAATCTTCCCTTATCAGGAAAGGTTGGCGTGCCTTCAAACATTAAAGTGGTGGCTTTGTTGCATAAAGGACCATAAACCAAGTAAGAATGCCCCGTAATCCAACCAATATCAGCTGTACACCAGTAAATTTCACCAGGGTGATAATCAAAAACATATTTGTGGGTTATTGCGGCATAAACAAGATAGCCCCCTGTGGTATGCAAAACACCTTTGGGTTTGCCGGTTGAGCCTGAAGTATAAAGAATAAAAAGCGGATCTTCAGCATTCATTGGTTCTGCTGGACAGTCTGTTTTTGCATGAGTGATTTCTTCGTGGTACCAAAAATCACGCCCATCTATCCAATCAATTGGTCCGCAAGTCCGCCGTATAACCATAACTTGATCGACACGCACATTTTGGCGGGCGGCTATTTCAATAGCATGGTCAACATTGTCTTTTAAGTTAATTCGTTTGCCACCCCGCAAGCCGTGATCAGCAGTAATAATGAAGGTCGATTCACAGTCAACAATGCGTCCTGCTATGGCTTCAGCAGAAAAGCCTGCAAAAATAACCGAATGAACAGCACCAATGCGGGCACAAGCGAGCATGGCATAGGCTGCTTCGGGAATCATAGGAAGATAAATGGTTACTTTATCGCCTTTTTTGACACCGTGGTTTTTTAAAAGATTGGCAAAACGACAAACATGTTCATAAAGTTCGTTATAGGTTATTTTTTTATCATGATAAGGATTATCCCCTTCCCAAATGAGCGCAATTTGATCGCCATGGGTTTTCAGATGACGATCAATGCAATTATAGGCTACATTTGTTATCCCATCTTCGTACCATTGAATTGATACATCTTCATTAAAAGAAGTTTTTTTTACTTTTGTAAAAGGTTTAAACCATTCAATACATTGACCATGTTTTGCCCAGAAGCTTTCTGGATCATTGATGCTTTCTCGATACCATTTTTGATAAGTTTCCTCATCGAGCAAAGTATTTTTTTTGATCTCTTCTGATATCGGATAAATTTTTTCAGTCATGTTTCCCTCTTTTGATTTATCTTAGGGAAAATCAGCCCACTGTATTTTTAGGCAAAACTTCCCCGTAAGCTTTTCATTATGAGGGTAGACTAAATGACAAAGATTGGAATAGTCAATTTTTAAAATCTGATGTGGTGATATTAAAGAGGGGATTCTATGCTTTTAGGATATCTAAATACGGCAGAGCCTATTGTCGTACAGAGCTTTTTATAAAAGCATAAAGATATTAAATATCATATAAGAGGCAGATGAAGAGTACTTCACAGGTGATCAATTCGAATATTTTTTGTATTCACTCATTTTTAAGGAATAAATTTTTAAATAATAAATTCAATAAAATTAATATAAACCAAAGTATCTACGCAAAATATCAAAAACAATGAACAGAATTACTGTATATAATGTTGATTTTATAGCTACTTTCCAACTGTAACCACCAATTTTTTTAAAACCAATAGCATATATAGGGATGAATACAATGAGAATGCAAAACAGCCTTATGATTTCATAACGAATGTTCATTATAAAATATTTCTCAAAAGTTGAGATAAACCAATATAGTTTAATAAAATACTAACAAAAAAGAACATAATGCTTATTAATAATGCGTTTTTTAGAGAATCTTTCCAACTATAAGAAAAAAATTTATAATAAAAAAGATGTACTAAACCAAAAAAACTGCTACCGCCAATGATCCAATAATTTTATAAGTAAAATCTGACATTATAAATGATAATTTCTCATTAAATAGCACCATCGCTATTTTATTCAGTGTAATCGGAACTCATCCGATAACTATTAATATAAACCAAAGTATCTACACAAACTATCAGAAATAAAAAATAGAATTCACACAAATAATCCTGTCATTATGGATTGTTTCCAACTCCAACCACCGAATGTTTTAACAAAAGTAGCATATATAGGGATAAATACAATGAGTATTAAGAGCAATCTTGCAATTTTATAAAGAATATTCATTATAAAAAGATCCTGATTATAATATTTTATATAGCAGATATCTCTGAAAATTATTTTGTCCATAGATATTTGGTATATTCTCTCGAATATATTTACAAAACTACTAATTTCAGAGATATCTTTGTCGCTATTTTCTATAAATTATAACCAACATTCCCAAGCTTTTTTGTTCATTTTGCTCATAGGGTGAAAGAGGGACGGGCATTTTTTCTGCTAGAGTTGCACTTTTTATTGATAGTGAGGGGTTTTTTTCATTTCTGTTGCTTTTGGCTTGTATCATAGAGTTTTCAATGGGTTGGGGGAATGTATCTTGGGGGAATGTATTTACATGAGGTTTTACACGGGGCGTTTGCCAAATAAAGCAGAGCCAATGCGAAGGACATTCGAACCAAATTGCAGAGCTGTTTTAAAATCATTGGACATGCCCATGGAAAGCTTTGGAAGTTCCACTTGTTTTGCTAGCTTTGCTAATAGAGCGAAATAGGGTCCAGGGTTTTCGTCCACAGGGGGGATGGCCATAAGACCAATGATATCAAGTCCATAGTTGTTTTTGCATTGAGAAACAAAAGGGATTACTTCTTGCGGTGCTATACCACTTTTTTGCGGTTCTAAGCCAATATTGACCTGAACATAGCAGGGGATATGCCTTTTTTGTTTTTGCATTTCTTCTGCCAAAATTTTGGCTATTTTTTCACGATCAACCGTTTGAATGATATCAAAAATCTTTACAGCTTCAGCGGCTTTATTGGATTGTAAGGGACCGATGAGGTGAAGTTTAATATTTTTAAATTGTTGACGTAACCCGAGCCATTTTTGTGCCGCCTCTTGTACGCGGTTTTCTGCAAACAGAGATTGACCTGCTTGTAAAAGAGGACGTATATCCTCTATGGAAACAGTTTTTGAAACAGCGATAAGTTCAACTTCTTCCCTGGGGCGTTGTAGCTCTTGGCAGAGTGCCGCAATGTCTTTTTGAAGGTTGTGTAATGCTTCAATAGAAGAGTTATGTGGGGGGGAGGGGCTATGAGGGGGCGTGTGTGTATTCATGTTTTTGTGCTTTATCGTGTTTGTTTAAATTTTGTTCAAGTTTTATTCAAGGGTTGGTGTTTTTATAAAATACTTAGGGAAATATTTCACGAAAATGTTGACGATGAGATTAATCCATGGTCAAGCATAATAAAACAAGTTTTTGGTTCAGTTTTATTAAAAAGTATAAATTAAAAGAGTATAATGGGAATGACGATTGAACATTATAAGATAGGCGAGCGCTATAATCCACGTGCGAGAGAAAAAAAATGGCAAGAAATTTGGGATGAAAAGAAAATTTTTCAGACTGTCCAAGGAGATGGTCGCGAAAAATATTATGTTTTAGAGATGTTCCCTTATCCATCAGGTCGCATTCACATGGGGCATGTGCGCAATTATGCCATGGGAGATGTTGTAGCACGCTATAAACGTGCAAAGGGCTTTAACGTGCTTCATCCTATGGGCTGGGACGCGTTTGGTATGCCGGCTGAAAATGCTGCTTTGCAAAGTAAAGTGCATCCTAAAACTTGGACCTATGAAAATATTGCGGTTATGCGTGGGCAATTAAAGCAATTAGGACTCTCACTCGATTGGGCGCGTGAGTTTGCAACGTGTGATGTGGACTATTACCACCGCCAACAAATGCTTTTCCTTGACTTCTATCAAAAGGGGTTGGTGGCGCGTAAAGTGGCGAAGGTCAATTGGGACCCGGTTGACCACACTGTTTTGGCCAATGAGCAGGTTGTTGATGGACGGGGTTGGCGTTCAGGCGCGTTGGTTGAGCAACGTGAGTTGACCCAGTGGTTTTTCAAAATTAGCGATTTTAGTGAAGATCTCTTGGCGGGGCTTGAAGAACTGGATCAATGGCCGGAAAAAGTTCGTACGATGCAAAAAAATTGGATCGGGAAATCCCAAGGTTTGCTGATTCGTTGGGCTTTAAAGTCAACAGCTGATGATGCAGGTGGTGCTGATGATGCTTGTGAGGCATTTGATGAGGTTGTTTGTTACTCAACGCGTCCTGATACACTGTTTGGTGCTTCCTTTTTGGCTCTGTCTGTTGATCATCCCATTGCACAATCTCTTGCAAAAAAAGACAAAGCCTTAGCGGCTTTTATCGAAAATTGTCGGTGTGGTGGAACGACAACAGCAGCACTTGAAACAGCTGAAAAACAAGGGGTTCTCACCCCTCTTGTGGCGGTGCATCCTTTTGATGAAACAGTGCATATTCCCGTTTATATCGCTAATTTTGTGCTGATGGACTATGGTACGGGAGCTATTTTTGGTTGTCCAGCTCATGATCAGAGAGATTTCGATTTTGCGCGTAAATATGATCTTCCGATAAAACCAGTGGTTTTGCCAAGGGAAACTAAGGTAGAAGATTTTGTTCTTGCTGAAATGCCTTATACGGGTGATGGGGTGATGATCAATTCCAGCTTTTTGGACGGCTTGACACCCCAACAAGCCTTTGAAGAAGCCGCCAAAAGGCTTGAACAACAAGTGCTTCATGGGCAGCCGCAAGGGAAAAAAACGGTGCAATTTCGATTGCGTGATTGGGGAATTTCGCGTCAACGTTATTGGGGATGCCCCATTCCTATGATCCATTGTACATCTTGTGGCGTTGTGCCTGTACCACGGGCCGATTTGCCGGTTGTATTGCCGGATGATGTTACTTTTGATCAACCGGGCAATCCTCTTGCGCGGCATGAAATGTGGCAGAATGTTGCTTGCCCGATCTGTGGTCAACCTGCCAAACGTGAAACGGATACCATGGACACATTTGTTGACTCTTCTTGGTATTATGCGCGCTTTACAGCTCCTTTTGCATCAGAACCTGTTGAAAAACAAGCAACCGCTGAATGGTTGCCTGTGCAACAATATATTGGTGGAATTGAGCATGCCATTTTGCATCTTCTTTATGCGCGCTTTTTTATGCGTGCTATGAAATTGGTCGGTCATGTGAGTGTGGATGAACCTTTTAAGGGGCTTTTTACCCAAGGGATGGTGGTGCATGAAACCTATCGAGATGATCAAGGGTGGGTTTCTCCAGCAGAGATTTCGATTGTTGAAAAAGATGGAAAGCGGTGTGCTTATAAATTAACCGATCAAAGCGAAGTGACGATTGGTTTGATTGAGAAAATGTCAAAATCAAAAAAGAATGTCGTTGATCCGGATGATATTATTGCATCTTACGGCGCTGATACGGTACGCTGGTTTGTGTTGTCAGATTCTCCTCCTGAGCGAGATGTTATCTGGACAGAATCGGGTGTTGAAGGTGCACATCGCTTTGTCCAGCGTGTTTGGCGCCATGTGGCTTTGAGTGCTGCTGTTTTAAAGGATGTGGCGCCCCGGGCAGGGCATCAGGGGGCGGCTTTAGAATTGTCAAAGGCAGCGCATCGCATGCTCCACGCTGTAGAAGATGATTTAGAAAAATTCGCTTTTAATCGCGCTATTGCACGCCTTTATGAATTCTTGAATATTATGGCACCTTTGCTCAATAAGGTAGCAGATGTTGAGGATGAAATGAAAGCGGCTTTACGTCAGGCCATGGATTTTTTTCTTGCCATGATTGCACCTATCATGCCGCATTTAGCGGAAGAATGCCATGCTGCTTTAGGGGGGAAAACTTTAATGTCTGAACTTGCTTGGCCTGTATATGATTCCGCATTAATCGTTGAAGAAAGCTATACTTTGCCAGTACAAATTAATGGTAAAAAACGCGGTGAGGTGACTGTTGCTGCAACAGCGAGTGAGGCGATGATTAAAGAAGCGGTTTTGGCTTTAGATTTCGTCCAGGCACAGCTGGTTGAAAAACCTATGAAAAAAATTATTATTGTTCCACAAAGGATTGTGAATGTCGTTCTTTAAAAGTTTTCTGCTTGTCGTTTTAGCGGGTGTCTTCACATTGTTGTGTGGGTGCAAAGTTGAACCGCTTTACCGTCAAGAGTCGCAGAGTTTAAGTGCAATGAATTCTGCTGTTTATGGGGACTCTTCTCAGCAAGCTTCTTTGGGGCTTGCGCAAAAGCTTGCCTCTATTGTTGTGGAAGAGCCTTCGGATCGTTTTGGACAAATGGTGCGCAATCATCTGCTGTTCCTTTTGTATGGAAAGGGTGGTAAGCCTTCTCTACCGGCTTATCGATTGGCATTGCAGGTATCCGTCCTTACAAGAGAATCGATGCAGATAGAGGTTGATCTTGAGAAAAAGAGAAAAGGACGCCCTTCTGTTGGAACTGTTATGAGCAAAGCTTCCTATACCTTGCAGGATATGAAAAATATCCCTGTTGCAAAAGGAACAGCAATCATGAATGCATCTTTTGAGCGGCTTCGTCAAGAATATGCAACGATGCAAGCAGAAGAAGATGCAAAAAAACGTGTAGCAGAAGAGCTCGCTGAACAGATTTTTTTGTTACTTTCAAAAGATCTTTCTCATAAAATTCTTAGCCACTAGCCAATATTTTGTCCGGTTTTTTTCCAGTCGTTGAGAAATATTTGCAACCCTTTATCAGTGAGGGGATGTGTGATGAGGGCTTTTAAGATTGCTGGTGGAACTGTTGCAACATCAGCACCGCTGAGGGCTGCTTCTTTGACATGATTAACGGTGCGGATTGATGCTGCCAAGATTTGCGTTTCAAAGTTATAGTTATCATAAATTGTGCGAATTTCATGAAGTAGTTCACTGCCATTTATTCCGCAATCATCGAGTCTCCCGATAAAAGGCGAAACGAATGTCGCACCTGCTTTGGCAGCAAGTAAGGCTTGATTGGCAGAAAAACAAAGTGTGAGATTTGTTTTTAATCCTTCTGCTGTAAGGGCTTTACAAGCTTTTAATCCATCAAGTGTTAAAGGAAGCTTGATGCAAATATTGTCAGCAACCTTTGCTAAAACAGCTGCTTCTTTCATCATGTCTTCAAATTCTGTTGCTGCAACTTCAGCAGAAACAGGTCCCCTTACGAGAGAACAAATTTCTTTTGTCACTTCAAGAATATTGCGTCCTGATTTTAGGATCAGAGAGGGATTGGTGGTCACACCATCAACAAGGCTTAAATTCTGTAACTCTCGTATTTCTTCAATATTGGCGCTGTCCACAAAAAACTTCATCTCTAACCTCTTCTTGTTAGCTTTTTTATTCAAAGCTTTTCACATTTTATCCTGTTTTTTGTTATGCGCTATTGTTGATGGCAAAAGCAAGAGCAAGAATGAAGATCTCTTTAGAAAATGGGAATGTCATGGTGTTAATGAAAAAGAATGCCATGCTATTCATCATGCATCCACTTTCTGTAAAGAAAGATTTCGTGTTGTTTTCATGCCTCTTTCATGGCGTTGCTCGTAATAAGGCATAGGATTCATTGTGCACGAACATTTTTGTATCTTGGCATTTTTGCCTATCGGCATCTTTGCAGAGCGATAGCTTTATAGTTATGGCAATAGGCGAGTATTATCACACCCTTTGTTCGTTTTTGGTTGGTGATTGCTCTTGATATCTGAGAATTTTGACGTTTCCTTTTCTCAAGGGTTTACATTTAGTTTTTCTTGTCGCGTGTCAGTGAATGGATTTTTGTGTCGTAAAACACCATTGAAGAAGGCTTGCGTTTTACGCGTGAAGTTTTTCAATTTATTTATAACGAAAAAATTCTCATGTTGAGCGTTTTTATTATGAGAGAAAAAATAATTTATCTTTATAAATCAATATATTAATAATAATTTGAGATGTGAGGTGGAAAGACAATAAAAGTATGTATCTTGAGCATGAAGTCATACTATGGGATAGCTTTGTTGAGGGGCACATCTACGATATAATGTTGAGAGCTTAATCGTGATGAACTTTATTTGCACAGAAGAATGGCGCTGTTTTTTGTTATAGAGGATGACCTTGTGTTCATTGTTGGTGTTTTAGAAATGGAATGCGTATGAAAAAGAATTTTTGAAAGAAAAGTATTGTCGTAAAGGGAGAGTGATTGAATCTCGTAATGAATTTTATCCGCAATGCGTTTTATAAGGGTGTTTAAAGATAAAGTATAGATCTGTTGGTTTTCAAGAGGATCGTAGATAAGATGATCTTAGATAAGGGGGAATTGTAGATTGGTTAAAAAGATGAATTCAAACATGATAGAGGAAAAGGTTGTCTCTGTATTGGTTCCTCTTCCTGTTGCGCATGCTTATAGTTATAAAGTTCCGTCTTCTATGGAGGTGGAACTTGGTTCTTTTGTTCGTGTTCCTGTTATGGGGCGTGAGCTTTGCGGTTTTGTTGTAGATGTGGGAGAGCAGACAAAGAATGGGCAACGGACTGCTTCGGTGGCGCGTGAAAAATTACGCTTTGTGCTTCATGTTTTTGATTGTCCCCCATTAAAGGCAGAAATGATTACATTTTTGCGGTTTGTGAGTCGTTATACGATGACGCCTTTTGGTCTTGTTGCACGATTGGTTTTATCCGTACCGGCCGCTTTAGAGCCCGAAGCACAGATGCTGGGATTGCGCTATTGTGGGGGAGATGTGGAACGTCTCACACCAGCGCGCTTACGGGTTTTGGAATTGGTGCGCAATGAGAAAATATGGACACGTGTGGGGCTTGCGCATGCGGCTGGAACTTCTGTTTCTGTTGTTGAAGGGTTAAAAGCGCTAGGAATTTTTGAAGAGGTTAAGGTTCCTGCTCCTGATCTTGTGGGCATGCCTGATCCTGATTTTTGCGCTCCTCAATTGCAGGGCGCACAAAATGAGGCAGCCACATTGTTACGGGAAGGGGTTTTGTCTTCTCAGTTTCAAGTTTTTTTGCTGGATGGTGTTACGGGTTCAGGAAAGACAGAAGTTTATTTTGAAGCAGTTGCTCAAGCTTTCAAAGGGGGTAGCCAAGTTTTAATTTTATTGCCGGAAATTGCTTTAACACAGCAGTTTTTAGATCGTTTTTATGCACGCTTTGGCGCTGCGGCAGCAGAATGGCATTCCGATTTGACACCGCGTCGTAGAGAACGCGTCTGGCGGCAAGTTGCAGAAGGGCGGGTGCGTGTCGTTGCGGGGGCTCGTTCGGCACTTTTTCTTCCCTTCCACGCGCTTGGCTTGATTGTTGTTGATGAAGAGCATGATAGCGCTTATAAACAAGAAGAGCGCATTTTTTATCATGCGCGTGATATGGCAGTTGCACGGGGCTCTTTTGAGCATTTTCCTGTTATTTTATCCTCAGCCACTCCGTCGATTGAAAGTCAAGCCAATGTTTTAAAAGGGCGTTATCAAAAGGTGTATTTACCCTCTCGTTTTAAAGAAGTTGCACTTCCACAGTTGCGGGTGGTTGATATGCGTCAAGGAGGGGTGCAAAAGGGGCGCTTTATTTCCTTTGCTCTTGAAAAGGCTTTAAAACAAACACTTGAGAAAGGCGAGCAGGCGCTGCTTTTTCTTAATCGCCGTGGTTATGCGCCTTTAACTTTATGCCGAGTTTGCGGACATCGTTTTCATTGTACCGATTGTTCAAGTTGGTTGGTTGAACATCGTGCGCAAGGGCAATTAAAATGTCATCATTGTGGCTATCATCAACCACTTCCAGAAGCCTGTCCTGAATGCGGGACATTAGACCATCTCGTGGCTTGTGGACCGGGTGTGGAAAGAATTGCAGAAGAAACACAAGGGCTTTTTCCGCAGGCGCGATCATTGATTCTTTCAACAGATCTCAAAGGGGGAATTGGGCAGTTGCGAAGCGAATTGCAAGCCATTGCCAATGGTGATGTAGACATTATTATTGGGACACAGTTGGTCGCTAAAGGACATCATTTTCCCAAGCTTTCTCTGGTGGGGGTTATTGATGCTGATCTTGGTCTTGCCAATGGCGATTTACGCGCGAGTGAACGTACCTTCCAGCTGCTTTCTCAAGTGACTGGAAGAGCAGGGCGGGTAGGATTGGAAAGTTTAGGATTATTGCAAACCTATCAACCCGATCATCCGGTCATAAAAGCTTTACTTTTATGCCAACCAGAAGAATTTTACACCCGTGAGATTGCAGCACGCCAATATTATCATTTACCCCCCTATGGGCGTCTTGCTTCTTTGATTGTATCGGCACAACAGCGCCAAGCCGCAGAACATTATGCGCGGGCCCTGCGTCAAGCCGCGCCACGGGAAAAAAATATCTCGGTTATGGGACCTGCAGAAGCGCCTTTGGCTCTGGTTCGGGGGCGTTATCGTTTTCGGCTTTTACTGCAAGGACAGCGCTCTTTTGATATCCAAGGGTTTATTCGTGCAATGCTTAGCAATAGTCCCCAAATGCCTAGTTCCGTCCGGGTTCAAATTGATATTGATCCACAAAGCTTTTTTTAACAATCAATTTTCTCTCTCAAGTGACTGGAAGAGCAGGGCGTGTGGGATTGGAAAGTTTAGGATTATTACAAACCTATCAACTGGGTCATCCGGTCATAAAAGCTTTACTTTCATGCCAACCAGAAGAATTTTACACCCGTGAGATTTTGAGCACGCCAATATTATCATTTGTCTCCTTATGGGTGTCTTGCTTCTTTGATTGTATCGGCACAACAGCGCCAAGTCGCAGAACATTATGCGCGGGCCCTGCGTCAAGCCGCGCTTTGGGGAAAAAATATCTCGGTTATGGGACCCGCAGAAGCGCCTTTGGCTCTGGTTCGGGGGCGTTATCGTTTTCGGCTTTTACTGCAAGGACAGCGCTCTTTTGATATCCAAGGGTTTATTCGTGCAATGCTTAGCAATAGTCCCAAAATGCCTAGTTCCGTCCAGGTTCAAATTGATATTGATCCACAAAGCTTTTTTTAACAATCAATTTTCTCTCTCAAGTGACTGGAAGAGCAGGGCGTGTGGGATTGGAAAGTTTAGGATTATTGCAAACCTATCAGCTGGGTCATCCGGTCATAAAAGCTTTACTTTTATGCCAACCAGAAGAATTTTATACCCGTGAGATTTTGAGCACGCCAATATTATCATTTGTCTCCTTATGGGTGTCTTGCCTCTTTGATTGTGTCTTCTAAGCAGCGCCAAATCGCAGAACATTATGCATGTGTATTGCGTTAAGTCGCGCTCCGGGGGGAAAAAAAATATCTCGGTTATGGGACCTGCAGAAGCGCCTCTCTTATTAGTACAAGATATTGATTTATTAAGAGTTTTCACTTTTTGCACGTTAAAGGTGGGGAGTTTGTGTGGCGTGAAATTGTGCAAGAAAGGCATGCCTCTTATGAAAAAATTCTGGCGTCAAGGGCTGTCGCAACATTGAGGCAGTGTGTGATGGTACTGGTTTGCTCTTGATCAAACGTAAAGATGTGGGCTCATGGGGGGACCTCGCATTCATGGGCGCTGTCGCGAAATGGGGCTTGAGAGTGTTGAGAGATGCCTCATGAACCAAGCACGTGAATATGTAATGCAAGTATATTCCGTTGGGGAGCTATATTTTGTGAGGAGCATGATCTTATCAAAGAACGAGAGTCACAAAAACGTAAGGTACTTCCTAATCTCTATTCTTTAAAAGGCATGGCTTTGAACGTTTTTGAAAGTCGTAAAATAGAATCAAAAAACGACCATTTTGTTGATACGGAAATGCAAAATAAATATAAAATATTTACTCTAACAGTACCTTTTGAAGAAATAGTAAAAATGTGTTGCATGAGAATGACATTGTAACACATTGAGTGGTCGTAAAATGGCTGAGACAACATTTACCTTTCGCGTTGATGATGTATTAAAAAATGAATTTTCCAAAGCAGTAAAGGCGTGCGATAGATTGGGTGTACAATTGTTGTGGGATTATATGCGCGATATCGTAAAAGAACAAAAAGAAAAAAGTGCACATGATTTATGATTTCGGGAACAAGTTCAATGAGGAATAAATTCTGCTCATGCGGGCGATGTAATATCTTCTGAAGAAATCGAAGCAGAGGCAAAAGAATGGCGCTTAGAAACACAAAATGCTAGATAGATCAACTTTATGAAGCTTATTTGGACACAAATAGCACATGTTGACCGCAAAAAGATATGTGAATACATATCGCAAGATAATCCTTCTGCGGCCTTAAAGTTTGATCAACTTTTATTTGAAAAGGCAGAAAAACTTGTCAAACTTCTTAACTCTTGGTCGTTGAGGGTGAATTGTCAATACACGTGAGCTTGTTGTACATCTAAATTATATCATGATTTATGATATTTCAAATGGTGTTGTGCGTATTTTGTGTGTGCTTCATACAAAGCAAAAATTTCCGTAACCAACTGTATTTTTATTTATTTGGTATATGTGATGCGGCTTTAGTAAAAAATGCTTCTCTATTATCCTTGAAGCAAATTATTTGTTACAATACCGTGCTCTGTATCAATGAGTAATAAACACTATTTTTTACTGTTGCGAATATGATTGTGCAACCACTTCGCACCCCCCTTAGTTTCTTATCATTTCTTATTCGTCAAAGAGATGATGATAGTTTTGTAAAACGGCATTTTACTATCAATGATACAACGGTAGAAAAGCTTGGAAAATTATCCAATGAATATCCCCGTGGTTTCTTGTTGATACGCAACAAATTGGCTGAATTTCTTTCTCAAAAGGAGATGATCCATTTTTTACGCTTTCGTTGTTCGCATTCTTTAATGGGGGCATGTTTTTCATATAAAGCAGAACACTCAAAATAAAATATTCCTAAAACAGACTATCATTATGGTTACTTTCATATGCTTGTTTTAACAAATGTTTCTCAGAATGCTTGAATTCATTTTACGATGTTGCACGTGAATAATGTAAATGCTTTCATAAATGAAAAAGCCTTTAAGGCTTCTCCATCTTTATTTTATAAAGGTATAAGTTGGTACCATTGTTAAGCGTCTAGAAGCTCTTGATACTTGAAAATGTTTATCAGAGATGTTTTTCTTTAATCGTTTCCTCTTTTTCTTGTGAGGTCGCAAGGGGGATGATTTTGATAAAAGAATTTGAAATGAGAGAATCCTACGATATTGGGGGCTCATCTGGTATGGAAAAAAGATGCATTATCCTTATAAATCAATGCATGTATGCTTAAAGTGTTTTCACAAGGCAATATGTTTGGGTAATATGCTTTGGTGAAATATTTTAAAAAGAGTGGACATTTCAAGCAAAAGAATCATTTTCCTTAATTTTAAGGGGATATCCATTATTATTTTCTTGATTATCCGTTTGAAATAACAGATTTTTTCAGTCGCAGTCGCAGTCGCAGTCGCAGTCGCAGTCGCAGTCGCAGTCGCAGTCGCAGTCGCAGTCGCAGTCGCAGTCGCAGTCGCAGTCGCAGTCGCAGTCGCAGTCGCAGTCGCAGTCGCAGTCGCTTCTCGCTCTCGCTTAAGCTTTTGTGGGGATAAGAGGAGCAATCTTTGAAGAAGAACCGCTTTTTGTGATGGCAAGAGCGTTTGAAGCAAAATTAAAGAGCGTGAAATTTTTTCACAGAATGTCAAAAAGAGGCATAAAAAAATCGTGATGCCATCTTGGGGATCTAAAAAAAATCCTTTTCAAAAATATTTTGAATATTTTATTTAAAATTTTTAAAAAGCAGCGATTTGTGGTGTTGCGAGTCGGCTATGTCTATGCTAGAAACCGAATGGTTTTCGTTCGAGGTTTTAAGAAGAAGATTCTTAAGATTGAGAATGTCTGTTTCATTATCATCTGATAACTATCAGAGAGTCGCTCAAGGGAAAGAGGCGGTATTTCGTGTCGGATTCATTTTCTCTCATACCGCTGCCGTTGGTAGATCAACGCTATGCGCAAGCGCTTTTTAATTGCGTTCAAGAAGCAGGAAACGTTGAAAAGATTGAAAAGGCAGTGGAGGATTTCTTGCTTGTCTTAGAGCAAAATGAAGATTTAAAATACTTCGTGCTCAGTCCATTCTTTTCAGTCAAAGAGCAAATTAAGGTGATGCAATCTGTTTGTGAAAACATCAAATTTGCTGATAAAGAAGCAGGACAGATTGTTGGTAATTTTTTACGCGTTATTGCAGCAAACCGTAGGCTTAGTGCCGTATTTGGTATTCTCCATGCCTTTCAGGGTTGCGTTGCACGTGCTCGTAAGCAAGTTACTGCGCAAATTGTTTCTGCGCGCCCCTTAAGTTCTCAACAAAACCAAGAATTGTGTGAGACTTTGGAAGGTGTCGTTGGGGGAAAAGTTTTGCTACACACCATTGTGGATCCAACAATTCTTGGTGGATTAATTATTCGTGTTGGGACGTCTCAAATTGATACGTCTCTTCTAACAAAATTGTCTTCGCTTAAGCTTGCATTGAAAAAAGAGGTCAGCTGATGGATATTAGACCATCTGAAATTTCAAAAATTCTAAAAGAGCAAATCAAAAACTTTGACCAAAAGGCTGAGGTTTCAGAAATTGGTTGGGTCCTCTCTGTGGGGGATGGTATCGCTCGCGTTTATGGTTTGGATAATGTTCAAGCTGGGGAAATGGTGGCTTTTCCAAATGGTGTGCGCGGGATGGCGCTCAATTTGGAAGTTGATAATGTCGGTGTGGTTATTTTTGGCTCAGACCGCGATATTCGTGAAGGGGATTGTGTAAAGCGATTGGGCGCTATTGTCGATGTCCCCGTGGGTCCCGCTTTGCTAGGGCGAGTGGTCGATGCACTTGGAAATCCTATAGATGGTAAGGGACCTCTTAAGGAAACAGAGCGTCGTCGTGTTGATGTGAAGGCGCCAGGGATTATTCCGCGCCAGTCTGTTCATGAACCTATGTCAACCGGATTAAAAGCAATTGATGCACTCATCCCTATTGGACGGGGACAGCGTGAATTGGTGATTGGTGATCGCCAAACTGGAAAAACAGCGATTTTGCTCGATACATTTTTAAACCAGAAACCTTTTCATGAAAAAGAGGCTGGACGAGAGCAGGACAAAGTTTATTGTATTTATGTGGCTATCGGTCAAAAACGTTCGACGGTGGCACAATTCGTTAAAGTTTTAGAAGAACGTGGAGCGCTGGAATATTCTATTATTGTTGCGGCGACCGCTTCTGATCCTGCTCCCTTGCAATTTATAGCGCCTCTTGCTGGATGCGCTATGGGCGAATATTTCCGTGATAATGGGCAGCATGCTTTGATCGGTTATGATGACCTGTCAAAACAAGCCGTGGCGTATCGTCAAATGTCTCTTTTGTTACGTCGTCCACCGGGGCGTGAAGCTTATCCGGGAGATGTTTTCTATCTGCATTCACGTCTTTTAGAACGGGCGGCGAAGTTGAATGCGGAAAATGGATCGGGGTCGTTGACAGCTTTGCCAGTCATTGAAACGCAAGCAAATGATGTCTCGGCTTATATTCCTACAAATGTGATTTCGATTACAGATGGGCAAATTTTCTTGGAGACCAATTTATTTTATCAGGGTATTCGTCCTGCTGTGAATGTTGGTCTTTCTGTATCGCGTGTTGGTTCGGCAGCACAAATTAAGGCAATGAAGCAGGTTGCCGGCTCGATCAAAGGTGAATTGGCACAATATCGTGAAATGGCAGCTTTTGCGCAGTTTGGCTCTGATTTGGATGCATCAACCCAGCGCCTTTTGAATCGGGGAGCACGCTTGACAGAGCTTTTGAAGCAGCCACAATTTTCTCCACTAAAAACAGAAGAACAAGTGGTGGTTATTTTCGCGGGTGTGAATGGCTATCTTGATTCTCTAGCGGTTTCTGATGTTGCGCGGTTTGAGCAGGGGCTTTTGGTGCTTTTGCGGAGTGATTATCAAGATCTTTTACAAGCAATTGCTGAGCAAAAGCAGATAACAGATGAGCTAAAAGATAAGTTGATCACTGTTCTTAACACTTATGCGAAAAATTTTTCGTGATGAATTGATGGAATGCTTGAATGGCCTCATTAAAGGATCTTAGAGACCGTATCGCTTCGGTTAAAGCAACACAGAAAATTACCAAAGCTATGCAGATGGTTGCGGCAGCCAGGTTGCATCGTGCGCAAGAGGCGGCGCAATCAGCTCGCCCTTATGCGAAGAGGATGGCGGATATTTTAACCAGTGTTGCGGCTGATGTGGATGGTGTTGATGCACCGGCTCTTATGCGTGGTACGGGGCGTGATGATGTGCATCTCTTGGTGGTTTGTACGGCTGAGCGCGGCTTATGTGGTGCTTTTAATGTGCAAATTGCTCGTCGTGCCCGTGAGCAGATTAAAGCGTTGTTGGCTGCTGGTAAAATTGTAAAAATTATCACTGTGGGCAAAAAGGGTGCAGATATTTTATCGCGTGATTACAAAAGTTTGATGATTGATCATATTGATTTACATGCTGTAAAGCGAATTAGTTTTGCAGAGGCGATGGTGATTAGTCAACGCATTGTTGATTTGTTCAATGAAGGCGCTTTTGATGTTTGTACGTTGTTTTATTCTGAATTTGTTTCCGTGATTAATCAGCGCCCAACAGCTTTTGGCTTAATCCCAATGGGGGCTCCAAAAGCAGTTGTTGAGGCAATAGATGTTGTGGAACAAACAGAGACGAGTAAAGATTCACAATCAATTGTTTCTGAGGCAATTGTTTATGAGTATGAACCTGATGCCGCTTCTCTTTTAGAGGCGCTTGTGCCACGCAATCTTTCAGTGCAAATCTTTCGGGCTTTACTCGAAAATGTTGCTGGAGAAATGGGCGCAAAGATGACAGCTATGGACAATGCATCGCGCAATGCGGGTGAAATGATTAATAAATTGACGGTGGCTTATAATCGTCAACGTCAGGCACAAATTACGACAGAATTGATTGAAATTATTGCGGGCGCTGAAGCGCTTTAAATGGAAAAGGTAAGGATTGATGGCAAAAGCAGTAACCTCAAGCAAAGGAGCAGAAAAAGGTGAAAAAAAGAAACCTGCTGCTCGTTCCGGTGTGAAAAAAGACGCTTCGAAATCTCAAGTGGATGTAAAGATTTCATCTGCGCCTGTGTGTAGTGCTGCTAAAGATACACCGGTGAAAAAAAATACACCGGTGAAAAAAGAAGAGCGTGCAAAAGGCGCGGTTGGTGAAATTAAGCAGGTTATTGGTGCTGTCGTTGATGTGCAATTTGAAGGGGCATTGCCAAATATTCTCAATGCTTTGGAAACAGAGAATTTAGGCAATCGCTTGGTGTTGGAAGTTGCGCAGCATTTGGGTGAAAATACCGTGCGTACCATTGCGATGGATACGACCGATGGTCTGATGCGGGGACAAAAGGTCGTGGATACAGGAGCACAAATTCGTGTTCCTGTAGGAGAAGCAACGTTGGGACGTATTATGAATGTGATTGGAGAGCCGGTGGATAATGTGGGACCAATCGCTTCAACCAAAACGCGTTCTATTCACCAAGAGGCGCCTGAATATGTTGAACAGTCAACCGTTTCAGAGATTCTTGTTACGGGTATTAAGGTTGTGGATTTGTTAGCCCCTTATTCTAAAGGGGGTAAAATTGGCTTGTTTGGTGGTGCTGGTGTTGGAAAAACCGTTCTCATTATGGAGCTTATCAACAATATTGCAAAGGCACATGGTGGCTATTCCGTCTTTGCTGGTGTTGGAGAACGGACACGTGAGGGAAATGATCTTTATTACGAAATGATCGAAAGCCGCGTGAATGTGAATCCAAAAGACAATAATGGTTCAACAGAAGGGTCAAAATGTGCGCTTGTTTACGGGCAAATGAATGAACCACCAGGAGCACGTGCGCGTGTCGCTCTTTCAGGTTTGACCATTGCAGAAAGCTTCCGTGATGAAGGACAAGATGTTCTCTTCTTTGTGGATAATATTTTCCGTTTCACACAAGCAGGGGCTGAGGTGTCTGCTCTTTTAGGACGTATTCCTTCTGCTGTGGGGTACCAGCCTACTTTGGCAACGGATATGGGCGCTTTGCAAGAACGTATTACCAGTACAAAAACAGGCTCTATTACTTCTGTTCAGGCGATTTATGTTCCGGCTGATGACTTGACAGATCCGGCGCCGGCAACGTCTTTTGCCCATTTGGATGCAACGACCGTTCTTTCGCGCTCTATTGCGGAAAAGGGAATTT
Source organism: Bartonella sp. AU16XJBT (assembly GCF_028618665.1). Lineage (GTDB taxonomy): Bacteria > Pseudomonadota > Alphaproteobacteria > Rhizobiales > Rhizobiaceae > Bartonella. The sequence goes on from NZ_JAQITF010000004.1 coordinate 46,646, forward strand.
ATCCAGCTGTGGATCCGCTTGATTCTTTCTCACGTATGTTGGATCCATTGATTGTGGGGGAAGAGCATTATACCGTTGCTTGTCAGGTGCAAACCATTTTACAACGTTATAGAGCGCTTCAAGATATTATTGCTATTCTTGGAATGGATGAACTTTCTGAAGATGATAAATTGTTGGTGGGACGGGCGCGTAAAATTGAACGTTTCCTTTCGCAACCTTTCCATGTGGCGGAAGCCTTTACTGGTTCGCCGGGAAAACTTGTTCCTTTGGAAGATACAATCAAAGGCTTTAAAGGTCTTTGTGCGGGCGATTATGATGATTTGCCAGAAGCTGCTTTTTATATGGTTGGTTCGATTGATGAAGCCATTGAAAAAGGAAAACGTCTCATGGCAGAGGCTTCTTAATTGAGAAGAAATCTGTCATGGATATTTGTCATTGAAAAGGGCAAGTTGTTGAAAAAGATAAGTTGTTAGGGAGGACGGAGAGTCCTTCTATCGGGTATTGTGGAGACTTTTGTGGAAAACAATAGAGAAGAGCATTTTTTGTTTGAGCTTGTGTCGCCTGAAAAGATTGTGTTTTCAGAGCGGGTTGTGTCTGTTGTTCTTCCTTCAGCTTCAGGTTCTTTGACCGTTATGGCACATCATGCACCATTGGTGGCAAGCATTGTGTTGGGGAGTGTTCGTGTTCGCACTGCTGCGGGAGAAAAGTTATTTGCTGTTTGCGGAGGTGTTGCAAATATTACCTTTTCAGGCTGCTCTTTATTGGTAGAGCATGTTGTGGCTGTTGAACATCTTTCTTTTGATGTATTAGAACAGCAGATTTTACAGGTTCAAGCGACGTTAGAGGGGGGAACGAGTGATGAGGATAATCGTAAAATCGAGGCTTTTTTCCAGCAATTATCAGCTGATGGTTCTGTGTTGATAGAGGCGTAGCAAGGTATACAGGAAAAGGTGACATGAGCGGAAAAAAGAGTACGGTTGTGTCTGCCAAAAGGGTCGGAAAACCTTTTCCTCGTCCGGGTCGTGTTTTTGCGGGACCTTTGCCGAAATGTTTTGTTTATATTTTTGCTTCTCTTATTTTGCAATGGGCTTATGGCTTAGGGGCCAATATTGTTCAGTCTAATATTGTCCATCTGACTGGCGATTTTCACGCAACTTTGGCCGAGACGACATGGTTGGTTGCGGCCTATATGGCACCCAATGTAAGTGTGGCGATTATGTTGATCAAAATCCGCTATCAGTTTGGATTGCGTGCTTTTGCTGAACTATCAATCCTTGGCTTCGTTTTGGTTTGTGTGTTGCAGCTCTTTGTGACCGATTTGCGTTCTGCGTTGATTATTCGCTTTTTTGCTGGGATTGCTGCTGCGCCTTTGGCTTCGCTTGCACTGCTTTATATGATGGAGGCTTTTGCTCCAGCAAAGAAGTTTACTGTTGCTCTGAGTTTGAATTATATGAATGCGGCTTTAGCAGCACCTTTATCCCGTTTGATTTCTCCGGATTTGCTGGAAAATGGTGGCTTTTCCAGTCTTTCTGCTCTGGAAATGGGGTTGGTCCTCATTAGTTTGGTCTGTATCTATACTTTGCCCCTTACACCAGTTGTCCGTAGTAAGGTTATTCAAAAGTTAGATTGGATAAGCTATGGTTTGATTGCTTTGGGGCTGGGGCTCAATGCTGTGATTATGTCTGTTGGCATATTGTATTGGTGGTATGAAGCGCCATGGATTGGTTGGGGGCTCGCACTTGCTATTTTCTCGTTGGCTGTTGCTATTATGATTGAGCTTAATAGAGAAAAACCATTGATTGATCTGCGTTGGATTTTCAGTAAAGAAATGATTCAATCTGTTTTTATTTTATTGATTTTTCATGTTTTCTTGTTGGAACGGTCCAATTTGCCCGTCGGTTTTTTTAATCTTTTTGGTTTGCTCAATCGTGAAATGGCGCCCATGTATCTTGCGGTGACATTGGGAACTCTGTTAGGGGGGGCTGTTTGTGTCTTTTTTTTACGGGCGGGGCGTGAGGATTATTTTTATTTGTTATCTTTGGGTTGTTTGGCACTTGGCGCTTATTTAGATAGTCGTGTCAATCATTTAACGCGTCCGCAAGATATGATGTTGAGCCAAGGATTGGTGAGTTTTAGTTATGCACTTTTTTTGCCTCCTGCTCTTTTCAAAGGGTTTGTGATTGCTGGTGAGCGAGGCCCGCGTTATGTTTTGAGTTTTATTGCTGTTTTTTTGCTAACGCAAGTCACAGGGGGATTGATGGGATCGGCTTTTTTTGGCACCTTACAGTTTTATTTTGCTCATAAGAACTTTGAGTCTTTAACACAAAATATTGTTGTGACGGATCCGCTTATTTCTGGTGAGATAAATACTTTATTTTCGCCTTCTTATGGTGTTTCTGTTCCCCATGGCTTTGGAAGTGAGCAGGCGACTTCTCTGTTGATAGAGAAATTTAAGTTAACAGCAAATATTTTTGCTTATGATGACGTTTTTCGGCTTTATTTTTATATTTCAATGGCTGTATTCGTTGTTTTTCTTGTCACAATGGTTGTTAAGTCATGCTCTTTGCGTGCATTAGAAAAAAAGTGATGTCATAGAAGAGGGGTGTAAAAAATGATAAAAGCATTACGGTCAAAAGCTACGATTGTTGCATTCCTTTCTGGTATTATGGGGGTTTTGCTGATTTTGTGGGCTTGGAGACTTCCTCCTTTTGTGAGTAACATTCAAATAACGGATAATGCTTCTATTAAGGGCAATGTGACGCTGGTTAGTTCACAGATCTCTGGGGTGATCGCACGGATTTATGTACAAGATTATCAACGCGTTGAAAAGGGAATGCTGCTCTTTGAGCTTGATGATTCTCTTTTTCGTCAGCAGCTTGCACGCGCACAGGCTGTTCTCGATTCAAAAAATGCAAAATTGGCCAGTATTGAATTGCAAGCTCAGATTTTACAAGGAGAAGTTAATGCTGCAGAAGCAGAATTAGCGCGTTCACGAGCATTCTCCAATGTTGTTCCTGATAGTAAAAAGTTAGGCTTTGGAGATGTGGCAAATTCTGTTTCTCGTCCTCTTTCACAACTCTTGGCAGCACTGGAAACAAAACGACAATTGCAAAAACAATTAAATCTTGAACGGCAAAGTTTACAGTCAGAAGTTGCGGGAGCAAAGGTGAGTGTTGAGTTGGCAAAACTTAATCTCGATCATACAAAGATTTTATCGCCTCGAACAGGCTATATTGGATTGGTTGGAGCGCGGGTAGGGCAATATGTTATGCCGGGGACGCAATTGGTCTCTGTTATTTCTGATGATATTTGGATTATCGCTAATTATAAAGAAACGCAGCTTTCTCAGATGCGTGTGGGACAACCGGTTGTTTTTTCTGTTGATGCGTTGAACAACAAAAAGTTAACAGGGCGTGTGGTTCGTTTTGCTCCAGCGACAGGTTCAGAGTTTTCATTGTTAAAAACGGATACGACAATTGGTAATTTTATCAAAATTGCACAACGTATTTCAGTAAGGATTGCTTTAGATCCTGGTCAGGAAGGGATTGAAAAGCTTATTCCTGGGATGTCTGTGGTTACGTATGTGGATACTTCGCAGCGGGTCGATTCTGGAGGATAAAATTTTGGGTTTTTTCAGTTTAATTTTTATACCATTTGCTTATAGCAAGTGGGCGTTTACGTTAGAAGATTTCGTTTGGTTTATTATGATCCATCTCTTAAAGCTCTTAAAACACTTATTTGTCATGATGTAAAATAATGTTCTTTAGAACATTAAGAGGCATGCCTCTTTAATCACTTCTATTTCTTTTGAAATAACGCAGTAGAAGGGGGGGATTGATAAGGTGCTTTATAGTCTTCTTGCAACAGCGTTCTTTGAAGGCGTGGGGGTGTGGGGTGGCGTGTGTGTGGGCAGTAGGTGAAAATTACTCGATAAAAAATTAGATGTTTACAGACGAGTGGCGGGGAGGAATATTGAAGTAATATTTAGGGTATAGTTTGCCTGTCGTCTCTCACAATACTGTTCTTTGAGGTGTGGTGATGTGGATCGCATGTGTGGACAGTTATCCCGCTAGATAAAAAGCTGAATGATAGACTGGTGGGGTGGAAAATTTAGCCTTGGGAAGGATGAAGGGCGTAAAGTTAGGGGGAAAACGTATAAGTAGTGTGCTTTATCAGTGATGAAAAAAATGCCCGCTTTGAATCGGGCATTAAAAGGGAAGATTGTTGGTGTTAGTAATTTTTGCGGATTAGCAAGAAGCTTGCCAAAACGACTCCGGCAGCTAATGCGAGGGTTTTTTTAGGATTTTCTTTCGCTTTTTTCTTTAATTCTGTTGCATGTTCGTTGAGGTGGTAAAGTGCGTGACGCCCCTTTTGTTTCCATGTGTTAAACAGCTCAGAAATGTTTTCAAAGCTATCATTTTGAGAACTCCAATGATTTACGGGGACCAGCTCTCTTTTTAATTGTGCAATACGTTTTTTAATTTTAGCATTTTTAGCGTTGGTTGAAAATAGACACATTTGTTGACTCCTTCATGTGTTAAATTGTGTGCATGATCGTTGGAATTGTGTTTGGGGTTTTGCTATAACGACTTAAAAATTGAAAGGTTGCATTGATTATGCGACTTGGGGCGGATTGTGTTTTGGGGGTGAGGTGAAAGTTAAGCGTTTGGGTTTAATGAGGCATTTCTTAAATATGGCTTGCGTCCATTTCATGATGGGGAGTGTAAGGGTATAAGGTACAATCTCCTGCAAAAGATAATTTCTTTGTCAAGGCTATCAAGCTCGTTGCGCATTCCCATCTTTATTTCATCAAGATATCAAGCTGGTCGTTTTATTTTCTTATCCTTGTTTCAAAGTTTGGAGACAGTTCTTCAAGCATTTTTACTTTTTTTCGTTTTTATCTCCATGGTTGCTTGTGGTGTGTAAGGGACATGGCTTTGATTGATGATGAACAGATTTGAAATGAGAGAAGCTTACGATGTTTAGGTTTTCCATTCAAATTTATAAAAAAGAAGTTATTATAAATGAATATGTTGCCTTAATTGGGTGGTATATCCCGTGAATTTTTAAACATTTTTTAAAATTGTGCTTTGATGAGCGTTATCTGTTGTGTTGTAAAGTATTGTGCTTTGATGACGTTGATGTAGGTATGCACCTTAAAAATACAGTCTTGTCTCTGTCTGATTTTAGTTTCTTTTTGAAGCAACCAAGTGTAAAAGTGTGAACGTGAACAGGAGTGGTGGGACTTATCCGGGGCATTTGTGAAATGAATCTCACTTATGAGCTGAGTTCCATCAGGGGGTAACAGATGAAGCTTAAAGTAATCTGTTAAGATTGGTGGGTGGTGTTATTTTCGTTTTCGTCCTTTGAGGTGCGGAGGAAGTCAATGTAAATGATGGTTGAGAGTGCAGGTTTTAAAAATTTGAGGACTTGATGAGCACGACCTATTCTTTGTCGAAACCTCTTGAGCGTCGTCGCTCTGTTGGTGTTGCGGTTGGTAATGTGGTGGTTGGGGGGCAGAGCCCGGTTGTTGTACAGTCAATGACCAATACAGATACCGCTGATGTTGATGCAACCGTTTCTCAAGTGGCTGCTCTTTGGCAAGCGGGTTCACAATTGGTTCGGATTACTGTTGATCGTGATGAAGCAGCGGCAGCTGTACCAAAAATACGGGAGCGATTGGAAAGATTAGGTTTTTCTATCCCATTGGTTGGGGATTTTCATTATATCGGCCATAAGCTTTTATCAGAGCATCCAGCGTGTGCTGAGGCACTTGCAAAATATCGCATCAATCCTGGAAATGTAGGTTTTGGCGCAAAAAAAGATCGTCAATTTGCAGAAATTATTGAGATTGCTTGTCGCTATCATAAACCTATTCGCATTGGCGTGAATTGGGGGTCGCTTGATAACGCGTTGTTGACACAGCTTATGAATGAAAATGCGAGACAAGAAAATCCCTTATCTGTGGCTGAAGTGATGCGAGAAACTGTTGTGCAGTCGGCTTTGCTTTCGGCGGCTTTAGCAGAAGAGTTGGGGTTGGGACGGGATAAAATTATTCTTTCTGCTAAAGTGAGTGATGTTCAAGATCTTATTGCTGTCTATACCACCTTGGCAGAACGTTGTGATTATGCCCTTCATTTGGGCTTAACGGAAGCAGGGATGGGGACAAAGGGGGTTGTGGCTTCTTCGGTGGCTTTGGGCATTTTATTACAGCAGGGGATTGGCGATACGATACGCATTTCATTAACGCCTGAACCTGGTGGTGATCGAACACGAGAAGTAAAAGTGGGCCAGGAACTTTTACAAGTGATGGGGTTTCGGCAATTTCTCCCCGTGGTTGCAGCTTGCCCTGGATGTGGGCGTACAACTTCAACGGTCTTTCAGCAATTGGCGCAAAAAATTGAAGCGGATTTACATAAAAATATGCCCATTTGGCGTGAAAAATATCCTGGGGTTGAAAGTTTAAAGGTGGCTGTGATGGGATGTATCGTCAATGGACCCGGGGAATCAAAACATGCGGATATTGGAATTTCATTGCCTGGCGTAGGGGAATCTCCAGCGGCCCCTGTTTTTATTGAAGGACAAAAGGTAAAAACTTTGCGTGGTGATCACATTGCAGAAGAATTCGAAGGGCTTTTGAGTGATTATATTCATAAACGTTTTGGACAAGGTTAAACAATGACACAAGGTTGAGGTAAAGAACTTGCGTTGTTTTAAAGAAAGGTCTCTTAAGGCTCCCCATTTCTCAATAGCGTTTATGAATGCTAGAATGGTAAAGTTCTCGTGAAGTGTATAAACTTATAAAGCTGTCCCATCTTTTAAGTTTAATAAAAGGGCAAGTCGTTCGCTATGGTAAACTTCAGCTCCCATATGGTCCTTAATACTTGATACTTGAGAGAGCTCATAAGAGGCATTTTTGCTCCACACTTTGACTATTTTTTTTATTCCCTATGGGATTATTTTATTCCACACGGGCCCCCCGCTTGTGACGTGGAAAATGTGACGTGTAAAAGATTTTGATGCAACATAAACAGCTTTAGAATGAAAGAATCCTACAATATTTGCCCATTCGATATGCAAAACAATGAACATTTTTTATAAATCAATCTATTGTTGTTATGTGCTGCTTTGGCTACGGTGAAAGCTATTGGGCCGCTTATGATCTCAAGAAAAACCGCCGTTATGCATGCTATGAATCAAAAGCCTATGATCGATATCGATGCGTTTGAGTTTTTTGAGAATATTAAGCAACACTCTATGAATAGTTTGATAGATCATAAATATTGTTGCTGGTTCTTTGGCGGTTCTTGAAGCAGTGAGATATTTGACGGATTTCCAATTATAGAAAAAACATGATTCATTCATTCATTCAGTATTTTCAGGCATTCTTCCAGTATTTTCAGGCATGTCTCTGGATATCAAATTGATAGGACTGGAGATCTGTACGGTGGTTATTACCCCATTTGTCGTAAAATGTAAGCTTTTATATTGCTCTAAAATGATGTATACGGGTGCCTTTTTTGGCGTTATTGGGGGAATGAATGACAAGTATATTAGCCTTTGGTTTTTTATTTAACGGTATAAGAATTTTAACAGGCGCTTTTATTGTCTTTTATATGCTGGAGAAAGGCTTAACGCTTATTGATATCGGGATCATTAAGTCATTTCAGGTTTTTATTATGATGGTTACCGATATTCCTCTGGGATATTTTGCTGATCGAAAAAGTTATAAAATATCGATCGTCTTGGCGGCGGCTTTTGCTGCCACATGGCTCTTTCTCATGGGCGTTTCTACAAGCTTTTACGGTTTTCTTTTGGCAGAATCTTTTAATGCCTTGTCTCTGACATTGATTGCGGGGGCTTATAATGCTTTACTTGTGCAATATGCAAAAGCAAAAGTGACATCGACTAAAAAGGTGCTGGGATCAAGTTCTCAATATAATTACATTGGCATGTTTATATTTAGTTTAATTGGCGCCTATTTTGCTGATTATTCGAGCCAATATATATGGTATATTGCGGCATTTTTAATGTTGATGACAACACTCTTTGGTTTGTTCTTTCTTGATGACCTCAAAGGACAGAGAAAACCAAGTCATGGAAATTCTCTTCAGAAAAATTCTCTCATTTGTGAAGCTAAAGAGATGGTCTCTATTTTTGTTAAAGTTCCTTATATCTCTTTATGCTTTTATTTTTCATTGATTTTTTTCAATATATTTTCGCAATATTGGCAGTGGATCTTTAAAGATCATCATATTCATGTCACTTATTTTGATCTTGGTGTGACATTTTCACTGATTTTGCTCTCGCAGCTCCTGGCTAGTTTTCTCTTTACAAAACTAAGTGAAAGGGTGAATTTTGTTTTATTGCTGTTTCTTTCAGCGTCACTGATTTTTACAGTGGTTTTCTTTGAGCCAAGAAAAGAAATTGCTGTCATTTTAGTCTGTATGGTTTTTTATCTCATTAAGTACACCTATCTTCGTGTGGAAGTTATCCTCCATGATCGTATTAGCGATCATTTCAGGGCTACATACGAGTCTTTCTTGTCAACCGTTGGAAGATTTAGCCTTTTGGTGCTTTTTTACATGAGTGCATCTATGGTCAATATATTTGGCTTTTTCTCTCTCGTTTATATTTTTGCTATTTATTTATTGATTTACTTATTGGCAGTATTTTTTTTAGAAGGAACGCGCAAAAAAGCTCAGTGAGAATCGTAACTTATGATTACATTTGTGTTTTTATGGCGTGTTTGCATAGAGCTCCACACGATATAGGATATGATGCACCCAAGAGGAATTTCTAAATGACAGTGAGCGAGCAAAGATATTCAATGATTATGGTGCGATTGGGGGCTATGGTATAATCGATTATCGTAATATTTTCTTGGTCTTGTTGTATATTTTTACATTCGGGTTATCTTTTGATGGCCATATTTTCCAGCTTTGGCAAGGGATATCGGTTCGGTTATTATGATGCTCTTCATCTTTATGGGACGTATGAGAAAATTTCATTTGAGGGAAGAAATTTATTTTTGGCTTGGAAAAACTCCTTATTATTATGCCGTAAAATACTGCCATTTGAGGCGTGGTGATGGGAAGAGATCTAAAATTTTACACATTCGGTATTACGTGCGTGGTGGATATCCTTCAGTCTTATTTGTTGAGTCTTTATGTCCGTGAACCATACAACAGCTGTAAGCATCTTCTTTAAGAATCCAGACTATTTACAAATTGGCATTGGTAGGAATCCTTGCTCTTTTAAATGTGGAGAGGAGATATTCTATAGAATAATGATTTATTTTTTTGTCGCAAGCATCATGCTCTGTTTAATTTTTTTATGCAATGCGTTGAATAAATACGATAAAAAGTCTGACAAATTAAAGGACGATAGTGATGATTATTAAACTGAAATTATTCCGTATTTTTGTAAAAGCGGTTCTATTTTTCGAAAGAGAAAACCGGTACTATCATTCGTGTTCCTAGTAGTTGGGTTCTTGGTTGGGTTCTAGCCCTTGGTCCTTAAGATGGTTCATAAGAGGAATTTTGCTCCCTTTTTTACGGCTTTGCTTTTACCCAAACGCTGCTTTCGCTTATGACGACAGACAAAAGATTTTAATGAATTCAATATGAGAGGGTATGTGATGAGAAAATCTTATGATATTAAGCGCTGTTTCAAATTAATATTATAAATCAATGCGTTGAATGCGTGTTTCTTGACGTTTTTTCTTGTTCTTTAGGCGTGCTTCATGCAAAATAGGATGTCTAGAATACACTTGTTTTATAAATTCATGCGCTTGTTTTAATGAAACCCTTCTTAAGGTTTGTCAGATCATATTTAATGATGGGCATTTATGATGGGACCAACAGTATACAATGGTCATGTTTTTTGAAAAATCTCTTGGATATTTAACAAAGAGAACGGTGTACGATATGGACAATAGGGCGGGATGTAAGGGCGGATGACGTTAATTTTTGCGTGTCGCACTAAAGCGCGCGACTTGTAGGAGGGGGAGTGCTTTGGCATCATCAAAAGGGTGTAAGAGGGCTTCTGCTTTTGTGATGAGCGCGTCTCGCTTTTTTTGGGTTTCTTCAATGCCATAAAGACGAACAAAAGTTGCCTTTTGTGCCGTTTCATCTTTCCCAGCGGTTTTACCTAGGGTTTGCGTGTTGGCGGTGACATCAAGAAGATCATCGGTTAATTGAAAGGCTAAACCAAGATAGCTCCCAAAAGCCGTCAACTTTGTCAATAATTCTTGGGAGGCATTGCCAATGATGGCGCCTGCTTGGCAAGCAAAGCTTATTAAGGCTGCTGTTTTCATGCGTTGTAGTGTGATGATGTCAGTACTCTCTTGCGGTTTTTTTTCAGCTTCAAGATCCAGCATTTGTCCCCCTAGCATACCACCAAGTCCGGCTGATTGTGCAAGAGCGGTGATCAATTTTATTCTTATATCTGTAGACAGTGCAGCAGCTTTATGGGCAATGATTTCAAAGGCAAATGTCAAGAGGGCATTGCCTGCTAGAATTGCTGTTGCTTCATCAAATTCTATGTGGACAGTGGGTTTTCCGCGTCGAAGTGTATCGTTATCCATGGCTGGAAGATCATCGTGAATGAGCGAATAACAATGAACACATTCTAAGGCACATGCAACATCAAGAGAATGCTCTACAGGGATATCAAAAAGTGCAGCACTTTGAATCACAAGAAAAGGACGCAGGCGTTTCCCACCGTTCAGCACCCCATAACGCATGGCTTTGATTAAGTTTTCAGGGCGTGAAATTTCACCATTTTGGATGTGATTACTTAACAGTGTGCTCAGTCGACTTTCAACGGTGTGGCCATGTTTTGCAAGAAGGGTGGTAAATTCGTGCATTCTTGCTTCCTTTGTTTTTACAAAAATAAAATGATGAAGTTCAAAGAGAGAAGCTGTTGCTTTTTCTTATTTTCATCAATTGGCGTAGGTTTTTATTAAAAATCAACTTCTCTTTATTATGCGTATCTCTACTGTATGCGAAAATCCCTTTTAATGCCAAATAAAAAATTAAATATTCGTCCTATGAAAATGTTTTCATTGGGGTATAAAACTCATAAATTTTTCGGTGCTTGTGATATTTACTTAGGTATTGTGAGACCATTTTTGATAAAAGGAAGGTTATTTTTGGGAAGAGAAGGATCATTTTGACATTGCCTCTTCTTCTTTATCAGTGTATAACACTTTCAAATTTTATGGTGTTTTTAAATAAAGCATTGTCATCTTTGGCATTGCTTTTTCTGTTTTAATGGATTTGGAGTGTCTTTTTATGGCTGTACCTAAACGAAAAACCTCTCCAGCGAAGAGGGGCATGCGCCGTTCGGCTGATGCTCTGAAGGCGCCGACTTATATCGAGGATAAAAATTCTGGTGAATTGCGTCGCCCTCATCACATTGATCTGAAAACCGGAATGTATCGTGGTCGTTCCGTTTTAGTGGTTAAGGATTGAGCATTTTATCTCTTTTGAGAATCGGGGTATGTGCCGTTTGGCTGGTGCTCTGAGGACGCTGGCTTATATCGATGATAAGAATTCTGCTGAATTGCGTCGTCCTCATCACATTGATCTGAAAACAAGAATGTAGTGTGGTCGTTCCGTTTTAGGGATTAAGACTTTAGCATTTTATCTCTTTTGAGAAGCGGGGCATGCGCCGTTTGGCTGATGCTCTGAGGGTGCTGGCTTATATCGAGGATAAAAATTCTGGTGAATTGCGTCGCTCTCATCATATTGATCTGAAAACAAGAATGTACCGTGGACGTTTTGTTCTCGTGGTTAAGGCTTTAGCGTTTTACCTCTCTTCACAAAAGAGAGGTATGCGCCGTTTGACTGGTGCTCTGAGGGCGCTGGCTTATATCGATGATAAGAATTCTGCTGAATTGCGTCGCTCTCATCACATTGATCTGAAAACTGGAATGTAGTGTGGTCGTTCCGTTTTAGGGATTAAGACTTTAGCATTTTATCTCTCTACCAGTGGTAGGTTTCTTTTGCTTCATTTGTGAATGCGCATGGTCGTGTGTGTTTTGTGTTCCTTGAAGGGTATGGGGGGTAAGGCTTTCCCGTAGACAAAGTGATTCTATTGTGGGGGATGATTTTCTTGTTTTCTTGAGAGAAGATAAAGAATTGTTGGTGTGCAGTGTCTTTTATGATGACTTCGTTAAGAGCGTGGGTATCGATATAAGCTTGTTCAATCATAGAATCATTTTTCTTAAAAATATTCTTAAAGAGCTACTTTCTAGGGAAGGTAAAAGGAAAGTATAAAAATAATTAATGCTGCCAGAAGGTGTAAAACCGTATATCCTACTTGTATCTCACTTCATTCTATACTTTAAGGGAGCACCTATTTCTTGCTCTATGAGACCGTAAAATATCGTCATTGAGGATAATTGATTCAATACTTTAAGCATGAGGTGTGTTTGTTAAGAATTTGTGATGAATAGCCAATGGTTTATCCATAGAGTTTATAGTGTAACACACGTTTCTCAGTAAAAGAATGGTGATTTATATCCACACAACATTGATTTATAAAAATCATTCATTGTTTTGCGTCTTAAATGAAAGGCCTCGATTTTTTCATTTCAAATCTGTTCTACGCTGAATCAATAACAATTATTTGCTTACACATTATAAGCGGGGCTTTGGCCTATGGGTAAAAATTGTATAAGAAAGAAAAATACCTATAATGGACACGCTCAAATGGAAGGGTGTTGAAGCATTGAGGACTCAATGGCTGTTGGGATCTTATAAGCAGAAAAAACTATTGTAAGACAGAAGGGGACTTATTCAATAATCTTTCGTGCTTTTGATGATAAAGGCGCATGAGATTTTTTTATGAGCATCACGCTTTCTTTTCATATTTTTGAGCTCATAACTTTTCAGATATCACGATCAATTTGATCTTATGCATAGTGATACAAAGAATATGAACGAACGCCTATCATGCTAAGCACACGCAAAGCCAATTGTATCATTGTTTTTTAACAGAGAGTTTGATCAAAAGCTGGAATATCTTTCTCATTTATCGCTGGTATGGTTGTAACCTTATGACGTTATTTTCCTTCAGAGAGCATGTACTTTTTCTATTGCTGGTAAATCAGCATCTAGTCCTAATGCTGTAGTTATGTGTGAGATAAAGATTGAAACGGATAAGGGCTGCTGTATTAACTTTTGTATGCTAAATCGGGGCGGGGTATTGGTGTATTTCTGTTTTGTGTCATTTCTAAAATAAGAAGGCGGCCTCATTTGGAAAGAATATAAAAGCTGTAAAAGTGCAAACCAACTTTCATTTTTAATTCAGTTTTACGGCTAAAACATCTATGGCAATGTCTTTTAAAAAATTGGAGATTATGGCTTGTTTCATACTTTTTTATCGTTCTTTTATGGGATCATGAGCATTATAAAAAATAAAACGCCCCAAACGGAATATAGAAATATAAATATACTTGTGTTGTACATCCACGTGTTTTTTTTTAAACCTCTCTCAATGTGCTTTTCAGCCCATTTTGCGACGGTACTTCTTGAAGGGTATAACGATAAAGCCCTAGGGAATACTATGAAATTTATTGCCCCTCTCTTTAGGCTTCATAAAAGTGTAAGCCAGCAATTATTATACACTTTGCCATCTCTCAATGTTTCAAAAGCCAAGAGCTGTTGAATGGTTCGTAAGAGGCATGCCTTTTTTGTAAAGCTTTTACTCACATGATTTTTCCGCTTGTCGTGGGTAAGCGAGTGTTTTTTATTGATTCAACATGGAATAGATTTGGAGTGAAAGAATTTTGCGATCTTCGGGATTTTAATTGAATATAAAAAACGATCTTTTTATAAATCAATATCTTGAATTATATGGGACGTGTAAGGAAGTCATTCAATGGTTTCATGTGAGAGAGTCTTCCTGTATTCAGCCTTATGATTAAAGATAAAAAATGATGCATGATGATGATTCATCAATGCGCTGGCTGTGAAGTAAAGCGCATGAGGCGGCGGCGGGGTCGAATTTATCAAAAAGTTAGATTGTTTATTGGTGCTTTAAGAAACTTTATCCTTGAGAGTGCAGAGGATGATAAAAAAATAAAACCAGCAAAGAGCTGGTTTTATCAAAATATTCTGTTTTTATGAAAGAATGTATTATGCAGCGTAGACAGCTTTGCTGTTTTCAACGGTTTCTTCTCTCTCCGTTTTAAATTCGCGTTTCGGCTTGTTGGAGAGATGCATCTCTATGAGATTAATCGCTTCTGTTTCAGAAAGGCTATTAATAACCGCAATTTCGCGGGCCATTCTTTCAAGAGCAGCGGTATAAAGTTGACGCTCAGAGTAGGATTGTTCAGGCTGTAGGTTAGAGCGAAAAAGATCACGGACCACCTCAGCAATACAAATAAGATCTCCTGAGTTGATTTTAGCATCATATTCTTGAGCACGGCGTGACCACATGGTCCGTTTAACACGTGCTTTTCCGCGTAAGACTTTTAAAGCGCGTTCGACGGAATCACCAGCAGATAATTTACGCATTCCAACGGAAAGGGCTTTTGCAATGGGAACTTTGACATCCATTTTATCTTTCGCAAAATGAATGACAAAAAGTTTTAATTTATGTCCTGCAACTTCTTGATCTTCAATCGCTATAATTTGCCCTACTCCATGTGTAGGGTAGACGATATATTCAGAGGTTGCAAATTCTTTAGTCTTGGAGGACGTTCCATGTTGGGATGCCATAATCTTAGTTTACTCCCTTATGATCAATAAATGCATCGGAAAACAGGTTATAAACCTGAGGGTTGAGTTTTCTTTAACCAAGTATATTGTACCAATTAAGTGAGCATAAAAGCCGAGTACTTTTAAATCCAAAAAAAATACATTGCTTTACTAAAAAAAGCAAAGAAAAATACTTAGAAAGATGATCATGTTAGAATAACACTAACATCAAACTTCAAAAGAATCAATCATTTCGCTTGAGGATTTTTTATTTTTACAAAAGAAGTCTTTCAATTGTTGAAGGAGGAAGCTGTACACTGTATCATTACTCTTCTCCACTTCCTGGATTTTCTGAAAAATACTTTTCTAGTTTGTTTGGAACACCATCCATTTCTTTTGCTTGAGGAAGAGGATCTTTTTTTGTGGTTAAATTGGGCCATTTGTTTGCATAAAGAAGATTAAGTTCTAACCACTTTTCTAGTCCTGGTTCTGTATCAGGTATAATGGCTTCTGCTGGGCATTCTGGCACACAAACACCACAATCGATGCATTCATCAGGATGAATGACCAACATATTTTCACCTTCATAAAAACAATCAACAGGACAAACTTCAACGCAATCCGTATATTTGCAATGAATGCAGTTGTCGGTTACTACGTGGGTCACGATCAAACTCCATTTGTTATTTTAATGCTCTTTAGAGGAAAGTGTTTGCGTGTTTTTATGGTTGGTGAGTTGATCGCGTAGCACAGCTAATTTTGCAAAAGGTGAATCAGGGTTAAGACGCTTTTCTTTTTGGAAAGGTTTATAATTCGCACGCTTGTCTTGGGATTTATGGAACTTATGAGAACGTTTGGTTTGTGATGGTGCTTCTTGAGGGGAATTTCCATGCGCATTGTTCCCTTTTTTTACAGCGCCCTTCGGTTTATTTTTCCATTGATGTCCAGATTTGTCACGTTTTTTTTGTGTGTGGTGGTGAAATGGGGGCCTATAATGCCATAATAAAATAACTTTACCTTCTGCTGTAGGAGGCGTGGGCTTGGCAAAATTTCCAACAGGTTCAGCAGCTGGTAAAGCATTGGTGTTATGGGCGTGTTTTTCAATACAAGAGGAGAAAGTATTCAAGGATGAGGTATTCTTTTCTTCTTGTGTTGTTTCTGAAATATTGATTGTTTGCCATAGACTGCCAACGCATTCTGCTGGTCGAACTGCTTGTGTTGTTGCATGGACAGAAAAAGAGCCTTGGTGTGCAAGAAGATTTTGTTCAAACACAGTATTGCTTATGCTGTATGATTGATAGCCAAGCCCTTTGAGAATTTCTTCCATATCATTTCCATTGGCTCCAAGAATGGACATCATGGCAGGGGTCACAAAAAAACTTTTGCCGTCATAGGCACCATCGGGTTTGGGATCATTTCCTTGTTTCCAATGAAGGGCGGGGCGGATAAGATTGGCAAGACGTTCTAAAATATCAATCCGTACAGCACGTTGTCCTAAGATTCGGTAACCGGCTAATTGATAAAATTGGCGGTTATAGGTAGGGTCAACAACCAAAGAGGTTCGACCAGCAGATAACGCTGTAAAAATTTCAACCAAACCCCTTTTGTCTTGTCCTGCATTTTGAAGATTCCACAAAAGGGTAATGGCTTGGACCGGAGCGGGTTTAAGCATTCCTGCAACATAGATATGAAAAGCGCCAAAACGCACACCTAGACGCCGAAGCACGGCACGTGATTCTTGCGCAAGGTTTTTGACAAGGTCTAAAACTTCACGGCGGGGTATAATCCCTAAAGAGTTAACCAGTTGTAAGGCAAGACTGTTGGTTGAATCTGTTAAATTATCAGCATTGCGCAAATCAAATAGGGGCTTTAAAGCCGTTTCAAAATGAAAGGTTACAAAACGCTCTAATCGTTTTACGACGTTGTCGCGGCCTTCTCCGATGAGTTGTGTGTCTGCTAAAACAATCAGTTTGGGGTTGAAAAAATCTTCTGTGGCAACAAGTTGCCCCACAGGTTGACCAATCCAGCGCACAATGCCATCAGAACTGAGGGTAAAATCGCCATTTGCACAAGTACAAAAACGTGTTGCACGTTTGGAAAACGCAAGAATCAAATTTTCATTCTCTATTGAACATTGCTGCTCAGCTGTTTGATCGCTATTGTTTTTTTTCGCATAAAAACGAAAACCTTCAAATTTACCTCTTCCGTATTTTTCAATGAGAATATCATCCTGAAGAATCTCATTCTGTTGAACAATCTTGCTATCCATGATCATTTTCTTTCTCAGTGCGACACTGGTAAAAAGCCTTTTGCGACAACTCCATAATGCTGCTCTTTAACACGTTTGTTGCGCTTGCTTCAATCACTCTTGTCGCTTTTTGATGTTTCTTTTTGCGCCTTTAAAACTTAAATGCTTCTTTTTTATTCAGTTTTCATTCAGTTGGGATATTTTATGTTTGTAGATTACACTTATTAGTTGTATTGTAAAGCTGAAAGCATAAATAGATTTTTTAAACTTACAAGGAAACGGAATCGGTCATCAAAAAAACAGCATGTGTTTTGTCTGATCATTTTATTTTTTTTTGCTGTTTTGTCATGAAAAGTGAAGAGAAAGTTTTTTTCAAATATTTCATAGGCTAAAAGGCATATTGCAGGGGCGTTTTGCAAGTGAAATTGTGTCTTATGAGAAGAAGTTTTACCCTGATAATGAAAAAAACAATTGCGATTATAAAATTACACGCTAAAGTAGTGAGCGCAGAAGTAGACAACTTTTGCGTTCTTTTTGAGAAAGAACAATGATGTCGTTGCCAAATCAATTTTGATAATTTTAATCGCAAGGGGTTATTATGGGTAATCTTTCAAATGCTGTTTATAAAAGCAGCAAAAATTATAGCGATGCAGACAAAAGCTTAGGACGTAATATGATGCGTTCTGCTATGCAAGCACCTTATCTTGAACGACAAAAAGAGCATGATTTGGCTCTGCGATGGAAAGATAAACGCGATGATGATGCCATGCATCAAATTGCGGCGGCTCATATGCGTTTGGTGATTGCTATTGCAAACCGCTTTAAACGTTTTAAAATGCCCTTAGGGGATTTGGTACAAGAAGGATATGTAGGACTGTTGGAAGCCGCTGCACGTTTTGAACCTGATCGGGAAGTGCGTTTTTCAACCTATGCAACATGGTGGATACGGGCTTCTATCCAAGATTACATTTTGCGAAATTGGTCAATTGTTCGAGGGGGGACCAGTTCTTCGCAAAAAGCACTTTTCTTTAATCTGCGGCGTTTGCGCGCAAAACTGGTGCAAGATGATAGTGCTTTATCAAAACAGGATATTTTTCGCACAATCGCTGAAAAACTCGGTGTTTCCGTACGCGATGTTGAAACAATGGATTTTCGTTTTTCCAGTTCGGATAATTCCTTGAGCGTTTCTGTTTCTGAGAACAGTGATAATCCTATTGCGAAGATGGATGTTTTGGTCGATGAGAGTCCTCTTCCTGATGCTTTAATTGAGCAAATGATTGATGGTCAACGGCGCACGCAATGGCTTTACGATGCGTTGCAAATTCTCAATGAACGGGAGTTGGAAATTATACGCTTTCGTCGCCTCAATGAAGAGGGGGCTACTTTGGAAGTTTTGGGTGAAAAATTAGGAATTTCAAAAGAGCGTGTGCGCCAAATTGAAGCACGGGCTTTGCAGAAATTGCGTGCTGCTCTCCTGACCGTTCATTCAGAAGATGCTTATGACATATAAGCTGTGAAAGGTTTTTTAGGGGGGATAGGCGCGGGGCGGCGTAAGGCATGATGAAGCTTCTGGTTAAGGGTTTGCGAGCTTTATCAAGTAAGACGCCTCCCTTGCTGGTGCCAGTGAGCAGTATTTATGAGCAGAGGGAGATTGCAGGGTGAGTTTGGTTTGAGAAGGTCTGTGCAGAAATACGCTCTCTTCTCCTTATGATTCATTTTAGAAGATCGTTACGATATATAAGCCGTGAAAGACTTTTTAGGGGATATAGATGCGGGCGGTGGGGCGCATGATGGAGCTGGTTGAGGGTTAGCCAGCTTCATTTGCGAATATATGGAGGAGGGCGTGATTAAGGACAGAAAAGAATCAAGGCTGTAGCAGATGAAAAAGGAAACTTATTCGGTGATAATTTTTACTTTTGTACCGGCGCGTAAAGTTTGAGTTGGTGAGAGGGCGTTGAGAATACGAAAGAGTTTTTCTTTGTCTGGTGTGTGTTGCATTTTATTGGCAAGGTTTGCAACATTTTCTCCTTGTTTAACGCGGACAACACTGATTTTTAAGGGTTTTAATTTTTTTAACTGTGAAGTTGAAAGAGGGTGAAAGCTTTGGACTGTTTTTTTGGCAATCTCTGCAAAATTTTGAGAATTATAGGGGGCGGCTGTCAGAAAACGAAAAATATAATTATTGAACAGAATGACAACAACATCAAATTGCCATTGTTCATGGGTTGCACGAGCTTGCGCTCCAAGTAAACTTTGGCCTAGGTATCCTTGATGAGTGAATCCTGGACGCGTAAATTCTTGATTGGGGCGCCCTTGAATTGTGAGGAGGCGGATCGATGATGGGTCTAGACCGATAATCCAACCGCTTTGCAAATAATCACTTGCAGACATTCCGGTGAGGCAGGGAACAGCATCAAAACGAATCGCAATTTTATTTGGTCCGCTGGCCCAAACTGTTTGTGCTGAATGTTCTATTGTAAAATTGTTGGGAACAGAAAAAGCAATGCGCCATTGTGGGTGAATAAATTGGTTGCCTCGTACAAACCCTGTATCAAAGCTTCCTCCAAAAGTCATGCCATCAATGCTTGTGAGAAAAGAATCACGATCAGTATTTCCACTATTTTGTTTACTGATTTTACGTGCTTTTTCTATTGCAAGCCGAATACGTTGAGGGGTGGTTGGGTGAGAGGTTAGAAAGTCTAAGGGAGCATTTTGGGTGCCAGAAATATTCTGAAAAGCACTATAGGCTTCCATTGTTTGAAGAAAGCGCGGTGAAGCAAATGGATCATATCCTGCTTGTTGGAGCATTTCAAGGGCAAGGGAATCAGCTTCTAGCTCTTGATTGCGGGAAAATTGCGCGAGTTGTTGCTTGTTGTGTATGGAATTGGGGAGTTTTTTGCCCATAGAAGAAAGAAGACGTGGAGATGTATGATTTGCCATCTTCAATTGGGCTTTTTTTTGCAGGCGTAAAATACCATGATTGGCTCTGATATGTGCCATCTCATGGGCTAAAATTGCTGCAACTTCTGAAGAATCATTGGCGAGGGACAGCATACCACGGGTGATGTAGATCGAACCATTGGGGAGTGCAAATGCATTGACACTTTCTGAGTTTAAAATTGTTACAGAATAGCTTTGATGAGAATGGTGGGATGCAATTGTTAGTTTACGGATAATTTTTGCTAAAAAGCGTTCAAGTTTCGCATTATGATAGACGCCACCATACATTTGCAAAATACGGGGGTGTTGCAGAGCACTTAATGTGACATAGATATTGTGATTGTTGGTACGTTTGATTGTTTCAGAAGAACTGGAAGAGGGCTTATCATTTTGGGAAAGGGGCGTGTGACAAGCAGAAAGGAGAAGCATAAAACTGATGAAAGTTGCTTTATACAGGGGAGAGCGAAAAAGAAAATTTCGTTGAAAGGCGGTGTGTGTTAGATAGCGGTGTAGGTTCGTTCTGTGGTGTAATTTGGCAAATTTCATGAGTATCTTTGTATCGTGTGTGTTTTTTTAGAGAAGCTTTAAAGATAAGGATTCGTTTGGCTATATCACGGTTATCGTTTATAAAAAATAGCTCTCATTGATAAAAGGATGCTAGAAAAAAAATTGTGAAAGGCAAAATATGTATGACAACATTTACGATATTGTTAAATGGCGCTCTTTTTATCACTGATCGTTTGCTTAATCAAATTCAAAACAGTCGAGTGATTGCTGCGGATGGTGGTATGCGTCATGCTGCCGCGCTTAATGTGAAGCCTGAGTTGTGGCTGGGAGATTTTGATTCGTCTGATCAGACTTTGATAGACAAATATAACCATATTCCGCGTGATGTTTTTCCCTCTGATAAAGATATGACAGATAGTGCTTTGGCTTGTGAAAGAGCGCTACAAAATGGTGCTAAAAAGCTTATTTTATGTGGAGCTTTGGGAGGGGAGCGAAGTGATCATAGCCTTTCTCATATGACGCAAGCGTTGATGATGGCTGAGAAAGGCATTTCAGTGTTGTTGACAAGCGGTTTGGAAGAAGGGTGGCCGGTTTTGCCAAAACTTGTGTCATATGATTTGCCTAAGGGGTGTTTGTTTAGTCTTATTGGTTTTTCTGACTTACAAGGCTTAACACTTGAAGGAGTAAAATGGCCAATTTGTGATAAAAATGTGTCATTTGGCTCTTCTTTAACACTTTCTAACCGTATTTGTGGAACCTTTTCTTGCCATTTAGGTTCTGGAAAAGCTATATTGTTAGCGTCTGTGCCTATTCCGTAAAGCTCTTCCGATATATTTTGAATAAGGCAGGGGGGGGCTTAGTGATTAAGTGCCGACATAAACGATATATTATGTATTTATCTTGAGAAGGAAAGGTTTTGATATGTTAAAATCAATTTTAAAAGTGGCCGTCGTTTCAGCGATTGGTTTCAGTTCGGTGGCTTGTACGACAAATGATGAACGCGTTGCACGTTACGGTGTTGGGGGAGCAGCAATCGGTGCTTTGGCTGGGACTGCTATTGGTGGAAGTACTGCTGGAGCAGCGCTTACTGGTGCAGCATTTGGTGCTTTGGCTGGAACAGTAACAGGGGCGGCTGCAAATCAAAAAAGACAACAAAAACAGGCATCACAATTGTGCACGTATCGTGGTCGTAGAGGACATGTTTACCAAGCACCTTGTGCGCAAAGAGTCCCAGTACAACAATTATGTACTTACCGTGATGCAAGAGGGGTGATGTATAAAGCACCTTGTCCGCGCCGCGTTCGTTAATGGCGGTGCCATTGCTGCGGCTTGACCGCATTTTCTTAAACGTGGGGACAACGCCTTTGCTCAACCAGGCATGTTTATCGGTTGAGCAGAGAGCACGTATCGCCTTGGTGGGCCGTAATGGTTGTGGAAAATCGACTCTGTTAAAAATTGCCGTAGGAATATTAGAGCCTCATGGTGGCGAAATTTTTCGCCACCCTCGGGTAACACTTCGTTATGTCGCTCAAAATCCGGATTGTTCAGGTTTTGAAAATATTAACGCTTATATGGAAGCGGGGTTGAATGAGACATCTGATGTCCAGTGGATCAATACACTTCGCACAAATTTAGGGTTTTCGGGGTCGGAAAAATTAGAAACGCTTTCGGGGGGTGAAAAGAGGCGTGTTTCATTATTACGGGCTATTGCAGCCAAGCCTGATATTTTGTTCTTAGATGAACCAACCAATCATCTTGATTTACCAACCATTGAATGGTTGGAAGGAGTTTTGTCTTCTTTGCCTTCAGCGATTGTGGTGATTTCCCATGATCGGCGATTTTTAGAAAATGTTACACGTTCAACGGTATGGCTTGATCGTGGCACAACCAAAAGACTGGAAAAGCGTTTTTCAAAATTTGAGAGTTGGCGTGATAAAGCACTGGAAGAAGAAGCCATCGAGCAGCATAAATTGGGGCGCCAAATTGCCCGTGAAGAGCAATGGTTGCGTTATGGTGTGAGCGCACGGCGTAAACGTAATGTACGGCGCTTGAGCGAATTAAAAAACTTAAGACAGCGTCATCAAACTTATAAAGGGCAGCCGGGAAGTGCACTGTTGAGCGCGGTTAAAAGTCATGACTCTGGTCAATTGGTGCTCGAAGCAAAGAAAATTTCAAAATCTTATGGTGAGCGCGTTATTGTGAAAGATTTCTCTTTACGCATTCAGCGGGGTGATCGAATCGGTTTGGTAGGGCCTAATGGTATCGGAAAGACAACGCTCCTTTCCGTATTGATTGGGCAAGAAGCTGTGGATAGTGGAACGGTGAGGCATGGCTATAACCTCTCCATGGCATTGCTTGATCAGCAACGCATTATCAATGAAGAAGAAACTTTGGCGCATTATCTCACAGGGGGGCGGGGTGATACTCTTGTGATCAATGGGCAGGAACGGCATGTGGTTTCTTATATGAAAGACTTTTTATTTTTGCCGGAACAAGCGCGCACCCCCCTTAAAGAATTTTCAGGGGGAGAAAGAGCGCGTCTCATGCTTGCGCGTCTTCTTTCGCGTCCTGCAAACTTTTTAATTCTTGATGAACCGACCAATGATTTGGATATGGAAACTTTGGATTTGTTGCAAGAATTTATTGCTGATTTTGCGGGAACAGTGTTGTTGGTAAGCCATGACAGAGACTTTTTAGATCGTACTGTAACGCATATGTTGGCACCGGAGGGCGATGGTCATTGGGTTTTGTATGCAGGCGGCTATAGTGATATGGTGGCGCAAAATAAGCAGGCTCTCCGTTTACAACGCAAAGAAATAGAATTATCGCACCGTAAAGCATCTTCAAAATCTCGTGCAAGGGAGGACGGAAAACGTGTCCCATCAACAGATCTCAGTTTGGATAGTGCGGGAGAAAAAAGAACACGAGGCAAATTGTCCTATAAGCAGGTTTATGCATTGCAAAAATTGCCTGAAGAAATCGCTGTTTTGCAAAATG
Organism: Bartonella sp. AU16XJBT; assembly: GCF_028618665.1. Lineage (GTDB taxonomy): Bacteria > Pseudomonadota > Alphaproteobacteria > Rhizobiales > Rhizobiaceae > Bartonella. The sequence goes on from NZ_JAQITF010000004.1 coordinate 70,049, forward strand.
AAATAAAAAAAATTGAACAAGAGCTCTCTGATCCAACCCTTTATCGCCGTGATAAAGAGCGTTTTGAGCGTTTATCAACAACGTTGGAAAAAAAGAAAAATACTTGCACACAAAAGCAAGAAGAATGGCTAGAACTTGAAATTTTACGCGAAGAAATAGAAGCGCGTTCATGTTAATGTCTTAATATTCATCTAAGCATTTTAAGAGATTCGTATTATCTCATCACTTTAGGTCGAGTGTTTAAGTGTATTGAAGGACGACGCCAGTATCATAAATTTATAGTGTTATTAAATTTATAAAGAACAGATTTTGGCGACACACTTTTGACTGCAACTAAAAGTTATGGCGCTGGTTCTTGGGGTTTTTGAAGCGAACTTTACTGTTTATGTTTGGTTTTTTTGCACAATTCTTGATAAAAAAAATTATTGGTGCGGTCGTTTTGTCAAAATGTTCTGTATGCAAGGATGCTGGCACCATCACGCACTTTATTTAGCTTCTAATGTGCGATAATTCTTGCGTTTAAGAAGATTGGATTCATAGGAGGTATTTTAGTCTTTCTTAGTTTTTATCTCTACGTCGTTTCTCGCTTGTAAGCCAACCTAGCTTGTGATGTGCAAGAGATGTAATTTTATGATTTAAAATAAGAAGATTTGAAATGAGGAAATCCTATGATTGTCGAAGTTCTTATTTAAGAAGGATAACGGTAAATTATCACTATGAATAAATATATTATAATGAGTGAATGATTTATCAACAGAGGGTCGTTTTACGGGGGCGGGAGAAAGGAACACGGGGAAAATTGTTCTATAAGCAGATGTAGGCATTGGAAAAATTGTCTGAAGAAATCACTGTTTTGCAAAATGAAATAAAAAAAATTGAACAAGAGCTCTCTGATCCAGTCCTTTATCACAGTGATAAAGAGCGTTTTGAGTGTTCATCAACAGCGTTGGAAAAAAATAAAAACACTTGTACACAAAAAGAATGGCGAGAATTCTTACGTGAAGAAATGGAATGTAAAAACAGGGAGTGCGAAGATTGCACCTTTTCGCAAGGTTTTCGTGTTGTTCTGCTTCATTGCTGTTTATCCTTATTGTCTCTATAAAATGCCATCATTGAGGGGAGGCATGGATTTATCCATGATCTTTTGCGTTGCGTAAAACAGAGTCCTTTGAAATGTTGTCATGTGAATTCCATGAAATGGTTAGGAGGGGCAAGAGATTTTAAGAAAAACTGGATAAACCATTATTGGCAAAATAGCGCGAGGAGAAGAGTATCCTTGAGGGAGGGGAACCAGTTGGTATATTTAAATATTTTGTGAAAACACTCTATAGCGTTTTACGATAGTGTTTTATCGTTTGTTTAGGATAAACCATTCATTCGGGAGGTGAGAATGTGATCTCGCCATTTGCCAGAAATCATGAGATAGTCTTTGGCATAGCCTTCTTTTTCAAAATGAAGGCGTTTTAATAAGAGTTCGCTTTTTATGTTCTCAGGTCTATAATTTGCCATCACTCTATGTAGGTGATAAACGTCAAAGATATGGTGTATCAGAGCCGATAAACTCTCAAACATGAGTCCTTTGCCTTACTGTTTTTCATCAAGAGAAAAACCAAGATGACAGGCTTGGAAAACACCACGAATTACATTTGTAAAGTTTACAACACCAATGATTGTGTTTTCATTTTTTAATCGTACGGCGTATCGGTAGGCTTGTCCTTTTGCGCTTTCACAAGAATAAGCATTGGCTCGTGCTTCCCAAGCTGTTAGGCTGTGGTCATCATCAGATCTTAATGGTTCCCAAGGATAAAGATGATTCGCATTACGCAGGTAATAAGCAGACAGTTCAGCGGCATCTTTTACACCGATTAATGTGGCAATTGTTCGTTTTGTTTTAATTGCCATCGTTTTCTCCTCCTAGAAACGTTACAATAACACGTTGATTTATCGTTCCAAATCATCATTTTCAACTTAAATCATAACATCGAATACAGTAAACTTTTCTCATCAGAGCATCTCTCACTTTAAAATCAATGCGGAATATTTTCTTTTCTGTCACAAAGGGGTTGGTGGATTGGGGGGGGTGTAAAGGAATGCTTCTTATGAAGTTCAAATAGCAAGGGCTGTCGCAACATTTTAGGGATGTGTGTAATGGTGCCCGATTTGCTCTTTTATGAAGCGTCAAGATGGGGCTGCTTAAGGGATTTTATACCCTTCATAGGGGATTTACCATTATATCCTTCACACCATTAATATTATTTACGGGGAATTAATATCATTGATGGAGACCACCGCGGAATGGGGGCGAGGGACGTTAAGAGATGCCTTGTTAAAATAAACACCTGCAATACAATAGCACTCTGTAATAATAGCGCTCTGTACACCGAAACTGCCTTTTTTCATACAATTTTTCAAATGGCTTTTTGTTTTTTGCAAAGAAGCCATTTCTTTATGAAAATTGTCCAGTGCATCAAACTGCTTCCTAAGACAATTTTCCTCGTATTGTTTCCTTTTGTCCTATCGTTGCGATTTGTTGATGGCATGGCTTGAAGATTTGATAACACGTTATGCAGCGATGATTCTCTTTTTATCAAGAAGTGTGCCAAAACGCTCAGTGTGAAGAGCGCGAAAAAGCGATGATATTTCTTACAATATTTTAGATATTAAGAGGGGGAGAAATCTTAAGGGGGCATTGTCTTTGCGTAAAAGTGTAACACTTCTGCTCTTTTTAGCATCAGCATTTTTTTTAATGTTTTTAATTTGGTTGCAATGATGCAATCGTTTCATAAGAAGCTGGTTATCTTATTTTAAAGGGAATTTACGGTTTAATCTGCAGCAGCTCTCTTGCCATGTGATTTGTGTAAAATCTATTATATTTCAAAGCGATCTGGTACTTTCATGTTTCTGTTTCACTGGATGTCTTAATAACGGGTTGCGCTATAAAAATAATTCTGGAGGCGACAAGATATCATGTCATTTCCAGTTATCTATACTTAAATTATTGATCATATTGATTTATAAAGATAATTTATATTTTTCATGTTGGGTGTCTTTTCAGAGTATCGTGAGATTTTCTCATTTTAAATATGTTTTTAGTTTAAAGTACTCAAAACGCTTTTGCTTGTACGCACAAGTGGGGTTGGCTTACAAGGGAGGACCCGTATGGATAAAAATGCCCGTATGGATAAAAATGATTGGAGAATAAGAATAAAAATGCGCTTTTCATGAATCCTTTAAAATGTGAGGGCTGTTGCAATTTTACGCATCCTGTGACCAGATGTCTCGTCACAAGTTACATGAATTGTTCGTTATTTTGCACAAACTGCTCACGGTTAGCAGAATTTTTGTGCATTCACGCATTTTTTTCCATTTTTCATTTTCTTAAGAAAATTTCTATTGGTGTTAACTCATCCCAAGCGCATTTTTATAAAGCTCAATAATGGCTTCTTCTTCCATTCGTTCATGCTCTTCTTTTTTACGCAACCGTATAATGCTTCGAACAGCTTTACTATCAAAACCAGAGCCTTTAAGTTCCGTGTATACGTCTTTAATATCATCAGAAATGGTTTTTTTTTCTTCTTCTAGTCGTTCAATCCGTTCGATAAAGGAGCGTAATTGGTTGACGGATATAGCGTGTGTTTGGTCGGTTACTGTATCATTCATTGTATTTTTCTCCAGGTTATATGTTTTAAGTTGTTTTTTCGACGACAAATTCATATTGGAAAAGCTTGAAAAACAAAAAATCAATCAAGCACCACAATTTTTTTACAAATTGACTTTAAATATTTTGTAAAATTTTTAAGATAAAATTTTTAAAATATATGCATTGATAAAAGGGCTATAAAAAGAAAAATATATATTTTAGACTTTGAAAGGCTTTTGAAAAAAGATGTATGATTTGTTTTGAGAATTGGCATTATAGAGGAAGTTTTGTGATTTTAAAAAGACAATATTGGGTGTTTGAGACAAAATTAAAGGTTTTTTTCTTGAGCATTTTGCTCTTGTTTCCCCTTGTTGTTTGTGCAAAAGCTGATTTTAGGGTGTGTAATACAACCCAACAGTCTGTAGGGGTTGCTCTTGGATATCGTACGTTTTCAGGGTGGGTGAGCGAAGGCTGGTGGGTGGTTCCCGTGACAGAATGTAAAACCTTAATCGAAGGACCTCTTGCCTCACGGTTTTATTATTTTTATGCGGAAGGAGCACAAAAAAAAGGAAGCTGGGCTGGCTCCGTAACCATGTGTGTGCAAGATAGCCAATTTACCATTCAAGGGGTTCATGATTGTTTTCCTCGAGGATATCAAAAGGCTGAGTTTAAGGAAATCGATACCGGTAATCAAACCAGTTGGATGGTACAGTTGACAGATGATTCCTTGTTCAACAATTCAGTTGTTCCTTCTTTTTCAGGAAATCCTCCACCGTGAAACGTGCCCGTAAAGTAAAAATTATTGCGACTCTTGGTCCTTCTTCTTTTTCTCGTTTAATGATTGAGAAGCTTTTTAGGGCAGGAGCAGATGTTTTTCGACTTAATATGAGTCATACGGATCGTGACACAATGGAGGATTTGGTCAAGTCTATACGGGAGGTTGAAAAAGTTGTTCAACGGCCCATCGGTATTTTGGTGGATCTTCAGGGACCGAAACTGCGTGTTGGTCGTTTTGCAAAAGGTCAAGAGGATTTGCGTGTTGGGCAAAGTTTTACGTTAGATAATCGCGATGTCGCTGGTGATGCGCAGCGTGTTTTTTTCCCTCATGAGGAAGTCTTTTCGGCACTTAAACCAGGGGATCGCTTGTTAATTGATGATGGAAGGGTGGAACTGCGTGCTGAAGTGTGTGATGATCATTTTGTTCAGTGTCGTGTGGTTTCTGGAACCCGTATTTCTGATCGAAAAGGTGTGAGTTTTCCGGATACAATTTTGCCTTTTGATTCGATGACCTCAAAAGATAAGGCTGATCTTCAGGCTCTGTTACAGCTGCCTGTTGATTGGGTTGCCCTTTCTTTTATCCAGCGTCCAGAAGATATTATAGCGGTGCGCAGGCTAACGAAAAACAAGGTGTCTTTGATGGCTAAAATCGAAAAGCCTCAAGCCTTGGAACATATAGAAAAGATTATTGAAGTCTGTGATGGTATTATGATTGCACGCGGAGATCTCGGTGTGGAAATGCCTTTGGAAAGGGTTCCAGCACTTCAGATAGAGCTGATAAAAGCTTGTCGTTTAGCTGGAAAACCTGTTGTGGTGGCGACACAAATGCTCGAATCAATGATCACATCTCCTGTGCCAACGCGTGCAGAAGTATCCGATGTTGCTACAGCGGTTTATGCTGGAACAGATGCGGTGATGTTGTCGGCTGAATCGGCTTCTGGTCGTTATCCGGAAGAAGCGGTTCTTATGATGGACAAAATCGCACGGCAAATTGAACAAGATCATACTTATGCTGCTCAAGTTGGCGCACAACATCCAGCACCAGAATCAACAGGAACGGATGCGATTTCTCTTGCAGCACGTCAGATTGCTGAAACACTTTCACTTGCCGCTATCGTTGCCTATACGGCTTCAGGAACAACGGGTGTGCGCGCCTCTCGTGAGCGTCCCAATAGACCGATTATTGCTTTATCTCCCATTGTGGAAACAGCACGGCGTTTGGCACTCGTTTGGGGGCTTCATTGTGTGGTTACTGCGGATGCAAAGAATTTAGAGGATATGGTTGATCGTGCAGCTACCATTGCCTTTCAGGAAGGTTTTTGCCAAGGAGGAGATCGCTTCCTTGTGACAGCCGGTGTTCCCCTTGGAACGCCTGGTGCAACAAACCTTTTGCGTATTGCCTCTGTCTCTCAAGATGGAACGAAAGGGATTTGATCCGTTTACGCCTAGTGTTTTTTCATGTGTCTTTTAAACAGGTTTTAGGAACAACGGGTGTGCGCGCCTCTCGTGAGCGTCCCAATAGACTTCATTCATTGCTTTGATCTTCCCTTGTGGAAACAGCACGGTGTTTGAGCATAAGATTCTGGCGCGGGATGCGGTGATGTTGTCGTTTTATCTATTGAATTTGTCTTTCGTTTTGAAGATGTTGTGCTTATGGGGCATTTAATGCGAGAAATTCTTTAATCTCATTGAGGCATGGGATTACTTTATTGGGCCCGCTTCCGAGCGGGATATTCATTGATCATGACAATTCATTCTTTTGCTGTTTGAATGAGAGCTTTAAAATTTTTCTCACTTTTAAGCTTTTATGCGTGGGTGAAATTTTTGCAAATAGAATTGAATCAAATTATGTGTCTCAAAAAGTCATGAAGGTCAGGCATGAGAATAAAGTGATGGGTGAATGTGTTTTTAAAAATATGCTTTTCGTGCGTCGTTTTTATGTAAAAGCCGTTTGCTTTATGCTTTGTTGGATTGATCATCACTGTGATTTTTTTTGAGAATGATGGATGTTGGTTTTGGTCGTTTGTTGTGCGAGATCCCTTATTGGAAGCATGATGATATAAGGCGACCTCTTTGATATATGACGTGTTTGTGTGTCAGCAAAATATTCAAGGATGGGCTTTTTGATCGGGCTTTAAGTCAATTTCATGCGTGCTATGCGTGATCAGTCATTGGAATCCTCGTTCGATAAGAAATCAGACTGTTTATGGGGGTGATTTAAGAATTTTTATCCTATGAGGCGTAGAAGGCAAGTCAAATCGCAAGTTTATTCATGGAGCTGATGTGTGTTTAGAAGTCTTCCTGTTCTTGTTCTTGAATGTTCGTGCTGTTTTGATCATCTTTGAGTAATTGATTGGTGAGCTTTTCAATGCGTTGTGTGGTATCACGCATGATTTTTCCCATGGTGTGCTCCTTTTCATGGTGAAGTCTTAAAAGAGCATCGTAGTCTTCTTGTAACTTTTTATTTTCTCGTTTTATTTCTTCCATTTCATCAATAATCATGATGCCCGCCATTACCGATAAACGATGATCACCAATTTCACCAAAATTTTTCTTTAAATGGGTGATATATTGATCCAATTGAGCGGCAAGCGCAATAAGATGACGCTCTTGTCCTTTATTACAAGCCATGCGATAATTTTTACCATCAATGGTAACGGAAACTGTTTCCATACATTCAAACCTTTATCTATCAATGACGACACGAATCGTTTCCATTGCTTTAATAAGACGTTTGGAAACTTCTTTGTTAACAGATTCTAAGCGTTCAATTTGGGCTTCAGCTTTGTCAAGCGCTTGGGCAAGATGGCTGCGGTCAGCATTCATTCGTTGAATTTCTTCTTCCCATTCGTTATTTTTATCAATAACGGCGTTGCGGTTTATTATAGTGATCTCTAAGGTCCTAAGTGCTTTTTCTAGGTGTTCTAGAGCATCTTGTAGAACCGTAGTCTCTTGGTTCATGCTTTTGTCCTTTGGGTAATTGTATCCTTTATCAATGCGTTATGCAAAAACGAATCACTTACATTCTTATATTGTGTGTGTTTTATTTTTAAGTATGTAGGATATTTTAGCAAGCAAAGCAGGGGTGAGATATAAATTAAAAGCTGGATTTTTTGCGCGTGTTGGCATAAATGACATGGATATACAGGATGCGTGAGGGGAATGTATTATTAATGTTATTGAAGTGGTGACAAAAAGTCTCACGCTGATGGTTAAAAAATAGTTTTCTTAAGGAATTTTAAGAGAATACGGAAAAAGCAACAAAATAACGTATTTAACGAAATGGTCGATTATTCATGACAAATACCCTCCAACAGAATCAGATGGCCAATGCTATCCGTTTTCTTGCTATTGATGCGATTGAAAAAGCGAATTCTGGTCATCCCGGTTTGCCAATGGGAGCAGCCGATATTGCTACGGTTCTTTATACACAATTCCTTGCTCATGATCCTAAAAATCCTCGTTGGCCTAACCGTGATCGTTTCGTCTTATCAGCAGGACATGGATCTATGTTGCTTTATGCTCTGCTGTATCTTTCTGGTTATGAAGATATCGGTATTGAGGATCTTAAAAATTTTCGCCAATTAGGGGCAAAGCTTGCGGGGCATCCAGAATATGGGCATGCGGCAGGAATTGAAACAACGACGGGACCTCTCGGACAAGGGTTGGCTAATGCTGTGGGGATGGCTCTTGCAGAACGTCTGCAAAATGCCCGTTTTGGTGATCTTGTCAACCATTATACTTACGCGTTGGTAGGGGATGGATGCCTGATGGAAGGGATTTCGCAAGAAGCAATTTCCTTGGCAGGGCATTTAAAACTCCACAAGCTTATCGTGTTGTGGGATGATAATAATATCTCTATCGATGGAGAAATTTCTCTTGCCGATAGCACAGATCAGAGTGCGCGTTTTAAGGCATCTGGTTGGAATACACTCAAAGTCGATGGACATAGCCAAACAGCAATTGCACATGCCATTGAGGAGGCGAAAAATTCTGATAAACCAACTTTAATCGCTTGTAAAACAATGATAGGTTTTGGAGCACCTAGTAAAGCTGGAACCAATAAAGTTCATGGATCACCTTTAGGTGTGCGAGAAATTGCTGAGACCCGTATCGCCTTGGGGTGGGAGGCGGAGCCTTTCGTTATTCCAGCCGATATTCTCGATAATTGGCGCTTAGCAGGCCTTAATGCTGCTAAAAGGCGACAAAAGTGGGAAGAAAAATTGAGCAATCTTCCTGTCTCAGAACGGGTGGAATTTGAACGATTGATGCGTGGTGATCTCGTGGGTGGATTTGATGGAGCTGTCGATGCTTATAAACAGAAACTTGTTGAAGAGTCTCCTGTTGTTGCTACGCGTAAAGCTTCGGAAATGGCTCTTGAAGTGATCAATGAAGTTGTTGGTGAGACTATTGGTGGGTCTGCTGATTTAACGGGTTCTAATAATACAAAAAGCAGTCAGATGAAAAGTATCTCTGCGAATGATTTTTCAGGACGCTATGTCCATTATGGCATTCGTGAACATGCCATGGGTGCTATAATGAATGGGCTTGCTCTTCATGGGGGCTTTATTCCTTATGGGGGAACGTTTTTATGCTTTTCTGACTATATGCGTCCTGCGATGCGTTTGTCTTCTCTTATGGGATTGCGGGTGATTTATGTCATGACCCATGATTCTATCGGGCTTGGAGAAGATGGTCCGACCCATCAGCCCGTAGAACATTTAGCTTGCTTACGCGCTATGCCTAATCATCTTGTGTTCCGCCCTGCTGATGCTATGGAGACAGTCGAGTGTTGGCAATTGGCTTTGAAAGCACGCGGGACGCCTTCCACCTTGGCTTTGAGCCGACAAAATTTGCCGCTGCTGCGTCAAGAATATGAAGAAGAAAATCTCTGTATGCTTGGGGCTTATGAATTGTTAACGGCCAGTGATGAGGCGCAAGTGACACTGTTTGCTTCCGGTTCGGAATTGCAAATTGCGGTCAAAGCACATGAAGTCTTAGAAGAAAAAGGCATCCCAACACGTGTGGTTTCTGTGCCTTGTTTTGAGCTCTTTTCTCAACAGTCTTGTTCCTATCAACGGGCTCTTATTGGAGATGCTCCGATTAAAATCGCCATTGAAGCGGCCATTGCCCAAGGATGGGACCGTTTTATTGGCTGTGATGGTGTGTTTATTGGTATGGAGGGCTTTGGGGCAAGTGGGACAATTGATGCCCTTTATGAACATTTTGGTATTACTTGGGAAAATGTCGTTGCTACCGCTGAAGGAGAGCTGGAAAAGATCAAAGAAGAAAAAACAAAATGACAGCTTGCGTTGTCATCAGTGGAGGTGCTTATAGGGCATCATATTTTGTGCACTGTTGTGGATAGTGTTGTGTATTATTGTGGATAAGTGTTTGATTGATCAAGGTCTTAACGTCTTGGGAATTCATGGTTTGGGATTGGAAAATGCCCATTTGTTGTGTTTTAAATGTTGTGCTTTAAAAAATTAAATGAGGAAACATGTGAAATGACAGTTCGTGTTGCAATTAATGGGTTTGGTCGTATTGGACGCAATATTTTACGGGCGCTGGTAGAAAGTGGACGAAAAGATATTGAAGTCGTCGCAATTAATGATTTGGGATCGGTGGAAACAAATGCCCATTTGTTGCGCTATGATTCAGTTCATGGGCGTTTTCCTGGAGACGTTAAAGTGGTGGGGGACGCCATTGATGTGGGGGGTGGTTTAATAAAGGTATGCGCAGAGCGTGATCCTGCACAATTGCCTTGGAAAGATCTGGATATCGATATCGCGTTGGAGTGTACGGGCATTTTTACGGCGCGGGATAAAGCAAAGGCTCATTTGGATGCAGGGGCAAGGCGTGTTCTGGTTTCCGCACCTTCAGAAGGCGCAGATCTGACGGTTGTCTATGGGGTTAATCATCAGTCTTTAAGCGGAGAACATCGCGTTGTTTCAAATGCTTCTTGTACAACCAATTGTTTGGCGCCTGTTGCACAAGTTTTGCACAACACGGTGGGCATTGAAAATGGATTTATGACAACAATCCATTCTTATACCGGTGATCAACCTGTGTTGGATACCATGCATCGTGATCTTTATCGGGCGCGTGCGGCCGCTCTTTCGATGATTCCTACCTCAACCGGGGCAGCAAAAGCTGTGGGATTGGTTTTGCCAGAATTAAAGGGATTGCTTGATGGGGTATCGATTCGTGTTCCAACCCCTAATGTTTCTGTGGTAGATTTGACATTTACTGCTAAGCGTTCCACAACAATTGAAGAAATTAATACGGCTATTGCAACTGCTGCACGAGGTTCACTCAAGGGCATTTTAGATACTACGCAAGAAAAGCTAGTGAGTTGTGATTTTAATCATAATCCGCATTCAGCGATTTTTCACAATGATCAAACCAAAGTGATTGATGGTAAACTCTGTCGTGTTCTGGTTTGGTATGATAATGAATGGGGCTTTTCTAACCGTATGAGTGATACGGCGGTGGCTTTTGCCAAGACAATGTAAATACTCTAAGAAGGACCTTCGGGTCCTCTTTTTATAGGAAAAAGCCTCGTTTTTGTACAAATTAAGGCGCATTCTTTTGAGAAAAATAGAGAAAAGTTGTTGTTTTTATGCGCTAGAGAGAAGATGCTGTTAAAGAGTGATGGTATTTTTTAAAGTGCAAGCCAATATATGCTTTTAAAAGCCGCTTGAAAGAGTAAACTTTGAAAAAGAAACATCTGAACGAGACAACGTTTGAAAAAACGTCAGAAAATAAAAGACGTAAACTATTTTGCATAAAAGTAAAGGGGCGTTTTAGTAGAAATAAAATTGAGCCAATGCATTTGTCTGCAACAATGGATTATGAAAATTAAGAACAATGAGAGGCTTTTGTACACTTGATGATGGAAGCTTTGGATTTTCAGGCTGATAGTGAGAGAAGAGTGATTTGTCGTGAATTTCTTTTATGAAAAAGTAAAGGTGTGGCATACACAAGTAAAGTAGGGGCATACAAAAGCAAAGAAGAGATTTTAGAGGAAAGAAAATTAAGCAGGTTTGTTTGATGCGTTTTTATTTGAAACAATGGAAAGTGAAGAGGAAACAGTGATGGTGTTTCGTACGCTTGATGATGTTGATGTTTTGGGCAAACGTGTTCTTGTGCGCGTGGATTTTAATGTTCCTATGGCACTGGGAAAAGTTTGTGACGAGACGCGTCTTGTACGCCATAAAGAGACACTCGTTGAGCTGCAAAAGCGTGGTGCTAAGCTTATTCTGCTTTCTCATTGTGGTCGCCCCAAAGGAAAGGTAGAGCCGGAATTTTCACTCCGCCCTGTTGTACCAGTGCTGGAAAAGATTATCAATCAGCTGGTTGCTTTTGCTCCGGACTGTATTGGCTCGGTGGTGCAGGTGGCGGTGGAGGCATTGCAAAACGGGGGTGTTTTACTACTCGAAAATGTTCGTTTTTATGCCGGTGAGGAAAAGAATGATTGTTCTTTTGCCGAAGCTTTGGCCCATAATGGGGATCTTTATGTCAATGATGCTTTTTCGGTTTCTCATCGTGCCCATGCTTCGGTGGAGGGAATAACGCATTTGTTGCCCTCTTATGCGGGGCGATCGCTGCAAGGTGAGTTGCAGGCCTTAGAAAAAGGACTTGGAAATCCAATGCATCCTGTCGTTGCCATTGTGGGAGGGGCAAAAGTTTCCAGTAAGCTTTTTGTTCTTAATCATTTGGTAGAAAAAGTCGACACCTTGGTGATTGGGGGAGGGATGGCCAACAGTTTTTTAGCTGCGCAAGGTATCCATGTGGGAAAGTCACTGTGTGAACACACATTGATGGAAACGGTCAAAAAAATCATTAAAAAAGCGCAAGAGTGTCACTGTACACTTCTGCTTCCTGTGGATGCTGTCGTTGGATTTCGCTTTGAAAAAGATGCTCCACATCGTCTTTATGATATTGGCGATATTCCTGAAGATGGCATGATATTGGATATTGGGACGCGCTCTATTGCGCATATCAATAGCGTGATAGATAAGGCTGCTACCCTTGTGTGGAATGGCCCCCTTGGTGTTTTTGAGATGTCTCCTTTTGATAAAGGGACAATTGCCGTTGCACGCCATGCCGCAGAACGCAGTCTGATGGGCAAATTGGTTTCAATTGCGGGAGGAGGCGATACGGTTTTTGCCCTTAATCATGCTGGTGTTGCCAATGATTTTACTTATCTCTCAACTGCTGGAGGGGCTTTTTTGGAATGGATGGAAGGGAAGGTTCTGCCTGGAATTCTTGCCCTTATGCAGCCTTAGAGGGATTATTTGAAAAGCAGCTTTAAAGCTGTGTGTCGTTCCTATAAGGTGAGTTTAAGCGTATTGCACACTTTTGGAAAATTTTAAGACGAAATAGAGAAAATAAAGAGGAATTTTTTATGACTGAACGGCTTGAAGATATTGCACTTTCTCTTGTGCAGGCGGGTAAAGGTATTTTGGCGGCAGATGAAAGTACGGCGACCATTGGAAAGCGTTTTACAAGCATTGGTGTTGAATCCAATGAAGATAGGCGCCGTGCTTATCGTGAAATGCTTTTTAGTGCAAAAGAAGCTATGGAAAAAGCTATCTCGGGAGTCATTTTATTTGATGAAACCATTCGACAAAAAGCATCAACAGGGCAAATGTTGACGGATCTTATTCGTGATGCAGGCGCATTACCAGGAATTAAAGTTGATACGGGTGCGAAACCCTTAGCTGCTTTTCCCCAAGAGACAATTACCGAAGGGTTGGATGGTCTTCGTGAACGGTTAAAAGACTATTATGCTTTGGGCGCGCGTTTTGCTAAGTGGCGGGCGGTGATTGCCATTAATGCAGATACTTTGCCAACAAGAGGCGCCATTAATCAAAATGCACAAGCCCTCGCACGTTATGCTGCTTTATGTCAGGAACTCAATATTGTGCCGATTGTGGAGCCGGAAGTGCTGATGGATGGACCGTCGTGTCAGCATTCCATTGCACGTTGCTTTGAGGTGACAGGCGCTGTTTTGACAACTGTCTTTAAAGAATTATTTGAAGCCCGTGTTGTTTTAGAGGGGATGATTTTAAAACCCAATATGGTGATTGATGGCAAGGATGCGCGCAAGGCTGGTGTTGAAGAGGTGGCTGAAAAGACTGTCCATGTGCTTAAACAAACTGTCCCTTCTGCTGTTCCAGGAATTGCTTTTCTCTCTGGTGGGCAGTCAGATCAGGAAGCAACGGCGCATTTATCAGCCATGAATTCTTTGGGCGCATTGCCTTGGAAATTGACCTTTTCCTATGGACGTGCTTTGCAAGCGGCTGCTTTAAAAGCATGGGCTGGAAAAGATGAAAATATTGCTGTTGCACAAAAAGCATTTCATCACCGTGCGCAGATGAACCATCTTGCGGCTTTAGGACAATGGACAAAGAGCCAAGAAAAGGTGAGTGCTTGAATTGCCATAGACTTGAATTCCCATAAGGGGGCCGGTGATTGTCCTTGATGCAAACGCTTTGCTTGGCAGGAAGGGCAATCAAAATGCACAAGTTTTTGCATGGCCCATGCTCCTTGATAAAGAATACAGATTTTTTTGCAATTTCGGGATTGGGGTATGCTGACTTCTGAATGGATAGTGCTAATGGATGGACCGTCGTGCGGGCATTCCATTGCACGTTGCTTTGAGGTGACAGGCGCTGTTTTACAGACTGTCTTTAAAGAATTATTTGAAGCCCGTGTTGTTTTAGAGGGGATGATTTTAAAACCCAATATGGTGATTGATGGCAAGGATGCGCGCAAGGCTGGTGTTGAAGAGGTGGCTGAAAAGACTGTCCATATGCTTAAACAAACTGTCCCTTCTGCTGTTCCAGGAATTGCTTTTCTTGTCTTACGGGCAGTCAGATCAGGAAGCAACGGCGCATTTATCAGCCATGAATTCTTTGGGCACATTGCTTTGGAAATTGACCTTTTCTTAATCGACGTGCATTGCAAGCGGCTGCTTTAAAAGTATGGGCTGGAAAAGATGAAAATATTGCTGTTGCACAAAAGGCATTTTGTCATCGTGCGCGGATGAACCATCTTGCGGCTTTAGGACAATGGACAAAAGAGCAGGAGAAAATGAGCGCTTGAAGCACAAGCTATGCCTCAATGCGGGGAGATTTTGCATGTTTCTGGGTGATTTGGGATGTTCTCATTGTGATAAAAATGGCGAGGACCCTTTTAGGCTTGAAAGGTTTCTCAGAGCGTTTTCTTTTTGGATATTTTAAAAGTCTTTATAGGTTGCCATCGAGAGATAAGATTGCGGGAGAGGTGTGATTGTAGGAAGGGGAGATAGTGCTTTAAAGGAAACTTATGAATGTACAATATCTTCGTTGTGTTGTGGTTCGTGAGGTGGAGTCTTGTTTTTTGAAGTGAAAATCATAAAGTTGGTACTATCTTAAGAAGAGTTTGATATTGTGATATTCCTTCTTTTTCATGTTATTATTGCTTGTCATCAGCACAATCCATTTGAGTGCAGTCTCAAAGGTTGGGTAAGCGGGTCGATTGAAGAGTTGTGATTTCTGATTGGATTAGACATACAGCTTATGAAGCTTTTTTGCATCAGGATAGCTTCTTCTTCAAGGGGGTGTCTTTTTATTAACGAGCGGATTTAGTTGCTTTTGCTAACAAAAATGGATTGGCATCTCAATAAAATGCATGTTTTTTTGTTAAAATGAATAAATTTTTCTTGTATTTGTGATGCTATAATGGAAAATGACGCATTCTTATAAGACTTACAGTAGCGCGGCTGAAGAATAGAGGGGGGAGTCGTGAACGGCATATCTGCTAACAAGGACAATATCCAAGAGAAAAATCCAGATGCAAAAAAGAGTATTCCTTCAATTATAATACGTAAAGTATTCAATATAATACGTATAATATTAGCTGGGATATTTAGACTGTTTATTTTTACAATTTTTCTTATCATGTTCCAAATGCGTGGACTGGTTCATATCGCACTAAGCTTCATTGCGGGTGCGAGTGGACTCGCGTGCTTTTTCTTTTTTTTCGGATACCTCTTACAACGCCACGAAGCAACAGCCGATGAAGCTGGGATATCGCTCACATTACTCTTAGCAATTGGTGAAGGGGTTTTTTCTGTTTGCTCTCTGTATGCTATGTGGGGTACGACGCTCTCTTATTACGTTTGGCACCTGAAGGGTATGAACTTACTCTCTTTGAATAAATAGAGCGCACTTTGTTTGCACACAAATTAAAATGGGAGGCGGACAGCTTCTGAAATTCTTAATAATCGCTCTCCAAAACATGACATCAGATTTGCATTTAATGAAGGAATTAATAAGCTTTTATTCTTAAGATCAAGACAATCCTTACGGGACGCTTAACAGCGTTTTTACCCTAAGATACAAAAACAGCTTGTTTTGTCTTTTTCACGTGGCTTTGAAATCACGATATAAGAGGAAAGCTCTGTGCCTTTCTTACAATCACCCGAGCCATACCAATGCGCTGCTTTTGTTCCCCCAGAAAGCATGGTCCCACGTTCTGCTACTTGTGTTTCCAAACCATGGGATAAAACTTGAATACATTCAAGTGCATTTGCCGCTTTAGCAGCGGCAAGAATTTCTTCTTCCATAGCATTTTCAGTTCAAAAAAGATGAATGGTCTGCAATCATTTTATTTGAAATTTTTGTGCCCCATGAGAAAGGGGCTTATGCTGATCATTTCAAAATGACCTTTGAATTCAAAAACGCAACCATCACACTTTATAAGTGCTTCAGATCTATCTATTTCTGTTGGATGCGTTTTTAAATCACTCTTTAAAGTGCACTCTATTACAGCACAAAAAGCCTCATCGCTTAATGAGGCAATCGTTTTGTTTAAAATCTTTGTACCTCACGAAGATGAGGTTTTTACATACCAATATTACCAAAACGATTTTTGAACTTAGAAAGGCGACCGCCACGGTCTACAAGTGTTTGGGACCCACCTGTCCATGCTGGATGCGTTCTTGGATCAATATCTAGATTAAGGGTATCCCCCTCTTTTCCCCAAGTGGAGCGCGTTGTATATTGAGTTCCATCCGTCATAACAACGGTAATTTTGTGATAGTTAGGATGAATATTCGCTTTCATGCGTCAAACCTTTTGCGTTTATAGAATGAAAGAACACTTACTCTATTTTTTTAAGTGCGCTTCCTTTGTCTTTTTGATACATTGATTAAAGTATTTATTCCTATAGCTGAGCACGCATTAAAAAACAAGTGTTCAAGATACATCATTGTGTCACGTGTTATAAATCATTCAATATAGTGAGCGAAACCTTATGAATCTCCTCAATCATTCAGAAAAATCTGCAAATTCTTCAGCAAAAAAATCTTCATTGTCTTCGCTTGCAACTTTCGTCCCTTATCTTGTGCGTTATCGGTGGTTGTTTATCTTTGCCTTTGTTGCTTTGTCTGTTGCGGCCCTTGTCACACTGGCGTTACCTGTTGCCATCGGCAAAATGTTTGATCATGGTTTTTCCACTTCAAGCCATGGTTATATCAATTTTTATTTCTTTATTTTATTCGCTTTAGCTTTACTGTTGGCACTTGCTTCGGCTTGCCGTTATTATTGTGTCATCACTTTAGGAGAACGGATTGTTGCCGATTTACGCCGTGATGTGTTTGTTCATATTATGAAACTTTCGCCTGCTTTTTTTGATAAATCTCATTCTGGTGAACTTGTCTCAAGGCTCCTTACTGATACAACACAAATAAAATTAGCCGTTGGCTCAACCGCCTCTACGGCTTTGCGTCATCTGATTGTGGTGATCGGCGCAATTGTGATGATGGTGATCACCAATGCCAAATTATCCGCATTGGTGCTGCTTGCTATCCCCTTTGTTGCACTTCCATTGGTGGCTTTTGGACGCAAGGTTCGTACACGCACACGCGCGGCGCAAGATCGTGTCGCCGATGCTAATGCTGTTGCAACAGAACAGGTCAGTGCTATTCGCACGGTGCAAGCTTTTACTGCTGAAAAACTTGTTGCGACACGTTTTTCACAGTTGATAGAACGCGCTTTTCAGACAGCACGGGCTTCTGTAATTTTGCGTTCCTTTTTTACTGGTTTTGCAATTTTTTTGGTTTTTAGCAGTGTGGTTGCTGTTTTGTGGATTGGATCGCGGGATGTTTTGAATGGAACGATGACAGGGGGGACATTAGGGCAATTTGTCCTTTATGCCGTTTTTGGAGCCTCAACCTTTGCGCAATTATCAGAACTGGGGGCAGAACTCATTCAAGCCGCAGGCGCAGCTGAACGATTGGCTGAATTGTTGCAAGAACAGCCTATGATTTTAGCGCCAAAAGATCCTGTCTCTTTGGCAAAACCGGTTCGAGGTGAACTTGTTTTTGATCATGTTGATTTTACCTATCCTTCTCGACCACAAGAGAAGATTTTACGCTCGCTTTCCTTTTCTATCAAAGCCGGTGAAACAGTTGCTTTTGTCGGTGCTTCAGGGGCGGGGAAAAGCACACTTTTTTCTTTAATCCTGCGTTTTTATGACCCAACAAGTGGAAAAATTCGGCTAGATGGTCTGGAAATTGATCGCCTTTCTCTGCAAGATTTACGTGGTGCAATCTCTTATGTTCCGCAAGATATTGCTATTTTTGATGGTACATTGCGCGATAATATTGTTTTTGGGTCTGAAAATGCTATGGAAGAGGAAATTATTGCGGCCGCTAAAGCAGCCAATGCCTTTGAATTTATTGAAACTTTTCCTGATGGCTTGGATACACAAGTTGGAGAACGTGGGACCATGCTTTCTGGGGGGCAAAAGCAGCGTATCGGTATTGCACGGGCGATTTTAAGAAATGCACCGCTCTTGCTGCTGGATGAAGCAACATCTGCCTTAGATGCAAACAGTGAAAAACTTGTGCAAGATGCTTTAGAAGGCTTGATGCAAAACCGTACGACATTGGTGATTGCGCACCGTTTGGCAACAATTTTAAAAGCGGATCGTATTCTCGTGATGGATAAAGGCGCTCTTGTGGAAGAGGGAACCCATGCCGAACTTGTGGCGAAAAATGGCGTTTATGCTTATCTGGCAAAATTGCAATTTTCACCCGAATAAGGGCTCTTGATGAAAGAGTAGCCCATGGGGGGTGAATACCATGCTTTACAAGCAGAGGATTATCAAATTAAGAGCTCATGGGGAAAATGAGAGGCAAGCGTTAAGATAAAAAAGAGGGGCAAAAATTGAGGCGTTTCCTTCTTGAATTTTAGCTATTTTTTTCTCTGCTTGAGATGGAGCATTTTTTATAAAAAACGCTTTCTTTATGTAGAATATAAAATGATGCCCACTTAATCTCTATGAATTAAAGGGGAGAGCTCTCTTTATAACAGCACTTTCACGTTGATTTATAATGATAATTCATTGTTTTATTCGTTGGATGAGAGCTTCTAAAATCATAGGATTTTCTTATTTCAAACCTATGTATGGTGAACCAATCAAAATCATGTCTCTTACATATATCAAGCGGGGAAGTCTGTATGGCGTAAAACACTTGAGAAAGAACAATGCTTCTTATGAATCCTCTCAAGTTTTAAGGGCTGTAGCAACATTGGAGGGTGGCAAAGTGTGTGATGATGCTGGCTTATGGAAAAAGAGCCGATAAATGGGCTGAGAGATGCTTTTTATCGATTTTACAAAACAGAGCTAAGAGAGCACGCAGCCATGTTTTTTGTGTTAAGATTTTTAGTATTTTTTCCCATATTTCATAGATCATGTATTGTGAGGTTTTAAAAGGCTTTTCTTTAAAGCGTATAAAGCACAAGAGCAGTATAATTAAAATACGAATTGTTTGTATTTATCAATGTGAGTATCTATATTTTGTATGCTAATTTTATTAAAATAGAATATGTAGCAGCCCGTGAATCACATTTACACATAATGATATAATATCGGGAAGTCGGTGAGAGAGCTGTGTGAAATGTCGGTGAGGAGAAAAAGGAGCGAGGATGGGTGATCACGATACTTTCATAGTTATAGTAGGAATAATCATAGCAGGGGGCATAATCTGTAGTCTTTGGTTAGCAAATTATCAAAAAAAGCAATTAAGTGAACAGCTTGAGCAATGTGAGAAATTACTGCAGCTGAAAGATCGAGAGTGCGCGATATATGAAAATATTATTACACAATGGGAACAAAGGCTTTTTCAAAAAACTCGAAGAATACCGAAAGAATGGATTAAGCAATGGGATGAAGAAGTAAGACATTGGGAAAGGGATATACTGGAGATAAAAAATCCTGGGCACATTTCTGAATCTAAAGAACAGCAGCATCCAATGATACGAGATATTTGTGCTCAAGGATATGCAGATACGTTTTTTCTCTATGAAAAGGCGATGGAAGTGGAATTTACTGCTGAGCACATCGAAAGAATAAATGAATTAATGAAGCGTCCAATTTTTAAGGAAACTTATCCTAAAGTTGTGCGATTGATGAGAAAGAATGGGATCATTTTGCAAAAGTTTTTAGATCCACTCACGAAAAAAAACGATATAAACATACAATGCTGTCGCTTCATTGGTGTTTATATGTGGTTGATGATATGCTTAAAGCTGAATATGAACAACAACTACAAGATAAGGCTTCAGGGCTCTATCGTGACTTAGCATCTATGGAAATTTGGTTTGAAGATATACCTAAATATACAGAATATGAAACGCTAAAAAAGATACTGCAAGGATTTGGGACCATGCCTGGTGACTGTGATGTACTATGCGTTTGTAAAAGAGAACTTTTATCATTATTGTATGATATTTCCAGTGATTATAAGGCGGCGAGAGAGACTTTTATTTACTATAAGATGCTTATTGATACGGTGAAAGAAGGATATATGGCCTTTGATAAGGATTGTCGTTACTCCACGGTTGAAAAGGCAATGAAGGCTTGTAGAAAGAGAGATAAAGAAGAGAAAAAAGACCTAGTAGTCCTTAATGAAAAGATACCGACATTTGAAGAAGCTTATAAATTAGGCATTAAAGAATGGATGAAATCATCAAATGAGAAATGCGATAACCGGTTGATTTTTTGGGAGCAGCTTACCAGACAAACAAAATTAAAAGCTATCTTCGGTGAGGAGAGGGTAAAGAAATTGGAAGAGGCTATCGAAAAAGATCAAAAACAATTCGTGAATGAAATACAGGAAGCAATTCTCGAGAACAAAAATGTGCATTTTCATAAGTCTCATGCGTATTTGATACAGTATTTGGAATGAGGGTAAAAAAATGAGAGGCATATGTGACAGTTCTTATGGGAGAGCAGAGGTAGGCTTTTGGAGGCAATCTTTTTTCGGCAGTGTAAGGTGACCTCTTAAGAAGGGTAGGGTAGGTTTTTGCAGCAGGTGTATTTATTGTTTTTGAGAGCGTTTTGTTGTGATGGTGATTTTTGTTTTCTGGTTTGTTTGCAGGGGAACTGAGGAGAACAGCAGCGTCAATAATATTGGCTAAGCTGTCATTATATCTTTAAGGGGGTATAAGGGCTTGATCGTTGGTGATGGTTTTGTGAACTATTTGTATGCGGGGTGTTCTATTGCAAATTTGCGGGTTGTCTTTCCAAAAGTTCTCGGCTCGACTAGCGGATAAGCTCAATCAAGAGCAGCAGTGTCAAGACAAGCGAAGTTCTGTAGGCTTTCTCATCACAATTTTCCGAATTTTTTCATCATTTTCATCATATTGTGTAATTTGATGAGATAGGTTGCGTGATGAGAGTATTCAGAGGGGGCTCGTATTGCCTTTTGAAAAGACGTCCTTTTGAGAGCTTAATGTGAGGACTAAATGCCTTTTTTGAGGGTTTTTTCTAACTTGGTGCGGATGTGTTCATTGCCGGCGATGATGTTTTTTTTGCGGAAGATATCATCACCGCCTTCTTTATCGGTGACAAAACCTCCGGCTTCGCGAACCATCAATATTCCAGCAGCCATATCCCAAATTTGCAGGTTGTCTTCCCAATAGCCATCAATTCTTCCAGCAGCAACATAGGCTAAATCAAGAGCCGCAGCACCAAAACGGCGAAGTCCAGCAACTTCCATCATCACATTGCGCAATTCAATAAGATAGGTTCCATGACCTGGGCGTCCAAAATGAGGCATGCCTGTGGCAATGACACAATCTTCTAATCTTTTCCGCGCAGAAACGCGACAGCGCCGGTCATTGAAAAAAGCACCACTGCCCCGTTCTGCGGTAAAAAGTTCATCATTCACGGGGTTGTAAATGACACCCGCAACAATTTTACCTTGGCTTTCTAAAGCAATGGAAATAGCAAAAAAAGGAATGCCATGGAGAAAATTTGTGGTGCCATCTAAAGGGTCAACAATAAAACGATGTTGCGAATCTTCTCCAATGATTTCCTCAGACTCTTCCATCAGAAAACCAAATTTGGGGCGTGCTTTGCTTAATTCGTTGAAAATAATTTTTTCCGCTTTGCGATCGGCTTGGCTGACGTAATCGGCTGGCCCTTTTAGGGACACTTGCAAATTTTGCACTTCACCGTAATCACGCACCAACGAGCGTCCTGCTTTCATGGCAGCTTGCACCATGACATTCATGATTGCAGAATGGGCCATTTTTTATTCCTTTATTTATCTTTTTCATTTGCACGACGCAAATAAATCAATTCGTTGGTGTCGACAATGATACGCTCACCGGCATTCATAAAAGGAGGAACAAGAATACGAATCCCGTTTTCAAGAATGGCAGGTTTATAAGAAGCGGTGACCGTTTGTCCTTTGAGAGCCGGATCAGCTTCCAAAATCGTGACAGCAACTTGATCAGGAAGTGAGATGCCGATAGGCTTTTCTTGATAAAGTTCAACTGTGACAGTCATTCCATCTTGCAAGAAAGCAGCACGTTCACCAACAAAATCCTTTTGAAGTTCAAGTTGTTCATACGACTCTGAATCCATAAAGACTAAAGCATCTCCTTGTTGATAAAGAAAGGTGAAATCCTTTTGTTCAAGGCGGACGCGCTCAACCGTCTCTGCGGCACGAAAGCGTTCATTCAGTTTTGTCCCATCCAGTAAATTTTTTAGTTCAACTTGATTAAATGCACCACCTTTTCCTGGTTTAACGGCATTACATTTCACTGCAACCCACAAGCTTCCTTGATGCTCTATCACATTACCAGGACGAATTTCATTGCCATTAATTTTCATCGTTTCTATCCAATTCTATTTTTGCAAAAAGAGCTCTCGTGTTGCCTTTATGGCGCTTTTCTTTGCTGCCTTTAACAGTGAGCGCTTTTGTTATTTTGGGGCTCAAATTCCTTTGTTCGTCTTGCGACTTTCTCATGGTTCCCTGTGTGCTCTTTATTATTTTCGCTCAAACTCCCTTTGCGCATGGTTTTTGCAAAGAGAAAAGCTTAAGGACAAAAGGACCTTGATGTATTTTTGCTTCTCAACTCTTTGCAAGACCATAAAAAGTGCCAAGACGCAAGCTTTTTAAAAATTTGTGCAAAATTTTTTGAGACTTTTGGGAAACTTTTTTGGGGTTTTTGGGAAATTTTATTTCATTGTATCGTAAAATATTATTGAGATTAATGATAGAGGTTCTGTAAAACCATGAGGTGTTTTTTATGAGAATGCGTGATGAATATGAGAAGGGGGAGCTTGTCCGGATAATTTTGTTGAATAAACACCATGAAATGGGAAGCGCAATGAGTTGCGTTCTGAGAATCCGGATTGCTGAGAAATTGGGTCGGGAAGGGACTTGTGTCCCTTAAGGTGTATGAGGTCTGTTAAGAACAGAGCGTGTAGCACCTTATAGCGCGTATCGCGTTATAGAGAATGTGGTGCACAATTACGTAAGGTTAGCTTGCATTCTCATCCATGATGAGCTGTAGAATGGCTCTTTGTTTTATCGAGGTAAGCGTTCTAAACCTTTTGAGCAACAGGTATTCCTCTGTGTTTGAGATGACTTCATCGTGATGGTATGGAGGCTGTTATTTTGTGATGATATCGGCATAAAAAAAGGAAATCGGAACATTCAAAATATCGGAAATTTGCATTAAACGCCCCGCGCTGACACGATTTAAGCCTTTTTCGTATTTTTGAATTTGTTGAAAGCTTATACCTAAAGCATGCCCTAAAGTTGTTTGAGACATTTTTAGCATTTGTCGTCTCAAGCGAATTTTCTTGCCAACAAAAAGATCAATATTAAGATTTTGAGATTGCATTTTACCCTCCCGCCGGTTGCGAGCGCCCTCGCATGAGTATTCCGGGAGTCAAAAATACTGAACTCGAATCAGCTTTTTTGCTTTTAGTGCTGGTAAGCACCTGGACATAGCAAAAACTCCCGGAATTCCGGGATACCCACAAAGTGGGACAAATTAATGTACGAGTTTTCGGGTTTTTGAATCCCTATTGGTCGTTGCGTATGCGACCAAAACACCTTCTTATTCATAAAGTAATTTCAGCAGATTGGCAATAAAAAAACAGCTTTTTAAACGAGAGGCGCTGTGTTTTTCTTACGCAATCAAAAAGAAGGCAGCGCTCTTCTGATCCTCTGATCTTTCCATATTTTGAGAATAATATTTTACAAGCGGATAGCTTATTTTGCTGAGGTGTGGAGCACTTGTATCGTTACAAGATGTGATAAAATTTATCTATTCTCGCTAAAAAACAAGGTTCTTTATTGAGATG
This sequence comes from Bartonella sp. AU16XJBT, assembly GCF_028618665.1. Classification (GTDB taxonomy): domain Bacteria; phylum Pseudomonadota; class Alphaproteobacteria; order Rhizobiales; family Rhizobiaceae; genus Bartonella. The sequence continues at coordinate 94,131 of NZ_JAQITF010000004.1, forward strand.
CAAATCTCTTTGCCTTTCGCAAAAACTTTTAAGTCTTTACATTTAAAATAGAGAGAATGCCCATATTCAAAGAGCGGGTTCATTTGGGCTGAGTATTTATATAAGCACGTGGTTCTCCGTTCACATTATACTGAAAAAGAGATACTATAGTGCTACTATTTAATCTTATTCTATAACTCAAATTCACACCCATGTTTTGTTGTTTTTGAGGTTGATCTGTATAGATCACATTATATCCATTCCGTTGCAACAGATTGATAAATAAAGGCGTAAAGCTGTCTACTGTATTATTTTTCTTTATAAGAAGTGTGGTTGTAGCTGGTGGTAAAATCCCTTTGTTACCGCTAATAAATTTGTTAGCAACTAATTGTGCCTGACGCTTTGTAAGACTTTGATCAACATAATTTGATGAATAACTGCCTACAGACGCACAACCAGCCATCACCACAACCGGTGACAGCAATAAATATTTTAACATTGTTATTCCCCTCTTTTAATTCTACATCTTATTGTCAGTAATTCTATACCTTATAGGCTCTCCTGCGAAGCTTCTATTCCAGAAATAAGAGCAACTTCGCTTATAGCTATACTACAACGTATCGGCTTCAAATCAAGCGGTAATTTATCAATGAATAATGGTTCCAGTTTTAATTTAAGGCTGTTTCATGTGCTTTTGGCGGTGTCTATTTTAAATAAACGGCTGCTTTTGGTGATTGTGATAAAAAAATATTGTTTTGCGCTTTCATGTTAAGATTATGTTCTCTATCGCCATTATAAAATGATGCGTTAGGTGCGGGTTTAGGTTGACCAAATAAATTTTCAAACATTACTTTTTGAGGGCTACTTTTTAAAAATATGCATGAATACTTACATTGTTTGCTGTAAAATGCTATCGGTTGAGGCGTCGTGCTGTAAGACATAAAATTTTGTATATGTGATGTTTTTATGAGAATGCGTGATGAATATGTGAGGGGGAGCTTGTTCGGACAATCGTGTGTAATAAACCCTATGAAATGGGAAGCGCAATGAGTTGCGTTCTGAGAATCCGGATTGTTTGCCAACAAGATCGTGAAGGGGCTTCTTTCCGTTGAAGATGTGTAAGGCAAGTCAAGAATAGCGCATGGTGCGCCCTATTGATATTAGCTTGCGTTTTCATCCATGATAAGCTGTAGAATGGCTCTTTGTTTTATCGAAGTGAGCGTTCTAAATCTTTTGAGCAACAGATATTCCTCTGTGCTGGAGATGACTTCATCGTGAGGGGAGAGGGCATGTTGTTTTGGCATGATATCCGCATAAAAAAGGAAACTGGGACATTAAGGATATCGGAAATTTGCATTAAACGCCCCGCGCTGACACGATTTAAGCCTTTTTCGTATTTTTGAATTTGTTGAAAGCTTATACCTAAAGCGTGCCCTAAAGTTGTTTGAGACATTTTAAGCATTTGCCGTCTCAAGCAAATTTTTTTGCCAACCAAAAGATCAATATTAAGATTTTGAGATTGCATTGCTCCCCGCCGGTTGCGAGCGCCCTCGCATGAGTATTCCGGGAGCTTGAAAATACTGAAACCTAATCAGCCTTTTTTGCTTTTAGTGCTGGTAAGCACCTGGACATAGCAAAAACTCCCGGAATTCCGGGATACCCACAAAGTGGGACAGATTTACGCGTAGGTTTCGGGTTTTCAAGGCCCTCTTGGTCGTTGCGTAGGCGACCAAAACACCTTTCAACTCATAAAGGAATTTCAGCAAATTGGCAATAAAAAACAGCTTTTTTAATGAGAAGTGGTGTTTTTCTCATGCAATTGAAAAGAAGTATAACTATTTTGATCCTATGATTTTTCTGTAGCATGAGGATCATATTTTACGGTGCGCGGATAGTATCGTTTTTTATGTTTATTGGATAATGCTTGCTTTAAAAACAAATGATACAGTATGTTTTCATTCTTATGAATTTTTCTTGCCAATGCGTTTTCTTGCCAATGAAAATGACGTTATAAAGACCCCTTTTGCATTGTTCCCTTGCCGGTTGCGAGCGCCTTTTTATGCGTATTCCGGGAGTCAAAAATACTGACCTCGAATCAGCTTTTTGCTTTTAGTGCTTATCGCCCCTGGACAGAGCAAAATCTCCCGGAATTTCTATCAACTTTATCTCTTTGAAGCAAAGAATAGCATTTCTCTCAAGCGTTTTTATAAAAATAAAAATGTGTTTTATTGCTTTTTTGCATGCTTTTTCTCATTCGTATGTGTCTATACCGTAAAATGCTGTATAACATACTGATTTAAATGATAGTTTACTATTTTAAATGTTGTATGCTTGAATATTGTACGACTATCCCATTTTAAACTTCTTACGGTGAAGCAGTTAAGAGCATTTTCTTACACGTTACAAGCCGATATTTTGTGGAGCAAAATAATTGATAAAGAAATAAAAATGTATTTCATGAATTTTCTAAAAGATTAAAGGCTTCTACAATATTGAGGATTAGGAAAGCCTATGATGGTGCGTGTTTGCATTTTTATGAAGTAAAGAAGGGGCATGAAGTAAAGAGGACAGGAGCATGAAATAAAAAGGGAGGAGCATTCTTTCAAGATCAGGGGCTTTTTGCCAGCTTTAGCAGGCATAGAGCATGGTGTTGTTGGTATAGAATATGGCGTTGTTTTTGTGTCTGCTGCCTTCTATTTCTTGAAGCATCATTTTGTTTATTCTTTTGATAAAGCCTTTCTGAGAGAAATTTGTGCCAAGAAAAATTTAAGCTTGTTAAGTGCTTTTTAAAAAACAGGAAGGAGCTTTATGGCTTCTTTTTGCGCCTTTTCTCGTTGTGTGTTGTCCATACCTTGGAGCATTATTTCAAGATCTGGGGCTTGCATTTTTGCCTCCTTTGCAAGCAGATACCATGCTGCTGCCATGATCGTATCGCCTTTTGTTCCGATGCCGTCTCGATAAAGTCTTGCAAGGGAAATTTGTGCTGGGGGGACCATGTGGGTGGCATTGTGAAGCAGCAAATGAAAAGCACGGTCAAAATCTTTTTCTCCTCCACGTCCCTGTATAAGCCATTGTGCTAAATGAAGTTGCGCTTTTAAGTGGTTGTTTTGAGCTGCAACTTCCAGCAGTTTGCGGGCATTACGCTCATCCTTTGGTCGATTTAAAGTGCCTAAGGAAAGAATTTTTGCCGCTGCAAAAGCAGCTTCTGCATCCCCAAGAGCAGTGCCTTTTAAGTGCCATTTTAAAGCTTGCTCGATGGCTTCATTTTCACTGCTTTGAGAAGAAACGCCGGGGAGAGTTTGTTTTTCCTGTGAAGCTTTATAAAGAAGAAGTTGTCCATAATAAAAATAGGCTTCTTTGACACCTGCGTTGACAGATTTTCGAATAAATTGTTCACCAAGTTCTTGATTTTGTTTTACAAAATTACCATCAAACAACATAAGTCCATAGCGGAGTTGGGCTTGGGGTTCCCCTTGTTTTGCTGCGCGTTCAAACCATAAAGCAGCTCGCGCCCCGTCAACAGGAACAGCGCATCCTTCCATATAAATTCGGGCAAGAAGCGTTTGCGCAAAAGGATCATTTTTTTCAGCACGGCGGAGGGCTTCACGAAAAGCTTTTAAATAATAGCCTTGAATGTAATAGTCATAAGCTTGGTCATAGTCTCCAGCTTTTAAGGGCTGAAAAGGTTCTTCTGGGTTTGAAGATTCTTGAATCGTATTAAAAGAGTGTTCAAAATCTGAGAGTTCATCAGTGTTTCCAGCAGAATTTACAACAGAACTTGCAAGTCCCATCATACCTAGGATAAGCAGTTGAACACTTCTTTTGATCATCGATTTCTCCTCCTCATTACCAAACAGAATTTTCACATTTTTTTTTCATCATTACAAGCCGAATCCCATTGCTCTCTTATTTTTTATTTCCGTTAAGGGAGGTTTAGGCACCTTTATAAAAATAGCATCAACGTTGATAAGAAACAGACTATTTTAAACAGTGCTATTCTTAATAAATATCCATCACTTTAAAATAAAAAAGCGTCTATGATGAGGCTATCCTTTTACGAATACGTAACTGAATTGTTGATGAAGAGCGGGGGAATTGGTTATGAAGAACATGGAATGTTGATAAAGAGAGGTCTGTGGGCTCTAGAGTGCGTGTCATATTATAGAGAGCGTGTTGCATTCTATTGCATGATTTTAGCTTGCATTCTCATCAGAGAGTAACTGCAAAATGGCTCTCTTTTTTATCGTGGTCAAAACTCTAAATTTTTTGAGCAGTTGGTATTCTTCTGTGCTGGAGATGATTTCATCATGATGATAAGGAGGCTGTTGTTTCGTGATGATATCTGCATAAAAAAAGGAAATCGGAACATTGAGGATATCAGAAATTTCCATTAAACGCCCCGCTCTGACACGATTTAAGCCGTTTTCATATTTTTGAATTTGTTGGAAACTGACGCCTAAAGCATCTCCTAAAGTTGTTTGAGACATTTTGAGCCTTTTTCGTCTCAAGCGAATTCTTTTGCCGACCAGAAGATCAATATTAAGATTGTTGGTTTGCATTTCACCCTCCCGCCGGTTGCGAGCGCCCTCGCATGAGTATTCCGGGAGTTAAAAACACTGAGTCCGAATCAGCATTTTGCTTTTAGTGCTGGTAAGCACCTGGACATAGCAAAATCTCCCGGAATTCCGGGACCCCCACATCAGTGGGTTCATTTTTATGTATCGGACCTTAGGGTTTTTAATCCCCGTTGATCGTTGCGTATACGATCAAAAATACCCTTTCATTCATAAAGTAATTTGAGAAGATTGGCAATAAAAATGAAGATTGTTTTATTTTATGAAAGAGTGTGTGGTTTGGTGCAATGAAAAAGCGTCCATATTGAAGAGGGAGATATCCTTAAATATGGATAACTTCTGATGAATAAAGCCTATTGTATTCACATGATATTAAAAGCTTTCATTGGGTTCAGAGAGTAATTGTAAAATGGCTCTTTGTTTTATCGAAGTGAGCGTTCTAAATCTTTTAAGCAGCAGGTATTCTTCAGTGTTCGAGATGGCTTCGTCGTGAGGGTAGGGTGCATGTTGTTCGGTGGCGATATCCGCATAAAAAAAGGAAACCGGAACATTGAGGATATCAGAAATTTCCATTAAACGCCCCGCGCTGACACGATTTAAGCCGTTTTCATATTTTTGAACTTGTTGGAAACTGACGCCTAAAGCATCTCCTAAAGTTGTTTGAGACATTTTGAGCCTTTTTCGTCTCAAGCGAATTCTTTTGCCGACCAGAAGATCAATATTAAGATTGTTGGTTTGCATTTTACTCTCCCGCCGGTTGCGAGCGCCCTCGCATAAGTATTCCGGGAGCTTGAAAATACTGAGTTCTAGTCAGCCTTTTTGCTTTTAGTGCGGAAACACACCTGGACATAGCAAAAACTCCCGGAATTCCGGGATACCCACAAAGTGGGTTCATCTTTACGCTAGAACTTAGGGTTTTCAAGGCCCCTTTTGGTCGTTGCGTATGCGACCAAAACATCTTTTAATTCATAAAGTAGTTTCAGGAGGTTGGCAATAAAAAATAGTTTTTAATGAGAGGCCGTGTGATTTTGATGCAAGTAATAAAGCATAACTATTTTTCTTATTGGAGATTGTTTGCGCGGGTAAATGATATAGTGTGTTTTCTTTGTCAATGAAAATGCCGTTAATTAAGCTTGTTGGTTTGCATTGTCCCCGCCGGTTGCGAGCGCCCCCTTATGCGTATTCCGGGAGTTAAAAACACTGAACTCGAATCAGCATTTTGCTTTTAGTGCTGGTAAGCACGTGGACATAGCAAAAGCTCCCGGAATTCCGGGATACCCGCAAAGCGGGATCAATTCATGTTTAGATTTAAAGCTTTAGAGCTCTCCTTACTGTTGTGTATGAAATCAAAACATCCCTCAATTCATAAAGTAATTTTTAGGGGAATGGTAATAAAAAAGAGCGTTTCTTAACGTATAGGGTTTGTAAAGCAAAAGGTAGCGTGTTTTTTGATGCAAGCAATATAAAGCGTTCACAAAAGGGGTGACTTTGAATAGAGCTTAGTGTGCGCTATCGCATGATTTTAGCTTGTATTCTCATCAGAGATGAGCTGTAGAATAGCTCTCTTTTTTATCGTGGTCAAAACTCTAAATTTTTTGAGCAGTTGGTATTCTTCTGTGTTCGAGATGATTTCATCATGATGATAAGGAGGCTGTTGTTTCGTGATGATATCTGCATAAAAAAAGGAAACTGGAACATTGAGGATATCGGAAATTTCCATTAAACGCCCCGCGCTGACACGATTTAAGCCGTTTTCATATTTTTGAACTTGTTGGAAGCTTATCCTTAAAGCATGCCCTAAGGCTTTTTGAGACATCTTTAGCATTTGTCGTCTCAAGCGAATTTTCTTGCCGACAAAAAGATCAATATTAAGAGTGTTGGTTTGCATTTTACCCTCCCGCCGGTTGCGAGCGCCCTCGCATGAGTATTCCGGGAGTTAAAAGTACTGAACCTAAATCAGCATTTTGCTTTTAGTGCTGGTAAGCACCTGGACATAGCAAAATCTCCCGGAATTCCGGGATACCCGCAAAGCGGGGTAAATTCATGTTTAGGTTTCAGGCTTTTAATCCCTATTGGTCGTTGCGTATGCGACCAAGACACTTTTTAACTCATAAAGGAATTTCAGGAGGTTGGCAATAAAAAATAGTTTTTAATGAGAGGCAGTGTGGTTTTGATGCAAGTAATTTTGATGCAAGTAATAAAGCATAACTATTTTTCTTACTGGAGATTATTTGCGCGGGTAAATGATATAGTGTGTTTTCTTTGCCAATGAAAATATCGTTAATTAAGCTTGTTTTTGCATTGTTCCCTCGCCAAGTGCGCGCGCCTTCGCATAGTATTCTGGGAGTCTAAAAATACTGAAACCTAATCAGTCTTTTTGCTTTTAGTGCTTATCGCCCCTGGACAGAGCAAAATATCCCGGAATTCCGCGATACCCAAAAAGTTGGTCAATTCATGTTTGAGTTTTCAGGCTTTAGAGCCCTCTTGATCGTTGCATATGCGACCAAGAGACCTTTTGATTCATAAAGGAATTTGAGATATTTACAATAAAAGATAGTTTTTTAATGAGAGTCTATCCGCCTTTTAATCTCTCTGAAACGATAACCAAAATCATGATATCAGAGCCGTGCTTATCAAAAGGTCTAAAATGATTTTTTCCACGGTAATGAATTTACAAGCGGTTTCTTTATTAAAATTTGCACCATCGCTTGGCTATTGAAGAAGGATATGTGCGTAATAGCTTTTTTGTCTTTAAAGAACGTGGTGGCTTTATGGGCTGCGGTGAAGTGTCATGGTTTTATGGGGGCGTGCGTTTTAAAAACTAAAGATTAAGTGTTATTCACATAGAATTTAATGCACAAGGAATGGCATCTTGACTAAAAGGGACCTCCGCTCCTTTTAAGCGATTAATAAGTTTGGGAAATGTCTCTTGTACGTGTTTTTCAAAAGAAAGGTAGTAAATTCCATTAACATCTGAAGGTATTTCAACGCCTTCTTTGTATAAAATAGCTATTTTATCAAAAGGAAGTATGGAGATTAACATTCCCATCTCGAGAATAACATTTTGTCGTGCACGGGGGTGCGCTTTTGTTTCACCGTCAGATATAGCATAGCCTATATCATCGGGAGTTAGCAGTACAATGCCAAATCCTATAGAACCTTTACAAATTTCTTTTTTCAAAGTTTCAATGATGGGAAAGCCATTACCACCAGTATTTTGTAAAATGTATGGTTCGAGCTCAAGTCTGCGAAGAATAAGTTCAAGTTGCTCTAAGGCAACGTGGTCATGACCATGAACGATAAAAATTTTTTTATTTGAGGTATTGGAAGCAATTTTTGGAAAAGGAGTCGTTGATTTTGTTTCTATATATTGAACTAAATCTTCTCTCAACTTTTGTTTTGTGTTTTCTTTGCCTTGAAAGCTAAGTGTTCCTGTACTTTCATACCAATTAATAATTCCTCCATCGCAGGTTTTGATCTGATATCCTCCAGAAGAATTAAGTGATAGAGACTTAATTTCTTTAATTTTATATCCACACTTGCAAACTATGTTTTGAAGATCTTCAAACGTTCCTCTGTATTTCATTTTTTATGTCCCCTGCATATTTCCATCATTCGTTGTTGGTATGCATTAACCAATATCAACAATGATGAGTTTCCCCAATCATAATGGCTTCTTTTTATAAGACATTGAACTAGAAAGTTTTGATGATTCTTCTCTATATATTATGTAAAAAAAGCGCAAGCTTTTTCATCTCATTTGATAGAATTGCGGAAAGAAAAACACATTTTTCTCCCCTTTAATCTGTTATTGTGTATTCTATATAAGTAATATAGTGGCGGGTGTTTGGATTTTTATTAACACTTAATTTATGAATTCCCCTCCCACATTACAAGGGGGTGTTTTCACATTTTTCTTGCATTGTTTTAAGCAATATTAAAGGATTGTCGTTCCCCAAAATAACTTCTTCTACAGCGACAAATTCACATCCAGTTTTTAAGGCTTCATCAAAGGTTGCGAAATCGCTTCCTACTTGGATAATGGCAGGGGTTTCCATAATCTCTGCCCACCACGCTGCCAATTGGAGATTACGGGGGTGCGCATGGGGTTTTTTATCAGCTCCTAATTTGCCAAACAGAAGATAGTCAACACCTGTTTCTGCTGCAAGCATGGCGCTATGACGATTGCGTAGATTGCCAAAGCCTAAGATTTTTTGTTCCTTTTGCTGATTTTTAAAGCTTTCAAGAGCGTTAAAATCATCTTCTATGTGCAAACCATCAGCCTTTATGCGTCCCGCAATGCGGCTGTCATCAGTGATGAGAAGAGCGGCGCCATTGTTTTGAATATCTTCTGCGTAAATTTGTGCTTGTTGCTGTAAAAAAGAGCCATCATCTTTTTGCTTTTCAGAATCGTAAAGAATGACGCATGCAAAGGATTTTGTTTGCAAAATGGGACGCAAAAAACTGTGCGGGGTGTTGCGTCGAACATTGAGGGTTAAAACCAATTGAGGAAAAAGAGGGGATTCAATCGGTTTATTTTTTTGTTGTGTCATGCTATATCCCTGTTTCTTAGAAAAAAATGATGCTCAAAAATTAAAGCTTCATCCTATTGATGCTTGTTTGCGATGAGGGTAACCACTATTTTCCCATGATTTCAAGGGGAGAGGTGTGGGAGTGCTTTGATGAAATAGCAAGATGTTTGAAATACCAAGCTGTTGTTAAGCATACGATACAACCTTTTCGTCGTCATACATGTATGGGTGTTTTTCATCCTTTTACCTTAAAAAATAACACTTAAAAAGAAACTTGACTCTTAAAAGTTAAAGTTTCATCCTATCTTATTTGTGATGAGCGTAACGACTTTTTTTATGTGACTTAGGGGCTTTGTGACGTGTGGGAGTCCATTTATGAAATACCAAGCTGTTGTTGATCATAATAGGCAGCCTTTTCGTCGTGATACACGCATTGATGTTTTTCGTTCTTTAGCCTTATTGACGATTTTCATCAACCATATTCCCGGGACTCTCTATGAGCATATAACCCATAAAAATTTTGGTTTTTCCGATTCTGCAGAGATTTTTGTTTTGCTTTCAGGAATTTCGCTGGGGTTAAGTTTTCATGGGCGGTTACAGCAGAAGCCTTTTACTTTTATTATCCGAAAATATTGGCAGAGAGCTTTTCAGCTCTATGGGGCGTATCTTTTGACCACTTTTGTCACATTCAGCCTGTTTTTAGGGGCTTTTTTCTTATGGCAAACAGAAAAGCTGTTATCAATGAACAATGTGGGGCTCTTTTTTACAGAGCCTGTTATCGCATTTTTAAGCACTTTAAGCTTGGGGCATCAATTAGGCTATAATAATATTCTGCCGCTTTATATCGTTTTGATGTTTTTTGCGCCTTTTATCCTTTATTTGAGTTGTAAACAGACAAAGTGGCTGCTTTGGGGTTCGTTTATACTCTATCTTACTTGCGGATTTTATAAAATTGCTCCCCCTTCTTATCCTATAGAGGGAAAATGGTTTTTGAATCCTCTTTCTTGGCAGTTCTTATTTGTTATAGGCTTGACCAGCACTTTAGCACTCAAACAAGGTAAAACAATCGCTTTTCAGTCTTTTTGGCTGGTTTGTGCGGCAGCGTATCTCTTGTTGGCGCTGTTATGGGTGCGCTTAAATTGGTGGGGCGTTTTGGGAGGGCTCGGTTGGTCTTGTGCGTTGATCAACTTTAATAAAACCTTTTTAAGCTTGCCACGTTTGCTCCATGTTCTTGCATTATCCTTTCTCATTCTATGCTTACCGCGTGTCAATAAATGGTTTTATGTTTCAGAGCAACATCCTTTAGCAATCTTAGGAAAACATAGTTTACCGGTCTTTGTAACGGGAACCATTTTTGCGATGTTTGGACAAATTGTAAAAACAGTGATGACAGGAACGTTTTTTTCCGATAGCCTCTTAATGATAACGGGGATTGCGCTGCAATTTGGAGTGGCTTATTATTGTGAAAAACGGCGGTCTTTGCAGGGGGCCTTTTCAAGGAAACTGATCCGTTTATAAGAAAAACGCTCCCATGGGGTTTGTTTGGTGGCGTTAACCTTAGTATAAAAAGCGCATTGCGCAAAAAATTTAAAAGAGGTAGTCAATTTTAAAAAAAAGCATTCTATACAGCAACACAAAGAAACTTTTTATTACTCTGTTCGTTGAGTGGTGTGGTTTTGTGCTGATACTTGGAGTATAAAAGCGTGAGTGTACATAAATGTCCCTATGATGAACCTATTATCATGATTGAGCATAATGCTTTTGAAAATGCTTTTAATCGTCTCTATGAAGAAACAATGGCGCTGATTGAAAAAACCGCAGCGTATATTGATTCAGAAGGGAAATTAGTAGCACGTTCCCTTTCGGCAGAAATTTCTGCAATCTATGCAAAAGAGGCGATGTATTTAAGTACACGACTTATGCAAATTGCCTCTCAACTCCTTCTTCTTCGGGCAGAGCGTGAAGGGGAAATGTCACCAGAACAAATAAAAAAAGAAATCGTAAAAGTCTCCCTTCAAACACCAACCTTAGAACTTGAAACCCCTTATTGGAACGACCTACCAGAAATTTTCCGCCAATTTGTTGCTCATTCACTGCGTTTGGAAGCACGCATCAAGTATATGCGCGCAGGATGGGAGACGGCTGCTTCCTGTACTTTAGAAGATGAAAATCCAGTGGGAAAACAAATCGAATTGCTGAAAACAGCCTTTGGGCGTTCTTAGAGCATATTTCCTTGGGTTTTAGCCTATTCGCTTCGTTTGAGAGGCGCTATGTTTTTTGTTTAGGATATGCGGCTGTTGTTTATGTGCTTTGAAAAGTAAGAGGCGGCTCGTATCTTGGGTGATGAAAATCCAGTGGGAAAACAAATCGAATTGCTGAAAACAGCCTTTGGGCGTTTAGGGATATTTTCTTGGCTTTTTTTTGTGATATTTTGAGCGGTATATTCGTTGTCGTGACTAAAATTAATCTGGAGAGTTTTTTCTGTTTAGCTTCTCTTTGAGTGTGGAAAAATATCTTGAGTTTATGACAAAGAGGGGGCATTGATTTCGAATTATGGTGTGGAGTATGGGCTGTGGTCGGCTTCAGTTTATTGTTGCTGGAACGCTTTCTTTTGATATTGTGTGATTTTATTTTAGCTATGAGAATGATCAGGCTATGCCGGATATTAGCCAAGCTCTTGGACATCGATTATCCTATTCTATCGTAAAATACTCTCGTTTAAGGCAGAGATATAAGGCACATAGCTGTGATGTATTCAGTATTTAAAATTACAGTACGTATGTGTTGAGAGCAGGGCTTATCCTTAGTGCTTATGAAGGGGGGCACATAAGTGGTCAACAGTAAGAAGCTATCGAGAGTCGTTGTTTTTTATAAGATAACGCTGGTAGGAATCTTCGTCCTTTGAGAGGTGGGGAGGAGGGAAAGCTCTATAATTTATTCCTCATAAAATTGCTGGAAAATGTGTGTTATAATAAACACCCCAAACGGAATATATTTGTGTTGCTAATCTGCGCGCTTGCTTTAAAGAAATATCTCTGAAGGCGCGTCACACCTCCCTTTCGTGACGGTCGTCCGTGAATGGCATAACGGTAAATTCCTCCATGAAATGTATAAAATTTCCCATAAAGTGTCTAAAAGCTATTGTGCTCTTCTATTTTTACGCTTCATAAAAGAGTAAAGCCCCATCATTCATTTTGCTAACCTCTCATGTTGTGACAGAGCTTTATATTTGAGATGGTTCATAAGAAGCATGCCCTCTTGTAAAGTTCCATGCCACATGGCTCTTCCGCTTATGATGTGCAAGGGAATGGTTTTGATAGATACAACATAAAAATAGGTTGGGAATGAGAGAAACTTTCGATATTTGGGGCTGTCATTCAACATAAAGAATGCTAGGGTATTCTTGTCAATCAATGCGTTTTCTCATGATCATGATGCATTGTTTTCATTTTTGGGGTTTTCGTTTTTGAGTTCTCTCAGTTTTAATAGGAGGGGCTCTCTTCACGGAAAATAAAACATCTAAAATCACAAAATAAATTGTCTTAAAAAGCTCTACGGGGGATTATGGGGGGCTTTATGGGCCCCGTGTTGCTCATGCAATACTCTCCCTATAATGCTCTTGTGTTGTGAGGGGTATGTAAAAAATACCTCGCAATGTTTGTTCACGTCCATATCATGGGGAGTATAATGTAAAAAGATCCCGTGAAGTCTATACCGTTCATAGAGGAGCATCTTTACATTTATATATCCAAAGACAACCCCTCTCTTTGTTTGCTTGTGGTGGTTTAATCGTTATGACATTGAAGATCAGATAGAAGGGAGTGAGTATATCGAAGGGGAATTTTTATGGGTTCCTTTTGCTTTCTTGTAAGGTGAGAATGGTTTTGTTTGATGGCATTTGTGTCTCATAAAGTTGCTGTTTGTTCGTGTGTTATACTGTATAAATTCATAACATATGCCCTTCTTTTTACTGGTTTTGCCCTTTGCTGCTGCTTTCTTTGCGGCTTTAAGCCTTTATTCAAAAGGGGGAAACGTGTATAAACTAGCGCTTATGGCAGAGACGATTCGTATTATAGGCATTGATCCCGGACTACGGTATACTGGATGGGGCGTTATCGATCTTGCGGGCAATCGTCTTCAGTTTGTCGCTGCAGGGACGGTTTCTTCTGATGTACAGTGTGATCTGGCTTCTAGACTCTATCAGATCCATAAAGGTCTTTCAGAGGTTGTGCATCAATTTATGCCCCATGAAGCGGCGGTGGAACATGTGTTTGTCAACAAAGATGCTACAGCAACGCTAAAACTTGGGCAGGCGCGTGCGATTGCACTGCTGGTTCCTGCGCAAGCAAATCTTCCTGTTTTTGAATATGCACCCAACAAAGTGAAAAAATCGGTTATTGGTGTCGGGCATGGTGCTAAAGAACAAATTCATATGATGGTAAAGGTTCTCCTCCCACGGGCTGAATTTGATAGCAATGATGCGGCGGATGCCCTTGCTCTTGCTCTTTGTCATAGCATGCATCGTAAGAGAATTGATCAATCTTATCAGGCAAGGGTGGCGATATGATTGGAAAGTTAAAGGGCACGCTTGAACATATCTTTGAAGATTATATCGTTCTTGATGTTCATGGTGTGGGGTATGTCGTTTTTATCTCAAATCGGTTGCGTCCTTCTTTGCCTTCTGTTGGGGAGACTTTAAGTCTCTTTATTGAAACGCATGTTCGCGAAGAGGCAATCCGCCTTTTTGGTTTTGCGACAAGAGCTGAACAGGAGTGGTTTTGTATGCTCCAAAATGTTCCAGGCGTAGGAGCAAAGGTTGCTTTAGCAATCTTGGGGACTTTATCGCCAGATGAACTTGCACAAGCTATTGCCCTAAACGATGTGGCGATGATTAGTCGCGCGCCGGGCGTTGGTAAAAAAGTCAGTGAAAGAATTGTGAGTGAGTTGAAAAGTAAAACACTCCCCTTTGAACAAGCGGTCAAGACTGTTTCGATTCCTCAGCGCGAGATAACTCATCAACCAGCCCATGATGCGCTTTCCGCATTGATGAAGCTAGGCTTTGAACGGGAGCAAGCCGCCCGTGCTCTTGCTCTTGCGATGAACGCTCTTGAGGGGGAGTCTGTGTCTTCTGCCCTGCTGATCCGCCATAGTCTCAAATTGCTTTCTTCTCCTACTTAAATAAAAGGTAACAATGCATAAAGATGAAGATCAACGCCTTCTGGGTCCCGCACCTCTTCCCAACGATCCGGATCGTTCCTTAAGACCACAAGTTCTTGATGACTTTATTGGTCAAGAGGCGGCACGGGCGAATTTAAAAATATTTATTGAAGCCGCAAAAAGGCGGCAAGAAGCGTTGGATCATGTTTTGTTTGTAGGACCACCAGGACTGGGAAAAACAACGCTCTCACAGATTATGGCAAAAGAATTAGGTGTTAATTTTCGCTCTACTTCAGGTCCGGTCATTGCTAAAGCAGGAGATTTGGCTGCTCTCTTGACCAATCTTGAAGAACGCGATGTCTTGTTTATTGATGAAATTCATCGCTTAAATCCGGCGATTGAAGAAATTCTTTATCCAGCGATGGAAGATTATCAACTCGATTTGATCATTGGAGAAGGTCCGGCTGCACGCTCGGTTAAAATTGATCTGGCTAAATTTACTTTGGTGGCGGCAACCACACGGTTGGGGCTTTTGACAACACCGCTGAGAGACCGTTTTGGCATCCCCATTCGTCTTAATTTTTATACGATAGAAGAATTAGAATATATTGTGCAGCGTAATGCGCGGCTTTTTGCTGTCAAGATCAGTGATGATGGTGCGCATGAAATTGCACGCCGAGCACGGGGAACCCCGCGCATTGCCGGACGGCTTTTACGGCGCGTTTGTGATTTTGCTTTGGTGAAACAAGCAAAACAAATTGATCAAAAAATCGCTGACGAAGCGCTTTCACGCCTTGAGGTGGATCATCTGGGGCTTGATCCACTGGATCGTCGTTATTTACTCCTGATTGCACAAACTTTTTTAGGGGGACCGGTGGGAATTGAAACCATTGCTGCTGCTTTATCAGAACCACGCGATGCTATTGAAGATATTGTTGAGCCCTATCTTCTCCAACAAGGCTTTATTCAGAGAACGGCTCGTGGTCGTATTCTCACTGAAAAGGCTTGGAGCCATTTAGGACTTTCTGCGCCTGCTTCAACATCTATACAAAAGCGTACTCAACTTTCTGATGCTCAAGATAATGCATCATTTCAGACAACTTTATGGGATGGGGAAGATGACTGAGGCATTTTTTTAAAAAAATTGTGCAGATAGTTTATCGCAAACGCTTATAAGGATCAGAGGTGTTCTGCTTGTCCGTGTGTTTTGGCTGAAAAGATTTGGAACGATAAAGGATTTTGTGCTTTGGCTTTTCACAACTTCAACACAAAAATGTGTTGAATCTTTTGATTGATAAACAATTTTCTATCTTAAATAACTTTATGGGACATGAAGTCAATGACAAAAGTAATGCCTTTCAAGAGCAATCATACAAATGCTTTTCATAATTTTCAGGTGCGTGTTTATGTGGCTGATACAGATTTTTCTGGTGTGGTTTATCATGCGCGTTATCTGGAATTTTTTGAACGGGGACGTTCAGAGTTTTTACGGGATACCGGTTTTAATAATAAGATGTTAGCAGCAGGGGTTGAAGGGGAAAAACTGTTTTTTGTTGTGCGCCATATGGAAATTAGTTTTTTGCGACCAGCCAAAATTGATAATCTTTTAGTCGTTAAAACACGTGTTGATCATATCCAAGGAGCACGCTTTTTTATGGAACAATCTATTGTGTATGAGGAGATCACGCTGGTAACAGCGAAAGTTGAAATTGCTCTGATTAATGAGGATGCAAAACCACGACGTTTACCCAAAGAGCTTTTTGCAAAAATGCTGAGTTAAAAGGGTTGTGCATTGAAGATACAACAGTTTTATTTATAAAGATAATATAACGTTATTCAGCTTGAATGAAAACTTTGCGTGTCGTAAAATTTTCTCATTTCAAATCTTTTCCCTATTGAAATAATGAAAACTATCCGCTTACATTTTCATAAGAGAGTAATGTATAAGCACTTGAAAAATCTGTAAAAATTTAAATAGATACTCTTCAATGTTATAATGGCTCAATATTGCAAGTGAGCGAAGAGAGTGAATGGGGCGGTTTTCATGAAGGAGAAAGAGTGAAAAGGCTTTTTTCACGTTAGGGAGGCTTTGAAGTTATCCCATGGTGCCAGAGACATAATGCGCATTGAAAGGGGCTACAGCACAATGAGATTATAGGAGACTGATACGAGATTATAGGAGATTTACCTGGGGAGGCATTAAATGAGCGACATTGGGTGAGGCATTTTATGGTGGTTTATTTTTGGTTTTTTTTGTGTATACTTGGGGTGTAACCTTATTAAACTTAAGGAAAAATGAGAGAAACAATAGCCTAAGGTAATGCATCATCTTTCATGATGCCCCCTATTGATTGATCATGATCATTCATTGCGTTGTCATTTTCACAGAAGGCTTGTAAGATTTTCTCTTTTCAAGCTCTTTTGTGAATTCATCAAAATCATTTTCTGATCTGTTACATTTTTTTCTTGTCACAGACGGGGTTGGTGCATGAGGGGAAACGAGGATTGAGAAAGGCATAAAATTGCCTTTTATAAAGCTTTTCAAGAGCCAAGACTTATTGCAACATTTTGAGCTTGGAACGCCACATGATGGTTTAGCGTTCTTTTCATACACGTAAAGATGGGGACGCATAGCAGATTTGATATCATGCTTTATATTATTTATGGACGGGGAGGGGTTTATGTCGTTGGGAAATAGGGGTGAGGTGTATTGAGGGATGCTTCTCGTGATCACTTTTTAAAGAAATTTAAGAAACAGGTCTTGTTTTAGCGCATGGATTTATGTGACACTAAAGTTTTTTACTTAAATTTAGAAACTATAAAACAATCTGTTTTATAAAATTTTAAGGAATGCACCTTTCATTTAGAGGGACAAGAATTATGCCGCATGTAGAACTAACGAATCCGGAAACAATGGGAATGTTGCATTTGTTTATGCAAGCGAGTCTCGTCGTTAAAGTTATTATGGTTTTGTTACTGCTTGCTTCCGTCTGGAGTTGGGCCATTATTTTTGATAAAATTTTTACCTATCGGAGAATACGGCGTGAAATAAAGCAATTTGAACGTACATTTTGGTCAGGCAAAGCACTAGAAGATCTTTATGCATCATGTAAAAGTCAACGTACCAATAGCATATCTGCCGTTTTTATGGCGGCAATGGTTGAATGGAAAAAATCTCTTGAAAAAGGAACCCATACTTCAACAAGTTTGCAGAGCAGAATTGATAAGGCGATGGATCTAACACTGGGACGTGAAAGTGAAAAAATAGAATCAAAGTTGAGTTTTCTTGCGACACTGGGATCTGCGGGACCCTTTATCGGTCTTTTTGGAACAGTGATTGGGATTATGGAGTCTTTTCTTTCTATTTCAGCTTCTCAAAATACGTCTCTTGCCATTGTCGCGCCAGGGATTGCAGAAGCACTTTTGGCAACGGCGATTGGTTTGTTTGCAGCAATTCCAGCTGTTATTGCCTATAATAAGTTAACCCATGAAAGTGCACGCATCATTGCACAAATAGAAAATTTTGCTGATGAGTTTTCAACAATTGTCTCGCGGCGTATTGATGAAACACGCACAGCACCTTCGCCTTTATAAAAAGGAGCTTATAGCCATGGGAATTTCTGTTGCTTCTTCTTCTCGAAAAAATACACGTAGGCGGCATCATTCACGAAGCCAACTGATGAGTGAGATCAATGTTACCCCTTTTGTGGATGTGATGCTGGTGTTGCTCATTATTTTTATGGTCTCAGCTCCTCTTTTGGTGAACGGTGTTCCTTTGGATTTGCCACGCAGTCAAGCGGGGCTAGTCCGTGCGCAAAAAACGCCCCTTACGGTTTCACTTGACGCGCAAGGGCGCTTTGCCATTCATCAAGATTATTATGAAACATCACAAGCGTTGATTGCACAGCTTAAAGCTCTTCTGGAAGCAGACGCAACACAAAAAGATCAACGGATTTTTGTGCGAGTTGCTAAAACTGTTGAATATCAACAAGTCTTAAAACTGCTTGCAGATATTCAAAAGGCAGGTTTTTCTCAAGTGGCACTAGCAAGTCTCGCACAATAAATAACAAACAATAAAATTGCCTATAACTAATTGTTTTTGAAATGTTTTAAAAGAGAACAGCGTGATTAAAAGTGAAAAATACAAGGTATCAATTAAGGCATAAAGAATGAACAAAGACTCCTATCATAGCATGAAACGAGGCTTGGCGTTATCCCTTGTGGTCCATGTTATTTTTCTCAGTTGGGGCGTTGTTCAGTTTATGAACTCTGTTTCTTTACCACAACCATTGGAAGCAATTCCCATTACTCTTGCGCCTTTGATGGAAGAGTTTTCCTCTCAACAAGGCTCCGTGAAAGCGCCACTCCATGCAATTCCTGCTGTTAAACCAACCACTAAACCCCAAGAGAAAGAAGATGCACGCCATATTGGAGAGGGAGAACGAGATAGTCTGGCACCTTTTCAACCAAAGGAAAAGCCGCGCTCCGTTGAGACAACACCGTTGCTGCCAAGCAATCCGTCAGAAATATCCAAACTTATAGAACCAGAATTATTAGAAGCAAAAACAGAAGAGATTTCAAAAGTGCTAGAAGATGTGCAGAAGGTTGCGCCTGAGATGCCTTTGAAAGCAGTGGAAGATGCGCAGAAGGTTGCGCCTGAGATGCCTTTGAAAGCAGTGGAGGATACGCAGAAGGTTGCGCCTGAGGTGCCTTTGAAAGCAGTGGAAGATACGCAGAAGGTTGCGCCTGAGGTGCCTTTGAAAGCAGTGGAGGATACGCAGAAGGTTGCGCCTGAGGTGCCTTTGAAAGCAGTGGAAGATACGCAGAAGGTTGCGCCTGAGGTGCCTTTGAAAGCAGTGGAAGATACGCAGAAGGTTGCGCCTGAGGTGCCTTTGGAAGCACCAGAAGATGCGCAGAAGATTGCGCCTGAGGTGCCTTTAAAAGCACCAGAAGATGCCTCCAAGCTTATCCTTAAGCCTGCTTACAAAAGTGAAGAGATGATATCGCTAAAAGAATTGGCTCCAACGGTACAAAAGGTCCCAGCAGAGCCGGTTGTACAGCAAGCGCCCAAAATTGCACTTCCAGAAAAACCTCTTCTTCCGCAGTTTAAACCAAAATTTGACGAAGAATTTCCAATAAAGAAAGAGGGGGCATTCAATCAAAAGGCGCCAAAGCTTAACAAGAAAAATCAAGAGAAACAGACTATCGAAGATATTTTAGCCATGGAAGAAAATAATTTGCTCAATCGTGCGCGCTCACAAGGAGGGGGAGCAAAACGTTCCCATACACCAGAAGCTTTAGGTGCACGAAAAAATATCAATGATACCACAAAAATGGCACAAACATTGGTCAATATCGCGGGGGGATGTATTCAACAGAAGCTTAAACTTGTGGCGCTTGGTGGCGATTTAAAAAACCGTCCCGTTGTGCGCTTGCGATTTTACTTAGACCGTGAAGGGATGGTTGTGGGTGATCCTATCATTGATCCCATAAGCGGTCTTGAGAGTCAACAAGCGATTATGATCAGGCAGGTGTATACGGCTGTCTTTTCATGTCAACCTTATGCAGATCTTCCCCGTGAGCAATATGACCTGTGGGGGCAGGGGTTTGACTTTAATGTTGATCCCCTCCAAGAAATAAGATGATAAATGAGAAAAATCGCTTAACGAAAGGACACATTCCATGATGACTATAATGAGACATAAAGTTTTTACGTGGTTTATAGTCACTTGTGGTTTGTGGCTTTCAAGTCTTTCATCAGTTTATGCGCAGTTGAAAGGCACGATTTCAAGCGCTGATTTTAACCCTATTCCCATTGCAATTACAGATTTTATTTCCAATGATTCGATTGGATCTAAAATAACGGCTGTGGTGACAGCCGATCTTGAACGGTCGGGGCTTTTTTTACCGCTTGACAAGGAAAATTTTTTTGAAAAAATTTCTAATCCGAATAAACAACCGCATTTTTCTTCGTGGCAGAAAATAAAAGCGCAGGGTTTGGTGACGGGGCAAGTCATGAGAGAAATCGACGGACGTTTGAGGGTTGATTTCCGTTTATGGGATGTTTTTGGACAGCGACAATTGAAAGGACGGCGTTTTTATACCGCGACAGAACGTTGGCGGCGTGTGGCTCATATGATCGCAGATGAGATCTACAGTGAGATGACAGGAGAAAGTGGTTATTTTGATACAAGAATTGTTTTTATTGATGAAACAGGCCCTCAAAATGCACGCATTAAACGCTTAGCAATGATGGATCAAGATGGCGCAAATTTGATTTATATGTCTGATGGAAGTGAATTGGTGCTTACACCGCGTTTTTCACCTAAAAGACAAGAAATGACCTATATGGCTTATGAGGACAATCAAGTGCCTCATGTTTATCTCCAACAACTTGAAATGGGACAAAGGGAGTTGATTGGAACGTTTCATAACATGACAATTGCTCCGCGTTTTTCTTCTGATGGACAAAAGGTCATCATGAGTTTGTTGCAAAATGACGGCAGTGCAAATCTTTACACCATGGATTTACGGACCCGTACAATGACGCGCCTTACAACAACTTCTGCTATTGATACCTCTGCTTCTTATTCACCGGATGGAAAACAAATCGTCTTTTCTTCAGATCGTAGCGGAAAGCCACAAATTTATAAAATGAATGCGGATGGCAGTGATATTCAGCGTATTTCTTCAAACGAGGGGAGTTATTCGACACCTATTTGGTCGCCACGGGGGGATTATATCGCTTTTACAAAACAATCAGGTGGACAATTTTCTATCGGTGTTATGCGCCCGGATGGACAAGGAGAACGAATTTTAACCACAGGGTTTCACAATGAAGGACCGACTTGGGCTCCCAATGGTCGTGTACTGATGTTCTTTCGCAAAAATCCCGGTATGGGACCCAAAATCTATACCATTGATATTACGGGACACAATGAACGCCAACTCCCCACACCCAATGATGCTTCTGATCCCGCATGGTCGCCATTGCTCAACGTACAGTAAAAAATGCTTGATAAAAATACAAAAACATAGAGGGAATATAGTCTTATCAGAAAGAGGACCGCGACCGGTTGCAGAAAAAAGAAATCATTGCGAGAAAGCAGACGTGCTTTTTTTAATTTCTAATGCCTCTATTGATAAAGGCACACGAAATTCTGTTGGAGCATCACGCCGTCCTTTCATATTTTCAGCAGGAATTATCCATATATCCCTATCAATCTGTTCTTTACATATATGACGCAAGGGATTTGCACGAACGCCTGTAAGAATAAGCAGATGCAAAGCCAATAGTGTTAGGGGGTGATGCTTCGCACAGTGTTTTATAAAAAGCCGGAACATCTCTCCCATCCAGTGCGGGTCTATTAGGAGTTTTGTGATGTTGTTTGCCTAACAAAGCTTGTGCTTTTTCTGCTGCTGTAGATCAACATCTAAACCTAACGCAGCCGCATGTTTGAAACACATATTAAGGCGCTTGAAAGCTCTATAAGCAACTCCAGATCTTGTATGCCAGATAGGGGCGAGGGTATTGTGTATCTCTGTTTGGGTAATCTCTGAAACGGGGAGGCAACCTAATTTGGAAAGAATATGGAGTTTTAAAGGTGAAAACCAATTTCCAGCTTTGCCATCTTTTTTTAATTCAGCTTTACGGCTTTCAAAAGCACCCAAAGCAATATCTTATTCAAATAATGCAGATTACACATTGCTTCACGTTTTTGTTTATTGCGTTCTTTAATGGGGGAACACCCTTCACGTAAAACAGAGCGCCAACCAGTTGCATATTCACGCGCTTGTTTTAAAGAAACATCTCTTAAAGCGCACTCAAGTCCATTTCACGGCGGCGCCCGTGAAGGGTATAACGATAAATTCATCGAGTACCACCATCTTTAAGCTTGTGGAGAGGAAAGACGGCATCATCGTTATATTTGCCAGCCCCCAGTTTTACCAACAGCCCTACAGCCTTTGAGACGATTCATAAGGGAATTTTTTCTCCTTTAAGTTTTACGCCAAACGGGCTTTTTCTGCTTAAATAATGTGCAAGCGCATGACTTTGATTGATGCACCGCACACACAAATTTGGAATAAGAGAATTTGACGCTATTTAGAGGGTCTCATTCAAGTTCAATAACGCTAAACTCCCCTTATAAATCAATGTGATAAGTATTTAGGGGTTTCAGTTTCAAGTGAATCTCATGCGTGAGAAGAGGAATATGTCTAAGAGGATCTGATTTGTTTACAGACCAGATTGGGGTGACATCTTCATCATTTGAGGGTGGGGAGCAATCTTAAAGAATAAATAGAGAGGGGCTGTAGGGGTAATTCTTAGAATATATAAGAAAAGCTTGAGATCACAAAGTTTTTTATCATCAGAACTGTTTGAGCGTTCAAGGGTATTTGCTTTATGCTTTCTTTTTTTAATCCGCTTTTTTTTCTGCGATTGATTGTGGTTTTCTTGGCTTTACAAATGATTGACCCCGCTATTGACGCGGGGTTTTTATATTGTGGGAAAAAAGTGATAGATGCTTTTAGTCCCTCACTTGGTGAAGAGAGGGCCAATGATGGGAAATTATACGGACAGTTTTGCCAAAATCTCATCGCTGACATCAAAATTAGCATAAACATTTTGCACATCATCATCTTCTTCTAATGTTGAAATCAGTCGTAAAACGGACAAAGCTTTTTCTTCATCGATTGGAGCAAGGGTGGTGGCTTTCCAAATCGTTTTAATCGATTCTGCTTCACCAAGTTTTGCTTCAAGTGTTTTTGAAACTTCACCAATATCTTCAAATGCACAAGTAATATGATGCCCGCTTTCTTCTGATTGTACATCTTCGGCACCCGCTTCAATGGCAGCATCCATGATGTTATCTGCTGTTCCTGCTTCTGACTTATAAATGATTTCCCCAATCCGATTAAACATGAAACTTACAGACCCGGTTTCCCCTAACGCTCCTCCTGATTTGGTGAAGGCCGCGCGCACGTTTGAAGCAGTGCGGTTACGGTTGTCTGTTAAAGCTTCAACAATGACGGCAACACCGCCTGGTCCATAGCCTTCATAGCGCACTTCATCATAATTTTCGACATCGGAGCCTGAAGCTTTTTTAATCGCGCGTTCAATATTATCTTTCGGCATTGATTGTGCTTTGGCATTTTGGACAGCCAGCCTTAAACGTGGATTCATGGCTGGATCAGGAGCACCTTGTTTTGCTGCTACGGTAATTTCGCGTGCAAGCTTAGAAAATATTTTTGAGCGCACCGCATCTTGACGCCCTTTACGATGCATAATATTTTTAAATTGTGAATGGCCTGCCATAGTTTTCCTTCCTATTTGAGGGCTGTCCTTCCAGTTGGATGCTTTGTTAGAATTTAAGGCGATAAAACATGCATCCAACCAGAACAAATATGCCACAGCATGAGGTGAAATAATCGAATAAATCCTTTATAAGAAAATTCATCTTAAAGGTAAAGAGACCTTCGTTGAGGATCATTCCAAGAGAGATCTCTTGTCGTTGAGCAAAAATCACGCTATAACAGAATATAATCTCATGGCAAAATGGTTTATTCCATGTCTCGCTTTAATTATAAAAGTGGGTGGGAGAAAACGAACATATAATTAAGAAGTTCCAGTGCTCTTGAGTGGGCGGTAACCTGCCTCATAATAGAAGAGGCGCAGAAGAGGATTTATAAAAATGGCAACGCAACTTTTGATGCCCAAAGCGACAGCTGTTTGGTTGGTTGATAATACAGCTCTTTCTTTTGAGCAGATTGCAGAATTTTGTAAATTACATGTCTTGGAAGTAAAAGCTATTGCCGATGGAGAGGCAGCTTATGGTATTAAAGGTCTCGATCCGATTAGTTCTGGGCAGTTGACGCGCAGTGAAATTGCACGGGTAGAGGCGGATCAAAACGCACGTTTGAAAATCTCTCAATCGAGGGTGCACATTCCTGAAAAAAAACGTAAAGGGGCGCGCTATATCCCTCTTTCCCGACGTCAAGATCGTCCCAATGGTATTTTATGGTTGGTCACAAACCATCCCGAATTGAAAGATGCACAAATTGCACGGTTGATTGGGACAACAAAAGCAACGATTGAACAAATCCGCCTCAGAACCCATTGGAATAGTGCGAACTTGTCTCCTCTTGATCCTGTAGGACTTGGCTTGTGTTCGCAGATCGATTTAGATTTTGAACTCCAGCGTGCGGCAAAAGGCCGCCCTGTTGCTGCAGAAGAAGATCGATCGTTGCTTCCCGCCTCTGTGACGGAAAATGCTGCTCTAGAGGAAAATGAGAGTGAAGAAAATCCACACAAGACTTTTGATGCTGATAAAGTTTTTGCAAAATTGAACGCGCTGCAAAAAAATCGTCAAGAGCAAGAAGAGGCATAAACAACATGAAAGGGCAATATTTCTCATGGAGATGTTAAAGAAATAGATGGAGGGAAGAAAAATCGGCAGAGACTGAAAAATGATGACAAAAAAACAGAAAAATTTCTTCTTCATTAGGAATTAACGGTTATTCTTAAAAATATTTTTAAGAATGTGTCCTTCTTTACGCAATTCGAGGAGAAACAAATTATGCGCTCTACCAAAAATACCCTCTCTCATTCTTTAGCTATCCTGTTTTTTTTCTCACTGTGCTTGGGTGGGTGTGGTAAAAAAAATATCGGTGCATTTAATGGTATGAATGGCGCTTATATGAATGATGCTGCTTTGAATCAAGGACCAGGTTCAGGACAAGAGTTTACGGTTAATGTGGGGGATCGCGTGTTTTTTAGTCTCGACTCTTCTTCATTGGATGCGGATGCTGAACGCATTTTAACGCGTCAAGCAGAATGGTTGCTTCATTATCCTTATTATTCTATTATGATCGAAGGTCATGCTGATGAAAGGGGAACACGTGAATATAACTTGGCACTTGGACAGCGCCGTGCTGTTGCTGTGCGAGACTATTTGGTGTCTCTTGGTGTGTCTGCACAACGGATTCAAACAATTTCTTATGGAAAAGAAAGACCTGTAGCTGTATGTGATGATATTTCCTGTTGGAATCAAAATCGACGTGCTGTGACAACACTGAGTAACATGAACAGTCATTAAGAAAGCAAATGGTTGGTTTCAACCATTCAATGAACTCTTAAGGGGAGAAAAGGATGTATCGTAAAATCAATTGGAAAACACTCTTTTATATGGCAGGTTTCATAGCTTGTTCTACTTCATTTGCTGAAAGTGCGGCACGAAACGCTTCTGAATATCCAGCACATGATACGGATAAAGTTGGCGCTGCCGATAAAGCTTCCGATGTGGTGAAGAAAGCTTCTGAGGTTGCCGATAAAGCAGCTTCCGATGCGATGGAAAAGGCTTCTGACGCTGCTGATAAGGCTTCCGATGCGATGGAAAAGGCACCTGACGCTGCTGATAAGGCTTCCGATGCGGTGAAGAAAGCCACTGATGCGGCTAAAAAAGCAGCTTCCGATGCGATGGAAAAGGCACCTGACGCTGCCGATAAGGCTTCTGATGCCGTGAAGAAAGCTTCTGAGGCTGCTGATAAAGCAGCTTCCGATGCGATGGAAAAGGCACCTGACGCTGCCGATAAGGCTTCCGATGCGGTGAAGAAAATACCTGATGCGGCTAAAAAAGCAGCTTCCGATGCGATGGAAAAGGCACCTGACGCTGCTGATAAGGCTTCCGATGCGGTGAAGAAAGTACCTGATGCGGCTAATAAAGCTGCTTCCGATGTGGTGGAGAAAGCCACTGAGGCTGCTGATAAGGCTTCTGATGCGGTGAAGAAAGTACCTGATGCGGCTAAAAAAGCAGCTTCCGATGTGGTGGAGAAAGCCACTGAGGCTGCTGATAAGGCTTCTGATGCGGTGAAGAAAGTACCTGATGCGGCTAATAAAGCTGCTTCCGATGTGGTGGAGAAAGCCACTGAGGCTGCTGATAAGGCTTCTGATGCGGTGAAGAAAGTACCTGATGCGGCTAAAAAAGCAGCTTCCGATGTGGTAAAGAAAGCCACTGATACTGCTGATAAAGCCGCTTCCGATGCCGTGAAAAAAATCTCTGATGTTTCGGCGCACCAAGGGATTATTTTAGAGAATCAGCAGGCTTTATTTAAAGATTATGATTTAGATAAGCTTTTGCATAAGATACGGATGGTGCTTGAGCATAACAATCTAAAAAATGTTAACAAGCAATTTCACCGGCTTTTTGATAAAAAAGACTCTTCTGTTTATTCTTGTTCCGTTGAAAGTGCCGCGTTGGATGAGAAATCTCAGACTGAAAAAGAAGAGATGGTGCAGCAGCTGAGCGTGGATAACCAGACAAATGTTGCTGATGTGAAAGACCATGATGTGAAGGAAACTGAGGAGATTTTAAAAAAAGTGCATGACGTAAGTGCTCATATCGAAGCACATCAGAGTGACACTCTTTCTTCTTCCAAAGCTTTGTATAAGGAAGGGTATGATTTTATTCGTTCTGCCAACTATGTTGGTGCTGAAAAAAGCTTTTGCGCTTTTCAAAATCGTTACAAAAAAGATCCTTTGAGTGATGACGCTTTATTTTGGTTGGCTGAATCTTTGTTGGGACAAAAACGCTATCATGAAGCAGCACAAGTTTATCTGACCGCATGGTATGCAGATAAAAAGAAGCTCTATACCTCTGAGATTTTGCTGAAATTAGCAAGAAGTATGGTCGCTCTTGAGACAAATGAAGAGGATTGTGCTCTTTTTGCAAAAAACAAAAAACGTCATCAAATGTTAGAGTCTGTGTTTTGTAAACCCGCAAAATAAGTAGCGAGGTCATTTTCGGTGTGTGTTAGACTGGCAAGAAATCTCTTTAAAACATCGGATTTTATTCAGTGTCGACGAGTGATTCTTGCTGTCTCAGGGGGAAGTGATTCTTTAGCTTTGATGTTCTTGGTCAAAGAGTATTTCGAAACGCTCTTAGTCCCTCCGGAAATAATTGCTGTTACTGTTGATCACCAATTGCGTAAAGAATCAGCGCGTGAAGCAGAAACCGTTGCGGAGATTTGTCGTGCCCATCACATTAAGCATATCACTGTGCGGTGGGAAGGCAAAAAACCAAAGACACATATTGCTTCTAGCGCTCGTGTTGCACGCTATGATCTCTTGGTTCAGGAAGCGCAAAAACAAGGCGCAGCCCTTATTATGACGGGCCATACACTCAATGATCAGGTTGAAACCTATCAAATGCGCTCTCAACGTCTCCAAAAGAGTAGAAGTGTGTTGTGCGGTGAAGTTGATGCCATGCGTGATGGGTTGTCTGAGAGCGGTTTTGCCGGTGCGTTGCGTGGTGAAGCTGATGCCATGCGTGATGAAGATTATGTTAGAGAAACGAAAAAAAATATTACCGAAAAAAGCTATGGGGTTCTCTATGAGCGTGGTTTATCCTGTATTCCGCGTGAGGCATTGTTGCAGAGAAAAGTGCGTTTGATTCGGCCGCTTCTTGGTGTAAAACGTCAAACATTGCGGAATTATTTACGCTTACAAGGAAAAACATGGATTGATGATCCAACCAATGAAGACCGCAATTTTGAACGTGTACGTGTGCGCCAATCTCTTTCTTCCCAAAAGCTTGCTGATATTGCTCAAAAAATAAATGAAGCCGCATGGCAGCGTCGTCAACAAGCGCAAAATATTGCCGATTTAATCTTAGCTCTGGATATTACGGTTCAACATGGGCGTTGTTTCATCAAAAAGCCTGCACCATTTTTACAAAAACATTCCGGTTTTTCTTTCGTTGTCGGGCTTTTTGCGGTGTTGATGGGCGGGGGATTTTATTTGCTCCCCAATAAAAAATTGAGCATGCTTGTTCAAAAACTCTGTCTGAATTCTCCAGAAAAGCGGCGTTTTACTTATGCGGGCTGTGTTATTGAATATAACAAAGATGGCATTGCTTTGTGGCGTGAAGGGCGAAATATGAAAGAGGCTCTTGTGGAGCCAGAGGAAACTCTTCTATGGGATGCGCGCTATCACATTACCAATCATGGATCTGAGACTATAAAGGTTGGAGCAGCAAATTTAGAACAGCTGAAATTTTTATTGCAAAACAGTGATTTTGATCTTGAAAAGCCTCATTTCCCCTCGTTACAATCCTTGCCGATGATTTCAAATGATAAAGGGTGTGATATTCCCGAGTTGATTTCTCAAGCGATTATTCATAAAAATGTTATTATCAAGCGAATTATGGCGCCTTTCGATTGGCTTTCCTCACGCGAAGATGCTGTGCTGGTGAATGTTGTGGAACACTTTTTTAATCTT
The DNA here is from genome assembly GCF_028618665.1 of Bartonella sp. AU16XJBT. Classification (GTDB taxonomy): domain Bacteria; phylum Pseudomonadota; class Alphaproteobacteria; order Rhizobiales; family Rhizobiaceae; genus Bartonella. Next base: position 122,648 of record NZ_JAQITF010000004.1, read on the forward strand.
GAGGTGAAAAGATAAAGAAAAAATAACTCTAAAAGAGAATAAACCGTCTCTCATCCCTTGGCAAGGGGCTGACAAGGTTATATGTTAAAGGGAACTGTTTGAAATCTATATTTGATTAAGTGGGCTGAATATGAATTCCAATTACCGCTCTCTCCTCATTTGGGGGGTTATTGCTTTGATTTTGATTGTGTCGTTTTCTTTCTTTAATGGAGATAGCCAACGTTCTGGTGGTGGAGAAGTCTCCTATTCTGAATTTTTGCAAAAAGTTGAGAATAACGAGCTGAAATCGGTGACTATTCAAGGTCAAAAGTTAACAGGACAAACTGTCGAACATAGAACTATTTCAACTTTTGCGCCACGTGATCCCGGTTTGATACAAAAATTGGAAAGTAAAAACGTCAATGTTAAAGCTATTCCTGAAAGCTCTGGAAATAGTATCTTCCTCAATCTCCTTTTTTCTTTGTTGCCTGTTATTATTATTGTTGGGGCGTGGGTCTTTTTTATGCGACAAATGCAAAATGGATCACGCGGCGCAATGGGATTTGGGAAATCAAAAGCAAGGTTGCTTAATGAAGCACAAGGACGTGTTACCTTTAAGGATGTTGCTGGCGTTGAAGAAGCCAAACAAGATCTCCAAGAAATTGTTGAATTTTTACGCGAACCGCAAAAATTTCAACGCTTAGGCGGGCGTATTCCTCGCGGTGTCTTGCTTGTTGGTCCCCCAGGAACCGGTAAAACTTTGTTAGCGCGCTCTGTAGCGGGTGAAGCCAATGTGCCATTCTTTACCATCTCAGGGTCTGATTTTGTTGAAATGTTTGTTGGTGTTGGGGCTAGCCGTGTGCGTGATATGTTCGAACAGGCTAAAAAAAATGCGCCTTGTATTATCTTTATTGATGAAATCGATGCGGTTGGACGCCATCGGGGGGCTGGACTGGGGGGTGGAAACGATGAACGCGAGCAGACCTTAAATCAGTTGCTGGTCGAAATGGATGGGTTTGAGCCCAATGAAAGTATTATCCTTATTGCTGCAACAAACCGCCCTGATGTGCTTGACCCTGCTTTATTGAGACCAGGACGTTTTGATCGACAAGTTGTTGTGCCAAATCCTGATGTTTCTGGGCGTGAACAAATCTTGAAAGTGCATGTGCGCAATGTACCTTTAGCACCGAATGTTGATTTGAAAGTTTTGGCAAGGGGAACACCAGGATTTTCCGGTGCAGATTTGATGAATCTTGTCAATGAAGCTGCTCTTATGGCTGCGAGCCGTAATAAAAGAGTCGTGACGATGCAAGAATTCGAAGATGCAAAGGATAAGGTGATGATGGGGGCTGAACGCCGTTCAACCGCCATGACACAAGAGGAAAAAGAACTCACAGCCTATCACGAAGCAGGACATGCTATCGTGGCTCTCAATGTTCCTGCTGCTGATCCTGTTCACAAAGCAACAATCGTTCCAAGGGGAAGGGCATTGGGAATGGTGATGCAATTGCCTGAAGGTGATCGCTATTCCATGAGTTATCGGTGGATGATTTCTCGTTTGGCTATCATGATGGGCGGACGTGTGGCTGAAGAATTGAAGTTTGGAAAAGAAAATATCACATCGGGGGCTTCTTCTGATATTGAGCAAGCAACTAAATTAGCACGGGCTATGATCACACGGTGGGGATTTTCTGATCTGCTTGGAAATGTTGCTTATGGCGATAACCAAGATGAGGTTTTTTTAGGGCATTCTGTTGCACGAACACAAAATGTCTCTGAAGAAACAGCACGCATGATTGATATGGAAGTGCGTAAGCTTATTGATGATGCCTATAAAAATGCGACTAATATTTTAAAAACAAAAAGAAAAGAGTGGTTTGCTTTAGCGCAGGGCTTGTTGGAATATGAAACTTTAACGGGTGCTGAAATTAACGAGGTCATTGCAGGAAAACCTCCTTCACGCACACAGAAAGATGAGGGGGCGGCACCACGGACTTCCTCTGTTCCAAAAACTGGAACAGTGAAGGCAGAGGACTCTGTGGTCGATGAAAAAGACGCCAAAACAGCACCTAAAACAGTTGCCCATAAAGCAGAGAACGTTAAAAGTGAGGCAAGAAAAGCAGAGGGCGCTGTTGGGAAGAAAACAGCAAATTCCAGTAATACTCAATCCAAGGATATGGAGCCTAAAAAAGCGCAAAGCGCAAAAGGTTCCACAAAGTCAGTTAATCATTCTCAAAGTAAAAGCAGTGCTGAAAAAAAGTCAAAACCTGTGGGATCTGATAAAGGAAAATAAAAACTTTAACGTTTGAGTGATTATGTTTTGGGAAAAATTTTAAATTCTTTGAGAAAGGCGCGAGCATTGCTTGCGCCTTTGATGTAATGTTTTCCAAAATATGGAAGAAAAAATTAAGCAAAGCCGTTGTATTATGATGGTTTAGCAGGGGATAAGCTGGTTTGTTGCTTTGCGAGTTGGGTAAGGGTGTGAGGTTTGGCGATGGGGTGCTGTGTGGATTTGGGCTCAGGGTGTGAGGTTTGGTGATAGGGTGTGAGATTATTCTTTGATTGTGTTCAAGGGATGTGTAAAGCTTTTTTAGAAGAGGATATTGCTTTATAGGTGAGGTGTAGAAACCTCATTGGTTGAGCGTGGTTTAGATGTGTAGAGGGTGAAGAGGGTTTTTAATGATCTAAAAAGATGAGGATCGAGTTAGTCTTATTTATAAGGTGAAGGGTATAGGGTGAGGAAGCCTATTGTACCAAGGGGGCTGTTAGAGCTTTAAAAAAAGCCCAAGGGAAGACGTATAAAGGAAAGAGGCATGGTGCAAAAATATTTTGGTACAGATGGAATTCGGGGGAAAGCTAATTCATTTCCTATGACACCGGATTTTGCCATGAAGGTGGGGATGGCTGTAGGGTTTTTATTCCGTTCACAACATCAATCGCGTCGTGTGGTGATTGGCAAGGATACGCGATTATCTGGTTATATGTTGGAAAATGCTTTGGTGTCAGGATTGACTGCTGCGGGGATGGACGTTTTTTTATTAGGACCAATACCAACACCTGCTGTTGCAATGCTTTGCCGCTCTTTGCGCGCCGATCTTGGGGTGATGATTTCTGCTTCTCATAATCCTTTCTATGATAATGGAATTAAACTTTTTGGTCCTGATGGTTTTAAACTTTCAGATGAGATGGAAGCAAAAATTGAACAATTGATCGATACAGATCTTTCAAAATCTTTAGCAAGTTCTGCTGAAATTGGTTCCGCAAAACGGGTCGAGGGGGATATTTATCGTTATATTGAATACGCCAAACGAACATTGCCCCGTGATGTTCGCTTAGATGCTGTGCGTATTGTTGTAGATTGTGCCAATGGGGCTGCCTATAAAGCGGCACCCCGTGCTTTATGGGAATTAGGGGCTGAGGTTTTTGCTATTCATGATGAACCCAATGGGACCAATATTAATCAAAAATGTGGCTCAACTGATTTAAGCTCTTTAAAACGCAAAGTGCATGAAGTGCGTGCGGATGTAGGGATTGCTCTTGATGGAGATGGTGATCGTGTTCTCATTGTTGATGAAAAAGCACAAATGGTTGATGGGGATCAGTTGATTGCTGTGATTGCTGAAAATTGGCATAAAATGGGACGGTTACGGTGCAATGGAGTTGTCACAACGATTATGTCCAATCTGGGACTGGAGCGGTTTTTGAACGGAAAAGGGTTAGACCTTATTAGGACAAAAGTTGGGGATCGTTATGTGGTCGATGCCATGCGCCAAAAGGGATATAATGTTGGAGGTGAAGCTTCGGGGCATATTGTGCTCAGTGATTTTGGGACAACAGGTGATGGGTTGGTGGCAGCTTTGCAAATTTTAGCTTGTATGAAGGAGAGTCAAACCCCTATGAGCCAATTATGTAAACGGTTTGAACCTGTACCGCAAATTTTAAAAAATGTAACGATTAAAAATAAAAATGTCTTGAAAAAAAATCCCGTCAAAACGGCCATTAATCAAGCAGAGAAGCGGTTGGGAAAAGAGGCACGGCTGATAATCCGTGCTTCTGGAACTGAGCCGGTTATCCGCCTTATGGCTGAAGGTGATGCACGAGAAGTATTGAATACGGTCGTGACAGAGTTGATGGATATTATTACCCATCATGATACACGCGTGGGTGCTTGAACTTTAAGGAATCTTGAGTTTTTTGCGAGGATTTATGGTATCATTGGCCTAAGATTTGGAGCAGAGGGTGTAATCTATTTTTGCAAGCGTGTTGGTTGGTCGTGTAATGGTGGAAGGGGAGGCGCGAGAAGGTTTGCAAGATATTTAAGCTATCTTTGAGGGGGGCGGCCCTTGAGGGAAATCTGGCAAATTTGCTGATTGAGGAGAGGGACAAAAAGCAGATTTTATTCGTGGGGTGGTGTTGGTGAAAAACAGAAGTGGATGGTTTGTTTTTCTGGAACCAAGCCTTCTCTCTGGATGATGGCTGTCGGTGGCGCGCGAGAAATTTTGGATGTGCCGTGCAGGAGGTTCGGCCAAGTTATTACCTATCATGTATGCTTGTGGGTGTTTGTGCTTTGAGGATTTGTGCTTTGAGGAAATGTGAAGGCATTGGGATTGCCTTAGCCCTTTTTATGACAATATGTTGAAAAATTAAGATAAAAATCGTTTTGAATGGTGGGCTGAAAAAGTAATAAATCGTTATAAGTTCGTGCAAAAAGCAATAAAAGAAGCACAATGCCTCTATCGATAGTGTAATCTTTAAGCGGCAGTGCGGTATCTTATTGGAGAAGAATCAAGCACTATTCTATCTTGTGAATTCATGAGAAAGAGCGCTTAGTGGGTTTCAAAAGCATTTTGATCGTTCGTTTAAAAACGTGTTAAATATCGCTTCCATTTTTCAAAAGTGCTATATCTCACAGGTGGTCTTACATGTTCTTTGGGCATCATTTCAAGGTATACGTTTCTCGCAATAGCGCACATTGTTGCTGTGTTTTGAAAACGAGAGAGTTCATTTTCTACGATCATTTGCTCTGTACGAATGGTTTGTTCTTTTCTACTAATGCCATTTGGAGAGTCTAAAAATTTTTCTGCGTATGCAAACATTGGATCATTAAAGTTGGTGTCAAATTTTGCTTTGAAGAAAATATGTTCTATATAATCCCAATGTTTCCTATATTTCATTCCGTTAGCTTTAAAAGCTTCCAGTCTTATTGTTAAGTCATTAAATGTAAGTGTCGGCATACTTTTATCACCTTGCCATAAATCGGCAAAGCGTCCACAAAAAACAAGCAATATGTGATAATGTTTTAAAATATTAATTCTGGAGGATTGTTTGGTAATGTTATTAAATACCTCCAAAATGGGCTCTTATCATGGGGTATGTCTACAGTATCTCCCATCTGCGTTTTTAAATATTCTATCGATTCTTTTGCTTTTGCTAATTTCTGGTGGTATTCTAAGCTTTTATAATTTTTATGCACATATTCTTCGTAAAGTTTATCGTATTGTTCTAAATTCTCTACACTCGTATATTTTGATAATACTGATATTGAAAAGAAAGCTATAAATATGATGGCGAGCGTTATGGATAAAGATTTCATCGCTTGAACCTTGATGATGATAAATTAAAGCTTTTTAACTGATTCACGCCGAATGTATCAATATGTGTTATTCTGGGGTGGTAATGTGTCGTAAATTGCCCCTCATAACACTGTTTTTTGCCTGTCGTGTATGGGTATCGCAAGAGGGGGGGAGTATCGTTTAAAATCTCTAGCATTTGCGGAGGGTTATTCTCTGGGGAGAGTGCTTTGTGACATCCGAAAATACAAAGCAGGCTCTACAATCAATAAAAAAGCGAATTCTACCAAAAGCGTGTAAAAGCTATTCCTAATATCCGTATTTTAAAGGAGGCTCTGCCCGATGGAGCAGACAGTAAATAGGGAGGGGGTTGGATTGCTTACTTAGAGGCGGTAATGGATTGTTCTGCTTTTTATTGAATGTTGCTGCAAAAGGGGGGGATTTTGGCAAAAGAGATCTCGACAAGGGAGATCTTGATACAGGATTGCCTTTGCAAGGACAAGGGAGAATGAGGGAGTGATGAAGATGATAGGGCGTGTGGCAATCGTCCCTTTACTTCATGACAATGAGGCAAATCAAGATTGTTCCAAAGGATGGGGGAAAAGACTTGGAAAACAAAAGGGTGTTTTCTCTCTCGAAGGAAAGAAAACACCCGGGGGGATTAGAATGGCAGTGTTACATATTTTCATCTGAAAGGTGGTCTTTTTTATCTTTTTTCCACAGAAAATAAGTTGCTAGTCCCAGAATGGGGACACCCAATTTGGCAAAAGGGAGATGTTGACTGAGAGCAGCTAGGCTGGAAATTGTCGCCTCTGTCACCAGTTTGTGGCGTTGTTCTTCGGTCTTTTTTTGTTGGTCATAGCGTTGATAAGCCTTGAGAATCCGGTTGATCATAAATGCTAATCCTGCAAGAAAAAGCCAAATTAAAAACATGATACTGGCGGCGGCAAGAGGCTTCATAACAGTCCATAACGCAAGAAAACCAATGATACATAAAAAAAGTAAAGCCATGAATAATGAAATGCCAATCAATCCACAGCAAATTGCTTGAAGGCGCACTTGCTTAACCGTGCTTTTAAGCCCTCCACCGACAAGATGGTTTAAAAGAGGAGCGATAAATTTATGCATTGCTTAACGACGCAGTAATTGAGAAAGAATAAAACCAACACCTGCGGCAAACAAAACGCTTTTGCCAGGATTTTTGCGAACGCATTGGTTCATGGTTTGTTCCAAATCACTGATTTTGTCTTTTGCTTGAGACATGATGTCTTCACTGCTTTCTTTCGCTGAGTGATACAGTTTTTCCGCTTTGTCTTTGGCTGCATTGAATTTTTTTGCACCAAGATCTGTCAGTGTTGAGGTCATCCCTGAAATTTCATGGCGTAACGTTTCTAGTTGTCCCTGGAGCTCGTTTTGTAGGTCTTTTTCTGCGGCGGTTTTATTTTTTTGTGGTGTTTTATTATTGGCCATGATGTTTTTTCCCTCTCTTATCTATTTTATATTTGTGTTGGTGTGTTCATCGTAATCATTTGCATTGGAGTGAAAATTTTTACTGCTTGGGTAACGCTCAAAGTTTTTTTTGGTTCCCTTCATTTTGTCGAATTTAAAATTGTTTTTGATAAAATAAATCTCGCCTATAATTCGCCCTATAAGATGGGCTCTTTCCCATAAAGGATCTTCTCTGTTGAAATTGTCTTATGCTTTTGAAAGGAATTCAGCATCATTCTCCAGCTTTTTGTGGTGTAAGTTTTTTTATAAAAGTTTTGTTAAAGTGGTACATTGAGACTTGTTTTTTAAGGACTTGGTAATAGGTAAAAAAACGGTTTTAGCGATTTTGCAGGAGAAATTTTGCAAGAGAAGTTATGCCGTCTTTAGGCTTTTGAAGCAGAGAAGAGAAAATAATGTTGCTTGCTCTTTTTTTTATATATTTGAAGTCTTAAAGCCTATCTCCATTATCCTTTTTTTTACCTGTTAAAATATTGCGATCGTCCTTTTTAAAAGCCTTATGGCACCTTTTTAATTGTAAAAAGGGGATTTCAGAGAATTGATTTTTTTTAAGAGGTGAATATCTTTTTCTTCAAGTATTCCATCTTTGCTGTTTATTCCGTACAAATTATCCCATGACGGGAAATATTTTGTTGGGTTTATTCAAGAGCGGCTGAAATGAGAAAAGCTTGCAATATGAGGGGCTCATTCAACAGAAATGAGATAAATTATTATTATAAGTCAATGTGTTGTAAGTAGAAAGATGATGCGTTATTTTTATAAATTGAAATATTATTATGGGATATTTCTGACATATTTATCATTTTGCCAAATTTACAGCGTAAATTGAGTGAGTAAGATAAATTTGTTGAAGAGTTTCTTTAGAATAAGAGAGAATTTAAGGAAGAAAACTATACTTGATTTATCAAGTTTTCTTTTTTAAGAGGAATGCGAAAGTGACGTTGAAGGGAAATGGCATTGTGGAACAGTAATGCTATGCGGGATGACGATCCAGTGTATAAAGAAGATTAAGACCACAAGAGTGCGAGACAAAAATGGAATCTGAAACAGTCCCTTTAGAGAATAGTTCTGCTGTATTGGCAGTGCATGATTTTTCTCCTTTTTCTATGTTTATGGCTGCTGATTGGGTGGTGAAAGCTGTTATTATTCTTTTGTTGCTTGCTTCTCTTATGTCTTGGACAATTGCTTTTGTGAAAATTGTTGAGATCACTTTGGCAAAACGACGCGTGCGCCAGGAACTCCAATTGGTTCTTAATGCTCAGACTCTTACGCGTTTAGCTGCCAGCTTGAAAGAAAGCAAAGGGGCGGGGGTATTTTTTCTCAAAGAGGTTCTTAAAGAGGTCTATCTTTCTACACAACAGGTTAATTTTGTTGCTCCTGAAGGGATAAGCGAAAGCTCTGTTGAGAGAGCCAATACAAGGAAAAATGTACAAACGCTTGAAGATATTCTCTTTTATGAGGAAAATGATCAATATAAAGATGCTTCTCGCGATGTTTATGTTCGCGATGTTCATGAAGGTTTAAAAGAAAGGGTTCATTCGCTTTTGTCGCGCTGCTTGCTGGCTGCGACACGCCGTATTGCGTGTGGGAACGCTGTTCTTGCAACCATTGGTGCTATTGCGCCCTTTGTGGGGCTTTTTGCAACGGTGTGGGGAATTATGAATTCTTTTATTGGAATTGCTCAATCGCAAACAACGCGGCTTGATGTGGTGGCTCCTGGAATTGCTGAGGCCTTATTTGCAACGGCGATTGGACTTTTTGTGGCTATTCCTGCTGTTGTTATGTATAACAGCCTTATGCGTGCTTTGAATGGTTATCGCAGTGATTTAGGGGATATCGCTGCTGCTCTTGAAAGGCTCTTGAGCCGTGAACTTGATCGACAAAAACAACAGAAAAGTCATAAAAAATGAAAGCAAGCTTTAATGATGATTGGGAAACAGAGGATAGTGGGTTGCACAGTGAAATCAATGTGACGCCCTTTATTGATGTTGTGTTGGTGTTGTTGATTGTTTTTATGGTTGCCGCACCATTGGCAACATCTGTCATTCCTGTTCAACTTCCTTCTATAACGCAAACGCCTTCAGTGGTTCAACCTGATGAGCCCCTTTATGTCACTTTGCAAAAAGATCATTCTCTTTACATTGATGATCATCTTATAGAACAAGCAGCCTTGAGAGAAACTTTGTTAAGAGAAACCAAGCAAAATTTAGAAACAAAAATTTTAATCAAAGCAGATAGTGAAATGGATTATGGCATTGTCATCGATTTATTAAATCAAATACGCATGGCTGGATATCGTAAAATTGGTCTTGTTGGATTGCAAAATTCTCCCAATCTTGCTGCAAGAGGTGGGGGCAATCATAAAACAGCTGATGCGACAAATGGACCTGTTGTGGCAGACGGTGCCCTTGAGGGAGCGGGCACTAACGTGGTGGGCCATGTGAAGGCGGTCACAATGAGCGATGCCGTCAATGCGCATAGTTCTGGAACAGCTTCCGCCCCGTGATAAAAAGCGCCTTTTAAACAAGGAAATTTTGAAGAAAATAGAGCACTTTCATCAAAGTTACAGAGTGAAATTGATGATGGAACTCTCATCGATTAATTAAATCACGCATGCGCTGGAGAGCGTAAAATTAAGTCTTATCGGATGACAAAATTCTCTCAATATTATCATAGTGCCGCAAGAAATGCGGTATCAACCGTTGTCATTGTTCTTTGTGTCTTAATGCGTCTAAAAGCTTTTGCAACGGTGTTCATGGATGATGTTCTCATAAAATAAGAATAAAAAAATCTATTGAGCACTATCATTTTGGTGCTTCATAAGAAAGAAAGTGGATATCATGATACTCCTCCAATGTTGTGACGGTTATTGGTGAGGTTTATTATAGGGCATTTTTCCAGTTTTTATCTACACGGGCAAGCAGCGCTTAATGGACTTGTAACAAATAAGAAATTTGGAGGGTGATGGATGAAAAAACAGATTGGTCATGAAAAAGTCTTATGGCATTTGGATTGCTCATTTTACAAGACAATGAATTCTTCTTAATCCAATCAAGATGATGTGTTGTCTCAATTATCATCGTCAATCATCGCAGGGGGCATGTGAGGGGAGTGCTAAATGAGAAGCGTGGAAGGATGCGTGCTTGAGAAGTTTAAAAGCCCTAAGTGATCAAGGAAAGACGTGTTAAGGGCACTACGTGTAAAGGTTTTTTTCTCTAAGGGCTTGTATATTTATCAAGATCAGTAAAACCAGCCATCGCAAGAAAGTTTTCTTGTCTCAAATGCTACGATGCTGAATGGATAAAGGAACGGGGTGTGAAGCTTGAGAAGAAATAGGAGAAAAAAGGATGCCGCTCTAAGGGTCCGGTTTAACCAAGGCGTCTTGGGCATAAAACGGCATACACCTTCGGCGTTTTAAAAGCCCAAGAGACGCAAAAATCAAGGGATCGGGACGTGAAAGAGTCGTGAGCCCGTATTGCTTTAAAAACAGATTTTTCAGAGCTGTTTAGTTGTGTCCTGTTGAACCAAAACCGCCTGTTCCACGGCTTTCGTTATGGTTTTGAGTATTTTGCTCTGGTTCAATGGCGCAAACATTGACTTGGGTTACGGGGGCGATGACTGTTTGGGCAATGCGCATGCCCCGTTGAATGGAAAAGTCTTCCTGACCCAAATTGATGAGAAGGACTTTGATTTCGCCACGGTAATCACTATCAATGGTTCCAGGGGTATTGAGGCATGTGATGCCATGCTTTAAAGCTAAGCCAGAGCGTGGACGTATTTGTGCTTCAAGCCCCAGTGATAAATGAAAAATGAGACCCGTTGGAATAAGAGCACGCTGCCCTGGCGCAAGAACAAGCGTTTCTTCTTCTCCAATGGCTGCACGCAGATCAAGACCGGCAGAACCCGCTGTTGCGTAGTGAGGAAGTTCTAGACCTTGTCCGTGTTCAAGACGTTGAACGAATAAAGTCACCGGGTGTGAAGATTGAGAAGAAACACCATTTTCTTGGTTGTTTAGAGGAGCGTTGGTTTCAGTGTTCGGCATGATCAAGGTATGTCCAAAATATGAGGTCTCGAAAAAAATAACACTTTAACAAAAGATAGCCATAAAACAAGTCAATAAAGGTTTTTTGATATAGGTTGTCCCCAGGGCGTGGTTATCATCTTTTGTTGATCCACAAAATTCCAAATCAGCACCAATGAAATTTTCCGGAATAGCCTTCCCAATGATGGCTTATGGCTATGAAGGAACACGTGCATTTGCGATCTCAATGATTTGTTACAGAGAAGATTTCTTAGATACTAAAGGTCAAAATATCAAAGCACCATAAGAGCCCTTTTAATAAGGGCATTTCCAATGATAATTTGATGTTTTGCTAAGAGGGACCCCTCTTGGAGATCGAAATTATATGAGAGATTGAAATTGTGGGGACACGTTTTTTTTAAATATTTCCGATAAGAATCCCTGTGGCAAAAACCAAAGCTCCCCCAATGATGACCTGTAAAGAGGCGCGCCAAAAAGGCGTTGACATGTATTTGTTCTGGATCCAGACGATGGCGCTTAGTTCGAAAAAAACAATGATAAAGGCAATCACTGTGGCGAGGTAAAAAGAGTGAATCAAATAGGGAAGCGTATGACCTAACCCCCCTAATGTTGTCATAATGCCGCTGGCAAGACCTCTTTTTAAGGGTGAACCACGCCCTGATAATTTCCCGTCATCATGGGCTGCTTCTGTAAAACCCATTGAAAGCCCCGCACCAATGGAAGCTGAGAGCCCTATCAAAAAGGTTTGATGCGTTTCTCCTGTGGCAAAAGCTGCAGCAAAAATGGGGGCGAGGGTGGAGACAGAGCCGTCCATTAATCCCGCAAGACCAGGTTGAATCCATGTCAAAAGGGTTTGTTTTTCCGCTTTCGAGGGCTTTTTTATGGTGTGATTTGCTGCTGTCTTTTTCGGGGAAGCTTGTCTCCCCTTGCTTTTTATAAAAGAAGTTTGCTCACATAATCCACCCGATCCACCCGCTGTGTGGGCGCGATTGTGGCAAGAAAGACACAAAAGTTGCTTATAATTTTCAAGCTCTTGAAGCCCCATGGCGGTAAAAACCGCGGCTTCCTTAGAGGAATAAGGCTCTAGAGCTTTTGCATATTTTAAATAGAGCGCGACATGTTGCTCTTTTGCTTTGAGCGCTTGAAGCATCATTTTTTGTGCTGAACGAAAGGACAGAGCTTTACGCTGTACAAATGAAAAAAACGATTTCAACATTCTCTGTTCCTTTGCACTTTAGAATAATTCTAAAACATGAAGAAAAATAAACTGAAAGTCAACCTAAAAGTTAGAAACTGAAAAAGTGCAAAAAGGTTGCGCTGGAAAAAAAAGAGCGCTGGGGCTTATGCAAGTAAAGTTGGCAAATCTGGCAAATACAAGGAAGTACAAGAGAATTTATCAAATGGGGTGATTTATAAAGTGGGGTTTGAGAGGGGCTGTGTGAAAACCTTGAGAGAAAATATGCTTTATTTTGCTCAATTTTGCTAAAAGAGAGTTTTCAATGGCGCATTCTCATGTGTACTTGATGCTTGAAGAATATAGGGAAAGAAAGAGATCAGCGTCATCATTTATTTGATGCGTTCAAAAGGCTATAACAACTTTTGCACTTTGAGATCATTTTTTTTAAGAGACTTTTTTCAAGTAACAAAAGCTTATTTTGCGAGAGTGCTCGTGAAGCGTATAGGTGAAGAATATAGAAGGGGAGAGTGGTAAAGCCCCCATGAAATAATATAAACATTATTGAGTCTTCTCACTTTCAAGCTTCATAAAAGAGCAAGCCGGCACTCTCATACCCCTTTGCTCCTAATGTTACGACAGCTTTTAGCATGATTCATTATAGCATTTTATTTGGATAGTTTTACGCATTGCATCCTGCTTAGGTGTAAGTCCGTACGCTTATGATATTTACGCACATTCAGCACTGTTATAGCTTTTGCATTTAGGTGGATCTGTCAGTGTTAACAAATTATCTTTTGGGCTGTGATTGCAGGGGGTAGATTTAAGGGAGTACATAAATGAGAGAGATATGATCATATCCAATTGTTTGATTACGCACGAAAATTGATGCTTTATAAAGGGCAATTTATCGCCTTGTAACTTGCCTTATATCTTGCATGAAAGCCCTAAATTCAGTAGGGTTCTCTTACTTCAAAACTTCTTATCTTGAATCAATTCAAATTATTTGCTTGTAGATCACAAGGAGGTGTATGGCTGCTGTGTTTTTATACAGTATGGGATGAGTTGCAACGTGAAAGAGCCCAATTGTACATTAACAAACGTTTTTGATGTTTTAAAAAAGAATTAAGTTGTGCAGAAAAAATGGAGCATATATGGACATTGATGAAGGTTTGGACTTATGGCGGCTGCCTGAAAAACTAACAATACCGCACGCAGCATTTTTAATAGCTGGATTAAATCCAGGAAGATGTCGTTTTGTCAACAAAATAGAACCAGAAAAGAGTGATATTTACGAAGGTAAGCTTCTTTTATCATTAGAAAGTACTGCTAATTTCCGAGCAGCTTATCATGCCATTGTTTCAGCAGGAAAAGACGATCGATTAGAGATAGAATGGTCTTACTATAATTTTTTGGATTTTATAGATGCAGATTTCTCATATGTTCTCGTTGAAGATTTAAAAGAATGGCTTTCATCGCGTGGTCTGCGCCCTGCGTTTTTTTCCTGAGGATGATTCTCGTGACGCTAAGGATAAAAAATATGCGTTTCAAGATCCAATGCATCCACACTATGTTCCAAAGCTTGCTGCAGCTGTTGCAGCTTGGGAAGCGGTGAGCGAGGCTGCACCAAGTAAAACTGTTAAACAAACACTTGCAGAATGGTTGCGACAGAATGCTGATCAATATGATTTACGCAATAAGAAAACTGGTGAGTTAAAAGAGGATGTTATTGAGCAGGTTTCAAGTGTTGCGAATTGGCAAACTAAAGGAGGGGCTCCTAAGACACCTGCCAATTGATTTTATCAAAAAAAAACAAAAAGATTACTAAAATTGTGCTGCTTTTTTTGATAATCTTGAAGATAATCTCCTTTTCTGGGGAAAGTTTTTACCTTTCTCCCCTAGATTATAAGTAATTGTTTTTACATAAGAAAATATTTATAATGTTTCAATGATTGTTTAGAGGAAGAAAAATAGACATTTTGGGGCAGCAAAATTTACCCTATAGTTTTCATAACTTATCCCTCTATTTTTGTTTGATTTTTTTTGGCATCGTTCAATCCAGAATCATCACTATGGAATTGAATATGATCAAAATATTTTCTTTTTTTATGGGGCGTGGAAGTGCAAAAAATTCTCAAGTAAATGCACCGAATACACCGATATTGGAGCAGCCTGATGCCAATGAGGTGGTGCGTAAATCGTTTAGAATAGGTGTATTGTCGTTTTGGTTAAAGTTTGAACTTACCTTTTTTATGGAAAAGGTCAAAGCTGAACGCCATGCGCGCTCTCCATAAAGAAACCTTGTCATCTATGAGCAGAAAAGGATTTCTCTTGAAAGATTTGCACAAAAGCAAAACCCTCTCTATGGCACAATATGAAAAGGATAGCTCATGATTTATCATGTGGGAAATGCGAAAAGAAAAATAAGGGCATGGCGTGGTCTCGATGGAATGCTACGCTGCTGATATGCAGATGATCAACATTCTCGTTTATCTCTTGTCTATTATCTCTTTTCAATGGAAGTGATGAACGGCCTATGCTTTAGGGTGTGATGGGGATCAATGTTGGGGAATGACAAGTGTTGGCGATAGGGCAAGAGAATATATCTCGCGCTAAAGGGGTGTGTTTCTTGGAAATAAAGTCGAGCATTAAAATTGCTCTTTTTGCAAAGAAAAGTTTTTTTATCCTTTATGGGGTGTAAAAAAGAGGTATTGATATGGGGTGCAAAAAAGAGGCGGTGAGAGCATCAGAAATTTGGCAGTAAAGACAATCAATCCAATCTTTGGCATAGTTTTTTTGTTGATGTGAAGCTTATCGTCTATGAGCCTATATATATACGGGAGCTTTTCTTGCTTGTGAAGAAGCAAGCCGGCACCATGACACACTTTGCCAGCCACCAATGTTGCGACGGATCTTGTATTTAAGAGCGTTCATAAGGGCCATTTTTACTCCTTTCTTATATAAATTTGATCCACACATTCATCCCACTTGTTCTGTGCAAATGAGTGGTTTTGATTGATTCAAGATAAACAGGTTTGAAATAAGAGAATCTTACGTTATTCGAGACTCTCACTCAACATACAAAACAGTAAATTATCATTATAAATCAAAGCATTTATGCTTTTATGAGAAATGTTCCCATTTATCGAGAATCTTTCTGCTTGTCATGGTTGTATTCTCAAAAGGTGAAGTTTTTTGTGAAAAGAGGGTTTGAGAGGCAAAAAGATAAGACAAGGTTGAAAATTTATTTGCGCGACTGAAAGCTATGAGAGATGAGGCAGTGCATTGAAGTTTAAGGTAGTAACTATGATGTTCTTTGTGCAAGGAGAAAAACGGGTGGTGCGCTGATTTCTACTTGGTTATCTACTTGGGTTAGAGAAAGATGTAAAACTCTCCTTCTTTCTCTCTGTAAAATGATATGACGAAAGTTCACAAATGGTAAGCAGATGTTTGCTGGAGAAGGCGGGGAGGGTGAGGGCTATTATCAATAGGCTTCTTTTGTGTGTTGTGAGTGATTTATCATTTTTTTTAAAAGCACTGACCTCGGATTAGATTTTAGTGATCTCTTGCTTTTTCGAAGGAAATAGGCAACCCTGTAAGGAGAATAGATCCGGCTGTTTATTATGAACTCGTTTTCTAAAGGGAGAATTAAGGGAAAATTATAAGCCTTCCTATCGGGTAAGCTTCTTCATTTCAGTTTGTCACCGTTCTTTTTTTTTGCGTTGATTAGGATGATGATATTGTTGGATATCTTAAGTAAAAGGGAGCACTTAAATGACGAAAGGAGTGGTTTCCCACTCCTCCGTTCCTATCTCCCCTTGCGAGGGAAGCGGCCACCATTGCTGATGCCGTATGTGCTTATTTATATACGCTTATTCTTTAAAAAAGTCAATGGGGTAAACAATGATGTAAACGAGGTAAATGTTTAAGCATAAGCGCAACAACTTTATGAAATTCTTCCTCCGATAACCTTGGAACACTCCGTGAACAACTAAGACGGCTTACTGAAACTGTTGTCACATAATTGCAGATAATCCATGCTTTTTTACGTTCTATCGGAGATTGTAAGGCATAAGCTGCAGGATTGTTTGGTTGCGATTTTGTCGAAAATGGCAAAACCGTAACATTCCCGTAGAGTTTTGCATTCTTAGAGAGTACTAAAACAGGACGTTTTTTCCAGAATTCGGGTAAGATCGAATCATGAGGAAAATCGCACCAAAAAACTTGTCGAATGCGAGGGGCTGATTTGAGCCGAGGTTTTATATGCGGGGGTTTTGTGTAAGGAGCATTTAAATCCCTGAATTTCTCATGTTCTCGCCAGGCAGCATGATCATGTTCCATTACAGTAGGGGGGGCTTCAAGGTGACAGATATCTAAAGGAGTAAGCGAGGGAGGTGCTGTGTTTTTATCCTCAGGCATGGTTGACCATTCAATTTTTATGGGTCCCCTCACGCATTATTTGATCGCTTTTCTAACGCCTGTTTCTATCAAAATGTTTCTTATAAGTACAGAGAAGCAAAACAATAAAATACAGATATCCGTTGTTTTTGTTGTTTCTCCTCCCTTTAGAGAGAAAAACATGGATAACAACCTTAAATCAGCAAAGACATGAAAAAGAAAAGAGAGGAATATTTTACAACAAAAGGTTGTTTTATCCGTTAAAAATGAGCAGAAGTTTGAGGAGAGATGATGTGTGTGGGGTGCGTGGGGGGCTCTAGGGGTTATATGGGTGTCTTTTGCTTGTCGAGCCCCATGTGCGGCTGTGTGGTGTTTTTTTAAGAGCAAGTATGCTCTTGTGTGCGGGGGGCGGTTGGTTTGTCTTGTGGTCTGGAGATGATGTGTGTGGGATGCATGGGGGCTCTAGGGGTTATAGGTGTCATTTTGGCTTGTTGGAGCCCCTATGTGCGGCTGTGTGGTGCTTTTTTTAAGAGCAAGTATGCTCTTGTGCGCGTGGGGGGCGGGTGATTGTTATGTCTTGTGGCCTGAAAGAATGCCTTTTGAAGTAATATAGAGGCTCATAAGGGTGAAAAATAGGCTTGCAACAACATTCCAACCGGCAAATGAGAGAAAAAGAAAACGTGTGGGTGCTTCAGAACAAGAAGGAGGGTGAATGTTGTTTAATTGGTTAAGCAGTTGGTTAATATTGGTGGTTTTTCGCACGGCGTTTACACCACAGCTGAGAGGAGCTTCCCAAAAGCCATATTCAACACCGGCATGATAAATGGCGAGAACAAGGCTGATGCTCATTAAGACAAAAACACATAAAAATAAAAGTTGTATCCAAGAAGACATGCGAAAAAACCACGCTCCAAAACCTGCTAAGAGCAGAAATGGGACGGCACCGTAATAGGGAAAACGCTCGATAAGACATAAATCGCAAGGAAGATACCCGCCAAGATGTTCAAAACCAAGGGCAAGACCTATTGTGGCGGATAAGCAAAAAGCCAGAAAAAAAGCCCATAAACTTTGTTCTTTTCTACTGGGTTCAAGATGAAGGTGCTTCTTTAAAAATGAATGGGAAGACAAAACACATGCCATTGGGTCTGTTCCTTATAAAAGCTGCTTGTTTAAAAAAACGATGAAAATTCCATAAATCAAAACAAGACTCACAAAACCGAAGAGGATAATCCATTTGAAATGTCGTTTTAGAAAATTCATTGCTTTTTGTCCAAAATGTTTAATCAGCCACGCGAGAAGATAAAAACGTGCACCTCGGGAAAAAATACAAATGAGAATGAAAAGTTCAAGACGTACACTCATCACACCGGCCAAAATTGTGACAATTTTGATGGGGGGAAGATGAAAAAAACCTGATGTTATCAATAAAATAATCAGAAATTGCAGGGTGGCACTGTTTTTCAGAGTTTCAAAACTTTCAACTCTCCCGTAAAATTCTAAAATGGGTTTGGCAAGGGTGTCATAGGCAAAATGTCCGATAAACCAACCGACAATGCCTCCCAAAACAGAACAGATCGTCGCAATCAAAGCATAGCGATAAACCTGCTTTTGACGGATAAGCAGCAGCGGGATATATAAAACATCTACGGGTATTGGAAAAACAGAACTTTCAATAAAGGCAATGAAACCAAGCCAGTGTGGTGCTGTACGCCGATTTGCTAAAGAAATCGTCCAAAGCTTTAATTTGTTTAATATCATGAGATTTTTATAAATTTAAGAGGTAAAAACTTTACAAATGAAATTGTTATAAATTCGATAAAGAAAATATTCCATAAAACAGAGAAGAAAATGAGAGAAATTCTTAAAAAATGAGAAGACTGGTGTTGACGAATCTGTTCTTCTTCATATAGTGCAAAGAGATAATCGACAAGTCTGTCTTTTATAATACAAGTGCGGGTGTGGTGGAACTGGTAGACGCGCCAGACTCAAAATCTGGTTCCGAAAGGAGTGTCGGTTCGAGTCCGACCACCCGCACCACTTTATAAATATCCCCCTTTAGCTTATTGTGTCGCATCACATGAATTTATAAAATCATAGGATTTATAAACCTCTGGGATTTGTAAAATATTGGGATTTATAAAATCTTGGCATTTAAATCAGTGATGTGTAAAGAGCCTTCACTGTTTTGCTTATTGAATAAACGTCCTCGAATACTGGAGGATTCTTTCACTTCAAGTCTGTTTATCGTTAATCAATCAAAACCATGTCTTCTTGCACATTGCAAGCAGGATGCGCTTGTGTGGCATAAAGTTGTCCAAGAAAAGCGTGCCTTTTCATGCATCTTATTAAATGTGATGGGGTATCATTGGAGGGGACAAAGTGCATGATGGTTTAAGCTTGCTCTTTGATGAAGTGTAAAGAGGGTGCTCTATAGATTTTATATTCTTCATGGCTGCTGTTGCGAAATGGGTTTGCGGGTTTAATGTTTCTTGAAAATAAGCCCGTGCATGAGCAAGTGTTGAGGGGGGCGTGGTTTGGAGCGCTCTCCTATACTGTGAGGGGTGTGATCCAAGACAGATGAGAAACAAACGCGCCAGATTCTGTGTAATCTCCACTCTTTAAAAGAGCGTGCTTATTAAAAGAGTGTTCTTGGCTTTTGCTCGCCGAAGCAGAAGGATAGGAGCGGGCTTGGAAATGGGGTTTCAAAAATGGTTTTTGGGTTTTTACAACTTCATATTTTCCCCAAGTGAGATTGCCTTTTCGTTTTAGAAATGACACAAACAGAGATTAGCAATAGCCTTGCTCTATTTTGGCATAGAACAGTTTTGTAAAACGTCATCATTTAAGGCGTTTAGGGCATGTCGTTACAGAATAAGCAAACGTAAAGCCAATTCCTGTTATGGTTGTTGTTTAGCAAATCGTTTTGTAAAAAGATGGACTATCTCTCCAATTCATAGTGGATTTATTAGCGGTTTTATGATTTTGTTTGCCTAAAAAAGCTTGTGTCTGCTGCTTTTAAATCAACATCCAACCACTCATGCGCAGCATGTTTTAAGACACACATTGTGACGGATAAGAGCTCTATGAGCTGTTGCTTCTTTTATATGCCAAATGGAAGCGTGTTCCATATCGCTGTTTGAGTTATTTCTGAAACAGATAAACAGCCTCGTTTTGAAACGTTCAAGAGTGTTTTTTCAGTGTGTATTGAATATTCAGCTCACGGCTTGCCATAGTTTTAAGTTTACGTGAATCCCATGAAATGGGACGTCAAGTAAGGAGAATATAAAGCCGTAAAGGCGCAAACTGTTTTTCATCTTTATCATCATCTTTTCATTCGGCTTTACGGCTTCCAAAAGCATCTTAATTAATATCTTTGAAAGAATGGAGAGTACGCATTGCCGCACGCTTTTGTTTCTCACCTGTCTTTTTTTGGGTACGCTTGCTCATGCAAGACAGAATACTATTGAATGGCTCATTCACGGGCTTTTTTTAAGAAATATTTTTAAAGGCACATTACAGCCATTTTGCGAAGGTGCTCGTGAAAGGTATACAGTAAAGCGTCTCCATGAAATAATATAAAATCTATTGTGCTTCCCCCCATTTTTGCGCTTATAAAGAAGCAAGCTGTCACCATCAATCTACTTGGGGCTATCCTAAAATGTCGCAGACCAACCTTTGGCTCTTGAGGACGGTTCAAAAGGGGCATGCCTTTCTTGTACAATTTTACGTTACGCGAGATCATCCTGCTTGTGACGTGCGAGAGACACGGGATTGTTGGGTTCAACAGATACAGATTTGAAATGAGAGAATCCGCGGGTATTTTAGGTTTCTCATTCAAAATAATTAATTATCATTATAAATCAATGTGTAATAATTTACAGCGATAAAGATCGGCAATATCCATTGCGTCTCTCTGGCGTAGAATAGTTGTAAAATGTCGTTATTTAAAGTGTGATGAGGTGAGAGAAGGCAGCTTTTTGAAACGTTCAAGAGTGTTTTTTTCAGTGTGTATTGAATATTCAGCTCACGGCTTGCCATAGTTTTAAGTTTATGTGAATCCCCATGAAATGGGACGTCAAGAGGAAACGCTTTTAAAAGTTGCATTTCTTGATAAACTGCCATGGGGTTTTAGGGGGGGGTAAATGGGATTTAAAATCTTTGTGCTTTGAGATGTGGCGAGAAAATTAATTCTCATTAGCCTATGATCTTGTTTAAGCAAAAAAGAGGTGAATTGACATTGAAAAAAAACAGATTGTTTGTCGATTTAGAAGCATTCCTTTTTAGGCGTGAAGAAGAGGTTGAAAAATGAACACATACAAGCTCCTCTTTTATGCTGTTGTCCCGTTATCATCATCAGCTGTACTTGATGCGCAATATCCATATTTGTTTTAAAGAAATATCAGTGCTCTCACTGATTTCATGAGGGCACTAATGGTCCAATGGTGTGCGGGTCAAATGTTTATCGTTCAAATGCGTCCTATAAAAGGATTAGAGGATAGAAACTTGTTGAGACGCTAGATTGTTTCGCGATCCTTTGGTGACAATTTAGCGCTGGTTTTTAAGAACTTCGTCTTTTTAAGGGGGAAGCGAGGCATTAAAAAACCCTGTTTTTAGCAGGGTTTTTTAAACGTTTCATTTTTTCTACAAGACATTAGAATTTATAAGCGATGCCAAGGCGAAAATTATGCGTTTGGTTGCTTATTTTAAGTTCATCATTTGCAAATTTCTGTTTAAAAAAATCTGTATAACGATATTCTGTACGCATGATAATGTCATCTGTCATGGCAAGATCAAAGCCACCACCAACAGTGTAACCAATCATTGTTTTTGTTTTATCGAATACATCGCCAGAAGCAAAGACGACTGTCGAATCCTCTTGCGATTTTGCTAAAAGTGATAGGATATATTGCATCTTTGTGTAGGCGACACCCCCTGCAATATAAGGCATAAGACGATGGGAAGCAAAACCAATACGCGCGCGGGCAGCACCAGCCCACTTTTCTTTCAATGTTACACTGCTCACAACAATATCATTATAGTCGGGGATCGTTTCATCCTGAGCGGCTGGTTTTATAATAGGAATCCCAGCTTCGTGAAAGGAAGCATTAATAGAGTCTAATTCATCGAGAATTTTCTTTCCTCTGTTCGTTTGGGTGTCTTTTCTCCCAGACCAGATCATATCCGTATCAAAACTGACAACAAGGTTATTTCCTAGATCAATATTAGAACCTACATAAAAACCGGCAACAAATCCTGTTGGTTTTGGTGATAAATCTCTATCGACCCAAGCCCATTTTCCGTCTCGCGCTTCTGGTGCGTAATTTAAAGTGCTTTTACTGAAAAGATGTCCAATTTGTCCGCCAAAATAAAAACCAGACCAAGAAAAAGGTGCTGAAACAATAACCGGTGAGATTCTTGGTGATAAATCACTTGGCGCTGAAACATTCGGTTGTGATTGTTTAACGATTACCGTATCGGCTGCTTGCGCTGTTGAAGCGGTCATGAAAGTGAAAAGAGATAGTGCAATTAAACATTTTGTATTCATAAAACGTCCCCAATTTATTTCAATTACATAATGTATTATGCATGAATTGGTTAAAAAAATCTATATTTAATATCATTATGGAAAAATAAAATACTCTAAAATCCATAAATTTTCATCATTAGGCTTTTTAAAACAATGTTTAGTTTGTCTTTTCCCCTTGTAAGACTTAATTTTTAGGATTTTTTTGGATATATTTCTTTAGTGTTCTCTGTGTTTTAGAAAACATTATGGTGTAATAAATAATGTTTTAGCTTGTTTTAAAAAATATCATTTTGTAGATACGAAAATACTTTTTATTGTTTAACGATAAATGCATTATACATAATGATTATTATCTTTATGCTTAATATAAATGTACTTCGTATTAAAAAAGTGCATGGTGGCCCCTCATATTCTTTGTTCAATATTGTTGACTCCTCTTGTATGCCGATAGTCTTGGGGAATTGAGAAGAAGAGCAACTTTTTTCAATTGTTTTTTATTGATATGCCACGCTTTCTTGTGATGATGTAAGTGCATCGTTTGGATTGATTCAATGGAATATGAAAAATAAGAAAGGGGTATATGAAGAATAAAAAGGGTTGAAATGAAAAATAACAAGGTGCCATACGAAGAATAAAAAGGGGAAAGGGGGAGAGTATTTTTCCATGAGATTTTTTATTCATGTAAAATGATAAACTATTCTTCTCGTTTGCCTCAGTTGGAATGTGGATTGGAGCCTTTAGGCTGACTGTCATTGATCATTTTAAAGAGAGCAGTGGCTAAGGTATTTAGGCGTTTTGGGAAATGGATGAGAGTGCCATGATGGGCTTCAAATTTATTGTGCGCTATCCAAGCATAATCCCTGTGAGGGCGCGGATTGTTTTTAGGAAAGATAGAAAGCTTAAGGTCAAAACCTTTCGGGGGGCTTTTTACAAAACATTGATTTATAATGATAGTTTACCGCTATGCATATTAAATTAAAACTCCGAATATCGTAAGATTCTTTCATTCCAAATCCTCTCAGATTGAAACAATTAATGTCACTTGCTTGCATGTCACAAGCGGGGCTGGCGTGGGGGTAAAAACTATAGAAGAAAGGAGTAAAAATGGCTCTTATGAACCGTCTTCAAATGCCAAGAGCTGTCGCAACATTTTAGGGCTGGCAAATATAATGATGGTTCCGGCTTGCTTCTTCTTAAGCGTAAAGATGGGGGGAGAAACAATGGATTTTATATTATTTCCATGGGGGCTGTTATACCATTCGCGGGTGTCGTCGTGAAATGGGCTTTAGTGCGTTTTGAGAGATGTTTCTTTAAAACAAGCCCGTAAATGGGCAACTGGGTGGCGTTCTGTTTTGTATGAGGGGTTGTGACCTCATTAAAGAACGTAAGAAAAACAAACGCGTGAAGCAATGCGTAAGCTCCACTCTTTAAAAGATATTGCTTTAGATGCTTTTGAAAGCCGTAAAAAGGTGATGGCTTGGGGGATTGGTTTTTACTTTAAAACTGCATATTCTCCCTAAATTAGGCTGTCTGTCTGTTTTAGAGATTGCACAAACAGAGATACGCGATACCCTTTCCCTTATTTGGTATACAAAAGCTGGAACTGCTTGAACAGCATTGATGCGTCTTAATCTTTGTCTCAAATATGCGGCTGCTTTAGGGGTGGCGGTTGATTTACAAGAAACAGCAAAAGCACGCGCTCTCTTAGGGCAACAATGTTATAAAAATAAAGCTTACTAGCAATGAATTGGAGAGATATACCAGTTTTTTATAAAATATTTTGCAAAACACCAACCATAACACAACTGGCTTTACGCTTTTCTGTTCCAACAGTTGTTTGTCTATTGAGCACGCCCATCGTTATGCTTCATAAAAGAGTAAGCCGCTACCATCACACATTTAGGGCTGCTCTAAAATGTTGTGGACCACCCCTCGGGTTTTTAAGATAGTTCATTCGAGGCATTTTTTCTTGTCTTACGCAATTTTACGCGACACACTCATCTTTCTTGTGGTGTGCAAGCAAGTGATTTTGATTGATTCAACATAAATGGACTTTAAATGAGAGAATCGTACGGGAGGTCGTTCATTCAAGTTGGATAATGCTTGTAGTATCATTAATCAATGCATTATCTCCTTTGGACAAGAGCTGGAATGGGGATGAGAGCCTAAAATGAACACTGTGAGAAATCATAATCGGGGCGTGGGCGCCCCGATGTTTTTTATGCGTAAGGTTTAAGAAGTTTGCATCTTCTCTCAAGGCTTCTTTATTGGGGAGCGATCATCTTTTTGGGATCAACCAGCCGGTCATAATCTTCTCCAGAAACGCCTGCTTTGAGGGCTTCGGTGCGCAAAGTTGTATCGTTTTTATGCGCTGCCTTGGCAATTTCAGCGGCTTTTTCATAGCCAATTTCTGGAGCAAGAGCTGTGACTAACATCAGTGAGCGCTCCATGAGCGCGTGAATATGAACGCGATTGGCGCGTAATCCTTGAATGCAATGCATATCAAAAGAACGCATGCAATCACCAAGAAGGGTTATCGATTGTAAAACGTTATAGCCAATAAGAGGTTTATAGACGTTGAGTTCAAAATGTCCTTGGCTGGCAGCAAAGGTTACGCTGGTATGATTACCAAAAACTTGGGCTGCAACCATGGTCATCGCTTCACACTGGGTGGGGTTGACCTTGCCGGGCATAATAGAGGAGCCTGGTTCATTTTCAGGCAAGTTGAGTTCGCCTAAGCCGGAACGTGGACCAGAACCTAAAAACCGAATGTCATTGGCAATTTTAAAGAGATCAGCGGCGAGAGCATTCAAGCTTCCGTGGAAATGCGCAAGTGCGCCATGATGAGCAAGCGCCTCAAATTTATTATGCGCCGTCTTAAAGGATATTCCTGTGAGGGTGCTGATGGTTTGTGCAAAGGCAACGTCAAAACCTTTTGGGGCGTTGAGTCCTGTTCCCACAGCTGTTCCACCTTGAGCAAGCATTTGAACATCAGCAAGGGCTGTTTCAATACGATGAAGATTGGCTTCCAGGGCGACTCGATAACCTGAAAATTCTTGTGCAAGCGTTAAGGGGGTTGCATCTTGTGTATGGGTGCGTCCAATTTTGATAATGTCGGCAAATTCTTCTTCTTTTTTCTTGAAAGTGGTAATGAGTGCTTCAAGAATAGGAAAGAGATGTTGGCGTGTTTGCAGCGTGGTGGCAATGTGAAGTGCCGTGGGAAAGGAATCGTTGGAGGATTGACTCATATTGACATGGTCATTCGGATGAACGGGTTTTTTGCTTCCCAGTTTACCCCCTAAAAGCATGCTGGCATGGTTGGCAATCACTTCGTTGACATTCATATTGCTTTGTGTCCCGGAGCCTGTTTGCCAAACAGAAAGAGGAAAATGCGTATCGAAGGCACCAGAGAGAACTTCATCGGCAGCTGTGACAATTGCTTTTCCAATCTTTTGAGAAAGTTTGCCTTTGTCCATATTGACAAGGGCGGCGGCTTTTTTGATAAGGCTTAAAGCATAAATGATGGTAAGAGGCTGCTTTTCACTGCCAATATTAAAATTATGCAGAGAACGTTCAGTTTGTGCACCCCAATAACGATCTTCGCGTACCGAAATCGTTCCAAAGCTATCCGTTTCCTGACGTGTTTCAACCATGATAAGATCCTTTTTTGTTCACGGGTTCTTAAAAAAAGCTAGATAACGCGAAAGTGCAAGAAGAAGCAAGACGTGGAAGCTTCATTATATAGAGAAATTATTTTATGACTATCCTTGACATTGAGAAATGCCGATTTTATATCTTAAACAGCGTTAGCACTCACGACTTAAGAGTGCTAGCAAGAACTTTCTAAGATTAATGCAATTATGTTCAGTTTTAAGGATTTAAAACATGGCTAATATACAATTCCGCCCACTTCACGACCGTGTCGTTGTTCGTCGGGTTGAATCTGAAAATAAAACCGCTGGTGGGATTATCATTCCAGATACAGCTAAAGAAAAACCACAAGAAGGTGAAGTTATTGCCGTTGGCAATGGCGCTCTCGACGATAACGGAAAGCGCGTGCCGCTCGAAGTCAAAACAGGAGACCGTATTTTGTTTGGAAAATGGTCTGGAACTGAAGTCAAGATTAATGGGGAAGACCTCTTAATCATGAAAGAATCTGACATTATGGGAATTATGGGCTAATTAAAAGCGCTCAATTTTTCATTGTGTACTATTTTGAGAAAAACTCCAAGGAGAAATTAAATGGCTGCTAAAGAAGTCAAATTTGGCCGTGAAGCGCGTGAGCGTTTGTTGCGCGGTGTCGATATCCTTGCTAATGCGGTTAAGGTGACACTCGGCCCTAAAGGGCGCAATGTGGTAATTGATAAATCATTTGGTGCGCCGCGCATCACAAAAGATGGTGTATCCGTGGCAAAGGAAATCGAACTGGAAGATAAGTTCGAAAATATGGGTGCGCAAATGTTGCGCGAAGTTGCTTCTAAAACCAATGATATTGCTGGGGATGGAACAACAACGGCAACTGTTTTGGGGCAAGCTATCGTACAAGAAGGTGTCAAAGCCGTTGCTGCGGGCATGAACCCTATGGATCTTAAACGCGGAATTGATGCTGCTGTGGATGAAGTGGTGGCTAATCTTTTCAAAAAAGCTAAAAAAATCCAAACTTCAGCAGAAATTGCGCAAGTTGGAACTATTTCTGCCAATGGTGCTGCTGAAATCGGTAAAATGATTGCTGATGCCATGGAAAAAGTGGGCAATGAAGGTGTTATTACCGTAGAAGAAGCAAAAACCGCTGAAACGGAATTGGAAGTCGTGGAAGGTATGCAGTTTGATCGTGGCTATCTTTCCCCTTACTTCGTCACAAATGCTGAGAAAATGGTTGCTGATCTTGATGACCCTTACATTCTCATTCACGAAAAGAAATTGTCTAATTTACAATCCTTACTTCCAGTTTTGGAAGCGGTTGTGCAGTCTGGCAAACCCCTTCTTATCATTGCTGAAGATGTGGAAGGTGAAGCTTTGGCAACGCTCGTGGTCAACAAATTGCGCGGTGGTTTGAAAATTGCTGCTGTAAAAGCCCCTGGCTTTGGTGATCGTCGTAAAGCAATGTTAGAGGATATCGCTATCTTAACATCGGGACAGGTGATTTCTGAAGATGTCGGCATT
Source organism: Bartonella sp. AU16XJBT (assembly GCF_028618665.1). Taxonomy (GTDB): domain Bacteria; phylum Pseudomonadota; class Alphaproteobacteria; order Rhizobiales; family Rhizobiaceae; genus Bartonella. The sequence goes on from NZ_JAQITF010000004.1 coordinate 150,007, forward strand.
AAGCTTGAAAATGTCACTTTGGATATGCTTGGACGTGCAAAGAAAGTGAATATTTCTAAAGAAAACACCACCATTATTGATGGTGCTGGACAAAAGGCTGAAATTACCGCACGCGTCAATCAGATTAAAGCGCAGATTGAAGAAACAACTTCTGACTATGATCGTGAAAAATTGCAAGAAAGACTTGCTAAACTCGCTGGTGGTGTTGCTGTTATCCGTGTGGGTGGTGCAACAGAAGTTGAAGTGAAAGAAAAGAAAGACCGTGTGGATGATGCTTTGAATGCAACACGGGCGGCTGTGGAAGAAGGTATTGTTGCTGGTGGTGGTACCGCATTGTTGCGTGCAGCAAGTGCGTTGACCGTTAAAGGAAACAATCCGGACCAAGAAGCGGGTATCAATATCGTTCGTCGTGCTCTCCAAGCACCAGCACGTCAAATTGCAACCAATGCCGGTGAAGAAGCAGCGATTATTGTTGGCAAGGTGTTGGAAAATAATGCTGACAATTATGGTTACAACACCGCAACCGGTGAATTTGGTGATTTGATTGCTTTGGGAATTGTTGATCCTGTGAAGGTGGTGCGTTCTGCGCTTCAGAATGCGGCTTCAATTGCAAGCCTTCTGATCACAACAGAAGCAATGGTTGCTGAAATGCCAAAGAAAGATGCTCCAATGCCTCCAATGCCAGCTGGTGGAATGGGCGGAATGGGCGGAATGGATTTCTAAGCTCTGTTCCCTAGAGAGAATAAAGAAACGGGTCTTTGCGGCCCGTTTTTTTTTGTCTCTTTCTTTTCTTCTTCTTGTTCTAGATAACACATTGATTTATAATGATAATCTATCGTTATTTATATTGAATTAGCCCCTCGAATAACGCAAGTTTCTCTCATTTCAAAGCTGTTTATGTTGAATTAATCAAAACCACTCATTTGCACATCACAAGCGGGATGAGTGTGTGAATCAAATTTATATAAGAAAGGAGTAAAAATGGCTCTTATGAAGCGTCTTAAGTGCCAAGATCTGTCGGCAACACCCACGGGTTGGCAAATAGTATGATGGTGCTGACTTGCTTCTTCATAAACGTAAAGATGGTGGTGCTTAATGGCTTTATCGTTATACCCTTCACGGGCGCCGTTGTGAAATGGGATTGGGTGCGTTGCGAAACTTTTCTTTAAAAAAGCCCGTGAATGTGCAAATCAATGGCGTTCGGTTTTCGTGAGGGGCGTGATCCTATTCAAGAACGCAATAAACAAAAGCGTGAGGCAATGCGCCATCTTCATTATTTAAAAGATATTGTCATGGATGCTTTTGAAAGCCGTAAAGCCGAATTAAAAGGTGATGGTCAAAATGGTAAATGGTTTTCACCTTTACGCCTTCATATTCTCCCTAAACTAGGCTGTTTACCCGTTTCAAAGATTACACAAACAGAGATACGAAATACCCTTGCTCCTATTTGGCATACAAAAGCAGGAACAGCAGAAAAAGCACTTATATGCCTTAATCCTTGTCTCAAACATGCGGCTGCATGAGGCATCCAATACGGACAATGATTGCAGCCCGCACTGCAATTTTTATTACAAATTACAATATTATCGCCCATGAAATTTCTTATTCAAGTTCATATAATCCAATACCAATTGTTTCATGAAAATATTTTGGTATAGACAAAGATCAGAAATTTTTTTAGCCACAAACGCTTTTATCATTGGTAAAGCTTCATCCTTTGATATAGACAGCAAATGAGAAATATAGTCTATCCGTTCTTCTAAATTGAGAGATAATCTTGGACTGGTGAAAAATGTTAAGATATCCAATTCCGGACTGGCTTCTTGACATAAATCCCAATCCACTACCATAAAAGAACTATCAGGAGTAACAATGATATTATCAGGATGTAAATCTCCATGTGATAAGATTATATTCTTGCTTAATCGATCTTGAAAGATCTTATTGATTTGATCAATAATCGTCTTTTGATGTAGCAAATCCATTTGGCTCAATACAGTCCCTCGGATAAACTCCCATTCGACTACTTCATCGCAAAGTGTTATCAAATTTGGTGCAGGATAGAGACTTTGTCGAAAAGAGCCATCCTTGATGTTTTCATTAATACACGATGCTTCCGGATAAATTTGCCCATAGCAAAACTCTTGATGATTGCGTTTCAAGAAATGTTGTTTTGACGATTGTGCATTTTCAGGCTGTAACCAAATGATTTCTTGTTTTCTAACAAAAATAATTAAAGCAGACACCCCAAAAATCACAGCCATAATCACTGCCAACCACAAATTAGCTTGCCAGAATGTTGAAAAAACATGACCGTATAAAAAACTGAATGCAAAGGATACAACAGCTGTAATAATAGCTGTAAATGATAAAACAGTCGCGATAGCTTTGGGATCAATCAGTGAATTTATAAGAAGAGACGACAGATAAGATCGATAAGCGGATTTAAAAACACATAGCAGCAAAAATCCTAATATAAGAGCCGCAATGATTTGAAATGACATGAGAAAAAAAGCAATGGTTACCATACAACCAATCATTAAGACGGGAAAAATAGGATTTTGAAACTTTGAAAAATACTTCTGAAACAATATATTGGAACTTGCTGAAAAAAAATTCCCAATGATAAAAATAATCGAAACCAAAATAGCAGGTTGAAATGGCAAAAAATCGGAAAATGCGATAGAAACAGTTCGATTATTAACCAAAATAGCAAAAGCTGAAACTGCACTTAAAAAAATAAGAGTGAAGCGATAAGGATTTTTGACTTCTTTACGGCTGGCGCACATAACTGTGAAAATACTCGGATGAGCGTTGATATGAAAACTATCTAATCCCTTCGTCAGTTTTGAAAACATAAAAATAGCAAAAATTAATGAAAGGACTTGAAAAAGCACAGGCAATGCAGGATGCACATAATAAAGTATTCCCCCTAAAAAAATAAGTACCGTTGTCACACTATAGGTAACAGCAGCCACTTCGGACTTAACGGAAAACAGTGTGCGATGCTTTGGTACTACAGAAAAGAGTAAACTATCTTCCGCACCTGAGAAACAAGCGGCTGCTAATGTAATACACAACAAATAAGTGGCGTAAGCAAAATATGCATAATTCATAAAAAGAGCTAAAAAACCGCAAAGAAAGAAAAACAGCCCAGTATAAATAACGCGTTTACTTCCATAAACATCTGATAATAAACCCAAGGGGATTTCTAAGATCAAAGGAAGCAATAAAAAATAACTACCTATTAAAACAATATCCGCTTGCGACAAATGCAATTTTTCTGACAAAAAAAGTGGTAAAACAGCAACCACTAGAGCAGTAGACTTGCTAACACTATAAATCTTAAATTGCTTAACCTTATCCACAAAATACCTTCCCACGACATCCGCTACATGCGCCAGATTCTTTCAAAGATTTTAAAACGCTTTGAGCAGACCAATCTATTGCCTCATAATTTTGTAGATTCCCAAAAGCTTCTGAATAAAAGCAATTTTTTAAATCTCCATTATAGTCCAATACCAAGGATGAAAATGGAAATAAACACATTAACGGCGACGAAACGTACGTAGAATTTTCGCCTAAGTAATAATTAATACAATTTACAAAATTTTGTGACGTCCATGAGATTTTCTTTTCTTGAAACTTTTTATCTATATAAACCTGGAGGGGGGATTCTTTCCTTGATAATTCATCTCTCAAATGAAAAAGTGAAGCGTTTGGTGGAAGAGTTTTGTTTCTTAAAGCCTTAGATCGATCCTTTGTATTATTTTTTCTAGAAAAACTAAATGACGACGTATCGAGAGGGCTGAATCCGATATAATCGACATCTTTGCTTATACAAAAATCGATAAAATTAATAATATTTTCTAGAATCTCTTTGGTAACTGTCGCTCTTATTCCTATACTTTGCAGAGGTTGAAGATTTTTAACGGTTTCAATGTTTTTCCACACGCGATCAAATTTATTCGCCCCCCGTATATCATAATATCCTTGGATACTCGTCGAATCCATAGAAATAACAATTTCTTTTATGTCATACTGTGAAATCCATAAATTTTTATGCAATAAGATGCCATTAGTATTTAATTCAACAGGCAGACCTAGTTCATTCAACGTTAATAAAATATCTTTAAGCTTCGGATGCATTAAAGGTTCTCCCCCAGAAAGCATCACTGAGGCAGCTCCTTTTTCTTTCAACATTCTAAATAAGGGTATTAAACTTTCTGGAGTATGCCAATCTTTTTCCTTAATTTTCCAGCAATCGCATATGGTACAAGGGCTATTGCAATTCTGGATAATATGTATAATAGGTGTTACAGGTACCCATAATTTTTTAAGATCAAAAATCGAATCTGACGCACTAATCAAGGTTTCCTTCTTTAAAAGAAAACCATTCTTTTCTAGTTCTTTTAACAAGATTGAAAAATCTTATGCTAAAATCTCTGTCTCTACATTAAGCCTTGCCGCAACAATATATCCTCCTCATATTGTTATTATGTACCTTATTTATATTCAAGACATTTTGATTTACAACTTTATAATTGTAAAGTCAATTTAACTGTAATACGCAATATTCAGTTTGGAAAACAAATTGGCCTATACCGGTATAAATCGAAAAACTCTTGTGCTCAGCTAATTTCCATTTTAATTATTAAGTTCATTCAAAAAGTATTATTCCTGATTTCAATGGCTATTTCACTTCAATCGCAATAAGAAATATGCAATGCTCTGCTTTATCAAGTAATTTTAAAAAGGTTTTTTGGGGCTGAAATAAAGTATAGTTGTTGCGTAAATCAGCTTCTCAGAAGAAAAATTTTTCAATTATTTTTTTGTTCTGGAAAGCGGTTTTTTTTACGTGGAAAAGAAGCTTCGCCTTATCTTTGCTTTAATCCTCTATCTTTAATAGTCTATCCTTATAGCTCCCAATATATCACAGCTCTGATGTCTCCACGAGTAGCACGCTATTTCATCCCTTTCATTTGTGCCTTTTTCTCGACCTTCCTTATTACACCCGTCATTTTTCTTACAAAGTGCACATTCTTATGGTTCATTTTACAGCTCTACGTTTTTACGAGTTTGCAAATTTATAGAAAGCAGTAGGGAAAAGACCTTGTGCTTTCAAGCCTATTTCGTGATGGGTTTGGTGCGTGGTGCGGAGTTGGTGCGTGGTGCGCGGGGGGATTGGTGCCGTGATACGGGGCTGGTGTGTGTACGGGGGATGGTGTTTTTAGAAGTTACAGTTAATTGCTGGTGTCTTGTAAAAACTTCCCAATAAAGGTTGCTTTGCGTGTCATCATTCTTTTGCTCTTTTGAGAAAAGGAGCTGTGGTGCGAAACAGTAAATTGCGTTGTAAGAGTAAAGTGGGTTGTTTGTGCCGGTGTTTTTCCTTGGTAGATGGTTTGGGGTTTGTTTTGAGGTCTTGTAATGGTTTTTTGATAGAGTCTTGTTGGTCGAGGCGAGTGTTGGGTTGATGCACAATAAGCGTGGTTTATTGCGGTTGGGTTGGTGATTGGGATTATGGTGTCTGTCGTATAGGGGGGGCGTGATGCGGGGCTGGTATGGGGTATGGGGGGCTAAAGTGCACATTCTTATGGTTCATTTTACAGCTCTACGTTTTTACGATTTTGCAAATTTACAGAAAGCAGTAGGGAAAAGACCTTGTGCTTTCAAGCCTATTTCGTCATGGGGGTGGTGTGTGGTATGGGGTTGGTGCGTGATACGGGGCTGGTGTGTGGAACGGGAAGTGTATGAAACTTATAGGAGACATCCTTTATGCTTCAATAAAAGATGGAGGGGTGTATCTCATAAGGTGATTTTTGTTGCTTACTGATGCGTTTATTTAAAAGAAAACTCTTTGAGTGGTTTTAATGGTATGGATGATGAAGATAAAATTCTCTGCATATCAATACGTTATTTAAAAAATGCACGTTGGCATGTTTGTTTTTCAAGATTATTCTCTTGCGTCAGCTTAAGTTTCTTCCTTATGGTTTTTTTTAATCTCTTCTCATACCGATAGCATTAATGTCACTATAATGCTTTGAAAATTTATTGCATAAGAGTGTTTGTAAAGTGTGTAAATTTCCATGAGACGTGAAAAATCATCAATAAAATCTTCCCGTGTTTTTAAAAAATAACGGATATTTTTTTAAGATTGAACACGTCTCATGTTTGATTGTTTATTTTAGAGCTGAATATTTGATTTTTGTGTAAAAATACTTGCCAACGCATCCATAATGCGTGAAAAATCAAGCACTAAGAGGAAAATAATGAATATAATCCATTTCGTATAGCGTGACATCACTTTTATACTTTTATAAGTCATGATGATTTCTTGAAGAATTTCTTTTTCCTTTTCTGTAAGCTCTGTTTGTTTTTCTACTTTTTTTCTAGCCATGTTTCCACCCACACAAGCCTTCCCCTTGTTTGTTATGCTTTAAAATATCTCTGGCGAGATTTGAGCTGATGTTTTTGAGATCTTTTTGGTCTAAATAAATGGGCAGCCAACCAACGCAAGATGAAGGCTCATTTATTGTTTTTATTGCGCAACCAGTGAGTAAGAGCGGCGCGCACATCAGGATCACTTTTTTGATTAATTTCATTTTCCACCTCTAGCCGTGTTGTTGATGACTTTAGCGTTTTTTCTATTTGCTTTTGCTGTTCAAGCTTCTTTCCAAGCGTAAAAGCTTTTGCTAAAGCGATAAAAAAAGCGGTCAGAGCCGCGCCCATTATCATCAAATTTTTTTTCAACCACCCCATCATAAGCGCTGCTCCCGAAAGCGTTTTACCACAAAGAAAATACCAACACAGGCGGCTAAAACCATGATGGTTGCTAAAGCCCATTGGATGGGACCATTGCCGGCCAATAAGCCTCCAAGTCCAGAAAAAGAACCAATAATGGGTGTGAGCGCTTCTGCTTTGAAAAAAACCATGGGTTCTTTTGTTTCCACGGTTTGATAGTTGGGAGAAACATAAGCCCCTTTTGCCCATAATCCCGCTTCTGCTGCACGACGGTGCACAAGACCGTGAAGACGTTTTCCCCCTGCTTTGGTCCATTTTTGTAATTCGGAAGGGATAGCTTCATATTCGCTGTTATTGAGTTTTTTGAGCAGGGTCGACTTGCAAAATGCTTCTGTCCCTACATTATAGCAAAACGATACGAGTGCTGCGAATTGTTCATCTGTTAAGGAAACCGTCACATTTTTTTCAACGGTATTTTCAAATTGTCTTAAATCTTGAGAAAGAACTTCTTCGGCTTGTTTTTCTGTGATGACCATGCCTTTGTGTACAAACGGTTTGCCAGCCGTGCTGGTATGGCCATAACCGATTGTCCACACCCCGATGGCATCTTTATAGGCTTGTAAACGCAATCCTTCCCATTGTTTAATGAGTGCAAGCCCTTTTGGTGATATTTTTCTCATTTGCTTCTCCATAAAATAAAGCCTCACAGGTCATGTGAGGCTGGTTGAAAGATTAAAAATGAATTTTTTCTCGCTTCAAGAATAGAAGAGACGTAAAACTTTGATGAAATCAAAAGGTTGGTTATGACATTCCAAGTGGATAATGGTTGGTGATGTTTTCCTTAGCAAATGGGGTGTTTGTGGTGGTGTTTCCCTTGGTAGATGGTTTGGCTTTGAGAGCTTGTGCTGGTTTTTTGATGGTATTTTGTTGGTGGGGGCTGATGTTTGGCTGATGCACGGTATGCCTGGTTCATTGCGGTTGTTTGGGGGTATGGTGGAGGCGTTTGAGATAAAGCGGACACTCTCAGGAAAACAAGACATAGGCTTTTACTGAAGACGAAAGTATTCCATGGGTTCAGCGTTCTGCATATCTAAATAGGATCGTTGTTAAAAAGAGCTTTGAGCGAATAAGAGCTTTGGAATTTTGATACAATTCTAAGAGGGAATGGTTTGATAGGAAAACGGCGTTTTGCTCTTAAGAGGCAAGTTGTTTGCTCTTTTTATTTTAGGAACAGAAAAGCTGGTTTTCCTAGAGAAATCTTCACTGTAAAGCAACATTGCTTCATTCTTTATGAAGAGAAAATAGGAAAAAACGTCAATTACATTGTCAAAGATTTGTATTCCGTAATCCTTTTTTTGTGGGGGGAAACAGAGACGTTTTTTGCCCCTTCTTCCTTTAAGTTTTTTTCAAATCTCTCCCTTATAGTTTCACCTTTTTTATTGACTGTTTCATGTTCAGCGCCCGGATTAGCTTTTAGATAGTGTTCGAGACGTCTTCTTCCTTGCGCATGTTTGTATAAACTGACGGGAAGATAGGCATCTAACTTTTCAGCCGGTAAAGGCGTATTGGGTTCACATAATAGCCCCGTAACATTATCCTTATGCAGTCTTGCTAATTTATCAGATTCAAGATGAAGCTTTTTGGCGAGGCTTAAGCTGAACATCCCGCATTCAGAAGAGCTTCGCTGAATATCCATTTCGGCCATGGTAAAAGAATAAGGAGGCAGTTGAAGAGTTTGCAGGGTTTGATTTATTTTTATCCCTAGTTTGCAAGCAGCGATATTCTGAAATGTTGTCGGTTCAAACATAATAAAAGAGATTTTGTCATCAACTTTTTTATAATCCATTGCCGCAAAATGGATTCTGCTCCCCATGTTGACAACAAATTGGGAAGATTTGGCACCGCTTTCAATTGTTTCTTTGAGTGCGTGGGTAAGATCTTCAGCTGTAAGAGCCAATTTGAGATTCATCCCTGGGTATTTGCTGTTGGCTTTTTTGACGAGAGCCGGCAACAGTCTAATATCGGTATCTTCATAATCAGCAAAAATCCAACGGCCGGTGATAAGATCATCTTCTAAGCCTGCAATAATAGCTTGTAATTCTTCAGAATTTGGGGTGACATGTTCTTCTTTTGTTTGGAGGGAGTTTTGCTTTAAACGGGCAATAAGCTCTTCTAAGGATTCATTCGCGCTGACTTCTTCTTGTGCACTTGCTTCTTCTTGTGTTGGTGATGAACGAGGGGGAACGTCTTTTGAATCTTGTGGCTTCATACTATTAGCCTCCATATTGATGGTCGATCCGCAATATTATTTTCTTACATTTTGACTAAACAATGTTTTGAAAGAAAGCCTTTGCACCTTGGAAGGTGAGGTTAAAAAGGGGTGTTTTCAGAGCGTTGCGTAAGGCTTATGCTTCTCTTGAATGTAAAAATTTGAGCATCCCCGTGCATTTCTAAATTTGTATAGTACTCTATTAAAACATGCTCACTTTGATAGAATAGCTTTGTTTTGCCTTTAAGAGGTAAATTGCTTATTGTTTGCATCTTTACCTCTTTCAAATGGAAAAGCAGATTTTCTAATAGCAATTCATTCCTCGCTGTAAAGCGGCATTGCTTCATCCTTTATGGATATGGTATAGGGATAAAGTAAAAACGTTTCAATTACATCATCAGAGATTTGTATTCGGTTGCTCTTTTTCTATGTTGTGAAACAGAAACAGTTTTTCCCTCTGCTGTTTCTAAGTTTTTTTCAAATCTCTCCCTTATAGTTTCACCTTTTTTGTTGACTGTTTCATGTTCAGCATCCGGATTGGCTTTTAGATATTGTTCAATACGTCTTCTTCCTTGTGCGTGTTTATAAAAAGTGGTTGGAAGATATGTATCCAATTTTTCTGCAGGTAAAGGCGTATCTGGTTTACATAAGACACCTTTAACATTATCTTTGTGCAGTCTTTCTAATTTAGCAGATTCGTTATGAAGCTTTTTCGCAAGGGCTAAGCTGAACATTCCACATTCAGAAGTGCTTCGTTGAATATCCATTTCTACCATAGAAAAAGAACAGTTGGGCAACTCATGTGCTTTAAGGGCCAATTGTGTCCTTAATGCTAGCACCGCTGGTTTCATACTGTTGAATGTTGTAGGTTCAAAAAATATCACAGATGTTTTGTCATCGATGGTTTTATGATCAATCACTGAAAAATGGATTCCTCTATCCTTTGTGTAAATGATAAATCTGGAAGATTGAACGCCGTTTTCGAGTGTGTCTTTGAGTTTAAGGGCAAAGTCGTGAGATGATTCTGCTAATTGAAGACGCATGTCGGGATATTTACGGTTTGCTTGATCGACCAAGGCTGGCATCAGTTTAAGATCTGTACTTGCATAATCAGCTGTGAACCAACGCCCCGTTGAAATGTCATCTTCTAAGCCTGCAATAATATTTTTTAACTTTTCACGATCAAAAGGGATATTTCTTCCTTTTTCGCTGTTGGATTGTTCTAAATGTGTAGCAAGATTTTCCGTAGGATCATTTGCACTCGGACCTGCTTGTGTTTGTGATGAACGAGGGGGAACGTCTTTTGAATCTTGTGGTTTCATCATATTAACCTTTCTCTTGAGGGGCGATAGGCCAATATTATTTTCTTAAATTCTGACCAAATGATGTTTTGAAAGAAAAAAGCCTTTTTCTCTTGAAAATTAAGGAAAAAAGATCATCTTTTAGCTGTTTTTATAAGAAGGTGCGGGCGGGGTTTTTACAATTCTCGCGTGCTTTTTGTTTCTTCAAAATTTTAAAATATGGGCTCATTTTAAAATATGGGCTCTGGGCTGATTTTGATAGAATTTTTATAGAATACTCTGTTTTGTCTTTAAGAGACACGTTGCTTGTCGTTTACCTCTTTTAAACGGAAAAGCCGCTTTGCTTATCGCAAACTTAGCCGTAAAGAGGCATTGTTTCATTCTTTATGGAGGGAATAGAGAAAAATCTCAATTACATCATCAGAGATTTGTATTCCGTTGCTCTTTTTCTGTGTTGTGAAATTGAGACCGTTTTTCTCTCTGTTGTCACTAAGCTTCTTTCAAACCTCTCGGCAAGAGTTTCGCCTTTTCTGTTGACTTTTTCATGGGCTGCTTCTGGATTGGCTTTTAGATATTCTCCAAGACGTCTTCTTCCTTGCACGTGTTTGTATAAACGGGCTGGAAGATAGGGATCTAACTTTTCAGCCGGTAAAGGCGTATCCGGTTCAAATAATACGCCCTTAATATTATCTTTATGCAGTCTTTCTAATCTTTGAGATTCAAGGTAAAGCTTTTTGGCGAGGCTTAAACTGAACATTCCACATTCAGAGGAACTGCGTTGAATGTCCATTTCCGCTGTGGAAAAATGAATAGGAGGAAATTGCCGCTCTTCAAGGGATTGTCGTGTCCTTAATGCGAGTAATGTGGGGAGCGTTTCACGCAGTGAGGTCGGTTCAAAAAAGATCAAAGATGTTTGATCACCGATGGTTTGATGATCAACAACTGCAAAATGGATGCCTCTATCTTGCGCATTAACAATAAATCTGGAAGATTTTATGCCGCTCTCAAGTGTGTCTTTGAGAGCAAGGGCAAAGCCGTCAGGGGGGGTTGTAAGTTTAAGATTCATCTCTGGATATTTACGGTTTGCTTGATCGACTAAGGCTGGCATCATATAAAGATCTAAAATATCATAATAATTTTTGATCCAACTTCCATTAGCATTATGCTTTTCTAAGCCTTTAATGATATCTTTTAATTCCGCACGGTTGAAGGGGGTATTGTGTATTTTTTCGATATTGAGCCGTTCTAAATGTGTCGCAAGATTTTCTAAGGATGCATCTGCGCTCGGACTTTCTTGTGCACTTGCTCCTTCTTGTGCGCTTGCTCCTTCGAGTGTTTGTGAGGAGTGAGGGGGAACGTCTTTTGAATCTTGTGGTTTCATCATATTAACCTTTCTCTTGAGGGGCGATAGGCCAATATTATTTTCTTAAATTCTGACCAAATGATGTTTTGAAAGAAAGCCTTTATCTCTTGAAAATTAAGGAAAAATCCTATTTAAAAGCGTTTTTATAAGAAGGCTTTTAAAGCTTGAGGCTTTGTTTAAGTTTTAAAAAATCCGCATATTTTTTACAGCTGTAAAATCTATAAAAATTGGAAGAAATTTGGGGGGATTTGCAACGTTATCTTTATATTTTAAGTTATTTCTATCGCATGGCTTATTTCAATGAAGAGATGACAGCTTTTTTCAACAGTTTTGCGTGTGAAACAATGAAACCATCCGCAATCGGTGTTTGGTATACAATAATGCCTATTTTTTTAAAGAACATTCTTTTGGATTTTTTTCTGGAAAAATCATTTGTTATCAAATGATCCTGTTATGCTGAAAAATACTGTTAAGCCGTAAAACACGGTCCTTTGAGGTGTTGTGATATAAGGTAAGCCTCCTTGATACGTTTTGAGTATTGAAGGGTATGGGGGCTTTTAGAGTGGCTGTTGATTGGTTCCTCTCTATAAAAATTTTCTCATAAAGGTTGCGTTGCGTGTCATAGTTTTCTTCCTCTTTTGAAAAAAGGGGCAGTGGTGCGAAAAAGTAAGGTGTTTCCTCTGGGAGAGATGGTTGGTGTTGGTTTTGGGACCTTGTGTTGTTTTTTTGATGGAGTCGTGTTGGTGGGGGCTTGGTGTTGGGCTGATGCATGATAAGCGTGGTCCATTGCGGTTTTGTTGGTGATTGGGTCCCATGGTTTTTGTCGTATAGGAGGTGTTTGTCGTATAGGGGGTGGTGTGACGGCTAAGATTGTTGCCGATATAGTTGTTGGGGGGGCTGGTGTGGTTATCGTGGGTATGGTGGTGAGAGGCGTGGGAACTATTGTTAGGCTTGTTTATTGGCGCGTGTTTTAAGTCCACAACTCCGAAAGTCCGATGAAAAGGCAAGCTCTCTGTGGATCTCAAGTATTAAGGTTGTCACGGCATGACCATTGGGGGCGGTGTGTATGAGGGGAGTGGCTGGTTACAACGGAGGGGGAATGTCTGAAGAGGGAGCTGTCTTGTTATGCCGTCTTGTCCTTTGAGGGCATATGTTTCTTAGATCGGTTGTGAAGTGCTTTTGAGGGCGTGAGGGTTGTTTTTAAGTTTGTTTATTGTGCTTTTAAGTTTTGAGTGAAGAGCATGGGGAAATTTTAAGGGGAAAGGTTTGTGGATCAAAAGTGCATCTTGCCAAAAACCATCGTTTCTTTACAAAGCAACGTGGATTTAAAAGCCGCGCCCTTTAAAGTGGGGGGGCTTTGAAGTGTGGGGCGAATAAAATGTACTCTGTATCAACAGAAACAGCTCTAGCTTATTGCTGTTCGTGTATTGCACATCACTTTTATGAGAGATTACATCGGTGTTTTTTGGGGTATTTTTTGGGGGGGTGTGGATACTGTTTTCCCTGAACATCTCAAAATACTGGTTTTTGTGATGCAAAAGAAAGACAATTTAAAAAAAGAAGGAAGATACCGTCAGACAGTAAACTTTTAAACCCTTAGTCACTGCTTAATCTTCTCAAATGGTAAAAATTCACACCATTTTATACATTGCTGCAAAATACACTGTTTTATAACAATCTATAACAGCCTATCACAAGAGAAACATTTTATGATGAAATTAGGGCACAAATACCCCTTTACCGCATCCGTCATTAAATACGATTTTTCATATTTTGTCAACAGAAAAACGATTATTTTTGCTTTTTTATCGCGGAAATAAATCTATAGAAATTCATTGATTGTACCGTAAAATATGCTGTCTTTATGGGAAAGTTTTTTGATGCGGCAAAGAACATTTTTTCTTTTGAGAAAGGAAGGGCGAGGGGGAGGCTAAGTTGTCGTTTTGAAATCCGTGGTTCTTTATCAATGCCATTGGGGAGGCTTTGGCTGGCAGGTTGGGGTTGGCAGGTTGGGGGGGCAGGTGTTGGTGGGGGAGAAAGGCGAGATTATTGCGATTGTGTGGAGCGATTGAGGCTGTGGTGGCTGTCCTATGAGCGAGGGGCGTAGATGGGGAGTGGATTGTTGCCAATCTAGATGTTGATAGGGGGGGTAGATTGTTGCTGAGGGCTTTTTCTTTGGTTTAAAAGCTCATGCTTTTAATTTTGTAAAAAAATCAACTCATTTTGTAAAAAGCCAACCTGTTGTTTTTAATATCAATAGATTGATTGATAATGATCATTTAATCTTTATTCATCTTGAATGAAAGATCCAAATACGTAAAATTTTCTCATTTAAAACTTATGTTGAAGCAAAATCATATCTTGTATGTCATAAAATAGGGGAAGCCTTATAAATTGTACAGGAAAGAACTCAAAATGCCTATCATGAATTGTCTCAAGTGTTAAAGTTGTCACGGCATGACCATGGGGGGCAGTGTGTATGAAAGGCGCGGCTGGTTACAACGGAGGAGGAATGTCTGAAGAGGGGGTTGTCTTGTTATGCCGTCTTGTCCTTTGAGGGCATATATTTCTTGGATCGGTTGTGATGTGCTTTTGAGGGCGTGAGGGCTGTTTTTAAGCTTGTTTATTGGCGCGCCGTTTTAAGTTCGCAACTCCGAAAATCCGATGAAAAGGCAAGCTCTCTGTGGACTTCAAGTGTTAAGGTTGTCACGGCAATTACCATGGGGGGCAGTGTGTATGAAAGGCGCGGCTGGTTACAACGGAGGGAATGTCTGAAGAGAGGGGGTTGTCTTGTTATGCCGTCTTGTCCTTTGAGGGCATATATTTCTTGGATCGGTTGTGATGTGCTTTTGAGGGCGTGAGGGCTGTTTTTAAGCTTGTTTATTGGCGCGCCGTTTTAAGTTCGCAAATCTGAAAGTCCGATGAAAAGGCAAGCTCTCTGTGGATCTCAAGTGTATCCGGTTGAAAGAGGGGGCTTGGCAAACGGGGCGTAGGTTGTGGAATCTTTGTTCTTTTTTGAGGGGCGGACAACAAAGGATATTTTAGCGAAGGCGCTTGTGGCTGAAACAGTCAAAATGTTTATAAAGAGCATCAAGAATAATGCGCAGTGAGCCAACAAGCGTTGGCAGTGGTTGATCTTCACTCACGAGATATTGTAATGCCGCATGAAAATTGTGTTGGCGATGCAGATATTGTGCTTCTTTAATGGCTTCTTGCATCGCTTCATAGCGTTGGGTTGAAAGAGCAACCCATTGCTTTTTGGCTTTCTCATCAGATGTGCTAGGCTTAAAGCCATCATAATAGCCATTTGGTAAACCTTTGGCACATAAATAGTCGTTTCTGATTTGCAAGTATTGTTGCGCTGTTTCATATTGCTCTTTACTGATGCCTGATGAAGCATCTTTATAGCCAAGCAAACAAAGACGCCCAATATAGGTCCCCACAAGCGGATTTTTCGCTTCTTCAAGGCTCAAACCAAAGCGTTTTGCACGCATTTCAATGGCTGATTGAGATGCAGATTTTCGGAGACCTTTGGCACGTGAAATACGACCATTGGGCTCTCTCAGTTTGCCTGTTATTCTCGGTCTACCGCGTTTTTTACCTATTTTCATGAACTTAACCATTTGAATGAAAAATAAACTGTCTACTTTTGGGGGACAGTGATTGTAAAAAGCACTTGGGGTAAATATTGAGGGGGGGGGAGTAAATAGTGAGGGGAGAGCAAATACGGGGGGCAAATACTGTGGGGAGGAAAATTCTTTGGGGATATGAATTGTTGCAGAGCAAAGGAGAAACGAAGTCTTTAAGCGTAAAGAACAGCAACATTATAGAGCGAAAAGATCATCTGGTGTTTCCTAGCATTTTCTTGACCCTATCAGTGTTATTTTCCCCCATCATGCTTATTTTTATCTTTTGAGCATCGATAGCCAAGGAATTTTCTTTCTACAGATTTCTCAACTCCTTTGGAAAAAGTAAAAGAAATTTTTGTCAAATGTGAATGAAAAAATAAAGCTCTATGGGGGTGCTCTCCTTATTTTTTCTCATGAAGTCTTTATTTCATAGAATGATTGAGGGCTTATTGGGAGTTATCTGGGAATGATAGAGCTTTTTTTACGCGCGTTTTGCGGAAACTTTTTAATTCCTCCTTTGAAAAGGTTTTGTTTTTGGGGTTTGCTATTGGGGGAGTGAGGTTTTTGTTTTTGAACGCAGGACCAAGATGCCAGGTCTTCATCACGCAGTTTAAGCAGATCTTATTCTTTATGAGTCGTCCTTTATAGATAGAGCCTTCTTTAAAGATTATCCTTTATAGAGGGATTTTGCCTGGTGTTGAAGGGGTAGAGAACAATAGAAAACGAACTTACCCACTTTTATCATTATAGCATAAGGCACCCTCTATTTTCAAATAAAATAATCGTTTATTGGTTCAAAATAAACTGAGAAGGTCAAGTGATCTGGTGTAGCGTCTTACTTTTATAGTCATCATTTATAGAGGATAATTTTTTCCGTTTTAATGGATTTTATCATAAGAAGGGGTGGCTGTCGTTTAAATGGCGCGATGCAATACCCAAAGAAACTTTATAAGAAGATATCTTGATAAGAGAGGCTTTTATAAAGCTGGGGGGGCGGGATTTGTGAGATACGAGATATTTCTTTATTAATTTTATAAAGAGGCGCTTTTTTAATTTAAGAAATTTTAAAATGAGAATTGAAAAATTTTAAGGCTGCTGTTGGTGCAATTTTAGATAATCAATTGTTTGTTTGTCCTGTGGGATGTTGCTGGTCTCACGCTTTTGTTTCTTTTGTTTTATGAGGGCACATCTCTCCCGTAAAACAGAACGTCTCAAACCACATACCCAAACCACATACCTTGGAGCTGCGCATTCACGGGCTTGTTTTAAAGAGGCATGTCTTAAAGTTCTCAATCCCAATTTACGGGATTTTGCCACTCTTCATGAAAAGCTATGTCTTTCTTGTACCGTTTTTACTCCACACGGGCTTCTCCCTCTTGTAATCTGCAAACGATATGCTTTGGGTTGATTTTAATATGGGGATGTGATGAAAGAATCTTACAGTATCGCGGTGTGATGATTCAAGTTTAAAAAAATGATGATTCATCATTATAAATCAATGTGTTGTTTATCAAGACACAAAGAGCTTGTGAAAATATTTTATCCTTTTATGCGATAAAATACTGTCATTTGAGGCGGTGATATAAAGCTCATAAGGCATACAACGCTTGATCCGTTAAATATTTAAAATCAGCAGCGAATATTAAAGCAAGAGCTCGTTCGTAGGGCCTTATGCAAATGGAGCTCATAAGTGATGAGCAGGTGGAATCCACTAAGAGCAATTAGATTGTTTACAAATTGATATGGGTTTTAGAATCTTTGTCCTTTGGAGGGCAGAGAGGAAGATCATTATCCTTTGTCTCGTATAGGTGCGGTTTCATTGAAGCGGTGGTAAACACTGTCGTTTATGGCGGGCAGGTAAAATTTCCCCAGGGGATGTTTTTTTTGAATTGAAAAGTGTTATTGATTGGGTTTTGTCAAACAGCGCCCTTTAAGGGGAGGGGGCTTTAGGGTTGGTGATCGATCAGAAGGGAAAAAGGCGCGTTTGGGCTTGTAAGCGTGGGAGGGTGTCTTGTTGTTCCGTACTCAAGGCATTAAAAAAATACTTAAAAGGAATTATTAACGCTTGCTTCATGATGAGAAGAGTGCTAAGCAGTTTCGTCACGCTGATCGCGTGGTGTCAAATATTGAAGCGTGGGGATTTTAGAAGTGGGGGATTATCCGTATGATGAGAGATCAATCACAACATCCATCTGTCCATGAGGGGAATGAGGCTTTTGTCTCCAAGCCATTGTCGGATCAATTGGCGGATTTCAAAAAAGGAATGCCTCTCTCGACAAAAGATTATGTCATCATTTGTTGCTTGGCTATCCTCTTATTTGGGCTTTTTGCCGCGTCTACCTATATGCAGCCTTGGGAATTTTTTCACGTTATATCCAAAGAACAGTTTCAAGCAATGGCGAAAATGAAACAAGAAGATATTCAAAAAATGTTTCAGGAGAACCTTGCACAGCCTTTTAAAAGTCCTATCATCGGGTATGTGCGTGATGCGGGGTGGAATAGTGTTTGGGCTTTTTTATGTCTTATGCCGCAAATAATTTTGGGCGTTCTTTTCGCGTTCTTTCCACTCTTTTTTATTCTCCTCGCCATGGTGAAACGGGATGTGAAACAAATGATGCAGCTGTGGGAAACAGAGCCAGAGCAGCAACAGTTAGACAATCAATCTTTTGACAGAATATAATAGGGGGAACATGTGAGCACTTCTTTAATCATTGGAAGGTTGATTGGCGCAGGGGTAATTATCTTTATTTATGCTGCATTTTTCTCGGTATTCTTTTCCACCGTGATGACAATCTTGGCACTTTATTATTCTTTTATAAAACGAACAATCTTGTTATGGGCCATGTGGCGGAAATTACAAAAGGGTGTAGCAGAGGATTTGAGGTATGATCAGGCAGAGGGACGAGGACAGAATACAGTTCCTGCAACACAGTTCAGTGCTCTTTCTTTTAAAGAATCTTTGGAACTTTCAAAAAAAGATTATTCGATACTCTTTTCTATCACTTTTGTTATGTTTGTGCTTTTTACAGTTCTTATTATTTTTGCGGTTTTTCTCCCAAAATCTGCGATTTTTTTGCACAATCATGCACCTTTCTTGCTTCACATTGGTTCTTTGGTCGCGCAGCTGCTGTTTGGGTTGTGGACGTGTATTGTTGTCACTTTGCCTGTCATTTTAATTCTCCATAATCTCCTTTTATTATGGCGTGAAAAAAGCAGTGAAGAAATGAAAAAAATTTGCTTGAGTAGAAAGTAAAATGATGATTGCACATCAATGCGATAGGGAAAAAGAGGGAACGTTATGATAGGACATTTCGTTTTTTTAGGACTCATCATTATTGTCATTTTAATGTTTATGGTCATTGTCAGGCTGCCTTATCGGTTGATCAGGCATGTGAGGTTGTCCTTTAAACTTACTCAAGAATTGAAAAAGAGGACGACGCAACAAAAGCAAGCCATACAACAATTGCGCAATGATCAGGGAGAGATGAAAAGACACAATCTCGCGCTTGAGATCCTTGATGCAAAAATGCGCTTTCTTAACTTCAAAGAATCTCTGTTTCTTTCTTCAAAAGAATGTAAAATAATTCTTTTTGTCTTTATCCTCTTTTCTCTTCTAGAATCGGTTTTCTCTATCGCAAATTTGGCATGGTGGAAAAGTGATAGGATTGGCTTTATCATGATGCTGTTGAGCGTTATATCGATGGGAATTCTTCTCTTGTCTCCGATCATTGGCATGGTGTGCATAAGATTAACGAGAAAATTGAGAGAAACGCTTCAACAATTGGAAGAAGCAATCAAACAACGCGACCAGGAAATCCGTATGCAAAATGTGCAAGGGGGACAAAATGACGAGTAGTATGATAGTATTAGCAGCCCTTTCTTTCCTAGTCTTTACACCCTTAAATGCTTTAATATGGGTACCAATTTTGGTCATTTATTATCTGTTTATCAAGCGTGCACGGCTCTATTGCCGCGTAAAAAAGGAACTGAAATGCGTGTTGAATGAACGCGATAGTGCCTTAGAACAGATCGTCCAAAAATGAAAAGTAGCAGCCTGTTTGATCAAAAACAGCTTTCGCTTGTTTGGGGCGATTATAAAAAAATATTCTATCTTTCGACCGTCATGGTGACACTTCCAACAGTTATTGCTGTTATCGTTAAGATATGGAGAAGGAAGGATTTTTTTTCTGCGACTCTCTTAGAGCCATTGGCATGGATGTTGGCTTGTACTTTTTTATTCTTACCCATTGTTTTTATAATGCTTTTTATTTTAAATCATCAGTTGAAGAAAATGATGCGACAACTGGAAGAAGAGGTTGAGCAGAAAAAAACACTGATGATCCTTTCTCATGAACTCTCTCATGAAGATGAGGGAGAAAAGTGAAGAAAAAGAAGAAAATAAAGCATTCTATGCTGTGCATATCTTGGGGGGCTTTCGCGCTTTGAGGGGCGGTGGTGAGACCCTTTGAGCACAAAAGCTTTAGGGACGGTGAGAGACTGGGCTTTGAGACACACATAAAATCCATTTCCACCATGCTTTGAGGATGGTTTAAGAGAAGGTGCGTGGCTAGGCTTTGGTGATGGCTTGATAACTTAAGCTGTTTTCAAGACAAAGCAACGCGCGGATGATTTTCTTGAACCGCTTTGCTTCTTTTTTTGAAAGGTACTTCTCTTGGGGAAAAAACACCACTCAGAATTTTAGAGCCAGACATTTCAATTTATGCCATAGAAAGATCTCTTTTATAAAAAATGTCTCGAGGAGACAAAATAGGTATCTAAGACAATAGAGATACACTGTTAGGGATGAAAACATGATGGTTGAAGTCAATGGGAAAAAAGTAGACTCTTATGCACTTCTGATATTGTTTTTATAAAAGATGGGGGATAAAAGCGATTGATATAAAAATTGTGGAGGACAAAAGCGTCGATTCATGAAAATAGCTTAAAATTTTAGACAAATGAGGGGTAAAAATGAGGCATCAGGGGGGACATTCAATATCGGATGAAGAACAACGGTCTTTTTCTTTGGAAAAAGCGTTTCTAACACGTAAAAATTATATAGTCATTTTTTGTATTACTTTTATGATTGAGGCTTTTAAAATAGTGCTTGTGCTGTTATTTGAGTGGGATTTGACAGGGTGGTGGAATTATAGCCTCTTCATTCTCATCTTAATATTGGTTTTTATATCGGTGCTTCTTGTTTTATTGATCCCTATTGCTTTTGTGGTCCGTGTCATCTTTACGCGTTTGTTGAAAAAAAAGATCGATCAGTTGGATCAAGCAATTGGCCAAGCGGAGAAAAATTCCTTCTTAACAAAATAAGAGCGTAAAGAAGAGGGCAAAATGAAAGTTGGTCTTTCTATATTTTATGTATTATAGGGCACGCTTTTATTGGTGTGATGTTTAGAGGCAAGGGAAAAGACGCTATCGCGCATAAAAGATGAGGAAAGACCAAGTGATTGATCTAACAAGCGATTGATCGTGATGAATTGATATAAAAATTGAATTCATTGTAAGGACAAAAGTTTTAATCAATGAAAATAGCTTAAAATTTTAGACACATGAGGGGTAAAAAATGAGAAGCAATGAACAAAATGCAACATGGGATAGAGAACGAAGGGAACCACGTTTTTTTTCGCTTGAAGAAGCGTTTCTGACACGCAAAAATTATAAAGTTATCTTTTATATTGCTTTCATTATTTCAGTTTTGAGAACGGTTTCCATAATACCCATGTTGTTTGAGTCGAAGTTGACGGGATGGGAAGGAAATATCTCGATAGTTTTATTTTTCAGCATGGAGTTTATATTAGAGTTTTTTTTGATGTTCATCCCCATTGCTTTTGCTCTTGTGGTTCGTGTCATCTTCACGGTTTTGTTGAACAAAAAGATTGATCAGTTAGAGCAGGCAACTTGGGAGCGGATAGCGGCTGCGTATCGACAAAAAAGCACATGAAGGGGAGGGGAAAATGATAGATATAGTTGTTTTATTCTCGTGGGGTGTCGGCATTTTTTTCTTCACGCTGCTTTCTGCTGTGTGCATGATGTTTATTTGGGCATTGTATTACTCTGCTTTCAAGCGGGTGAGATTGTATTGCCAAGTGACAAAAGAATTAAGACGCGTGGCTTATAAACAACCGGTTGCTTTTGAGTCGTCCAGTGGGGAAACACCGATGATGAAGCCATCATTTGAGGAAAAAGAGTTCAAAGCGTTTTCTCTTGCTGATGAGGAAATTCTCACGATGGAAAGTGCAACAGCACTTTTAAAGAGTTTGGGGGGGAGGGTAGAAATTGAAGGAAAAGGGGATCATTTGGCAACCTTCTTTTTACCAGATCGTGAAGTACAGTTTCTTTATAATGCTGAGAAGGGGTATCTGCAATTTGATTGTGCCATTGCGGTGGTTTCTGGTATCCATGCGGCGGCTTGCCAAACGATTGATCCTTATAATTCTGGAAGATTGATTGCTCTCGAATTGAGTTTTGATCTGAAGGGATTGGAAATTTTTGAAGAAAAGGTCAGTGCGGGGTGTTTACGCCATGCGCTTGAGAAAGCTTTCGAAAAGGCTATGGGCGAGGTTGATCTTGGCAACATGCTTCGTTCTCAATATCACATTCTTCCGTGGGAACACAAAGTTGTGGACCCTAAGTTTTCATCTTATTCGCTGCGTTATCTTGCGGCTCTCGCTTTGGTCGGTGATGTTGAAACTTTAGACTCCTATCACAAAAGCTTTATGAATGGTGAGAGGTTGGGCTTTGAGACAAGCATTACAGAAGAGCATCTGGAACGCGCGATAGCGATTGCTAAGGCGGTAGAAGAGACAAAACAGCCCAGTTATGATCTGCTTCAACAGACGGCAAAGAGTTTTTCTATGGAGGTGGAGAGTTATGACTATTTTAGAATCACAGATCCAAATTTGTGCAATAGAAGACGCTCTGGTTACGAAAATTTGCTCGAAGAAAAAAGAGAAGAATTAAGGCAACAGGGATATACGGTTTACGAAAAGGACACGATTTGTGAGGTTGATGGGAAAAAGGCTCGTCCCCATATTCTTTACATGAAGGATGGGAAAGTAGAATATATGGATGTAAAAATTGGGATTAATGAAAAAAATTATTGAGAAAAATAAAGAATTTAGGTAAATTAAATAAAACTTAAAATGGCGCATGCAAAATGCAGAGGGGATCAATGCAGGAGAAAAACGCAATATTTGAAGAGTCTTTCTTTTCATTCAAAAAATTTACGCAATCTTTAGTGGAAAGCTGTAAGGGGGTGGAAAGGGATCAAATGATCGGGCGCTCCTTTTATACAATGTTTTATACGGGCCTTATCATGATGGCTTTAGAAGTTCCTGCCGGTGCAGAGTCTTTGGGACAGCCGTTGCAGTGGACAAGATGGGAGGGGATTGGTTCTCTTATTTTTCTCTTACCGATGTTGATTTGGTTTTGTCTTTTCACACCGTTTCCGATCCTTTGGGGAGTTCGTCGTTTTAAAGAGCGTAAATTGGAAAAAACAAAGCAAAAACTGGAAGCAGAAACACAGCCGTTAAAGATCAATCGGTGAGATGATCGCCATGAGAAATGAGGGTGTTGCCCTTTTTATTTTTTTTCTACCGTTTGGCTGTTTTTTTCTCGAGGTTGTGACGGTTTTTGCTCTTTTTGTCATGATGATGATTGTGGCGCCTTATTATTCTTTATTCAAGCGTTTGAGGTTCTATTTCAGAGTAAAAGAACAAAGACGTCTGATGAAAGAACAGCCGCAGCGTTTTTGTTTCTCTAAAAAAAGCTGCAAAGAGATCGTGCAGCAAAACTTAGCACTGAACACAGAAATAAGTTCCCATGCGTTTAAAAAATGGCTCTCTTTTTCGCGAAAAAATTATGTCATCCACGCATGCCTCTCTTTCATCATTATGGTGTTCAAAGTTTATGTCTATGTGACTTTCTATACAAAGATGAATTTTTCGATCGATGAGAAGAGATTTATCTCTATGTACATTTTCTTTTTTTTCTTTGTTCTTTTATGGATATGTATTTTAGCAACGGTTCCTGTTATTATCATCCTTCGTGAAATTTTAACCTCTCGGCTCAACAAGAAGATTCAGCAATTGGAAGAAGTGACTAAAGAACCCCAATCAATCAATTTATAAAAGGAAGAGAATAAAATGGATTACGGTATGGCGGTAGCGTCCACGGTGGTTTTGATGGCTCTGTTGGGGGGCATTCTTGATTTTTTCTTAATAATACCTATTGCGGCACTGTATATTTCTTTTATCAAGCGTTTGATCTCGTATTATAAGGTTACACGGCAATTAAATGCCGCGCTGAAAAAGCGCGCGTAACCTTCATTCATCTCTTCTTTTTCCCTCCATCCTTCTCACAACCTTCATGCTCTTGATAAAGCACACACACCCTGTCTTTACAATTCCGCGCTTTTACGATTTTATTTATTTACAGAAAACTGTAAAGAGTTGATAACCATTCCAAGACTATTGATCACCAGCCTTTCTCTCAACGCCCCCACACCATTGCAACCTTTCTACCCGTGCCGTGTCCAAATCTTTATGCCTTTATATCGTGGGGAGATACAGAGGGCATATTGTTTCTTTCCATTTTATGTTTGCCTTTATTTGAAGAAGGCTGATGGCAATCAATAGGTTTTGGCAATGGGTTTGGAATGGTTATTGAATCTCTACTCATTTCTGCAAATAAGCAAAATCGTAAAAGCGTGTAACTGTAAAGGCAAAAGTGTGTGATTTATCAAGAGTATGGTGGTCGTGGGATGATAGGGCGAAAAGGGTGCTAATGGAGGCGTAGAGGTGAATGGAGACAAGATATTTGAGAGAGGGTTGTAGGGCAGCGGGTGAAAGATAAAGAGCGTCTAGGGAAGAGGCGTAAATAAGTTGGAATGGATAGGGATGAAAAGATTGAAATGGTGAGAGAACTGGCGGAAAGGCTGGTGATCAATAGTTTTGGGATGGTTATCTGGTCTCTACTAATCTCTGCAAATAAGTAAAATCGTAAAAGCGTGTAACTGTAAAGGCAAAAGTGTGTGATTTATCAAGAGTATGGTGGTTTTGGGAAGGATAGTTGAGCGAAAAGGGTGCAAATGGAGGCGTAGAGGTAAATGGAGATAGAATATTTGAGAGAGGGGTTATAGGGTTGCGGGTGCAAGATAGAGAGTGTCTAGGGAAGAGGCGTAAAGGTTGGAATAGCGTGTTGAAATATTGGGAATAAGGTATCGTGTGGAGAATTTTGTGATGGAAAAGTCGTGTGTAGAGCATGGGGTTTGAGGAAGGTATGAGGGGGCACTGAAAAGATAAGAAAGATGAAGATCGGTGGGGGAGATGCAAGAGAAGGAAAGCAGCTTAGTTTTTTGGGGAGATGATATTTTTTATTTTCTGCAAATTTGCAAAATTGTGAAACTGGAAAGGGATGCTTTTTTCTCAATAGAGTCGGAGCATCATGACTTTGATTTGCAGTAGTCTTTTTCTGTGCTTTGGATAATCCTTGATAATTTTTTGAACGATAGCTGTTGTAGCGCTGTATATTTCTTTTATCGAACGCTTTTTACCATAAAGTCACGCGGCAATGAGATACTGTGCTGAAAAAGTGTGTATCGTATTCGTTATGAGGAGAGGCATCATTTTAGATCATGCTATTGCTTTACGGCTTTTAGAGAGGGCATAGGGGCATAGTGTCATACGTTGTTTTTTCATTTTACGTTTGCCTTTGTTTGAAGGGGGCTGATGCCAATAATAGGTTTAGGCGATAGACTTGGATAATGAGCCTGGAATGTTCATCAGTTTGCTACTCTTTTCTGTAAATAAGCAAAATCGTAAAAGCGTGGAACTGTAAAGGCAAAAGTGTGTGACTTATCAAGAGTATGGTGGATTTGGGAAGGATAGTTGAGCGAAAAGGGTGCTAATGGAGGCGTAGAGGTGAATGGAGACAAGATATTTGAGAGAGGGTTGTAGGGCAGCGGGTGAAAGAGAGAGTGTGTCTAGGGAAGCGCTGTAAATAAGTTGGAATGGCGTGTAGTAGCGTAGGGAGGAAAGGGGTCGTGTGGAAAATTGGGTGATGGGAAAGCCGTGTGTGAAATGATGCTAAAGAGATAAGGAGTATGAGGTGCATGTGCGGTGTGTTGTTTGCTTTTTTATTAAACGTTTGAATTTTACAATGAAATCACGCGGCAATGAGACGCTGTGCTGAAAAAGTGTGTATCGCATTCGTTATGAGGAGAGGCATCATTTTAGATCAAGCTATTCCTTCATGGTTTTGAAGGGTGCATAGGGAGTATGATGTCATACGGTGTATTTTTATGTTATGTTTGCCTTTGTTTGAAGAGGGATTAAAGCGATAGGCTTGGAATGTTTATCAGCTCTCTGCTGTTTTGTGTAAATGAGCAAAATTGTGAAACTGGAAAGGGATGCTTTTTTCTCAATAGAGTCGGAGCATCATGACTTTGATTTGCAGTAGTCTTTTTCTGTGCTTTGGATAATCCTTGATAATTTTTTGAACGATAGCTGTTGTGGCATTGTATATTTCTTTTATCAGATGCTTGATGTCATATCACAAGGTCACGCGGCAATGAGACGCTGTGCTGAAAAAGTGTGTATCGCATTCGTTATGAGGAGAGGCATCATTTTAGATCAAGCTATTGCTTTACGGCTTTTAGAGAGGGCATAGGGGCATAGTGTCATACGGTGTATTTTTATGTTATGTTTGCCTTTGTTTGAAGAGGGATTAAAGCGATAGGCTTGGAATGTTTATCAGCTCTCTGCTGTTTTGTGTAAATGAGCAAAATTGTGAAACTGGAAAGGGATGCTTTTTTCTCAATAGAGTCGGAGCATCATGACTTTGATTTGCAGTAGTCTTTTTCTGTGCTTTGGATAATCCTTGATAATTTTTTGAACGATAGCTGTTGTGGCATTGTATATTTCTTTTATCAGATGCTTGATGTCATATCACAAGGTCACGCGGCGATGAGACGCTGTGCTGAAAAAGTGTGTATCGCATTCGTTATGAGGAGAGGCATCATTTTAGATCATGCTATTGCTTTACGGCTTTTAGAGAGGGCATAGGGGCATAGTGTCATACGGTGTTTTTCATTTTACGTTTGCCTTTGTTTGAAGGGGCCTGATGCCAATCAATAGGCTTCAATGGGGATGGTTATTGGAAATTTGCTTTTTTCTGTAAATAAGTAAAATCGTAAAAATGCAGAACTGTAAAACCAAGCGGGCCTGCTTTGTCAAAAAAGAAAAAGTAGGGATTGAATTATACATTTTGTTTTTTCATGTGGTATTTTATGGTGTCCAGGATTTGTTGGCTTATCTCCTTATGGGGTAGCCAGCGTAAACCTTTTGATGTTGTTTTTTGTCCTAAATGAATGGGGATGAAATCAACCTTGTTTTTGTGTGCGCACTCAATAATCATTTGATCATGAGTGTTGGAACCAAAAATATGAAGAATACACGGGGGGTGAGGCAAAAGAGCCAACTGCTCAATTAACGCGCAAGAAAATGCATGGGCGGGCGAATGAAGCCATAATACGCAATATTTTAGATCACGCCATTGGCTCACAGCTTCTAAAAATTGTGTTCGTGATGTTGCACAATCATAATTCAACGGTACGCACATATGCTGTTTTTGCAACGCTTCAAACTGGACTTTATGCGAAAGAAAGCGTGCGGCGATAATGGCTTCTTTTGGCTTGAGGGATTGACACAAAGGAGCAAGCATCCCTGTGCCCCCTACGATTAGATAACGATAGTGCGGTTCCTTTTTTTTCATGTCCCCTCCCTCTTTGCTTGAAGCGCGTTGCTTTAAAAATGTGCACTTTTCATCAGAAAGTCATTCACAACGTGTTTGTATCTCTTTACTTATAACTTGCCAAGTACAACCTTCGTCATTTGATGCAAAATCCTCGTTGGAAGAGGCGATTTGACATTGGAGGGCATACCCATAAAGCGTGTGCACTAGCAGCAATAGATGCTCACACGGTTATGCACATTTTGGGGTGGTTCTCCTATGAGAGATAAGCCCAACAGGGTTATTTAAAAAGGCATTATAGGCTAAATTATCAAGAGAATTTTTTAAAACGTTTCAATATGAGCCTTGATAAAGGGGACTTGTGAGAAGAATACCCTCGAGCCGCTGCGATGGTTTTGACAAACTGGCGGACCGCAGCACTTGGAAATGAGTCTCATCTTGATGATGATCTGGATTTGTTATCGGCAAGGGGGGGGGCACGCAAATCAACCCAATGAAGGGATGTACCCCGCTTCACGAGGCAATCCGCTAAATAATTGGCTAATATTCATGAAAGTTGACGCACAGACCCCAAAACAATTGCTCTATTCAAAAGCTTTCCCCTTTTTCATGATAAGTCTTATGCAAGGCTTATGGTGGATTGTAAAAAAATGATGCATATCATCATGCTGTTTATAAAGAGCCATTGTGTTTGTATCGCATGGTGATCGAATGAAGCGACTTTAACAGTATTGTTTAAAAAAACACCTAAAACTTGAAAGAAAACGTTGGCACTTTCATTCATGCTAAAACACTTTATCACAAAAAGAGTTGTTTCAGAGGGATCGTCTATTGGCTTGCAAGATCTCCAATGAAAATGAAAGAGCTCTATTGTGAATGTTTATGATCATTGGCTCTTCGTTGCATGAGAGTGCGTTAAGATGTTCTCATTGTAAATTTTATTAGATTGAATTTTTTAGATTGCATAAATCACTTTCTTGCATGTCATGAAGTGGGAGGAGGGGGAAATGGCTGAGAGAAGAATAAAAATGCCTTTTATGAACATTCTCAAAAAGGTTGTTATGGCAGCAGCAAGAATAGGCTGTTGCAGCCGCCAATGGTGTGGCTTGTCGTGGGGCGTGGGGTGGGTGTCCGTGGGGGCGAGGTGGCTGTTTGTTGCGGCTGGGGTGGCTGTTTGTTGCGGCTGGGGTGGCTGTTTGTGGAGGCTGGGGTGGTTGTTTGTGGCGGTGGGGGTGTTGTTTGTGGAGGCGAGGTGGCTGTTTGTTGCGGCTGGGGGGGGTGTCCGTGGGGGCGAGGTGGTTGTCCGTGGAGTGGGGTGGCTGTTTGTGGCGGCTGGGGTGGCTGTTTGTGGAGGCTGGGGGTGTTGTTTGTTGCGGCTGGGGTGGCTGTTTGTGGAGGCTGGGGTGGTTGTTTGTGGAGGCGAGGTGGCTGTTTGTGGCGGCTGGGGTGGCTGTTTGTTGCGGCTGGGGTGGTTGTTTGTGGAGGCTGGGGTGTTGTTTGTTGAGGCTGGGTGGTTGTTTGTGGCGGTGGGGTTAGGTGGAGGTGTTATGATGGCGCTAGATGATCCTTTTAAAGCGATGGG
This sequence comes from Bartonella sp. AU16XJBT, assembly GCF_028618665.1. GTDB lineage: Bacteria > Pseudomonadota > Alphaproteobacteria > Rhizobiales > Rhizobiaceae > Bartonella. The sequence goes on from NZ_JAQITF010000004.1 coordinate 178,655, forward strand.
GGTGATGGTTTTTATATATTGATCAGAGTGTTACTGTTATATCCTTTATGGATAGGAGTATTTAGGGGCACCATCATGAAATGGCTGTGGTGGGCCTTGGTGTGGGAGTGTTGAGAAGATGGTTTCTTTAAAACAAGCCCGTAAAGGGGCGGTATTGAAAGATTGGCACCATAAGGAATATAAGAACTTTGCAATACACGTATCTTGTGAAGCATTCTGTTTGACGACAATGGATTTTACTTGAGAGATTATTTGTGCAAGAAAGAAAAAGAATAACTCATTGCGTAAAAAAGGAAGAGCAAATGAAGGGGGAAAATTCAACGGGGGGGCAAAGGCTGCGTTCTTTTGTTCTTGAAGAGACCTTTCTTTCTTATAAAGAGCACAGCATCATTTGCCTTATTTCTATCCTGATTGGGATAGGTCATAGCGCTCTTTTGATGCCCTTAGAATTTAAATGGAAATTGACTGTCGACCAAGATAGCACGCTTTTGGCACTCTTTGTGCTGCGTGAAGTCATCATGGTGTGTGTGTTTGCTTTGATGCCTGTTCTCTTGGTGCTTTATTTCATCTTAATGCATTTGTTGAAAAAAAAGATTCAGCAGTTGGATGAGGTTCTTCGGGAATGGGTCTTAATGGGGGGGCGACAAAATAATCCCTCAAAAAACGATAAAGAAAAAATAAACCGTGTTTTTATCGTATTCCTTTGCTTTATCGTTTTGTTTGAAATGTTTTTTACAGCGGGGATTGTCATGCTTATTCTGGAATTTTATTATTTTGTCTTCAAGCGCGTGAGAATGTATTGTCGCGTCAAAAAGGAATTGAAACGCGTGAAAGAAGAGCCTAACAGAGCGCTTGCGCAGTGATCGTGAGGGAGAAGATGCAAGGTTTACGCATTCTCGTGACACAAGAAGAGGGGGGAGAAGAATCATCAGGCAAAGAGGGGCAAGAAGTCTGAGGGGAAAGAAGCCCATTGTCGTTGGTGATGATGATGAGGCTCTTATCATTTGGAAAGTAAGAGCGTTTTTTTAATCTGGGGGATTTACCAGAAAACAAGGGAATGGCATATATCGCACTTTTCGTCGTGCTTAAAAGAGTGGGCGTGAGAAAAGAAATATGTTTGTCTAAAAAGGGAAGTGCAAATGAAGGGGAAAATTTCAAAATTTTATAACGGACTGCACGATTTTTTTGAGCAAGAGTTTTTTTTGAGCAAGAATGTATTGTTCTTTGTTTCCTCTCACTCATCATTGAGCTGGGGAACAGGATTTTCTTTTTTCCAGCTTTGGAACAAGAAAAATTGACAGGGTGGCAGGATACACCCCTTTTTCACTCTTTCTGCCTACTTTGGGAAGTGAGTGTCGCGTGTGTTGTTGCCTTGATTCCAATTATGTTGATCGTCTGCATAATATTGTGGCGTTTGTTGAAAAAAAATACTCGAAAATTGAAAGAAATACACCGGCAACGGGGGGAAATAACCCGTCACCAAAAGCATCGGTATAAAAAGGGTGATAGGTAAAAATAGATGATATTCTTGTCATGGTATTTGGTCTCGTGCTTCTGCTCGTGACACTTTGGACTGCGTGTTTTCCCATAACGATTTTGGAACTTTATTATGGTGTCTTTAAGCAGGCGAGAAAATATTACTGTTTAAAACAACAACTGAAAAGCGTGTGAAAGAACAGGAGATAGCGTTTGAGGAATCATGAGCGGGCAAAAAATGGTTGAAGAAATGATGAGAAATTCGAGATTGATGGTTATTGCTCTCTATCATATTTTGCTTCTTAAGATGTTTTGGGGTTCTTTATGGTTTTGTCCTAAAACCTTGCTGAGCAGAGTTGAGGGTGGACTTTTGGGGCAGAAAAAGCTTGAATTGTTGACTGTCATTGTTTAAAGGCAATACGGTGATTAAAGGCAATGTGGGCTGAGAGGTATGAGGTTCTAAAGCCTAGAGTGAGAAATTGGGATTTCCTTATCACATTTTTTCTCTTAAGATGTTTTGATGTTCTTTGGGGTTTTGTCCTAAAACCTTGCTGAGCAGAGTTGAGGGTGGACTTTTGGGGCAGAAAAAGCTTGAATTGTTGACTGTCATTGTTTAAAGGAAATGCGGTGATTAAAGGCAATGTGGGCTGAGAGGTATGAGGTTCTAAAGCCTAGAGTGAGAAATTGGGATTTCCTTATCACATTTTTTCTCTTAAGATGTTTTGATGTTCTTTGGGGTTTTGTCCTAAAACCTTGCTGAACAGAGTTGAGGGTGGACTTTTGGGGCAGAAAAAGCTTGAATTGTCGACCGCCCTTGATTAAAGGAAATGCGGTGATTAAAGGCAATGTGGGCTGAGAGGTATGAGGTTCTAAAGCCTAGAGTGAGAAATTGGGATTTCCTTCATCGTTTGAGTGGAGAGGGTGGTTAAGGGGCTAAGGCGCCACGAATATTATGATTTCTTTATAATTTTTATCATGACACAAGTCATAACGGCTTGTGCACTTTTCTTAATTCCGGATTCCAGTGATATTGGGGTTTTGCATGCATCATCATGCGTAAATTGAAAAAAAAGATCCAGAAACGAGAAAAAAACAATCTTTGTGCGAGAGCAAATAAGCTCTCTACCGTATGGGTTTTTTCAAAGAGTGAGAGGGAAAAATGCAGGAGCAAAATTGGGTATCAGAGCAAGAAGCGCATTCTTTTTCGTTTCAGCAAGCGTTGCTTTCAGCAAAGGATTATAAAATTATCTTCGCTATTGCGGTTATTATTATCATCTGGATAATGATGCTAAAATTACCAGAGGTCTTAAATTGGCAGCTGATAGGGTGGCAACATGTTGTGCATGCCGTTATCCTGAAAACAACAGACTTCATAATCGGTTGTGCCCTTTTATTGATTCCGGTGATGTTACGGCTTCGTAAAAAAGTGACGTGTGAATTGCAGGAAAATATTCAAAAACTAGACCAAGCGCTCTCTGAGCGAGAGCAAATAAGTTCTCTGTCGCACGGGCTTTGTAAATAATGAGGGGAAAAAATGAACATTGATCCTATCGTCGTACGTCTCTTAGATCCCGCATTCTGGGTGGTTATTGCTGTTTTCATAATTATTATCATGCTTGTTTTGGCTCTTTATATCTCTGTCTTTAAACGGATGAAAATGAATGTCCAAGTGAAAGGCGTGTTGGAAGAAGTGCTTAAAGAAAATGATCTCGCGCTTCAGCAGTTTTGGAAAGATGAAGGCGTGCTGCAGGAGAGGCGTTTGAAACTAAAGGAAAAGGAAAAAGAACCCTTTGTCGATTATGATGATCATGAAATTCTCACGATAGAAAGTGCAACAGTGCTTTTAAAAAGCTTGGGGTGGTCCGTGGACATTGAGGGAAAAGGAGATTATTTGGCAACGCTCTTTTTACCTGATCGTGAAGTGCAGTTTCTCTATAACGAAGAACAAGTGGAAGACTTTTCACCCTTTGATCGCGGGCTTCTCATTATGAGTGGTATTTTTGCGGCCGCTTGTCAGACCATTAATCCTCATAATTCGGGGGTTTTGCCAACGATGTTTATCAATTTTGTGCCCAATGGATTGGAAATTTTTGAAGAAAAAGTAAGCGTTGCACGTTTTAAAAAAGCCCTTGATAAAACTTTAAAATGGACAATGGAAGATGATTGTTTGCATGAAATGCTTTGCTCTCAATATCGTATTCCACCTTGGGAAAAAGACTCTTTAACATGGTCAACGGCTGAAGCAGAGTTGGCTCCTTATGCTTTGCTGCATCTTGGTGCTCTTGCCTTGCTGGGGGATGTGGAGACTTTAGGTTCTTATGACGAACGTTTTGCGGCAGGCGAGACACTTGGCTTTGATGAAACCATTGAAAAAGTTCATCTGGAACGCGCGATGGTAATGGCGCAAGAGGTGAAAAAGGCTGGAAAATTCAGTTACGGTCTGCTGGAACAGGTTGCTCTGATGTTCTCTATAGACGTGGAGGGCTATCAGATTTTTAGAGTGAGAGACCCTAATTTGTGCAATAAAAAACGCACTTTGCATAAAAATTTAGTCGAGGAGAAAAAACAAGAATTAAGGGAACAAGGATACACTGTGAGTGATAAACCATGTGTCTTTGAAAAAGGGGGCGTAAAATATTCCCCGGATATTACTTATATCAAAGATGGTGAACCTGCATTTATGGATATATAAAAATTGATTAGTTTATGCACTTGTTGAAGTCCCCCCTGATTTGAAGAAAAGCATTCTTGTTGAAAGGGGGAAGCGCCACCATTGAGATGCTTTGATACCAAAGCAAAATAAAAGGGCTCGAAAGAATCAAGAAGTACAGCATGTTTTAAAAAAATAATCTGAAAATAATTTGATTCTTAAAAATAGGGGCGGACAAATGATGGAAAATTTGTCCTTTTCTTGTTTTTTTGAAGTCTATTTCTTTTTTTTTAGAAGACGCGCTTTATGCTTTCATTATGTGAAAAAAAGCACGCTAGAGATAAGAAAATATTCTGCTGAATAAAGTAGAATACATCATGATTGACTGCGTAAAATGCTATGGTTTTAAGTAGGGTGATCTTTTACACATTCTGTTGTTTTTTGTAAAAGTGTATGATGAATATTTGAGGGCAAGATTTTCCCATAGAGCTTATGAAAACACTGTTGTTTCCGGCGTGGGGGGTGAAGTATGCAAGAGGCGAAAACGATTCAAGAAAAACTGGATTTTCTACCAATTGATATAGCCAATTGATATAGATTGAGAAATTTCGTTCTTTATAGGGGAGAGAGCGTGATAAAAACGTTCTTTGACGGCGTGGCGATACTCCTTTCAGGTGTGGATATTGGTATGAAAACTTGTGGTGTTTTCGTGTAAGTGCCTTGTTCATCGAGGCTTGGACATGAATCCTATGGTGTGGAGGGTACCAAGGCTATTTTCTTGAAAACAGAGAATTTACTGGAAGAACTGAGATTGTGGCCATCATTAATGAAAGAGGTGTGAGGGGAGAGCCTGGGATCTAAAGTTTTTGTCTTTTGAAATGTGGGAAAGTAAAAAATGTTGTCTTTTAGGAGAGTAACATTGGATCAATAAAAACAAAGGCCCCGTTTTAAAAGGGCCTTTTTATTTAATTTTGCTCTGTATACAAAATGTATACAATTTTACTCTAAGAACTTTTAGTGTCTTATGCTTTAGTAAAAATCAGCTGTATGAAATATATAATAAGGGAGCCTAAAAAGCTAGCGAAGGCATTTAATAAATTTATTCCTTTTCCATATATATTATCTATTAATGCTTGTTCTGATGCAGTTCTATTATTTATTTTCAGTATATTCAATGTATCCGATGGGCTCCCTACGGGTTTAAAAAACTGTAAATGCGTTTTCTCACCAGTATAAGGAGCAACAATAGGAGAGGGCTGTTTATTGACTATACGATCAGACTTTTGAATCGCAAGAGCTAAACCACTTGTAATCGCCCCCGCTATAAAAAAATATCTGATATTCATAGTTTTTTTCTCCTATATTTACTTCTATAAATAAATATCGATAAACAAAGGTCCTCTTTTAAAAGGGCCTTTTTGTTTAATTTTCAATGTATACAAAATGTATATAATTTTATTTTAAGCGCTGTTTGTATTTTATATTTTAACAGCAATTATTTTTATAAAATATACAATAATCAATCCTAAAAAACTAACTATTGCATTCAATAAACTTTTTGCTTTTTCATATATATTGTTTATTGATTCTTGTCTGTTATTTATTCTCAGTATATTCAATGTATCCGAAGGGCTCCCTACGGGGTTTAAAAACTGTAAATGCGTTTTCTCACCAGTATAAGGAGCAACAATAGGAGAGGGCTGTTTATTGACTATACGATCAGACTTTTGAATCGCAAGAGCTAAACCATTTGTGATTGCCCCTGCTACGAAAAAATATCTGATATTCATAGTTTTCTCCTATATTTATTTCTATAAATAAATATCGATACGGATCATATATAGATTCACTTTAAATGACTATAGTAAAAATACAACAGTCATAAAAAAGAATAAACTTTGTCTATATTTTGACAAAATTTACTCTTAATTGCCTAAATCAATTCTTTCTGATTCCATTTTTGGATATTTTAAAAAAGCTTGAAAGCTCTGTCCGGAAGTGGAATCCCGTAAGATGGGTGACAAAAGAACTGCTAACAAAATTCTTTTTGTGCCATTGACTAAAGATTTATAAAAATGAGGGTTCATTAAAATGAGATGTGGTGAAAGTTGTGTCAACCCCGTGAAGGGAAGGGTGCGCTCTTTTTATGCTTAAATACACCCTCTATGAGATTGGGTACGTGCCATGAGGGTTAGGCATGTATCCCTTGAGGGGAAGGGTGCACTCTTTATGAGGGCTAGAGTGCACCCTCTATGAGATTGGATACGTGCCATGAGGGTTAGGCATGTATCCCTTGAGGGGAAGGGTGCACTCTTTATGAGGGCTAGAGTGCACCCTCTAGAGATTGGATACGTGCCATGAGGGTTAGGCACGTATCCCTTGAGGGGAAGGGTGCACTCTTTATGAGGGCTAGAGTGCACCCTCTATGAGATTGGATACGTGCCATGAGGGTTAGGCACGTATCCCTTGAGGGGAAGGGTGCACTCTTTATGAGGGCTAGAGTGCACCCTCTAGAGATTGGGTACGTGCCATGAGGGTTAGGCATGTATCCCTTGAGGGGAAGGGTGCACTCTTTTGAAGGCAGAGTGCACCCTCTATGAGATTGGATACGTGCCATGAGAGGGTTAGGCATGTATCCCTTGAGGGGAAGGGTGCACTCTTTATGAGGGCTAGAGTGCACCCTCTAGAGATTGGATACGTGCCATGAGAGGGTTAGGCATGTATCCCTTGAGGGGAAGGGTGCACTCTTTTGAAGGCAGAGTGCACCCTCTAGAGATTGGATACGTGCCATGAGAGGGTTAGGCATGTATCCCTTGAGGGGAAGGGTGCACTCTTTTGAAGGCAGAGTGCACCCTCTAGAGATTGGATACGTGCCATGAGGGTTAGGCATGTATCCCTTGAGAGGAAGGGTGCACTCTTTTGAAGGCAGAGTGCACCCTCTATGAGATTGGATACGTGCCATGAGGGTTAGGCATGTATCCCTTGAGGGGAAGGGTGCACTCTTTTGAAGGCAGAGTGCACCCTCTATGAGATTGGATACGTGCCATGAGGGTTAGGCATGTATCCCTTGAGAGGAAGGGTGCACTCTTTGAAGGCAGAGCGCATCCATAGGGAAAGGCATATCTCATAAAAATAGAGAAAGCCCAGGAGATTCATTTTCTATTTTATCTCCACCGGTTTTTGTATTTACTATAGATATTTACTGTGTCTCCTAATATTTGAGAGGGTTATAGAGTGAGACTCACTGATCATGTCTTTATAATGAATACTGAGATCTCTATGAGAATTAAGATATTTTTGTGCTTTTTTTTTGTTTTTTTTTTGATTTTCTTAAGTCATGCAAGATTCATGAGGCATTTTCCTATAGTTTGGTTTTTGCTTGTACCAATAGCAGTGGTTTAATATTTCAATTATTTCAACGGCTTTATGAATACCGCCCTTAAAGAATGCTGCTTTATCATAATCAACTTTTGTATTTTGGGAGGCGGATCTCGATAAGGGGAGAAGGCTGGTACAGCTATTTTGGGTTTATCTCAGCAGAAAGAAAACACTTGTGGGAAGAATATGAGGTGCTATGCGCTTTTCTCACATTTTGCGACTCACGCTTTTGTTTCTCTAAAGGAGGAGAGTTCTCATGGAGGAATGCTTCTCATGCAAAACAGAACGCTCCAAACGGAATATGGGGGCTATCTTTTAATATTTCTCAATACGCGTCATATCCATTTCGCGGCTTTATCGGTGAAGGGGGATAAATCCCAAATGATATCAAACTTATTGCGCTCCCCATCTTTACGCTTCATATATAAAAGAGAAAGGCGGCATTCATCATACATTTTGCCAGTGCTCAATGATATGAGAGGCTGTGGGGGGAGATGATCGTTCGTGATGACGGTTCTTGGAGCGTGATAGTGTTGATTAAGAGGCATTATGATTCTTTATCATTTTGTTTGAAGTGTTTTATTTTACATGAGCTCTCCTGGGGTTCTGCTGTTTGTAACGGGTAAGGGGAGGGGTTGATAAACTCAATATAAAACAGCGTCGAAGGAAGAGAAGCTTAAGAGCGTTGGCTCTCTTAATTCTAATTCTAAGATTTTTAAGATGAGCAATAAAAAACGAATCCATCACCCAATTGCCATGATACAAGCCTTTCAATAAAGAAAAAATATCAGCGATTCTAATATCAGTGATTCTGTTGTGTCGTAAAACAGCGTATGCTGTAAAATCCCTCGTCCTTTGTGGGGGGGTATAAAGCAGCCTGATAGGTTGAAGTGTTTTTTTTGAAGGTGTGGTGAATATTTTTAAGCGCGATAAGCGCGCTTTAAGTTTTAGGTAAATTCTATGCATGGGAAAACCAAAAGTGAATGAGAAGCCAAGAGGGATAAGAACCCAGGCTGTTTGCAGGCCCGATTGAGACTCCTCGTCCTTTGAAGGGAGGAATGTTCAGTCAATTTGACAAAAGAATGACCTATTTTGCAGGGAGATCTTATGGAAGAATATCACAAAGTTAAGAAGGTTTAAGACAATACAGTCATAAAAAAAAGCCCTCCGCTACAAACAGAAGGCAATAACAGGAAGCTTTTCAACATTGGGTAATAAGAAATATCAAAAAAAGTAAATCTAAAAAAAATGCATTAAATACAAAAATTCACCTTTAAACAAGACTACTTCTTATAAGTAGCAGAGAATTGAAAATAGAGCAATATAAAGAATACTTTTTACAAAAAAAATTCTCTTTATGCCTTAAAAAGTCATGAATAGTTCTTTTCCATTGAATGTTTATTCTGAAATTCACTGTCAATTAAGTCTTTAAAGATGTTATGAGGCATGCAACCATACTTATGCTTCAATAAAAAAACGAACAAGCCCTTCATAGTTATGGACCAGCGTGGGGGGAGAGGCTTTGTTTTTTTAAAGGGTATGCCTCTTGATTGCCGGGGTTTTGTGAGGTTCGTGTGTCTGAGGTGTGGTGGAGATGGAGGGGGATACCATTTGGTGTGTTGCGCGGCGTGTGTGGGGAAATTTTCCCTTGAGAGTGGGGCAACGTCGGCTGCTGCCCTGAATGGCGAGAGGGATTATTCAGAATGTTTATGGTTTGCATATCCCCAATGAAAGGCAAGTAAGTCTAAACAATCTCGTAAATGATCGGCAAGGGAGTTTTGTTTGCGTTTTGAAGGACTTAATTCTTTGATCGCTTGGCCATAACCGATAACCCGCTCAAGCAGTGAATAGCCAAGAATACCAAGTTGTACTTTGATTGTTTTTAAATGATTGGAGGCTTCTATTTGCCGTTCAATGGGGTGGGTATAGCTTTGGCTACAGGAAACTTTTTCACGGGTGGTGTCAAGGCTCATGTGGAGGTTTGCCTGACTGTGTCGCCAGTAAAAATAAAAACGTTCTGCGGCTTTATATTGGGCCTTACTCAGATGTCCCTTCGCATATAAAAGCGCAATGGGATTTCTTTGTGCATTGACAAGGGCTTTGATGGTGCGCGGGTTGCTGGAACTTTCTGGATGCGTGGGCTGAAAATAAGGGTTGCTGGTTTCAAGGGGGATTTCTTGCGTCTTTAAATGACCCTTATGCTTTTCTTTCTCTTGGGGGGCGTTCTCGTAAGGCTTAAGAAGGGGTGTATTTTTTTTCTCTTGATGGTTCATATCATCTCCTTGAATAAATTATCGTTTGATTTTCGTTTAAAAAATGTTGCTTGGTTTCATGAATAGAGGGCGTGAGAGGGGAGACGTGGAGGAGGAAGGGGGCGTGAAGAGAGGGGGCATGGGTTGGCATGTGTGGGCGTGTATGGGCGCTTAGGTTATTTGCGGGTGCGGGTTGGGGCGCGTGGGTGGTGGCGTGGGCTGCTGAGGGTGTGCGTTGAGGCGTGTAAGGGCAAGTGGCGCAGGGCATGTTCATAAAAGAGAGGATTAGAGAGAAGGTGGGGGGCTTGGGGGTGGAGAGAGGGGGTGTGGTCTTGGAGTGTGGCTAGGATTGTTGTGCTGTGGGGGGGTGGAAAAACCATGGATTTGGTTCTTGAAAAGAGGGGTGTTTTGTTGCATTGTCTTTTGTTGTCGTGTGGATATTTTTCTTGAGTGATGTGTTTCTTGAGTGACTTGATGCGGGAGGAAAGTGATGGTGCGCAGGGTTTTGTCTCTGAGGGGATTAGTGTTGAGCGGCATTGTGGTCTTTGTCTCTGTGGCTATTTATATAGAAATGAAGGCTCTTGGGATGACGTGGGGCGTCTTTTTACGCGCTTTGGCATTTTATGGCATTCCCGGCATTGTCCTTATGTTTAGTTATGGAGTCATGCAGCGGCGGGGTGTAACGAAGGGTTTGTTCTTCAAGATGGTGTTGTTTAGCATCATTTTGGCTGCTCTTTCGGATTTTATTTATAAGCAAGCCGAGCATTTTGGTTTGACTTGGCTTTGGTTCTCAAATAAATGGGTGTTTTGTGTCCTTTGGGGCATTATCCTTGGGCTTGTTTATAAAGGGGCAAGTTTATAGAGAGGGAGGGCGTTTTGGGTTTAGGATTTCATTCTTTGAAAAGCTTTGCCTTGATTTGCTTGTTGGGCTTTATCCTTGGTTTGGCATATGGGGAGGTGAAGCATCTTGATGTGCCTTGGCATTGGGTTTCAAATGAGTGGGGTTCGATTTGCATTTTTGTATTTCTTGTTCATTTTATGAGCACTTTTTTTCATGAGGCAACGCTGTGTGTTGGTGTGATGTTAGGTTGGTTCTTAAAAAGGATGGGGTTTTTGCTTACATCGTAGGCGTTTTCTTTCATTTTATTATTTGTGGGGAGATATAAATGTCGCAGGGTTTGTGGCTTGTACTGTTGGTGTCTTGCCTTTTTGGGCTTGTCCTTGGTTTGGTGCATTGGGGTGTGGGGAGACTGCTGGTTTTCTGGCAAGAGTTCGTGAAGCCGATCCTATTTTGTTGTCTGATGGCTGTTATCCTTATGCTTTTTGCTGTGGGTATCAGGGATATGGATAGCGTCAGGGTGATGTTCTTGATGGGGTTGGTCTTTGCACTCTTGTTGAAGGGGCTCTTGGAGTTCTTTCTACGCAAACAGAGCGATACTCTGTTGCAGAGGGCGTTGCGTGTTTTGAATTTTCTGCTGTTTATTTGCATTTGGGTACTTATCTTTTTCTTTGTTTCTTTGGGAGCAAAGCATCTGGGTTTGAGTTGGCTTTGGTTCTCGAATCGGGATGTATTGACCATTATAAGTACATTTTTCTTTATTTTGACTTGTCAGGGAGCGAAGTCTGCGCGTGTGATGAGGAAGGCATTTTTTTAGAGGATCGTGTTTTGGGGTGGATATTCCACATAAACGTCGGCTTGTTTTTTAAAAAATTGAAATGTTGCTTGGGCTATCATGAAGGGGTATGGAGGAAGGTATGTATTGGTGTGTGTGTGGATTATATGAATTCCATGCTGCGGTTCGGGTGTAGAAGGAGATGTGGGCTGATGTGGGGGAGAAGATGTGTGAAAGCCCCGTATTGCAGGGTGCGTATGCGGAGAGTGTGCGCGTGGGGATTTGTGGGGGGGATTGGGTGTTTTTTTGTTCTTGAAAAGAGGGATGTTTTGTTGCACCATGAACGTTTTCCTTGCGTGATTTAATGGGGGAGCTTTAAGTGATGTCGCTTGATGGGGTCATTTTGCCGTTGTTGATGCTTTTAGGCATGATGAGTCTTTCCGTGGCTTCTATTTATATCAGTGCGCGTATCGCTATGAAGCGTTTAGGGCTTACAAAAAAGGCTTTCTTTAAAAATAGTGTCTTTTGCTTCTTTGTGGGTCTTGCCTCTCAGTGGGGTTATGGGATGGCGGAGCATCTGGGTTTGAGCTGGCTTTGGTTCTCAATCCCCTGGGTGCTTTATGTTCTGTGGGGCTTGATCTTTGGTCTTGTCTTTGCTCTTATTGATCTAAGGGCAAAGCGTTTTGGGTGACACTTAGGTGTTTTTTTTAATTAATTGGGGTATTTTTTTAATTGAGCGTTTTCTTTCATTTTATTATTTGTGGGGAGATATAAATGTCGCAGGGTTTGTGGCTTGTACTGTTGGTGGTATTTTGGGGCCTTTTTGCTGTTGCTTTGGTTTTTCTTGATAAGCTGGCTGCGCGTCGTGGGGTTACAAGATGGCGGTTTTGGGGGCGATGGGTGGTCTTTTATGGCTTGGTGAGTGTCTATCTTGGTTTTATTTCTGTGGGTGCGGGGCGTTTGGCTTGGAGCCAGGAGCTGTTGTTGAAAGGGGCGGTGTTTTCTTTTCTTTTTGGTGCTGTCCTTGGTTTGGGGCATTGGGGCGTCACGAGTCTGCCGGTTGCTTGGCAAGAGTTCGTGAAGCCGATCCTATTTTGTTGTCTGATGGCTGTTATCCTTATGCTTTTTGCTGTGGGTATCAGGGATATGAATGGTGTCAGGGGAATGTTCTTGATGGTGTTGGTCTTTGCACTCTTGTTGAAGGGGCTCTTGGAGTTCTTTCTACGCAAACAGAGCGATACTCTGTTGCAGAGGGCGTTGCGTGTTTTGAATTTTCTGCTGTTTTGTTGCATTTTGGGAACTGTCTTTAATTTTACTCGTTGGGGAGCAGAGCATCTGGGTTTGAGTTGGCTTTGGTTTTCAAATGAGGATATCTTGATCTTCATTACTGGATTTCTTACTCCTTTTATTTATCATGGCGTGAAGTCTGTGCGTGTGATGAGGAAGGCACTCTTCAAGCGAGGGGTGGTGTAGGGGCGTTAAAGATAACGCCGTGGGGGTGGTTGTTCAAAAGAACAGCGATAGCGGTAGGTTTGGGGATCAAACCAAAGACCGACTTTGCCTTCAAAATCACCAGAGCGTTGTTTGGCAATATTCATAATGACACCGGGGCGTTTGGCTAAATCTGCTTTTTCTTGGGCTAGCGAGGCGGCGAAGATTTTGTCTTCTAAGGATCGATTGCGCCAAATGGTGATGATGTTAAAAGCATTGGCACCAATTTCTGAGGCACCTTTGATATCTTCTGTTCCGGGGATATCTTTATCGAGACCCCCTTTGCGGGCATGGGCGACAAGATGAATATGCACACTGTTTAAAACAGCCCAATCCACCATTTTATAAACCGCTTGTTCTTGTCCCGCATAATCATCAGAGGCAATGCCAAGGCGCATCAGACTGTCGATAATAAATTGATCGCAACCATAGCGTGCGCGGCAATAATCAAAGACATCAAGCAAGGTGTCGACACTTGATTTACCAACATGTTCATAAAGAATAAGCCCATTGTCTAAAAAATGCAAAATACGTTCAATGGTCTCTTTTGTAGGCTTTTCTAAGCCGCCCGTTTGTTTGGTTAAACGCCGGAGGGATTGTTCTCCTTTCATCTCTAGAGATGCTAAGCAAAGACGGCTGTTTTGCGCAATCCAATGGGGAATACAGTCGGACAACAATTGGCTTTTGCCTGCTCCACTGGCACCGCTCCAAAGCGTTAATTCTGCGGGGCGAAAATGCAATTTGTCCTTCAGTTTCGGATAGGGAACCGTATAGCCAAGATGTTTTTCAGGCTCTGGCCAAAAAAGCCCAATCACTTGATCTTTATAGTCTGAGGCGCGCCGTAAGCCTTCTGGTGCAAAGCTTTTTGCTGAAGAAAAAGCTGCTTTTATGGTGGCTGCATCAATGCCTGCGGTTAAACAATCATTGGCATCTTTGCGGGGTAAGCGGACACGGTAGCAACGGTGGCGTCCAAGCCTGCTGGCAATTTCATGGGCGGCTTCTTCTCCAGGCTGGTCCATATCGGTGGCTAAAAAAATGGTTTCAAAAGCTTCTAAATGATCAAATTCATTTTCAATCCAATTGTGTTTCCCGCCCTTTCCCCCGCCAAAGGGTACAGAGACCGCCGGATATCCATAGGCGGCGAGCGAAAGCGCATCAATTTCCCCTTCCGTGATGACAATGGTCCGGCTTGTTGAAGAAAGCGTGGGAAACGACGCGTGATCTGAGGAGGTGTGGTGGGGCGCGTGAGTTGTTGCGAGTGTGGGTTGAGAGGCATGTGTTGGGGCGTGGTCTGTTGCGGGTGCGGGGTGCGGCGCGTGCGTGGTGGTGTGGGCTGTTGCGGGCGCGGGTTGTGAGGTCTGTGTGGTGGTGTTGGCTGTTGCGGGTGCGGGTTGTGAGGCGTGCGTGGTGGTGTTGGCTGCTGTGGATGTGGGTTGCGGCGCGTGTGTGGCGGTGTTGGCTGCTGCGGGCGCGGGTTGGGAGGTGTGCGTGGCGGTGTTGGCTGCTGCGGGCGCGGGTTGGGAGGTGTGCGTGGCGGTGTGGGCTGTTGAGGGTATGGGGTGAGAGGTGTGCGTGGTGGTGTTGGCTGCTGCGGGCGCGGGTTGGGAGGTGTGCGTGGCGGTGTGGGCTGTTGTGGATGTGGGTTGAGAGGCGTGTGTAGAGGTGTGGGTTGTTGAGGGTATGGGGTGAGAGGTGTGCGTGGTGGTGTGGGCTATTGCGGATGTGGGTTGGGGCGCGTGTGTGGGTATGTTGGCTGTTGTGGGTGTGGGTTGTGAGGCGTGCGTGGTGGTGTGGGCTGTTGTGGGCGCGGGTTGGGAGGCGTGCGTGGTGGTGTGGGCTGTTGTGGGCGCGGGTTGGGAGGCGTGCGTGGTGGTGTGGGCTGTTGTGGGTGTGGGTTGGGATGCGGGTGTGGCGGCGTGGGTTGCTGAGGGCGCGGGTTGGGAGGCGGGTGTGGCGGCGTGGGTTGCTGAGGGCGCGGGTTGGGAGGCGGGTGTGGCGGCGTGGGTTGCTGAGGGCGCGGGTTGGGAGGCGGGTGTGGCGGCGTGGGTTGCTGAGGGTGTGGGTTGGGAGGCGGGTGTGGCGGCGTGGGTTGCTGAGGGTGTGGGTTGGGAGGCGGGTGTGGCGGCGTGGGTTGCTGAGGGTGTGGGTTGGGAGGCGGGTGTGGCGGCGTGGGTTGCTGAGGGCGCGGGTTGGGAGGCGTGCGTGGCGGCGTGGGTTGCTGAGGGTGTGGGTTGTGAGGTGTGCGTGGGTGTGTGGTTTGTGGGGTAAAGGGCTTGCCAACCAAATAAAATCGGTTCACATTGGGCGGCTGTAGGTTTTGTTTTTGCTCCCGCTTGAGCGAGCCGTTCTTTGACTAAAGCAAGGGTGCCATCAGGTTTATAAAAGGGGAAAATGATTTTTTCGCCTTCTTCTCCTATGCGGTAACGTTTTATAATTTCTAGCGGGATGCAGCGTTCTTTATGGAGATAGTTTTTTACGAGATTTTGCGGGGTGTCCCCTTTAGGAACCGGTGGACGGTGATAGGAACGATGAGGGACCATAAAAGGTTTGGGGCGTGTCAAATTGAGAGTTGTGCGTGCTTCTTCTAAGGCTTGAGAGAGGCTAATGCCTTTGACTTCACACCAAAGGTCTAAAATATCGCCTCCAATGCCTTCTGCAAAATCATACCAAAGGCCTGCTTTACTGCCGCTTAAGCAAATCGATAAACTTTGTCCGGCTTCCCCGCGTGTGTTGCCAACAATCCAATGATTGCCGCGTTTATGCCCTTGGGGAAGAAGCATTTCTGCTATTCTATCTGCTTGTGCGATAAGTTTTTGTTTGATTTCAAAAATTGTGCTCATGGGTCTTCGGGATGTTATTCGTGTTTCTCAAAGATTTATTTTGCTGTGGGGGGCTGTTTTGCGGTTCTCGTGGTTCGATCTGATCTTGAGATCCGTAGCGCTATGGTACTTGCCAGTCCGCTTTGAGGGCTTCTTTACCGCTTTTTACTTGCCAATAATCGCGAAACTTTTTGGCTTGCCATTGGGCTTGGCGCTCACTCAAACCTTCTGAAACGGCCGCCTTGATGTCTGCTTGCTTGCCTGGGAAGGTAAGCTTTTGCGCAAAAGCAGTGGTGGGGTAAGGTGTGTTCGTGAAAGAGAAGGTGGATGTGGGGCGGCTGCAAGGTGTTGTGTTCCTTTGTGCGGAAAAGATGAGGCGTGTGGGGTATGCGTTGTTGTGATGAGAGCAGAGGGGGTGATGGTGACGCGTTTTGCTGTGTGAACGATTGCTCCACGGGGTGTTTTTATGCCCGTTGTTGTGCTCAAGGTTGTTTTGTTTGATGTGGTTTTGTTCTTGGTTTTGAAACATTTGGGCCCCCGCGTTGTTTGTTTGAGAAAGTGGTTGCGTGTGTGGTGTCAACAAGTGTCGCTATAGTTGATCAGACTGCGGTAAAGATTCTCGTTGCTTTGAGAGATGAGAGAGGAGGAGTCCCCCTGTTTTTGCTGCTCCAGCCGTTCGATTTCATAGCGAAACCAGTTGCGCCATGTGGCTTGCCAGTCTGCTTTGAGGGCTTCTTTGCCACTTTTCGCTTGCCAATAATCGCGAAACTTTTTGGCTTGCCATTGGGCTTGGCTCTCACTCAAACCTTCTGAAACGGCCGCCTTGATGTCTGCTTGCCAAGTTTCAGGAAGACGGTGCCCTTTGGGAACGCTTGAGGGGGTGGTTTTTTGTGCGACAATTTGTGGGAGAGGGATCCCTCGTGCCTCTGCTTGGGGAGCGGTGGGGTACCCATTTTCGTGCTCCGTTTCTTCTGGTGGTGGGGAGATGGGTGGGGAAGAAAGAGCCGAAGTGAGACGTTGAGCACTTTGTTCAAAACGCTCTTGGTAGGAAAGGGAAGTTTCTGACTCATCAGACAACATTTTCTTTTCAAAAACACCGATAGGTGTTTTCTTTTCTTCTGCCTTTTGAGCTTCTAAGCTTTGTTCACCATCTTTTGTCCGCTCGTTAAGCAGTTGTTGAATCTCAGCATTGATTTTCTTGCGCTTTTTTGCCGAAGAACGTCCCGCAAAGGATTTTTGCTCAAGCAATTTTTCACGCTCTTGAAAAACATTTTCGCAACGCTGGTTCCATAAGCCATTGGCTAAATTTAAAATCTTACCCTCGCGGATTAGCATTTCTAAAACATTAACAAAAGTTCGCTTGTCACAACCGCAAAGACGCGCTAAACGTTCTTCTGATATTTCTAGAGGACGACCGCGTGCATACATTTCATTGAGAAGAATCGTATAAATTCCAATCTCGTGTGCGCGCATGCCACGAACACCGCCTAGAAAGTCATTTTGATACCAACAAACATACGGAAGCCTAGACGATTCATAGTGAGGAGTTTCTTGTTGATTAGCGTGTTTCATACGGCAATCTACTTTCTTCTTTCTTATACAGTTTTATTGATGATAAAAGCGCAAACAGAAATTTAGCTCATGTTGCGCTTGGCTCTGCTTAATGACGAAAGGGCTTTTTGATGATGTTTGTAAATGAGTGGGGGGCTTGAAGGGCATGAAAACTACAATTTGAGATTGCGGTGATGGAAAAAATAAAGAGGACAACACTTCTCAATGCATCAGCTTTTGGAGGTTGTCTCTTGCATCCTATCGTGTGGTTAAAGTGTTTTTATGAGTGAAAAATGATTTTGTATTTCCCCCTGAAAATTAAAATTTGCCCCCTTAATTTTATCCTTTTTAGAGGATATTGCAAGCCCGTTTTGTAAAAAGGACGTGTTTTTTTCAAAAGACGCGCTATATGGTGAAATTATGAATATCGATGGTTGGCGTAAAAGATTAAGGACCGCTTTGGAAAAAAGCGGACGCTCAAAGAGATCTATCTCTCTCGCTGCCGGTAAAGGTGCGGGATATCTCCATTCTATCCTTTCTGAAGGAAAAGAACCAACAATCGAATCTCTCTCGCGAATTTGTCACGCGATTGATATCAGTATGAATTATATTCTTTACGGTAAGGAAGTCAGTCCTGAAGATAAAGAATTTATAGAGCTTATTTCAAAACTCTCTCCGGAAGAGAGACAGGCGATTTTGACTCTTTTGCGGCGACCCATTGACGAAGCTTCAAAATAAGTTCCTTCTGTGCTTTTGAATCAAGACGACTCCAGTATTCTATTAATATTATATCACTCATTTTACCTCTCCTGTGTTTTTATAATTGCAATTGAGTAAGAACAAATAGAGAACAACAAAAGAACAGGAGGAGAATAAGGAATAACTGATCTTTATTTATATATGTCATTTGAGCCCCGCAAAGATTTAAAATATATCTTTTATGAAGGATAAAATGGTTGACATCTCTCCTATAGAGGATATAAGACTAACGGTATATTTGATCTTGTCAAGATGAAGCTATGCTTTATCAACTATCTAAAGGGGGAAATCATGAAAAATATTCCATTCGTTAAAGAGGATGAAATCATTATCATTCTTTGCGAAGACGAAAAACCTGATACCTATGAAGGACCAATCGACGAAATCGAAGCAGTACTCGAACTGATTGAAGAATCTGAAACTGTTTATAAAGTTTTACGCCTTGATCTTACAACCAATCATGCGGAAGACGTGACAGAACAAATCGCTGATTTTTACGCGGAAAATTACGAAATAAATGAAGAAAATACACAATTGCAGCCCTTCATTTTGAATAGTGAAGCCTATCATGCGTGTTTAGATGAAAGAGTGGCGCGCGATTATGAAGATAATCTCTATGGCTCTTATGAAAAACAGCATCGTTTACGTCCCTGTGATGTCTTGTCAGATTATTGGTGGTAATCATGTCAAGTTATCTCAAGACTTCTTATCAAGGGTTTCCACTTTATTACGCTGGAAAAACTCGAAATCTCATCAGACTCGAACCACAAAAACATAACGCTGTTCTTTTCATATCGCAAGAGGCGGCTCAGTCTATGGCAAAAAACTTGGCAGAAGAATATTGCTGCTATGATTTTTCTGTTGTGCAATAGCAGCATGGAAAAAAGGCTCTCCCCCCATGATGACCAGGTTGCCGGATAATTGACGGGACAAGTATTTTTTCATTGGGGAGAGAATGGCGCCCGTTGTGCTTTCGTTCATTGGGGGAAGATGTTGGGAGGGGAAGCCGTTTTGTGGGGAATTTTTTAGCCGATGGGGGGGGCAAGTCGGGAAAAAGGAGGTGTGTGTGAGTGCGGCGTGTGAGGAGGAGAAGTTGGCGGGCGGTTGGTTGATTTTTGAGGGATAAGGAAATGAGGGAGGGGTGAAGAGAACGGTACCATTGGAGGGGCTTGGAGCGACAAGTGAAAGCATGCTGGAGAACGAAAATGAGGGTGAGGCGGGGATGAAGAGAGGTAGCCAAGTACAGCAAGTTGAATAAGTACAGCAAGTTGAATAAGTCACACCTATAAATGGGCAAGTTTAAGAGGGGGGGAGAAGAGCGAATTTTTGTGTTGGAGGAGGACGCAAGCAGGGGGCTTAGTGTGTGACAAGTATTTTGGGAAATGGCGGGCGGTTTTGGGGGGGAGCCAAGTAGGGGATAAGGAAGCACTTTGGGGGAAAATGTTGGGGGGGAGCCGTTTTGTGGGGGAGTTTTTTAGCCGATGGGGGGGCAAGTCGGGAGAAAGGAGGTGTGCGCGAGTGCGGCGTGTGAGGGGGAGAAGTTGGTGGGCGGTTGGTTGATTTTTGAGGGATAAGGAAATGAGGGAGGGTGAAGAGGATGGTACGATTAGTGGGCTTGGAGTGACAAGCAAAACGTCTGTTGGACAGTGAAGTGCGAGAGAGGCAGAGGAGCAGTCGTACAGCGTTGAATGGGGAAAAATTTCTATAAAAAGGTAAATTCAAGGGGCAAGTGGATGTTGAAGGGAGACGCCAGAAGCTTGGAATGACAAGTATTGCTTGGGAAGATGGCGAGCGGTGTTTGAAGGGGAAAGCTTTCATCACAAGGCAAAAGTAGGTGGAAAAGCAGGTGGGTGTTGGAGGAGGACGCAAGCAGGCAGCTTAGTTGTGTGGGTGAAAGTATTGCTTGGGGAAATGGCGGGCGGTTTGGGGGGAGCCAAGTAGGGGATAAGGAAGCACTTTGGGGCAAGATGTTGGGGAGAGAAAGGAGACGGGGGCGGTTTTGTCCACTTTTGTATTGCGTGTGCGGGGGGCAATGAAAAGCAAGTAGTTTTCTATGGGGGAGACAGTGGTGCGCGTTATGTTTCCGTCTATCGAGGAGGAGCTGATTGAAGGAATTTTTTGCCGATATGGGGGTGCAAGTCGAGAGAAAGGAGGTGTGTGCGAGAGAAAAGAGTATGTGCGAGGTGTTCGCGGGGGCGTTGGGGGAGGATGCGTCTTTTGCGTTTTCAGCGGCACAATGAGGAGGGGTGCGTGTGGGGGATAGATAAAGTGTGATGTTTCAAAGAGAATATTTTGTCAAAAAAGCACCAGATAAAGGAGGAAAACATGCCAATCATTATCGATTGTATTCAGGGAACAGAGGAATGGCATAAAGCGCGGAATGGTTTGATTACAGCTTCTTTGTTTGAGATGGTCATGGCACAAAAAAAACAGGGGCAAAAAACATCACGATATCATAGCGTGATGATGAAATTGGCAGGAGAAAGAATTACCGGAAAAACCGTGGAAGAAGGGACAACGCTTTCTCAGCGACGCGGGACAGAGTTAGAACCAAGCGCACGACATCTTTATGGAAAACTGACACAGACAGAGCCGGAATGTATTGGCTTTGTTTTAGCAGATGATCGCAGAAAAGGATTTTCTCCCGATGCTTTTGTGGGAAAAAATGGCTTGTTGGAAATTAAAACAAAAAAACCTGAAATTTTGATCCCTCATTTTGCACAAAAGAACTTTCCAGAAGAACATAAAGCACAATGTCAAGGAGGGTTATGGATTTCTCAACGTGAATGGGTGGATTTAATGCTCTATTGGCCGGATATGCCCCCTTTGATTAAACGCGCTTATCGTGATGAAGCCTATATCAGCAAGCTTGAAAATGAAATTAGTCGTTTTAATGAGGCTTTGGAGAAGATGGTACAGCATATTCAGCGTTTCGAGACAGGCTTTAGGATAAGAACAGAGCGTGCTTTGAAGGAGGGGGAAGAAAGGGGGCTTGGAATGAAGACAAAACGTCTGCAGAAGGGCAAAACAAGAATGAGGCGGGGAAGAGGCGGATCTGTACAGCGTTGATGAGGGGCAAAGCTTTTGTCATAAAGCCCAAAAGCAGGGTGGAAAAGAGCAGGGTGGAAAAGCGTGGGTGTTGGAGGGGGAAAAACATTTAGCGCGACAAGCATTGCTTGGGAAAATGGCGGAAGGTTTTTGAAGGGGAGCCAAGTAGGGGATAAGGAAGCACTGTGGGGCAAGATGTTGGGGAGAGTGAGGAGACGGGGGTGCGGTTTAGGAGCGCTTTTGTGTTGAGGGTTAGGAGGCAATAAAAGGCTCCTCCATGATGACCAAGTTGCTGGACAAGTGTTTTTTGCATGGGGGAGAAAATGGCGCTTGTTGAGTTCTCGTTCATGGGGGGGAAGTTGTTAGGGGAGAAGTTTTTGGTCAAGAGGGCGTTATGGAGAAAAGAGGAAAGGGTAGGCGTGGTGTATGAGGGGGAAACGTTAGCGGTCGGTTGGTTGATTTTTGGGGGATAAGGAAATGAGGGGTATGAAGAGGACGGTACCATTGGTGGGGCTTGGAGCGACAAGTGAAAGCATGCTGGAGAACGAAAATGAGGGTGAGGCGGAGATGAAGAGAGGCAGCCAAGTACAGCAAGTTGAATAAGTACAGCAAGTTGAATAAGTCACACCTATAAAAGGGCAAGTTTAAGGGGGGGGAGAAGAGCGAATTTTTGTGTTGGAGGAGGGCGCAAGCAGGGGGCTTAGTGTGTGACAAGTATTTTGGGAAATGGCGGGCGGTGCTTGAAGGGGGAAGCTAAGGACGTAGGGGCGGGAGGAAGAGGCGGATCTGTACAGCGTTGATGAGGCGCAAAGCTTTTGTCATAAAGCCCAAAAGCAGGGTGGAAAAGCGTGGGTGTTGGAGGGGGAAAAACATTTAGCGCGACAAGCATTGCTTGGGAAAATGGCGGAAGGTTTTTGAAGGGGAGCCAAGTAGGGGATAAGGAAGCATTGTGGGGCAAGATGTTGTGGGGAGAGTGAGGAGACGGGGGCGCGGTTTAGGAGCGCTTTTGTGTTGCCATGTTCGGGCGGAAATGAAAGGCCCCCTTTATGATGGCCAAGTTACTGAACAAGTGTTTTTTCACTGGCGAGAAGAGGGGTGTGTGTGCCCCTGTTCATTGGGGGAAAACGTTGGGGGGAAGCCGTTTTGTGGGGGGCGTTTTTTTACCGATATGAAAAAAGGAGGGAGGGGCATGAGAAAAAGACTATGTGGAATTAAGTGGGCTTATTGGGGAAAGGTGGGGGCGGTCGAGGAAGAAAATGGAGGAGAAACGGGGGGATAAGGAAAGAACGGATAGAGACGCTATATACCTTTATGGTTCTCAACAATCTCTTGTTATAGAAGAGCAAAAATTACCACACCTTGTGAATTCGCTTCGGGTTACTCTTAAGGCGCTTCAAAAGTACTTTTATCAGATAATTCTCCATATCAATCTGATAAATGCTAAAAATGCTTGGAAGAGGATGAGCCAGACGATCAATTGACCAATCTTTGCCAGGTATCCTTTTCTACTGATGAGAATTAACAATCCGATACTTATTATGCCTAGCTTTATATTCCACGTAAAAAGCGAAATTATACCATAAATGAGAGGTGATATTCCACAAATAATGAAAATTATACGCTTGATATCATTGAAAATTATACGATTACTATCATAGTGTCGTCTATTCTCTTTATTAATTTCAAAAGTCTTGTGATGGTCTTTAAAAGTTTCATGATAGAACTGATTGTAAACAGCTCTTTTTTGAGGATCTTTAAGAATTTCATAGGCTTCAAGAATTTTTCTGAATTTTTGTTTAGCTTCGGGGCTAGAATTATGATCAGGGTGGTATTGTAGCGCTAATTTACGAAAAGCAGATTTTATCTGTTTATCATTGCATTCGTAGCTTACACCAAGAATTCCATAATAATCGTCTTCATTTAAGCTCATTAAATACTGCTACTTGTGCATTGTTCTTATTTTTATAGGATAGCTTAACGGATCCCTTTTGAATAGATCAATATTTGTTATTTTATATTGAAAATATGTAGAAAATTACCTTGAAGGAGGGGGCTATACTTAAGTCTAGAGGAGAGGGACAGTTCAAAACGCTTGAAAATATCGGATATTCTTCATGCTTTTAGAAGTGTTTTTTACAAAAATAGATTAAAAGAGAGACGATAAATCAAAGATAAAAGGGGCGGTAATAATAGCCAAGGTTGTTATGATTGTAAATAAATAGGCAGGAATTTTAAATTTAAAACGCCAAAGTAAACAAATGGGAACAGACATTAGTGTCGTTATTATGAAGCCTACGATAAACCATTGCAGGGATAATTTCATTATATTAAGCTTATCTTTATTAAGACGACTTTGTTTTAGTTCTTCCTCTGAAACACAATCGATAATAGAAAAACCATGATAAACAGGAAACTCTCCACTTGGACAAGCAGGAACAGAAAATTTTTCAAGCTCTAATCATTCTTTTTCGTGTTCTTTTTCCAATATCTTCTTTTTTATTTTTTGTTTTATATATTCTTTGGAAATACAATGGATCGGAGAAGTACTCCCAACGAAAAAGTCATCTTTTGTACAGCCACTTGTTGTATGATGCGTGAATAAAACAGCGCTTATTGTTATAGCAAATAAAATAAACCGTTTAAACATGGGGTATCTTTTAAGCAATCTATAGTCTTTTATTTCTAACGCGCTTTTATAAGTGATTTCTGTTGAATAGATCAATATGTGTTATTTTTGTGTTGCAAATATCTGTAAGAACGTGTTTAATGAAAACTGCGATAATGTTGTATTGTATCTAAATAAGGGTGTGGTACAGGTTAAAACCCCGCCTCAGCGGGGTTTTTATTTGTTGGAGGAGATGTGACAGCAGAAAATATGAAAATATAAGGTGGGCGCTGTAGCCAAAATGCTTGTTCTAGGGCAGGAATAGGGTGTATCCAAAATATTCTAAATGAAATATACTTGTTGTTGCACATTTACGCGCTTGTTTTAAAAAAATATCTTGCTCCAAGCTCATTTCATACTCGTTTGATCCCCATGGCATGCCGGTGTTCATGAATTTCATACTGGCGCTTGTGAGCAATATCGTGAGGGGTATATAAAGCTCTGTCAATTATAAATATTGTGCACCCCATCTTACTTCATGAAAAAAAGCCCCCATCTTTGGCGCGCTCCCAATCTTGCGACACGGGTTTTAGATATGGGTTTTATTGCGAGATGGGCTTTGGCTCTTGAGATAATTCATGCGTATGTTCACTGTGGGGGCTTATGAAGAGGTATGCTTTTCTTGTACCGTTCCACGTCATAGGGATCTTTTTGCTTGTGAACTGTAAGTGATATGAGTTTGATTGATTGCAATAGAACAGTAAGGGAGAGAATTTTTTGCTCTTCGGGTTCTTCTTCAAGAGGAATAACGCTATTAGTATCAATCAAAGTATTCGTATAAAAAGGATGCGTCTTGAAAGAAGTGCGGATGAGAGCTCGTGGAAAAGGTTGGGCATAAAATTGGCAATGAGGAATCTTCTTTGAAAAAGCGGGCTATCAATTGTCTGGCTCATGGGGTGGCTAGCTCATGAGATATTGGGTTTATGGGGATATTGGGTTTATGGGGTGGCTTATTGAGGGATTGTTGAAGGGGGGATCGTTGCTTGTTGTTGTCTTTGCAGGGGATAGGGAGCACAAGGGGGAAATTAAGTTGAGAGGAGGGTGTCGAAATGGCTCTGTTATATCTGTTATCAATGACGAATAGGATCGATGAAGCTTATTCTAATTTTTTTCAGAGAATGCTTGTGTTGCATGTCGCTTGGGCTGGACAGAGAGGCTGGAAAGATAAGATGATTTGCGTGGGGCGCGCGGGCTAAGGGGATCAATGAGGTGTGTTCAAACAATCGGTTTATAATAATTATTGAAATCCAATGAGAGCCCGAAATAGCGTGAGGATGTTCTTATTTCAAATTTCCTTATTCAAACGCTCTTGTATTGAATCAAGCAAAATCATTTGTCTGCATATCACAAGCGGAGTGGTCTCATGGGGAAAAACATTCTCAAAAAATAAAAATATCTATGCAAGATGTCTATACAAAAGCCAAGGAGGAATGGGGTCTAAGGGGGCAACAGTGAGGCTTGGCGCAAAGAGGGATAAGGGGGAATAGAGCATTTTATATGAAGGAAAGAGAGGGAAGCAATGGGGGGTGAGAACTATTCATTTGTTTGCATATTACAAGCGGGGTGGTCTCATGGGGGAAAACATTCTCAAGAAATAAAAATATCTATGCAAGATGTCTATACAAAAGCCAAGGGGATAGGGTCTAAGGGGGCAACAGTGAGGCTTGGCACAAAGAGGGATAAGGGGGAATAGAGCATTTTATATGAAGGAAAGAGAGGGAGGCAATGGGGGGTGAGAACTATTCATTTGTCTGCATATCACAAGCGGGGTGGTCTCATGGGGGAAAACATTCTCAAGAAATAAAAATATCTATGCAAGATGTCTATACAAAAGCCAAGGGGAATGGGGCCTAAGGGGGCAACAGTGAGGCTTGGCAGAAAGAGGGATAAGGGGGAATAGAGCATTTTATATGAAGGAAAGAGAGGGAGGCAATGGGGGTGAGAACTATTCATTTGTCTGCATATCACAAGCGGAGTGGTCTCATGGGGAAAAACATTCTCAAGAAATAAAAATATCTATGCAAGATGTCTGTACAAAAGCCAAGGGGAAATGGGATCTAAGGGGTGTTGCAACAGTGAGGCTTGGCGCAAAGAGGGATAAGGGGGAATAGGGCATTTTATATGAAGGAAAGAAGGGGAAAGCAATGGGGGGTGAGAACTATTCTTTCGTATCGCGTCAATTTCAAAACTTGTTCGCGGAGCTTTTTGGAGATTAAGTGCGTCATTGACGCCATTGATTGTGAAGACATTAAAGCGCATGCATGGTTTAAAGGATAGAGGATTCGATAAAGCCGATGGAGGGAGGGCAAAGAAAAAATTGGTGGCTTATAGGGAAGAAGAGCGAGGCAAAAGAAGAAGAATAAAATGGTGCTGCGAGAGAGGATTGAACTCTCGACCTCTCCCTTACCAAGGGAGTGCTCTACCACTGAGCTACCGCAGCCGTTTTCAATCTTTGCGCTGTCTTGTGCCATATTGTCAGAAAATAGGCAAGAGAACATTTGTATATTCTTGCAAGAAAACGTATCTTATGTCATGACATAGTGTTCTTATACTCTTATAGATATTTTTTAAAGCCATGAGTTGCTTGAATAGAAGCTCAACACTGCTCAAAAGGTTGCGCAATGACACAAATGCATCAAAAACAAAAACACGATGAAATGAATCATCAAGACGAAAAAGCAAAACGACGTCAAGAAAGATTGGCTCAACAATTGCGACAAAACCTAAAACGTCGAAAAGAGCAAAGTCGAAAAAGAGCGCAGTCAGAGCTCTAAAATGCAAAAAAATGTTTTTTTTAGTGCATCTTTGCAACCAAACTTCTCAATAATCTGTTTTCATAGTTAGAATGCGTTTTTAAAAAAACGATCAATAAAGCATAACTTTCCAAAGAGGGAAAAACTTTTGGAAGGGGTGGCGCAAAAGAAAAGAGGGAAAACATTATGGATTCTATTCAAATTGTTGGTGGGGAAAAACTTAAAGGAACAATTCCTATTTCAGGGGCAAAAAATGCTGCATTGCCTCTTATGATTGCGGCGCTGTTGACAGAAGAAACCCTCACGCTAGAAAATATTCCTCATCTTGCCGATGTTGAATTACTTATTCGTATTCTTAATAATCACGGTGTTGGATATGCCGTTGATGGACAAGAGTGCCATGATGATTATGTCAATTCAAGAACAATTCATTTTACCGCGCAAAAAATAGCCACAACACGGGCTCCTTATGAATTGGTGAAAAAAATGCGGGCAAGCTTTTGGGTTATTGGGCCTTTACTTGCACGGTGCCTAGAGGCTTATGTTTCGCTTCCTGGGGGGTGCGCTATCGGAACAAGACCTGTCGATTTTATCCTTGAAGGATTGAAAACTTTAGGGGCCCATATTGCGATTGAAAATGGATATGTTCATGCAAAAGCACCAAAGGGATTAAAAGGGGCTCATTACCGTTTTCCTAAAGTCACGGTCGGGGGAACCCATGTACTGTTGATGGCAGCGACAATGGCAAAGGGAACAACCATTCTTGAAAATGCGGCTTGTGAACCAGAAGTCACAAATCTTATTCGAACCTTGAATGCTATGGGCGCTCAAATAACCGGTGAAGGAACATCAACGCTCACCATTGAAGGGGTGAAAAAACTTAAAGGAACAAGAATACGAGTCATTGCGGATCGAATCGAAGCGGGAACATATGCAATGGCGGTGGCTATGGCGGGGGGGGATGTCTTTCTTAAAAATGCCAACCCTAACCATCTCACAAAAGTGCTCAAAGTTCTCCAAAAAACCGGACTCGAGATTCAAATAGAACCCCAAGGAATTCATGTTAAGCGAAATCCAAGGAATACAAAAATTATGCCCGTTGATATTAAAACAGGACCTTATCCTGCTTTTCCAACGGATCTCCAAGCACAGTTTATGGCGCTTATGACACGGGCTGAAGGAATTTCCCATATTACAGAGACGATTTTTGAAAATCGTTTTATGCATGTTCCAGAACTCAACCGTTTAGGGGCGAAGATAAAACGCGATGGACAAACAGCAACCGTTTATGGAACAGAGAATTTGCAAGGAGCCCCGGTGATGGCAACGGATTTGCGTGCTTCTGTTTCTCTGGTGATTGCGGCATTGGCAGCAAAGGGAGAAACAATCGTCAATCGTGTTTATCATCTTGATCGTGGATTTGAGCGGTTAGAAGAAAAACTAGTGCGATGTGGGGCAAAAATTCAACGGTTAACGGCGTAAATCTTGCCAAAGCTATGCTTCTGAAGCGGCTGAGAGAGATTGCCTGAGAGCTATTTCTTTGGGGGAGGCTGTTTGGGGGGAGGTTGCTTTGTGAGGGGGTGAGTGGCATGTTTTGGGTGTGCTTTGGAGTGAGATAGCGTTAAGACGATGCCTTGCTCTTTTAAGGTTTGCTTTCTTTTGTGCGTGAAATTTGGGGTGGGGATGATGATTTTCTAAAGAGTCCCCTTTCATCTTTCAAGGGTAGTATGACTTTTATGGCTGTTTTTTTGGGGGGGATTTTTTCTTTTCGGAATGATTTTCCTTTAGAACTTTAATTTGCGCGCTCTTGAAGGGGGAAGAGGTAAGATCATGAGTATTGTTATGGTGCTCCATGACACGGGCTGAGAGAGAACCCACGCATATTAGGGAGATGCGTTTGTTGTCATAATGATAAGGCTGAAGATTTTCTTCTTTGTTTTTATTGTATTCTTATTTCTTCAGAAAATTATTCAAAAGTATATATATCAAAATGATATTAAATTTTTGTCGCTCTTAGTGTTTATTTTAATATAAAATTAGAGCAATAAAATAATTTATGTATTTTATAATTATTGATCATTGTTCAAGGATAATGACATGAAATATACTTTGAACTTATTGATCGCTCTATTTATAATACTTGGCTGCTGTGAAGTTCAATTTTTGCAAACGATTGCAGGTATATGGAAGAAGTATGATACAAATCAACTTGAAAAAAAAGTTCCTCTTTATATGGAGGAAAAGGAAGAAGATTTGCGGAATAATCCTGCATATATAGAATGGTGTATTGTCCATGACAAGCATCCGGATTGCAATGAAGGATCACCTCGCGGTGAAATAGGGAGGAACGGAAGTCATGGGCACTGGTAAAAATGGTGATGTCATCTCTTTAACTGATGAAAAATAAACATGGAAAACTTATAAAAGGCGGGCACACTAAAAAAGTAGCTTCATGTTTTAAAAGTTGGGAAAGAGTGGTGTTGTTCATGGGGCGCACAAATGCAGATAGAGCCTCATGGGTGGAGACGGCTAAGGTATCTTTATGGAATAGAGCCTTGGGGATAGAGCCTTTACAATGGGTGCGTCATGGTTCTTAATTCGCGTGCCTTTTTTTTGTATTTTTTCTCTGGTGATTGCGGCCCTTTTAGTCTTATTACCTTGGCAGCAAAGGGAGAAACAATCGTCAATCGTGTTTATCATCTTGATCGTGGATTTTTGGGGTTGAGACGAAAAATTAGCACGATGTGGGGTAAAAATTCAACGGTTAACGGCGTAACACTTTAAAAGGTATGCCTCTATTGAAGCGGCTGAGAGAGATTGCTTGGGGGAAATTATTTTGGGGGCGGCATGATTTTTAAAATTCCCTTTTTGAGGGGGGTGATCTCAAAAATCAAGAGGGATTTCTTATCTCTCCATAAACGCAGGTTTTATCTCATGGTTTTGGAGTGCGCGCATAAGAGTTTGAAAAAGCTCCAACCTAAACAACAAAAAGCAATCTTGTGTTTGATTACTCATGAGATAAGAAATACGGCTTTAAATTTTATTGTAAATCCTTTGAAATTACTTTATACCTTAAAGGGTGACTTTGGTCGTAGACGCAACGACCAAGAGGGTCTGAAAGCCCTAAAGTTCGATCATAAAAATTAACCTACTTTTGTGGGTATCCCGGAATTCCGGGAGATTTTGCCATGTCCAGGTGTGTCTACACACTAAAAGCAAAAAAAGCTGATTCGAACTCAGTACTTTCAGACTCCCGGAATACTTATGCGAGGGCGCTCGCAACCGGTAGGGGGTCTTCAGTGCAAGCTAAAAATCCACATTCTAACGATATTTTGATAGGCAAGAGAATTCGTTTGAGACGAGAAATGTTGAAAATGTCTCAAAAACAATTAGGGCACCGTTTAGGCGTGACCTTCCAACAAATCCAAAAATATGAAAAAGGATTGAACCGTGTGGGGGCAGGGCGCTTACAAGAAATTGCTGATATATTGGATATCTCTATTTTCTTTTTTTATGCTGATATTTCAACAAAAGAACATGTCTTGCTACCTTATGAAGAAATGACCTCAAGCCAAGAAGAGCATACCCTTTTGAAAAGTTTTAGAGAGCTTAAACCTAAACAACAAAAAGCAATCTTGTGTTTGATTACTCATGAGATAAGAAATACTGCTTTAAATTTTATTGTAAATCTTTCGAAATTACTTTATACCTTAAAGAGTAACTTTGGTCGTCTACGCAGCGATCAGTAGGGTCTGAAAGCCCTAAGGTTTGGTACGTGAATTTAACCTACTTTTGTGGGTA
Organism: Bartonella sp. AU16XJBT; assembly: GCF_028618665.1. Lineage (GTDB taxonomy): Bacteria > Pseudomonadota > Alphaproteobacteria > Rhizobiales > Rhizobiaceae > Bartonella. Next base: position 208,911 of record NZ_JAQITF010000004.1, read on the forward strand.
TCCCGGAATTCCGGGAGTTTTTGCTATGTCCAGGTGTGCTTGCACACTAAAAGCAAAAAAAGCTGATCCAAACTCAGTACTTTCAGACTCCCGGAATACTCATGCGAGGGCGCTCGCAACCCGAGGGGGCACAAAGTGCAAATTAAAAATCCACATTTTAATGACATTTCAATAGGGCGAAAAATTCGCCATAGACGAATTTCAATGAGGCTTTCTCAAAAGGAATTAGGGAAATATCTAGGTGTTAGTTTTCAGCAAATCCAAAAATACGAAAAAGGCGCCAATCGTGTAAGCGCAGGATGTTTGCTAGAAATCGCTAAAAAACTAGAAGTTCCGATGAGCTTTTTTTATGCGGATCTTTTAACAGCTGATATTGCCACAAAAGAACATGTCTTGTGCTCTTATGAAGAAATGATTTCAAGCAAAGAAGAGCATATTCTTTTGAAAAGTTTTAGAGAACTCAAACCTAAACAACAAAAAGCAATCTTGTGTTTGATTGCTGAAAGATAAAACACGGCTTTAAATTTTATTGTAAATCTTTCGAAATTACTTTATACTTTGGGTGACTTTGGTCGTAGACGCAACGATCAAGAGGGTTTCAAAAACCCTAAAGTTCGATCATAAAAATTAACCTACTTTTGTGGGTATCCCGTAATTCCGGGAGTTTTTGCCATGTCCCAGGTGCTGCGCAGCACTAAAAGCAAAAAAGCTGATTCGAACTCAGTGTTTTTGACTCCCGGAATACTTATGCGAGGGTGCTCGCGCTTGGCGGGGGCTTTCAGTGCAAGCTAAAAATCCACATGTCTAACGATATTTCGTGAGGTCGAAAAATTAGAAACAGTCACTGGAGCTAATGCCAGACAAGCGTTTTTTTCAATGTTTTTACCGTGTTGTCAGAGGTTATTTGCTTTTTTCCGTTTGCAAAACTCTTTTTAAAACTAACCAAGCGGCATATTCTTGTAAGACAACACCTAAAAGCGGTCGCGTATAGGGAAAGGTAAGTTGATCTTCATCATAGCCTTTCATCTGTACGGTTATTGTTGCATGTCCAAGGCTTTCTTGCTGCTGTTCTAGGGTCTCGATGGAAGGTGATAAGCGCACTTCAACCGCAAACTGTGGAAGGTTTTTTGCATTTTTTTCTGGGGCGTGGAAATATTTTAAAAGTTGTGGATCATGGATGGACCAATGTACCTCTGCGTGCATGGCTAATTGTTTACACGCCGTGGTGACTTCTCTGCCAACCAAATAGGGGTGAAAATGATTTTCAAATTCTTCGATAAGATGTGGTGCCAAGGGGGTGGAGGACTGACCAATCAGTTGCACCAGAACATAAGGGCTTTTCCATAAAAAATGGCGTTCAAAGGGTTCATTTGCAAAATGACGATCAACAAAATGTGCTATGGTACTTTCATCAATTCCAATCAAAGTCCAGGCATACTCCGCGCGCGATAGAGAAGAATATTTCTTCTCATTTTGCTGTAAATAATCTTCTAAAAGGGCAAGAGCTTGTGAGGGGGGACCAGGCAAAACAACAAGTGTGCTTTCATCACAAGAAAGGTAAAAACCAGGGGCTGTGCCTGTAGGATTATCAAGCACTTTTGCTGTTTTCGGAAACAAGGCTTGACGCGCATTATTCTTATCCGGTGCAATTCCTAATCGCGCCAATTGACCTTTTACTGTGTGCCAAACATCTTCATGATGCACCAAAGGTTGCCTTACAGCTTGGGCAACGCTATCTCGTGTTTTATCATCAGAGGTTGGTCCCAACCCCCCACTGATAAGGATAAGATCTTCTTGTCCAAGACAAGAGACAATCGTCTCACTGATTTGCTGTAATTGATCCGCACAAACAAAATGACGCGTGACTTGAATATTTCTTTTTTCCAAGCTTTGGCTTAAATCTTGTAAATTCGTATTCAAATATTGACCTGAAAGAAGTTCATCACCTACAGTAATAATGGCTGCACGATACACAGAGATAGGCTTCACAAGAAAATGGCCAACAGTTTCAGCCATTTGACGGGATGAGGCTTCGCCTCCTCGATCATAAGGGACGATTTTCCCCGCACGAATAACCTGATCAACACTTTGAGATAATTGTTTTGCTTCCTCTTGAAAGCCTAAATGTTCCAAAAGTAAAGCGGTGGTATAAAGCATGGCAGAAGGGTTTGTTTTATTCTGTCCAGCAATGTTTGGGGCGCTTCCATGAGCGGGTTTAAAACAAGCAATCTGGCTTCCTACATTGGCTTGAGGTGCAAGCTCCAATCCGCCCATGACACCAGCAGCACAATCAGAGAGAATAGCGCCAAACATGTTTTCAGCAACAATCACACCAAATTGCTCTGGCTTTGTGGTAATCCACAAAGCAACCATATCAACATGATGAATATCTGCTTCAATTTCTGGATAGTTTTGCGCGATTTTCTCAAATATTTCCTGCGCAAATTGTCCACTTTCTCGCATAACATTCAGCTTATCAGCAAAAGTAACGCGCTTTATCCCATGCGCACGTGCATAAGAAAAAGCATAGTCAAATAATCGCTCTAAACCAAAGCGTGTCTGTAGACGGACTGTCCATGCGGCTTCTTCAACACCATATTTTGTCAAATTAGGATGTTTTAACCAAGCAGATGTTTCTGGCGTGATACCCAGAAAATCTAATCCCGCATCGAGACCTTCACTCTTCTCTGTGATCACACAAAACTCAAAAGGTTTTCGCGGACCAAAAATGTATCTTACCGGACGTATCGTGGCAAACAGACCTAACTTTTGGCAAAGTTGAAGGATAGGAGAAACATAGGCAAGGTTTTGCTCCTTTAAATGTGGTGCGCATTCTTTTAAAGCTGCTTCTTTTCCGGGTTCTGTCACAGTGCCAAGTAAAATGGCATCACTTTCAGCTATTTTTTGCCATGTTGCTTGAGGAACAGAATCCCCTTCCTGTTGCCAACATTTCCAACCAATATCACCATGCGTGAATTCTATTGGCAATTGAAATTGCTCTAAGACCATTAACGCTGCATCACAGAGCTCTGGTCCTACGCCATCCCCTGATAGCACAAGAACTTTTTTTTTCATCATCTCTCCCTCCATTCATCAACGACTGCATTCGTCATGACAGTACTCTCCCTCCCACAAATGCAACCACACCCTAGAGAGGTAATCTTATATTCATGATTTATACAATGGCTTTTTGTGTGATGATGAACCAAAGCTGTCACTTTTTCCCTCTTAACGCTTAAAAACGTGTCCTTATCCTTAATAAGCTTATCTCTACCATGCTTTCCCAATAAGCGTTTAAATTCACGTGTCATACTTTTTTGATCTTTTGGAACTCCCATAAGACTCTTTTTTCAATGGTGCCTATCGGTTGCACGAAAGAGTCTCATGTTTCTAAAGCCGCCGACAGATTACCTTCTTGCCAATACAGATCACCTTCTTGCTAATAAGGTTAGAAGATATCCAAGGCATTGTTGCAAAACTTTATCTGGATAGTCTGGAGCATTTAAAGTCAAGGAGTGCGCGCGCATTGGGGAGCCCGTGCTGCCAATATTTGTCCTCGTGTTCCAGTTCATAGCAAAGCATACAAGCGCAAAAGCCTCATAAAAGCGCTCCTTTGAACTTTGCTGTAAGGGGATACCTTCTAGCGTAGCGTTGCTCGAAAAAAGAGATAATGTGTTTCATCGTGTAACCTTAAATCCTCTCGCTAAAAATAAATTTTTAAAAGAGAGAAGCTTCCTTTGTTCCCAATGGGTATTACAAGCGCAAGAATAACACGGTGTAAACACATGGCGTTTAAACGCTTTGTGTGCTTTTTTGTTTTAAAGTTTGGAGAGTCATGAGTCCCTCTTCTAATCCTAAAGACATTTTACTTTCTAGCAACGCTTAAATTATTTAAGGCTAAAAGAAAATCGTGAGCGCTTTGATGCACTGGTCAAACAAAAGAATGGTTCTTTAGATTTTCTGTTTGTTGCAAGATTTTACTTCATCATTTTTATTGAGACAGAGTCGTAAAAGTGTGACCCTTTATATTTCCCCATAGAAAAAGAGCTGTGTTTTATACTTTATCTGCCTTTATCATCACTGCTTTTCGTTCACTCATTTTAATAAATGTTCATTTGTAAAAATGCGTGAAAATGATAGAGAGATCTATAATTTATGAGGGGCTGGAATATTGGGGGCTTGAAAAATCGCCTTGCAAAAAACAGTTCCCGAAAGGAAAAAGTGGCGCGTGACACTTCAAAGGAGGTGGCTTTGAAAGAGCGATCAAAGGGGGACTGGGAAGAGCGATCATCAAAGCGGGGCTTTGAAAGAAGCCTACCAAAAATCTGGAACTTCAGGCTTTAAATGAGGACCAATCCGTACCGCTGAGACCTTTTCTGCTAAACCAGTGCGATCTGAAATCTCAACCGCGAAACCACAAAGGGTGGCCGGACCACACGCTGGTTCAAAGCGATCTTGCTTTGTCTTATAAAGAAAACGGTGTAACGGTTCTTCTTTATCCATGCCAAGGGATGAGTTGTAATCGCCACACATGCCAGCATCTGTTAAATAAGCACTGCCGCCTTCTAAAATCTGCGCATCAGCGGTGGGAATATGTGTATGGGTGCCAACGATAACACTTACACGACCATCAAGAAAATGGCCAAAACATTGCTTCTCACTCGTTGTCTCTGCGTGAAAATCAAAAATAATCGCATCGGCTTGCTCCATCAAGGAACAGGCGAGCAGAATATTTTCCGCTATTTCAAAGGGATCGGTAACTTTATACGGCATAAAAACACTGCCCAACAGATTGGCGACAAGAACACGGGCGCCATTTTTTGCGGTAAAAACACCTGCACCTCTTCCTGGAGTGTCTTTCGAGAAATTGGCAGGACGTAAAAAACGATCACTCTCATGGGCATACTGTAAGGCTTCTTTGTGGGAAAAAGCATGGTTGCCGGTGGTGACAACATCAACACCCGCCATTAAAAGATCTTGATACGTTTCTTGCTTGAGACCAAAACCATCAGAGGCATTTTCACCATTCACGACAACAAAATCAAGCTGCCATTTCTCAATTAGCTGAGGAAGATGCTCAAAGACAACTTTACAGCCTGTGTTCCCAACAATGTCACCTAAAAATAAAAACCGCATAGGCACTTTAATCACATTTTAGTGTTTTAAGAAACCTTTTTCTGTAAAAATTCCCTGAACCTGGAGATCATGTTCGGCTCTGGGAATAGAGGAAACCTCCTGACACGAAAATCCTATGCCCCATAAGGTCATTTTATGTCCTTGTTTTTCAAGGGCTTCAATCGCACGGTCATAATAACCACCTCCATAGCCAAGACGGTGACAGTGACCATCAAACGCAGAAAGCGGAACAATGATCATGTTGGGGATAACAATGGCATTGTCTGCACCTGGCCCTAAGGTGCCAAAACGCATGGGCTCGAGTCGCGTGCTCAGCGAAAATGCTCGAAAAATCATGGTGGTGGAGTCAAGCACGGCTGGTAAGGATAGGCGCCCACCGCGTAGTGCTATTGCCTCAAGGAGAGGGCGTGGGTCAATTTCCGATTTGATGGGCCAATAGCCTGCCAAAATGAGGCGTGAAAAATCTGTTCCTTTTTTTTCAAGGGTTTCAATAAAGTGGCGACAAGCGCGTTGTGAAAATAGGGCACGCTCTTCTTTTGAAAGAGCCTCACGCCGCAATAAACCACTCTTGCGCTGCTGTGCACGAAGAGATGAAGCTGTTTCAGAAAGGGAATTTGGGGTCATTGTCTCGCCAATTATTCAGCCGCTACTTTATAAGCTTTTGGTATTTTATCCATTGTTGGCATTTTGTATGTTGGCATTTTGTAAATCGCTTTATGGACAAAAGTCCGTGTGCGCAAAACAAGCGCATTGTGAAAATAGGGACCGCTCTTGTGTTTGCGACAATGTCACCTAAAAATAAAAACCGCATAGGCACTTTAATCACATTTTAGTGTTTTAAGAAACCTTTTTCTGTAAAAATTCCCTGAACCTGGAGATCATGTTCGGCTCTGGGAATAGAGGAAACCTCCTGACACGAAAATCCTATGCCCCATAAGGTCATTTTATGTCCTTGTTTTTCAAGGGCTTCAATCGCACGGTCATAATAACCACCTCCATAGCCAAGACGGTGACAGTGACCATCAAACGCAGAAAGCGGAACAATGATCATGTTGGGGATAACAATGGCATTGTCTGCACCTGGCCCTAAGGTGCCAAAACGCATGGGCTCGAGTCGCGTGCTCAGCGAAAATGCTCGAAAAATCATGGTGGTGGAGTCAAGCACGGCTGGTAAGGATAGGCGCCCACCGCGTAGTGCTATTGCCTCAAGGAGAGGGCGTGGGTCAATTTCCGATTTGATGGGCCAATAGCCTGCCAAAATGAGGCGTGAAAAATCTGTTCCTTTTTTTTCAAGGGTTTCAATAAAGTGGCGACAAGCGCGTTGTGAAAATAGGGCACGCTCTTCTTTTGAAAGAGCC
>NZ_JAQITF010000040.1 GCF_028618665.1 Bartonella sp. AU16XJBT
TTTCTTTCCAAAGACCAGAAGGGGCTGATCAACTCAGTGATGGGATGTTATATCAGAATGCGAAAGTTGGTCTTTGGGGAAAAGGGCACGACTATCAATACGATAACGGAGTTTGGAAAGGGCACTTAGAAATTTATTTAGATGCCCCACTTTGGAATAGCAAAGAAGGAACTTATGGTACAACAACATTGAAAGACGGAACAGTCTATAAGGCATTCACTTGGAAATATATTGACGAAAGAGACTCCGTAGAACAGTATCGATGGAATGGTTTTCGGTGGAAAGTAGGATTTTGGGGGTCAATAAACAAAAACTGGTCCCATATGACAGAGGAGATTGTTACGCAGACCTTTTCGCATAAACCGGCGGCTCAGGGGATGATACAATCTCACGGTAATCTGATCATTAACGCTGATAATATTGAGAATAACTATAGCATTATAGAAGCAGGGGGCAATGCGGATATCCATGCGAATGTGCTGACCAATGTAGGGGAAACAGCCTATAAAAATACCTTTATGCATTGTCATGCCAATACAGATAGTTATTGTTATGCCTATAATGCCGATGGCAGCCGCAATGATCATCTCGATATAGCAAATAACAAGGATCGCCAAACTGGTTCAGAAGTTCTCGATACTGTTCCTGGTCTTGTGCAAGCGGGTGGCACGTTGAATTTGGTGGTAGATCAACTCAACAACAAGGCAGCGGAAGGCTCCATTACAGGGGATGCGCATTTTGAAGCAAAAGCGGCAGGAGGTAATCCACTGGAGGCGCTGAGCGGTTTGACCGGGGCTGGTGCTCTCTTTACCCCCAAAGTGGATCTCAATGGTACAGAAGAACTAGCTGAGGGCAGCACTTTGCCTTTGCCAAAGCCCCAATCGGGCGGTGTTGGGGGCACGTTGCCTCAACAAAATTTTATTTATGAAACGAGAGCAGATTTCCTTGATGTTGGTAAGTTTTATGGCTCCGCCTATTTTCTGAACAGAATTGGTTATAAGCCAGATCGGGAGATTTTTTTCTTAGGGGATGCTTATTTCGAAAAGCAACTGATTGAAAAACAAATGCGTGATCTTGTGGGGCAAGGTTTGGGTAAAGGCTCCTTTATTCCAGGCAGTGATGCCATTGAACAAGTCAAAAGTTTGCTGGATGTCGGGGCAGACTATGCCAAAGCCCACAATCTTGTCTTTGGTGAGCCTTTAAGTGAAGAACAATTGGCAAGTTTAGAAGCACCGATGGTGATTTATGTTCGTCAACAGGTCAAGGGCATGGATGTTTATGCACCGGTGCTTTACATTCCAGAAAAAGACAGAGCCTCCTTTGTTTCTGCTGGGGCTTTGATCATGGGCGATGATGTCAATATCACCAGCCCAAATACAAGCACTTCAACGATTATCAATTCAGGGCGTATTGCGGCAAAGAACCAATTGAATGTGCATGGCGGGGATATTCTCAGTCAAGGGGGGCATTTTGCAGCTGATGGTGATGCTGTTTTGCTTGCAGAAAACAATATTCGTTTGGATGCAGGGCGCACAACGGTTGATGGTGTGGAAACTGTTTTAAACACCCATGCCTTGTCTTCTGGGGGCAATGCGACAGTTCTTGCTAAAAAAGATATGACAGCCTCAGGGGTAAAGATCACCACAAAGGGTGATCTTGCCATGGTTACAGAGCAGGGCAATTTGACAATCGGTGCCGTCAAAACCGAGTACCATGATGCGCAGAGTGATGCATCTATGCATCATCAATCAGAAGTCAATTCTGGCGGCTCAACAACGCTTTCCTCTGGAAAAGATTTGCATGTTTTAGGCTCTAAGGTTCAAGCAACGGATAACCTTTTCTTACAAGCAAAAGAAAACGTTTCGATTGATGCCACGCGCAACAGTGCTAATAGCCATCGGGGGGAACAAACCTCCCATGTTGCTGTGCACAATGGCTCTCATTTAAGTTCTGGAAAAGATACCACTGTTCTCTCTGGAAAAGATATCCATGTTTCTGCGTCCGATATCGATGCGAAGGGCAATGTTGCTCTTGGTGCTCAAGGGGATATCACAATAGATACCAAATCCGATGAGATGGAGTATCATCTTCAGAATAAAAACCTTAAAGTGGATATGCAAGCCTCGCGAGCCGTTGGCTCTTCGATCAATGCTGGGGGTGATATCAGCGCTATTGCAGGGCAAGATGGCAAACCACATGATCTCACCATCACAGGCAGTTCTGTTACGGCTGATGGCAAGGTGGGGCTGAAAACCAGCCACGATATTCTCATCAACAATGCGGAAAATAGTTTACAGTATGAGATGTCGTATCATAAAGAGGGCGGGGCGTTCAGTAGCAGCAAATCCCAGCATAACAAGATTGATGCGACCCAAGTTTCCGGTTCACTCATATCGGGGGGTAAAGGTGTTGCCATTGATTCAGGAAACAACACGGAAATTGTTGCCTCGATACTCACAGCCGGCAAGACAGGGGAGACTTCAGGAGCAAAAACGCCAGAAGACCAAGCAAAAGCCGATATTACCATTCACTCTGGTGGCAATATTCTCATCAAAGGGGCGCAAGAGAAGTATGATCAGCAAGCACAATCGTCAGAAAGTGGATTTTTGAGTAGCAAATCTTCCGATACATCTCAATCCCATACAACAACGGTTTCCTCCATTCTTGGGGCGACGGGCAACATTATTACGCAATCAGACAAAGAGACCACAATCACAGCTTCTCATATGATTGCCAATGAAGATATCAATGTGGCAGGACAAAGCGTGACGATTGATGGCATGACAGATCACCATGAGAGCCATTCAGAAACTCATGAAACGGGTTTTGGTGTGGGATCAGGCAAGGGCTTTGTTTCGATATTTGGGAGTGAATCAAAGACAGAGAATGAAGAAAGTTTTGAACATCAAGGCTCTTCGCTCAATGGTAAAAATATTACCATCACCGCCAAAAAAGAAGATGTGAACGTGGTAGGTTCTGACTTTACCGCAGAGGAAAATATTAATGTTTCGGCAGTCCATAATGTGAATGTTTTGCCTGGTCACAATAGCCATAGCACCAACTCAAAGGAAGAACGTACAGGCTTTGGCATTCAGTTTGAAAAGAACCGCAGTGGTGTTTCTGTAGGGATTGGGGTTGCAGGCGCCAAGGATAAAGGCGATCAATGGGAAAAGTTCAATACAGCATCCAATTTCAAAGCGGGCAAAGATGTGCAGATCAATGCCGGCAATGATGTGAATTTACAAGCGACAAATGTTTTAGCAAATCGTGATGTCAACATTAATGCTGGCAATAATATCACCCTATCGGAAAGCTATGATACCTCTAATGTACAAGAAAAGCATGAAAAGTTCTTTGCTGGTGTGACAGGTTCTGTCAATGTTGGTGTTCTTGGCACGGTACAAGATATAAGGGATGCCGGAAAACGTTTTGGTCATGGGGATACAAAACACAAAATCGGCAATGGTTTGCTTGGCGGTTTAAAAGGTTATGATCTCTATAACAAAGGCAAAGGTCTTTACAATGGGATAAAGGGTGGAGCAAGCAAAAGTGACCTTCGTAATATGGCGGATGTTTCAGCCAGCATTACGGCAGGCTTTAAGGCTGAAAAGGCAGAGGCCTCTTCTCAAGTTTCCACCGCGGTGACCACAACAATAGAAGGTGGGCGTTCTATCAACATGCATGCCAACAATGGGAGTATCCATGGTGTTGGCGCTGATCTTATCGCTGGCACAAACCCTCTGAGCAATGATGAACAGAGCGGGAATATCACCTTGGATGCAAAACAAAATATCCTCTTTGAAAGTGCGCAAAACACGCAAAGCACGCAAAACCATTCGCAAAATATTTCTGCAAATGTTGGTTACAGCTATGGGAGTGGCGGTCAAGGCTGGATGGGCAATGCTTCTTTTGGAAAAGGAAAGGGTTCCAGTGAACAAGTGCATCATAAAAACAGCCATATTATAGGCACCGGCACTGTTCATACCAATAGTGGGGGAAATACTACATTTGCAGGCGCCGTGGTTTCTGGAAACCGTGTAGAGATGGGGGTTGGTGGTGATTTCATCATTACCAGCCTCAGTGATACGGGACAAACTTCCAGCAAGCAAAACTCTGTTTCTGTTGGCTTTAATGGTGGAAAAAAGGATGATGCGGCGTCAACCAATATTGCCTTTAACAAGGATAAAACCTCTAGTGATTATCACAGCGTTGTGGAACAATCCGGCATCAAAGCGGGTGAGGGCGGTTTTGATATTACAGTGGCGGGTGCAACAACCATGACCGGAGGTATTATCGGCAGCACCGCACCGGCGAACAAAAATAAACTGACCACAGGAACCATTAAAATGAGTGATATCACCAACAGTGCTGATGCTCAAGCCAACAGCGATGGGATCAGCATTTCTGCGGGTGGCCCCATGTATCAGGGCAAATACGGTGTTGGGAAAAACATTGCCAAGAATGTTTTAGATCATGCAAAAGCCAAAGATTCAGAGGAAGGCTATACCAAATCCGCTATCAGCAATAGCACCATTGTGCTGACAAATGAAGCAGGGCAAAAGGCGTTGACGGGACAAGATGTGGAACAAGCCATCGCCTCCCTTAACCGTGATACTGCCAGCGCCCATAAGGGGGTACAACAGCTTGA
>NZ_JAQITF010000041.1 GCF_028618665.1 Bartonella sp. AU16XJBT
TATCATTTTCTGTCATTCTAAAATCCTTTTATTTTCAAAAAATAGAACCAAATTATGCCTATTTATTAAGCACATTTTGGTTTATTTTTGAAGGTATTTTATTTATAGAAAACAATATTTTATCATACAATTTCTGATGTGATAATTTATGAGTCTTATTGAGAGAGAAAAAGTTATCCACAGATGATGGGGTAAATTACCCCATATCTTAAGATTGCCCAGTGACATAAGCCGCCCATTTATCCATATAGATACGGCGTTGCTCTAGATAGTCAGTATGACGATAGGAGCGCTCTACTTGTCCTCCTACCGTATGACTTAGAATAGTTTCAGCGACCTCATAGGGGGCATCGGTTATTTCAGCAAGCCAATCGCGTAAACTAGAACGAAAACCATGCGGGCAGGCATCAAGTTTATTATCTCTCATATATTGAGCCATACACTTCTGCGCAAGAGCCCCCCGACCGGTTGCAGAAAAGAAAAAATCATTACGAGAAAGCAATCGTGCTTGTTTTAAAATGTCTAATGCTTCAGATGATAGAGGCACGCGAAATTCTTTTGTTGTATCACGCTTTCCTTTCATATTTTCAGCAGGAATAGTCCATATATCTCCATCAACTTGTTCCTTATGGATATAACGTAAAGGACGTGTGCGAACGCCTGTCAGAATAAGCAACCGCAAAGCCAGTTGTGTTAGGGTTGTTTTTTGACAAAGTATTTTATAAAAAGCCGGCACATCTCTCCAATCCATAGCTGGTATATTTTGTTTTTTATAACGTTGTTTGCCTAAAAGAGCGCGTGCTTTTTCTGCTGCTTGTAAATCAACATCCAATCCTAATGCAGCCGCATGTTTGAGACATATATTAAGGCGAATGAGTGCTTTCTCTGCTGTTCCAGCTTTTGTATGCCAGATAGGGGCAAGCGTGTTGCGTATCTCTGTTTGTGTAATCTCAGAAACCAGCAGACAGCCTAATTTAGGGAGAATGTAAAGCCGCAAAGGTGCAAACCAATTTCCATCTTTCCCATCCCCTTTTAATTCAGCTTTACGACTTTCAAAAGCATCTAGAGCAATATCTTTTAAATAATGGAGATTGCTTATTGCTTCACGCTTTTGTTTATTGCGTTCTTTAATGGGGTCACGACCCTCACGTAAAACCGAACGCCACCCAGTTGCCAATTCACGGGCTTGTTTTAAAAAGACATCTCGCAATGCTCCCAAGCCCATTTCACGACGACGTCCGTGAATAGTATAACGGTAAATCCATTGAGCACCACCATCTTTACGCTTGTGAAGTAATAAGCCAGCACCATCATTATATTTGCCAGCCCCCAATGTTGCGACAGATCTTGCATTAAGACGGTTCATAAGAGCCATTTTAGTCCTTTCTTATACAGTTTTTACCCACACGCCAGCCCCGCTTTTGACGTGCAAGCAAGTGATATGAATTGATTCAATCTGAGAGGGTTTAGAATAAGAAAATCTTACTATATTCGGGGCTTTAATTCAATATGCAAAACAGTAAATTATATATAAATCAATGTGTTGCTAGCACCCGATACCTTTCTAAGGTGTCAATGAAAACATCTAACCATAAGGAGTTCGCAATGAATACCTTTATTAAAATTACGGAAAACGTTGCTAACGACGCAGCGGTTCCGACTATGTCTAGTCGTGAGATTGCCGAATTGTGTGGTAAAAGGCATGACCATGTTATGCGAGATATCAAGAAAATACTTGAAGAATTATACCCTGAAAGAGGTCTCCCCAAATTTGGGGGCACCTATTTAGACAAACAGGGAAAGCCTCAAAACTGCTATAATCTACCCAAGCGCGAATGTTTAATTCTCGTGTCTGGTTACAGCACTGTCTTGCGAGCAAAGATTATTGACCGTTGGCAAGAGTTGGAAAGGCAAGTAGCAACACCACAAGTTGACTACTCTAAACCAGAAGCATTACTGGGTGTTTTGAATCATCTACAAAGTCAAATCGAGAAAAAAGATCATGTTATTGCAGAATTAGCACCAAAAGCAGAGGCGCTTGAGGGTCTAAAACGTTCTGATGGTTTGTTTGGTCTTATTGAAGCCGCAAGATGTTAGAAGTACGACCAAAGGACTTAACCGATTACTTGCGTAAACATGATTGGATCTATCGACGTGCTCCAGGGGCGCCTCTGTTACCTTACCAAGATAAAATCAAGAAAGGCTTTATGGATTGCCCTGCTATTACTATTCAAAGGCCAGACGGTACAGAAAAGGTACTCCCTTCAACAAAAATCACATCCAGAGGACTAGCATGTTTGAGAGAGCAAATCCATGGAGGTGTACAATGAAGATAGATACCAACTTCTTATGTGATTTATGGATGGCATTGTATCAGTTTTCTGATCGTGATGATGTTGAAGATAAAGTTTTTAGTGCTCTCATTGAAACCATGGATGCGATAGAAAAAGCTTTAATTTTAAAGCTTCAAGATGAAAGTCCGAATGCACTCAAAATTTTGGGTCTTTAAGACCTCCTCCGATTATGGAACCTTTGTTGAAAACTTATGAGCCAGTTTAAAGAATCCCATTAAAAAGGCTGCTTAGTTTTTTAAACATGACTCATCTCCCCGTCTTTAAGGGCGGGGAAAAGATTACGAATGGCTATGTTCCATTTGCGCATTCATTTCGCTAGCTGTTAGTGTTGGAACTTTGCTAACATCTGTTTCCCGTTCAGCATGCCAAGCATCATAATTGGCTTGCATACGTAACCATATGGCAGCTCCATCACCAAACATTTTTCCAAGGCAAGCAGAAATAGCAGGAGAAACTGGCTTTTTTGCCTTCAGGATATCATAAAGATGTTGGCGTGATATACCGAGCATCTGTGCAATTTCTAATTTTGTTTTGCCTGTCTCAGGAATAATATCTGCTAAAACTTCTCCTGGATGAGTAGGGCAGCGGTTTTTATCTCTTTGTGCAGGAATGTCATTCATAACTGTATCCTTAGTGATATTGTTCAAGATCAACACGGTAAGCATTACATGAGTCAAATTCAAACGTAATACACCATGGTCCGTTAACGTGGACAGTGAACGAGTGGGTGAATATCCAATCAAAGAATGAAAGTTAAATCCTGGAAGATTCATATCTTCTGGTTTTTCAGAAAAATCTAAACGATCAAGACGAACCATGATACGTTTTACAAGTCTCTTATCAATCTTGGATGAATTTCCCGTTTTGAATAATTCTGCCAATGTTTTGCTTTTAAACGTTTTAATCATTCCTTTATATAGCGTGAAAGACTATAAATGTCAACAAATAGCTTACATTGCATGTGCTAAAAAAGCCCTATCACTTAAGTTTTTTATTTAAGGTGAGGATGAGTTTAATAGCTCCCTTGATTGGCTTATTTCAGTTACAAGAGGGTGCTTTTTCTCTCCAGTACGTTGTAAAATATCTTTACATAATACATATTATACGTACAATACGTATTATCTATTAAAAGGCTGTACTTATGAAAAAATATAGTTTTACAGATGTCAACCGCGGGGCAGGTGATATTTTAGACGAGGCTATGTCAACACCTGTTGCTTTGACAAAACGAGGGCGTGAAAAAATCATTATGCTTCCTGTTGATTTATATCATGAATTAATAAAAGCGCGTTCTAGTGTACAATCTTTTTCCTATGCAGATGCACCGCAAAATATATTAGATGATTTAGATCGTGGTTTAGATGACATTTTAAACAGTGATGAACATGTTTAAAGCAGGGGATGTTGTTCGGTATTATTATTTATGGCACGAACAAGCGCAAAAAGGTGAACATTCAGGGCGTAAAGTGCGTCCTTCTTGTGTCATGGTTAAAACTGAAAAGCATCTTTTTTTGTTTCCTATCACTTCTCAAGAGCCAGTTAATTTGCAATTTAGCTTAAAAGTACCTGAGATAGAATGCAAACGTGTGGGTTTGCAAAAGCAATCTTGGGTACGTGTTGATGAATTTAATGTTGTTTCTTGCGAATCTTTGTTTGACTTTGAAGATTTAAAACCACAAGGGCGTTTTAGTCTTGCTTTTATGCGTAAAATTGCACTTAAAATTAAAGAAGTTAAAGCAATAAAGCCACTTGGAAAAGTTTCTAGAGACTGAGTTATACAATTAAACAGTATGGAGTGTTGGAACTTTGCTAACATCTGTTTCACGTTCAGCATGCCAAGCATCATAATTGGCTTGAAGCTGTAGCCAAAGGGCTGGTCCATTTCCTAACAATTTACCAATGCGAGCTGCTGTTACGGCTGTGACTGGACGTTCTTCTTTAAGGATACCGTGCAAGTGCTGGCGTGATATTTGAAGAATCCGAGCAATTTCGGTTTTGCTTGCATTTAAATGTTCTAAGGATTCAGCTAAAATTTCTCCTGGATGAGAAGGACAACGATTAGG
>NZ_JAQITF010000042.1 GCF_028618665.1 Bartonella sp. AU16XJBT
TGACACTACTGGAAGTAAAAACAACGTACAAGCGGTTGGTTCTACTATAAGCTACGCACGTCGATATCTCTTAGGCATGCTTCTTAATGTTGCAAGAAAAGAAGACGATACAGATGGAATAACGCTTCTTGCGGGTATCTCTCCTGAACAGATGAATGAAATCAAAGAATTAATTACAAAAACACAATCTGAAGAAAGTAGGCTTCTCTCTTTCATAGGAGTAAAAAAGCTAAAAGATATGTCTTATAAACAAGCACAAACCGCTTTGTTTTCTTTGAAAAAAAAGCAACGAAAACAAATGAGAAAAGCCCAACAAGAGCAAATAAACGCGTCTATACAAGATGCCAAATATATTCATATCCAAGATATTGAATATGCACCAATACAACAAAAAACGGCGGTGTGAAATGGAACAAAGAACAGCAGAGTGGTTTCAAGCCCGTTTAGGAAAAGTCACCGCTTCAAACATTTATAACGTACTCAGTAAAACAGCAAAGGGAACCCCTACAAACAAATATGAAGACTATAAAATTAAACTCATTACAGAGCGTTTAACAGAAGAAGTAAGCCAATTTTATACAACGCCTGCTATGCAATGGGGCATTGAACATGAAGAAGATGCCCTAAAAGAATATGCATTCATTTATGATACAGAGATCATAGGGTGTGGTTTTATCCAACACCCCACAATCAAAATGGCTGGTGCTAGTCCTGATGGGTTTGTTGGTGATGACGGTTTAGTTGAAGTCAAATGCCCACAATCCCCAAACCATTTACGCTTCTTTATAGATGACAATATAAAGCCTGAATATCGTGCGCAAATGCAATTCCAAATGGCTTGTACGGGGCGAAAATGGTGTGATTTTATCAGTTACGACCCGCGTTTCACGAGGCAATCAACATACTTGCGCATGAAAATCAAACGCATTCACCGTGATGAAGAACACATTGAACAGATTAATCAAGCGGTCGAAGCTTTTTTAGCAGAAATAGAACAAGAGATGCAAAAGATTTTGACAAAAGCCGCTTGACGTTATGGGGGTGCTCTCTCCTCCCAGCACCCCCACCCTCTTACCACAACTTTCAGAACATGCGTGTTTCACGCCACATGTGAATTACATCTAAAATCAAGGGGAACGGATATGGCGCACCGCCCACCTACTATCACGCAACCAGCCATTGCACGTGCTTTACGAGAAGCTAAAAAGCAAGTAGCAGAGGTTGTAGAAATCAAGCCTACTGGTGAATTATTAATTCATATCAATAAAATCGTAACACCCAGAACGACAGATAATACTTATAGCATTGATGATTTTCCACCGCTTGAAAATGAACAAGAAGACTACGATACCAGCAAAACTTGTCGTTCTGTCGACGGTATAAAGTTTTAGCCATGCCAAAACGTCGTCCACCATATCTTGTTCGTGAATGTACACGCCATGGTAAAATCATATGGTATGTACGTATTGGTCATGGAAAACGTATTAGAATACGCGGAACCTATGGAACGCAAGAGTTTGTCGATAATTATACGCTTGCTCTTAAGCAAGCGCAAAATGGCACCTCCAAGAAAAGAAAACAAACCAGACTTGTAGAGGGCTCTTTCGATTGGTTGTTGCATCAATATTTACAAAGTATGCAATGGCATAATCAATCAGAATCTACTAAAAAAGTTAAGTATAGAATTCTGAACAATGTTTCTAAACATATCGGCGAACGCGCATATAAAAGCATAGGAAAATATCATATCCTTGACGCCGTAGATAGAAGGCGTGCTACGCCCGCAGCAGCAAAACATTTTTTGACTTCTTTAAATGGTCTCTTTAATTGGGCGGTTGATAATGCCCTTTTAAATAGAAATCCTGCTTTTAATATAAAAGCACCAAAATCTCTTAACAGCGTAGGATTAGCGCCATGGCTAGAAGAGGATATCGATAAATATTATAAACAATGGGCTATCGGTACCCATGAACGCGTATGGGTTGATGTGCTTCTTTATACGGGCTTGCGCCGTGGAGACGCCGTTCGCATTGGCTGGAAAGACGTTAAAGATAATATTATTCATCTCAAAACAGAAAAGAGCCAATTTAAAACAGATGTTTTTCTTCCTATTTTACCAGAACTTGCAGAAACCCTTAAAATTGGTCCTGTAGGTGATGAAACATTCATTTGTGGTAAAGGTGGAAATAAGCTTGTAAAAGAAAGTTTTGGCAACTTATTTCGTGAAGCGTGTAATCAAGCAGGAATTAAAAAATCAGCCCATGGATTGAGAAAATTGGCAGCAACACGGGCGGCTAATGCTGGTGCTACAGTTTCACAAATGAAAGCGCTTTTTGGCTGGACAGAAGATAAAATGGCATCTCTTTATACCAAAACAGCCGATAGAAAACGCCTTGCAATAGAAGCAATTAAAAAACTTCAAAAAAACTAAGGCAATGGGTAGCAGCTAAAAAACAAACCAAAGCCTCGTCAAAATTATGAACGAAATCAAAGCTGCGTTTGAGGTGCATCAGAAACCAGAGGAGAAATAGGTGGTTGTGTCTGTTGCATTGTTTGCCATAAATTATAATTCGTTTGCATATCCAACCAAAATTTTGCTTTACTAAAACCAGCTAATTCTAATTTAATTGCAAGTTCGGTACTCATAGAAGCATGACCGTTAATCACTCTTGATAGAGAAGCTCTTGTCATATGGAGATGATCCGCTAACTTTTGTATCGTTATCCCCATTTCTTCTAAGAAAGCTACTTTTAGAACTTCGCCCGGATGTGCGGGGTTATGCATCATTTGTTTTCGTTCCTTTCATCAATGGTAATCTTGATAATCAACAAGCTCCACATCTGTTCCTATAAAGCGAAAAGTAACACGCCAATTTCCATTCACCCATATAGAATAATATCCTGTAAGTTCACCTTTAAGAGGATGCATTTTAAAGGCAGGCGCTCTCAACATTTCGAGTGTCGTAGCACTTGTTAAAGCCGTTAAGATAACGCGTAATTTCTTTACGTGATCTGGTCGAATAGCTTTTATGGAACCTGTTGTGTAAAATAATTTTAAGCCCTTATGTTTGAAACTCACAATTGCCATTAGCACCCCTTATCGTATACTATTACTATACGATTAATAAAGATAAGAGTCAAGTAAGATGCTGGAAAATCTGGTTACATATTTGGATAAAATGATTGAGAATAAGCTACAAAAAGGTTCGGGATAGACAGAGAAATAAGTTAATAAAATCAACGGAATTAAAATTCCCTTACCTTTATATAAGTTATTGATTACATATAAATATAGCATTCCCACCCCTCCGCCACAGCACTTTTATCGTGCTATAACTTCTTGATTCTATATGTCTGTAGCTTGTCAGTGGTTTTTTCACAATTTGACAGCAGGTTTTGCATCAATTTATTTTTTTTCAAATGGTTTTTAAGAGGTTCTCAAAGAGATTTCAAAGACCTTTCAAAGATCATTTAAAACCTCTTTAATGAGTCTTTATTTTTCTCTCTTAAAGGTCGCAATTTTTGATGATCAATCATTGAGCTGGAATCATATTATTTGAGAAGCAGCATCTATAAGATGTGTTCACCTCTTTGAGCATAAATTGACCGAGAGTTTTTCCGTATCCCAAACACATTATTCAAGTACATTATTAAAGAGAGAAGCGTTTGAGCAATTCGGTCAAGTTGACCGAATTGCTCTTCAGTCTGCAATTGTGCAATGTTTGCACTATTGCTTCTTTCAGCAATTGGTGCAACTTGCACCTATTCCTTACCACAACACCAAAGTACGAACTTTTGATTTTGGTCTCAATACTCTTCATCACCAATCAAAGGGTAAACATTACCCTTTGATTTTCTGTCACTGAAGAATTTCCTTTTCTCCTGTTTCCTTTCCTTGATTTGGTGCCTCAAAGGTGATTTCTGTTGTGTATCCGCTTTGTTTTTCATAGCTGTGGGTAACGGTTGCGGCTTTCCATTCTCCATTGATTTGCCCACGGAACCCTTGAAGCAGCAGCGGTTGATCCGCCATGATTTCGGGGCGTCCTGCAAGAGTTAAGGAGCCACTGCCTACAGCACGGCATAAGCGATCCGACTCGGAAGCAGCCGCCGCTTGTGCTTCTTCTTGACTTGGATAACAACTGCGCAGACGACGTATGGGACCAGTAAACCCCGTTTGATGCTTGACTTGGCACTGCTGCCCTGTTGAGCGATCAAAATAAGAAGCTTCAATGATGCCGTATTGCGTACGTGGCTCAAGGGTAAATTCCCAGTTGGAACAGTCGTGTTTATGAAGTTGGAGTGCTGGTAAATTATCTCCGCTTAAAAACAAAAACTTATTATCCTTGATCAAAAAACGTGCCTGCA
>NZ_JAQITF010000043.1 GCF_028618665.1 Bartonella sp. AU16XJBT
TTTATTAACAGCCATTTGCACAGCATTACCCGCTGCATCATCGGGTGAATTAAAAATGCCATTGTAGAACATATAAACATTGCCATCAGAGCCTTTTTGTAAATATTCCTCTTCCTCTGGTTTTAAAAAATGATACAAAACAATATTTTTTCCATCTCTGTCTTTCATATACTCTCCATTTTCATTGGTTAAATAGAGGGTATTGCCATTTTCATCATGCGCAACCTCACCCACTGGGTGGGCAACATAATATGCCATTTTACGCACTTTATCCCAGTATCCCAATCCTTCATCTGATAAATCATTGATCATGTCTAAGCGATTATGCACTGCTCCTTCAAGCGGTGTGGCGTCTATTGGTGCCACAGCTTGGTGGGCTGCTGCGGTGTTGCGGTTGAGAGAGCCAATGATTTCTCCAGCATCTTGCCCCATCGCCCTCTGATTGGTTTCACCGGTTAAGATGATGGTGCCATCGCTGATAGCCGATTTGGTTTCACCTTCTGCTCCATCCTTGGCTTTACCATGATTTAAAACATTCTTGGCAATGGTTTTTATCGTGTCATTTCCAGAAAGGCTAAAACCATGGCTGCTGGCTGTCGCATGCGCACTGTTGGTGATATCACTGGTGCTGATGCTTCCTGTGATCAAGCTGTTTTTTTCTGCCGGTGCGCTACTGTCAATAATGCCTCCGGTCATGGTTGTTGCACCCGCCACTGTAATATCAAAACCTCCCTCACCCGCTTTGATGCCGGATTGCTCCACAACGCTGTGATAATCACTAGAGGATTGATCCTTTTGGAAAGAGGCGTTCATGGAGCCTCCATCACCGGTTTTTCCTGCACCAAAGCCAACAGAAACAGAGTTTTGCTTGCTGGAACTTTGTCCCGTATCACTGAGGCTGGTAATGGTGAAATCACCACCAACACCCATCTCTACACGGTTTGCAGAAACCACGGCGCCTGCTAGTGTAGTGTTTCCTCCACTATTGCTATGAACAGTGCCGGTACCTATAATATGGCTGTTCTTGTGTTGCAGTTGTTCACTGGAGCCTTCCCCTTGACTAAAAGCAGTATTGCCCGTTGCCCCTGCGCCACCCGTGCCATAACCGTAGCCAACATTAACCAAAGCGCTTTGCGAATGGTGTTGTGTTGTTAGGGTTGGCATTCTGGTTTATTTTTATATTTTTGACAATAAGCGCTCTTTAAACGTCTCTCGACACTTCGCTTCGGAATAACAGAACCAGGAACACATATAGGAAGGTCTTCAGCATTATAATTTCTACACCGATCTCTCCAATCCCATCCTAATTTACTATGAAAACCTGCTTGGGTTAAGCATGCATAAATAGATGTATTCGCATTTATGCTTAACTCTCTATAATCCATCATATAACCATCATGAGGATTCAGCATTCCACATTCTAAAAGCGCTTTTTTTATCTCAACTTTATCTGCTCCTAGCTTCTCTAATACATCCAGAGCCTGATGAGGACCTGGAGCACATCCAGCTATAATAAGCAAAACTAATCCACTCAATAACTTTAAAGTTACTTTCATTTTTCCTCTCCTTCAATGATTTTTTACGATAAGATTGCTTAAAGCTTGTTGATGTTTTATGTTCCTCTGTCCATACAAATTTGAAACACGTTGAATACCAATACAATCAACCCATACACTTAGTGCAAAAGATAAAAAGAACTGAGGATTACTCTTAATCACACCAACATTAAGAAACTACTACGGTAGACATTCAGGTCTGTTTCTATTTATTTGACAATGGGGACTGTTCAAGCGTTTCTTAACACTTCTTTGAGGAATGACAGCTCCTGAACGACAAATCGGAAAACGAGGATCAAAAAGCTCACACGAACTCAAATATCCGGATTTATACCTAAAACCTGCTTGAACCATGCAAGCTTCAATTAATGCCTTCGCATTTCCATCTAATTTTCTGTTGTATTCATCATGATAATAAGGTGTTGGCATACCACATTCCAACAGCGCCTTCCCTATATCAATTGTATCTGCACCAGGCTTATCCCATAATTCCCAAGCTGATAAGGGAACCTCAGCTTTATACTCACATCCAGCTGTAGTTAGGAGAGCTATGCAGCTCAATAGTTTTAAAGTTTTCTTCATTTTTACCCCCTTTCAATGGATTTATTTACAATAAAAAGGCTTGAAAGCCTGTTGATGATTTTATCTCTGGTTTTCAAGACAGTTCAGAACTGAGATGGTGGATGAAGAGAACAATCCCGCACAAGCATGAAAACGCATGAATGTGGGGATTGTAGTTTCCACAAATAACAATACTTAAGGTTGGCATTCATCCGCATTTTTGTACCTTTTACAAAAAGGGCTGTTTAAGCGCTTTTCAACACTTCGTTTCGGAATGACAGCACCAGGTTGGCAAATAGGAAGGTTTTCGGCTTTAAAATTCTCACACCAAGTTCCTACTTCTCTTTCAAGTTTATCACGGAACCCTGCTTGGATCATGCAAGCATAAATTGTTGCACTATCATTGTAGCTCAAGCGCCTATTTTCTCTATCAAGATATTCAGGGCTCGGCATCCCACATTCTAACAAGGCTTTTCCTATCTCAGTAAAGTCTGCTCCTGGCTTCTCCCACCCATATACGTTGCCTAGAGGAGGCTTGTCGATGTTACATCCAGCGATATTTAAGAGAACTATCCCACTTAATAATCTTAAAATTTGTTTCATTTTTTACTCCTTGAAGGGATGTATGTACGTTTAGGGAATCCATAAGCTTGTCGACACTTTCCATCCGCATGACTATAACAATCATGAGGACTAGGGTGACCAGATAGTACTTTCTTTGCCTCTTTCACTGCGTTACTACCAAGGGGTCTCTGGTGAAAAGTAGCAGGATTTCCACCAAACTTTATACCAACAAAATCATCAGCATGGTTTTCCAAGCCAACAGTGGTTTGCTTGCCATCCCTTAAGATATATAACGTATTTGCCATATTTTGAGTGTTATAAGCTGGACCAAAGAAATTAACCCTTGTTTCCTTTGCTATACCGTGAACACCACGATTTACTAAATTATACGATCCATTTCCTGCTGTTAGGGTACCACGACTATGGGCATCAATATGCAATCCTGTATTGCCATAAAGATACATTGTATTCTGGAACTTCTTGGTCGAATTGGTCAAGCCAAAAAAAGTTTACCTTCCAGAAGCTTCTGAAAAACCGCTATCCCTACTTCTACTTCCCAGTCTTCAGCTTGGGGGAAGTATGTAAAATAAAGGGGATCGTGATCATTATCAGTCAATTGGACAGCATAACGCGCTGCATCATCAGGGGAATTAAAAATACCATTGTAAAACATATGAACAGCGCCATCAGAGCCTTTTTGTAAATGCTTTTCTTCCTCTGGCTTTAAAAAGTGATATAGAGGTATTTTTCTGCCATGACTGTCTTTTTTAGGTTTTCCATTTTCATCGGTTGCATAGAGGACATTGCCATTTTCATCATGCTCAACTTCTCCCTCAGGATGTTTTTTAACATAGCCGATTTTGTAAATTTTATAAAAAGTTCCAATAATTTCATTCAATAAATCATTCCTCCTCTCTAAGCGATTATGAACGATACCCTCAAGTGATGTGGCGTCTATCGGTGCGACAGCTTGGTGGGCTGCTGCGGTGTTGCGGTTGAGAGAGCCAATGTTTTGTCCAGCATCTTGCCCCATCGACCTCTGGTTGGTTTCACCGGTTAAGATGATGGTGCCATCGCTGATAGCCGATTTGGTTTCACCTTCTGCTCCATCCTTGGCTTTACCATGATTTAAAACATTCTTGGCAATGTTTTTTATCGTGTCATTTCCAGAAAGGCTAAAACCATGGCTGCTGGCTTGAGCATGCGCATTGTTGGTGATATCACTGGTGCTGATGCTTCCTGTGATCAAGCTGTTTTTTTCTGCCGGTGCGCTACTGTCGATAATGCCTCCGGTCATGGTTGTTGCACCCACCACTGTAATATCAAAGCCACCATCACCCGCTTTGACGCCGGATTGCTCCACAACGCTGTGATAATCACTAGAGGATTGATCCTTTTGGAAAGAGGCGTTCATGGAGCCTCCATCACCGGTTTTTCCTGCACCAAAGCCAACAGAAACAGAGTTTTGCTTGCTGGAACTTTGTCCCGTATCACTGAGGCTGGTAATGGTGAAATCACCACCAACACCCATCTCTACACGGTTTCCAGAAACCACGGCGCCTGCTAGTGTGGTGTTCCCTCCACTATTGCTATGAACAGTGCCGGTGCCTATAATATGGCTGTTCTTGTGGTGCACTTCATCACTGGAACCTTCCCCTTGACTAAAAGCAGCACT
>NZ_JAQITF010000044.1 GCF_028618665.1 Bartonella sp. AU16XJBT
AGGAGATCAAAATGAGTTTAAATGAAATGATAGCGATCGTTGTGTGTGTGGTGTTTGGAGTCTTGCTTTTATGCGGAGTGATGTTTCGCTTTGCTTTGTATTATCGAGATCAAGTTAAGGCGCTTAAAAAGGAGATTGAAGATGAAGAATTTGCAGCTAGGGCTTTAAAAAAAGAACGCAAAGAAATTAGAGAGATCATTAGTGGATATGATGAGAATGTAGAAAAATATGAAGAGGAAATTAAGGGATTAAAACAGGAGTTAGATGAGTATGAAAAAACATCAAAATGGAAAAATGAAACTATATACAGACTAAGAAAAGAAGTTGATCGTGTTCGTAGCCAAA
Organism: Bartonella sp. AU16XJBT; assembly: GCF_028618665.1. Taxonomy (GTDB): domain Bacteria; phylum Pseudomonadota; class Alphaproteobacteria; order Rhizobiales; family Rhizobiaceae; genus Bartonella. The sequence goes on from NZ_JAQITF010000044.1 coordinate 346, forward strand.
GATACATGAACATTTTGTTTACCCCATCAGAAGAAGAACTTAAACAACAGATAGATGAGTATGAAGAAAAGTTGGATGAGAAAAGTGAAACTATAGAGAAACTAACAGCAGAAATTGAATACCTTGATGAACAAATTGAGAAATTGAACCAACAGAATAAACTGAATCCAGAGGATGAAAAAGAAGTTGAGCGGCTTAAAGACGAGCTTAAGCAGCGTGATGAAGAAATAGAGAAGCTTAAAGACGAGCATAAAGGAGCGCTTGAACGGAAATACATATCTCTACGCTGTCAATTTGAAGAAAATCGATCCCTTAAGGAAGAAATTAAAAAGCTTAAAGACGAGCTTAAGCAGCGTGATGCATCTGTAAAAGAAAAGTCTCAGAAGAATAAGAAGAAAAGTAAGTGAGGAGTGAGATGGGTTTAATTGCGCTTATTATATCTTGTATTGCTAATTTGTGTTCATGTTATGCGGTTTATACCAATTTTAAAAACATAAAAATGCTTAGACAAGCAATAAAAGAACGAGATGAGTTAATTGCGTCACAGCGGGCGTTGATTGATGGACAATTAGCAGAGAATGAGAAAAAAATTAAACATTTACAAGAATTGCAAGAAGAAAAGAAAAAACGTTTACCGAAGAATCCACAAGGGCAAGAATGTGTAACATCATATGAAAATATTTATGAAACTCTTCAAGAGCCTGAAGATGTTCGTGCGCTTGTAAGAGAGTTTGTAGAAAAAGCTCCAGTTATAAATAAATATAGTGATGAAAAAGATGATGATAGAGCACGAAAGATATTGCAACAATTGATGATGGATGAACAGAGAAAGAATGAAGCAATTGAAATTATTGAAGATTTCAATAGATGGTTTATGGCAAAACAATCGGTTACAGTTGCAGAAGCCAATAAATGGGATAGGGCACAATATTTATCATTTCTTCTTATGAAACCAAAGCCAATGACATGGGCGGAGTTGGCTGAAAAAAGCCCTGAGGAACAACAGCGTTATTCATCATGTTGGAAAACGGTTATTTATTGAATGTAAACAGCTTGGAATACAACAGCTCGGATAGTTTATTACGTGGTTTAATATTAAAATATTCGGGGCAAAAAATCACTTTTTCTGGTGGATTTAAAGGATTCACGGCAGTGTGCTCCATGGTCAATATTAAAGGAATTTCTGAGTTTCTGTCTATAGAAAAAACACCAATAATTAATCCTAATAGACCAGAAGGTTTGAGGCTAAATGGATCAATATCTCTATGTATGGGTGGCTCGACTCGAGGTTTCTTTAAGCATAAATGTTTTTCCTGTTGAGGATGGATGTAATGTAGTGTTCCTAGTGATTGTGGTAAATACGAAAATTCGCGATAGCACGCGGACATAAAGGTAAAAAGGCTATTATCATTTATGCTGATAGAGTTGATTTTAATTGTTTGTTTTGTGGGATTTGTAATGATTAAAGATACATATATTACTGGAAAGATATCATTAGGATTATCACTTATCCATGAACTGTGTGTGGTAACACGGAGCTTTTTTTCTTCTAAAATCTCTAATTGTTTTTCCAGAACTGTGGCAAGCTTTTTCATTGATACCGCTTGTTTTCTAGTTGATTTAGCTATGTCCATGGCATTAGCTAATTCTGTTTTAAATTTTTCTCGATCTTCTTCTCTTAATTTTTCATCTTTTTCTCGATCTTCCTTTCTCAATTTTTCATCTTTTTCTCGATCTTCCTTTCTCAATTTTTCATCTTTTTCTCGATCTTCCTTTCTCAATTTTTCATCTTTTTCTCGATCTTCCTTTCTCAATTTTGCAGCTTCTATTCGATCTTCCTCTCTGAATTTAAATGTCTGTTTAATAGAAAGAAAAGAAAAAATTGCTGATAATAAAGCACCAACCGAAGAAAGTGCGGAAAATAAAACAGAAAACGCAGAAAATAATACAGGATGCTGTTCTATCCAATTTAAAACCGCTTGCATACTTCTTACACCCTTCTTTCCTTCATTTTTGGGAAAAAACAGCCCAATAAAACACATTATGTACGGAGTGGCGCGGTGAATAACACGATTCTTTGTTTTGATCTAGGTACGAAGACGGGGTGGGCGATGTGTGGAGGGAGAGGTGACATATTTAGTGGCACCGTTGACTTTAAATCACGCCGTTTTGAAGGCGGTGGGATGCGTTATTTACGCTTTAAGAGATGGCTTACAGAAATAAAGCATACAGCAGGTAGCATTGACGCGGTGTATTTTGAGGAGGTGAGGCGTCATGTTGGAACCGATGCAGCGCATGTTTACGGTGGTTTGTTAGCAACGTTAACGGCATGGTGTGAACATCATGAGATACCGTATGAGGGGATACCTGTTTGTACGATTAAGAAAGTGACGACGGGCAAGGGGAATGCGTCGAAAGAAGAGATTATAAAGGCGATGCGTGCAAAAGGACACGCGCCTTGTGATGATAATGAAGCGGATGCTTTAGCGATTTTACATTTAATTAAAGAGAGGGAGATCTTATAGCGATGCCCAGTAACAAAGTGGAATGTGTAAAGTTTAATTCAGATCAGTTTTTAAAAGAGCTTATGGGTTTAAAAGCAACAGAGAAGGCAGTTTATACAACCCTTGTGTTGCTTATGAATGATAAGAAAGCGCCTCTTATCAATAATGCATCTTATTTATCAAGTTGGTGTGGGTGTTCAGTAAGAACGTTTCAAAAGACATTAGAGACTTTAATAAGCATGGGTTACATCACGCGTTTAGAGAATGGGAACTTATGGCATAGGTCATTAGCTTTCGATTATAGCATCAGTAAATTTTCAGAAAGAGCTTCAAAAGCAGCGAATATGAGATGGAGTAAGAAAAGAGAGGAGGCAATACATGTCAACTAAGTTGCCATGGACGAGGCTTTTTGCAGATAAGTGGTTACTTGATCTTGCACATTTGCCTGCTTTTGAAGGTTTTATATATGTGAAGTTGCGATTTCAAATGCTTCGCACTGGAGAACCGCTTAAGAATAATTTTCGAGTGTTGTCTTTATTAGCTGGTTGCTCAGTTAAAAGATTTCAGAAAGCATTAGATCTTTTATTAGAAACTGGACACATTGTTTTTTCAGAAGATGGTCGTTTGTGGAGTTTACAAGTTGAGGAAGAACTCAATAACTCAAATGAAAATTTAAGCAAGTTTTCAGAAAGAGCACAAAAGGCAGCGAAGGCAAGGTGGGATAAAAATAAAGATAACAGTGATGATGATGCTAAGCATGCTACAAGCAATGCACAAGCAATGCTTAATGATGCCATTAACAATAACATTAACATTAACAATAACAAAAAAAATAAAAATATTATTTTATCAAAAAGAGAAATTGAATTTGAAAATTTAGAAACAAACGATTTGGTTGACGAGCCAATCGAGTGTGATGATGTTCAATCAGAAGAAATCAAAACAATAGAAACTAAACAACCAATCATTCACGAGCAAAATAACAACATTTCAAACGAAGCTAATAATCGATGGCAAAGTAACGAAGCAATGATTGAGAAATTGCCACCACGAAAAGGTAAAAAGGTTGGCAAACAACTTTCAGAAATCGTTGACAAGATAATGCCTGCTTATTTTCCAGAGAAAGCAAACTTTTTTGAGAAAGACAAGAAAATGAGGGAAAAACAAGAAGTTGAAAGCATGTTTGAAGATTTCAAACCCGATTTGCAATACGCAATCGATCAAGGATTAACGCATGATGAAGCGTTATCAGAATATGAAAAATTTGTACGCTTTTCAAAAGCCAACCCATGTCGAAATGCTCATGAACGCGATTGGCAAAGCGCTTGGAATAATTGGATTACACACCCGAAATATGGATTGGTAGCTAAGAGACACGCAGAATTAGAAATGAAAGAAAGATATACAATCACATGCTGTAAACCACTAACAGAGAGCTTGGCAAAATATATCAGAAATATAGAGCCTATCAGTTCATTTGCAACATAATGAAATCGTATTTA
>NZ_JAQITF010000045.1 GCF_028618665.1 Bartonella sp. AU16XJBT
ACAGTGAAATAAAAAAAGAAGAAGCGATTGAGATGTTAGCCCAACATCTTGTCACGCGTCCCGTGTTTGAAGCTTTGTTTGAGGGCAATGAATTTGTCCACAACAATGCCATTTCGCAAGCCATGGATAAGATCTTAACGGAATTGGATAAAACCAATATCGAAGAGAAAACGAAAGATCTTGATAAATTCTACAAAAGTGTCACGTTCTGTACAGCAGGGATTACCGAAACTCATGCAAAACAGAATCTTATTATCAAACTTTATGAAAGTTTTTTTGCCAAGGCATTTAAGAAAACCACGGATAAGCTTGGGATTGTTTATACACCCGTTGAGGTTGTTGATTTTATCATTCATTCTGTTGATGATGTGTTACGCAATGAATTTAGAAAAAGCCTTGGTTCACGGGGTGTTTCTATTCTTGACCCTTTCACGGGAACTGGAACCTTTATCACACGGCTTTTACAATCAGATCTCATCAAACCAGAGGATATGGAATATAAATTCCGTCATGATATCCATGCCAATGAGATTGTTTTACTTGCCTATTACATAGCAGCCATTAACATTGAATCGACTTATCATAGTCTTATGAAAGGTGAGTATATTCCTTTTAAGCATATTGGTTTGACAGATACGTTTCGGATGCTTGAAGAGAAAAACCTGCTACAGGAATTGTTTAAAGAAAACAGTGAATATTTAGAGCATCAAAAGAAACTGAATATTGAAGTTATCTTTGGCAACCCTCCTTATTCAGTAGGACAAAAAAGTGCTAATGATAATGCAAAGAATACCCCTTACCCGATATTAAATGACCGTATTGGTGAAACTTATGCGGCTCAATCTAAAGCAAGCCTTATGCGAAATCTTTATGATAGTTATATTCGTGCCATTCGCTGGGCTAGTGATCGTATTGATAATTCTGGGGTAATTGGCTTTGTTTCTGGTTCTGGTTATATAGAAAAGTCAACAATGGATGGATTACGAAAATCTTTAGCCAAAGAATTTACGAGTATTTATGTGCTTAATTTACGGGGAGATATTCGTAAAAATATGTTAAGCAGTGGAAGAGCTCAAGAAGGTGAGAATGTTTTTGGTAGTGGTAGTATGACTGGTATTGCGGTAACACTATTTATCAAAAATCCCAATGCTTTTGGACCTTGTAAAATTTACTATCATGATATTGGAAATAATCACACAAGAGAAAAAAAGCTTAAGACAATTAAGGATTTTGGAAGCATTGATGGCATTACACGGAGTAAACAAGGTTGGAAAATAATTACACCAGACAAGCATGGCGATTGGCTTGGTCAACGTGATGACAGTTTCAAAGAATTTTTAGCCATAGGTTATAAAAAAGGTCATGGTAAAAAGCTATTTGAAATCTTATCTTGTGGTATTGTCACTAGTCGTGATGCATGGGCATATAATTCAAGCCGTGAAGTTTTAGCAGAAAATATGAATAACATGATTGATTTCTACAATAGTGAAGTAGAACGCTATAACACCTATTTACATGACGACAATAAAACACGTGCAAAGGCTGTAGACAATTTTGTCACCACGGATGAAAGAAAAATCAGTTGGAGCCATAATGTTAAGCAAGAACTAGTAAGAGGAAAAGTTTTTGAACTTGAAGATACATCTATTATTCAAAGCCTATATCGTCCTTTTACGAAACAATGGCTCTATTATAATCGCACCTTCAATGAGAGAGTTTTACAAATGCCGAGGATATTTCCTATAGGGGAAATGATTGAAAATAGCGTCATTCAAATTACAGGCGTAGGAGCAAGGTGTGGTTTTTCTGTTTTGATGAGTAAGGATTTACCTAATTTAGATGCAATAGAAAAAGGTCAATGCTTTCCAAGATATATCTATAAAGACACTACGGTCTTAAAAGATAAAAACAAGAAACAATCACATTTATTCGCAAATGCTACAGAAAAAAGTAAAACAGCTGGTTTACAAAGGCGTGATGCTATTACTGATGAAGGTCTAGCCCATTTTAAAGCCGCTTATCCGAATGAGACCATAACAAAAGATGATCTATTCTATTATGTTTACGGTCTACTTCATTCGGAAGATTATCGCTCTCGTTATGCTCATAATTTATGCAAAGAATTGCCTCGTATCCCTTGTGTTAAAAGTGCTGGTGATTTTTGGAAATTTGTTAATGCAGGACGTGAATTAGGTCATTTGCACGTGAATTACGAAAGCATAGAGCCTTATCCAGTGACCTTTAAAAAGGGTAATCCAAAATTAACTGACATCTCTAATCCCGAAAAGTTTTATTACGTTACTGAAATGAAATTCGCAAAAGCAGGTAAAGAGAAAGGAAAATCCGAAAAGGATAAATCAACTGTTTTTTACAATAGCAATATTACCATAACAGATATCCCTCTTGCAGCTTATGAGTATATCGTCAATGGTAAACCTGCTCTTGAATGGGTTATGGGGCGTCAATGTGTTAAGACTGATAAAAAGAGTGGCATTGTCAATGATGCCAATCACTATGCTGTTGAAACCGTTGGCAACCCTGCCTACCCTCTAGAGTTGTTTCAAAAGGTTATTACCGTAAGTTTAGAAACAATGAAAATCGTTAAAAACTTACCAAAATTAGAAATAAGAGAAACTGAATAACTTATAAAGCATGCTCACATAATGGGTATGTTAATCTCACAAGGGGTATAGGGTCTTATAACAGTCTATACCCCCTTTATACATTGCTTATACATACAATCTTTAAAAGGAGTGTTTATATGCGTTATTCTAAAAAGAAGAAACTTGCATTTTTAGATACTCTCATTTGGATTGCTTTAAGACTTTTAAGAAATCCATTCTTAAAGTGAATTAGATTTTTTTACATTGCCTTTAAAGGATTACACCGTAATCTAAAATGATAGCTTTGTTTAAAGAGAGTTATGTATATTCATTTTGCTTATAGGTTTTGTCTGTTTTTAAAACCCCCAAAACACCTACAAAACCCTCTTAAATATATATTAAAGATTGTATTTAAGGTTGTATTATTGATATAAGTTGTATCTTAAAAATACTAACATATTGATATATAATGTTTTTAATTTTACTCATTTGAAAAAATAATTATAGGGTCTAAAAAGGACTGACACAACTGACAAAAGCCTATTAAAAGGGATTTTTCTAATCTCTATAATTATCAATCTCTCTTTAGATGTTTTCATAACAGTCTATAAATCGCAATTATCCTATATCCTATTTATCGTTTCTCTTATGAAAATGAAAAATGATGCGGTGGCTATAAAGCAAATAACAGCTATAAGAATGCATAAAAATATTAAGCTGAAATATATTACAAAACCGCTTTCAAATTAGGTAACCTATTCTTTCTTCTTCTCCAAAAAAAAATTAACAATATCACCTTCATATTTATCAACTAATTGTATAACATCATCTAAAGTGTAAGTCTTCATGAATCTTCCACCGCGTACTCTTTAATTCTTTTGCAGAGAAATTCATAAAAATTACTTGCGTAATACTGGGGATCGTCAAGTGGAAACTTAAGATAGAGCGGGCACTCTCCATCCTGAAACTGAGTATAATCAAAGTAAAAGCTTTCACCAAAATCAGTTGTGCAGACAACAAGCTGTTTGGAGTTCATAAAGCCATCTCTTCTATCGAGCAAATTTCGGTAAACAATATCACCAGCAGGAATACCAGAACAGATTTCATAAATACTGAATATTTCTTCACCTCCTATTTCTCCTCCTCCATAATTTTTTAAAAAACTCTTGTAGGAAGAGCTAAATTGTAAATCGAGAGTGTTCTCTGCTGTTTTAATCCGTACATCATCAGGTGCATTATCTTTAGTCCCAAAATTAATAACATGACTATGCATATCAATATATTGTGCAACATCATCTAAAGTATA
>NZ_JAQITF010000046.1 GCF_028618665.1 Bartonella sp. AU16XJBT
TTACGCTTTACCATCTTTACTAAAAAGCAGCCAAACAAAACGTCCAAACCACCACACAACTGTTTTACGAGAACGCAACACATAACAACGTACTTCACAACAAGCTTATCCACCTACAAACTTGCCTTCATTCTTCACGCATCCCGTCACTCTCTTCACCGTCTCTTTATGCTTAAATAAAAGGAACACACCGGCATATTACCAATGTTGCCCATCTTTTGACTCACATGAAGCGTTTTTTAACCATCTGCCCCTCAAAGAACGAAATTTTCTAAGCACCGATTGACAATCCCATTTCAAAAAGCAGATTTTCCCACAAGACAAAACTTCCCCCACACACTGCTCTGTAAACAATTCTCTACACTTTAACCTCTTGCTCAACCCATCCCACCATCTCGAAATCACCATCCCCTCAAAGAGCAGTATTTACGGCATGATAGGAAACGAACCGTCTTAGAAAAAACGGCATGGAGAGATCAAAGAGATCAATGATCGTCTTCTAATGTTGTATGAGGGGGTGTTAATGCTTTATTTTTCTTAATTTTTATAACACCAATCATTCCAGTGAAAATAATGAAAGAAGACATCGTTAAAAAAGAGCTCACCAATCCTACCAGTGCAAAAAGCCCAGCAATAAGGCCAGACACAGCTTCAGCAGAGTTTGCTAAAGTTGAAAAGGTTCCAAAACTCTTACCAAAATCTTCACGACGAGAGTATAATTGAAGCGCAGAGACTAAACTAATATCCACAAATGCCCCCGTAAATCCTAAAACGAAGGCAAACATGAGAAGCAGTGGTAAATAAAATATTGCCGCTAAAGGCATAAGAAATAGAATTCCCCCATAAAGAAGCCAAAAGACCATAAGCTTTAATGATGTAACCTTGACTATAATTTTACGATAGGACAAACCACCCACAATCGTTCCAACAGCCATGAGAGAAAAAAGTGAACTCACAAATCTTTCCTCTCCCCCCACAGACAGAACAAAAGCTGGAATTAAAAATCTTAAAATTGCACCTGCAAAGAGAATAGCAAATGCCGAGCCAACGAGCGTAATAAATAAATGTTTATTTTCAGTCGAAATATATTGAAGATAGGAAGCGGTTTCGCGATAAATTTTTATAAAATTGAATGATTTATTCTCACTTGAGTTTAAATTCACAAGATTAAGTAACACGATAATAGAGACAAAATAAGTAAAAAGATCAAAAATAAGAACTGCCGATTTATCGGCGAAAAGAAGCAATAGGGAACAAACTAAAGGACCAATGACGGATGCCGTTTCGTCTATAATTTGTGAAATGCTATTTGCCTTAGTCAGATCCTTTCTTGCAAACATTTTCGGGATAGCCGCTTGAAAACTTGGTTGAAAAATACTTCTTCCTATTGTTGTACCTATTGCTGCAAAAATAAGCACAATAACATGAGCCGTCCCTGTTATCGTAGTTATCAAAACGAATAATGAGGCGAATAATCTCACCAATTCACTTAAGATCATATTTTTCTTCAAAGAAAAATTATCCGCTAACCAACCGCCTATAGGTCCAAAAAAGAGAAAAGGGATAAAGCGAAAAAAATACACAAGACCTGTAAAAAAGGCGTTATCTGTTAATTCTAAGACAAGTAAAATAAAAATAACTTCATAAGCATAATCGCCCACTTTAGAAATAAAGAGAGCAGAAAAAAGAGAGAATGGACTCTTTTTTAAAAATAAATTCATATCAACCATCCGATATTAAACTTTTCGATAGTTAAAGTTCCACGCCCTCTTTAATAAAATTGGTGATATGAACTTCAAAGAAACGCCCCCGATCAGTGATCAAAATACCCCCGTCTTAAAGTTTCGCATACCTGATATCACACACCTCAAAAAGCAGTTTTTTACGGCATGATAGGATAATCAGCTGTATTTTTGTTATAATTTATAATTTTCCAATGATTTTTGAATGCCTCCACGCATTATTTTTTACAGCACATTTACGCTTTTTAAAGCTTTTTCCTCTGCTTCTTTTTGTAACTTCATTCTATTGACGTCTTCGTACATTTCTATTGTTTTGTTAATCTGATCATCAGTCCCTGCTTTAAAGGCAATCATTGTTTCAAACGGACGAAATGATGACGATTGCCAAATATGAAAAAAGATTTTCGTAGACAAACTTTTTGGATCAAAATCACTCTGCCCTATTCTTTTTAAGTCATGGATAGATATTGCTTTTTTTGACATAGCAAGACCAATAACATCGCTCTTTTTCTCACCAAAATCTCTCACTGTTAAAAGACTCTTTTTAGCGTCATAAACGATCAACATATTCATGATTTCATCAAGAGTTTGAGCACCGATGCCAAACATGAATATAAGATCATGTAGAGAACAAGCTTTTTGAAAATAACAAGCATTGTACAAACGTGAGTGAAATTCAAGAAACCTGACTGCTTTTTGAATGATTTCCATAGCGCAGTTATGTGATTTTTCATCTAAAAGAAGATCACGAATATCTGGAATGTAGATTTCTTGTGTTTTTTGCAACGGTGCAACTTCACTGTTTAATGCACGATCAATAATTTTTTCTAACCAATCATCACTCTTAGTATTATCAATCTCTATGAATTTCGACCTGATCTCATTTAAAAAAGTGCGCAGCCCATACTTTTCTTTAAAAGCATGCTCTCTTTGTTCACACGTTATTGTAACTCTATAGATATCTTTTCGTTCATCTAATATAGATGAGGCTTCAATTTCTGGATCATTCACTTTAAATGGCTCACCGCTTTCTCTCCTTTTAACAGGTATCCAATGCTCACCCTTAAGAGTATCAAAAGCTCTCGCCCCTTGCCCTTCCTCAAAAAGAATACCTTGTTGAAGAAACATATGTAATGGATTGGAAGTATCCGGTGTTAACGGTATTTCCCGTATTAAAGACGCCAAAATTTCCTGTTGAAGTTTATCATCGCTTATTAATGAATCTTTCTTAAACTCATAGAAACTCTTCGCGCCTTCTGGAAGGCGCCAATTGTAAACCTTAGCTTCCTTTGCAAACCAGCTGTTAATGATTTCCTCGTTTGTGGCTAATTTCACTAGATGATGCCCCCGCTCAAATTCCAAATGACCCTTTTTGTCAATAAACTCTCATACAGTTTTTATTACAATTCTTGAAAAAAGTTCATTATCTATTGCTTTAAATTAACTTAATATTTACCATATTATACTTGAATCGTCAAGAAAAAACCAAATTAAGACATCAATACTATTTTATTTTTAATATAGATCCCCACTTAAACTTTTCTTTGTAATGCAATAGTGGAAATTTTAACTAAAAACATGTTGAGGGTGTTGTTTTTTTAAGTCTTTGCCTTGATGAAAAAATTGAACATAGCAAACTTGATCGTGGAGATGCTCCAGCGTCGATTACCCATCAACAAGAATGCGATCAATAGGAACAGTTTAAAAAATTTTTTAGTAAAATTTTAAAGCAAAAAAACACATATCATCGAAAAAAATGAGAGAGCAGTGCGTGTTACGCATTCTTCACCTTTTACTTAAAACTTCAAAGGAACACCTCCGATCAGTGGTCAAAATACTCCCCGCCTTAAAGTTTTCCATACCTGATATCTCACACCTCAAAGAGTGGTGTTGCATGTATAGGATAAAATACGTGTTTCATTGATGCGCCCCTCATTTTGAAGAAACACCCATCATTTTGAAGAAACAATTGACAAAGAATTGTTTACCAACATCCTGATCCCGAATAAACAACATAATCCAACCACGCCAGAAAGAAGGAATAACTTACCAGAAGAAGTGTGATCTAACACAAAGGCTCCAAGAAACGGTGCTCCCAACATCGC
>NZ_JAQITF010000047.1 GCF_028618665.1 Bartonella sp. AU16XJBT
TTCATCACTTTGAAGGTTATACATTATATTGATGATACGGTCTTTACTTATAAAATAAGCATTACGATTGTAGTTTTTATCACGATAAACTGTCCAACCCATTTCTTTTAATTGCTCTGCAACTTTCTTGAAAGTAATCAAAACTTGTGGATTAAGATGAGCTTCTGCTGCCTCTCGCTCATTAAGGATTTTCAAATGTTTTTCAGCAAATTCAACGGCATGGTTAACATATTTTTCTACGTCATTATCATCCAAATGTTCAGAAATCGTACCAGCTTCCAGAAAATTTTGATAAGATTTCAGGATATCAATTCGACCTGTTAACGCTAAACAAGCCAAATGCCAGATTATGTCTATATTGTAGCTATATTTTTGAACACGTGTTTTGCTTTCTATTGATGCTTGTAAATCTTGGGCACGTGCCCATTGTATTATTCGCTCAGAGATTTGTGTTAACTCTTGCTCATTCAATTCCTCTACACAAATATCAATCCCTTTATCAAAACCGCTAAAAATTCCCCCCCCAATCGTATTAAAAGACTGATAAATATCCGTAGGTCCTATCCAAATATATTCTCCCCTATAGTGAATATAACGACAAGCTATAGAAATCTCTTCGTTAGAGATCTCAGCTTCAAGACGGACATTGTAATTATCAAGGAGATGTATAAAACCAAAATCAAATTGAATAAAACGGTCTGGCAAAGAGCCCCACATTTTCCCAGGTTCCGTAGAAAACCACCCTTCTTTTTTAAGAATGCGACTTGCTGCGATGAGACTTATCGGGTGTTGTTTTGGCTTCTTGCACGTTAGAATATCGTCTAACTCCCCATTTTTATAAGCCTGTGCAAAAATAAGAAGGCGTTCATTCCACGTCATCATTTTATAATCAGAAAATTCTGATACGTTTAATTTGGGCGTAGACTTATAACTTCTTAAAGCTTCTATATCGCCGAGAAGAGCCTTTGCAACAAGAGAATGATTAGCAGCTTCTTCATGTAATTTTTGTTCAATATTTTGTGTTTTTGCCCAAGTGATAACTTTGTTTAAAGCAGATTCAATATGACATTCTGAAAGATCCGGTACTGTAACCCCGAAATCAACTATTTCTGGATAGAGTATATATCCATATCGCGACTTTTGTCCCCTAGAATATTCACAAGCAAGACTATAAGAATCAGTTGTGAGACTAGCTAATAACCAAAATTTCTCACCATCCTTTTCATGTTTCACACCATAGCTCAAATCCACAATGCGATCCGGAAGATAATAATAGGCAAATGTATCGCCTACTTCATCACGATAAAGCTCACAGCCAAGACTTTTTAATATTTCTGTTGCATCTTTAGTTTGCATAATTTTTCACTCTTCTCCAATCCCCGGATAACAGCTAACTGTATAAGGAATTATTCTATTCCACTTTTTGTTTATTTGATTTTCACTCCAATTGTCTCTAAACTCTTTCAGAAGCTCTGCATCTCCTTCAAATTTTTTCAAATCTTCTTGGTATTTATTAAGCTGTTCCTTATTTTCCCCTAGATACCGTTTCATAATTTTTCCGAAAGGTTTTGCTTCTCCTGTTTTATACGCCATTTTAAAATCTTTTTGACATTCTGTTAATTGAGAATTACCAGTTTTTATGTCAATAACTTTTAATACACCTTTCTCCACATAAATAATATCAGGGCGATGTATTTTTTTTAAAGCAAAGTTCATAAATTATTCTCCACAATTCAAAGCTTATTCCTGTTAATAATAATCTACTGCTGTAGATGATAGCTGGTCTCACAACTCCCAACTTAGCTTTCAAAGCCCTATTATATTTTTAGTTTTCCTCATCACTCACTTTCATTCAAAAAGTCCTGGATAACGAAAAAGCTTAAATTTGGTTTTCTCTAACTTATTACTTAATTGTTTTTTAATCCAGTTTTGATTAGCTTGTCTTAATTGATCTTGATTTCCTTCAAAATTTTTGAAATCTTTTTGATATTTCTCTAAAAACTCTTTGTTCTCTTTAAAAAATTTTATAAGTTCGCCTTTTGTAGATTCTGCATTTCCTTCCTTATGTGCCTCTTTCAAAATTTTTTGAAATTTACTTAACTCAGCATCCCCCGTTTTTACTTCACCAACGACTAGTTTACCATCCTCTATATAAACAATATCCGCACGAGACCTCACTGTGCCTTTATCCGTCTTAGTTTTGAATACCACTTCTTTCTCACATACTATACAGCCTTTATCCCTTAATTCTTGTTTTTTTTCATCCCGTTTTTTGTCATGATGCTTCCTGACTTGTGCAAGTATATTCCCCTGTCCATCATTATTGTTTTGTGGTTTTTTATTGTTTCCGTTTTTTTTCTTATTTTTACTTTCCTTCTGAGAATTTTTATTTTTTTCTTCTTTTGAGTTTTGATTTGTTTTTTCGCTGTCTCCTTCTGCACTCTTCGATGCAAACCAATAGGCAAGGAAATCAGCTATAGCGGTCCTATTGCCAGGAGACTGAATAATAGTTGCTCCACCAGCCATAAAAAGAGACAGAGCTGCCAACTCTTCTGGCGTAAGCGACACAATGAACGCTACAGCAGCTGCTACCGCAGGAAGAAAATTATTTTCGGCAGCATTACCTGCGGCATCGGCGCCGGCATCAACATTGCCACCAGCAAGGGCGGCAGCAAAGCCCCCCGCAGCACGCGCTACATCAATGGTATGCTCTCTAAAGTCAGCAAACTGCGCATCAATCTTTGCAGTGATGCGGGCTTGCTCTTCTGCGGTTGGGGTGCGACCATTAAGATCCCCCATTTCCTCTTTCACAATGCTTTGCATCCACAGTTTAAACTGGAGCATAGCTGTGGCTTCACCTACAGCACCCCCCACAGCGCCAGCTGTACAATCACCACTCGCTGTAGCGCCAACAATACAGCCAAGACCAGCATGGGCAACAATCTGTGTGACCGTATCTATTTTGCCTTCAGCCTTGGCGGTACCAATTTCTTCCGCTAATGTCTTGCCAATTGTTCCTGACAGCGCTGTACGTAGATTGTTAAAAAAGTTTTTGTCAAGTGAACCGCCTTCAAGAGCCGTTTGAACGCCCGTGCCAATGGCGGCTTTGATCAGGTTCTTTTCTGCCTCACGCGTGATACGATCGACCAAAGGGGCGGTTTTAGGTAAGGATTGACCAACACCAGCCATCTCTGTGAGTTGGCTGGTTAAACCTGCTGTCAACATCGCGGACACAATGCCCAAAACATTCTTCGATGAGCCTAGCTCATGCAATGTATCGGCAATGTTGCCGCGATTATTGACAAGAGCCACAGCACTTTTGTTGATCAGCGCCTGTATACCTGCTTGTATCGCTGCATTCATGGCTGTGCTAGAACCAACACCCAATGCACTGGCAATAGCACCGGCGGCACTGGAAGCTGTCCCTGCAGTAACAGCTGTTACAATCAAGGTGACTAAAGCGGCTCCTACTTCTGTGAGACCCTGCTTTTTATAATCCCAGTCTTTAAATTCAGCCTTAACTGCCTGCCAATCAACTTGCTTGGCTAATTCTGGATCATCACGCAGTTGCTTGATCCATGACAATTCTGGTGAACGGGCTAACTGCTCAAGGGATTGGTCAAAATCACCCGTTGTCTCATATTCAACAACAAAGCCATCACCTGCATCAAATTTCATGCCCCCACCAGCTTCCATGGTTACATAGTCGATACTTTCCTTCAGATAGCCTTTGTCGC
>NZ_JAQITF010000048.1 GCF_028618665.1 Bartonella sp. AU16XJBT
AAGGCTAGATCATGTTCTCAAGCTTTATCTCTATATTACATATATTTATGAGTTTAAGCATTCCCTATTCTTATTGTAATTTTAAAAAAAGATCATCACTTATGCTTTGTTTTTTCCATAAAAAAGTAAATAAAATCAATGCAAAAGGTACTTCCCAGCGGGGTGGCTTCGTTGCGGAGCAGACCAGCGCGAACTATCGCTAGCGACAGAATTTTCAAATCGACTGTACATTGTACACATAACACATTGATAAATAACAATTTCAGTATGTTACTGTACAATTGTGGATTATTTTTTAGAAAAAAAGTCTTTATCACTTGACAAGGCAGTGACGTCATGTCTATTGTCGAATCAGGTGCCTAACGAACACCTTAAACCAATAGCGGATAGATTGCCGAAATAATCAGTCTTCCGCACATTGTAAAGGCTTTGACTCATTATACGCGTATAGCGTATACTGGTCTTGTCGGGTGTGGTTATGCCATAAAATACCCTTTCGGGGGAAAAGCATAACGACGGGCTTGTTGCCGTGTTTCTTAGCACCCGGCGCTCTTTTGGAGTGTCATTAAGAAACATCTATCAACAAGGAGTTCACATGAACACTCTTATTCCGATATCAGAACAAACTATTGATCAGGAAACTGTTCAAACGGTAAATGCATGTGACTTGCATGCGTTTTTAGAAGTAAAAACCAGCTTTAAAGACTGGATTATCAGACGTATTCAAGACTGTAAATTTAAAGAAGGGTATGACTTTTGCTCTTTTTTGAGCGAAAGTTCAGGTGGACGTCCTTCTAAAGCATACCCCACATTACCTTAGACATGGCTAAACACCTTTCGATGATAGAGCGTAATGATAAAGGACATGAAGCACGTCAATACTTTATCAAATGTGAACGGCTTTTGAAACAATTAGCAACACCGCAAATAAATCTTGCCAATGCTTTGGAAAATCCTCTTACGATTAAACAGCTCTTTTAGAGAGTATCAATCAATTAGAAGACTTAAGAAATGAGGTGAGTACACTCAAGCCAAAAGCAGAGGCTTTGGAAGGCTTAAAGCGTTCTGATGGTCTGTTTGGTTTAATCGAAGCAGCGAAGATATTAGAGGTGCGACCAAAGGATTTAACGGATTACTTGCGTAAACATGATTGGATCTATCGACGGGCTCCAGGAGCGCCTCTGTTACCTTATCAGGATAAAATCAAGAAAGGATTCATGGATTGCCCTGCTATCACCATTCAAAGACCAGATGGTACAGAAAAGGTACTCCCTTCAACAAAAATCACATCCAGAGGATTGGCATGTTTGAGAGAGCAAATTCATGGAGGTGTACAATGAAGATAGATACTAACTTCTTATGCGATTTGTGGTTGGCATTATCTCAATTTTCTAGACATGAAAATATGAATGATAAAGATTGTACTGCTCTGGTTGATACTATGACTGTCATAGAAAAAGCTTTGATTTCAAAACTTCAAGATGAGATGCCAAGTATACTTAAAATCTTAACAGTTCTCACAGATTTTGGCGATTCAGAGTTACCGCATAGCATGGATTCTTTGTTGTGCGCTTATGAACCGAATTTCGAGAGCCCCATTAAAAAGGTTGCTTAGGTAAAATATATACCCCCCTCCCCGTTCTCAAAAATGGGGAGGGATTAATTGACATTACAGATTAAGCTGTGAATGAGAACCAAGACGCACTAAAATTAGCCTATCTTGACCAATCAAGCGATAGATCAAAACCAAATCAGGTCGAATATGACAATCCCGATAATCTTTCCAATTTCCAGTTAATGCATGGTCATGATATCGAAGCTCTAAAGATTGATCATTTGCTAATGCTGCGATGACTTTGCGTAAATCAGTATCTAAAAGATGCCGATATTGTCCTTTCATCTCACGCTTGAAATCACGTTTGAAGATAGTCGTACGTTCAATCGTCCGCATAGAGATCATCAAATAATTCGTCTACGGAATGAAACTTTTTTAAGTTGCCTTCATCAAGTTCGGCAAAAGCCGCTATGGTTTCTGCATTGGGTTGAAACAAAAAAGAAGGAATAGCTTTATCTTGCGCAATACGTGTCATCAACACTCTCACGACATCACTTACTGACAAACCAGAGGCTTGAATAACTTGACTAGCGACATTTTGAATTTCTTCCGGTACACGTGCTTGAACCATGCGACTGGTAGCCATAATGATTTCTCCTCTCTCAACTGTATTTCAATGTAATACAATTGAAGTTTAATTTCAACTGTAAAGCATTTTTTTTAAAGTGGAGAGATCGTTTGGCTTAACAACCGCTTTCTTTTTTTAAGACTTCACCCACGTGTATGCCGCTCTTCTGTTACATACTTAAAAAAGGAGGCTGGTAAAACGTCTTTAGCTGGCTTTAAGCCTGCAAGTTCTTCATCTGTCAATGGTGGAGAATCCACGGCTTCCAAATCTTCTTTTGTGTAACTGCATCTTATGTCAAAGTTTTTTGTGAAAGCCAATAATCCTTATGCGACTTGAAGTGTATCCATTTGCATGCCAGAATATAGACCCGATTATACCGGATCGTCAATTATCTGTTAGGTCGTAAAACCTTATAAGTGGAAAGATCATTAAACCCTACATTCAAATTTACTAATTTTGGAAAATTCATCTGCTTTTTCAACTTGTAAGACACTAACATCGTAAGCAGCTTGCATGTTAAGCCAGAATTCAGCTGTTGTATCAAAAAAATAGGCTAATCGTAGTGCTGTATCAGGAGTTACCGGACTATTTTCTGCTACAATACGTTCTATCCGAGTGCGTGGAACATTCAAGGCTTTGGCAAGAGCATAAGCAGAGAGAGCATATTCTTTTAAATATTCTTCCCGTAAAATTTCTCCGGGATGAATAGCAATGTAATTTTTCATCTCGACCTCCTACGGATCAATGATAATCGACGATTTCAACTTCATAGGCGCCATTAGAACGCCACTCAAAACAAATGCGAAACTGGTCATTAATACGAATAGAATATTGACCTTTACGCTCTCCTTTCAAGGCTTCTAAACGATTACCCGGAGGACTGCGTAAATCTTTGAGATCAACTGCTTTATCCAGCATAAATAATTTTCGTTGGGCTATACGCACGAGAGTTGTGGGAAAACCTTTAGGTGGATTGCCTTCTAAAAGATCTTTACACTGTTTATCCGCAAAAGATTCAATCACCAAGTCACCTTCATTCGTTCTTTTATGTATCATAACATGATACTAATCTAAAGAAAAGAATGAATATTGAAAAATATCTAGCAAAAGAGGTGGAAATGGCAAAGAAGCATCGTGAGGGTTTATCGCTTCGTGCCTTTGCCAAAAAGATGCGTGTTTCTCCTAATGCGGTGGTTTCGCGTTTTAAAACTGGAAAATTTGATAAGGCTCTTTTTGAAGATGGTTCTGTTAATGAAGCGCTTGCAA
>NZ_JAQITF010000049.1 GCF_028618665.1 Bartonella sp. AU16XJBT
CAGCGATTTACACCATTAAGCATTCGGAATCGGAGGCTGGTGGCAGAATCCCCACCACAATCGCAAAAAAGGAACTTGATGTTTGTATCAATGATATCGGGGGAATACCACCAAAACCTCAAGATAGTATTGTGATCATCTCACCTGAAAATAATAAATCCCCCTCTTCTCAAGAGCACTTCCTGGTCACAGATGTCCAAGCCTCTGAATCCGGTATGTACAAGCTTATCTTACGAGAACAGAAACAATGAAACACCTTTGTTTGGTGTGTTTAAAAATCAATAAGGCCGCCCAAGAGCCCGGATTACTGCTGTAAATCTTGGGCTTGAAAAAGCAGTGAATTGGTAATTCCACGGAATGCCGGTACGGCGACTAACTTGGCATCCTTTGTATGTTATAGCTACTGATGCAATTCGTGTCCAAGTAGTCCTTTCATTCCTTTCAGGGCTTTCAAATACAATGGCTTGATCTGTAACCAAAAGACGTCCCCAAAGTGTGGTCTTTTTACTAATATCAAAGGAAACGCGTTCTTGAACTCCCAACAATTTTTCATTACGCGCTAAACGATAATCATATTCACTTGCATCAAGTTCTTGAAACATTTCACATGCCTCCAAAAAATTAGAGGGAGGAATATATGGTTGCAACATCGCAACTTGTTCTTCAAAAAGCTTTACATTTTTATTTTCAAAATGTACAGCGATCCCCAAAAGTGAAACAATAATAATGGCTACTAATAACCATGGTGAAATACTTATTACTGCCACTATACCCCCAATCAATAGAGCACAAAGGAGAAAAATCTTGATCCCCTTTTCCAATCGTTCGTTTTTAAATGCTGGAGATGTTTTATTAACGACTGAGAAATCAGAAGAAGGATGTGCAGGAGGGGGCGACATTGAAGCCTGTTCTGGAACTTTCTCTTTAAAACGTTTTTTGCGTTTATCTTGCCAATAAGCGAAAATGGAAAACGCAAAAAACGCAAAGAAAATTAACCAAAACCATCCCCAAAAACCTAACCCACCATTTTCATCTGATTTATTGTCTTGAGTGGGCGTGATTTGCTTATCAGTATTCTCAACTGGTGCCTGAGCCATGCTTTCATCTTGAGTAGCAACATCTATTGACGAAGTCGAAGAGAGGGTAACAACTTCATTATTATGTACAACTTGATCTGGTTTGTCTTTCTGTACAGCAACACCTACTATCGGAGCACCGACAAACAATAAAGCGCCAACACCAAGAGTCTTCAACCCCATTTTGCGCCATTTTTTTCTACATACGAAAACGATCCCAGTGATAATAATTGGTAAAGATAACAACCATACAATCATCGCAATTGTATCAAGTACGTCGCGCATTATTTTCCCCTCCGCTATAAATAAAAAGAGAGGAATTTTAAAGTGAGTCGATAAATAAAGTAAAGATGTGCTTATATAATTTAGAAAAATGTAATATTATCTATTGACATCATCATAAGGATATGAATAATCGAATCAGGTGCCTAAGAAACACCTTAAAGCAACTAGCGGATGGATTGCCGGAACAATCTCTTCTCCGCCAACTAAAAGTTTTGACTCATTGTATGTTACACGCATATAATGGCATTGTCGGGTGTGGTTACGCTATACAATACCCTTTATGGGAAAGGCATAACGACGGGCTAGTTGCCGTGTTTCTTAGCACCCGGCACTCTTTTAGAGTGTCATTAAGAAACATCTAACAACTAGGAGTTCACATGAACACTCTTATAGAAATTACAGAACAAGTCATTGATGGCGATGCGATTCAGACAGTAAATGCACGTGATTTACATGCGTTTTTAGGAGTAGGTAAAAAGTTTGCAGACTGGATTACTGAACGCATTAACAAATATGATTTTGTCGAAAACAGAGATTATATAGTTTTTCCCAATTTTGGGAAAAACCTCCAAGGTGGTCGTCCCTCTAAAGAATATCACCTCACTTTAAGTGTAGCCAAAGAACTTTCTATGGTGGAGAACAATAAGAAAGGTAGAGAAGCTCGTTTATACTTTATCGAATGTGAAAAACGTGCAAAGCAAGTGACAACACCGCAAATAAATCTTGCCAATGCATTGGAAAATCCTCTTACGATTAAACAGCTCCTTTTAGAGAGTATCAATCAATTAGAAGACTTAAGAAATGAGGTGAGTACACTCAAGCCAAAAGCCGAAGCTTTGGAAGGTTTAAAACGTTCTGATGGGTTGTTTGGTATTATTGAAGCAGCAAAGATATTAGAAGTACGACCAAAGGATTTAACGGATTACTTACGTAAACATGATTGGGTGTATCGTCGGGCTCCAGGGGCGCCTTTGTTGCCTTATCAAGATAAAATCAAGAAAGGCTTCATGGACTGTCCCGCTATTACCATTCAAAGACCGGATGGTACAGAAAAGGTACTGCCTTCAACGAAAATCACATCCAGAGGATTGGCATGTTTGAGAGAACAAATCCATGGAGGTGTACAATGAAGATAGATACCAACTTCTTATGTGATTTATGGATAGCATTATCTCAATTTTCTAGACATGAAAATATGAATGATAAAGATTGTACTGCTCTGGTTGATACTATGACTGTCATAGAAAAAGCTTTGATTTCAAAACTTCAAGATGAGATGCCAAGTATACTTAAAATCTTAACAGTTCTCACAGATTTTGGCGATTCAGAGTTACCGCATAGCATGGATTCTTTGTTGCGCGCTTATGAACCAAATCTCGAGAGCCCCATTAAAAAGGTCGCTTAAGTAAAGTATGCCCCTTCCCCACTTCAAAGGTGGGGAGGTGGTTAAGAGGATTCTTTAGGTAAGAATTCAAAATGAACGGGTTTAAAACCAGTTAAGTCATAATCCGTAAGATTAGCAGTATCAACGAAGTTTTCTGCTTCTTCATCCGTTTTGAAAACGGGTATTTGTTTTAATTGA
>NZ_JAQITF010000005.1 GCF_028618665.1 Bartonella sp. AU16XJBT
TTATTATTTATAATAAGTTTAATTTTTATAATATTTTTTATGATTATATTTTATAAATTTAATTTATTTAATAGCGTATTAAATATATGAATTAAATTATAGTAATATTTTAATTTTTAAAATATATTAAAGATCGTCTTTTAAAAAATGTTTACTGATTGCAGTGAGACAGAGTCTTTAATATAAGCATTATCATCAAGAGTTCTGTTTTTTATTTTTTAAGCTTTTTAATTGCTTCACGAGTGTATCGTCTTTAGATTATTATCTTTTATGTAAAGATTGTCATATTGTTATCGTTCCATAAAAAGTTCTCACAATTATGAGTTGCTTATGATCATTCCTTTGGGGTGAATTTCACTTTCAGTATAAAAAATAAAACTGTAGAAAATTTTTATGGTATGTAAATTCTGGTACAACATTTAATCACGTCTCACGTGTTAAGAAGCTGTTAACTGGGGGAATGGTTAGTTTATAGTTTTTGAAAAGTGATTGTTTGCTTATGTATCATGTTTATTGAAAAATAGGCAATTTTTATGAAATAAAGTGCCTTATCGCTCTTGATCATTATCCATCATCTTGTGAGAGAGGAAGGGAAGCAATTTCTGTATCAAGAGCGTCCATAAAATCGATAATAAAAGCAGCATTGGTCCCCAAATCTCTTGGCAAATAACGAGAAGCAGAACGCATATCAACAAAGGTGGTATTGCCTTCATCAGTTAAACGAATGACAATGTCTGAAATAAAACCAAGGTACAAAGTTTTAGCTCTTGTTTCAATATAAATCTCATTGTCTTCGCCTTTGAATTCTCGTTGTGCGACAATAGGCCAATCATAGGATTCTAAAACATTGAGAACGGATTCGCGAATACGGTTAGGTGAGCCATCATAACGGCGCCCCGACATTTCTGGCCATTGTGAGTTCTGTAATATTGCTTGTTCAGTTAAGGTACTTTTAAGTGGCAAAGCATCATTGGGACGTATTGTGCGAAAAAAAGCCGGTGGTCTTTGTGTATCGGTAGAAACATCATAAAGAGCAGGTAAGGTAAACCAAAGTCCAAAAAAGAGCATCAATGGTGTCGCAGTTATGAGTGAATAAACGATCCCCTTTAAAGCTTTCATTCCCCCTAGGGCTCCATAGACCCACAAACTATGAAGTGCTTTAATCGCGAGAAAAAGAGAAATAATCACACAGCAAGTAGAGATTCCTATCAAAATTATAAAGTCGCTTACGTTAAGCACGGAAAAACGTTGTAAGATGATCGAAAATAATAAAATAAAAAACGCTAATCCACCAAAGCGAGGGGACCATACCGCTGCTCTTGAAATTAATCGAACATATTTCTTCTTCATGAAGTTTTTCCCCTCAGCTGTAAATTATAAGCAAAGTTTTTTCAAATTATCTATCTTACAAAAAGCTTTTGCTTATAAGACAAAAGTAAAGCACTTATTTTTGAGGTCAAGGATGCGAGATGTCTCATCAATTTCTAGCGATTATTTTAGCGCTTCATTGAAGGTAATAAGTATTTCTTCAGCACTTTATGATGTCATTGATCGAACTTTATAAGAATGTTCGTAAATACGTAAAAATAAGATCAACGAACAAGTTTTTCCGTTTTTATCAGCATATAGAACTTTCCTCTTTTTCCTCTCATTGCGGAAAATTTTTTCTGTAAGATAAGCCTATCGAATAATGGAACACTATTAGGGTACAAATTCACGGCACTTGTTTTTAAGAGACATCTCTCAACGCTTGTCACACTCATTGCGCGACAGTGTCTATGAAGGGTAATAACGATAAAGCGATTAAGCATCCCCACTTTTACGTTTATGAAGAAGAAAACCAGCATTATCATTCTATTTGTTCGCTCCAATGTTGCGATAACTTTTGAGCAGACCGTTTATAAGAGACATTTTTAGTTTTTTCTCGTACAGTTTTTATTTACACGCCAATCTCGCTTTTGACGTGCAAAAGACATGGTTTTGATTGATTCAATATGGGTTAAGTTTGGAATGAGAGAATCCTGCGATATTCGGAGCACTCATTCAACAGTTAAAGAAATAAATTATCATTATAAATAAAAGTATTTTGCAAGTATAATATGAATATGTAAAACAGAGATTTTATCTTATATTACTAATTAATAGGCTACTTTTTCTTTATACATGTGGTTTGTATTTTAATAGAGGATTATGTGAGAGGATTAAAAATATTTTTCTATCTCAATAAAAAATTTAAGCATCTAAAATCAGACAAACCGGAATTCGAGTATTCGCTGAATAGAGGAAAAAGATAACTGTTTTGATAGATCTTGTTTCGTTTTTATTAAAAAGAAGGTCGTTGTACAAATGAGAAGTGAGAATATTTTTATTCATAAAATATGCGGCAGGTCGCTGATGAAAGAAAAGCTTCACTTTCTTTTTTTGCAAGGGAAGAAGGGGAAAAAATACGTAAAATAACAAAACCTTCATTCAAATTTTTAGCAATCAAAACTGAATTGGCATTTTTTTGAGGCTTTGACTTTTTGAGTTCTATGATTTGTATTGGTTTTCCAATGATAAGATCGAGTGTAGCATCAGGGGCTGTTCGGTCATTAAGGCTATAGAAAATAATTCCATTGTG
This sequence comes from Bartonella sp. AU16XJBT, assembly GCF_028618665.1. GTDB lineage: Bacteria > Pseudomonadota > Alphaproteobacteria > Rhizobiales > Rhizobiaceae > Bartonella. Next base: position 2,621 of record NZ_JAQITF010000005.1, read on the forward strand.
TGTATAGGCTGCCAGTGACCAAAATTGTCGTGTTTTTAAAGCTTTTAAATGAACAGGTCCATTTTCAAGATTAAATCTGCAGACTTTAAGAAGAAAGAGTGGATCAGCAGATTGTTGAATAGGATTATCGGGAGGTAAATCAACAAATTGATAAGGGGCTCCAGATTTTTTAAGGCTTGTCCATATATTATTTTGTGCCCAAGTGGGGATCATAAAGAGAACGCAAATATGAACAATAATAGCGCCAATGATTGCAAGAAGTGCGGTATGAATAAATCTAATCACAATTTATTTGTCCTGATGGGATTTGTTCTATAGAGGGCATTGTAAGCTTTTGTAATGCCGTTGCTGAGATGATTGAGGTATCGTATAGGGTGAGAATAAGCCCGAATTCTTTTTGGCTCACTGTTGCAAGCCAATTTCCGGCTTGCGGTGTGGATGAAATATTGATGCGCAAGGAGCCATCATGTTCATAAGTAATAGCATTTGTGTGGAGTTCAAAAGGTATATCTTCCGATGAAGTATAGGGTTTAAGGGATTTATCTGCGGTATAAAGGGTAAAAAGACGGGTTTCAGGGATGCTGCCTTTGAGCAAATAATGACAGAGAGGGTGGAGTGGACGCCCTTGGTTATCTTGCCAAATCTGGAACCTAATACCTTCAGTGCGTCCAAGTGAAACGATGCCTTGTTTGGCAGTGCGGGCACGGGTATAAGGATCCATATTGGTGGTTCCTACTTGTGGGTAAGCACTCCATTTTCCAATTGTAAAGCGTCCAAAATGAGGAAAGGAATTGAGCACATAATCGACACTCAATGTTCCCCATAAAACCGAAAAAGCGAAGATAAAAAAGAAAATGGTAATATTAAAAAGCATCCGTGAATATCTTGAATTCAAAATGTTGAATCTCCCGTTGTTTTCATTTTAAAAAAAATTGCAGATTGTTTTTTTAGATCTTTGTTAATCAATCGCACGATATGCAATGTTTCAGGAGAAAGTGTAGAGGGTATTGGGGGGGAAAATTCAGAATTAGCATGGGAGGAAAGTGTTGGTGGCTGATAAGGAAGGAGGGAATCTTTTACACCGTAGAGCTGTTTGAGCATGATATTTTGGTGTGCTGCGAGCATGATGCGATGCCATATCATGGCAGGAACACCACCCCCAAAAGCACGATTCATTGGTGAAAAGTTATCATTTCCCATCCATACCGCTCCAGTATAATTGCCCGTAAAGCCAACAAACCAAGCATCACGATAGGATTGTGATGTTCCAGTTTTTCCAGCAACAAGAGTCATGGGTAGAGCAGCACGCTTACCGGATCCTCGTGTTGTGACACCCACCATCATTTGGTTCATATAAGCTGCTGATTGTTCACTGAGTACTCGATGGAGCTTATTACCGTTATGCTCGAAATCCCACACTACATGACCATCGATTGTTCTGATTTGTGTGAACCCATGACGATTACCAGCGATCCCGCCATTCGCAAAGACATTAAAGCCAGTTGCTTGATCCATGGGGGTCATGTTGGAAGTTCCAAGGACCATCGTTTTATGTGATAAAATATGTGCGTTAATTTCCATACTCTTGATGAGGTCTATGATGGGTTTTGTATCGCGGTTAAGATATTGATAGGTGAGATAAACAGGGACTGTATTAATGGAAAAGGCTAAAGCCGTTGCTAAATCAATTTTTCCCAGATAACGACCAGAATTATTTTTTGGTGTCCAACCGCCCCAATTGATGGGGGCATCTAAAACAATTGTTGAAGGTGAAAGACCGTGTTCCAGGGCGGTTGCGTAAACATAAGGTTTGAATGAAGAACCAGTTTGTCGTCCACCTTGGGTCGCTCTGTTAAATTGGCTTTTTTTATAGTCCAGTCCTCCAACAATTGCACATACGGCGCCATTATTATCGAGTACAACGGTGGCGGCTTGTGTTACGCGATATTGTTGACCATATTGATGTAAATGATATGCAATTGATTCTTCTGCTATTTTTTGAAGTGCTGGATCAATGGTTGTTTGAATGACTAAACTATGGCTTGGAAGTTGATCACGCATTTTTTTGACTTCTTCGAATGCCCAATCAAGAAAATAATCAGGCTGATTATTGTCTATTTGGGGAAGTGCCCTAGCAGGGTGGCGATGTGCGTTGATAATCTGGCTCTTTGTCATAAAGCCGCTGTTAACAAGATTAGAAAGGACGACATTGGCACGTGTTTGAGCCGCAAAAAGATGGCTATGAGGGGCGTATTTTGTTGGAGCTTTAAAGAGCCCTGCGAGCATAGCCGATTCACTCAAAGATACATGACGTATATTTTTTCCAAAATAAAATTTTGCCGCGGCTGCAATACCAAAATTATTTCCTCCCATATAGGCACGATCAAGATAAAGTTGCAAAATCTGTTTTTTGCTAAAGTTTGCCTCTAACCAAAGAGCAAGATAAGCTTCTTTGATTTTACGTGTTATGGTTCTCTCGTTTGTTAAGAATAAATTTTTAGCCAATTGTTGTGTGAGAGTTGAACCACCTTGCACCACACCTTTAGCTTGCATATTTTGTGAAAGTGCCCGTGTAAGCCCCTGAAAATCAATACCCCAATGATCGAAAAAACGACGGTCTTCTGTAGCGAGAACCGCTTTAATAACGGTGTCAGGCATTTCTTCAACGGGGACAGAAATCGCCGGCAGTGCACCACGGTGACCAATGGAATTTCCATAGCGATCTAGAAAAAGAATGGAAAAATTTTTAGGAGAAGCCCAATCTGTTTTGGTTAGTTCAAAAACAGAAATGCCCAAAATGGTAAAAAGAGTAAAGCCCATCAACCCTAATGTTAGTATTTCATCGAGAACTTCAACGATAAAGCGTTTCCATCCTTGAAGATGAAAATTTTGTGAGATGATTTTTGCCTTTTTCCAGAAAAAACTGTTAGCAGAACGAATGCGATAAAGCGCTGTATCTAATCGTGCATCTAATTCGATGAGAGCAGGGCTGTGAAATGGCTTATGCTGTTGTCCTTTCTTTTTTTTAAAAAAATTAAACATTTAAAAAGAGCCTATGGCAAAGCAATACAACCAAACAAATCTATAAAAATTATATGGAGTAGAAGTATTTTTTTTCTATAGAGCTACAGAGAAAGAGTTTATTTGAAAATTATTCATTTCCCGTAAAACAGTGTATTAAGCTTGTATTATTTTATCCAATAAACTTTATGCTCATTATTAAAAATATTTTATTTTGAATTTTTAAAAATTTGGATTAATATTAGTATGTTATTCTGTAAATTTAATTAATATTAGTATGTTGTTCTGTAAGACGGAGGATAAATTATTTTTCATTTGTCGCTTTTAAATTGACTTGTGATTTTTAAATTGCCCACCAAAAAACATTATTTCTTTTATCTTATCAGAAGATAAGAAGAGAGGTTATTGAAATATCTATGATGAAAAAAGTTTTTTTGTTCGTGTTAATAACTGCTTTTTTAGGAGCCGATTCTGTTATGGCTGCCGGTTGCGTTGAGGCGGGTAAGAAGGTTGCAACTCAAGAGAAAGGAGTTCTCGTTCGTTCAGAACTGGTTGTTCATGATGGAAAGAATATGTGTGCAATTGTGCTTGTTGTACCAGCCCGTAATGGTGAGAAATTGCGCCGTGTTGAGTTTTTCGTTCCTACTGATTAATCTTTGACAGATGGTGTTGTGATGCGTATTTTAATCGTTGAAGATGATCGGAATCTTCACCATCAATTAGCAGAAGCTGTAAGACATGCAGGATATGTTTCCGATAGTGCTTTTGATGGTGAGGAGGCTTATTTTTTAGGCAGCACAGAGTCTTATGACGCGGTGATACTTGATATAGGTTTACCGCAGACTGATGGTATTCGTGTTGTTGAAAAATGGCGTCAAGAAGGGCGCACCATGCCTGTTTTAATGTTAACGGCACGAGATCGCTGGTCTGATAAGGTACACGGTATTGATGCAGGGGCTGACGATTATGTTGTGAAGCCATTTCATTTGGAGGAAGTGATAGCGCGCTTGCGGGCGCTAATTCGTCGTACGACAGGACATGCGACAAGTACCTTATGTTACGGAAATGTTTTGTTGGATACGAAGACATCTCGTGTTTTTTTGGATGGTCAATTGATTAAACTAACATCTTATGAATTCAGACTTCTCTCATATCTCATGCATCATTGTGACAGGGTCATTTCAAGAACGGAGCTTACTGAGCATCTTTATGATCAGGATTTTGATAAGGACTCGAATACGGTGGAAGTTTTTGTAGGGCGGTTACGCAAGAAGCTTGGCGTGGATTTGATTGAGACTATTCGAGGAATGGGGTATCGCGTGAGAGCGGGAGGTGATGAATGAATGTTTTCAAAGAGGATCATTGGTTTCAGAGGCTCTTTTTTGTAATTACGCGATCTCTCAGTTTACGTGTTATGATCTTATCAACACTATGGGTTGTTATTTCTCTTTTATCGATTTCTACAGTGAGTATTTTATTTTATAAGCGTTCAACTGAAGAGAGCCTAGAGCGTATTCTTTCTGCTCAACTCTACAGTTTGATTGCAACAGTGACGGTAGCACCAGAAGGCACTTTGAGAGAAGGGGCTGGGATTGATGATATTCGTTATGCTGATCCAACAACGGGATGGTATTGGGAAGTTATTGCCATATCTCATAATTTAAAAGGAAGATTGACCTCCCCCTCATTGGGATCAGGAGAGATATTTACACCCAGCGATGTCGATATACCTTTTGACAATAAATTCTTTCGCTCTTATCGGATAAAGGGAAACAATGGTCAAAAGCTACAAGTGATTGAGAGTGATGTTGTTCTTGATAATAAAAATCATATTGCACGTTTTCGGCTTGTTGGGAATATTGATGAAGCGCATGCTCAAGTAAAGGGATTTAAGCGAACTTTGCAAATTTTTCTTTGGAGTTTGGGTATCGGGAGTGTTCTTATTAATATGGCTATTATTTTCTTTAGTTTTCAACCATTTAAGCTTATTCGACGCGCATTGAATGATATTCGAAAAGGAAGAGTTCACTATGTGAATACCGATCTAGTCAGCGAAGTCATGCCGCTTGCCCAAGAGATGAATGCTCTCATTAAGAATAATCAGCGTATTATTGAGCGATTTCGCACGCAGGTTGGTAATCTCGCGCATTCATTGAAGACACCTCTGTCCGTGATTATGAATGAGACAGATAAGATGCGCGGAGAAAAGGCTTGTTTGTTGAGAGAGCAAACGCAAATAATGCAAGCTCAAATCAATCATTATCTTCAGCGGGCGCGGATTGCAGCACAATGCGATAGTGTTGTCTATCATACATCTGTCCGCAGTATGGTTGATCGTTTAGTGCGGGTTATGAAAAAGCTTAATCCTGAAAAACAAATTGAATTTATTATGGATGTTGATGATATTGTTTTTTCTGGAGAGAAGGAAGATTTAGAAGAAATTATAGGGAATTTGATTGAGAATGCTACTCAGTGGTCTCGTGTAAAGGTGTTGATCTCTTGTTGTTTAGAAGCAAACGTTGAAGAAGAAAAATACTTTAGTATCCTTGTCGAAGATGATGGTCCTGGTTTAACAGAAGATAAAATTGATGAAGCGTTAAAAAGAGGGTGGCGGTTTGATGAAAGTAAGCCGGGGACAGGTTTAGGGTTAGCAATTGTTTCAGATATGGTGAATGAATATGGTGGCAATCTCTTTTTATCGCGTTCTGTCTTGGGGGGGCTGTGTACAAAAGTCTTATTACCCAAAATGGGAGAATAACATATTTTCTCCTTAAGCAGGAAATGTCTATAAACTTTGTAAAGAAATCTTTAGAAAATACAAAAAAGTAGGGAGGCTTTTCAGAAGATCCGTATTTATAATCAAAATAGAAAATAAAATCTTGTTTTTGTTTTCTTGGTAGAGGTGAGCCATATAAGAGAAATGAACAATAGATTTTACGATATTCTTCATAAAAAGATAAATTTTTATCCTTTCACATCACTCTTCTCATGAAGAGAGCAAAAGATAAGCGCGTTATCTTCGTTCGTATTGGAAAAAAACGATATGCTCTTACTCATTTTTGCAGCATTTTTTCTCACTTTTCTGGCAATTATTCTTTTTCTTTCACTACATTTTGACGATGGGGTCAAGAAAAATTGGCAAGTTCAAACCATGAATGGTTATAGAAGTCATATGCATACGGTTGATTCTCATAAGTTTTATAGGCATTATAAAAAAAGAAATATTCTTAAAGCTTTAAGTGTTTTGTTTGTTCTGCTTATGACTTGGAGTATCTATGGGCTGACAGGCAATCCAGAAGTGAAAAGTTATTTTTTTAGCGAATTAATGGATAAGAATCCTAAAATTCTAAGTCAGCAAGAAAAGCTTGTTCGTCTACAAGTGCTTTTTTTCCGCTCCCCTCATGATGGCAAGTTAGCAGATGCGTTAGCGGTAGGGTATCTCGAAGAAAGCCATTTTCAAGAAGCTGTGAATACTTATTTAGATGCACTTCGTTTGAATGGAGAAACAGCTCCAAGGCTTGTAGGATATGGTTTAGCATTGGTTGGTTCTGAAGGGGGAGTGATAACGCAAGAGGCACAAAATGCTTTTCAAAAAGCAGCAGATTTAGCGCCAACAGATTTTTATCCGCGTCTATTGTTGGCCGATGCATTTCATCAAGCCGGAAAAACGGCGCAGGCAGTGCAGTTTTTACAAAGCTTTCTTGATACAATGCCTGAAAGTTTTGTAGGACGCTCACGGGTTGAAAAAATGATGTTTCAGTTACTTGGCACAGCAAGTGAACAGACAAAGAAAAGTGATCGTCGCCAATTGAGATAGAGAAATAAAAAGAGAAAAGCTATTTAGAACGACAAGAGCAGTAAACATCTAGAAGTGGAAGGTACATGTGGAGGGGGTGAATAACAGAAATGAAAAATGTCAAGAACACGGCACAAGTCGTTATAGATTAAATAAAAATTGGTGTAAAAATCAAAAAAGGAAGAAAAGTATTGATAAGCTTGTTTGCAAAGGTGAGGTATTTGATAAAAAGTTGCACCTCTATAGAAGATGTGCAAAGCTCTTAAAAAAATAAAATATGGATACTTATAGAACGTGTTGAAAATTTTTTCGTAGAGTGTCTATGAACAATCAATCTTTAAAGAATTCTGCTTCGTTGAAGCTTATTTTAAAGCAGCGAAAAAAAAAGCGCTTACTGATCATCTTATTGTGTTGTTTGGTTATGGCAATTGCAGCAAGTCTCATTGTGTATGCAATGCGTCATGCGGTCAGTTTTTTTAGAATGCCCTCTGATATTACAAGAGAAGATATTTTAACTGGACGCTCTTTGCGTTTGGGCGGCTTTGTTGAAAAGGGGACCGTTCAATATACGGGAGAGAGAGGCGTTATTTTTTTTGTAACGGATAACACAAAACATGAAAAAGTGGTTTTCAATGGTGCCTTACCGGATCTTTTTCGTGAAGGTCAGGGGGTGATTGTAGAAGGGCATTTCGACAAACAGGGTTTTTTTATAGGGACGCGTGTTTTAGCAAAACATGATGAAACTTATATGCCTAAAGAAACCGCTGATCGCTTGAAAAAACATTACAGTATGGAGAAATAATTCGATTGTGCTTGTTGAACTGGGTCATATTTTTTTAGCCGCAGCATTTGCCGTAAGCTTATTAGAAGCTTTTTTGCCTGCTTTAGGTTTTTGGAGGCAAGAGCGTTTGTTAATGCAAACAGCTATTCCCCTAACATATATCACTTTCACATTATTGCTCTTATCTTTTTTAGTGATGATTTACACTCATGTTGTATCTGATTTTTCTGTTTTAAATGTTGTTGAGAATTCTCATTCAGAAAAACCGATGCTTTATAAAATCACCGGTGTTTGGGGCAACCACGAAGGCTCTATGTTGTTATGGGTTTTAAGTCTCACTTTTTTTAGTGCATTGATGGCTTTCTTTAGCCAATATGTGCCGGAAGATTTCAAGACACTTGTTTTAATTTGCCAAAGTTGGATTACAAGCGCTTTTCTTTTATTTATTCTTTTTGTATCCAACCCATTTTTACGTGTGAATCCACCAGCATTACAGGGAAATGATCTCAATCCTCTTTTACAAGATATCGCATTAGCGATTCATCCCCCCCTTCTTTATTTAGGTTATGTTGGTTTTTCACTTTGCTTTTCTTTTGCTGTTGCAGCATTGATTATGGGGCATATTGATAAGATTTGGGCGCATTGGGTCCGTCCTTGGCTTTTACTTTCTTGGTGTTTTTTGACATTGGGGATTATGGTTGGCTCCTATTGGGCTTATTATGAGCTAGGGTGGGGAGGGTATTGGTTTTGGGATCCTGTTGAAAATGTTTCGTTTATGCCTTGGCTTTCAGGAACGGCTCTTTTACATTCTGCTCTTGTTCTCGAAAAACGAGGAATATTGAAAAGTTGGACTTTGTTTTTAGCATTGCTTACTTTTTCCCTTTCTCTTATGGGAACGTTTCTTGTTCGTTCGGGACTTTTAGTTTCTGTTCATAGTTTTGCTGTTGATCCAGCACGGGGACAAGCAATTCTTGCACTTTTATTTTTCTTTACGGGAGCGGCTTTTCTTCTTTTTGCTTTGCGCATCCCTCTTGTAAAAACAGAAAGATTTTTTCAACCAATTTCGCGCGAAGGGTTTATTGTTTTAAATAATTTGTTACTGACAACAATAACAGCCACAGTATTGATTGGTACACTCTATCCTTATTTTATTGAGATGTTAACAGGGCAAAAAATTTCTGTAGGGGCTGCTTTTTTTAACCTTACCTGCGGACCACTCATGCTTTTGCTGTTGTTGTTTGTTCCGTTTGGATCAATGATGGCGTGGAAACGCGGTGATTTTCTCGCAGTTTTTGAACGGTTGTGGTTTGTTTTTGTCTTGGTTGCTACCATCTGTTTTATACTATTTTATGCGACATCTGTGCGTGATATTCTTGCAGTTTTAGGCATTGGGCTTTCAGCGTTTGTTTTTTTAGGCAGTTTAGCGGACCTGTGGGGAAAAAGTGGATATGGCAAGAGAGCTTTTTCAGTACGCGTTAAGAGATTTTTTGGATTGCCGTGGTCTGTTTTTGGTGCAGCAATGGCACATATGGGACTAGGCGTTACATTATTTGGTATTGTCTGTGTGGCAAGTTTTAGTCAAGAACGTATTTTAACCATGAACATAGGAGAGTGGGTGACGATAGCGGATAAAATGCTTCATTTTGATACCGTGCATGATCGTTTTGGTTCGAATTATTCGGCAAGGGAGTTTTGTTTTAAAATATATGAAAATAAAAAAATCGTGGGTCATGTAACAGCTTCAAAGAGATTTTACTCAAGCCAAAATACTTTGACAACGGAAGTTGGTCTTCAAAATTATGGCTTATCGCAGCTCTATATTGTGCCGGGACATCTCGATAATCGTGGTCTTGTTGTGCACATGTGGTGGAAGCCTTATATCATATGCATTTGGTTAGGGGCATTCATGATGGCTATGGGAGGATGTCTTTCTCTTCTGGGGTACTGGTTTAGTACTGGCATGTACAAGAGGGTTCTGCTTGCTTTAAATTTTTGGAGAAGACATTGAGATGAAAAAAATTCTTTGGATTTTATTTTTTTTAATCGCAATGTTTCCTTTTCGATTAGCTATAGCAGTAGAGCCAGATGAGATTTTAAAGGATACAATTCTTGAAAGGCGCGCGCGCGGTATTTCATCGCATTTACGTTGTCCGGTTTGTCAAAATCAATCAATTGATGATTCAGATACTTCTCTAGCACGTGATTTAAGGCTTTTAATTCGGGAAAAACTAAAAATGGGCTATAGTAATCAGCAAGTGATTGACTTTCTTGTTGAGCGATATGGTGAATTCATTCTCTTAAAACCACCATTTAATAAAACAACTTGGTTTTTATGGTTTTCGCCTTTGATTATTATCATCATTGGTGCAAGTGTCATATTTTTCCAGTTAAAAGGGTATAAGCGTGGGAAAATAATGATTGTAAATGCAATTAAGAAAAAACAGTCAAAAACGCCATTACATTAAAAAGGATATTATATAAGAGGAAAAGCTTAGCTCATTTGCAATGAGCATTCAACCTTATTGTAATTATATTGAAGGATACTGAAATCTTACAAAACTTTAACAATTTAGACAGAAAACGGTAAGGTCTGGTATTTTATAAGTGATCAGATTGGGATAGAAAGTATGATTGAATAGGAGCATAGAGTAAATGTTAAAAAAAACTTTCTTTAAAACATTTGTCGCAGTAAGTTTTTCTGCAGTATTGGAGAGTGCACTGTTTTTTAGTGGATGTACATCAAGCTTATGGACGACAAAGGCTCATGCAAGTTCTGTATTTACTTCGTTAATGCAACAACAAGGATTTGCAGATATCGTTGCTCAAGTAAAACCAGCGGTTGTTGCAGTACAAGTAAAGAGCAATAAAAAGAAAGAAGATTGGTTCTTTAGTAACTTTTTTAGTGGTCCAGGGATTGATCAATTACCAGATCAACATCCTTTGAAAAGGCTTTTTAAAGAGTTTTATGATTTTGATAAGCCTAAAAATAAATTTCCCAATCATTCACAGAGACTCCGTCCTATAGCTTTTGGATCGGGTTTTTTTATTTCGTCTGATGGTTACATTGTGACCAATGATCATGTAATTTCTGATGGGACAAGTTATACAGTTGTTCTTGATGATGGTACAGAATTGAACGCAAAGCTTATTGGGAAAGATCCCAAAACTGACCTTGCTGTCCTAAAAGTAAATGATAAAAGAAAATTTTCCTATGTTGATTTTGGTGATGATTCAAAGCTTCGCGTTGGAGATTGGGTTGTTGCTATTGGTAATCCATTCGGTCTTGGTGGAACTGTGACAGCAGGTATTGTTTCGGCACGTGGACGTGATATTGGCACGGGTGTTTATGATGATTTTATTCAGATTGATGCTGCTGTTAATAGAGGAAATTCTGGAGGTCCAACTTTTGATTTGAATGGTAAGGTTGTTGGCGTTAATACGGCGATTTTTTCTCCTTCAGGAGGCAATGTTGGGATTGCTTTTGCTATTCCGGCAGGGACAGTGAAACAGGTTGTGCAACAACTTATCGAAAAAGGTTCAGTTCAACGTGGTTGGCTTGGGGTTATGATTCAGCCAGTAACGAAGGAAATTTCTGATTCGATAGGTTTGAAAGAAGCGAAAGGTGCTTTGGTTACTGATCCATTAAAAGGGCCAGCAGCAAAGGCTGGTATCAAGGCAGGTGATGTCGTTATTTCAGTGAATGATGAAAAAATTAATGATTCTCGTGACTTGGCAAAGCGTATTGCAAATATGAGTCCGGAAGAAACCGTGACTTTAGGGATTTGGAGATCCGGTAAGGAGGAAAATATCAAAGTTAAACTTGCTGCAATGCCTGAAGATGCAGGTAAGAAAGAAAGTTCAAAATATTTAAATGAACGTGGAGATTCAGATGAAACATTGGAAGATTATGGGTTAATTGTTGCTCCTTCTGACGATGATTTAGGATTGGTTGTAACAGATGTGGATTCGGATTCAGATGCTGCAGATAAGGGAATCCGCCCAGGTGATGTCATTGTGACAGTGAATAATAAATCTGTTAAAAAAACTTCTGATATTACTGATGCAATCAAGGATGCCCAAAAGCTAGGGCGAAAAGCTATACTCTTACAGATCCGAACAAATGATCAAAATCGTTTTGTCGCTCTTCCAATTTTCAAAAAATAGCACTTTATGATGAGTGGGACAGAGATTTTGTAGATTTCTGTCCTACAATGTAATTTTATAAAAATAACGGAGATGCGTTTTATGAAAATACTCGTTATCGAAGATGATCGTGAGACAGGACGTTATCTCGAAAAGGCTTTTTTGGAGGTAGGGCATTCCGTTGATGTTGCCTATGATGGTGATACTGGATACGCTTTAGCGATCACAGAAAGTTATGATGTTATGGTTGTTGATCGAATGCTTTTACATCGTGATGGGCTTTCTATTATTTCGGAATTGCGTGCTAAAGGCAATGAAACACCCGTTCTTATCCTTTCAGCTTTAGGGCAAGTTAATGATCGTGTGACGGGTTTGCGTGCAGGGGCAGATGATTATTTGACAAAGCCTTATGCTTTTTCTGAACTTCTTGCGCGTGTTGAAGTATTACAACGGCGGAAGAATCCTAAAGAAGCAGAAACTGTTTATTGCGTAAGCAATCTTGAGCTTGATCGGTTAGCACATACGGTAAAACGGGGGGATAGAAACATTCTATTGCAACCACGAGAGTTTCGTTTACTTGAATATTTAATGCGCTATGCGGGGCAGGTGGTTACACGCACTATGCTTTTGGAAAATGTTTGGGATTATCATTTTGATCCACAAACAAATGTCATTGATGTCCATATTTCTCGTTTGAGAGCCAAAATTGAAAAAGATTTTGATGTTCCGCTTCTTCATACTGTGCGAGGCGCTGGATATATGCTGAAAGCACCAGATAACAAAGCATGAATCGTTTGATTAATATAATGCGCACGACAGCGCTAAGGCTTTCAGCGCTTTACATTTTATTGTTTGGATTGGTGGCAACAGGTCTTTCTATTTATATGACGGCATTTTCTGCTTCGTTGTTAACAGAGCAAACTGAACAGGCTTTACATGAAGAATTAAAGTATATTGAAAATGCTTATAATTATGGAGGGCTCCCTTTATTAATACGCACGATAGATTATCGTTCAAGACAACCAGGGGCATTTCTTTATCTTGTCACAGATCCTATGGGGCGTATTTTAGCAGGCAATGTAGCACGTATTGAATTAGGTCTTTTGAATCAGAGTGGTTTTATTTCTACCTCCTTTTTGTATTCACGTTTTGGAGAACATGGCAGAACAAGTGAACATCGCGCTTTGGCGGTCGTTTTTGATTTGCCTAATGCTATGAAGATTCTTATAGGACGCGATTTGGATGAGCCCGAACGTTTTGCGGCGGTTATTCGTAAAGCTGTGATCATTGCACTTGCTGCAATGGTGGGAGGCGCTTTACTCATATGGTTTTTTGTTGGCAGGAGAGCTTTACAAAGGATTGATCAGGTCACGGCAGCATCACGGCGCTTGATGGAAGGTGATTTCAGTGGGCGTTTACCTGTTTCAGGGGTAGGGGATGAGTTTGATCGATTGTCAACGAATCTTAATGTTATGTTAGACCGCATTGAAGAGTTAAATATTGGTTTACGTCAAGTATCAGATAATATTGCTCATGATCTGAAAACACCGTTAACGCGTCTTAGAAATCGTGCTGAAGAGGCGCTTTCGGCAAACAAGACAAAGTTTGAATATCGTCAGGTCCTTGAGAGTGTTATTGCTGAATCAGATCAACTTATTCGTACGTTTAATGCGATTTTAATGATTTCACGCATCGAAGCGAGCAGTGCTATTGAGCATCTTGAGATGATGAATATGAAACTGATCCTTGAAGATGCTGTTGAGCTTTACGAGCCTTTTGCTGAAGAGTCAGGTGTTTTACTTCAGTTAGGAGATATATTTGATAAAGAGCTTAAATTGAATCGTGAGCTTGTCGCGCAAACAATTTTTAATCTTATCGATAATGCGATTAAATATGCATCTAAAGATGGGGAAAAAGCGAAGGTTTGCTTATCAATGGAATATCGTGATGAACATTTATTAGTTGTTGTAAGCGATAATGGTCCAGGAATAGCAGAGGATAAACGTGAAAAAGTAACAGAACGATTTGTTCGTCTTGAAGAAAGCCGTACACAACCTGGTTTTGGGATTGGTTTAAGTATAGCAAAAGCAGTTATGAAGCTGCACGGGGGTGAATTGTTACTTGAAAATGCAAATCCAGGGCTTAGGGTTGTTTTGTTATTTCCTTAAAGATATTTTCTTCAGTTTTTTCTTTTCATACGGAATGACTATTTTACAAGTATAATGCAATGGATAAGGAAGGCAAAATGCTTTTCAAGGGAGATGAGATGAAACAAGCTTTTTTAAAAACACAGCTTCTCTCTTTATGCCCTCTCCATGAAAGTGGTTCCCAATGGTTAAAAGACATGGAAGAACAAGCAAGGAAAGAAGGTTTAGAACCGCTTGTTTCCATCATTTCAGAAAATGGAACGCAAATTGATTTTATCCGTGCGGTTATGACTTTATCTCCTTTTTTGCGTGAGGTTTTAATTGCCAACCCATCATATCTTAGTCCTTTATTGCATGTTGATATAGAAACAAGGCTGAGCGAAATTATCGATGATATTACGGTTATTGATAAGGATAAATCTATAAATGAAACTTCATTGATGGCTGCTTTAAGGCGCAAAAAACGAGAAGTGCATGTCCTCATTGCTTTAGCTGATTTGAGTGGTGTTTTTACTTACGAAGTTTCATGTGCTTGGTTGACACGTTTGGGTGAAGCTGCACTAGGTGTAGCATTGCGTTTTCTATTAAGAGAAGCACATGATCATGGTAAGATCAATTTGCTGAGCCGTGAGAATCCAGAAAAAGACTGTGGTTTAATCATTTTAGGGATGGGAAAATTAGGAGCAGGAGAACTTAATTATTCTTCTGATATTGATCTTATTGTTTTTATTGATGAAACGTCCCCTCATATTGGTAATCTTTCTGAAAGTGTCGACGTATTTTCTAAAATGGTACGTCGATTAATCCGTATCATTCAAGAGCGCACTGCGGAAGGATATGTTTTTCGTCTTGATTTTCGTCTTCGTCCAGATCCAGGATCAACACCTTTGGCCTTACCGGTCAGGACTGCCTTGCGTTATTATGAAGGGCGTGGACAAAATTGGGAACGAGCCGCTATGATTAAAGCACGTCCAGTTGCTGGCGATAAGAGAGCAGGTTTTAACTTTCTGAAAGAACTTTTTCCCTATGTGTGGCGAAAATATTTAGATTATGCTGCGATTGCTGATATTCATTCGATCAAACGTCAAATTCATGCGCATGAAAGTTACGGTCAAATTGCAGCTTATGGACATAATATAAAGTTAGGTCGTGGTGGTATTCGTGAAATTGAGTTTTTTGTTCAGACACAACAACTTATTGCTGGTGGGCGTTTTCCTCAATTACGTGGACGCCAGACAGTTGCAATGTTAGCGGAACTTCACACGCTTGGTTGGATTAGTGGGGAAACAAGAGATAATCTTATAAAAAGTTATGCTTTTCTAAGAAATGTGGAACATCGTATTCAGATGCTTGCGGATGAACAAACGCATCTTCTTCCCAATGATATTTCTCAATTCACGAGCGTTGCTTATTTAATGGGCTATCACGACAGACGCGGTTTTATCCGTGATTTATTAAAAACACTTCATGTTGTTGAAAAACACTATGCAGCACTGTTTGAGAATGAACAAGAACTTGGTTTAGAAATTGGCAATTTAGTTTTTACAGGAGAAGAAGATGATCCGGAGACGTTAATAACATTAAGCCGTTTAGGTTTTGAAAGAGCGAGTGATATTTGTCGGATTATGCGCACCCTCCATTTTGGTCGTTATAAAGCAACGCAATCTGCTGAAGCGCGAGAGAGATTAACAGAATTAACACCAGCTCTTTTGAAAGCTTTTGGCGCAACAAAACGTGCTGATGAGGCGATGTTGCGTTTTGATAGTTTTTTACAGGGCTTACCCTCAGGAATTCAGCTTTTTAGTCTTTTGCAGTCTAATCCCTCTCTTTTAGATATGCTTGTCCTTATTATGGGGGCTGCGCCACGTCTTGCGGAAATTATTACACGCAGATCTCATGTTTTTGATGGAATGTTAGACCCAAATATTCTTTCAGAATTACCGACAAGAACCTATTTAGAAAAACAGCTTGAATATTTTCTTGAAGATGTTCTTTCTTATGAGGAAATTCTCGACCATTTAAGGATTTTTGCAGATGAACAACGTTTTTTGATTGGTATTCGAATTTTGAATGGTACAATTACAGGGGAAAGAGCAGGTTTTGCTTTTACTGCGCTTGCTGATCTGATGATTACAAAAACATTTTCTGCCGTTCAAGAGGAATTTTCTCGTCTTCATGGCCGTATTAAAGGGGGACGCGTTGGCATATTGGGAATGGGGAAGCTTGGAAGTCGTGAATTAACAGCGGGTTCGGATGTTGATATCATTTTACTTTATGAACACGATGATGATGCAGAAATATCTGATGGAGAAAAGCCTCTTTACATCTCTCAATATTATACGCGTTTAGCACAGCGCCTCGTTTCTGCTTTATCCACACTTACAAGCCAAGGTGTTCTTTATGCCGTTGATTTAAGGTTACGGCCTTTAGGCAATAAAGGACCTGTTGCTGTTTCTTTTCCATTTTTTAAAAAATATTATCGTCAAGAAGCATGGATATGGGAATATCTTGCTTTAACAAGGGCTCGAGGCATTACAGGAGATCCAGATTTTTTACAAAAGCTAGAAAATGAAGTGTGTGCAATTATTGCTATTTCTCGTAATAAGAACGAAGTCGCAAAAGAAGTATGTGAAATGCGCTCTTTGATTGCAAAAGAAAAGCCGCCAAAAAATCAATGGGATTTGAAAACGATGTCTGGTGGCATTATGGATTTGGAGTTTATCGCTCAATTTGCTCTTATTACGCATGTCATTGAGTTTCAAATTGGAGCGACGACCGCGGATATTTTAGACCACTTACCGAACAGTTTTCTTAATCAGTCATGTATTGCTGATTTACATTATGCCTATGGTCTCTATACAAATTTGAGTCAAATTATACGGCTTTGTTTAAATGATCTCCTTGATCCCAATGATATGCCTCCTGGATTAAGTGACCTTTTGCTAAATAGTGTTGGGGAACCTGATTTGCTTCGTGTTGAACAATTAATTGCAGAAACTGGGCAATTGGTTTGTTCAGTTTTTACAAAAATTATGAAATATTAATATATTTTATAATAATTTTATGAAAGCATTGAATGTGATTATTAGATAAAACATAAATAGATATTATAGAATAATAAAAACTGTTCATTCCATTTTTATATCTTAGTTTTAATATTTTATTATATACTTGACAGTTTTAGAGAGTGAAAATTTTTCTCTATTGATTTCTCAAGTGTGATGAAAGAATTTCATTTGTTAAATGAGCTTGTTTTTCGGCATCATTCTTTATAAAAAAGCAATCTAGTGACGACCTTTTAGTGAATGATACTCTATGGTCTTAGCTCATGGGTATGATAAAAGCATATGGCTCATTTATTAAGCAGCAGTCTATCAGATACACTGATGAATTGAGAAATCTTCAACACAAGAATATGGGAAAGAGTGTTTTTTATCACGCAGCTTTAGATAAAAACTTATAGAGGGAGTGGCTATATATGATTTCTTATAACACTAATATTACGAAGATATTTTAATTAGATAAGACAAAAACTTTTGTTGATTATCTCTCTCATTTTTTCAAAAAATTGATATTATAATTATTTATACAATGCTCGCTAATAATAAAAAATATGAAAATATAAAAGATAATATAGAGTAATAATTAATGTAAAATTAATAATATTTAAAAGTTTTATAATATATTTATTAATAAACTATTTTTATTTTTTAATGTAAACTTTAATTTTTTATAACTGTGTCATTTTTGTTATAGATTTTTTGCAAAAAGTGTGAAACGATTTACTATTATTTATGTATCACATTAGCTTTTAGGGGAGCAATTATGATTACAAAGTATTTAGTCTCAACATCTATCTTTTCTTTAATTTCAATTTCTGTATTACAGGCAGGAGATGTCGTTGTTCGTGAGCAGCCTGTTTCTGTTATTACAGCACCTGCTTTTTCTTGGACAGGGTTTTATCTTGGAGGACAGATTGGCAATTTTTCAGGTAAAACAACTGCAAGTTATTTAAAGGCTGCTGGAAAATGGGAGCGAGTTCCAAAAGAAAATTTACCTAAACTTTCTGGTTTTATAGGGGGGATTTATGCAGGTTCCAATATTGATATCGATAATGGTCTTATTATAGGTATTGATACGGATATTATGTGGTCTGATAAAAAGAATGCGAAGGATATTCCTATACCCCAAAAAAAACAAACTGGAGAAACATCAAAATCTTCAGAAAGAACAAGTCTAACAAGAGATTCTCATGAGGAGGAATCTCCAGCGTTGCTTATTGAGGCTATACGTCATACTTTAAAACAAAAATGGTCTGGTGCTACGCGGGTGAAAGTTGGTTTTGCGATTGAGCGTATGATGCCCTATGTTTCTGGAGGGGTTGCTTATACGCAGCTTCAGAATATTTTTGCGTCAATAGCTGATAGCAAAAGTAGAGCAATTGATCTTTCTGATTTATTGCATGATGAGAAAAAGACCATGATTGGTTATACCCTTGGAGGGGGTGTTGATTTTGCAATGACTGATAATGTCATTGTGCGTGCAGAATATCGTTATTCAGATTTTGGCAAGAAGAAGTTCGTACAGGATAAATATGAAATAGGCTACAAGACAAATGATTTCCGCGTGGGTGTAGCTTATAAATTTTAATTTTTTGCAGAATTAAACGGTTTAAAAGTCTCATTTTCAAATGAGGCTTTTATTTTTTAATAGGTACAGGAAAATATTCCTGCACTCAGAAGGAATGCTGTTTTATTTGAACAATAGTTTGATTTATAAAGATAATTCACTATTTATGTGGAATGAGAATTACGAATATCATAAGATTTTCTCATTTCAAATCTATTCTATGTTGAAACAATCAAAACCATGTCTTTTGCACGTCAAAAGTCGGGAGAGCCGTGAGGATAAAAAACATTAAAGAAAGAAAAAATGCCTCTAATGAACCGTCTTAAGTACCGAGAGCCATTGCAATATTGGGGGAAAAGAGTGTAATGGTAGCGATTTTCTCCCTCATAAACGTAAAAACATAGTGTTCAATGGATTTTACCATTAATCCATTCATGGGTTGCCGTCGTGAAATGAGCTTAAGTAGCAAAGATGCTTATTTAAAACAAACGTGTAAATTGGCAACCCAATGGCATTCTATCGTATTTGAAAAGCCTCTCATACAATCGACTTTTCTATTTTACGCTATCATAAAATATTTTATTTAATAACAAAAAATTTCTTTTAAAGCGCGTTAAAATTACATCAGCATCATAACTCAATAATAATGAAAATTCATATTATAATTTTTTATTATTATTGGATATTTTATGCTTTATTATAAATAATAATACAGAGTAATACAATAATTATAAAATACTTTATAGGAAAAATAGATAGAAAATTAATAATTTATCGTGACATAAAAAACATTATTATCTATGTCTATTATTGAAATAGAGTCTATTATTTTTCATAAATTCTTCAAATTTACGATAATAACTGTCGAGTATAAAAGTAGGGGATCATTTCAAATTTATTTATCATAAATCAATCAACATCATTTGTTTATGAATTACAAGGGGATGGATTATTGAAATTATATGTTTTAGTTATTATTGGGCTTTTTATCGTCATTGATATTGAGGTATAGAAGCTAAATAAGCTTCTCTATTATCCTATAAAATATCATTAAGTGGTATGAGGATTTTGCGTATGAGATGCTTTGGTGGGAGGGGTAAAGCAAGGTTTGTAGAAATTTGTGAAGTAAATCGCATACACAATCGGCAGAGGAAACCCGTACGAAAAGAATCCGGATTATTGATAGATCAGATAGGATAGAAATTTTCGTCCTTGAGAATGGGAAGGACGTAAACCAATGAATTTGTAAAGTTAGTCACATCAGTGGGCAAGCCAATGGAGCTTTTCTGAGAGAAATTGATTTATCGACAAAAGAAGGGTAAACTTTGTCTTGTTAAGAAGAGAAGGGCAATAAAATTATGATTTACAAAGGGATATGAAGTAAAAATATTTTCGCTTTAGATTGTTTGGGTAACGTTGGAAGTGTTTAAGCATTTAAAGATTAATTGTTTCAGTACAGGCGATCTCGTTTTGGGGGTTGATAATGCTATAACGTTGCAACTGACAGTGCCATTGTTTTTGTAAGCGGTCAATGGAAAATAAATTAAAGCCTGCGGGTGGTTTTTTATCACCAAAAGCTTGTGATGCGGAAGGAACACCAACAATAGGGATTTTTTTAATTGGTCCTTCAATGTATTTTAAAGTGGGTAAATGAGTATGTCCGTGAAGAATAAGTTCGCAACCGTGACGTTTTATAACGTCTAGAAAACGTTTTATATCCCGTAATTTTTTATGCCAAGACGTTGCCTTGGGAAAAGGAGGATGATGGATCATGACGACACGAAAAAGGTTGCGCTGTGCTGCTTCATTTAAAAGGTGCGGTAACGTTTGCGCTTGCATTTTACCAAAATAACCAGAAGCTTGAAAAGGAGGTGTCGCAATGGCTGAAGAAGCAGCTATGATGGCGACATCTTCGCGAATGCGCATATAAGGAAAAGGAAAGGCGCTTTTTTGAGGCACATCACCTGTGATCCAAGGTTTAAAGAGAGTACATGCTTTTTGCAAGGCTCCACGGACATAGGCATCATGATTGCCAAATGTCAAAGAAATATCTTGAGGTTGTCCCAAGTTAAGGAGCCAACGACGGGCTTGTTCAAATTCCTTATCGAGAGCAAGGTTCACAAGATCACCAGAGATCACAAGATGATCAGGCTTTTTTTTGTTCAAGGCATCTATTAAAGTTTCAAGAACATTTGTTGCCATTTGACTCTTACGTTTTTTTTGCCAATTCAGATAACCGGTAAGACGCTTTCCAGAAAGTTCAAAAAGGGAAGGTTTTGGGAGAGGGGAAAGATGTACATCCGATATATGGGCAAGATAAAACATAAAAGCTCGTAGAGTATTAAAGGCGATTTAAAGAATAAACATAAGGTAAGTTAGTGCTTAAAGGCAAGAAGGATTGTAAAATGAAAAGTTGAAAATATGAGAAAATTTTGAGGAGAATTGGTGTTGTATTATCTTTTTTATGAAAAAGGACAGCGTAATACAACAGATCATTCCTAGCAACCGATATGTCTTTTGTATGATGGGATAAACTTTAAAATGATGGTCATAAAGTTTCAAGATTTTTAAACGGCTTTTATACGACCACACATTATCATAAAAAATCTTATCACTCAGTGTAACATGCAAAAGAATGTATTGTATTTATCAGAAATTTTTATGGTTTTGCACTGCCATATATCACTTTTATGGGAGATGTTTTTACGCAAAACAAAAACACCTCACGAGGAATATTCCCAAAAGAATATCTCAAACAAAATATCATTTTTACCTTTATACAAGGAGCTAACTAAAACCATTATACGATTCGATCCCAATTTTATAAAAATCCTTGCCTTAAGAGGATTCATAAGAGACATCTCATTCTCTTTTTCAATGGTTTTTATCTATATGGCGCCCCTTCTAATGATATGCAAGAGAATGATTTTAATTGATTTAATATGGAAAGGATTACAAATAAGGAAAATCCTCCTGAGAATAATAACGCAATATGAAAAAATGATAAATTACTCATTATAAGTTAATGTTTTGTCTAATTGTAAAAAACAAGTCAATATATAAAAATATAAGCTTAATTTTAAAACTACTCTACGAAATTTCAGGACTCTTTAACGACCTTCACGATACCACATGCTGCTTAACAATAAAAGGCAAATAAGCAGTGCCAAAAAACCAGAAAATACCGAAAAATAAAAGGTATTGATTAAACGAGTTTCTGTCGCTTCTTTCAAAATAATTGAATGTGCTGGGGAAGATGACAAGTTTATTTTTGATTGAATCAGCTGGAAAGGAGGAAGATGAATGTTTACTTTTCCTTCAGAGTGTAACCGTCCAATGTAGCCACCAGAGTGCTTAATAATGGGGGCTAATTTTTCTTGTGTTGAAATTAAGTCAAACAATTCAAGATTATCGAGCATTCCTACAGAAGACAGTATTGTTAGATCGCCATTTTTGATAGTAAAAATCCCAGTTTCATCAGTGGCTACAGTTGCGGTGAAGAGACCTTCTTTCTCTTTAGTAAGGATGATCTTTTGTTTTTTTCCAGAAGGAAAAGTTATTTCAGCGGGTTCTGGATGATCTTTGAGAGTTTGGCGGCGAATTGTTAAATGATGATGGCTGCTGGTCGCGCTTAATTTTTCTTCCTCAAGTTCCGGTTCTTTCATGAGCCAATGGGCAATTCGACGATAAAGAGCCGCATAAGGACCACCACCTTCAAAACCTCGTGCCCAAAGCCAACTTTCATCGGAAAGCAACATGCCTACACGCCCTTTATCAACATGGGAAAGAAGTAAAAGTGGTTGTTCATCGGCGCCTTTCATGAGAGCAATTCCGTTGTTACTATTTTGAATAGCAATTTGTCGCAGCCATCGCCCCCATTGAGAAGCTGGAAGGTTAAGCGTTGCAAGATCCCTTGTTACAGGATGGCGCTCACCCTCTCTGGTTAATGCGGGACGAAAAGGTTTTTCAAGAATAGCTCCATTAGGCAATGCCGGTAGAACGCTTATTAAAGGTGTTTTCGCAAGTGAGTTTTTTTGGGTGAATTCAGGTCCTGTTACCATCAGCAATGCACCACCCTTTTGTACGTATTGGGCGATATAATCATAATAGATTAAAGGCAGAACAGAAGAGTGTTGGTAACCATCAAGGATGATGAGATCAAAGTTATTAATCTCTTCAACAAAGAGTTTTCTTGTGGGAAAGACCACTAAGGATAATTGGCTTAAAGGCGTATTATCTGCTTTGGTGGGGGGACGCAAAATCGTAAAGTGAACAAGATCAATATTGGAGTCACCTTTTAAAAGATCACGCCATGTCCGTTCTCCATTATAAGGGGCCCCTGAAATAAGAAGAACGCGCAAATTTTCTCTGATTCCTTCAATGGTTGTTATGGCGCGGTTGTTTTCAAAGCTTAGTTCACCTTTGTAAGGTTCAGTTGTTGCTTGGATAATATTTTTTTCAGCATGGGGAAGGGTAATTTCAGTTTCAAAAATAATACCAGGCGTTACAGAATAATGGCCAACTTCTTGCCCATTAACGCTAAGTGTAATATTGGCTTTCTGGGGTATTGTTTCTTGGGGGGCTCCTTGATCTTCTACCAAAATGGAGAGCTTTTGTGGTTTATTGACAAGAGCAAAGCGTGGAGGAGAAATAAACTTGATTTGACGATCAAATTCATCCGAACGCCCTGTGATCAAAGCATTCAGAGGTGCTTCATGATGAAGATCTGATAGGTCTGGAATGTCATGCACTTGTCCATCAGTGATAAAAATGGTTCCTGCATAACGAGAGGGCGGTACATCAGAAAGTGCTTGTGTTAAAGCATCAAACAACTTCGTTGAGGGAGCATATTGATTATCAGCAAGTTTTCCAGCTTCAATAAAACGTGGTTCAAATTGTGGATAATGCGCCAATGTTTTGATTAATTGCGCGCGCGCTTCATCACTGTCGTTTATCCGTGCTCCAAAAGTTTGGCTTTTGCTGCGATCAATAACAATACCTACTGTGCTTTTCAGGGGTTCGCGCTGTTCTTTGATAATCATTGGATTGAGCAAAGCAAGAATGAGAGCGCTCAATGTCATCAGACGAAATAAAGACCCTTGACGCCGTGTAACGAGACCAACAACGACAAAAAGAATGGATATTCCGCTTAACAGTAGAATCCAAAAGAGCGGTAAAAAAGGCTGAAAAGTGAACAGTGGTATCATTGCCTTCTTTCTCTTTTAAAGCGTTCTAAGAGCGCTGGAACATGAACTTGGTCCGCTTTATAGTTTCCAGTAAGCACATAAAGGACAATATTGAGTCCTGCACGAAATGCCCATAGACGTTGCATTGGATCATTGGGAACAAGGGGATATTTCCATGACCCTTTTTCATCGAGTGCCCAAGCACCAGCAAAGTTATTTGCGGTGATAAGCAGGGAACTTACATTATCGCCGCTAGCAAGGGAATTTTTATTTTTTTTGTTCGTTGATGAGGATTCAACCCATAAAGGTGAACCACGGTAGAGACCAGGAAAATCTGGCATAATATAAAAAGAACGCGCAACAACATGATCTGTTGATGCGGGCTCAATAGAGGGAATGTTTAATCCTTTTAAGATGGTTCGTAATCTTTGCGTTTCTGGAGTAGTATCTCCTTCAAGATTAAGATTGCTCTTTATCTGATCCCGCGTGTCAAATAAAATGGTTCCCCCATGCTTCATAAAGTTATTTATTTTTTCAAGGGTTTTGGGGGTTAGTATAGGGCTCTTAACATCAATGGGCCAGTAAATAAGAGGATAAAAGGAGAGTTCATCTTTATCGAGATCAAGTGCTGTAACAGAGCCGGGAGTAAGCATTGTGCGCTCTGCGATAAATTGGCTTAAGGCTTCTAGACCACTTTTACTTGTTGTATCAATTTCATGATTGTTAGTTATAACGTAGGCAAGATGTGTTGCACCAGCGGCCTCTACACTATCATGATGGTTTTCTGTCGTTTGTGCATGAAGCCTTGGATCATATGAAAACAGGGCAATTAGAATGATAAGAGGGAGGAGAAACATATTACGCCGTTTATTAAAAGAAAAAATACCTCCCATCCATAAAATGAGAAAATTATCAAAGGCAAATAATAAGAGGGCAAATCCTAAAAGAGGACCGATAAGATTTTTTTCTTTTGTATTATAAGATAAAGGGCTCTTATGAAGAGAAGTTGGCAATGATGATTGTTTTATCAAGCGTGATGTATCAGTTAAGAGATTGAGTGCATAAAAATCGTTTTTGACCCCATAAAGTCCTGGAGGCGTATGATAGGAAGGATGGGGTGGATTTTGAG
Source organism: Bartonella sp. AU16XJBT (assembly GCF_028618665.1). Taxonomy (GTDB): domain Bacteria; phylum Pseudomonadota; class Alphaproteobacteria; order Rhizobiales; family Rhizobiaceae; genus Bartonella. The sequence continues at coordinate 27,453 of NZ_JAQITF010000005.1, forward strand.
CGTCAAAGACCAGTGGAACAACATCAGAGGGTGGTATTTGTAATCGTCCGTCAGCGGCTATAGTTCGCCAAGGATTTTGTACCGTTGTTCTTTTTTCTCTGTGTGTTAGATTTGCGTTTTCGTAAGCCCCGAATGTGATTAATTTTTGCAACATTTGTGCAAAAAAGCCAGAAAGAGGAAGATTAGACCATGTAGGGTCAGGGGCAATATGAATGAGAATGAGGGTTCCTTTACCACGTTTTGCTGCGGTAATAAGAGGAGTTCCATCCGAAAGGCTAAGCCACGTTTTTTCAAAAAGATCTGGGTTTGGTTCTGCGAGGATTTGGCGCGAGACAGTGACGTCTTCTGGAAAAGGAAGATCAAAGAAAAAACTATTTTTTGCAAAAGGGGCAAGCTTTTGTGGTTTCGTCCAAGACATAATACTTCCAAGGGAACGTTGCCCATGACGCAGCGGTACTGGAAGGAGACTGTCGTAATGTTCTGCACTACTGAGTTTTTCTCCTGCAAAGCGGATGAGTGTTCCCCCTTTATTCACAAAATCAGAAAGCTTTTTTTCTGCTTTTTCAGGGATATTAACCATGTCACCCATAATGAAAACAGATGGATTTTGTTTAAGCAAATGATCAATATCCGTTGAAAGTTCTCTTCCAGTGGAAGTTATAAGCTGTGTATGATCTCGTAATGCTTTGATAATATAATAAAATGGAGAAAGTAAAGGCTGTGCCATTTCATTGGTATCGGGGGAGAGAAGAGCAACACGGCTCACTCTGTTATGGCTGTCTACTAAAAAAGTTGCAGCAGCATGGTTTTGGTTATTGATTTTTATCCAAGCGATATCATTGCGTAGTTCAAGGGGGACATCAAAAGGAACAAGTGCTGTTGTTTCACCTTCAGAGAATTTTTTTGTAAATTGACCGAGAAGTTGATTGTTTGAATCGTAAAGACTCAGCGTAGCGGGTGTTGTGCCGTGTGTTGTTGAGCGAATAATACGCGCGACCATATTTCCATCGTTATTTTCTATGGATGTTATGCCGGTTAAATCGGAAATATCAGCCAAATACCATAAGAAGTTTTTAGGTTTTAATTCTTCAAGCAGAGCAAAAGTTTGCTTATCTTCATTTGTTTGTAATCCATCACTTAAATAAGCAATATCAAGAAGTTTTCCTTTGTTTATTTTACTAAGTTTTTTTAAGGAATGCACACGGTTGACAGGCCACGGACGCGGTTGCAAATGCATTAAATGCTTCTTTATAATCTTTGCTGGTTGGGATTCTACATTGGAGATATCATTTTCAGCCGTTGCAACAAGATAAATATTTTTTTGCTGTTTTTCTGCTTGTGCAAGGAGTTTTTCAGCAATAGAGATGCGTTTTTTCCATTCTTTTACAGATGCCCAACCATTATCAATAATGAGTGCAAGGGAGTGAGATCCAGAAAAGCTAATTGGTTTTTGATTCAAAGTGGGGCGGGCTAGAGCTATGATAACAAGTGCAGCTATGGTTAAACGCAACAAGAGTAACCACCACGGGGTATGTTTTGCTTCTTTCTGCTGATGAGTTGGTTTGGGTAAAAAACGGAAAGGCGGAAAGAGCTCTTGACGCGGAGATGGAGGGGTTATCCGCAACAGCCACCAAATGATCGGTAGAAACAAGAGCCCTAGTAACAGAAAGGGAGCAGCAAAACTCAAAGTGCCCTCCTTTTTTGCAATGAAGAGTCACTCATTGTATTTGAAAGATGCAAAATGGTTTCTGTTAAAGGTTGATCCGTTGTACTCACGTGATAAGACCACCCTTGGCGTGCGCAAAAATTGACCAATTCTTTTCGCCGTGCTTGATATAGCTTACAATAGCTCTTACGAAGATTTTCGGCTTTTCCAAAAATGTGTTTTTCTTTCGTTTCAGGATCAAAAAATTCTGTATGACCTGTGTAGGGAAAACTTTCTTCTGCAGGATCAGCGATTTCAATTAAATGAGCTGTCACTTGTTTTGTCAATAAAACGTTTAAATGTTGGATGATTTTTTCAGGATGATCGAGAAAATCACTCATTATAATGGCATGTGAAAAGCGTGTAATCGTTGAGAAATCCGGAAATGAATTTTTATCTGAATAATCTTCTAAAGCAAAGGCTATTCGTTCCACGACATTGGATGTCATTGTGGGAGGCATTAAGTTGGGAATAGCAATATGTTCACCGCTGCGTGCAAGAAGTGATGCCAAGGCAAGGGTCAGAATGATGGCATGATTGCCTTTAGAGATTTTAGAAAAGCGTGAACAGTAATGCATCGATGCGCTCTGATCAGGCCAAAGCCAAACGGTTTGTGTCATTTGCCATTCGTGCTCGCGTAGATACGTATTTTCATCACGCGCTGAGCGGCGCCAATCAATGCGGGTAATGGATTCGCCTTCCATATAGGGACGAAATTGCCAAAAATTTTCTCCATTACCGCGTTTGCGTTGCTCATGCCAGCCGGTTATCAGTGTATTGGCAATATGACGTGCTTGTAAAAGGAAATATGGCATTTTGCCAGTATCCTTATACAGCTCTTTTGCCAGCGACAATCGAGGCTTTTGTAAAACTTTTTTGCCAAGTGCCATTCAAAGAGCATCTTTCACAAGGTTATTGATAATATCTTTTACGGTTATATCTTCAGCACGAGCAGAAAAATTAAGGGCCATGCGGTGTTGTAATACGGGATAGGCTAATGCTTCAACATCATCAAGTGAGGGGGCTAAACGCCCATAATAAAGAGCACGAGCGCGAACACAAAGTGAAAGGGCTTGTGATGCGCGCGGTCCAGGTCCCCAAGAAACATAAGTATTGGCAAGGCTGTTGTCTTTATCAGGGCGGGCTGAGCGGACAATTTTTAAAATAGCTTCGATCACGTTTTCTGAAAGAGGCATTTTGCGAACGATATTTTGAATTTTTTGCAATTTTTGGGCGGATAAAATTGCTTTTGCATTTGATTTTTTTTCTTGTGTTGTTTCTAAAATGATCCGTCGCTCTGTTGTAAGATCAGGATAGTCAATATCAATTTGCATCAAAAAGCGATCTAGTTGAGCCTCGGGAAGTGGATAGGTCCCTTCTTGTTCGAGAGGATTTTGCGTTGCAAGAACGTGAAAAGGTTGAGGCAAATCATAACGAGTACCTGCAACGGTTACGTGATATTCCTGCATAGCCTGTAAAAGAGCTGACTGCGTGCGTGGAGAGGCACGATTGATTTCATCGGCCATGAGAAGTTGCGTAAAAATGGGACCTTGAACGTAGCGAAAAGAACGTTTTCCCTCTTTATCTGAATCCATAATTTCAGAACCGATAATGTCCGATGGCATTAAGTCTGGGGTAAATTGGATACGTTTTTCATCAAGCCCTAAAACGGTTCCCAATGTTTCCACAAGACGTGTTTTTGCAAGCCCTGGAGCGCCGACAAGAAGAGCATGACCACCAGCAAAAATAGCCGTTAAAGCATATTCAATGACATGACTTTGCCCAAAAATAACTTTGTCAATTTCTTGTTGTATAATATCTAATTCTTTGTGTGCTGCATCAATATCCTCAATAATGACTTGGGCTTCATGCTTGGTATTAACCTTTTTCACAGAATTAGATGCTGGATCATGGTGACTCATATTTTTTCCTTAAGGCGTTTGTCGCAAAAATAGTAATTTTCTCTGCATGATAATGGACATTTTATTGTTTGTAACAGAAAATGAGAAGAAAAGAAGCATCATAAGGCGTTTTTTTCATAAGTCGTATATAGAAGAGAAAAATTTCTTTGAAAGAAAGAGGCATGTTTTATAAGGGATGTCTTAAAAATTTTGTTTTATGAAGAGAGTTTCTGAAAGCAATGAAGACAACTTTTTTGAAAGGTTAAAGGGTGAATATAAGGCAGAACTTCAAACAGGTTGCGTGGTTACAACAAAGGGATATCCAAACACTTCTTCGTGTTTTATCTTTAGAGGGGGAAGAGGCGCGTATCGTGGGGGGAGCGGTGCGCAATCAACTATTAGGGCAGCCTATTAGTGATATTGATATTGCGACAACTTGCTTACCGCAACAGATTATCACGCGTGTAGAAGAAGCAGGATTTAAAGCTATTCCTACAGGGATTGCGTTTGGTACAATCACAGTGGTTGCGCATTCATGTGCTTATGAGGTCACAACACTTCGCAGTGATATTGAAACAGATGGTCGTCATGCAAAAGTGGCATTTGGTCGTGATTGGAAAAAAGATGCTGAACGGCGTGATTTTACGATAAATGCCCTTTATTGTGATGCTGCTGGCAACCTTTATGATGATGTAGGAGGCTTGAGCGATATTGCGAGCCGAACGGTTCGTTTTATTGGTGTTGCAGAAAATCGTATTAGCGAAGATTATTTGCGTATTTTACGATTTTTTCGCTTTTTTGCGTGGTATGGAGCGGGACGACCTGATGGGCAAGGATTGAAGGCATGTGTTCGTTTAAAGCACGGTTTAAAAAAACTTTCTTCTGAGCGTATTTGGGCAGAAATGAAAAAGCTTCTTTTGGCTTTAGACCCAACACGTGCTCTTTTATGGATGCGACAAAGCAGAATTTTGTCACTCATTTTTCCTGAAACAGAAAAATGGGGCATTGATGCAATTCACGCATTGGTGAAAACAGAACAGACACTTGGTTGGAAAGTTGATCCATTTTTACGGCTGGAAAGTCTTCTTCCTCCTGATCCTATACGTCTTCATAAAATGGCACAGCGCTTGCGTTTTTCTCATAAGGAAACCACACGATTAAAGGAATGGGCAGAATTAGAAATAATAAAACAAAACTGTCCTGATCATTTTGTGCAAAAACTGATTTATTTTCATGGACGACAGCCGGTTTTAGATCAATTATCCTTATCTATCGCTGCATCACATGTCGCGACCCTAGAAAAAGGGGATTCTTTGCAAAAAACAGAAGATTATCTCAAACTTTATCAGCTTGTTCAAAAATGGCAGATTCCAACTTTTCCTATTAATGGTAACGACTTAATAAAAAAAGGTTTTTCAAAAGGTATTCTTTTAGGAAAAAAACTTAAAGAACTAGAAATGATATGGGTTGAAAGTGGATTTTTAATGGATCGTTATGCATTATTAGAAAAAATTGATTTATAATATGGCTGTTTATAAATGCACGGCTGTTTTTATTTTTTAAGTTAAGACACTTAATTTATAATAATTTGTCATTATTCATGTGAAATTAAGAGTACCGAATATTGTAAGATTATTTCAAATCTGTTCATATTACATCAATCAAAATTATTACCTTATACGTCACAAGCAAGGGAGGTCGTGTGAGGAAAAATGATTATAGGGAGGAAGAATGCCTCTTATGAACCATATTAAAGTAAGGGGGAAATTTTTTGAACAGACAAAGAGAATAATAATAACGGTTTATTCTTTGTATGAGCATAAAGAGGGAAATGTTCCATGGTTTTTACTATGAGAGGGATTTAATCATTCACAGGTGGTGATATGAAATGGATGTAATCAGCACTAAGAAACGTTTATTTTAATCAAGTGTATGAATGAGCAATACAATGGCGTTTACTGCTTTGTGATAAAGTGACCTTAATTAAAGAGTTCTTTTTATTTTTCTTTTAGTCATCTTATTTTATAGCTGTTTATTTTATCAGCCCTTGATTATTGGAAATGGCGGGCATTATACGCTTTAACTGTATTTATAGGATAGCTTATGCATTGTTAGAGGCTTTATTCAAAAAGTATCGTTGAAAAGTATCTGCTTTTAAGATTTATAAAATTCTTGAAAGATGAGTTTTTTCTCCTTATTTGAGAACCAGAGTTCATACATTTTGATTATTCTATTAAAGCTTTGATAGAATTGTTGTGTTTTTATAGATTACAGTTTCTTTCATGATAACCAATTTGGCGCAGGGCTTCCCCTGTTGTTATGGCTACACTCATGGCAAGATTGAGAGAGCGGGCCTGTGGTTGCATGGGAATTTTCAATGTGTAATCGGCAGATTCATGAACATAATCGGGAGCTCCAGCTGATTCACGACCAAAAAGTAAAACATCATTTTTTTGATAGCATATCTGCGTGTAGCATGTTTTTGCTTTTGTACTTAAAAGCAACAGACGGCGGTTAAAGTGTTTCATGGAGCTTATAAAATGTTGCCAATCAATGTGTCGTTCTAAGGAAGCATATTCGAGATAATCCAATCCTGCACGTTTGAGATTACGATCTGACAGATTAAAGCCTGCGGGTTCAATAATGTGCACATGTAAACCAAAACAAGCACTAAGACGTAAAATTGTTCCAGTATTACCAGCAATATCAGGTTGGAAAAGAGCTATATGAAGTGTCATGTTCTCTGTAATATGATTTTTTTCAACTTTGTAAAGAAGTGCCGTCATTTATTCGAAAAAATTTTTTGAGAAATATATGTTTTTACATTTAGTTTGTATGACCTTTAAGTTTAAGGGAAAAAGTTACGGATAAAGATTTGTTTGAGATAAGAGAAAATCTCTTGATTGATGATTTCCTTTGATTGAGCAATACATGAAATGAATTGGCTTATTATGGTGAAAAGTAGGATATTTAATGAGGTTGGATCATTCATTTTGACTGAGATGTGACCATAACAAGAAAGTTTTTTCTTTAAAGAGTGTTTATTTACATGTTCTATCCATTTTTATCAGGCAAGAGAAGGGTTTTGATTGATTGAATAGGAACAGAGATTTGAAATACAAGACACTTACGGTATTTTGGTTTCTTATTCACTCTGTAAAACGATTAATTATCATTAAACTAGATTTTTGTATCAATCATACAAATGGTATAAGTTTTCTACAAAGATATTTTATGGGTTAAGACAATGGATTGATCCGTCATTGTACAAGGGGTGAGGGTATGATAAAAGGACGTTTTTGAAAAGTGTCTCTTTGAAGTTAAGGTAATGGGTAAGCAGACGAGGCGGGATTTTCTGTTTTTGGTAACAGCTGTTGCAGGAGCAGTTGGCATGGGAGTTGTTACGTGGCCTTTTATCCGTCAGTTGCGCCCAGATGAGGCTGTTTTGGCATCTTCTTCTGTTGAGGTTGACCTTTCTGGTATTGAAGAGGGGATGTCGGTAACGGTAAAGTGGCGAGGACAGCCTGTTGTTATTCGAAACCGTACGGCAAAAGAAATTGCTGATGCGCGCGCTGTGAGTTTGAGTCTTCTAAAAGATCGTCAAGCGCGCAATCCTAATCTTGAAGGTGAAAAAGAAGCGACAGATTTTGCACGTTCAGCAGGCAAAGGGCGTGAAAATTGGCTTATTGTCATTAATCTTTGTACGCATTTAGGCTGTGTAACGCTTGGGCAATCAGGTAAGTTTGGAGGGTGGTTGTGTCCGTGTCATGGATCTGTTTATGACACCGCTGGAAGAGTGCGCTCAGGTCCAGCGAACTATAATTTAGCTATTCCACCTTACCAATTTCTCTCTGATACTTTGCTCAAAATAGGATAAGGTTATGACAAGGTTTCCTCCTTATTGTCCTAAAAGCGCTCTTGCCCGTTGGTTTGATAAGCGTTTTCCTCTTCCTCGTTTTTTTTATAATGCATTTGTGATTTTTCCTGTTCCGCGTAATCTTAATTACTTTTATACATTTGGCGGCATTTTGACCATTATGCTTTTATCACAGCTCTTGACGGGTCTTGTCTTGGCGATGCATTATGTTCCAGATGTTCATTTGGCTTTTGAAACGGGTGAACGATTTCGGCGTGAGGGGCAGTTTGGATGGCTTTTTCGTCCATGGCATAGTGTAGGCTCTTCATTTTTTTTTATTGCCGTTTATATCCATTTGGCGCGCGGACTTTATTATGGTTCTTATAAAAATATGCGAGAGATGGTATGGGTTACAGGGATTTTTATTTATATCATCATGATGGCAATTGCTTTTTTTGGTTATGTGCTTGTTTGGGGGATGATGTCTATTTCAGCCGCTTCAGTGATTGCAGGACTTTTAAAAACGATACCTTTGGTGGGGACATGGTTGCATGAGACACTTCTTGGTGGTTATGGCGTAGAGCAACCAACATTGAATCGTTTTTATGTTTTCCATTATGTTTTATCATTTGTTTTGCTTCTTTTTGTGGGGCTTCATATTTGGGCGATCCACTGTGTGGGGCAAGGAAATCCAACGGGTCTTGCGATACAATCAGAGAAAGAAACGATACCGTTTTCGCCTTATGCGTTTATCAAAGATATTTTTGCCATTACTGTTTTTCTGATCTTTTTTTCTTGGTTTTTGTTTTATATGCCCGATTATATGGGGCAAGCCGAAAATTATAGCGTAGCTGATCCTTTAAAGGCGCCGCTTCGTGTGGTTCCAGAATGGTATTTCTTGCCTTTTTATGCGATGCTGCGTGCTATAACTTTTGATATTGGTATTTTTTCTTCAACTTTTGTGGGCTTTGTTCTCTTCGTCAGTTCGATTCTCGTGTTAATGTTTGTTCCATGGTTAGATCGTTCTAAAATATGTTCGGCAAGATATCGCCCTGTTTATAAAATTTTCTTTTGGGCGTTTGTTATTGATGTCATTTTTCTTGGTTGGCTGGGGTCAAGAGAAATAAGTGACAGAATTCTTTTATGGACGCAATTGGCTACGGTTTATTATTTTATATTCTTTTTGGTTATTTTGCCGATTTTGCCTAGATTTGAAAAAAGTCGTTCTCTTCCTTCTTCAATTATGCAAGATCTGAAACAGAAAAAAACGAGACTATGGTAAATGTTCTTATTGGACTGATTGTTATGATTGCTATGAGCTTTTCTGCTCAGAGTTTGGCGAGTGATATCTCTGATCAAGGGGAGGAATTTATTTCTTTCCCTTTACGGATTCCTAAAAAACAAGAATGGAGTTTTTCAGGGCCATTTGGGTTTTATGATAAGGCGCAATTGCAGCGTGGGTTAAAGGTTTATAAACAAGTTTGTTCCAGCTGCCATGGGTTAAAATATGTGGCTTTTCGCCATTTAAAAGCTCTCGGGTATGATCAAGAACAGATTAAAGCTTTGGCAGCACAATATGAAGTGCGCGATGGTCCTAATCGAGAAGGAAAAAATTTTAAACGTCCTGGGGTCGCAACGGATTATTTTCCTTCTCCCTTTACGCAGGAAGAAGAAGCAAGATTTGCTTTAAATGGTGCCTATCCCCCAGATTTATCATTGATGGCGCGTGCACGTGGTGCCTCTTTGCCGTTTCCTGCTTTAATTACTGATGTCTTGACTCATTATGATACAGCGGGTCCAGATTATATTACAGCTCTTTTAACAGGATATCAGGAAGCGCCAAAGGAGTTAGAAATTGTGGATGGTTATTGGTATAATCCTTATTTTATTGCCAGTAATTCTTTAACCATGGCGCCTCCTTTGAGTGATGGTGTCGTTACTTATGAAGATGGTACCCCTCAAACTGTTGAACATTACGCGCGTGATGTTTCTGCTTTTTTGATGTGGGCTGCTGATCCTCATATGGAAATTCGTAAAAAAACAGGTTTTCGTGTTATTTTATTTTTAATCATTTTTGCAGGGCTTGTTTATATTGTAAAAAATCATATTTGGTTTGGTTTAGAGGAAGAAACAAAAGAGGAAGTAAAGAGAAAAGGATAAAGTGACTGCTTTTGAAAGAGTAGAGAGTATAAAAAGCATAAGGAACAATTCTGTTTATGATGCATTGAGGTTTTGTAAAGTAAAAGAAAAGTAAAAACGGAGATGTTAAAATGAAAAAAATTGCATTTACTACTCTTATGTCAATTTTGATGGCTTCTAGTACTTATGCTCAGTCTTTTGAAGTTCCTTCTAAATCTGAAATAATTTCCTCGACGGGTATTGTACAGGTAGGGATCGATAAGTCTGTACGTTATGTGACACCTTTAGCAACGGATTTTGTTGCTTCCAGCCTTATAGGCGCTGATGTCTATAATATAGAAGATGAAAATATTGGTGAAGTAAAAGATATTATTCTACGTGAAAATAATATTGCAGGGTTTGTGATTGCTGTTGGCGGTTTCCTTGGCATAGGGGAGAGTTATGTGGTCGTTTCTCCAGAAACAATCCAGATGACAAATGATTATGGTAAGTGGAAACTTATTACAAATGCGACAAAAGATTCTTTAAAGGACGCACCAACATTTAGATACGAAGGGCATTGGGCACGCTAATTTTATATTTCCATTCTTTAATGGATAAAGAAGTTGCTACCATATTATTATGGTAGCAACAGTTTTTTCTTCAGGAGAACTTTGGGAGTTTTTGTAATAATCTTCCATGGATTCAAAATTTTCAAGATAAAATACTAAAGGAGAATGAAGATTTAAGTATTATGTTTAAATAACATGATATCGCCATCTTGCACAATGTATTCTTTTCCTTCATCGCGTGCTTTGCCTGCTTCTTTGGCACCGCTTTCTCCTCCCAGAGCAATATAATCATTGTAGCTAATGGTTTGGGCACGAATGAAGCCGCGCTCAAAATCTGAGTGAATAACGCCAGCGGCTTGGGGAGCTTTTGTACCACGCGTAATTGTCCATGCTCGTGTTTCCTTAGGTCCGCAGGTGAAGTAAGTAATAAGATCAAGTAAATGGTACCCAGCGCGAATAAGGCGATTTAAACTTGGTTCAAAGAGTCCTAGAGCATTGAGATATTCTGATGCTTCAGCTTCACTCAATTGTGTGATTTCCGCTTCGATAGAAGCAGAAATGATAATGCTTTGCGCATTTTGCTCTGTTGCCATTTTTTCAACTGTTTGGGTAAAGCTATTTCCATGAGCAGTATCATTTTCGCTCACGTTGCAAACATAAAGCACAGGCTTGGAAGTGAGAAGATTCAAATTCTTCAGAATGTGGTGTTCATCTAAAGAGATATCTTTGAGTAATAACCGGACAGGATTTCCCTGTTGTAGGATATTTAATGCTTTTTCCATAACGGGTAGAATTGTGAGAGCTTCTTTGTCTTTTCCAGTTGCTCGTTTACGGATTTGTACGATTCGTCTCTCAAGACTTTCTAGATCTGCCAGCATGAGTTCAGTTTCAACTGTTGTCGCATCAGAAATAGGATCAATACGTCCTTCTACGTGGGTAATATCTTCATTTTGAAAACAGCGTAAAACGTGGATAATGGCATCGACTTCGCGAATATTGGCTAAAAATTTGTTCCCTAAACCTTCGCCTTTTGAAGCACCTCGGACAAGCCCCGCAATATCAACGAAATTAATGCGTGTAGGAATAATTTCTTTTGAACCTGCAATCGATGCAATTTTTTCCATTCGTAAATCTGGGACAGCAACTTCACCGGTATTAGGTTCAATGGTACAAAAAGGATAATTGGCAGCCTGTGCAGTAGCTGTTTTTGTTAATGCATTAAAAAGAGTTGATTTCCCAACATTAGGTAATCCGACAATACCACATTTAAAGCCCATGAGAGTCTTTCTTTTCTGTTGATTTTCTGGACAAGATAAAACTTCTTTTTTATAGCATATTTTCAGAGGAGTTATAGTCTTTGTATTACGATAAGTGAGAAAAAAGTCTACAGCAACGAATAATCTGCTTTTTTACCTTTTAAATTTCTCCTTATTTTAATCATTAAGAAAACTTCGAGTTAATGTTAATAGTGTGCTAAGTTTTTTATGGTACGCAAATCTGTATAAATAATTAATCGGAGAACATAGAAGAGTGTTATCGCGTTGTGCCTTTTTAATTGCAGCACTTTTAGCTTTGGCTGGATGTGCTACACATCAGTCAGATATGTCATCAGCTTCTTTTCAACAAGCTCGATACATTCCACCAGAAATACAGGCTTTGTACGGTCCTGTAACGAATGAAACTTATCCGTTACCTGCTGTTGATCTTGCGACAATTGACCCAAAGTTTTGGCGACAAGAAGTGATTTATTATACATCTTATCCACCTGGAACGTTGGTTATCGATACGCAAGAATGTTTTCTTTACCTTATTGGTGAAAATGGAAAGGCTTTACGCTATGGAATTGGCGTCGGTAAGGAAGGCCTAGCATTTGAAGGTGAAGGGGTTGTACAGCGCAAGCGTCGGTGGCCAAATTGGGTTCCTACTGCCGCCATGATGGCTCGAGAACCAGAACGTTATGGTCATTTGGGGAAAGGAATGTCACCAGGACCCGATAATCCATTGGGCGCACGAGCACTTTATCTTTTCAAAAATGGGAAAGATACACTTTTCCGTATTCATGGCTCACATGAATCTTGGTCAATTGGTCGTGCTATTTCAAGCGGGTGTATCCGTTTGCTCAATCAAGATATTATTGATCTTTATGATCGTGTTCCTGTTGGTTCACGCGTCGTGGTATTGCAAAACAATAGGAGTGTGTCTACAGTTTACAGCCAACAATCAAATGACTACGATCCGCTACAGTCAACCATTCAACCAAATGATTTTTAATTTTAGGGAGAAGATTGGAAAGAGCTATTTGAGTATTTTGGTTTGCTATCCAATCTTCTCTTTCTCCAAAAAGAGTGTGTAGACCTCTCTTTTTCAAAAGGTATGTACAAATATCATTATTCTATTTGCCAGCTTTTCATGTTGCCCCAACAGGATTTTCCGTTGAGAAGATTTATAAAAAGCATTTTTCTTTCTTTTTTTGAGAGTTTTTATCCGTATAACTGATCAACTTTTGAGGTGTAGGACAATGGTTTTGATAGTTTCATTATCAATAGTTTTGAAATGAATCTTATGATATTGGGCGTTTTTATTCAGCTTACAAAACAATTAATTTTTATAAATCAACATGTTATATAAAGTCTCTATAGAGAAGGGTTGATTTTTTCCGATAAGAAAAATAAGCGATTAGGGTAAGTTCTTGTTTTTTATCGTTTGTGAAACTTCATTCATAAAGAGAGATTTGTCACCTTTTAGGAGGAGAGCAATATTTTTTGCAAGTGCATCTAAGAGAGGGGGTAACCATTCTTGATCAGATTTGGTAAAATTTCCAAGAACATGCTGATGAACAAGTTCTTTGCTTCCAGGATGACCAATCCCTATGCGTATACGACAATAGTCAGTACCACAATGGGCATCAATAGACTTAATGCCATTATGCCCATTATTTCCTCCACCAATTTTTATACGAACTTTTCCAGGTGACAGGTCTAACTCATCATAAATGATGATCAAATTCTTCAGATCTAATTTATAAAATCGCAAAGCTTCACCAATAGCTTGACCAGAAAGATTCATGAAAGTTTGTGGTTTTATAAGAAGAATTTTCTCATTATTTATGAAACCATTGGAGATTTCTGCTTGAAACTTCTTCGACCATGAAGAAAAAGAGAAGGACTGATAAATGGCATCAATAGCCATAAAACCGATATTATGGCGGTTATTTTGATATTGTAAACCAGGATTGCCAAGACCAGCAATAAGCCACATGTGTATCTTCAGTCAAAATATGAGTAAGGTAATGTCTCATAAATTAAGGCGGAAAGGATTCCCGCCTTTTGAGTTTTATGAAGTTTGCGTGTTCTCTTCATCATTTTCTTGTTCAGAAGTTTCATCGCTGACATCCATACCAGCAGGAGCTGCAATGGTTGCAATGGTAAAATCTCGATCTTGAATGATGGGAGTCACATCTTTTGGCAGTTGCACTGCTGAAATGTGAATAGAATCACCAATAGAGTAGCTGGAGAGATCAATTTCAATAGCTTCAGGAATAGCACTTGCTGGAGCAGTACATTCAATTTCGTGCCGGACAATATTGAGAACACCACCCTTTTTAAGTCCAGGTGCTGTATCTTCATTGAGGAAGTGGACAGGAATATTCACTTCTACAACGGATTTTGCTGAAATGCGTAAGAAATCGACATGCAAGGGAAAGTCACGCACAGGATCTAATTGATAATCTTTTGGCAAGACCATAATTTTTTGCTTGTCGAGAACAATCGTTGCAATGGTGGTACGAAAGCCACCGGCGTGGATTTTGTAGAAAATTTCTTTATAGGGAACTGTTATTGCCAAAGGAGGTTGTTTTTCACCATAAATGACAGCAGGAATAAGACCGTTGCGGCGAAGTTCACGGGAGGACCCCTTACCAACCCGCTCGCGTTTTTCGGCCTTAAGAGTGTAACTTTTACTCATAATTTAAGTCCTTTTTACATGATTGGAGATCCTTCAAAAACAATAACAGTTTTTGCATGGATATGAAGATATGCGCTGATAAGCAGCGATTGCTCCATTCTACGTTGCCTCCAAGGGTGTCTACGTAGAAGCTTGTTCTATAATTCAAACTATTCATAGATGCAAGAGTTGTGGGAAAAATCGATGATTTCTACCGTTAAAAAGGAGGAAATGTTACAAATTGCGGGTGCGTATGGAGAATCAACCAATAGGCGCTGATATGTTTAAAATCAAACACTGGAGATGTTATGAAGGTTGAGATTGCCTTGGGTGAGATATCAGAGAGTCGTGCTTTGCATAAATCGATGCCAGCATTTCTTGATTTGGAAGAATTATTGGCGACACGTCTTCTTGTACAAGGTAATTCCGGTTCAGGGAAATCACATCTTTTACGCCGTCTTTTAGAGCAAAGTGCTCAGTGGGTGCAGCACTGTGTAATTGATCCAGAAGGCGATTTTGTAACTTTGGCAGATAAATTTGGTCATGTGATTGTAGAGGCTCAACGCAGCGAATTAGAGTTGACGCGTATTGCTCATCGCATTCGGCAACATCGGGTTTCGGTGGTATTTAATCTTGAAGGGTTGGATACTGAACAACAGATGCGTGCTGTGGGGGCTTTCCTTGGAGCACTGTTTGATGTGGAACGTGATTATTGGTATCCTATGCTTATCGTTGTTGATGAAGCACAATTGTTTGCTCCAACTGCGGCAGGAGAAGTTTCCGATGAAGCGCGTAAAATTTCTCTGAGCGCTATGACTAATCTTATGTGTCGAGGACGCAAACGTGGTCTTGCTGGTGTTATTGCGACACAACGTTTGGCTAAGCTTGCCAAAAATGTTGCTGCTGAAGCTTCAAACTTTTTAATAGGGCGGACTTTTTTAGATATTGATATGATGCGTGCGGCTGATCTTTTGGGAATGGAGCGTCGTCAAGCGGAAATGTTTAGAGATCTTGAGCGGGGACATTTTATCGCTTTAGGCCCTGCTTTATCACGACGTCCCTTACCAATTATCATTGGTTCTGTTGAAACTTTAGCACGCTCTTCTAGCCCTAAATTAATGCCACTTCCAACAGAGCGGGATGATGTACAAGAACTCGTTTTTACGGCATCACCAGAGGAAATTTTAACGCCATTTAAACAAATACGAGAGTCGGTGAGAGAAAAGTCAATGCACGAGATGTTAGAGGAGGTAGTGCATAAAAAACAAGAGGTATTGGAAGAACCCCTAAGTTTATTTCCTGAACTTTCTAATGTTGAGCTTGATCGTCAAGCAGAACAAGTTATTCGGGAAATTCTTGAGGATCCTGAGGCTTTTTATCGTTCAACAGCGGTGCTTTATCAAGATTTTTCGGTTCGTTGCCGTATCCATGGTATGTCACAGGTTCCTTTTAATCTTTCACAATTTCGGCGTAAATTGGCGATCGCTCAAGCTTTTGTCGACGAACAAACAGTTGTTAGTGAGCACTGGAAACATATTTTGCAGATATCAGAAAGTTTGGAAGATGATGTTCAAGGAGTCTTCTTGAATGTGGCACAGGCCGCATTGAGCGGAAAGCCATGCCCATCCGATGCATTTTTAGCCCGTCTTTATGGGACTCATTCTTTAAGTCGTGCACGCCGGCTTTTAAGCTATTTTGAAGAGCGCGGACTCATTGTTATTCATACGCATTTTAGTGGTCAACGCATTGTTGCATTTCCCAATCTTGGTGTCGAAACGGCACCCGGGGATCCCAAAGAACCACTTTAACCAAATAAGCTTGAGACAGATTGTTCTGCGGCTGTTCTAGCGATTGCTTCTCCAATGAGATCGGCAATGGGTAAAACGCGAATATTATGCGCCTTCTCAATGGCTTCTGTTGGCATAATTGAATCTGTAATAACTAATTCTTTCATCTCTGAGTTAGTAATACGTTCAATAGCATTTCCAGAAAGAACACCGTGTGTGATGTAAGCTGTGACACTATTGGCACCGTGTTTCAGCAGAGCACTGGCTGCATTGCATAAAGTTCCACCGGAATCAACAATATCATCCAGCAAAAGACAATCTTTTCCAGAGACATCACCAATAATATTCATAACTTCTGATTCACCGGGACGTTCACGACGTTTATCTACAATAGCAAGCAAACTGTTCAAACGCTTGGCGAGTGAGCGTGCGCGGACCACACCGCCCACATCAGGTGAAACAACAATAACATTTTCAAGAGAATAATGCACTTTGACATCGCGAGAAATGACAGGGACAGCATAGAGATTATCCGTAGGGATATCAAAGAAACCTTGAATTTGTCCTGCATGAAGATCCAATGTTAAAACGCGATGGGCGCCTGCTTCAGTAATCAGGTTGGCAACAAGTTTTGCAGAAATGGGAGTCCGTGGTCCAGGCTTTCTATCCTGGCGAGCGTAGCCAAAATAAGGTATCACCGCTGTAATACGACGCGCAGAAGAACGACGAAGGGCATCAATCATGATGAGTAATTCCATCAAATGATCATTTGCGGGATAAGATGTAGATTGCAAAACAAAAACATCTTGTCCACGGACATTTTCATGCAATTCTACGAAAATTTCTTGATCAGCAAAGCGCTTTACAGTTGCCTTGCCTAAGGGTATGTTCAGATAATTTGTAACATCTTCAGCTAGGCGTGGATTAGAATTTCCGCAGAAAAGTTTCATAGTAGAACCTCTGAATAATCATGGTAGGAATGCGACACGGTTTTTAATTTCTTTTTATTAAATTGCAAGAGAACAATTACGAAAGCCTTACAATTTTATCGGTTATTGTTAAAGTGCTATGCGGTATGTTTTCTCTTTTTCCAACATTTTTGTTCCTTTTAGAGTTAATTATTGAAATTGTTAAGAAAAAACAAAGGATGCGGTTTATTTGTATGGGGGGATCTGTGATAGAGAAATTCATTTGATTTGTTGTGATCACTATAAGTAAGATGGCTTAAAGAGCTTTGTTACAAAATTCCATTTAAATAGGTATGCTCTTTTATTTTAAAAATGAAATAGTTCATAACATGATAAAAAATATTTCATAATTTAGAAATATTTTTATCACTATGAGCCTTTATATATTACTTGTTCTAAGGTTTCTTTTGCTGATCGTGATGCGTGTCATGTTTTTTATTTTTTTGGTATTTCTAGGTGTTTTCTAAAATCGATATGTCATTGTTTTTAGATAGAGTGAAGATATTTTTAATCATCCAGATTAGCTTTTTCTTCAATGACTTGATTTTGAAAACAGCTTCAATGATATTTTATGTTTAAATAATTACGTGTTAAAGGTCATTATAAGAAAACGTTAAAAAGAAGAGTTTGTTTTGTGAAGCCAATAAGAATTTTTATGAAAAAAGCATAGTAGAAAAAAGCTTACTTATGTTATTGGCATTATTTTGTTTGCGGTTTTGATCTTTTTGTGAGGCAAGAAATATTTATTTCAACATAATAGCAGAAATTTGCCGCCTATAATCAGGTTCGTTGCGGTGTATTGCACGTCGATAAGAAAAGAAATTCTGTTCATCTTGATAGGTACAAAGCTCTACACAAGAAGCATTAACGCCGGCTTCTTTGAGTTGATTTATAATAAATGCCCATAGATTAAAATGAAAGTGATTGACTTTTTCTGTTTTTAAAAAATATTTTTGAAATTTGCTATGACACTCAATAAATTGGTTGTAGAATTCACCTGTTACTTCATAGTGACAAGGACCAATGCAAGGTCCAAGGGCTGCTATTATTGATTGTCTTTTGGCTCCCTGCTTTTCCATAACAGCAATTGTTTTCTCGATAATTCCATTTAAGCTTCCGCGCCAGCCAGCATGCGTTGCGGCGATGACGCCAGCTTGTGGGTCCGCAAATAGAACGGGTCCGCAATCTGCTGTAAGAATGCCGATTACAAGATCTTTTGTAGTCGTAACGAGAGCATCGGCTTTAGGAGGGGAGCCGATAAAAGCTTTATCAACGACAACGACTTCACAAGAGTGTATTTGATTGACAGTGACTAAATTTTGTACCTCAACATCAAAATAATGAGCGACCAAAGTGCGGTTTTGTGTAATATGTTCAGGGTGATCATTTGAGCTTTGTCCAACATGAAGGCTTTGGTAAAGGCTTTTTGAAATACCACCTTGACGTGTAAAAAATCCATGTTTTATCCCATGGGTGTGTAAAGGGGAAAGATTTTTGGCAAGGATAGGGTGAGGGATAGGTTTCATAAAAGTTCCTTATGGGGATTATTTGAAGTAGGGATGGAGATGTTTGTATTTGTCAATGAAGATTTCGGAGGATGATGTGCTTATTAACAAAATTACCGATCATCAAAATTGGGGAGGTATGGGTATATTTTTATCACTGAAATGTAAAACTTTAAATAGTTTGCCCATTTGATCTGGGCTAGCAAGCCGTTCGATATCTTGGCGGATTTTGTCTTGCAAGGAAGCACTTTTGCCTTCTCCAAGTTGTTGTGCACGTTCTAGCAGCCCCATTTTTAAAAGAAATTCTCCTTGCTCGAAGATTTCAGCAAAACAGCCCTGTTCAAGGGCTATATTTTTTAAAAAAGAAAAATCAACATGGGATGTTAAATCATGTTCACCAGGAGCCTCAAAAACATCACGAAATCTATGTTTTGAGAGTGCTTGCAAGGTATCGCCAAAGGCAAGATTACAAGCACCATAATCGATAAGCAAAGCAGAACCTGTTACTTGCACTAAATGGTGGCTGATTTGTTGCATGAATTGATGTCGCAAGGGGGCATGTTCAAAAATTGTTCCGTTAGGGACTTTAGAACAATAGGTTTCTAGACAAGAAGAGGGAAGTTTATGCGGGGCAGCAATAAAGATGAAATCTCCATCTTGATTGACTGTAATGCAGCGTTCTTTCCATTCTCCATTGACTTTAATATATTGGTTGATGGGGAGTGTATCGAGGAATTCATTGGCAATGAGGAAGAGAGGTTTTGGAGGAATTTGATTAAAATTTTCAATGCTATGGATTTTTTTTTGATAAGAGCAAAGGCGCTTTTTTTGTTCTTTTGCGAGTTTTTTACTTATTTCAATCAGAAAAATTTCAGCAGCATTAAATGCTGTTGTAGAAAGCTTTTGGATGGTTCGCAAAATATCATCCATCAAAGTTCCACGTCCTGGACCTATATCAGCAAGAATAAAGGGATGAGGACAACCTTGGGCTTTCCAGCTCGCAAGAGTCCAAATGCCAATTATCTCTCCAAATAATTGGCTTATTTCAGGAGCTGTAATGAAATCACCAGCACGTCCAAAAGGTGTTTGTGTTTGATAATAACCAAATTGAGGATCGGTCAGTGCCAACGTCATATATTGGCTGACAGTAATTGGCCCATGAGATACGATGATTTCTTTAATTTTTTCTTTGAGGGATGCCATTTTCGGTAGATTTGTCTTTAAATGCTTGAAGGAGGAGATAAAAACCTAAAAGAAGCATGGGAAGAGATAAAGCCATGCCATAGGTAAAGCCTGTAGAATGAAAAAGAGTAGAAAACCATTCTGGATCTTCTTGAGGAGCGCGGTAAACTTCTGAGATACTGCGTGCGATTGCATAACCTATAATAAATATTCCTGACACAGTCCCGCGGCGTTTGAATGCTTTGAAGGCAAAAATCACAATGAAGAGAATCATGAAGAGAATAAATCCTTCCATGAATGCTTCGTAAAGTTGGCTTGGATGGCGCGGTAAATAGTAAGGATCTAGGGGAAAACAAACTGCCCAAGGTTGTGTGGTAACGTTGCCCCATAATTCTTGATTGATGAAATTGCAGATTCGTACAATGCCGATACCAATAGGAGCTCCTGCAGCAATGATATCAAACATGGCTTGTATGTTGATATGATTTTTACGGGCAAACCAGATCATTGCAATGATAATGCCAATGAGTCCGCCATGAAAGGACATTCCCCCATCCCATACGGCGATGATGGCACTTGGATGGCTAAAATAGTAAATGGGGTCCCATACAAGGACTTGTCCTAAACGACCACCGACAACAACACTTATGGCAGACCAGACAACAAAATCTCCGATCTTCTCTTTATCCATAGGAGGGTGGTTTCTATGCCATAAAGATGGTTTTTTTAATAATTTTTGCGCATACCACCAAGCAAAAAGAATACCCACAACGTAACCAAGTCCATACCAATGAAGTGTTATGGGGCCTAGCTGGATAATGACAGGATCAAGAAAAGACGGAAAAGCAATGGCTGGACAGACAAGATTGTTCATGAATTAAGCACTTTACATTATATGATATGGATATGAAGTGACACTGATGATCAGAAATGACAGATGAATGCACAACGGTCAAGTCAGGAAGGAGGCAAGTTAAAAAGGGGAATAAATTTCCACGAGTTTATCGTGGTAAAAAATTATGGTGATAAAAGGAATATAAAAAATTTTAAACAAAATCGTCATGAAAAATCGGTACAATAAGACAAAAATAGAGTAAAAGGAACAAATTACAGTATCTAAATGTTATAAGAATACGCTATAATGCGTGCCTCAATATTAAAATTTAAGGAAAAATGTTATGCGTAATGGATCAAACCGTATTCTTGATGAATTAGCAAAATTAGCAACAGATGCCGCTGACGTCGTGCAAGGTATACGACGTGAAGCTGGAACAGCTTTTCGTGTGCAGGCTGAAAAGATAGCCAACAAACTTGATCTTGTTTCACGTGAAGAATTTGAGACCTTTAAGGAGATGGTGCTGAAAGTCCATGCTGATAATGCTGATTTGAAAAGGCGTCTTGATGATTTAGAAAAAGATGATTTAGAAAAAAAGCAGACACGAAAAAAAGTAAAATAGTTTTTCTAAAAAAAGAATCTTCAAAAAAATATCCCCAATTTTTCAATATGATGCGTGAAACTAAAAAATGCTTAATCTTGAGTCTGTTAGAGGGGAGCATTTGTCTATTTTTAATTTTTTTTGGGGGTAAAATACATTTTTTTGAATCAGGGGGGCTGGCGCTATGAAATTGTATCAATACACTGAAAAGACTTGATGATTCGTTTGATGATTATCAGGTTGCCCTAAAGAGCGCGATTGTGTTCTGGGGGGGTGTGTAGTATCGATGTTTTTAATGTGTATTTGTTTGGTGTAAAGGTTCTGATTGTAACAAAATATTGTTACAATTTAAGCCGTTTATATTCTGTTGACAATGTTTTAAGATGATTGAGGATTGTGATGAGGCTTGCATTTTGCGCCACAGAAAGAAAAGAGCATCCTGTTGATTTTATCGAACAGATTGCCTGTGAATATGATTGGTCGTTTGAGCGGGATGCACAAGATGAAATTAGCGTTTGTGTGGAAGGAAAACGGGCAAATTATCGTCTTGCTTTTTCGTGGATGGAAGAGCATGAAGCACTTCATTTGGCTTGTTCATTTGATCTTTCTATTGAAAATGCTCGAACAGCTGAAATACAACGCTTATTGCTAGCGATTAATGAAAAGTTGTTGTTGGGACATTTTGATTACTGGCAAAGAAATAATTCTGTTATTTATCGGCAAGGTCTTCTTTTGGCTGGCGGAGTGCATCCATCTCATATACAGGTTGAAACATTGTTGATACACGCACTTAAAGCCTGTGAAAGCCATTATGTTGCCTTTCAGATGGTGGCTTTATCGGGGGAAAGCGCTTACAAGGCATTGCAATACACTTTGTTTGAAACTGTAGGGAATGCTTAAAATATCAAGCCTGTTATTTTTTATAGACGGTTTGCTGAAAGATTGCTCATAGGGGGATATCAAGAATAGCGCGTACTCCCCCAAGAGGACTCTCATCGAGTTGTATATTGCCACCATGGCTGCGTGCTATGTCTTGGGCAATAGAAAGACCAAGTCCTGTTCCACTTGCATCTTGATTACGAGCTTTATCAAGTCTAAAGAATGGTTTAAAAACTTCTGTACGCATATCTTTATGAATTCCAGGTCCATCATCGTCGATGATCAATATAAAAGATTCCTGTTGAGAGTTGGCTGTTAGTTTAATGGTCATGCCGTAACAAAATGCATTTGAGACAAGATTGCTGACCAAGCGTGTGAAAGCATGGGGGCGTACTTGTATTTGTGTAGGGCCTTCAATGGTATAAGAAAATTGACGTTTGTGAAGATGGGCATCAGCGGAGAATTTTTGCATAAGAGCATTTAAATCAAAGGTCTTGACACTTTCACTTCCTTCACCACGGGCAAAAGCAAGATAATCTTCTAACATATTTTGCATATCACTGACATCCTGCTCAAGCGGTTTAATATCAAAATCAGTATTTGCTAATGCTAGCTGAAGTTTAAAACGTGTAAGAATAGTTCTTAAATCATGGCTTACACCTGAGAGCATCATAGTGCGTTGTTCTATTTGCCGCTCAATACGTTCGCGCATGCGTAAAAAAGCAATGCCAGCACGACGAACTTCATCGGCTCCTTGTGGTTGAAATCCTTTTGGTAAAGGACGACCACGTCCAAAACTTTCAGCCGCTTCAGCCAATTGTTGAATGGGGTTGATTTGGTTGCGCAAGAAATAAATTGCTATCAGCAATAAAACAAGGGCTGTTCCTACCATCCAGCTTAAAAAAATAGCGGTGTTGGAAGCATAAGCTTGACTGCGTGGAGCAAAGACGCGCAAGATGTTGTGACCAAGATGGATACGGATTTCAACAAGATCAGAATCCCCTACGGTATCAATCCAGAAGGGGCGATTAATTTGGCGGGTGATTTCTTCACTGAGAAAATAATCAAGAATTGCAAAAAATGGCTTAGGTCCTGGAAGGGGTAAGGGGGCAGGAGAGAGAATAGAAATATTTAATCCCATACGTTGTTGTGCAATACGCTTGATATCTTCATAATTATCTTGTTGTGGATATGTTTCAATAATATCAATAATGGCTGAAATATCATGTACGACAGCTGTTGAAAGACGCTCAGTTACCATTTGCCAATGACGTTCCATAAAGACGTAAGCAATGACCGTTTGCAGAAGTACCATGGGAGCGATAATAATGATCAAAGAGCGAGCATAAAGCCGTTTAGGCATCTTTTTCGTTAACCATCGAAAAAAAAATCTTAAAGGTTTGATCATTTTTGCGTGTGCCTATTCAATTGAGAGTTTATACCCTATTCCTCGCACGGTTTGGAGCCATATGGGCAGTGCTGGATTTTTTTCGATTTTACGACGAAGGCGGTTGATTTGTACATCAATAGCACGTTCACCGATCGTGTTGTCATCCATTGCAAATTGATGGCGCGGAATGATGCTCCCTGCATTTTCGGCAAAAATGACCATCATTTTTTGTTCTTTATCGGTTAACTTAATAATTTCTCCTCCCCTTTTGAGTTCGCGCCGTGAAATCGAAAATATATAAGGTCCAAAAACGATTTGCTCAATTTTGGGTTGGCTAAGGGGAAAACCACGTCGTAAAATGGCGTTGATGCGAAGGAGAAGTTCACGAGGATCAAATGGCTTAGCCAGATAATCATCTGCGCCTGCTTCTAATCCACGGATACGACTGTCTGTTTCTGATAAAGCTGTTAGCATGAGGATAGGAACCTCTTTTGTTTGGCGGAGTGAATGGGTAAGGTTGATACCGTTTTCGCCAGGCATCATGACATCAATGATAAGAAGATCAAAGTCTAAACGTGCCAACAGTCGTCTTGCTTCATTAGCATTGGCTGAAACTGAAACACGAAATCCATTGTTAATGAGAAACTGAAATAAAAGATTGCGAATACGTGTATCATCATCAATCACAAGAAGGTGAGGGGCATCGTCACACAAAACTTGAACGTGATTGGTCATTCTTCAAAACCTTTAAATTATTTCTTCAAAAAATTTAACTTTACATAAGTTGCACAAAGCTGTCGAGCAGGCTATCCTATAGAAAAAAGGGAATGTTCCTTGTAAGCTTGAAGAAGGTAAGCTTCAAAAAGATTTACTTTAAATAAAGGATTTCATGAGTCATTTTAGTGCACATATTATTCCGGTTACGCCTTTTCAGCAAAATTGCACTCTGCTTTTTGATAAAGAACAAAAAGTAGGGGTTTTAGTGGATCCTGGTGGAGATTGGCTTCTAATTCAAGAAGTCATTAAAAAGGAGGGTATTACCGTTGAAGCGATTTGGATAACACATGGTCATTTTGATCATGTGGGAGCTGCAATGCAAGCTAAAGAAGCCCTTAATGTTAAAATTATCGGTTCACACTGCGATGATAAGCCTGTGATGGATGCTGTGGTTGAGAGTGCAAGAAGCTATGGTATCACGGATGCCTCTGTGTGTATTCCTGATCAATGGTTAGAAGATGGCGATAGTGTCCGTTTTGCTGAACATGTGTTCAGGGTTTTTCATACACCAGGGCATTCTCCTGGTCATGTTATTTATTTTAATGAAAAAGAACGTTTCGCTTTACTGGGTGATGTTCTCTTTCGTGGTTCTATCGGACGTACAGATTTTCCTTTTTGTTCTCATGAAAAATTGATAACATCACTTCGAGAAAAAGTTTTGCCTTTAGGGGATGATGTTCGTTTTATCTGTGGGCATGGTCCTGGAAGTCATATAGGCTACGAGCGTCAGTGGAATCCTTTTCTTCAAGATCTCAGTACATACCCCCCCAAAACGCTTTAAAGCGTTTTGAGGGGCCACTTAAATTTTTCTAAGCCAAAGCAAAGATGTTAGTTCAATGGGGCATAACAAAAGTGGTCTTGTCCATCATAGCCTCGAAAAGTACCTGTTTGGGGATTAAATGAACGGTACTTTTTCTTGCAATATTGAAGCCAGCTACGAGTCCATGGTCGCTGGAACGGCTGATAGGTAGCTGTTGACTGAGATTCATAAATGATTTCGGTTTGTGGAACTTGTTGATACAGCACTTGCGGAACTTCTTGATATACGACTTGTCCTTGTGGTACAGGTTGATAGATAATTTGTGGCGGTTCTGGTTTTTTTAAAACATTGCCAAGAATTGCTCCTGCCGCGAGACCAAGAATACCTGCTGCTAAAGCATCCCCTGAGTTATCGCGCGTCACATGATGCTCATATATATGATGATGTGTTGTCTTTTCGCGTTCAATGTAACGATATGTTTTGTGTTCAACATAATGACGATCATATTCTCGCCTTTTATGGTCAACATGATGGTAGGGATAAGTATGAGAAGAGTGATATCTTTCAAAATTAGAACGGCTGTTAGAATGATAAGAAGGAAAATAGGAATTCATTCCGTTTCTCATATCCCCCATTTGCTCATCCATACTTTTTCTCATATCATTTATTTGCTTCTCAATATGATTTTCACTATGCATCCATTTCATATCCGCAAGCACTGTACTGAGTGGCATCAAAATGGTTGCGACTGATACCACTGATAACACCGCTAATTTACTCGATCTTCTCATAGCGACACTCCTTAACTTAAATTCATATTTTTCTCACATCATACATGTGACAAACTGAATATAATCTGAACGACTTTTGATTTTATTTTGAAAAAACGAATAAAGAGCTATTTGGTTGACAAAAAATGATAAAATAAACAGGAAATAAAGATCACCTTTCATAAAATAAAGACATCTATTGATGTTAATTGACAAAAATTATTTTATAAAATCTCATTTTTTACAAGAGTAACAAAGCTTTTTATTCAATAGTAGTTCTTGCATCAATGGATTCCACATAACTTTAAAAAATAAAAATATGAATAAAAAATATTATTAATTTTATCATAGACATATACTTTTATAACAAGGAGATATGTTGTATTTTTTGAGCGCATAGATCATGATTCACTTTTCGATAAGTTAAGTTTTTTCAGTAGATTTGGAAGAAAAATGAGTGAGCAATGCGCTTTTCTTCAAGAGATTTGCAATTTTTTGCAGAAAAGAAGCAAATGGTTATGATAAAGATTTTTACAATTAAATTTTCGTACCTATTTCATCGTGGTGCTGTTTCTATGTTTTCTAAAGCTTTTTGTTGTTTTCAATCTCATTTCAGCATATTTTCTCGTGTATGCAGCATCATCTTTACACTTATAAAAATACAAGAGTGATGACATCATTATATTTATGAACTCTTCATTTTGCGATCGGTCTTGGCATTGAGATAGTTTAGAAGAGATGAGAGTTTTTTTTAATGAGTTTTATTTAAGCGGGTCATTTTTATCAGGTGTAAGACGAACGTTTTGTTTTATCATGAACAGGTTTGAAATAAGAAAATCTCACGGCGCTTTTGCTTCTTATACAATATGAAAAACGATAAATTACATTTATAAATCAATTTTTGTGGTCATAAAAAATATTCTCTTTAATTTATTATTATTGATTGAGAATTTAGAAGTATTGTTAGAAAATCTTATAGCTTTTCAGTATCATATATTTAAATAAGAAAAAATTGTCTAAAAAGACTCATATTTGAAGTTTTTTAAAGTATCCTTTTTTCATTACATGAGACATTTCTATTGAAGTATAGAGCATGTTTTGTTTGTGCGTATTTCGTGTGGAATTTCAGAAATTCAAGGTTTATTTGAGAGGCTTTAAGATTTTTAGATTATTTTTTTGCAAAATTTTTCTTTTTTTGATTTTTAAAAACGTTGGTATCTATGGATAAACCTTCGTGATCAAGATTTATGTCATTTAAGAGTTAATGTGCTCATGAGTAGGCTGTTTGCTATGGCTATTTTAAGGGGTCATCCGCGATTGCGAGTTCTATTTTCTGGAGTCGTTTTATTTCATCACGAAGTCGCGCTGCTTCTTCAAAATTAAGATCCGCTGCTGCTTTACGCATTGATTTTTCCAGAGATTGAATATGGCTTGCTAAATTTTTACGATCCACATTATTTTGCGTGATAAAATTAGAAATATTTGTAAGAGTTTGATGGTTTTCACTTCCTGCATTGAGAATATCGTTGATATTTTTTTTGATACTGGTTGGTGTGATATGATGCTCTTTATTGTAGGTTATCTGTTTTTGTCGACGTCTTTGTGTTTCTTGTAAGGCACGTTCTATAGAGCCCGTAATTGTATCCGCATAAAGAATAACACGACCATCTACATTGCGTGCGGCGCGACCGATGGTTTGTACGAGTGAGGTTTCTGAGCGCAAAAAACCCTCTTTATCGGCATCTAGTATGGCAACAAAACCGCATTCTGGAATATCCAAACCTTCTCGAAGGAGGTTGATCCCAATGAGGACATCAAAGGTGCCAAGTCGCAGATCACGAAGAATTTCAATCCGCTCTAATGTATCAATATCAGAATGCATATAGCGTACGCGAATACCTTGTTCGTGGAGATATTCCGTTAAATCTTCGGCCATACGCTTGGTGAGGACAGTGACCAATGTACGGTAGCCTTTTTGAATAGTTTTACGAATTTCATTGACAACATCATCAACTTGAGTGCGTGCTGGACGAACTTCTGTTTCTGGATCAACAAGCCCTGTTGGGCGAATAATTTGTTCAGCAAAAATACCATGGGATTGTTCTATTTCCCAGTGTCCTGGTGTTGCGGAGACAGCAATTGTTTGTGGGCGCATAGCGTCCCATTCTTCAAAGCGCAAAGGACGGTTGTCCATACAGGAAGGGAGGCGAAAACCATATTCTGCTAGAGTGGCTTTTCTGCGAAAGTCACCGCGATACATGCCACCAATTTGGGGAATCGTTACATGGCTTTCATCGATAAAAACAAGAGCATTGAGTGGAATATATTCGAATAAGGTTGGTGGTGGTTCACCAGGATTTCGTCCTGTTAAATAACGTGAATAATTTTCAATTCCCGGACATGAACCCGTTGTTTCTAACATTTCTAAATCAAAAATTGTACGCTGTTCTAAGCGTTGTGCTTCTAAAAGCCGTCCAGCAGCATTCAATTCATCAAGACGTTGAACCAGTTCCATTTTGATGGCTTTCATTGCTTGATTTAAGGTTGGACGCGGTATTACGTAGTGTGAATTGGCATAAATTTTAATAGATTGAAGATCCTCTGTTTTTTGTCCCGTTAGAGGATCAAATTCCGTAATTGTTTCTACTTCATCGCCAAAGAGCGAGATACGCCAAGCACGATCTTCAAGGTGGACTGGAAAAACTTCAATGGTATCTCCTCGCACACGAAAAGAACCACGAGTGAAATTGATATCTTGTCGATAATACTGTTGAGAAACTAAATCAGCCAAGAATTTTCGTTGATTGAGTTTGTCCCCTTTTTGTATTTGTAAAGTCATGGCCGTATAGGTTTCTACCGAGCCAATCCCGTAGATACAGGAGACAGATGCAACAATAATGACGTCATCACGCTCTAAGACAGCACGTGTTGCAGCATGGCGCATACGGTCGATTTGTTCATTAGTAGAGGATTCTTTTTCAATATAAGTGTCAGAGCGTGCAACATAGGCTTCTGGTTGATAATAGTCATAATAAGAAACAAAATATTCGACAGCATTGTGAGGAAAAAAGTTTTTAAATTCCCCATAAAGCTGGGCGGCTAAAGTTTTATTGGGGGCTAAAATGAGAGCTGGACGTTGTGTTTTTTCAATGACTTTCGCCATTGTATAGGTTTTGCCTGAGCCAGTAACCCCCAAAAGCACTTGTGTACGTTCATCCTTTTCAATTCCCTCAACCAGAGTTTTAATGGCTTGAGGCTGATCTCCCGCCGGTTTAAAGGATGTTGCGAGTTGAAACGGAATACCACCTTCAGATTTTTCAGGAGGAATAGGGCGGTGAGGTGTCCATAATGCACCATTTTTAAAAAGAGGATTACCTGAAGCAATGAGAGCAGAAAGAGCTTCTACGGTTGCAGTAACACCATTTTTCATTGTTGTATCCTTTGATAGAAAAGTGCTGGTGATTTTAAAGGAAATACTAATTTTTACAATTTCATTACGATAACAGCAAAACGTTATTAAACAGGTTTATTTTGGTTTACTGGTACTTTCATGAGGATATTGATCAAGTTTTTTCTATGTGACTAATTCTTCGAAATGTTTCTTTGGAGGGGGCATATTTGTGGTTGTTCGTGAACACTATTGCATTCTTGCCATGATGATCTTCAAGAGGGCAATAATAAGTTATCATGGCTGTTATGAAGAATAATCATATGGGGTCTGTTTTGGAACTAAAGACTATGGTTTTGGAACTAAAGACATTGTGTATATGTGATAAAGATCATTTCCATCTTTAAATGAAAGATAACGAGATGACACCCAACCTATTTGAGTGTTATATCGGATATGGCACCAATTTCCTTCACAATTTTTAACAAAAACCAGCTCTCCAGCAGAGATTAAGCCACAAATTGCATATTGAGTGCTGGGGCCTGTTCTAAAATTAAGATTTGTTGTCACAAAGGCATCTGCTGCCTTAGACATTGTTGTGGCTAAAAAGAAAGGGCCCAACATAAAAAAAATGACGAAAATTTTCATTTTTCTGCAAAAAAATTCTTTAGCAATGATCCTTCTCTCTTCGTATCCCATACGATTTCTTTTGCTAGACTATGATAAAATAAAAAAAATTACAATTCTTTCTTCTTTATGAGATTTTAAGGAGGAGAATGAAGTTTAACGTTTTAAACACCAAAATGAGATGTTTTAAACACTATTAATGCATGTTTTGTTCCCTTTATTTATTTTTATATGGAAAACAGAGATACTGTACTATATAATGGAAAAGATCGTAGTTTTCGGATTCCAAAAGTAATTTTGGAAGCCGTTTTTTGTATTTTTATTAAACCTTCCGTGTAATAGAAAGGGACGGATTATGGAAAAAGTTCCGATGACTACAGCTGGCTTTGAAAGTCTTAAAGAAGAGTTGCGTTGGCGTCAACAACAGGAACGTCCACGCATTATTGAAGCAATTTCTGAAGCGCGTGCACATGGTGATTTGTCAGAAAACGCTGAGTATCATGCTGCTAAAGAAGCACAAAGTCATAATGAGGGGCGTATAAATGAGCTTGAAGATTATATCGCGCGGGCAGAAGTTATAGATGTCTCTCGTCTTTCAGGTGACAAAATCAAATTTGGAGCGACCATTAAACTCTTGGATGAGGATACTGAAGAAAAAAAGGTGTATCAGATTGTAGGGGATCAAGAAGCTGATGTAAAAATTGGTAAAATCTCTATTTCTTCACCGATTGCACGTGCACTCATTGGCAAGCAAGAGGGTGATGTGATTGAAGTGAATGCGCCTGGTGGTGCGCATAATTACGAAATCATTAAGGTTCAGTACATCTAAATATCTAAAGTGTTATGCGTGTGTCTTTGGAAGAAACTGAGATTATTGCGCCTCACTTTAAAAGGCGTTTATCGGGAGTAACATCTACGATTATTCAGCTTATTCCACTGCAGCGCGAGCAGGGGGTGCGTATATCCACTCTGGGGTTTGGGTTACCGAAAGAATTGCCGGCTCTTGCCTTTAGGGACCTTTTCGGACTTTGGAAAAGTCCGAAAGGGAAGTCGTTTCGTATTTGGCACGCAAGGCGTAATATTGAGATGCTTTGTGGGATCTTTTTGCGCGATATCTTGAAAATGAAGCTGAAACTTATTTTTACATCGGCTTCACAACGTCATCATAAGCCTTTTACAAAATGGTTGATTCGCCGTATGGATAGGGTTATTGCTACCAGTACACATACGGGCGCTTATCTAGAAGTGCCACATAAGGTTATTATGCATGGGGTGGATGTGAGGCGTTTTACGCCACCACAGAATCTTGATGATTGCTTTGCTTCGACAGGATTTCCAGGAAAATATGCGGTAGGATGTTTTGGGCGTTTGCGCAGCTCAAAGGGAACAGACTTATTTGTTGATTCTATGATAGCATTATTGCCCCACTATCCTGAGTGGACAGCGCTTATCGCTGGTCGTACGACAGAGCAACATTATCATTTTGAAAAAGAATTACGCCAAAAGATTGCTAAAGCTGGTTTGGATGATCGTATTATTTTCCTTGGTGAGATACTGAACATCCCTTTGTGGTATCGTCGCCTGTCGCTTTATGTTGCACCTTCTCGTACAGAAGGTTTCGGTTTAACACCATTGGAGGCAATGGCATCACAGGTTGCGGTTGTAACGAGTGATGCAGGAGCTTATAAAGAATTGGTTGTAGAAGCAACAGGAACGGTTGTAAAAGCAGGAGATGGTTCGGCTTTAACGGCAGCAATTGAACCTTATTTTGCTGATGTAGAAAAAACATTGGAAGCTGGAAAGAAAGCTTTGAGCCATGTTCGTACGCATTTTCCTTTGGAAAAAGAGGCAAGTGAGATTGAAAGTGTTTACAAAGAACTGTTTGCGGAAAAAACATTTTAATATTATATCAAAAATCTTCTTGAAGAGTGATAGAAATTGCTTTCCTTAAAGGTTATTTCATAATCATCAAGAAAATAGCTCAATGATATAATTTTTTTATTTTAAGCTTGGCTTTCTTAGAATGCTATAAGCAGTTCTCAAAATTTTGGATAAAAAATTAAAAATCTATATGCTTGAGAGCGATATGTGGCTTATGATAAAGCATACGAGGAGGGAGGAGAGCTATTTTTATTCTAGTGATATTTTAGAATAAGAAAATAATGCTTTAACTCAAGACTAGAGATTTATGCACCATCTTAACGATATGGTGCCGATATTGTTCGTTTTGTAAGACTTAAATAGATAGCAAAAAAATGTTTTCTTATCTTTAAAAAGGTAATGAGGGTATCTCCATGGATAAAATAGTCATCCATATTTTCAATAAATTCATAATAAAATGACTCTAAGATCAATATATTGATTCATATAGATAATTTACCTTTTCAGTTTGAATAAGAGCTTTGAATATCGTAAGATTTTCTCATGTCAAATCTGTTGATATTAAAACAATAAGGGCTATCTTCTTGCACATCACAATTGAAAGATGGCATGTGGTGGATAAAAACTATTGAAGACAATATGTAAAGAGATTTCTTATAAATTGTCTGAAATGCAGGTTATTACAACATTAACAGAAATAGTATGGTGGTGCTAATTTATATCTTATTTTGTGGTACCGATTTGCAGCTTATTATTTAAGTAAAAGTGATAATGCCCATTTTATAGCTTTCATGAGGACTGTTTTGAAATGGGTGAATGAGTATTGTCAGATGTTTTTTAACAAGCTTTTGAATTTGTAATAAATGGTATTTTGTTTTTTATAAGGACATGACTTATTAGAGAAAAAGCAATTTTATCAGCAAATATTCATATTTTTTGCATGAGAGATTATTCGTAAGAAAGATGTTCTATCTATTCATTTTATTTGATAAAGAAGCTCAATAATATAAAGTGTTATATGTTATGGTTTTGAAAACTGTTGACATTTGATTGTTTTTTCCAAAACATTTTTATATCAATCATTTATACGATGATTTATTTGAAATTTCACGAAATCTTCCGTCGATTGATTGAAGATTGAATATTATTCCGCATATTGTTCACGTCTTTTTATTTTGTTAATTTTTTATCATGGTGGAATAAAATGCTCTATGCATTAGAACTGTTCACGCCAGAAAGCGGGAATAAAAAGAACGAATATTGTTATGATTTCAAGGCGTCCAGCTAACATTAGAAAACTTAAAATCCATAAAGCATTATCATTGATTGTAGAGAAATTACCAACAGGGCCAATAATATCTCCAAAGCCTGGACCAACATTTGAAAGTGCTGTTAAGACGCCCGTAAAGGCAGAGGTGAAGTCAAGACCGGTTGTAAGCAAAAGTGCAGTGCCGATCACAAGGCAGAACATATAAAGACAGACAAAAAACAAAACGGCTTGAGCAACATCGTTTGATATATTTGAGTGATCGTAACGCGCCTTTACAACGACATTAGGAGAAAGAAGTTTTTCTATATTTGTTTGTGTAATACGCCAAAGAATAATAAGGCGATTGATTTTCATACCACCAGAAGTAGAACCAGCACATCCGCCTGTAAAAGAAACAATGAAGAAAATTCCAAGCGCAAACGGTCCCCAAAGTTGATAATCTTCAGCGCTGTAACCTGTGGTGCTAATAATGGATGAAAGGTGAAAAATGACATCAAGGAAAATCAAGTGGAAAGCGCGATGATCATGAAACCGTAGCCATGCTGCTAAAGCAAAGCTGAAAAGGACGACGATATGAAGAAAAACAATCACTTGTGGGTCAAGGAAACGTTTGGAGTGTCCAGGAAGGACTAATTTAACATAAAGTACGAAGGGCAAAGCAGAAAGCAACATGAAGATTGTTGAAATAATTAAGATGGCTGGTGTATCAGAAAAATAGCCAAAAGAAGCATCATGCGTTGAAAACCCAGCCGTTGCTACTGTACTCATTGCATGGTTAATGGCATCAAATAAACTCATGCCCGCAGCAAAATAAGAAAGCATACAAGCCAATGTGAGTCCAACATAAGCGATGATAATTCCGTTAGCAATTTGGTTGATGCGAGGCAATATTTTTTCAGATTTATCAGATGATTCCATATGAAAAAGTCGTACCCCCCCCACACGCAGTGAAGGCAAAAGCAAGAGGGCTAAACCGATAAAACCAATGCCCCCAATCCAGCATATAATAGAACGCCATAACAAAATACTTCGCGATAAATTATCAAGACCAGAAAGGACTGTGGAGCCTGTTGTTGTAATTCCAGAAACAGATTCAAAAATGGCTCCTGCTAGAGAAATGGGAAGAGGGGAAAGATAAAGAGGTAAGGCACCTACGATGCTTCCTGTAAGCCAAAGACAAACAGTGAGCATAAAGCCGAGCCGTGCTGAAAAACGACAAGTAGCTCCCTTCGTTGCTAAAAGAATCAGCGTTGCTAACATGGTGGTTATGGCACAAGAATAGAGAAAGTTTATCCAATTACGGTTGTTGTCGTGCAGATCCACAAAAATTGGCAAAAGCATTGCTCCTCCCATGATTAACGCAAAACGTGCACAGACATTAATAATAAACTGAAAAATGACCGTTCCCTATCTTTATATCTCTTTTTATTATGTTTTTTTGCTCATAAGAATTTGCGTTTTTCTCTTTATAGGATAAAGATTAATCCTTAACATGAACATGCCTTGATGAATTGGTAATCAGACCTTTTCATAAAACTTGAAAAGAAGTATGTATATATAACATAGTTAAGGTTATTGAGAAATATTTTTTTAAAAGGCTGCATTCCGTTATAATTTATAGAATAATTAAGTTGAAAAAGTGAAGGGGATTGAATGATACAATCGCATATTCGTCTGCTGATTATTGGCTCAGGTCCGGCTGGTTATACAGCGGCGGTCTATGCGGCAAGAGCAATGCTCCAGCCGGTTTTAGTGACAGGCTTGCAGCAGGGTGGGCAATTGACAATTACAACGGATGTCGAAAATTATCCAGGTTTTGCTGACCCCATTCAAGGACCGTGGTTGATGGAACAAATGGCAAAACAAGCTGAGAATATGGGGACAAAAATTGTCTATGATACGATTACAAAGGCAGATTTATTGAAGTATCCTTTTGTCTTATATGGGGATTTAGGAACACAATATTCTTGTGATGCGCTGATTATTGCAACAGGGGCTCAAGCGCGCTGGCTTGGTTTAGAAAGTGAACAGACCTTTATGGGTGGTGGTGTTTCTGCTTGTGCTACGTGTGATGGCTTTTTTTATCGAGATAAGGATGTTATTGTTGTAGGAGGAGGCAATACGGCCGTTGAAGAAGCTCTTTATTTATCGCATATAGCAAAAAGTGTAAGCGTGGTTCATCGGCGAGAACAGTTTCGGGCAGAGAAAGTTTTGCAAGATAGGTTGTTTGCTTGTAATAATGTACGTGTTCTTTGGAATCATGTGGTGGAAGAAATTGTGGGGCTGCCAGCTCAGGGGGCAAAGGGAGCTGTTGTAACGGGGGCACGTTTGAAAAATGTTAAAACAGGTTACGAGATGAAAGTGGAAGCAGAGGGCATATTTATTGCCATTGGGCATGATCCTGCTGTTTCTCTATTTGAAGGACAGCTGAAACAAAAACGAGGCGGCTATTTATGGACAGCACCGGATTCAACAGCAACAAGCATTGCGGGTGTTTTTGCTGCAGGGGATGTAACAGATGAAACATTCCGTCAAGCTGTAACAGCCGCGGGAAGGGGATGTATGGCAGCATTGGAAGCAGAACGGTTTTTAGATATATCTAAGCGTTAATAATTCATTGAGAATAGAGAGAATCGAGAGGTAGAATTAATTGTGGCGTCACCGTTGGATTGGGATAAGTTAAGGGTTTTTCACGCAGCAGCAGAAGCGGGATCTTTTACGCATGCTGCTCAAAAGCTTCATTTATCCCAATCAGCGGTTTCACGGCAGGTCTCGGCTTTAGAACAAGAAGTTGGGGTATCTTTATTCCAGCGTCATGCGCGTGGTTTGATTCTCACAGAACAAGGAGAAACTCTTTATCGTACAGCTCATGATGTTTTGATGAAGCTTGAAAGTGTACGTTTGCAATTAAGTGAAAGCTATGCAAAACCAACGGGGCATTTGCGTGTGACCTCGACCTTTGGAATGGGGGCCGGGTGGATTGCAGAGCGTATGCCAGAATTTCTTAGTCTTTATCCTGATATGCAGGTCCAGCTTTTGCTTTCTGATGAAGAACTTGATTTGACAATGTGTCATGCAGATTGTGCTGTTCGCCTCCATCAACCCCAACAACCTGATCTTATACAAAGAAAATTATTTACAATTCATATGCATGTTTATGCTTCAGAAAAGTATATTGCAAATTATGGAAAGCCTGAAAAATTATCTGATCTCGATGAGCATCGTATTATTTCATTCGGAGAACCTGTTCCCCCTTATTTGTCGGGTTTAAATTGGTTGGAAAAAGCTGGTAGAAATGATGGATCATTGCGTGTTTCAGTCCTGCAAATCAACAATATCATCTCCATCAAGAATGCGCTTATGCGTGATCTTGGGATTGCTGTGTTGCCTGATTATATTGTCAACAATGATGAGCACTTGGTACGTCTTTTTCCTGATATGGTTGATATTCCTTCTTTTGATACTTTTTTTTGTTATCCTTATAATTTAAAGAATTTGGCAAGGTTGAATGCTTTTCGAGATTATATTTTCTTAAAAGCGCGTCAGTGGTCTTTTTAATATTCATGCCTTAATTTATAAGGAACAATTAATTGTTTTGCACCTTAAGATTCTCGTAATATTCTTTCGTTTTAAATTTTCCCATATTAAATCAATTAAAATCATTCATTGAATGACATTATAAGTATACAACTTATTGATTTATAATGATAATCCAGTGTTCATTCATATTGAATGAGAAGCTTAAGTACCGTAAGATTCTCTCATTTCAAACCCGTTTATATTGAATCAATCAAAATCACTTGCTTGCACGTCACAAGCGGGGAGGACATGTGGATAAAAATTATACAAGAAAAGCATGCCTCTTTTGAATCGTCTCAAGTGCCAAGAGCTATCGAAACATAGGGGCTGGCAAAGTGTGTGATGGTGTCGGTTTTCTCCTTCACAAGCGTAAAGATGGAAGGGTTCAATGGCTTTATCGTTATAACATTCACGGGGTGCGCCATCGTGAGATGGGGTTGGATGCTTTGAGAGATGTCTTTTTAAAACAAGCGTGTGAGTATGCAACGCAATGGCGATCTGTTTTATATGAAGGTTGAAGATCACAACACCATTAAAGAACGCGATAAACAAAAGCGTGAGGCAATAAGTAATCTCTATTATTTAAAAGATATTTCTCGAGAGACTTTTGAAAGTCAAAAAGCAGAATTAAAAGGTGATGGTAAAAATAGCAGTTGGTTTTTTATCCTTAAAATTTCATATTATTCTCCCAATAAGGCCGCCTCCCTTTTCAGAAATTACAAAGAACAGAAATACGCTTACTTCTATCTAGCATATAAAAAAGTTGATACAGTTCGTAAAGCGCTGAACCGTCTTAATATTTGTTTCAAAAATGCGGCTGACTTGGGTTTAGATGTTGATTTACAAGCAACAGAAACAGCACGTGCTCTTTTAGGAAAACAACGTCATAAAACGTAAAGCTCTCCAGCTATGGGTTGGAGAGATATTCCGACTTTTTACAAAATATTTTGCTAAATAACAACCCTAACACAACTGACTGTGCGTTTGCTTATTCTTAAAGGAGTTCGTTTTTTCTCTTATGTCATATTCATAAAAATCAGGTTGAGGGTGATATTTGGACATCCTTAATTCGAGAATATAAAAGGTCAACGGATACTATAACAGAGTTTCGCGTGCTTTTATCATGAGAGGTATTAGCAATTTTAAAACAAGTGCGCCTGCTGTCTCACAAAGATTTTTTTTGAGGTCGTGGTCCCTTTGCTGATAGTTGTATATCAAAGTATATGAGAAAAAATGTAAAGCTTGTTCGCATGGGTTTGACTCTAGTTGACAGAATTGGCTCGCTGAAACAATAGATACTTCTTATGAGGTCGCTGAAATTATTTTAGGTCATAGGGTGGAAGGTGTTTGTGTGGATAAATACTTTTGCAGAAAGGGATAAAATGTCTTTTATGAATTCGCTCAAATGTGAAGGCTGTTATAACATTAAAAATTAGACAATCGTATAAGGGTGACCTCTTTCTATTTAATTAAAGAGAGCGGTCCAAGATTGAGGAAGAATTAAAGCTATGTGTTTATTGCATAGCAGATACGCTTAAGTCTTTATTGTGCTTCTGCTTATAAAATGACATAGAATATTATCTCTTGATTATGTTGCCTCCCATTGCATTTTCTTGAGTGTTCCCTTACGAAGATCTGACAGATTGATTTTATCTCTGAAGATTTTCCAGATTTGCCGGACGTTTGTCCGGCTTTTTTTTTATTCCTAAAAAAGTGCTTAGAAATTGCAATGCATGGGAAGATTGATAAGAAAAAAATTTCAAAACTTATGGATATCCAACGAATTTTTTGGGTAGGCTAAAACTCAACGAGGAATTTGAGAGAGATTTATTCTTTTGTACCATAAAACTTTGTCTTTGGGGGGATATAAAGCATGTAAACTTTATACATGCAGTGTTTTTTATGAGAGTATGAGATGAATATTGAGGGATTTTTCGTAAAACCTATGAAGTCAATCAAGTGGTTAGTAGGGAGAACTTAAGAGAAATTGAACTATTTATGCAGCGGAGAAGGGTAGATTCTTTTTTATTTTAAGGCGAAAACGATGCCGTGAAATAGAAAGGTTTAATTGTAAGGGGCGTTTAATTATAAGAGCGATTGTGTTTAAAAGTACGAGGTCTTTCTTAGTGTTATAAATTGGATAGGGAAGGCAAGTTTTATCAATTTACGCGCTTCTTTAAGAAATATTCTTCAGTATGCCCAAGCTTTCTGATATCCGTGAATAGCATCACGTAAAAGTTTTGACAAAATGGTATAAGATTCACTGTACAACTATTTTTACACTCATGAAGAAGCAGGTTGCAGCATGATCATTCTTTATAAGCTTTCAATAGTTGCGTAATCCTTGCATTTGAGAGAGGGAGGTATTTTTGCTCCTTTTTTTAAGTTTTTACCAACACATCAACTCTGCTTGTGATATATAAGAAAATGATATCGTTTTGTCTCAGATAGATTTGAAATAAGGGAATCTTACAAGAGGATACTTCAAGTTAAGAATCAACGAATTTATAAATCAATATTCTTCTATATATCACTTATTATAACTTAACGTAACTATAAAATATAATATAATTTGTATTGTATCTGGAGAAAATAAAGAGATGCGAAATTTAAATCAGTCCATTTCCATAGGAGGGTGAAAGACCACAATAGATTAAAAATATTATATGATGTAAACTTTGCTTGAGAGGCTTTTGTTTATAATCTCTCATATGAAACATACCTTCAAAAACGATAAAAACGACTAAATTTTTTAAAGATATCTCTTTTTTAGAAATCCCTCTGTATATAGAAAAAACATTGATTATAATTAAACTAAAATTCGCGAGAAGAATGCTCTTGCCTATAAATTAAAACAAAATGTAAATATAACGCGCTTTTTCTGAAATTCCGTTTTTATCGTACATTTATAACAACAAATACATCGTTCTTTCTTAAGTGAGGAGAGGGCAAACAAGATGATTTCTTAATTTGAATTTCCCTATTAATCCTGAAATTTATATTTTCGATAGAGAAAACTAAACAGGTTTTTCATTTCTCATGACAATAGACTGATTCATTTATTTGATCGCTGGTTTTTTTTGATCATTATCTGCCAGCTTCTATTTTTTTTATTATGTTTATTCATGAATATTTTTGCTAAATCGATAGGCTCTATCCTTAACATAGCTTTCGATATTTTGTCGGATAGATTGACATTCGGCAAAAAAACAATCACAAGAGATAATGTTAAAAATTTTAAATTAAACTGTTGCAAAAGCATTGGATACGTGTGCAGGCTTCTTCAAGTAATTTTTCTGATGTTGCGTAAGAAATACGAAAAGTTGACCCAAGTCCAAAAGCAGCCCCTTGGACGACAGCGACAGCTTCTGTTTCTAGAAGTGCTATCACAAAGTCTTCATCATTCCGAATACATTGGCCGTTTGGTGTTTTCTTGCCAATAAGTCCTGCGCAAGAAGGATAAACATAAAAAGCACCTTCGGGGGTTGGACAATGAATGCCGGGAGTTTGGTTTAGCATGGAAACAACGAGATCACGGCGAGCTTGAAAAATACTTTTATTTTTAGCGATAAAGTCTTGAGGTCCATTGAGTGCTTCAACAGCAGCCCATTGTGAAATAACACTCGTGCCAGATGTTTGCTGACCTTGAATGATATCCATCGCTTTAATGAGTTCTTGTGGGCCACCTGCATAACCGATTCTCCAGCCCGTCATTGCATAGGCTTTGGAAACGCCATTCATTGTGAGTGTACGCTCATAAAGCGCTGGTTCTACTTGAGCGGGAGTCACAAAGGTAAAACCTTCATACGTGAGATGCTCATATATATCATCGGAAAGGATATAGATATGAGGATATTTTACTAAAATATCCGTGAGTTTTTTCAATTCATTATATGTATAAGCGGCTCCCGACGGATTTGAGGGAGAGTTAAAGATAAACCATTTTGTTTTGGGGGTAATAGCAGCTTCTAGCTCTTGTGGTTGGAGTTTATAAGAAAATTCGGCTTTTGTTTCTAAAAAGACAGGCGTACCCTCGTTAAGCGCGACCATTTCTGGATAACTCACCCAATAAGGGGATGGAATGATGACTTCATCTCCTTTATTCAACGTTGCCATCAAAGCATTAAAGAGAATTTGTTTTCCACCGGTCCCAACAATAATTTGTTCTGGTTGGTAAAGAAGGTTATTTTCTCTTTTAAACTTTGCAGAAATTGCTTGGCGCAACTCTGGAATTCCAGATATAGGAGGGTATTTTGTTTCTCCCCGTCGAATGGCTTCAATGGCCGCGTTTTTGATATTGTCTGGAGTATCAAAGTCTGGCTCCCCAGCACTTAAAGCAATAACATCGCGTCCTAATGTTTTTAAGTGACGGGCCTTTTGGGAAGCAGCAATTGTTGCAGAAGGTTTGATACGAGACAGCTTGTCGGCAATAAAAGCCATAATTTAAAATCCTTATATTATATCAACAAATGATTATTGCTTTAAGGATATTCTATAAGAGATTATATTGTATGCAATAAAAAACTTCCAAAATACTTTGACACGCGTTTTTATAGTGTTGTTTTTTGAGAATTTTAACAAGGAATTCTTCTCTTAAGGATTATAAAAGTTTTAGAGGAAGGATAGGAATACTTTGATAAATTGTGCAAAATAGATAAGCCGTGTTTTCTTTTATCCAGGTCAATTTTGCTTTCTACAAAATAAAAAAAATCTCCGTCGTTATAGACGAAGATTTTTAAATAAAATATTGCAGAATTCAAACTTTAAAGAGCTGCAAGGTTGCCAGCGGCAAATTTCCCTGAACGACGGTCTTGAAGAACATCATAAGACACTTTTTGTCCTTCATTAAGATTGCTTAGACCAGAACGCTCAACGGCGGAAATGTGTACAAATACATCTGCACTGCCATCACTAGGCTGAATGAATCCGAAACCTTTTGTTGTATTAAACCACTTAACTGTTCCTGTAGACATAGGAAACTCCTTAGATATATAATTATATTGTGTACTGAAGCTATAATTCTTCAATACGGCTGTAGATCGAAATTAGGTGGGAGAAGTCTCGTCAAAAGTGCAGAATACACAGGAAAGAAAGTCACGTAACCGAAAATTCGATAAAACTCATATAGGCGCCTTTAGAATAAAAAGCAAGCTTTAATTGCTATTTTTGATAAAGAAAAAATCGAGAAAAAGTATCAAAAAGCGTATGCTTTTCCACATAGCAAGAAATTCAACTGAAATAACTTTGCAGGGAACGCACTTCAAGGCGCTTTTTTTTGAGTGCTTTGATCGCTTCTACAACGGCTTCGGCTCCTGCTATTGTTGTATAATAGGGGACATTTTGCATGAGTGCTGCATAGCGTAATGATTTAGAATCTGAGATGGCACTGGCAGTGCTGGTTGTATTAAAAATCAATTGAATTTGGCGATTACGAATAGCATCTTCAATATGAGGGTGTCCTTCTAAAACTTTGTTGATTTTTTTTGCCTTAATATGATGTTCGGTGAGGAATTTTTGTGTTCCACTTGTAGCAACAATAGAAAAGCCAAGCTCTGTTAAACGTTTTACAGGATTTAAGATGCGTTTTTTGTCTTCATCTCTTACAGAAACGAATACGATTCCCTCCTTAGGGAGTTTTACACCAGCTCCAAGTTGCGCTTTAGCAAAAGCAAGCGCAAACTCATAGTCAAGTCCCATAACTTCACCGGTTGAGCGCATTTCTGGACCAAGAAGTGTATCAACACCTGAAAAACGAGCAAAAGGAAACACGGCTTCTTTGACAGCGATATGTTGTTTTTCCTGCGAAGAAGGTAATCCACCATAAGCTTGGAGAGCATTGTGCAGCGTTTCTCCTGCCATAATATGTGCAGCCATTTTAGCAATAGGGCGACCAATTGTTTTTGCAACAAATGGAACCGTCCGTGAAGCGCGGGGATTGACCTCTAAGACATAAATGGTGCCATCTTTAATGGCATATTGTACATTCATTAAGCCGCGAACATGAAGTGCTTGTGCGAGTGCTTTGGTTTGGCGCTCTAATTCAGCGACTATGCTCTGTGAGAGCGTATGGACTGGTAAAGAACACGCGGAATCACCGGAGTGGATTCCTGCTTCTTCAATATGTTCCATAATCCCAACGATCAGT
Source organism: Bartonella sp. AU16XJBT (assembly GCF_028618665.1). GTDB lineage: Bacteria > Pseudomonadota > Alphaproteobacteria > Rhizobiales > Rhizobiaceae > Bartonella. The sequence continues at coordinate 69,891 of NZ_JAQITF010000005.1, forward strand.
GTTTCTTTGCCATCACAAAGACAATCAACGTCTACTTCAATTGCTTCTGTTAGATAGGTGTCAAAGAGAAGCGGATTTTTACCAAGCAATATGTTTATTTGTCCTGTTTTGTCGTTGGGATAACGGGCTTTGATATCTTCAGGGATTAATTCAGGAACACTTTCAAGTAAATAATTTTGCAAACTTCGCTCGTCACGGATAATTTGCATAGCACGTCCTCCTAAAACATAAGAGGGACGTACAACCAATGGAAAGCCTAGTTCATGGGCGATAAGGCGTGCTTGTTCGATAGAGTGGGCAATACCATTTTGAGGCTGTGTTAAGTTAAGTTTAAATAACAGTTTTTGAAAGCGATCTCTATCTTCTGCTAAATCAATAGCATCCGGTGAAGTCCCTAAGATGGGAATATTGTGATTTTCGAGAGCACTTGCCAATTTCAATGGCGTTTGTCCGCCAAATTGAACGATGACTCCAACGAGTTCGCCTTTTTCCTGTTCTGCTTCTAAGATAGCGATAACATCTTCTGTTGTTAAAGATTCAAAGTAAAGACGATCAGAGGTATCATAGTCAGTTGAAACGGTTTCAGGATTGCAGTTAATCATAATCGCTTCAAAGCCAGCATCACGCAGTGCAAAAGCCGCATGGCAGCAACAATAATCAAATTCAATCCCTTGCCCAATGCGGTTTGGACCACCACCTAGAATAGCAATTTTTTTGCGTTCAGAAATCTGTGCTTCTGAGTGTTCTATACCGGACAAGGGAACTTCATATGTTGAATACATATAGGCTGTAGGAGAAGAAAATTCAGCAGCACAAGTGTCAATCCGTTTAAAGACTTGTTTAACATTCAGTGATTTGCGCAAAGCGGCGATATCATCGGGTCCTTGTCCGCTAAGGGTGGCTAATCGGGCATCTGAAAATCCCATAGCTTTTAACATACGCAAGTTATCTGCATCTTGGGGTAACCCATGGATGCGGATACGCTGCTCCATTTCAATGATGGAGGCTATTTGTTCTAAAAACCACGGATCAATTTTACTTATTTGATGAATTTCACTCAAGGGTAAGCCTGCACGCATGGCTTGAGCAATATAACGCAGACGGTCAGGGCTTGGGATGGCAATGGCTGAGCGTATAGAACTTTTTTCATCACCTTCAGCATGTTCTGGGATGACAATTTCATCAAGACCAGTAAGTCCTGTTTCAAGTCCACGGAGTGCTTTTTGTAATGATTCTTGAAAAGTACGTCCAATGGCCATGACCTCTCCTACAGATTTCATTGCAGTCGTCAGAACAGATGATGACCCAGGAAATTTTTCGAAAGCAAAACGAGGAATTTTTGTCACGATATAGTCAATAGAAGGCTCAAATGACGCTGGTATTGCACCACCTGTGATATCATTTTTTAATTCATCAAGTGTATAGCCAACGGCTAGTTTTGCTGCTATCTTGGCAATGGGAAACCCCGTTGCTTTTGAGGCAAGCGCTGAAGAGCGAGAAACACGTGGATTCATTTCAATAACAATGAGGCGCCCATTTTCAGGATTGACAGCAAACTGTACATTGGATCCTCCCGTTTCAACACCAATTTCACGCAAAACAGCAATCGAAGCATTGCGCATACATTGGTATTCTTTATCGGTTAAGGTGAGAGCAGGGGCTACGGTGATCGAATCACCGGTATGAATCCCCATCGGATCAATATTTTCAATAGAACAAACAATGATACAGTTGTCATTCTTATCACGAACAACTTCCATCTCATATTCTTTCCACCCTAAAACACTTTCTTCAATGAGAACTTCTGTTGTAGGAGAAGCTTCAAGCCCCCGTTCGATAATTTCATAAAATTCAGAGCGGTTATACGCAATTCCACCTCCAGTCCCACCAAGGGTAAATGAAGGACGAATAATCGCTGGAAGCCCAACAACATCAAGCGCTTGAACTGCTTTTGCTGTTGCATGAGCGATATAATGTTGTTTGCGATCTGCTTCGGTATGTCGCCAGTTGCGTTCAAGTTCTTCGAGAGCTTTTTCAAGGGCTGCACCAGAAAGTTTTTCTTTAAGTTCAGCACGCGTTTTTGCATGTTGTTGGCGATTTTCTTCTTTCAGTTCTGTTGCATTGGCTAACATAGACCGTGGTGTTTCCAAACCGATTTTTGCCATCGCTTGGCGGAATAAAGCACGATCTTCCGCTTTATCAATAGCTTCGGCATTGGCACCTATCATTTCAACATGATAGCGGTCTAAAATACCCATACGCTTTAATGATAAAGCGGTATTGAGCGCTGTTTGTCCTCCCATGGTGGGTAAAAGGGCATCTGGACGTTCATGGGCAATAATTTTGGCAACGATTTCAGGCGTAATGGGCTCTATATAAGTTGCATCCGCTAGATCTGGATCTGTCATAATCGTGGCAGGATTAGAATTGACCAAAATAATCCGGTACCCTTCTTCTTTTAATGCTTTACAGGCTTGTGTGCCTGAATAGTCAAATTCACATGCCTGACCAATGATAATAGGTCCTGCTCCGATGATAAGAATAGATTTTATATCTGTGCGTTTGGGCATGGTTTTTTCCTATGACAAATATCTGTGCACGATTATAGCAAGAAAAATATTTAAGTTTTGAGGCTCCGATCATTTTATAAGTTATGTGACAAAGAAAGTAAGCACTAAAATACCTTTTCCATGCTTTTTTTCATAAAATTGAAGATAAATTTCTTTTTCGAGGTTGAGTTACCCTATCACTATATCAAAAGGATAACCTTTGATAAGAAAATAAGAAAGCTTAGAAGAACGAGAATATTCAAGCATTCGTGGGGAATAAAACATGAATCATTATGCTTTGATGAAGTTTTGTAAAATGAAATGGGAAGTTTATTGTGTTGTTCCGTAAAACACGACTGTTTAGAGCGGTGATATAAGGCATAAAATTATACATGAGGTATTTTTGTTAGAGTATGCGATAAAATTCAATCTAGGATTTGTTAGGAGAATTTATGAAATGAGTCATATTGAGGTGGTTAAGGTTGGAGACTGTGAGAGGAGAAGTTGGATTATTTAAAGATTGTCTCTTGTCGTAGTTTTGGTTTTCTAGGGGAAGAAGAAGGTCAATCTCTGTCTGTGTCTATTTCCATAAAATAGTGAGAGTGTATTTTAGGACAGTAACGAAGAAAATAATTTCAGAATAATCATGTTTGGTTTTAAAAGATAGTAAATACTTTCCCTTTATTTTATGATGATGTTCAGAACTTTTTGAAATATAGAGAAAGTTAAAATGCTGAACATTTCCCAAAAGAGAATATTCTGTCTAAAAGATGTATCCATAGGAAAACTTTTGGTGGCTAAGTCTCAACAAGGGATTTGTCATATCGCATTAGGGGATACGACAGAGCAATTATTACAGGAGTTTACGGTACGCTTTGGTGATGCACAACAAGTTGTGGGTGACAATGCATTTAAGAAAGATGTCGCCCATATTATAGCCATGATAGAAACGCCTAAGTTGGTAAAAAAATATAATTTTCCCTTAGATATAAATGGTACAGTTTTTCAACGGCAAGTATGGACGGTATTATGCGATATACCGTGTGGTGAAACAATTTCATATGAGGAATTAGCGTGCCGTGTGGGGATGCCAAAAGCTTTTCGTGCCGTTGCTCATGCGTGTGCACGTAATGAATTGGCTGTCCTCATTCCTTGTCATCGTGTAGTGTGTAAAAATGGTTTTATTTCAGGGTATCGTTGGGGAGTTAAACGGAAACAGATTTTGCTACAACGGGAACAAAATGGGGAAATTAAAAAAAATTAACTTTGCGTGATGGGCATTATAATCGTTACCGTTGTTCCTTTCATTTCTTTTGAAGTAATTTCAAGTTTCCCTTTGTGTAGTTCTAATAAGGAGCGTGAAATAGCTAATCCAAGACCTGAACCCGTATGGGATTTAGTAAGCTGATTTTCAACTTGTTCAAAAGGTTGTCCAAGTTTTTTGATGGCTGATTGCGGAATACCAACGCCTGTATCTGTAATTTTAAAAATAAGGTTATTTTTTTTCTTGAAAGCGCAGACATCAATATTTCCACCAGAAGGCGTAAATTTAACGGCATTAGAGATGAGATTAAGGAAAATCTGTTTCATTGCACGCCCATCAACTTCAGCATGAAGTTTTGGGGTGATATTTGTTGTAACAGCAATATTTTTTTCTTGAGCTTGAGGCGTTAGTGTTCGTACTGCTTCACTAATGATGGGCTCAAGGTCGGTATTTTTACAATCAAGCGTAAATCTTCCAGCTTCGATTTTTGACATATCAAGGATATCATTGATAAGGGTTAGAAGATGGGTTCCTGAATTATAAATATCATGCATATATTCCTTATAGCGTTGTGAACCAAGAGGTCCAAAAGTCGATTGCAACATGATATCTGAAAAGCCGAGAATAGCATTCAGAGGTGTGCGCAATTCATGAGACATATTGGCTAAAAATTCTGATTTAGCCTTATTAGCACTTTCGGCGCGCTCTTTTTCTGCTTTCAGACTTTTATTAAGTTTTTCAACTTCTGTTGCACGTTGTTGAGCACTTCCTCTCGTACGTTTGAGTTCTTGAATAAAAGAAAAAAGACGCCTTTCACTGTCTTCAAATTTTTCTTGTTGTTGTTTAAGCTCAGAAATATCAGTACCAATACAAACCAATCCTCCATCTTGGGTTCGCCGTTCATTAATTTTAAGCCAACAACCATCTGCCGTTTGGCGAATACTGGTTAAGTTGCCGGTACCATCATCTTTGAGGGGATATTCACTGAGTGCAGGGCGGGCCATGGCTTCGACAGTTGCACGTTGGATCCCTGATTGTAGAATTTGTTTCGGAATAGCGGCATATTCACAAAATTTGCTGTTGGACATGACTAAACGTCCCTCAGCATCCCACAAGACAAAAGATTCTGAAATATTTTCAATCGCATCACGGATGCGAAGATCGGCTTGTGCTGTTTGTTCAGCCAATTGTTGCTGTTCACTAATGTCGAAAGAAATACCAACCAAATGAGGTTCTTCTTCTTCAGTAACTTCGGCGCGAAGCCGCATCCATACATAATGACCATCAGCATGACGCATGGGAACATTGATATCGATATGTTTTTTTTTGCCTCCCATTAATTCTTGAGCAAGGTCAAAAAAATTAGCATCATTGGGATTGATAATGGCGCTAATTTGCGAAATTGAGAGTAATGCATCTTGAGGGACATAGCCAAGCATTTCGTACATTGCGCGTGACCAATAAACGCGCCCACTTGCCATATTCCAATCCCATAATCCACAACGCCCACGCATCATTGCCATATCAATACGGTTTTGAAATTTTTCTGAAACAAGATCTGTCTTACGTGCTCGTAAAAGTTGATTATAATAAGCATAAAGAAGAACAAGAATAATACCGCTTGTTCCGATGAAGAGGGTTATATTAAGCGAAAAAAATTTGCGCCATTCCATAGCGCTATCTTGCATCTTTTCACTAATGAATACGCCATATTGCCCGTTTTCTGTTTGGTGAAATGAAGCAAGAGCAGGGGTATCCTTGCCTATTGTGATTTTCATAATTCCAGCGCGTTGTCCAAGAGATTGCAAAGCAATGCTGTCAGAGATAAAATCTTGCAAAGGTTTTCCTAAGACAATCTCTGAACTGGATGAAGCTAAGACATTGCCTTTTTGATCAACAATGGCGATTAGAGCGCTGGGATTAATAAGATCTTGATTGCGAAAAACGGTGAGGATATTTTGCAAATGATGATGAGAAAGGGCAGAGACTTTTCCTTTCTGAGAAAGAGCCAATAAGTCACGATCAATTGTGTTAGTAATATGAGAAGCTAAGAGCGTGAGGGTAGAACGCGTGCTTTTATCAACTGTATTGCGCCAATCATAGATTGATACAAAACGAATGACCGCAAGGACAATAAGAAATGCGACAATGACAAATGGAAGTGAGCGTCGTAACCAAGGTTCAATAAAGAGAAGCTTTTGATAGGCAGAGCCAGAAGGCAGATGAATATGTTTTGTCTGCGCTTTATGATTTTGAGCGCTCGATTTTGAATCAGCATATATCTCCGTTGGCGCATTATATGCGTCCAATTTAGTCATCTCTTGTTCCTTTAATTCCGGAATAATGTGATTTAAAAACTGCTTCGATTTTCATGAGTAAGCCCCATAAGCGTGCAGTGAATCAAAACCGGAGTCTTCTGTCCAGTCTTTTTTTTAAAAAAAAGTATTTTACTTTTATGAATGTGGAATATGGAAGGGAAAAGGCATTTGAAACATGACCGATAAACAGGCTTAGGGTGCCTGTTTATCGGTTTAATGATGATTGAGGTGTTTATAGAATTTATTTCAAAAAATATTATAGTATATTGATTTAAAATATTTTTTTGTTTTAAGTGAGCAGACGATTGATGATATCAGCGACATCGCTTGATAATTTTGGTGCAGCAGAAATTGCTTTTAATTCTGTTTCAAGTTTTTGTTGCCGAATGGGTTCTAATTGTCGCCAAGAGCGCATCATTGTTAATAATCGTGAAGCAAGCTGTGGATTTTTTTTGTCAATTTCCAAAATGATTTGGCAAAGAAAATGATAAGATGCTCCATCTACTCTGTTAAAACCTGTGGGGTTGTGAGAAGCAAAGACACCGATCAGGGACCGTACACGATTAGGATTATCCTTTGAAAACAGCGGGTGTTGCATGAGCTTTTGAACATTCTCGAGTGTTGATGCGCCAGCAACCATTGCTTGAATAGAAAACCATTTATCCATGACCAAAGGGTCATACCGATAGCGATTTTCAAAATCATTTAAAGCATTTTGTGCCTGCGCACTTTCATTAAAACGCTTTACGAGAACAGCGATACTCGCCATTCGGTCAGTCATATTATCAGCTGTTGCATATTGTGCCGCAGCACGATTTGGATTGGCTTCAGCAATGGAAAGGTAATCCAGTATGATATTCTTTAATGCTCGCTTTCCAGCTTGTACAGTGTTTGGTGAATAGGGCTCTTGGGTTTGCATCTGCTCATAGAATTTTGTTAAGAGCTCTTGGTGGGTTTGTGCAAGTGAAGCTAAAAATTGATTGCGGACATAATGAATACGATCTGGGTCGATATTTTTACCGATTGTATGCGCAAGCTCAACTTCACTAGGTAAATTTAAACAGAAAGCACGAAATTCAGGCTCTAAGTTTTCATCTGTTATGATTGTTTCAATCAGCTTTAGCAAAGCAGAAGGGAGTGTTGCTTTTGTCAGTGTTTTATCTTGAATGCTTTGAATCAAAGCTTGCGTCATTAATTGATTAAGAGATTGCCAGCGATTGATGTGATTGTCATCATGTTGTGCAAGAAAAATAAGTTCGCTTTCATTGAATGGCATCTGTAGAATGATTGGCGCAGAAAAGTCTCGCAGCAGTGATAAAACAGGTTTTTCACGGAGACCCTTTAATGTAAAGGTTTGGCTTTCCTTGGAGAGCAGCATAACGTCTGATTGAATATCTGTTTCCGCTTCATAAGCGAGGCTTTCTCCATTAGGTCCTAACAAGCCAAATGCAATAGGAAGAAGCATAGGCTTTTTTGTATTTTGTTGCGGGGTTGCGGGAATATGTTGCTTGGCATGAATTGTTAAAACACCATCACGATAATGACTATCGATTTCTACGTTGGGAGTTCCAGCTTGTTCATACCACAGCATGAATTGAGAGAAGTCCCGGCCAGATACTTCAGCAAAACAGGCGATAAAATCTTCAATTGTACAAGCTTGTCCATCATGACGTTGAAAATAAAGATCAGTACCTTTACGAAAGAGAGAGGGACCTAAAATCGTTCGTATCATGCGAACAACTTCAGCACCTTTTTCGTAAACCGTTGTGGTGTAAAAATTATTAATTTGGCTATATTGACGAGGACGAACAGGATGAGCAAGAGGTCCTGCATCTTCGGCAAATTGCGTCGCTTTTAATGTTTTTACATCTTCAATTCTCTGTAGGCTGCGTACATTTTGATCTGATGAAAATTCCTGATCACGATAAACAGTGAATCCTTCTTTTAAACAGAGTTGAAACCAATCGCGACAGGTAATACGATTACCGCTCCAATTATGGAAATATTCATGGGCAATGACGCGTTCAACATTTCTATAATCCTGATCGGTTGCTGTTTCGGGATCGGCAAGAACATATTTATCATTAAAAATGTTAAGTCCTTTATTTTCCATTGCCCCCATGTTAAAGTCTGAAACAGCAACAATATTGAAAACATCAAGATCATATTCGCGCCCGAAATGTTGTTCATCCCAACGCATGGAACGTTTGAGCGCGTCCATTGCATAAGCAGCGCGTTTAGTTTTTCCTTTTTCTACATAAATACCAAGCGCGATACGTCGTCCAGATACAGTTGTAAAATGGTCTTCTAACTTATCAAGATCGCCACCTACTAAAGCAAACAGATAAGATGGTTTGGGATAAGGATCTTCCCAAACGGCAAAATGGCGATTATTCTCTAAAGTTCCTGTTTCTACGAGATTCCCATTTGAAAGCAAGATTGGGACTGTTTGGGAGTCTGCTTCAATTTTCACTTTATAGGTAGAAAGAACATCTGGACGGTCGTAAAAATAAGTCATACGACGAAAACCTTCCGATTCGCATTGTGTGCAATAAACACCATTTGAAAGATAAAGCCCCATAAGTTGGCGGTTACTTTCAGGATTCACTTCCGTAACCAATTTTAATGTAAAAGGAACTGCGGGTGGCGTTGTAATTTCTAAACGTGAAGGCGTAACTTGATAAGTGTCTGGAGCTAATGTCTCTCCATTAATCGCAACAGAAATTAAAGTAAGATCATCTCCAGCAAGCACAAGAGGTGTTAATTCTTTTGTATCGTGACGGGGTTCAATAGACAATATGGCTGTAACATAGGTTTTTGTTGGTGCCAATTGGAAAGAAAGTTGTGTTTTGGGGATAGCGTAAGGGGTTGGCTGGTAGTCTTCCAAACGATAAATAGGTGTTGTTGGCTGTTCCATAGTTTTCCCATTCATATTTTAAGAGTTAAAGAAGGTATTTAATTTTAGAGTCAAAAAAGATTAAAGAATTACAAAAGGCTATCGAGGCGCTTTTTTACTTCTAAGAAGTCTATCCATGTAAGCTTCTTTTGACTAGGGGTTCTAAGAAGGTAGGCTGGGTGGAAAGTCGGCATAACAGGTATTTTTATATTATCCTCACTTTCATAAACATGCCATTTCCCTCGCGTTCGGATAATCCCACTTTGAGATCCGGTTAGAAACTGTGCAGCAACGCCTCCTAGCGCTATAAGCACACGAGGGCGTGCTAAATAAATGTGCCGTTCAATAAAAGGGCGGCACAAGGCAACTTCTCTTGGTGTTGGTGTACGATTTCCTGGTGGACGCCAAGGAATAGTGTTGGCGATGTACACATTATTTCTTGTTAAGCCAATTGATGCGAGAATTTTATTCAGTAACATTCCTGCTTTTCCTACAAAAGGAATTCCTTGTATATCCTCTTCTCGTCCAGGGGCTTCACCTATGAGCATCAAGGGACTTCCTGCTGTTCCATCTGAAAAACAGGTATTTTTTGCTGTCAATTTTAATGAACAGCCATTAAATGCAAGAAGAGCAGCCTTTAGTTCATCAAGTGTTTTTGCACTTCTTGCAATCTCTACAGCTGTAGGTTCATTTTGTATAATCCTAGAGTTATGCAGCGGATGATGATCTAATTTTACGGTTGGAGATGTTTTGGGGGGTGTTTGTTGATTATGAGAAAAATTCACAACAGATATTAATTTTTTCTCTGAACAAACAGATTGCTTAAAACGATCAATAGGTAAATCTGCCAGAACAGCGTCCGCACCACTTTCTTTATAAAAGTTCAAGAGTTCTTCATAGGGAATTGAGCACGGCGTTTGATTTAACATTTTACTTTTTCTAATGATCTAATGATTATAGATCAAACAAAATTATCCTTAAAGTTTTATAAATATGTTTGTTAATGCATAAAAACGCTGACAGCATTTTTTCTTTTCACAGAAAAGATAAACCATAAAATGCAGATATTTTCGATTATATACATCTTTTAAATGTACAATTTGTTTAAAGTGCGCGATTTTTAGTTTCTTAAACAGATTAATCTCTCCATAATAAAAGAATTTTCTACAGAACGCAAGTGGTGTGAATGACAATATTTTTATTTATAAATACTATTTATATGAACAAAAATACATAAATATTACTTTTATATAATCTGATATTATTTAAAAAATATTTTTACAATGGGTTAAAAGCAATGTGTGGGTATATGCTTTTGCTTTTTTGACAGCTGAAATAAGAGATTCATCGCGTGCCAAATGGGCTGCAATGGCACTTGAGAGAATGCATCCTGTTCCACGCATTGTTCCTTTTAAACGTGGTGCAGAAATATTGATGACGTCAGTTTTGTCAATGAAGCTGTCAATTGCAAGAGGTCCCTCGGCATGTCCCCCTTTTACTAAAATAGAGCGGGCGCCCAATGACAAAAGTTTTTTTGCTTGTTGTATGGTCTCTTCGTGATGAGATGCCAGTGGGGTTTGGCTTAGAAGAGCGAGTTCGTTTCTATTGGGGGTTAAAAGAGTCACATATGGGAGAAGCTGATTGATCATAATTTCTATGATTTTTTCCGTTGTCAGTTTTCCCCCTGATGAGGCAACCAGTACAGGATCAAGAATAACGGGAATATGGGGATAATCTTCGAGTACACGACAAATTGCTGCTATAATTGCTTGATTTCCGGTCATGCCAATTTTTATTGCGCTGACTGAATGAGCCTCTAGAGCTATACGCATTTGTGCGGCAATAAGTTTTTCATTCATGGGTACAATTTCAGCGACGTGATGATCATCTTGTACATTTACACAAGTGATGGCTAAATTTGCTTTGATGTGAAAATGTGCTGCTGTCTCTATATCACGAACAATACCAGCACCTCCTGTTGGATCAGTGCCTGCAACAATGAGAATAGAAGGTGTCAACGCCATGGCTGGGTCACCTTGAGCCATTGTTCTACTCGTTCTTCGGGTTTTTTATGGAGGATAATGTCGGTGACAACAGCCGCGCTATTGGCTCCTGCTTTCAAAACATCTATTGCGCGTTCTGGGTTTAAACCACCAATGCCAACGAAAGGTAAAGCACCAATTCGTTTTCTCCATTGTTTGATTTTTTCTAATCCTTGAGGTTGCCATTTCATTTTTTTTAAGATTGTCGGATAAATAGGACCAAGAGCAATATAGTTAGGATGAACAGAGAGTGCGATATCCAATTCATGTTCATCATGAGTGCTAAGACCAAATCTTATACCATTTCTACGAATTGCAGGAAGATCAGCATTGCTTAGATCTTCTTGTCCAAGATGAATAAAATTGCATTTTTCATCAATGGCTATGCGCCAATGATCATTAATAATTAATTGTGCTCCCCATTGATCACAGATGTTTTTTGCGCGTCTGATATGTTGACTGATTGTTTGAAGGTTTTCGTCTTTCATACGCAATTGTATGAGTTTTACACCAAGAGGAACCAAGCGTTCAACCCAATCAGCATTGTCAACGATGAGATAAAAAGGATGCAATTTCATCAAAATACCGCTTTACCAATAACGGGCGTTGAAGGAACCGCTACATTGCGTGCTTCGAGAATACCTGCTTTATATCCCATACGCCCTGCCTGGATAGCTTTAGAAAATGCTTCAGCCATCAAGACAGGATCACCTGCTTTAGCAACTGCGGTATTAAGAAGCACAGCATCATAACCCAGTTCCATAGCAACAGCAGCATGGGATGGACGCCCAATGCCAGCATCAATAATGAGCGTAACATCAGGAAGGTAAGCACGGATAGAGCGCAGTCCATCGATATTATGAGGGCCTTTAGCAGAACCAATAGGCGCGCACCAAGGCATAATGACACGGCAACCAACATCGAGAAGCTTTTCAGCCACAATGAGATCATCGGTTGTATAGGCAAAAATATGGAAACCTTCACTGTTTAAAATTTCTGCTGCTTCAATTAAAGAAAAAACATTGGGTTGTAAGGTATCGGTATTTCCGATAATTTCGAGTTTAATCCAAGAAGTTTTAAAGAGATCTCGTGCTAAATGGGCCGTGGTCATAGCTTCTTTAACAGTGTAACAACCTGCGGTATTGGGAAGTATTGTTATATCGAGCTCTTGAAGGAATTGCCAAAACTGCCCTCCTTGTTTTCCCCCAGCGCTTTCTCGGCGTAATGAAACGGTTATAATTTCTGTACCGGATTTACAAATAGCATCACGCAGAATTGCAGGGGAGGGATATTGTGCTGTACCTAACATAAGACGGGATGAGAATTCACGTCCATAAAGATTCAACATAAATATTAGCCTCCTTGCATTGGGCTTAAAATTTCTACTTTATCCCCTTCATGCAAAATAAATTGATCGCGCGCCTCTAAAGGAACAACCTCAGCATTAACAGCAGTTGCTAGCCAATTTCCTTCATATCCCAATTCCACAAGCAAGAGATTAAGAAAAGTGGCTTCTGTTTGAAGTTTTTCACCATTAACAAATATCTGCATGTTTTATTCCAATGCCAATTTCATTGTTCGTTTTGCCATTTCTGGAGATAAAAGAAAACCATGTCTATAAAATCCATTCATAGAAATGTGATTACCATATTTGTATACAGAAGGGAAGTTATCAGGATAAGCTGGACGAACCCCAACACCAGATTCAATAATTTCTGCTTCAGCAAAAGCAGGGTGCAATGTATAGGCAGCGTTGAGCAATTCCATCATTGATCTGACAGAGATGGCGCCATCAAAGTCACTCTCAATCATCGTTGCACCAATCATAAAAATATTATCTTGCCGCGGCACAATATAGAGCGGAATACGGGGATGAAGAAGACGAACGGGACGGGAAAGTTTAATATCCCTACTGCGTAGGAGCAGCATTTCACCCCGCACCCCTCGTATATCTTTATCTTTTCCTAAACGTGCTATTCCTGTTGCATCAATGACCATATCAAAATTTGTTTCAGACGTTTTGACATCAACAAAACATACGCCACTTTTTATTAGGTTTTCTTTTAAAGCAATAAGTGCTTTGCGAGGATCAAGATGCGCTTCATTTTCATAAAAAAGCGCATGGTTAAAACGTTCTGCAAGATCAGGTTCAAGGCGCGTTATTTCTTCACCATTTATAATTCTATGATGATGTGTTCGCTCTGAAAATCGTTCAAGTTCTACCTTATCTCGTGCTGGTGCGACAACTAAAGTTCCTTTTCGTATAACAAGATCTGGAAATGTTTTGCACCACCATTGTATGGCTTGTACACCAAGATCTTCAACAATTTGTTCAGCATTTTCTCTTTCACAGTAAGGTGCTAGCATTCCTCCCGCATACCAACTTGCCGTTCCTATAGGAGAAGAAGGAGGGGCCGATACAGTAACATGAGCGCCTTTTTGTTGTAACATAAAAGCAACCGTTAAACCACCGACCCCCGCACCTTTGATAAGAATATTCTTCAACTACTTACTCTCTTTTTTTGAGGTGCTTCGACATAAATGTCACCCCTTTCTTGATATTTTTCAGCCATAGCAACCATACCTTCACCTTTTGTCTTTTGGAGTGCTGCAGCATCTCGAATATCATGGGAAATACGCATAGAACAGAATTTTGGTCCACACATGGAACAAAAATGCACCAATTTATGCGCATCTTTTGGCATTGTTTCATCATGAAAGGCATACGCTGTTTCTGGATCAAGAGACAAGTTGAATTGATCATGCCATCTAAAATCAAATCGTGCACGTGAAAGAGCATTATCGCGTAACTGTGCTCTGGGTAAACCTTTTGCAAGATCAGCTGCATGAGCAGCGATTTTATAAGTGATGACTCCCGTTTTGACATCATTTTTATCGGGAAGTCCTAAATGTTCTTTAGGCGTTACATAGCACAACATAGCGGTTCCAAACCATCCAATCATAGCCGCACCAATTGCTGATGTAATATGGTCATAACCAGGAGCAATATCAGTTGTAAGAGGTCCCAAAGTATAAAAAGGGGCTTCATGACAGAGATCGAGTTGTTGTTCCATATTTTCTTTAATTTTGTGCATTGGGACATGTCCTGGTCCTTCAATCATAACCTGTACATTTTTTTCCCAAGCAGTTTTTGTCAATTCTCCTAAAGTCTTAAGTTCGGCAAATTGTGCTTCGTCATTCGCATCGGCAATAGAGCCAGGGCGTAATCCATCTCCTAAGGAAAGAGAGATATCATAGGTGCTTGCAATATCACAAATTTCATCAAAATTTTCATAGAGAAAGCTTTCTTTATGGTGATGGAGACACCATTTTGCCATAATAGAACCGCCTCGTGAGACAATCCCTGTTATACGATCAATGGTCATCGGAATAAATGGTAACCTTAAGCCAGCATGAATAGTAAAATAATCAACGCCTTGTTCTGCTTGCTCTATAAGGGTATCACGGAAAATGTCCCATGTTAAATTTTCAGCAACACCTTGTACTTTTTCGAGTGCTTGATAAAGAGGAACAGTCCCGATGGGTACAGGAGAATTTCGAATAATCCACTCACGAATATTGTGAATATTTCGTCCTGTCGAGAGATCCATTACTGTATCTGCGCCCCAACGAATAGCCCAAACCATTTTATCAACTTCTTCTGCCATAGAAGATGTTACGGCGGAATTGCCAATATTGGCATTAATTTTAACACGAAAATTACGCCCAATAATCATTGGTTCGCATTCTGGATGATTGATATTCTGAGGAATAATGGCGCGTCCGTTTGCAATTTCATTCCGAACGAATTCCGCAGTATAAATTTCCGGTATTTCTCCACCCAATAGATTTGATTGCACTGTTTGCAGGTCTTTTATTGAGAGCCCTTCATTTTCTCGTATAGCGACATATTCCATTTCGGCGGTAATAATACCTGCACGTGCATACGCCATTTGTGTAATTGCTTTACCACTTTTGGCTCGTAAAATAGGTCGTTTTTTTTCAAAGGCTGGTATAGGAGAGCTCGTTAATCCATTATCTTCAGGTTTAACTGAGCGCGCAGGATAAGGTTCAGTATCAGCACGCTGAAAGAGCCAACATGAGCCAATTGCTGGTAAACCTTTTGTAAGATCAATGATTGCCTCTTTGTCGGTATAGGGACCAGAAGTATCGTAAACATTTAAAGGTTTTTCACCACTACCATCGGTCAATGAAATTTCACGCAACGGAACACGCACATCAGAAAAAAGAGGACTCTGTTGATAAATTTTGCGTGAGGCGGGAAAGGGGCTGCAACTGATTGATGGAATATTTTTCGGCACAAATTTTTTCCTTTTAAACACAGAGTTCAAAAACTAAGGGGTATGGGGATATATTCAAATGATCAATTATGTATTCTTGAATGAAGAAATGCTTTTAACCTTTTATAGTCAGTGATCTTCAATAAAGTTTAAGAAAATTTATTTTGAAAAGATTAATGCAATATCTAAATAATATCTGCACTCCCCCACATAAACACTTTTGCTAGCACTGGTATGATTGGCTTAAATATGGATATTGTCAATCACAAAGATATTATTTTTAACGATTTTGGTGTATTTTTTAAGAATAAAAAGAGGCATTATGAAGTGATAAACTATATATTAAGAAATTGTTTTTGATAGTTGGGGAGAGAAAATATAAATCAATCGGGCATTTTTTGTTTGGATTGATGAGGCAGATGAGTAAGCAAAAGAGTTTAGAGAGTACTTACTTTGATAGTGCAATGATTAAGAAGAGCACCAATAATTGCGAGATCATGTTCAAAAGGATTTATTGTTCTTGCAAAAAAAATATACCTATAATAAAATATATACAGAGAGGGAGAGCCGTTTTAAATGAGGGCGGGTTTGGTTGTAGAGCGTTGGTTTTAAAAATCTTGCGAGATATGTTCATAAAAGCTTGGGGGGTGGGGTGTGTTTCTTGGTATCTGGATTGGTACAATCTTCAGACTTGAGGAAAGACTGTGATATGTCCTTAGTATTTCAGTTCACTGAAGGTATGAAGAAATTATCTATCGATATATTTTCTATGATGCATGGAGGTTGAACAGAAGTCTGTTCAAAAACATTTGTGCTGATCTCATAACGCAATTTCAAGAATAAATTGAATGAAATAGAACAAAGTATCTGCCTATAAATAAAAACATAATGAGGCATGCAAAGAATCTGAAGCTAACTTTTGAATTTTTAAAATACAAAACATAGTCAAAAGATAGACTTAACATACTGAAAAAATAAAATGTCTCATTAAAAATTCAAATCAGAAACTTTCTAAGCAGATGACAAGTTATTGCATTCAATAATGGTTATATGAAATCTATAGTAAGGGAAAATTTGAACAGTATTTGTAAGCTTTGCAACAAGATGCAGGATTTGAAAATACAACTATATAACGATAACAAAGCAACAAAACAAGATATTAAGTAACCTCAGATGAAGTGGCTACATTACACATTAGAAGTGGAAGCATTAAGACTGATGTTATGAAAAAAGTTTTATGAAATGAACTTATTACAATGGGAAGGAGTGAAGAGAGAAAGAATGCGTAAAATAGGAATGGTGCAGCGGTTATGATGTAGCAATGCGGCGGGCACATTTTAGAGCACAGAACGAGAAATTATTAGAAAAACGATGAAAATAATGGGGGATTTATAATGTCTAATATTTACGATTGGTCGCTAAAAGCTGATGAAAATGCTCATTCAGATAATATCATTAACTGGGCAGAAGGTCAGCCACCTAGTTCTGTCAATGATAGTGCACGGGCGATGATGCAGCGCGTGCGTGAGTATCTTGCAGATAATGGTGGTTCTATTAATTCAAGCTTTACAGTAAATGCAGAAGATAAAACAACATTAATTACCTTAAAGACAGTTTCACCTATAAAGAAATACAACAATGATATCATCATACGTTTTAAAGCTCGTGGTGTAAATGTTGGTGCGACAACAATAACTGTTAATAATATAGGAGAAAAGCGTATCTATAAAGCCACTAATGCGGGGGTTATGCCATTAGAAGGTGGAGAATTTCAAACAGATGGCATTTATGAAATGATATACAATAATGGTGTTTTAATAAAAGAGCATGAGGGTTGGTATTTATTAAATCCTACACCACCAAAGATAGAAAGTTTTCCTGCTGGATTCATTGCAACATTTGCTATGCAAAATGTGCCAAATGGTTGGCTTTTATGTGATGGTAAGGCCTATAAGCGTGAAGATTATCCGCAGTTATTCAAGGCAATAGGTGATAAATGGGGTAAAGACAGCAATAAAACGTTTAAAGTTCCTGATTTTAGAGGCATGTTTTTACGCGGCTTTGATAATGGTCGGGGGGTAGATGGTGGTAGAAAATTTGCAGATGAACAACAAGATAGCATAAAATCGCATACGCATATTGGAAACATTGAAAATGCAGGCGAGCATGCGCATAGTTTTGAGTATAAAGGAGTTGGATGGCCAACTGGTGATATTGGGAGACTACCGAATCATTATACCTATAATGCGACCCTGAAAGGGACAACAGATTCAGCTGGTGTGCATACACACAAGATAACCCTTTCCCGTACGGGTGAAGCAGAAACGCGCCCTGTTAATACAACCGTTATCTACGCTATAAAATCATGAGTATGATTGGGGAATAAAGTATCTATACGCCCTGATAATTTTATTAACGCGGAGCGATTCCGCGTTATTTTCTACGTATGCGAAGAAAAAACTATCTTATTACAATACTTAAAAGAGTTAAAAAACAATTTGTAAATAGAGGGAGAAAAGTCAAAAATATGATTTGATATGCTTTTACTATAGAGGTGTATAAATTAATATTTGTCTATTTATAAAAATATCTAAAGCATATGTGTCATGAAAAAAATAACGCCATTAAAGCCACAAATGAATATTTTATAGATTGAAGAAAGGGATTTGATTTCTATCGGGTATTTAGAAAATATAAACAATATATCTAATTTTGCACATATTTCTTGGATTATGTTGATAAAAACAAAAGTTATAGAAAAAGCGGGAAAGCGCATATCGATATTATATAAGTTAATAGCAAAACAAAATCTCAAATATTTTTAGTCTCGTAAAATTTTAAACAGGTTTTTTTGTCCAAAAATACGGTGTACTCGATCCTCTTTTTTAAAAGGACATATGAAAAAAGAAGTTCATTTAACAATAAAACAGACCGTTTAATATTTACGTGTTTTATTTTTTTATGGATTTTAATTTTTAGATTGAAGCCGATAGCTTTGGGATCTAATCTCATAGGAAGATGCCGTTTGAGGGAGTATAAATGGGATATCTTCTTTAGGTAATTCAGAAACGTTTAAGGAACAATGATAAACATCGTGGAGATTTTTTGTTGTCAAAACATGAGTCGCATTTCCTTCGCAATAAATCTCTCCTTCCTTAAGCAAGATCATGTTATCTGCATAATGTGCCGCGAGGTTGAGATCATGGAGAACAGCAAGAACACCACCACCAGAATGGGCAAATTGTTTTGCAATATCCATAACGATAATTTGATGTTGAATATCGAGGCTTGCAATAGGCTCATCTAATATCATCCAACGAGGAATTCCATTATAAGTGGGTTTCCAGATTTGGCAAAGAACACGCGCAAGTTGTACGCGCGCTTGCTCTCCACCTGATAACTGGTGATAATATAGGTTTCCATAATCAGAAAGGTCAACGCGCTCTAAAGCTTCTTGGATAAGGTTTTGTAATTCGGCTTTGGTAATGGTAATTTGGTTTACAGAAAGACCAAGCCCTACAACTTCATGAACTAAGAATGGAAATACGAGTGTCGTTGATTGTGGTAAAACGGCTCGCATTTTTGCCATTTCACAAGTTTTTGTTTGGCGTACATCATAACCATTTAAGGTTATTTTTCCACTGTAAGGAATTTCCCCACTCAATGCTTTAACAAAAGTACTTTTTCCTGATCCGTTGGGACCGATAATGATGGTAAAAGCTCCACTTTTAGCTTGAAGATTAATGTGGCTAAGAATCTGTTCCTTTCCGCGCTGAACGCAAATATCTGTCGCTTCAATCATGAAAAGTCTGTCCCTCGTTTACATATAAGAATCCATAGGAAAAAGGGGGCACCAAAAAGCGCTGTTACGATTCCGATTGGCAATTCTGCGGGAGCAACAATTAAGCGTGCAAACGTATCAGCAAAGATAAGTAATGCTGCTCCCAAAAGAGCAGAGTAAGGAATGAGATAGCGGTGATCAGGACCAATGAGCTGACGCAAAATATGAGGGACAATAATACCGATAAAACCGATACCACCACTGACAGCAACAGCACTTCCACACATAAGAGCAACAAGAGGAATAGCAATATTTTTAACGCGTTGAACAGGAAAACCGATATGACCAGCAACGGCTTCTCCAAGCGCAAGAGCATTAAGAGCTCGTGCTAAAAAGGGGGAGAAAAGAAGACCAATAAAAATAAAAGGGAGAACAAGCCATACTTTCAACCATGTCGCACCCGCAAGAGAGCCAAGACTCCAAAAAGTGATATCGCGTAATTGTTGGTCATTTGCGATAAAAATCAACGTTCCGACAACTGCACTGCTTAGGGCCCCAAGGGCAATACCAGCAAGCAACATGGTTGCAATAGAGGTAAAGTTATGATGCGTCGCTATGATGTAGAGAACAATCGTTGATAAAAGTCCACCAAAAAAAGCGCCTATGATAACTTTGTATGGCTCTAGAAAAGGTGCAAATGAAACGGGAAAGGCAAAACCGATAACAATTGCTAAAACAGCACCAAGACCGGCTCCTGCTGATACACCTACAATCCCAGGATCTGCAAGAGGATTACGGAAAAGCCCTTGCATTAGAACACCAGAGACAGCTAAAGCTGCTCCAATCAATAATCCTAAGATAACACGAGGAAGCCTGATATCAATAAATATGAGATAATCGCGTGTCTTACTACTGACAGAAAATTCTTGCGTAAACATGCTATAAAGAAAATCAAAGAAAGAAGTATTTGAAGCACCATTTAAAAGTCCGCTTAAAATACTAAAGACGAGGAATATTATTAGACTGAATAAGAGTATTTTTCTCAAATTCTCGCGATTTATTTTTTTATTTTTTTTTGTTTCAGATGCATCAACCATGGATGGCGCTACCAATTCTATCCGTTTTTACCGTTTTGGTTTGCTCCATAAAGCATATGAATAAGTTCTCTTGATGCGTATGCAGTGCGTGGACCAAATCCTAAAAGGTACATAGCATCCATTTGTTTAATAGCATGATTTTTGGCGGCAGTTGTTGCTTGAATTGCTGGTATAGCTAAAAGCTTTTCAAGATTAAGAGATCTTCCACTATGTGTTATAAGCAAAATAGCATCAGGATTTGCTTTCAATAACGCTTCGTTATTGAGAAGTTTATACCCTTTATAATCAGTAATGGCATTGACACCACCCGAAAGCTTTATGATACCATCAGCCGCTGTATCTGTTCCAGATGCCATAACGCGCCCATTTTGCACGGACAAAATAAAAAGGACACGCTTTGGTTTGGTTACTTTTGCCAAAAGAGCATCATTGTCTACAAAATCACGGCTCACTTTTTGAATTAACGCAGCGGCTTCTGCTTCACGATGGACGGCTTTTCCAACGAGGCGAATTTTTTCTATGACACTTTCTCGAGAATAGTCTTCTGGTATGATCACGATAGGGATTGATGTTTTCTTGAGAATTTCAATTGTAGAAGGAGGCCCACTTCCTTCAACGAGCAAGATTCCTTCTGGAGCAAGAGACAGAACACCTTCAGGTGAAAGAGCACGCATATAGCCAAGCACAGGAAGTTTGAGAGCTTCTTTGGGATAAACACTTGTACTATCACGAGCAACAAGTTGATCTTGTGCACCTAATGCATAAACAATTTCCGTTAAAGAACCGCCAATAGAGACAATTCGTGCATTTTCAGAAAAATGTGTGGTAGGCTCAGCTATGACTCGTTGAGAAGAGAAGCTAAGAGAAAGCAATATAAAAAGAAGAAAAAAACTTAATTGTCTGCGCAAAAGAAGTATAAGCATATTTTATCTTTCTAAGCGACGACTAATTCTTGATAGGGAGGAAGAGACTTCAATAAAGAACGCCAATCCTCACGCTCTTTTTGACCTTCTTTGCGCAAGCCAAAGAACTGAACAATCATTTCATCATTTTTATCGAAAACTTCAAGCGAACTGACATAACCATCACGGGTAGGTTTGCGAACATGCCATACACTAGAAATTCCAGACGTGAGTAAATGGAGGTCAAACTCTGGATCAAGAACATTAAGCCAAGGCCCCATTTGCTTAATATTTTTTACAGTCCCACTAAAAATTTGGATACACCCCTTATTACCAACAAAGCACATAATTGGTAGTTCTTGTTGTGCAACTTGGTTAAGCATTATTTCAACAGCATCTACCTGTAATGCATCAGCAAATTCATTGCCAGCATATTTTACAGCATGATGCCGATTCATTTTAAATTCGGAAATAATTTTGTGAAGTTGGTGTACATCTGTCATTTTTCGCCAACGATCCCGAAAATTCTCAATATCCAATTCTGTTATGTCACACTGGACTGGAAGAGAAACGGGAAGAATGTCAAGAACAGAGGACTGATCTTCAAGAAGAAGTTTTTCAACAAGTTTATTCCACTCTTCCATATTGGTCATAGCTTTAGAATAGACTTTAAAAATAGCAACGCCATGCTGATCAAAGAATTGTAGACTTTTTGTAGGTTTTCCAAGAACAACGACATCATATTCAAAACCGAACTTCCATTGTTTTGTAAAAATACGCAAATCAATTTCACCAAGTGTTATAGGAATATGTTGGTTTTGAACAATTTTTTCAAAACGTCCTGTTATTTCGTGAACAGCATGTTCGTTTCGTGTTAAGACCATGACTGTTCCAAGTCGAGGTGCACTCTCCAAGAGAGTAGCAACATCAGCTTGTAGTCTTTTTGCCTTTCCAACGGTACAATAGGCCGCAATAAGTTCCGCTTCAGATACACCAATCGAAACCGCAAAATCGCGGTTTCGCATTTCTTTTTTTTCTTCACGCAAGCGAAGAATCATTTCAGCTGTATATGCCATGGACTTTACCTTATTTTACTTTCACTCAAAAACTAACTTTCAAAATTTACAATTCTAAGGCAATAGATCAAACTCTTTTAAGAGCTCAATCTATCACAAAATAACGCTCTATCGCCAACAGCCGAACAATCAAAAAACGATAAAAAAGGAAGAATTAAAACTTTTCTATCAAACCCTTGTAATTTTAAAGATCTTGAAAATAGAAACACAATAATTGATCCTTTTATCGATACGATAACAGTTAACAGAAGTGACTAAAACTTTTGTACGAACGACACCTTAAAGTTACGACCAGGCTGGCTATAATAATCCTTCGGTGTTGAACTTTTACCTGAAGGAAGTTCTGATGCATTCCAATATTTTGTATTGAAAAGATTGTAAACACCGGCTCTTAAAATAGGTCCCGTTTCACCGAATGGTTTCCACCACCCTGTCATATCAACGACATAGTATCCTGGAATTTTTTGGTAATCAGATGCTTTAGCTACTTTGTCACGTTTGGCTGCCAAAGTGAGGATAATATCGCTTCCCCAAACCTCTTTTGCATACCCTAATCCGATAACTGCTTTCAAAGGAGGAATTGAGTTAAGATACTCCTTTTTATCAAGATCTTTTCCTTGTGAATAAGCAAGGGCAACATTGCTATGAAAACCATTTTTAAGAACTAAATGCGCTTTTGTTTCAACACCAAAAATTTGTACGCGGAAACGATTCATGTAATGCCGACGCGCAAATTTGAATTCCTCTGATGGACCTTTATCCTCAGTATCTATGAAATTCTTATATTGGTTGATAAAGGCATTGAAGGAGCCACCGAAATTTGCATTTCCATACCGTAGACCAACATCATACCCATTGCTTGTTTCTGGTTGAAGATCAGAATTTCCTTTCACGTAATAAGCAGAAGGTTTGATATAAGAAACGTAAAGCTCTGGAATACGCGGTGCACGAAAAGCTTGTGCCCACTGAGCATAAAGCGTTACTTGATTACGAACATCCCACTCCATGCGCAATTTAGGAGAAAAGCGTGATCCACTTCTTTCTGGAGGAAATTTATCAGAAATCAGCGCTTTCTCATAAGAAGGCGTTTTCTGAGGAATATATTTGTACCAATCATATCGGACTCCCGGCGTTACACGAAAACGATCATCAACGAACCCAACTTCATCTTCAAAAACAAAACCTAAATTGTAACCATTCGTGTCTGGTGAATCTGATCGATTAGCAGGAACGAAAAGACATCCTTTCGCATATTCTTTCACATGGCAATTGTCTTTGCCTAACAAATAGTGATGAAATTTAGATGAGGAAACATTCATTGCAAACTTTAACGTATGACTTACAGTGCCAAAATCTACTTTTTTAAGTGCATCAGCATTGAACCCATAATTGATATTACGCAAAAAATTATCTCTCAAATAATCCCCTTTAGGTGCTGAAACACGAACGCCAGTCAAAACGTGACGACTTGATTGCCTTTGCCAATAAAGCAGCCCACGAAACGCATCAAGAAACGCATCGCCATTACCATTATAATCATAAGAAAGAGAAAAGCGCTCACGAATTTTATTATCCCGATCATAAACGGAACCTAGAGCATATCTTGCAGATTCATTTAATGAATGTGTGTTACTATTATGACCAAAACGTTCTGCGGTAAAACCAAGCCGATGATTATCACTCAAATATTGATGGATTTTAAAAAGTAAGTTATTTTTATCAAAGTTAGAAGGGTTTTTACGCGTGCGTTCCTGATATCCTCCCACTGTTCCCATATTTTTGCGCTCATGACCTTCTACATAAGACCCTTGAAAAAGCAAAAATGTTCGGTAATTACGCACAGCAAAAGCTTGATTAACGCGCCAACTGTTATCAACAGAATGATAACCACCTTTTATAAGGCTTCCCCAATTCTTTCCCTCCCCGATAAGGTCTTCAGGATTAAGAGTACGCAACGCAATTATCCCCCCAAGCGCCCCAGAACCATAAAGACTAGAATCTGACCCTTGAATAGTATCAAATGTAGAAAGCGCATTGAAATCAAAAGTTGTATTCCCACCTCTACCACGGAATATATCATCAAACCATGGAAGAGAAATACCATCCATCGTTGTAATAACACGGTTTGCATCTAAACCACGAACAACGAAACTGTTATTTCCTGAGTTATAGGAGACAGAAGGATTAAGACGACTCACGTCATAAACATCAGTTATTTGTTTTTCATCAATATTCTTGTCGGTTTTACGATCAGTTAGAATGGTTATTGAATTCGAAGCATCTTCTATTCTTTTTCCTTTAATAAGGATTGGTTTGAGCTCAGTCACAACATTCTTATCACTGTTTTGTGCAAAAACAAATGAAGGCATACAGACCGACAATGCACCTAAAATCACACAGCTTTTATGGATATTTTCTCGTCTTATTCGCATAACTCATTATAACCTTTTTTTTTAACATCCCCTCTCTAAGCTTGAAATTTACATATAAAAATGCCCGTAAAAACGCTTGACTTAAGCCTATCAAAAATTAGCCAACCAAGCAGGAATGATTTAACAACATAAAATCACAGAGAAACCATATTAAACATGATAAAATCAGTCAAGAAAAAAGTTGCAATTTCAAAATAGCTTGTTTTAATGAGATGAAATATCAATATTGCACTTAGAATAGCGGCGGAAGAAACGATGAACTTTGCAAATACCAGGCAGTTATCAACTCTTTGGATTGGTGCATTTGTTGGCGCTCTGTCTTTGCATATTGCATTGGGAGCACAGTTTTATTTTCGAAAGACTGGCGTCAGTAATGGTATGCTCTCGTCGACGGTGATGTTAACTCTTGCCCAAGAGAGTGTATATCTGGATGCTGATGTAGATTCGTCGAATCCAGATCATGATACAGATTTATCAAATATCAGCATGAAATCAGAACTATTGCAGCCAGATCTTGCTGAGCAAGAGCCAGAGATATCGGAAACGGTGGATGAAATTCAACCGGAAGAGCTCCAGCATACTGTAGAAAAGGATGATTTTACAGTAAAATCTTTGGAAGAATCTCTTCCTCAAAAAGTAGAAGATAAAATTTTTGAGAAAAAAACAATACCAAAGACAGTTGTAAAGCAGCCACCTGTAAAGGCCGTGCGTTCACTTAATGCCAAACAGAGCGGCAGTACAGCAGGGCTTGAAGATATGGTGTTAATGGAGTGGTTAGCGAAGGTACAGTCGCAATTAGAGAGGCAAAAAAATTATGTGGTAGGACAGCGTACCAGTCGAGCAAAAGGAACGGTGAAGTTAGAATTTAGGGTGCATGAGCGGGGGAGTATTTTTTCTAGCCGTGTCGTCGTTTCTGCTGGAGATCCAGAACTCGATCGATTGGCTATGGCAGCCCTTCAACGCGTTGGTGCTTTTCCTCCCCCTCCACCATCAAAAGTGAATAAAACGATCAGAGTATCCTTGATATTTAGCTGATTTTTTATAAGGGGCTCTATTTAGATAATATATTGATTTAGAATGATTGTTTATCATTTTATAATTTGAATGAAATATAGTTCTCTCCAAATCTTTTGACATTAAATCAATCAAAACCATTTGCTTAATACGGTCATAAGGGAGATCATGGATAAAAAAACTTTAAGAGTAAACATATTTCTTATAAATGCTCTAAATGAAAGGGCTGTTGCAACGTTGAGCATTCGGGGCTGATAGGGCTATAGCTTTCATCTCATTAAAGGCAATATATTCTAATTGATTTTTATACCATTCGTGAGAGGCTTTTCATAAGCACTCTTCGAGTTCAACATTGTGAAATGAACTTAGAAACATTAAAAAGTGCTTTTTAAAACAAAATAGGCATAAGCGAAGTATACTATTTGGGCTAAATATTCTGCTTTGTATGAAAGATGTGAGCTTATCTATAAAATGAAAGAAATAAAAGGCAAAGCTTCATCTGCATATCTTAAAAGATATTGATATGTTTGAAAGTTGTAAAGCTGAATGAAAAGGGAAGGGGCAGGAGGATATTTTTTATCTTTAAGGTTTTCTCACTCAATGAGTCTGTGTTTTTGCTTTAGAGATGATCCAAACAGATATACGTAATAATGCACGCCTATTGAGTATAGAAATGTTGTAAGCAGAAAAAATATCTTCAAAACATGCTGTTGTACAAGATTTGAATGTTGATGAATAAGCAACAGTAAAAGAATGCGCTATTCATTTTACTCTTTTTACATTGTGACCTCTATTGATATTATTATTTATGTGTTGAGAAGAAATGCACTATTTGTACAACATAATGATTTATAAGGATAATTCATTATGTTGTATTTGGAATGAGTGCCTCAAATGGCGTAGGATTTTTCCACTTCAACTCTATTGATACTGAATCAATTAAAGTCATTGACTTGCATGTTAAAAGTGAGGCCGTATGTGGTTACTCTTTTAAGAAGGAATAAAAATGTCTCTTAAAAACGCAATGCTCTTGGGAAAGATTAAGGCATATTATTTCCATCGACCAGAAAGCAGGTCGGTTTTTATATCTATTTTTCCAGTGAGTCTTGCTTTGTAGACACCGTAATTTTCCATGACACGCATCACGTAATTCCGTGTTTCCGTATAAGGGATACGTTCAATCCAATCAATGATGTTATCGAGAGATTGTCCTCTAGGATCGCCATAACGTTTGATCCATTCATCGACCCGACGGGGACCTGCATTATAGCCAATAAGAGTGAGTATATAGGATCCATTAAAACGTTCCAATTGTTCATTGAGAAAATGGGCCCCTAATGTCACATTATAATGAGCATCACTGCTGAATTTTTTATGAGACCATGCGATTGAGTATTTTTTTGCGAGTGCTTTTGCGGTTGTAGGAAGCAATTGGAGTATACCTTGTGCACCTGCTTTTGATATGGCTGTTGGATTAAATTCGCTTTCTTGGCGTGCAATGGCATAGATAAGCGATTTTTCTTCTACAGAAATATGCGCAGAAGCTGGTATAGCGCCTAAAGGATGAGAAAGCGCCCCGACATTTTTCCCCTGAAAAGCAGCCATTTTTCCGATTTTGAGGCTGGTATAATAGTCACCATTTTTTTCTGCCATAACAGCCAGAAGAGCTAATTCACCAGGGCTTTCTATTTTTTTTCCGAGTTCTCTATAAAAAACTTTAGCAAAATCAGCATATCCGGCTTCTTCAAGACGTTGAATTGCTTTGATCGCTTTTCGTGCACTAAAATGTTGTCGCTCAGCGGTTGTTGGTTTAGGAAAGGAGATATTAAGCTTTTTTTGGTTGAGTCGTGCAGCGGCTAATTGACCATAATAAGTTGCACCAAAATGAGCTGCGCGATGAAAGTAAAGCTGAGCATTTTTGTGTTCTCCTAGCGTTTCTGCTGTTCGTCCCATCCAGTAATATCCACGTGATGCAGAAAAAGGTAAAGAAGAGAGTTGAGGAAGACGTGAAAAATGCTGCATTGCCAATTTAGGGTTATGAAGGAACCGTAGTGCGTACCACCCTGCATGAAACTCAGCATCGACGGCTAATGCGGATGTCATGCCAGTGTGCATCGCAACGAGCTGATAAGCTATTTGGGGTTTGTTTAAATCGAGCATTTCCCGAGAAAGGGCGCGTTGTTCTTTCCACAATGAATGAGGGTTCATAAGATGGAAGGTATCTTTTGATGTTTTCATCATCAGTGTTGCGGCGGCATCATATTGCTTTGTTCGCCGAAGATGGCGCATTCGAGCAAACTGGAAGAGAGGATCTTTTTTCCATATTCTCTCTATAGCTTGTAATTTTTGTGTCGCTCTGGGATCATTTTTTTCAACGGCCACAAAAGCATCAAAAAGAGATTGAGCACGGGCTAATTTTGCAACGCGTGCCGCTGAATCAAAACGATGTGCATACAGCATAAACTGCATGCGTTTTAAATGATCAATAGGTTTTAAGGCAGCGCTTGCATTTTTAAGAACAAATACTTCTTCTTTTGCATTAAGCGTTGTTTTATGCCACCACGGTGCAATAACATGTTGAGCACGGGTAATTTGTCCCGTTGCAATAAGTGCTTTAGCGAAGATTGCCATGCCTTGTGCTGTGAGAGGGGAGTGATGAGAAAATTTTTGGATGATGACACGTGTGACATTGGTTTCGTTAAGAAAAGCACGTTCAGCATTGCGTTGCATCGTTTCTATACCGGGCCATCCTTTTAGCATATTGATTGCGTTATATATTTCAGAACTTGGTATATTATCTTGGTTTGATAGCCCCAGCGCCCATGTCAGAATATCACGATCAAGGCTATGTTTTTCCATTGAATTACGCAGGTTTATTGTTTTTGCAACATTGTTGTTTGCAAGGGCATCTAGCCCAGCTTTTAGTTGTTTGAGTGTCGCAGTATTGTGCGATGTCGTGTGTCTTTGTTGAAGAGGTTCTTGAGCTTCTTGTTTAACAGTAAAGGGGGTAGGGCGTGCCGAAGGGATTGGTGCTTTCCCATGTAAAAGAGGTGTTTGTGCATAGGCACTTGAAAATAAAGTTTCTATTGCCAGTATAAGTGCAGTAAAGGTTGATACGAAAAGAGAGGTGGAAAACACACGCATAGAGAAAAGACCTTAAGACCTTGCTTTTTGTAAAAACTTAAGGGGTTATAGAACACAAGCATGAAAAACGCGTTAATACAGATGGCTTATTTTAAAGAAATGTTCAAAATTTAAGGAGGGACATGTTCATCTTATAGAGGCTTTTTTTGAAATTCATCTTGCTTCAATGATAGAGCAAGATTATGCTCTATTTAAAATTTATAAAGGCGATTATTAAAAAAATAAAAGCGAACATTATAGGGAGTTTATCATGCTCAAGGGAGCTATAACTGCGCTTATCACACCGTTTGATCAGAAGGGTGCAATTGATGAGAAAGCGTTTTGTGATTTTGTTGAATGGCAAATCACACAAGGGATTAACGGTGTAAGCCCTGTTGGGACAACAGGTGAATCAGCAACTTTAAGTCATGAAGAACATAAGCAAATTATAGCATTGTGTGTTGAGCAGGCCGCAAAGCGTGTTCCTGTTGTTGCTGGAGCAGGATCCAATAGCACAAGTGAGGCTATAGAGCTTGCACAATACGCGCAAAAAGCTGGTGCAGATGCCGTTTTGGTTGTGACCCCCTATTATAATAGACCCAATCAGTCTGGTTTATATAAGCATTTTTCTTCCATTGCCAAAGCTGTTTCTATTCCGATTATAATTTATAATATTCCGGGTCGTTCTGTTATCGATATGGCTGTGGAAACGATGAGAGACCTTTATCAAGATTTTAACAATATCATTGGTGTTAAAGATGCAACGAGTAGAATTGAGCGCGTGAGTGAACAAGGTGAAAAGTGTGGCAAAGATTTTGTGCAGCTTTCCGGTGATGACTGTACAGCATTAGGTTTTAATGCACATGGAGGTGTCGGATGTATTTCAGTTTCCTCCAATGTTGCTCCAAAACTTTGTGCAGAGCTTCAAGCTGCTTGTTTTCATGGTGATTATAAAACAGCACGGGAATTAAATGATCGCCTCATGCCTCTAAACCGTGCTGTGTTTATCGAACCTAGTCCAGCAGGTATTAAATATGCTGCTGCAAAATTGGGAATTTGTGGTGAGACTGTGCGTTCTCCGATTGTTCCATTAACAGAGAGCACAAAGAAGGTTATTGATACAGCCCTTAGTCATGCTGGTCTTTTAAAAGCATAAAATGATATTGAAAAAGCCATGAATAAAAAAAAGAACGCGCCCGTACGGAAAATAATTGCTGACAATCGTAAAGCACGTTTTAATTTTGAAATCCTTAATAATCTTGAGGCCGGTCTTGTTCTTCAAGGAGCGGAAGTGAAGTCTTTACGTTCTAATCATGCGAATATTGCTGAAAGCTATGCTAGTTTTGAAAATGGGGAATTATGGTTAATAAACAGCTATATTCCTGAATATACGCAGGCTAATCGTTTTAATCATGAGCCGCGGCGGTTGCGTAAGTTATTACTTTCAAAACGTGAGATGGCACGCTTTTTTAATGCAACATCCCGTGAAGGAATGACACTTGTTCCTCTCAAACTGTATTTTAATGAACGTGGGCGTGTTAAGTTAGAGATTGCGCTAGCACGTGGGAAAAAACTTCATGATAAGCGCGAAACGGAAAAAAAACGTGACTGGGGACGTGAAAAAGCAAGACTTTTAAAAAGATATGGATGATCGATTGGGATATCCTTTATTTATAGCGCTTTTTAAAACAATTTTAGCATTGATCTAAGTATGTTTTTGCTGCTTGAAAAATTTGGTGAAACATAGCGTCTGTCAAGCGGCCAGTATTTGTATTATAACGAGAACAGTGATAGCTTGAAAAGATGCGTAATCTGCCAATGTTATTGATTTTGCCATGTCCAAAAGGGTGAGCTAAAACTTTTGCATTAAGAGCACGTATCGTTGAATGGTGTGCAATGGAGCCTAAGGTAATAACGGCTTTAAGTTTGGGAAGATTTGTTAAAAGAGGCGAAAAAAACGAGCGGCACGTGTTAATTTCTGCACCGGTAGGTTTATTTTCTGGTGGAACACAACGAACAGAGTTAACAATTGCAGCATCAATCAGTTCAAGATTATCGTCTGCTCTTTCTTCAAAGGTTCCTTGGGCAAAACCGAATTTTTTCAAAGTGGAATAAAGTAAATGTCCAGCATAATCACCCGTGAATGGACGTCCAGTTCGATTGGCTCCGCGTAATCCAGGCGCAAGACCAACAATGAGAAGACGCGTTGTGTCTGCTCCTTTATAGGGAAAGAAGGGGCGTACCGGTGCGTTATGCCAACTTGGTTCTTTCACACGCCAGTCAGCGATAAACTGATGGAGCCTAGGGCATAAATTGCAATTTTGGGGAGGCTCTGGGCAAAGGGATGTTAATGGGCTATTCATGGCGTTAGGCATCAATTTTTTATTCTTTTGAGTCTTTTATGGCGTATATGATGGGGCATGTTTTGATAAACAATCTAGAATATAAATAAACTGCTTTAGAAGAAAGTTTAATATAAACTTATGGCTAATTCTGATGTAACAAGAAGCAATCTTTCAGTAAGTTATTCGATGAATAAGAGTGCAATACATATGCTGTTCAAAGAAAAAATTCTATCTTTCATAAATATATTATCATAAAAAATGTGCATAAGGCTGTTGTTATTGAAAAATATTTCCAAGAGCTGGTATTTCTTTTAAAAGGATAAAGACTCTAAAGAAATATTTTGTCAAGAAACGCCTTCCTTTGCTTCACTCCAATCTATTGGAATGCTTTTAAGAGAAGCTTTGATAACGAGTGCCAATAGGATATACGTTTTTTTATAAAGTTTCCAAGAATTTTTTCCAATAAGTTCTTTAAGCAAAAAATATGAAAGCTTGTGTTGTTTTTCTTGTGTTTTATTTTGATTATTGTATATACTGACCACCCGCTATTAATTTTTTTTATTTGAGAAAGAGGCATAAATGGCCCGCGTAACGGTAGAAGATTGTATTGATAAAGTTGATAACCGCTTTGAATTGGTACTTTTAGCAGGTCATCGGGCGCGTCAGATTTCACAAGGAGCGCAGATTACAGTTGATCGTGATAATGATAAAAATCCAGTTGTTGCTTTGCGTGAAATAGCAGAAGAAACATTGTCGCCTGCTGATTTAAAAGAAGATCTTATTCATTCGCTGCAAAAGCATGTGGAAGTAGATGAGCCAGAAATGGCAAGTGGATTTATCACTCATTCAAGTGAAGCTGAAAGTGTTTTTAATACATCATCGCAAGAAGAAGGAACTTCATTTGATCATATGTCAGAAGAAGAGCTTTTAGCGGGTATTGAAGGTTTGGTTGTTCCAGAAAAAGGTGAAGATTATTAATTGCGGTGGTTGATATTACAGGAATAGAGATACCTTGTCATGTAAGGAGCAGTTATTTTTCTTGTCTTTTGTTGATAAGATGTGTTCAATAAGGATTAGAAGTGTGAAAAGATAAAGGATATGCGCGTATGATGCGTCAGTGTGAGCTTGTTGGACGTGTTCAGCGTTACAAGTCTGACGTAGATGAGGCTCTTTTAAACAGAGCTTATAATTATGCAATGAGAAAGCATGCGCATCAAAAGCGTGCTTCAGGT
This sequence comes from Bartonella sp. AU16XJBT, assembly GCF_028618665.1. Lineage (GTDB taxonomy): Bacteria > Pseudomonadota > Alphaproteobacteria > Rhizobiales > Rhizobiaceae > Bartonella. Next base: position 102,263 of record NZ_JAQITF010000005.1, read on the forward strand.
GATCTTTATTTTTCTCATCCTTTAGAAGTTGCTGCTATTTTAACAGATATGCGGTTGGACGAAGCAACGATTGCTGTTGCTCTTTTGCATGATACAATTGAGGATACAAGTGCTACACGAGCAGAAATTGATCAGCTTTTTGGTTCTGAAATTGGGAAGTTGGTTGAAGGGCTTACAAAGCTTAATAAGCTTGATCTTGTATCCAAGAAAGCTGTACAGGCAGAAAATCTTCGTAAACTCCTTATTGCCATTTCTGATGATGTTCGTGTTCTTTTAGTCAAACTTGCGGACCGCCTTCATAATATGCGGACCCTTGGTGTTATGCGTGACGATAAACGTCGGCGAATTGCTGAGGAGACAATGGATATTTATGCGCCACTTGCGGGCCGTATGGGTATGCAGGATATGCGCGAGGAATTAGAGGACCTCTCTTTCTTTTATTTAAATCCAGAAGGTCATCGTACGATTACCAATCGACTTTCTGAATTATTGAAGCACAACCGTGATTTGCTTTCCACAATTGAAAATGAATTGACAAAACTTTTTTGGGAAAATGGCATTAAAGCAGATGTTAAAAGCCGTCAGAAAAAATCTTATTCAGTTTTTCGCAAAATGGAAAGTAAAGCATTATCTTTTGAACAGTTATCGGATATTTTTGGATTTCGTGTGATTGTTGAATCCGTGAATGATTGTTATCGTGCTCTTGGTGTCATCCATACGACATGGCCGATGGTTCCTGGTCGTTTTAAAGATTATATCTCTATACCAAAGCAAAATGATTACCGTTCTATTCATACAACTATTGTGGGTCCTTCAAGACAACGCGTTGAATTGCAAATTAGAACGGCTGCCATGAATGAAGTTGCTGAATATGGGGTTGCGGCCCATTCCATATATAAAGAGAGGGGGTCCAATTATTCGACTTCAAAATTATCAAGTGAAATGAATGCCTATGCATGGTTGCGTCAAACGATACAATCTTTATCTGATGGAGATAATCCGGAAGAGTTTTTAGAACATACAAAACTTGAGCTTTTTCAAGACCAAGTTTTTTGTTTTACACCAAAAGGTCGATTAATTGCTTTTCCTAAAGGCGCAACACCTATTGATTTTGCTTATGCCGTCCATACAGACATCGGTGATTCTTGTGTGGGCGTAAAAATCAATGGTCGTATTATGCCTTTAATGACTAAATTAAAAAATGGTGACGAAGTTGATATTATTCGTTCGCATGCTCAAGTTCCACCGGCTGCGTGGGAATTTCTTGTTGTCACAGGTAAAGCACGTTCAGCCATTCGACGCGCAAGCCGAGCCGCGGTACGTAAGCAATATTCGGGTTTAGGATATCGTATTCTTGAGCGTTCTTTTGAATATATGGGAAAACAATTTTCAAAAGACGTTTTGAAGAAAGTTTTGCCACGTTTGGCACGTAAAGATGTAGAAGATGTATTGGCTGCTGTTGGGCGTGGAGAACTGTTTTCCGCTGATGTGATTAAAGCAGTTTATCCTGATTATCAAGAGCGTGTGGTCCAAAAGTCATTTTTTAAGCCTGGGGAAGAAGGGTGGTTCAATATTGAAAATGCTCAAGGTATGATTTTTAAGGTTCCAGAAAATGAAAAGGATGCAATGGTCGAGAATCATCAATCTAGAGCATTACCTATTCGAGGAACCCGGGGAGATATACCTGTACGTTTTTCACCAGAAGGAGCTGTGCCTGGAGATCGGATTGTTGGTATTATGCAACCAGGCGCGGGGATTGTTATTTATCCAATACAGTCTTCGGCTTTAATGGCGTATGATGATCAACCAGAAAGATGGATTGATGTCCGCTGGGATATTGATGCCCAAATGAATGAACGTTTTCCTGCACGGATGAATATTTTGGCTGTAAATCGTCCTGGTTCTTTAGCTAAAATTACGCAAATAATTTCTGCTAACGATGCCAATATCCAAAATTTATCTTTTATCCGTACAGCACCAGATTTTACAGAAATGATGATTGATTTAGAAGTTTGGGATTTAAAACATTTGAATCGTATTTTTTCTCAATTAAAAAATGCAGATTCAGTCAGTACAGTACGGCGGGTTCATGGATAACAAGAAAGATTTTGCAATGAATACACAAGATGTCATTGATATTTTTAAACAAGCAGATGCTATTCTAGAAGGGCATTTTATTTTAACATCGGGGCGCCATAGTGCGACTTATATGCAAAAGGCAAAAGTGTTTATGCATGCTGACTTGACGGAAAAGCTCTGTCGTGGATTAGCTGAAAAAATAAAAGAATCTATCGAGGAACAAATTGATTATGTCGTTGGTCCCGCAATTGGCGGTCTTATCCCTTCCTATGAGACTTCACGTCACCTTGGAGTTCCTTCTCTTTGGGTGGAGCGTGTCAATGGTGTCTTTGAATTGCGTCGTTTTGAAATAAAGAAGGGTGCACGGGTTGTTATTGTCGAAGATATTGTGACAACGGGTCTTTCCATTCGTGAGACTGTTGAGGCGCTGTCGGCAGCAGGAGCAGAGGTATTGGCAAGTGCATGTATCCTTGATCGTTCTGGTGGTAAAGTTGATGTTGGCGTTCCATTGATTGCGCTTGCTGAATACGAAATAGCCTCTTATGCGAGTGATGCACTTCCGGCAGATCTTTCTGTTCTTCCAGCGATTAAACCAGGCAGTCGAAATATTTAATTGTTTTTCTATTTTTTTTTATGCAAAAACTTAAAAAGATTAATTTGGATGATATAGATTATTTCATCATCAAAAGATGTATATTGAGAGTCATATGCTTTTTCGTCGTCGAGAACCAATAGATTTTGTAACGCGTATTCGACTTTGGTTATGGCCACGTCGTTCATTTTCTCGCTCATTTTCTTACATCTATAAACGTATTTTGCGTATATCAGCATCACCGCATGAAGTTGCATTAGGGTTTGCTATTGGCATTTTTTTAGCCTGTTCCCCTGTCTTTGGGGTGCATATTATCTTGGCAATATTTTTTTCTTGGATTTTGCGTGCAAATTTTGCGGCTGCAATCATTGGGACGGTTTTTTCTAATCCACTCACGTTTTTATTGATTGTCATGGCTGATTATAAAGTAGGGTATTTTTGTTTATCGCTTTTTAGGGATGTCAATGAGATTTCTCTTTCTCAAATTCGTGCGCTGTTTAATGGTTTGACAATGTCAAATTTTTCTCTTCTTTTTAAAGGTGCATGGGATACAATTATGAGGCCTATGATTTTAGGTGGAACCCTTTTAGGTGTTGTTTTTGGTGGTGTATCTTATATAGGTGTTTACAGGGCAACGGTTCGTTTTAAACAAAAGCGATATCAAAAGATTATAAAAAAAAGGCGTTTAAAGAAGCGTTCATCGAAAGAAAGATCGGATAATATCTTATGATTGTTGGTCTTGGAAATGATTTGGTTGATATACGACGGATTGAGAGAATGTTGGTTCGTTATGGCGAGCGCTTTATCCAACGTATTTTTACGGATATTGAAAGGAATAGATCCGAAAAATTCAAGAAAAATTCTTCTTCTTATGCGAAAAGATTTGCCGCTAAAGAAGCATGTGCTAAAGCCTTAGGGACGGGAATCGCTTGTGGTATCAATTGGAAAGACATGGGGGTGGTTAATTTGCCATCTGGTAAACCAATCATGCAATTAACAAATCGTGCGCAAGCGCAACTTCAGAAGTTATTACCTCCTCATCATGATGCGGTTATTCATCTCAGCATAACAGATGATTTTCCTTGGGCGCAGGCATTTGTTATTATTGAAGCACTTCCACGTGGATAGATGGCGTGAGAGATTGTGCTTTTATTATTTGAATATTATGATGAAAAAAAGTTATATTTGTGATGAGAAGGCAGTTGGTGATGATCCAAAAAGATAAAGTGCATAAAAAAGAAAAAAAAGGTGGGATTCTTGAATTAATTTCTGTTTTAATACAGGCTTTGCTTTTAGCAGCGTTTATTCGGACACTTTTTTTCCAGCCTTTTAGTATCCCTTCCGGTTCAATGCGTCCTACTTTATTAGTGGGGGATTATCTCTTTGTTTCTAAGTATGCATATGGGTATTCTCGTTTTTCTATCCCCTTTTCTCCTCCGCTTTTTTCTGGGCGTATTTGGGCATCTCAACCTCAACGGGGAGATGTGGTCGTTTTTCGTTTACCAAGTAATCCGAAGATCGATTATATAAAACGCGTTGTTGGGTTGCCAGGTGATCGTATACAAGTTCGTCAAAGTGTTCTTTATATCAATGATGAGGCTGTTTCGCGTCACTTTATGGGGGAGATTGATAATTCTGATATAACGGAAGTGAATTATCCTGTTGAGGTCTATCGCGAAACACTGCCTAATGGTGTTAGCTACGATACGCTTGATTTAGCGTTCATCCCAAAAGTTGATGATACAAAAGTCTTTGAAGTTCCTCAAGGACATTATTTTATGATGGGTGATAACCGCGACAATTCAGATGATAGTCGTTTGGATGTAGGCTATGTTCCAGAAGAAAATCTTATTGGTCGTGCGAGCGTAATTTTCTTTTCTATCAGTAACGGTTCAAGTGCTTGGCAGATTTGGCGCTGGCCATTTGATGTGCGTTGGAAACGTTTGTTTTCTTTCATAAATACGGTTCATGATTTGCCGCTTATCAAGCAAGGAAACAACGATGAAACGTCTCATGATTGATCAGCTTTTCAAGCTGACGGGGCATCGTTTTAAAGATGAAGAAAAATTAAAAAGAGCATTAACACACGCAAGTGTACAAGATTCGGAGCAGGGGAATTATGAACGACTAGAGTTTCTAGGTGATCGGGTTTTAGGGCTTTTGATTGCAGAGATGCTGTATCAACTTTTCCCTCAGGCAAGTGAAGGTGAATTATCAGTCCGTTTGAATCATCTGGTCAATGCGCAGACATGTGCTGAGATTGCACGCGAGATGAGGCTGCCTGATATGATCCAAGTTGGTTTTGAGATGAGAAATTTTGAAGGGCGTCGACTCATCAATATGCATGCAGATGTCGTGGAAGCTTTGATTGCTGTGATGTATCTTGATGGAGGATTGGAAAGCGTTCGTCCTTTTATTCAAAAATATTGGCAAAGTCGGGCAAAGAAAATGGATGCTGGTCGACGTGATGCCAAGACAGAGTTACAAGAATGGGCGCATATCCAAGGCAATGCACAACCACATTATCAGGTTATCAAACGTTCAGGTCCAGATCACGATCCTGTTTTTATGGTAGAGGTCAGTATTTCAGGTTTTGCTTCAGAGGTTGGGCAGGGGAGCTCTAAAAGATATGCCGAAAGAATGGCCGCTGAAAAAATTTTGCGACGAGAGGGTGTCTGGAAAACTGTGGGAAAAAATGATCATGAGTGACGTTATGAAAACGCGTTCTGGGTTTGTTGTGCTTATTGGAATGCCTAATGCCGGTAAATCGACATTGGTTAATCAATTGGTTGGAACAAAGGTTTCAATTGTAACGCATAAAGTACAAACAACACGAACTTTAATCCGCGGTATTGTCATTCATGATGATGTGCAGATTGTATTGATCGATACACCAGGTGTTTTTCGTCCCCATAAGCGTTTAGAACGTGCCATGGTCTCTGCTGCTTGGGGAGGGGCTAAGAGCGCTGATGTTCTACTCGTTTTAATTGACGCTCAAAGTGGTCTTTCGGATGAAGTTGAGATGATGTTAGATATTGTAAACACTATGAAACAAGAAAAAGTTCTTGTTCTAAATAAGGTTGATACAGTTGTTAAATCATCTCTTCTAGCGTTAACCACTAAAATCAATGAACGTGTAAAGTTTGCGCAAACATTTATGATTTCTGCTCTAAACGGTTCTGGTTGCAAGGATTTACTTCATGCGTTGAGTAACATGATGCAGGAGGGGCCATGGTATTATCCGGAAGATCAAATTTCCGATATGCCTATGCGTCATCTTGCTGCTGAAATCACGCGTGAAAAACTTTTTCTTCGTCTTCATGATGAACTTCCTTATTCCTCAACGGTTGAAACAGAAAGCTTTGAAGAGCGTTTAGATGGTTCAGTTAAAATTAATCAAGTTATTTATGTTGAGCGTGAGAGTCAGAAGAAAATTGTTTTAGGAGCAAAAGGCGATACAATTAAAATGATTGGTCAAGCAGCACGCAAGGAGCTTATGGAAATTATGGATCAAAAGGTTCATCTTTTTCTCTTCGTGAAAGTGCGCAATAATTGGGATACCGATCCAGAACGTTATCGCGAAATGGGATTAGATTTTTTAAAATAATTAAAATAAAATGAAGTGGAAAGAACAAGCTGTTATTCTTGGGGCGCGCCAATATGGTGAAACAAGTGTTATTCTTGAGATTATGACGCGTGAACATGGTCGTTATATGGGCGTGGTAAAAGGGGGACGTTCGCGTCGTATGGCAGCTCTTCTTCAGCCTGGAAATTGTGTGGAGGCTGAATGGAGTGCGCGTTTAGAAGAACATTTGGGACTTTTTCGCCTTGAAGCACTTGATCTCCATGCGGCACGATTAATCTGTCTACCAGAAGCACTGTATGCTTTGCAATTGATTGCTTTTCATTTGCGGCTTCTTCCTGAGCGTGATCCGCATCCCATTTTATATGATATTTTACATCTTTTTATGCAGAATTTTGATGAGCTATCTGTCATTGCAGAATTGCTGGTACGTTTTGAAATGCGGCTTCTTGAAGAACTGGGTTTTGGTCTTGATTTATCTTGTTGTGCTGCAACAGGTCGTAAGGAAAAGCTTTATTACGTATCGCCAAAATCTGGACGGGCTGTCTGTGAAGAAGCAGGGGAGCCTTGGAAAAAAAAACTTTTCATTCTCCCACAGTTTCTTGTGCAAAGAGCGACCCGTCCTGCGGATTTTAAAGATATCATAAATGGTTTTAACTTAACGGGTTTTTTTCTTATGCGTCATGTCTGGAAGCCACGAGATATAAAACAGCCATCGGTGCGCATGAATTTGATACAGTTGTTTGAGCGTCGATTTGGTATACAGGCATTCATTTGTTGATCTGATAATAATTAAATAGAACGGGAAAATGAAAATTTTAAAGACAATTGCTGAAGTTCGTCACTATCTTTCAGAAGAACGACGGTTAGGTTTTTCGATTGGTTTTGTTCCAACAATGGGAGCACTCCATGAGGGGCATCTTGCACTAGTACAGCGTGCAAAAGCCATGTGTGATCGCGTATTGGTTTCTATTTTTGTCAATCCAAAGCAATTTGGACCTCATGAAGATTTTGCTCAATATCCAAGAGATTTGAGGAGCGATTGTGCTTTATTAAAAAAAGCAGGTGTTGAATGTGTTTTTGCTCCTTCTGTCGATGAGATGTGGCCATCGGGAAATGATACAATTGTGCAAGTGGAAAAACTATCACGTATTTTGATGGGAAAATTACGTCCAGGGCACTTTTGTGGTGTAACGAGTGTTGTTGCGAAGCTTTTTAATATTGTTCAGCCCGATAAGGCTTTTTTTGGAGAAAAGGATTTTCAACAAATTTTAATTGTTCGGCGTATGGTTGAAGATTTAGCTTTTCCTGTTGAAATTATTGGAGTCCCTATTTTACGTGAAGCAGATGGTGTTGCACACTCTTCACGCAATAAACTTTTAACATTAGAAGATCGTAAAGCAGCAAAAATTATTCCTAAAAGTGGAAAAGCTGCTGAAAAGCTTTACTATGAAGGTGAACGGTCGGTTGATAAGTTATGTAAAGTTGTTCGTGATATTTTACAAAAAGAAACGCGTGCAATCATTGAAGCAATAGATTTACGGGATATGGAAACTTTATGCATGGTCAAAGGAAAATTGAATAAACCAGCAGTTTTACTTCTTACTGTCCGTTTTGGTGAGGTAAGGCTGATTGATCAATACATATTGCAAGAGAAGGGCGAAAAATGAGTGTACATAAAATGGTAAAGCGTATAACATCTTCTCAAATACGTGCAAGAAAGGGGCAACAGCCGATTGTTTCTTTAACAGCTTATCAAGCTTATACTGCGCGGATTGCTGATCCCTATTGCGATATTCTTTTGGTTGGTGATAGCGTTGGTATGGTGGTGTATGGGTTCGAGACAACACTTCCTGTTAATTTGGATATGATGATTTTACACGGGCAGGCCGTGGTACGTGGGTCTCAAAAAGCTCTTGTCGTTATTGATATGCCTTTTGGCTCTTATGAGGAAAGTAAAGAGCAGGCTTTTTTAAATGCATCGCGTATTTTGGCACAAACGGGATGTGGGGCCGTTAAGCTTGAAGGTGGTGTTTATATAGCGGAAACAATAGATTTTTTGTGTAAACGGGGCATTCCAGTGATGGGACATATTGGTCTTACTCCCCAGGCGGTGAATCGTTTTGGTGGCTTCAAAACACAAGGACGTAAGGAGAGTGATTGGCAAAGAATTGAAGACGACGGAGCAGCGATTGAAAAGGCAGGTGCTTTTGCTATTGTTTTGGAAGGGATTGTCGAGCCTTTAGCCGTAAAGCTTACAGAAAAGCTTTCTATTCCAACCATCGGTATTGGTGCATCTAATCAATGTGATGGACAAGTCTTGGTGATGGAAGATATGTTGGGTTATGGTGCTCACGTGCCCAAATTTGTACGCCGTTATGGAAACCTTGAACAAGCCATGGAAACCGCAATCAAGAACTATGCAGAGGATGTCACATCCCGTGCTTTTCCAGCGGAAAAGGAAGTTTATAAACTGACATAGATTTTAGTTTAAGGTGAAACGTTCGACAAGAGAACATTTGTCTATTTTTATAATGAATGTGCATTATTTTATATATTTTGTATGCAAATTTTAGCTGTGATTTTTTCCATTGTTTGAATGGAAGCAATTGTCTCATGCAAAATAGAACGCCATTGAGATGCTAATTTACGTGCTTAAAAAAAAGAAACATTTCAGCACCTAATTTCACTCTCGAGGGTGTGCTCGTGAATGGTATAATGGTGAAGTTTTTGGGAAGTATATAAAATTTATAAAGCACGACCATCTTTACATTTCATAAAAAAGCAAGCGGGAACCATCACACACTTTGCCAAATCTCAATGTGCGATAAGCGCTTGGCACTTGAGATGATTCATAAGAGGCATTTTTAGTCCTCTTGTACAGTTTTTATCTACATGACCCATCTGCTTATGACGTACAAGAAAATGATTTTGATTGATTGAGTATAAGAAGGTTTGCAATGAGCAAATATTACGATATTCGGGTCTCTCATTCATCATGAAAAACACTGAATTATTATAAATCAGTGTGATGAGTCTGTAATGACAAGAAATCAACAATGCGAAGAGTCTATAATTTTGGGGTATCTAAATCATTAAAGCGAATTAAAAAGGCGTTTTCAATTTGTTGTGTAGAGTAGGGGTGTAAATGAAGATCATCGGATGAAATATTATTAGGAGAGCCAAAATAGCGAAGGGCTTCTTCTGTATTAAATCCAGCAAGCATGATCGCTTCATGATATGCAGCAATACGGTCGGCTTGTTTGATTTTTTTTACGAGTTTTTGAGAAAGATCAACGGGAAGAGAAAAGCGCATATGGATCGCATCTTGGATGCACTTTTCAATGCGTTCATATTGTTTTCCTATGATAGCTTTAAAGGGTGAAATCATATCGCCGATGACATATTCTGGTGCATCATGAAGGAGAGCGCAGAGACATTCATTCCTCGGCGATTGTGGAAAAAGTTTTTGAAATATTTGTTCAACCAAAAGTGAATGTTGTGCAACCGAATAGGCATGCTCTCCTCGTGTTTGACCATTCCAGCGTGCTACGCGAGCAAGTCCGTGGGCTATATCTTCAATTTCAATATCAAAAGGAGAAGGATTGAGAAGATCAAGTCTGCGTCCAGAGAGCATTCTTTGCCAAGCGCGTGCTTCTCCATTTTTTAATAATTCAGCTTTAGCCATGTGTGTTTTCTACAGTATTTTCAGGAAAGGTAAAATTCATATTTTCAGCAATATGTATGGTGACAGGAATGTTTTTTACGGTAAAGGGAATATTATGATCCATAGCATCTTTGACGTGGTCAATACGCATTAAAGCAAGAGCTTCATTTGCAACACATGTTCCCAAGTGGCCAAGCACTTTTGTTCCTGCTTCAATGCTCGATTGAGGGGGGAGATTACACTGGCTTTTTATAATTAAAATACGGCGACGTGCTGCGCGGCGATGGTGCATTCGTGAAACAATTTCTTGTCCAATATAACACCCTTTGTTAAATGCAAGTCCATTGATTTGATCGTAATTAATATCATGAGGAAAGACTTTGCCAACTTCATAGTCTTGACCACTTTCTGCAATTGCATAACGAATACGCAATTGATTCCATGTGTTATAATCTTCTGCTGCCAAAAAAGGAATTTTTCCATAGATTCGTATTATTTTTTCTTGTTTTGGGAAGCGTTTATCAACAAAACTTGAATCAAAATTTAAAGTATCTGATTCATTTTTCCAAGAAACTGTGACAAGCTCTTGTAATGGTTGTGTAATTTCTACCTTTTTACGCAGTTTATAGAGCAACAGACGCTTGTAGAGAGTATCGGCCAAAGACATCACAATATCAATAAAATAACCAGCCTCTCTTTTACCGATAAGAAAATCAGCAAGGACCTTTCCTTGTGGGGATAAGAGAGCTCCAGGAAAAAGTTCTTGGGGACTGATTTTTTTGACATCTGTTGTGATCAGGGATTGTAAAAAATCTGTTGCTTCTTCGCCTGTAATTTGAATAATCCCGCGGTTTTTTAAGCAAATGGCATTTTGTTTTTTAATCATGGTTCTTGCCTTTCTGCTCAAAGTTACATAATCGATAAGTGAGCAATATGTAAGGAGCTTGGCCTATGTTTAAAACATTTGATACAATTTTTAAAGGTGCAACACTTGTGAATCATGATGGAAAAAGCAAACGTGATATTGGTGTTACAAATGGTCGTATTGCTGAAATTGGCGACCTTACATGTACATCGGCTGGTGAGGTGATTGATTGTACGGGGCTTCATATTTTGCCGGGAATTATTGATAGTCAAGTGCATTTTCGTGAGCCAGGCAATGAATATAAAGAGGACTTGGAAAGTGGCTCATATTCTGCTGTGTTAGGAGGGGTTACAGCAGTATTTGAGATGCCTAATACCAATCCATTGACAACATCAGAAGAAACATTAAGCGATAAGGTTAAGCGCGGATTTCATCGCATGCATTGTGACTTTGCATTTTGGGTTGGAGGAACGCGTGAAAATGCTCATGAACTCTCTGAATTAGAAAGACTTCCTGGTGCCGCTGGAATTAAAGTCTTTATGGGATCTTCTACCGGTGATCTTTTGGTCGATGATGATGAAAGTGTACGCCTTATTTTGAAAAATACACGCCGTCGTGCAGCTTTTCATTCTGAAGATGAGGAAAGGCTCAAAGAGCGTAAAATACTGTGTATTGGAGGGGATGCATCTTCACATCCAGTTTGGCGTGATGAGATTGCGGCGTTAAAGTGTACGCAGCGTTTGGTAAAAATTGCTCATGAGACAAAAGCACGCATTCATGTGTTACATCTTTCGACAGAAGAAGAAATTGATTTTCTAAAAAAACATAAAGATGTCGCAACAATTGAAGTGACTCACCATCATTTGACTTTCACGGCTGATGATTATAAACAGTTTGGTACATTAATTCAGATGAATCCACCTATTCGTGAACCGCGCCACCGTGAAGCTCTTTGGTACGGTGTTCAACAGGGGATTATTGATGTTTTAGGCTCAGATCATGCGCCTCATACTTTGGAAGAAAAGCTTCAATCTTATCCCTCTTCACCTTCAGGAATGACAGGAGTGCAAACAACAGCAGCAATTATGTTGACCCATGTGAATGCAGGAAAAATATCCCTTGAGCGTTTTGTTGATCTCACTTCACATGGCCCTAGTCGTATTTTTGGTATAAGCTGTAAAGGACGTCTTGCTGTCGGATATGATGCTGATTTGACCATTGTTGATCTTAAGCGAGAAGAAGTTATTACGAATAGCTTAATTGGTTCGCGGGCCGGTTGGACACCTTATGATGGTCAAAAGGTTAAAGGTTGGCCGGTTGGGACTATTATCCGTGGTATGCGTGTTATGTGGGAAGGTGAAATTGTCACACCTTCACAAGGCGAGCCTGTTAAATTTATAGAAAATTTGGTGTAAACAGCATAAGTTGTATCTTGTTGTGTCAAAAATACCATCTTTTATAGAGCGATGATGTGATATAAGACATATCAACCTCTTTGACACATAAATGTTTTTGTAAAGTGCGTGATGAATGCTCTTAGGCTTTTTTGTAAAGTCGTAATTAAGCACATCACATGAGTGGGAAGCCAAGTGGAACGCACGAGCACTTGGGCTATTTACAGACCAGATTGGATTAAGAATCGTCATTCTTTAAGGGGGGGTAGGAAGCCAAAGGATGATTTTCTACAGAGAAAAGGCCGCATAAGAATAAAAGCATATCGAGGGATTATTCTTCAAAAGTTTCTTTATTTTTAAAAGCAACTTATTACTCCCTTCATTTGTGAGGGGGGCTCATTGATATCACTTAAATTGAAGGAGATGCTTTTTATACAAATTATTTGTTATAATGCATGAGAAGGTTTTCAGATAAAGCTCTTCCTTCCTCAAAGTATCTTTGATTGGCTTCAATGGCGGCTTGTGTACAATGATGATAATTTTCTGAGAAAGCACGATACGCTTCATTAAATGCTTCATAAAAATAAGCGCGTCTTTGTGGAATAGGGTGTTCTGCTTCAATGAGTGCGTTCATATAATCATACCATTGGTTTGTTGGAGGTTCACAAAGATTTTGGAGAGAATGCAATGATCCTAAAATTTCTGCGAGGCGAAGTAATTTTTTCTCATAAGGTGGAGATTGTTGCGCGAAGGTTGGCATTGAAATGACAAGGAATATTAAAAGAATGATTTTTCTCAATTTATTACGCATTATTTTTTATTACCTTCTTTGAATAAAACGCTGTACAAATAAATAATTATGTCATCAGAACGATGTTAAAAAATAGGGTTAATTGCGACATTATTCTCAATGATTGATTATAAAATATAGGGCGTAAGGGACAGTAAGGAACCCATTGTGGAATATTGCTGATGAAGCTTTGTGTGGTTAAAATTTTAAGATTCGCTTCCTATCATCTATTTTTCATATAGTATTCTATTGCCTATGGAATTTTTTCTAAACTTGTTTTCTTCAAGGAGGGAAAAGCGCTCTATCTATAGAATGCTTTTATCCAATCAAATAAAAGAGATTGTTTTTATGATAAATGATGGATACAGCCTTAATGGCAACAGGGGAAGAAGAATTGATGATAAGGTAAAAGTTTTAGTCTAAACCGTAAATGCGATCATTTGAGATAAGAGACATCTAAAGGGGCGGTGCATGATATCGTTCACGGAGTATAATGATGAGTAAGTTGCGATTTTATAATACGCTAACACGTAGAAAAGAAAATTTTATACCAATAGATCCAACAAAAGTACGTCTTTATGTTTGTGGCCCAACAGTTTATGATTATGCGCATATAGGAAATGCACGCCCTGTCATTGTTTTTGATATTTTATTTCGCTTATTGCGTCATGTGTATGGCAATGATCATGTTCTATATGCGCGTAATATTACAGATGTTGATGATAAAATTAATGCACGAGCCGCTTGTGAATATCCAAACTTGTCACTGAATGACGCTATTCGTCAATTAACAGAACGCACATATTCTCAGTTTCAACAAGATACAATAGCTCTTGGTTGTTTATTGCCAACCAGCCAGCCGCGCGCAACCGAGCATTTAGAGGAGATGCGCGCGCTCATCGAAAGATTGCTTGAAAAGGGGCACGCTTATAAAGCGGAAAATCATATATTATTTTCTATAAGTAGCATAAAAAATCCTCCCCATTATGGGGCATTTGCAAATCGTTCTTTAGATGAAATGAGGGCAGGGGCACGTATCGATGTTGCTGCTTATAAAAGGGAGGAGATGGATTTTGTTTTATGGAAGCCTTCTGTGGAAGGAGAGCCAGGTTGGGAATCGCCGGGCGGAATTCCTGTGTTAGGTCGTCCAGGTTGGCATATTGAATGTTCTGCCATGTCAATGGCAAAGTTATTAGCACCCTATGGTGGTGGTTTAACTTGTGATGATCCGATCGCGAATATTTTTGATATCCATGGTGGTGGACTTGATTTAATTTTTCCTCACCATGAAAATGAGATTGCACAAAGTTGTTCAGCTTTTGGGACGGAGCGAATGGCTAATTTTTGGATGCATAACGGCTTTTTACAAGTTGAAGGCAAAAAGATGTCGAAAAGCTTTGGCAATTTCATAACCATTCGCTCTGTTTTAGAGAATAATTTTTTGGAATTTAATGGTGTTTTAGCCGATGAGATGAAGGAAAATTGGGCGGGTTTGTCTGCACGTTTTTCAATGCTTCAAACCCATTATCGTGAACCGTTAAATTGGACAGCGCAGCGTTTAATACAATCGAGCAGTGAACTGTATCGTTGGTATGAATTGCTTCGCAGTCAAAAGAGTATGATGGAAAACAATGAGGCGATTGATGATACGTTAATAGATGCCCTCAGTGATGATCTTAATACGCCAAAAGCATTAACTCTTTTACGAAAGTTCTATAAAGCAGGAGATGCTTTAGCTCTTGCTAATGGCATGAATTTATTAGGACTATTACGACAAGAATGGATTAAAGAAATAGACTGTCCATTATTTGTAAAAAAAACCTCTCTTGATTCAAAATTTATTGATCAGCGCATTGCCGAAAGACTGCGGCTTATCCATAATAAAGAGTGGGAAGCTGCGGATAAAATTCGCAATGAGCTTGCAGCCGAGGGGATTCTCTTAAAAGATAGTAAGGATCCGCAGAGTGGTGAGCGCATAACCGTGTGGGAAATAAAACGACTTTAATTTCTCTATTCCAGCAGTTCTCATAAATTAAAGGGAGAATATGATGGAATTTTTATATCATTACGGATATATCGCGCTTAAGCTAGCTGTAGGTCTTATTGCCTTCCTATTTATTTTAAGAACGACAGGTCGTGGGAGTCTTAGTCAGATGACACCTGTTGATTTGGTCAGCAATTTTGTTATGGGAGGTATTATTGGAGGAGTCATTTATAATCAGAATATTAGCAGTATTCAATTATTGCTTGTTTTACTGATTTGGCAAACCTTGATTACCTCTTTTAATTTTTTTGCACGCTATTCAGTTTTTTTTCGCCGTCTTATTGCAGGGCGGAATGTCACATTGGTTTTAGATGGGGTCTTTCAAATGGATAAGATTAAGAATTTAGGGATCAATGTTAATGATCTCATTGCGATGTTGCGTCTTAAAGGGTGTCACTTACATGAAGCTGCTTTTGTGCGTTTGGAAACCAATGGTGATTGCACCGTTATTAAAAAGGAAGAGGGGAAGAAATCGACGATTGTCGTAGAAAATGGTGAAGTTATTGATGATGGCCTTAAAGAGATTGGTAAAACAAAAAAGTGGCTTCAGGCAGAATTGAAAAAAAAGCATGTAAAAGTTGAAAATTTATTTGCAGCAGAGTGGTATGAGAATACAGATCAAAATAATAAACCGCATAGTGGATTATTTCTTGTTCCTTTTTCAAAAACAGTCTAACCTCGAACAACGAGTAGGTATAGCTTATTGAAAAGCGTAAGAAACTTATAAACAACCACAGGGAGATGCTTTGCCTTTTTCGTGTGGATGATAGATGAAGTAAGGGCTTTATGAAACGCAATGAAATGATAAAAACTGTATCATCCGATACAGGGAAGACTCTGCACACACTTTACAATTTATGGCCTTATATGTGGCCGGTCGATCGGCGTGATCTAAAAATACGTGTACTGTGGGCAATATTTTATCTTGTTTTATCCAAGCTCGTTCTCATATCTGTGCCGTATTTCTTTAAATATTCTACGAATGTGCTTGATACAAGCTTTCAGCTCCCTGAATGGTTTCCGTCCAGTTTGATTATCCCTATCATGCTTGTTTTGGCGTACAACGTTGCACGGATTATGCAGGCTGGATTAAATCAATTGCGCGATTCTCTTTTTGCCACTGTTGGTCAATATGCTGTTCGTCAATTAGCTTATAAAACCTTTGTACATATTCATGAGTTATCTTTGCGGTTTCATTTAGAACGCCGAACTGGTGGGCTTTCTCGCGTGATTGAGCGTGGAACAAAAGGAATTGAAGCGATCGTAAGATTTTCAATTCTCAATACTGTACCGACAATTTTAGAATTTATATTAACGGCTCTTGTATTTTACATCAACTACGGATGGCATTATCTTCTCATTGTTGTTGTAACGGTTTTATTATATACTTTTTTTACCATTAAGGCGAGTGATTGGCGTATTCGCATTCGTCAACAAATGAATACAGCGGATACTGAAGCGAATACGCGCGCTGTTGATTCTCTTTTAAATTTTGAAACGGTCAAATATTTTGGCAATGAAACTCTAGAAGCCGATCGTTTCGATGCTTCTATGGCGGGTTATGAAAAAGCCGCAACAAAGATTTGGACATCATTAAGCTGGCTTAATTTTGGTCAGGCTCTTATCTTTGGTATTGGAATGACGATCATGATGCTGATGTCAGCTTATGAAGTTTTTTATAAGACACAAACTTTAGGGGATTTTGTTTTTATTAATGCCCTTTTAATGCAACTTTCCATTCCACTGAATTTTATTGGTTCAATTTATCGTGATGTTCGACAAGGTTTAACGGATATTGAAGCGATGTTCGATCTTTTAGATGTTCAGCAGGAGATCATTGATAAATCGGATGCTAAACCGTTAGAGATAAGCGATGGGACCATTCGTTTTCATCAGGTAAAGTTTTCTTATGATTCGACGCGTCAGATTCTCAGAGATATTGATTTTGAAGTCCCTGGAGGAAAAACAGTCGCCATTGTCGGTCCATCGGGTGCAGGTAAATCAACCATTTCTCGATTACTTTTTCGCTTTTATGATGTTGAGGCTGGCTCTATCACAATTGACGGGCAGGATATTCGTGACATAACACAAAAAAGTTTGCGTGAAGCGATCGGCATGGTCCCACAAGATACGGTGTTATTTAATGATACAATTGCTTATAATATTCGCTATGGGCGCCCAAGTGCTACAGATGAAGAGGTGCACAAAGCGTCTGAAATGGCACAAATATCAAAATTTATTGAGATGTTACCGGAAGGTTTTCAGTCTATGGTAGGAGAGCGTGGTCTCAAATTATCAGGGGGTGAAAAACAACGTGTGGCTATTGCACGGACACTTTTAAAAGCCCCCCCACTTCTTATTCTAGATGAAGCAACATCGGCTCTTGATACGGCAACAGAACAGGAAATTCAACAAGCATTGGATATTGTAAGTCGTGGACGTACAACATTGATTATTGCGCATCGTCTGTCCACGGTTATCAATGCTGATGAAATTTTGGTTCTTAAAAGTGGTCGTATTATTGAAAATGGAACGCATACAGAGCTCTTACGAAAGAAAGGTCTTTATGCTTCAATGTGGAATAAGCAGCTTGAAGCATCACAAGCTGAAGAAAAATTACGTAAAATGCGTGAAGAAGATGAGACGGGTATTGTTAATCGTAAAAAATAAGGTGGGCAAAATGTAATCTATATCTTTATATGGAGCGATTGATTAAATACATAAAAAGAGACAAGAGGAACAAAAAGATTTATTGCTTGTTTAGGTTTATGATGAATAGGAAATTATATGAGTATTTTACAATCTGTCCATAATAGCTTTGTACCGATTCATAAAGAAGGTTATCCTTTTATTGTAGCGTTTTTTGTTATTTCACTCATTTTGGGTTGGATGTGGAGTCCGCTATTTTGGTGTGGTCTTATTCTTACAGTGTGGTGTATATACTTTTTTCGTGATCCAGATCGTGTGATCCCTTTGAATTCAAATTGGGTTATGTCGCCTGCAGATGGGCGTATTTCATTTGTGGAATCATGTATTCCACCTGAAGAATTAGGCTTAGGAAAAGATGAAATGATCCGTATTTCCATTTTTATGGATATCTTTTCATGCCATATCAACCGTATTCCTATCAGTGGTACAGTAGAGTCTATCGTTTATCAGCCAGGTCGGTTTACCAATGCGGAGTTTGATAAGGCTAGTCAGTTTAATGAGCGTAATGGGGTGGTCATTGATAGCAAGCATGGGAAAATTGGTATCGTACAAATAGCGGGGATGTTTGCCCGTCGGATTGTTTGTTGGTCAAAAGAAAACGATGCTGTTATCATGGGAGAGCGATTTGGATTGATTCGTTTTGGTTCTCGCCTTGATATTTATATGCCAGCTGAAATGAGATTACGTGTTGCAGTTGGGCAAACAGCAATTGCTGGGGAGACAGTTTTGGGTTCTTTTGATGATAAGAGTGCCACAACGGACTTCAGATACGATTAGGACCGTACAATGAAAAATTTTTCGCCATTTTCTTCATTCAATCCTGAGGGGCAGCATGATGATGCTGCAAATCGGCGACGTTCACCGACATCGATGCGGTATGTTATTCCCAATATTATTACTATTTTGGCAATTTGTGCAGGGATGAGCAGCATTCGTTTGGCTTTTGAGAATCGCTATGAGGCTGCTATTTTAATGGTGCTTTTGGCTGCAGTTTTAGATGGTGCTGATGGTCGCATTGCGCGTTTAATAGATGGGAGTTCATCTTTTGGGGCACAGATGGATTCTCTTGCTGATATTGTAAATTTTGGTGTTACTCCTGCACTTATTGTTTATTCCTTTATCTTGAATCAAGCATACCACATTGGTTGGGTTGCAGCTCTTGTTTATTGTGTTGCTTGTTGTTTGCGATTAGCGCGTTTTAATGTGATGTTGGATAACACTGATATACCTCAATGGCAGAAAAGTTATTTTGTTGGTGTTCCTGCACCTGCAGGAGCGTTACTCCTTTTATTTCCTACCTATTTAGGCGCTCTTGGTTTGGTCCCCAATTGGGGGTGGGCATTGTTTTTTAGTCTTTATACTGTAATTATTGCTTTTCTTTTGATTAGTCGCCTACCAGTGTGGAATGCAAAGTCCATTGATCACAATTTGAGGCGTGATATCGTTATACCTTGCATGTTGGTCATTGTTATTTATGTCGGTTTTCTTGCGACTTACACATGGAAAACTTTATTGATTACCGCTGTTAGCTATATGATTTTTCTCCCCTGTAGTTTTGTCGCTTATAATAAACGCGCTGCTTTAGAAGAGAAAAAGGCTGATGCTAAAGCTATCCAAGAATCATAAAGTGCTTCATTCTTCTGTTGAGAAGCACAGGAAAAAGAGAGAGATTCAACTATTTACGTTTCAGATGATGATCAATGAGGGATATGATAATCCACAAACTGATTTTTATGGACATTAAAGAGCTTTCCAGTTTCCTTTAAATCTGGGGATAGCAAATGGACTATTTTTTTTGCAACCTCTTGTGGTGAGGGGAGTGTTTGTGGATCTTCACCAGGCATAGCTTCAGCGCGCATGGCCGTGCGTGTGGCTCCAGGGTTGACACAATTAATCTTAATAGGGGTTTGTTTGAGTTCTTCTGCCCAACAGCGGGCAATCATTTCTAAAGCTGCTTTAGAGGCTGCATAAGCCCCCCAGAAAGGGCGTGCAACATGTGCAACGCTTGAGGATAACAGGATAGCTCGTCCAGCATCAGATTCACGTAATAAAGGCTCAACGGCTTTCATTAAGCGCCATTGGCTGAAAAGATTGATTTGAAAGACATCTTCAAATACCGCGTTTTCTATATGCGCTATTGGTGAGAGTGTTCCAAGGATTCCAGCATTTGCAACGATAATATCGAGTTTTTTCCAGCGTTTAGCAATTGAGAGTGCAAGAGCATCGATGTTTTCCATATGATGCAAGTCGAGTGGAACGAGGGTTGCATGAGCCCCTTTTTCTCGGATTTGATTGTCCAATTCAGTAAGTCCACTGACTGTTCGTGCAAGAGCAATAATATGAGCGCCGCGTGCAGCGAGTTCAAGGGCTAAATAATAGCCAATCCCCCTTGATGCACCAGTAACAAGTGCAACACACCCATGGAGACTAAAGTCACGTTTCATCATCAATTAATCTCTTGTTTTAAGAACAGATGATTGATGAATTTTGGAGAGATTTTCTTGATCAATCAGATGCGTAGGATAATATCCAGTAAAATAATGGTCAGTAAATTGAGGATTGGCATTATTTCGTTTTTCCCCTGCTACAGCAAGATATAATCCATCCGTTGAAAGAAATTCTAAAGAGTCCGCTCCAATAAAATAGCACATAGATTTCAAATCTGGATATTGATTTGCTAAAAGACTCTCAACTTTAGGTGTATCAATACCATAAAAGTCGGGATAGAAGATCATAGGGCTAGAAATGCGCATATGAACTTCTTTTGCTCCTGCATCGCGAAGCATTCGCACAATTTTAAGAGATGTTGTTCCCCGCACAATGGAGTCATCAACCAGAATAACACGTTTTCCTTCAATCACAGGACGGTTTGCAGAATGTTTTAACTTAACGCCAAAAGCGCGAATTTGTTGTGTTGGTTCGATAAAAGTGCGGCCAACATAGTGATTACGAATAATACCAAGCTCGAAGGGAATTCCAATTTCTTGCGCATAGCCAATTGCGGCAGGTGTCCCTCCATCAGGAACAGGAACCACAACATCACCCTCACAAGGGGCTTCCTGTGCTAAACGAATCCCCATATTTTTGCGTGTTGTATAAACACTCCGTCCTCCAACGATGGAGTCCGGACGGGCAAAATAAACATATTCAAACAAGCAAAGTTTTTCTGGTTTTTCATTTTCTGGTTTTATAATTTTTTTAGTAATTTCCCCATTTTTTTGTATTTCACATATGACGATTTCTCCATTTTTAACATCACGGACATATTTTGCTCCAATAATATCAAGAGCACAAGTTTCAGAACAAAAGATAGGCTTACCATCAAGTTCCCCCATCACGAGAGGTCTAATTCCTGTTGGATCGCGTGCCGCAATAAGCTTTGTACGTGTGAGCGCTAACATAGCATACCCACCTTCTACTTGCCGAATCGCATCAACAAAACGATCAGAGGACGATTCATGACGTGAGCGGGCAATAAGATGAAGAAAAACTTCTGAATCTGACGTTGATTGACAGATAGCACCAGAAGCGATGAGTTCACGGCGCAATGTAAGACCATTGGTAAGATTACCATTATGAGCAATAGCAATACCGCCAACTTTTAATTCAGCAAAAAGGGGTTGAACATTGCGTAATGCCACTTCTCCAGTTGTTGAATAACGGGTATGTCCAATAGCGCGATTTCCTGGTAAGCGTGCAAGTGTTGCAGGGTTTGTATAGTGATCACCAACAAGACCTAAATGCTTTTCTTGATGAAACATTTTATTATGGTAAGAAACAATACCAGCTGCTTCTTGTCCACGATGCTGGAGTGCGTGGAGTCCAAGAGCTGTTAATGTTGCAGCATCTTCATGCCCAAGAATGCCAAAAACCCCACATTCTTCATGAAGGGTATCATCATCTAATGAAAACTCTTGACAGGAAATATCACTTTTTATCATCATATTCTTTCAGTTGTGATAGAGGGGAATCATTAATATCACATTTTACATCATTTAGTTCTCTGTCCACATGAAAAGCTATTCTCCATTTTTTAGAAGTGTCTTTTCATGAGAGTTTTGCTTATGCGTATGTTTATCACTGTCTTTAAACAAACTTTCCGCCTTTTCGAGAACAGATCCAAGATCTTTTGGGAGTATTTCCCAAACTTTTTGTCCCAGTGAATCTAACATAGGCCTCATTTTAGCATCTTTTAACCAGTTCGCTTGGTGCTCAGGCTTAATTAAGGCATTAATCAGCAACATACCGATGACCATAATCAGTAAACCGCGAAGTGCTCCAAAAATAAAACCAATAGTGCGGTCAAGAATACCAATTCGGCTATCAATAATAAAATCAGAGATTTTCATTGTAATAATTGAAGTAATAATGAGAACAACAATAAAAATTGTGACCAATGTTGTGATCAATGCAATCATTTTATTAGAGAGATATTGTTCAAAGAAAGGTAAGACAGGCTTGAATAAAAACAGTGTCGTAACAGCTGCAACTGCCCAAGAAATCAACGATAACACTTCACGTGAAAATCCTCGAAGCATAGCAAGAAAAGCGGACAACAGGATGATTACTACGACAATTCCATCAAGGATTGTTATGATCATTTGTTTGTTCCTTATACATAAATTTGTGTTCTTTAAGTCTGTGCGCAAATATATTTTTTGTTACGCCATTTTTTATTCTTATAGCAAGGATATTTTGTATTTTATAGGTTTTTTTCTATATTATCCTGCCTATGGTGCGGACAATTTTTTACTTGCGGTAAGCGTGGCAACAAGTTCGGGAAGGTCGGAGAAAGTTTTTTGTTGAAAATTGAGCGACTTCATCATTTCGGTTGTTGTCGTGGGATGAAAGGCTCCCTGAAAGCCGAGTTTTTTTGCTTCATTGATGCGTTGGGCTGAATGTGCAACAGCGCGGGTAGCTCCTGAAAGACTGACTTCCCCAAAATATACATAATCCGTTGGCAGAGGGATATTGGCAAGAGAAGATACCAAAGCAGCCGCTACAGCTAAATCGGCAGCAGGTTCAGATATACGATATCCACCTGCCACGTTCAGATAAACATCATGCTGCCCAAAACGAATGCCACAATGGGCTTCTAAAACGGCAAGAATCATAGAAAGACGATTTCCATCCCATCCGACAACCGCACGTCGTGGTGTTCCAAGAGAAGAGGGAGCAACAAGTGCTTGAATTTCTACCAATATCGGGCGTGTTCCTTCCATGCCGGCGAAAACAGCAGCACCTGGTGCTTTTTCATTGCGTTCCCCTAGAAACAATTCGGATGGATTAATCACTTCGCGTAATCCTTTATCAGACATTTCAAAGACACCAATTTCATCTGTTGGCCCGAAGCGATTTTTTACAGTTCTAAGAATGCGATAATGATGCCCTCCTTCACCCTCAAAATAGAGAACGCCATCAACCATATGTTCAACGACCCGAGGGCCAGCAATTTGTCCATCTTTTGTAACATGACCAACAAGAACAACAGCAGCGCCTGTTTTCTTGGCAAAGCGTATCATAGCTTGAGCACCAATACGGACTTGTGTGACAGTGCCCGGTGCTGAATCTGCTGTATCTGACCATAGGGTTTGAATCGAATCGATAATCACCATATCAAGGTTTTTATGCTCGCTTAAGGTTGCTAGAATATCTTCAACATTGGTTTCAGCAGCAAGTTTCACCTCTGTATTATGAGCGCCAAGCCTTTGCGCGCGCAGACAAATCTGCGCAATAGCCTCTTCACCTGAGACATAGATGACATTATGTCCTTTGCGAGATAAAGCCGCAGCTGTTTGTGTGAGCAATGTTGATTTTCCAATACCTGGATCACCCCCAACAAGAAGTGCTGATCCACGGACAAAGCCCCCACCGGTAACACGATCAAGTTCAGCAATACCAGAATGAATACGTGGAGCATCTTGGAGATTTCCGGAAAGAGATGTTAGGGCGACGATGCGTCCTTTACGAGTATTTTGCTTAGGGCCACTTCCTATGCCACCATCTATATTTTCTTCAACAAGAGAATTCCATTCACCACAAGCGCTACATTTCCCTGCCCAACGAGAATGGATGGTTCCACAATTTTGACAGATAAATTGAACACGAGTGCGTGCCATGGTGATTTAACCAATTTGTTCTGGAAGATAATTGCTATCTGCCAGATCGCTAAAGCGCGTGAAATCAGCTTGAAAAGCAAGTTGCACAGTTCCTGTTGGACCGTGACGTTGTTTCGCAACAATAACATCAGCTTTTCCCATAATTTTATCCATTTCATCTTGCCATTTTGCATGTTCAAGACTACCGATCTTTGGTTCTTCATTTCTGAGATAATATTCTTCACGATAGATAAATAGAACGATGTCGGCATCTTGCTCAATAGAACCGGATCCACCTAAATCTAAAAGTTTTGGGCGTTTGTCTGTTCTGTTTTCAACTTGATGTGAAAGTTGTGAAAGAGCAATAATAGGGATATTTAATTCTTTAGCTAACGCTTTTAATTTTACAGTAATTTCTTGCATACGATATTCAGATGTGTATTTTAAATCACTCGTCATGAGTTGGATATAATCGATAATTAAAATATCTAAACCATGTTTTTTCTTGAGATGTCGAGCACGGGCCACCAGTTGTGAAACTGATATTCCTCCAGTTTGATCAATATAAAGGGGGGCCCTTTTGAGCTGCTTCATCGTACGAATAATTTTTGAAAATTGTTCTTCTGAAATACGACCACGTCGAATATCAGAAGAAGAGACTTCCGTTTGTTCAGAAATAATACGTGTTGCAAGCTGTTCTGAGGACATTTCAAGTGAGAAGAATCCTACAATGCCACCTTCATTTTCTTCGGTATTGCTATTGTGTTCTTCGGCATTACTATTATGATTATAAGCATTGGCAATATTAAAGGCAATGTTGGTTGCCAGAGATGTTTTCCCCATACCAGGGCGTCCGGCAAGGATAATTAAGTCGGATGGTTGTAATCCTCCTATTTTTTCATCAAGTGTTTGAATGTAAGTCGCTACCCCTGATATTTGCGAAGAGCGCTCTTTTGCAGCACTTGCTATATCAATAACTCTTTTGATAGCTTCATCAAGACTGTCAAATTTACTATCGCAGTCTTCTTTTTTTTCTAGCATAATTATATACTTTCCCTTTGTTAGATATCAATTTTTATACAATTTTATATCAAGAATATTTTGCATGTTATAGAATTGTCTCTGTACTGTAGTATTTAAAACACAGCTTGTTTTTTATATGCGGTAATGAGGGTCGTTTTTTCATACAGATTAAAAAGTATTTTTGTTATAAAGATTAGAGATTGTTTTACGAAGTAGAAATTTTCTGATATTTTACATAATAGCTTACCTTGCGCAACAGTCGCAATTATTTTTGAATTTAATAACAAGAAAATGAGTGTCTTATGAGAAGGATTTTTTTAAAAGAAGGAACAATATAGCAACATTTAAAGTAGCTATGAATTTTAGATATATGTATCCTACTTGCAATACTAAAAGATATATTATTAAGATTAATCTTATTCAAGAGCTTTTTAGATGTCAAATAATGACAGCCGAAATCATCGAAAAATAACTCTTTAATAAGAAATATCATTCTCCACAGGCGCTACATTTTCTGCCCAGCGGGAATGGACCGTTCCGCAATTTTGACAGATAAATTTAAGTCGGTTCCGTACCATGGTGATTTAACCAATTTGTTCTGGAAGATAATTGCTATCTGCCAAATCACTAAAGCGTGTGAAATCAGATTGAAAGGCAAGGGATACGATTCCTGTTGGTCCGTGACGTTGTTTTGCAACAATAACATCAGCTTTTCCCATAATTTTATCCATTTCATCTTGCCATTTTTGATGTTCCAAAGTGCCTAATTTTGGTTCTTCATTTTTGAAATAATATTCTTCACGATAGACAAATAGAACGATGTCGGCATCTTGCTCAATAGAACCAGATTCACGTAAGTCAGAGAGTTGTGGACGTTTATCTGTTCTATTTTCGACTTGACGTGAAAGTTGAGAGAGAGCGATAATAGGAACATTCAATTCTTTCGCTAATGCTTTTAACCCTGTAGTAATTTCTGTAATTTCTTGAACACGATTTTCAGATGAACGCTTTGAGCTACTTGTCATGAGTTGGATATAATCAATAAACAAGACATCCAAGCCATGTTGTCGCTTGAGACGCCGGGCACGGGCAGCCAGTTGCGTAATTGATATTCCTCCAGTTTGATCAATATAAAGGGGGGCTTTTTGGAGCTGGTTCACCGCACGGATGATTTTTGAAAATTGTTCATCTGAAATATTACCACGTCGAATATCAGAAGAAGAGACTTCTGTTTGTTCAGAAATAATACGTGTTGCAAGCTGCTCTGAGGACATTTCAAGTGAGAAGAACCCTACAACGCCGCCTTCATTGTCTTGGATATTACCATTATGATTATAAGCATTGGCAATATTAAAGGCAATGTTGGTTGCTAGTGAAGTTTTACCCATACCAGGGCGTCCCGCAAGGATAATTAAGTCAGATGCTTGTAATCCCCCCATTTTTTCATCAAGTGTTTTAATATGGGTGGCTATCCCTGATAATTGTGAAGAACGCTGTTTCGCAGCACTTGCCATATCGAGTGCTTTTTTGACAGCCTCATTAAAATTTTCAAATCCGCCTCCATATTTCCCTTTTTCTGCGAGCTCAAATAACTGATTTTCAACAGTTTCAATTTGTTGGGTAGGCGTAAGCTCTACAGGAGCATCAAAGGCCGTATTGACAACTTGAGTTCCAAGGTTAATCAAAGAACGACGGATAAAAAGGTCGTAAATAACGCGTCCATAATCTTCAGCGTTAATAATGGTGACCGCTTCTTTGGCTAAGCGAACAACATACTGGTATACAGTAATATCTCCAATTTTCTCTTCCATTTGGATATAAGGCTTGATCGTAACCGGATCTACAAGTTTTCCTGTTTTAATAAGGTGAGATAAAACAGCATAAATCTTTTGATGCAACGGTTCAAAAAAATGTTCTGGTTTTAGAAAATCCGAAACGCGGTCGAGAGAATCATTGTTGATAAAGATAGCACCAAGTAATGCCTGTTCAGCTTCAATATTATGTGGAAGTTGCCGAAAAGAAGGGGAATCTTCTTTTTTCGAAGAGCTGATATTAACAATACTAGTTTCTTCCATAATATTTTCCCACTAAAATTCCAAGTCTAGCTACTTTAGGCGATAAATTTAAAATCGTACATTAAAAGAATAGAGCTACAAAGCTTCATTTTAAGTTAAAATCATATAATTTTTAAAAACTCTCTTCTAATTGCTCATTTATCATTCGTGTATTATTAATATAACATCTATTTCGTATGTTCTATTTTTATAATATATGATTTTTAAAGTGGAGCTTTAGGCACTCTAAATTTAAGTATTTTGAAATTATGTGATTTTAAAATTCTAATACCAGTGTCAGTGGAATGACTTCTTTGTCATTGAAATCATTGTAGATCACATGAGGATATAATTAACTTACCGCTCGTACAAAACTTACCCTTAAGGAGAGAGCTTTAAATTATTTTTTCTTTTATACTGGAAAACAAAAACATTGCCTCTTAAGTGATATTATCATTTTAGGCATGCAATAGCTTTAGATAATATATTTCTAATTCTTCACAAAATTAGATTCTTTACGTATGATAGCCATAAAATACTCAGTTTTAAAGCGTGAGTATTTTATGACCAATATTTAAATGGAATAAAAGATATAAAACAGAAAGCAAAAGAAGCAATTAAACTTCTTGATGAGAATTGTTTATATCGTTGTCATTAATTTCTTCTCCCAATAATTCTTCCTGATTTTCTTCTAATATTTCTTCTTGAATATTATATATTTCTTCAGAAGAAGTAAGAGTTTCACCTTCTGCTTGGCGTTGCGCTTCACTGGTGGAACGTGCAACGTTAATAACCACAGAAATTTGAACTTCAGGATGGAGGCTAAGAGTAATCGTATGAAGACCGATCATTTTTATTGGATGATTAAGTTCAATTTGATTTCGCCCAATAGAGAATCCTTCATCTGTTATGATTTCAGCAATATCACGCGTTGACACAGATCCATAAAGTTGTCCTGTTTCACCAGCAGAACGAACAGCAATAAATGATTGACCATCAAGTTTTTCAGCAATTTTTTGTGCTTCGCTTTTGCGTTCAAGATTACGTGCTTCAAGTTGTGCACGTTGAATCTCAAAATGTTTTTTATTAGCTTCATTTGCGCGTAAAGCTTTACCTTGAGGCAAGAGAAAATTACGTGCATAACCATCTTTCACTGAGACAATATCACCCATCTGACCAAGACGAGGAATGCGCTCAAGTAGAATAATATCCATAGTTTTTTCCTTTCGAACAAATAAATTTAGGGAAGTCTTTTGCGTGATTGAAAGTTGTATTGAATAGCAGCCCAAATACCCATCAAAATCATCAAGACAGAAATAGGCGGGAAAAAAACGACAGTTAAAATAGCAATATAAACAAGAGAAAGTATAATAATCCGACCGTTGACGCCTTTTGTGATATTGTGAAGATAGGCTAGACCGCTAATTAATATGATGACAGTATAGGCAGAACTAAAGACACATGTCCCCAAATTAAGAGAACCACTCAATTCAGTCATTGATGCGATGGAAACAACAATGAAAATAACAATTCCAGAAATTGGCAGGCGAAAAGTTGTACTCCAATCATCTCGAGGTCTTTTCAGCCACTTCATGTACTGGGCTGTTATCATTGAAAAATAAAGATTACCAATGAGAAAAATCAAACTATAAACTATCAGAGCGATAGCTGCTAAAGTTGCAGCATGCGCCATTAAAAACTCACGAACATTAAGTATATTATCTTCTTTTAATAACTGCAATTGTTGTAGAGCTTGTATTATGTTTTCAATGATCCCTTGTGCAATGAGGGAGGTGTCTGTCGCAGCTTTCACATAGAGTCCAATGAAGGTGACAATAAGAGCAATAAAGTTGGTTAAATGAAAAATAACGGATGATAATGGGTACCATATCAGTGTGTTTTCCTTTTGCGCTGGTCGCGCAAGTCCAAGGAGCCAAGAGGCATAAACAGCGGGAAGAAAAGATAACAGCATAAGCCCAAGAGCAATATAGATATCCGTGGCTATGACAAGAATAACAGTCGCACTTATTAAGGCAACAAAGCTGGCAAATGTTCCTTGACCAAATGCAACAATAAAAATTGGCAATGAAAGAAAGCAGCCAAGAAGAAGAGAAAAAGCGGGAGCTATATTGGCAACACTGAAGATTGCCATGCCTATCACAACAGCAAACAATCCAGCTAAAACACCGGTTAATATCTCATAAGTACGATTTTCTTTCATTTATTGCTGTCCTGCTTTCTGCAGTTAGAGGCATATCACTACCTCAACTTTTATATTTAAGAGCTTAACATAGGATACAATAAGCTATTTTTCTAAACCATAAAAGAAAAGCAACTGGAGAATTTCTCCAATTGCTAGAATGTCTTGATTGTTTACTTTATAACGTATGGAAGTAAGCCTAAAAAGCGAGCGCGTTTGATAGCGTTAGCTAATTCACGCTGTTTTTTCTGACTAACAGCCGTAATTCGTGAAGGAACAATTTTCCCACGTTCAGAAATATAACGTTGTAACAATTTGATATCTTTATAATCAATTTTGGGCGCATTAGCCCCCGAAAAAGGACATGTTTTACGACGACGATGAAAAGGGCGACGTGCAGAGTTTTGATTCGTATCAGTCATCATTCTACCCCTTCTATAGCATTTTCACGTTGACGACGTGGGGAACGGGAGCGCTCTTCATCTTGACCACTATGCGCATTGCGATCAAGATGTGAAAGCATTGCAGATTTTTCTTTTTCGTGTTTTTCTACACGAATGGTCATGTAGCGCAAAATATCTTCATTGATTCGCATTTGACGCTCCATTTCAGCAATTGCTGCAGCTGGTGCATCAATATTGACCAATACATAATAAGCTTTACGGTTTTTACGAATACGATAAGCAAGAGGACGAAGTCCCCAATTTTCTACGCGCCCAACTTTTCCACCGTGCGTTTCAATGACACCTTTGTAAAGACTTAAAAGTTCATCAACTTGCTGCGGTGCAATGTCTTGTCGGGCAAGGAACATATGTTCATAAAGAGCCATTGTTTTGCCTTTCTTCAATTAAATCTTACCGGTTTTAGCGCAAAGCCTCTGCGACTTGTCTTTTTGGGAGATCCAAAGAAGAAAGGACGCGTTTACGATTTGAGACATCTCAGAGCGGAGACACGGGAGGCCGGAAACATTGTATTTCCTACTGATATTTTACAGCCCTCCGTTCAACCTCCAGCTAAAGTGCCGGCAACGAACATTTCATATCTACAAGTTATCTTTTAAAATAGCAAGTTTATACACATAAAAAAATAGATTTATTAAATCTTGATATATTTTCAATATATTTCCCTCTTCTATAAAGAGATAGTGCTGTAACATACAGCTAAAGGAGAGAAAAATGGATTTTTTAAACCAGATTGATGTGACACTTTTTAAGATGTTTGTCGGTAATCATCAGTCTTGGTCAATTCTAGTTTTGTTTAGTATTTTTTGTGCAAAGTTTTTAATTTACATGATTCCTCTTCATCTTTGTGTGTTGTGGTTTTGTGGTGGAGAAAGGGAACGATGTGTCGTGCTAAGCATTTGCATGAGCATTTGTACTGCTCTTTTTATAGGTTATCTCATTTCTCTCATTTATTTTCATCCACGCCCATTCGTTGTAGGGCTGACAACACCACTGATTAAACACCGTGCAACGGCTTCTTTTCCTAGTAATCATGCCTTGACCATTGCATCTTATACAGCGAGCTTTTATTTTTACCGATACAAAGGTACTTTTAAATTTGCCGTTGTGTTTTTATGCTTGATCTCTTGGGCACGCATCTTTGTGGGTGTACATTATCCCTTTGATATTTTAGCAGGTACAATTTTAGGAAGTCTCGTAAGTTTGGGCGTTATTCAGTTTATAGCCCCCTATTTTCCTAAGTTTTTATATCAAATTCCACCCTTAAAATATAATTTGAAGAGAGATATTCGTTCTAAATAAAGCACTTTATCTTGACTTTTTGCGGAAGAATAAGGTCAAAAGAAAATCATTTAATGGCACAATTGAGGAGTCGATTAATGGGTGCAGCTTTTATTTTTCCAGGGCAAGGGAGTCAACTTGTTGGGATGGGGAAGGCGCTTACAGAGCAATTTTTGGTGGCGCGAATGGTTTTCGAGGAAGTTGATGATGCTTTGGGTGAGAAATTATCAGAGATCATTTTTGAAGGTCCAGCAGATGTTTTAATGTTAACAGCCAATGCACAACCAGCATTAATGGCTGTATCCATGGCTGTCATTCGTGTGATGGAACAATTAGGGCTTCGTATAGAAGAAAAGGTAAAGTTTGTTGCCGGTCATTCTTTAGGCGAATATTCGGCTCTTTGTGCTGCTGGTGCATTGAGTCTCACCGATACGGCAAAGCTTTTGCGCATTCGTGGCAATGCCATGCAGGCTGCTGTTGCGGTTGGTGAAGGCTCTATGGCAGCACTTATCGGTTTGGAAGAGCACGTTGTGGAAGAAATTTGCAAAATTGTTTCTGGAGAAGGACTATGCCAGATTGCTAATGATAATGGTGGTGGGCAAATTGTTATTTCAGGTGAAGCAAAAGCCGTTGAGGCAGCGGTAGAGCTTGCATCAACAAAAGGTGCAAAACGTGCACTTCTCCTTCCGGTGTCTGCTCCTTTTCATTCGTCTTTAATGCAGCCTGCTGCGGATGCCATGAAGAAAGCACTTTTGACTGTTAACAAAAACGCCCCTATTGTTCCTTTGATTGCCAATGTTTCTGTTGCACCAGAAAGCGATCCTGAGCGTATTGCTACTCTTCTTGTTCAACAAGTGACTGGGAGGGTGCGGTGGCGTGAAACAATAGAATGGATCGGTGCTAATGGGGTTGATGCGCTTTTTGAAGTTGGTTCTGGAAAAGTATTAACAGGTTTAACGCGCCGTATTAACAAGGATATAAAGGGGGTAACAATTGGAACAGTTGATGAAATAGAATCAGCGCTAGGGATGCTTGGCGTTTAATCTATAAGGAGTTAAAAAAATGTTTAGATTAACAGGACGTAAAGCTCTTGTAACGGGGGCATCAGGAGGAATTGGTGAGGCAATTGCACGTTGTTTCCATGCACAAGGCGCCATTGTTGGGCTTCATGGAACACGTGAAGACAAGCTTAAAGAAGTGGCAGCAGAATTAGGACAGAATGTTTTTGTGTTTCCCGCTAATCTTTCTGAACGTCAATCGATTAAACAATTGGCTGAAGTTGCAGAAAAAGAAATGGATGGTGTTGATATTTTGGTCAACAATGCGGGAATCACCAGGGATGGTCTTTTTGTGCGTATGCAAGATAAAGACTGGGATGAAGTTTTAGAAGTTAATCTAACAGCTGCTTCTCTTTTGACGCGTGAATTAACACATTTTATGATGCGTCGTCGTTATGGAAGGATTATTAATATCACATCAGTTGTTGGTGTTGTGGGAAATCCTGGACAAACGAATTATTGTGCTGCAAAAGCAGGCTTGATAGGCTTTTCTAAAGCATTGGCACAAGAAATTGCTTCGCGAAACATTACTGTCAATTGTATTGCTCCAGGATTTATTAAATCTGCAATGACAGATAAGCTTAATGAAAAGCAAAAAGAAGCTATTATGGCTGCGATTCCAATGAAGCGTATGGGGAGTGGGCAAGAAATAGCCACTGCTGCTGTTTATCTAGCGAGCGATGAAGCGGCCTATATGACAGGTCAAACACTCCATATTAATGGTGGAATGGCAATGATTTAAGTATTTTCTTGTATTCCACATTGATTTATAAGCTGTATTATTTTAGATAGTAACGATTAAAATGAAAAGATGCGCTATTTCTTTAACTTGATCGTTGATCAATTGATGTCAGAATGTCAGATTGGTTCATTTTGTAGGGGATATCCACAGGATGTTTTAAATCATTGCTAAAATCTTTTAAAGGAATGCATCTATTGCTTGATTAGATGAGCCGATATAGTTAACCAAATTATAGGAAAATATAAATTCGAGGATTTCAATATGAGTGATACAGTAGAGCGCGTTAAAAAAATTATTGTGGAACATCTTGGGGTTAATGCTGATAAAGTCGTGGAAAATGCGAGCTTTATCGACGATCTAGGGGCTGATAGCCTTGATACCGTTGAACTCGTTATGGCTTTTGAAGAAGAATTTGGTGTAGAAATTCCAGATGAAGCTGCTGAAACGATTTTCACAGTTGGTGATGCAGTAAAGTTCATTGATAAAGCTTCTGCATAATTACCAAAGGGCAAAGGCACTCATTGCTTTTGCCTGTATTCTTCGGAGTTCTTTTGAAAAGAGAGCTTTGAGAGCTGAAGTTTAGTTCAAGGTTAGAAGTTATGAGACGTGTTGTTGTTACTGGTTTAGGATTGGTATCTCCATTGGCTGGTAATATTGAATATAGTTGGAAACGACTTCTTGAAGGGAGAAGTGGTGTTCGGCGTATTACTGAATTTGATGTGTCCGATTTGCCATGCCAGATTGCAGCGCGTATCCCTGTAGGGGACGGAACAGAGGGCACTTATAATGCTGATTTGTATATGGAACCTAAAGAGCAACGGAAGGTTGATGCATTTATTGTTTATGCAATGGCTGCTGCTAACCAAGCACTTGCAGATGCTGAATGGTTTCCTAAGAATGATGAAGATCAGATTTGTACAGGGGTATTAATTGGTTCGGGGATTGGGGGGATTGAGGGCATTGTTGAAGCTGGTTATACGCTTCGTGATAAAGGTCCGCGTCGTGTTTCTCCTTTTTTTATTCCAGGTCGTTTGATTAATCTTGCTTCTGGTTATGTGTCCATTCAATATGGTTTACGGGGGCCTAATCATTCGGTTGTGACGGCTTGTTCGACAGGAGCCCATGCGATCGGTGATGCGACACGTTTGATTATGTTCGGTGATGCAGATGTTATGGTGGCAGGGGGGGCCGAATCTCCGATAAATCGGATATCTCTCGCGGGCTTTTCTGCTTGTAGAGCTCTTTCTACTTGTCGCAATGATGATCCTGAACGGGCCTCACGTCCTTATGATGCTGATCGTGATGGTTTTGTGATGGGGGAGGGAGCGGCGGTTGTTGTTTTAGAAGAACTGGAACATGCTAAAAAACGAGGAGCACGTATTTATGCTGAGGTTATCGGCTATGGTTTATCGGGTGATGCTTACCACATTACAGCGCCTTCAGAAAGTGGTGAAGGGGCTCAGCGTAGTATGATGGCCGCTCTTAAGCGCGCACAAGTGAATGTGAGTGAACTTGATTATATTAATGCTCATGGTACATCAACGATGGCTGATTCCATAGAGCTAGCAGCTGTTGAGCGTGTTTTAGGGAATTATGCACCACAAGTTTCTATGTCATCAACCAAATCCTCTATCGGGCATTTACTTGGTGCAGCCGGTGCTGCTGAGGCTATTTTTTGTATTTTAGCTATACGGGATAACATAGCGCCAGCGACACTTAATCTTGACAACCCATCGATTGAAACGAAAATTGATCTTGTCCCGCACAAACCACGTGAACGAAAGATTGATACGATTCTTTCCAATTCTTTTGGATTTGGTGGGACAAATGCATCGTTGGTGATGCAGCGTTTTAGGGGATAATAAGTATTTTTATTTAATTTCTGCTTAAGAAGTTATAATATTGTCCTTAATCGCTTTTGAGGGGTTATGTCTGATGTGAAAAATGGAAAATCATTAAAGGACATAAGTGATTCCTCTTTGAATCATTGAGCAGATAGTTAGGCATGTTAACACATAAAAAACAAAAGAAATCATCTATCGTCCGTAATCCATTGGTCATTCTTGGTCATTTTTTTCTCATGCTGATTGTGATTATTCTTTTCGGCATAAGTATTCCTCTTTATATTGGAAAAAGTATTTTTGAAGAAAAGGGAAAAATTGAGGAAGAACAAGTTATTCTTATCAGTCCTGGCACAGGAATTCGTGAAATTGCTTCATTACTAGAAAAACGTGGTTTCATTCGATCATCAGATATTTTTGTTTATGGGGTTGGCTATCACAAAAACACAAGTCACCTGAAGGCTGGTGAATATTTAATTCCAGCCCATGCTTCAATGCAGGATATTATGGATATTCTTGTGAAAGGAAAATCCATTGAGTATGCCTTTACAGTACCGGAAGGTTTAACGGTTCAGCAAGTTTTCGATCGTTTAGCGGCAAATGAAATTTTGATTGGGGACCTTCCAAAAGTTTTGCCTCCAGAGGGCTATTTGATGACGGATACTGTTCGCTTTATTCGGGGGACAACACGTAAAGAAATTATAAACAGATTGTATGAGGGACAGAAAAAATTAATTCATGCGATATGGGCTACGCGTTCACTTGATTTACCCATTAAATCAATTGATGAATTTGTCATATTGGCCTCAATTGTTGAAAAAGAAACAGGTGTTGCAGCAGAGAGGCCAATGGTTGCTGCGGTATTTTATAACCGCCTTGCAAAGCATATGCGTCTTCAATCGGATCCAACGGTAATTTATGGTCTCTTTGGAGGAAAAGGAAAGCCATCGGGACGTGCGATTTACCGTTCAGATCTTGAGAAGGAAACACCCTATAATACTTATAAAATTAATGGTTTGCCCCCAACAGCTATTGCAAATCCAGGTCGCGATTCTTTGAAAGCGGTGGCACATCCACCAAGCAGTGATGCGCTTTATTTTGTTGCAGATGGTTCAGGAGGACATGTTTTCTCTCGAACCTTAGAAGAACATAATATGAATGTTCACAAATGGCGAGAATTAAAGGCAAGACATTGATTTATAATGATACCGCATTTTTTGACATCGTAAATGAAAGCCCCCAATATAGTAAGATTTTTCTACTTAAACTTTTGATGAGAATGATAAAAAATGATTTTCTTGTATGTTACAAGTAGGATGAGCGTATAGATACAAAATATTTAAGAGATAAATTAATATATTTCTGATAAATTATCTCAATAAAAGTGTAGAATAATATTGAGAACGGCTAAAAAAATTGATTAGGGAAAAGTTTAGATAATGTATCGTCCAAATTTTGAAGAAAAATTTATACAAAGTAGAGTGGTGTAATGACAGTCATTGAAAGTGAATTGAATACTCTAAAAACAAAACAACGCCGCGGTTTTTTATTTATTCTCTCTTCACCTTCAGGTGCTGGTAAATCAACAATTTCGAGGTTGCTTTTAAAAGATGGACACTTAGAGCTTTCTGTCAGTGTGACCACAAGGAAAAAGCGTTCCAGTGAAGTAAATGGACTCCACTATCACTTTATTTCCAAGGAAGAGTTTGACCATAAACGTGATAGAGATGAATTTATTGAATGGGCAGAAGTCCATGGGAATTATTATGGTACGTTACGTGAAACTGTTGAAAATACATTGAGTGTTGGCCGTGATATGCTATTTGATATTGATTATCAAGGCACCAAGCAGATGCAAAAAAAGATGCCAGGAGACACCGTATCTGTTTTTATTCTTCCACCATCAATGAAAGAGCTTGTTTCGCGTTTACATCGTCGAGCAGAAGATAGTCAAGATATCATCAATTTACGATTGGAAAATGCACGAACGGAGCTAACGCATTGGCGTTCTTATGATTATATTGTAATTAATGAGGATTTAGATCAGTCTTTATCTTTTATTAGGTCAATTTATTTAGCTGAAACCGCAAAACGCGAGAGATGTGCTTTTCTTGAAACTTTTATTAATGAACTTATTTTTGAAAAGATTGATTAATATTTTTATTATTTTAAAAAAGTTATACTTTTTAGGTTATCAAATTCGCTATAGTCACAAATTCAGAAATTGAAAGTGTTTCAGCACGGCGAGTCCCATCAATTCCTGCCTTTTTTAAAAGAATTTCACCTCCAAGAGTTCTGAAATTTTGGCGAAGCATTTTTCGTCTTTGTCCAAAAGCGGTTTTTGTAATAAAGCTTAGTTTTTGCGCAGAGCAGACAAGAGGTTGAGTTCGTGGAATGATATGAACAACGGAAGAAGTTATTTTAGGCGCTGGTATGAAGGCTTGAGGAGGAACATCAAAGGCAATTTTAGCCGTGGTACGCCAGCCAGTTAAAACACTAAGACGTCCATAATGAGAAGATTGAGGTTTAGCCGTAATTCGTTTGGCAACTTCACGTTGAAACATCAATGTCATTGATTCATAAAAAGGGGGCCATGGTTCCACTAATAGCCAATTTAATAAGAGTTGCGTTCCAATATTATAAGGAAGATTGGCGATAATGCGTGGTTTTTCTGGGCTCGTTTCAAAGAGTTTTGAAAAATCTTGTTTCAGTGCATCATTACAAATAAGTTTTAATTGGTTCGGATAGTGCTTTTCTATTTCTAAGAGAGCCGGTATGCAGCGCTCATCGCGCTCTATTGCTGTTACAATAGCGCCCTTTGCTAGCAAGGCGCGTGTGAGTCCTCCAGGACCTGGACCAATTTCAAGAACAGGTTTTCCTTCTATATTGCCTGCTTGACGAGCAATTTTAGATGTTAAATTCAGATCAAAAAGGAAATTTTGCCCTAAAGATTTATGGGCTTGTAATCCATATGTATCAATGATCTCACGCAGAGGAGGGAGATTATCTATTGGCATGGTATCGAATTATTTTTTGCAAGTTGATTTGCAAGTTTAAGGGCAGCAATAAAGCTTTCAGGAGAAGCTATGCCTTTATCAGCAATGTTAAAAGCAGTTCCGTGATCTGGAGATGTACGAATGAAAGGTAGACCTAACGTGATATTAACGGTGGTATCAAAATCTAATGTTTTAACAGGGATAAGAGCTTGATCATGATACATGCAAAGAGCAACATCATATGTTTTTCTTGCGCATTCATGGAACATTGTATCGGCAGGAAGCGGACCTGTAATATTGAGGCCTTTCTTTTTAAGATATTCAATAGCAGGAGTGATAACTTCAATATCTTCTTTTCCTATTGCACCTTCTTCTCCAGCATGAGGATTAAGACCAGCGACAGCCAGCCGAGGTGACGTTATTTGAAATCGTGTTTTTAAGTCGCATTCAGTAATGAAGGCCGTTTGAATGATTAAATGACGGGTCAGCTGTGAAGGAACATCTTTAAATGGAATATGAACAGTCATTGGTACCGTTTTTAATCGAGGCCCTGCTAACATCATAACTGGATGATAACATTTATGAAAAGCTTTATGGGCCAAATCGGCTAAAAATTCTGTATGACCTGGAAATTCAAATCCGGCGTCATAAAGATTCTTTTTGGCAATAGGACAAGTAACCAATGCGGAAGCATGTCCACTTTGAATCAATTGAACACCGCGCTCAATAGCCTCAATGATTCCAGCAGCATTGTTTGGAGAAGGAAAACCTAATTGATCACTTTGTTTGTTTTTTAACGGTATGAGAGGGAGAGCGTTTTGAAAATTTTTGACAGGATCGGTGGTTAAAACAGATTCCACCTCAACATCCATCTGTAAAAAACGAGCGCGTGAATGAATAACATCTGGATCGGCGATAAGCACAAAAGCCGGAACTTGGCGGGTAACACGCAAATTCCACGCTTTTAGAGCTATTTCAGGACCAATTCCGGCAGGATCCCCACCACTAACAACAAGAGCCGTCATTATTGAATACGTGCTACGCGCCGCAGTTCTTCTAAATACTTTTCGCTTAATTCTTCAAGTTTTTTCGGGCTTCTTTTTTTACTATCTTGAAGAGAAAATATCAGCCGAGCAACATAATCATCAGAAACCCTTTTTATTTTACAAACAGCAATGGCTTCGATTCCATCAGATGTTTCTTGCAATTTTGTCATTTTTCCAGCAGGTGTTGCAAGAATAGCTTGCTCCCATGCACTGGGAAGTTGAGGTTCCAGAAACTTTCCTAAATGACGGATCGTAACGTCTAAAATACCTTTTGCTTGATTGTGAGCATTTGCACATCCACGGAAATGTGCGCGGAAATTGCTCGCTTCTCTTTGACGTCTTTCCAAGATTTCTGAACGACGATGGGCAGGAATAACAAAAACAATGCGCTGTAATGTATATTCGTTGGTTGAAGGTTTAACACCACCATTTTTTAATATTCTGCGCACAGCTTCTTGTTCGCTAACCATACCCATTTGAGCTTGATAGCGTGCGCTAACAAGACGCCCCCATCCTATTTGTCCACGGATGTAATCTTTAAAATGTTGTACAGTGATATCATTTTGGATCAGAATTTGGTTGAGCTGATCAATTGTCATATTATTTTGCGTTGCAAAATTCTCAAAAGCTTTATCAACTTCATCATTGCTTATCTCAACATTACGGCGCTTTATTTCAATATTTTTTAGTTCTTCTTCGATAAGCTCTTTTTTAGCCTGAGCCACCAAATTGCCTTGTTTGTGTTGCAATCTGAGAAATGCAATGCGCCTTTGTAT
Organism: Bartonella sp. AU16XJBT; assembly: GCF_028618665.1. GTDB lineage: Bacteria > Pseudomonadota > Alphaproteobacteria > Rhizobiales > Rhizobiaceae > Bartonella. Next base: position 141,562 of record NZ_JAQITF010000005.1, read on the forward strand.
ATCATAATTTGTGATAGGATTGCCATTAACTGTAACAACAATAGCAGTCTGAGCAAATGCCGACGGAATCAAAAATTCATTTATCAGCAGGCTGCTTACGCTCAAAGACGTAATACAAAATAAAGCAAGAACATGCTTTTTCAATTTATTCATGTAAATAAGCTTTTTATTCATGTAAATAAGCTTTCGCAATGTTTATTAATTCTCATCAATGACTTAAACTACACGTTTTCTTTCATAAAAACAATAATAAGTTAAATTACCTATACATTCTCTTTATAAATTTGAATTTATCTTTTTTCCGATATCTGCGATTGTACGCAATGAGAGAGAGAAATTAAAGTTTTGCAAGGGTGTTTTTCTCCCCGGATTCATTACTTGTTGATAACCGAATGTGAACCCGAAACATTCATCTATATAATTCAAGCTAATTCCTCGTTTTATGAATGTACCAGATACGAGATCATAACCGGCATTGCTATTAATGGACCAATAGTCTGCCAGTTTTAAGCCCGTTTGAAAAGAAACTTCTTGGCGCTCTCGTGGATATTCGTAATTCGGTTGGCTTGCGATATAAGCATATTGTACAGAGGCCCAAAAATTTTTCCACCTTTGTGATGCTTCGACTTCACTACGGCGGATTTTTCCTGTTTTTTTGTCAAAGCGTCCACGTGTTTCTAAGGAAAAACCATTTTTATGGGTTGCGCCAAACATTGCAACATAGTCTGAACGTTTTGCCTCTAAGCTAGAATGAATACCAACATTAACAAGGTCTTTTCCTACAAAAGAATTTTTTCCTGCCAGATGAAAGGATTGCCCAATGAGACCATAAAGAGACCAATTGTCATTAAAGCTTCCAGAATATCTTAGACCTATATTGGCTCTTGTACCACCTTCTACGCGATCATAACCAGAAAATTTATCTCGTTGAAAGAGAGTGGTTGCATCAAAGACAAAGCTTTGTGCATCTTCATTAGGAAGTTGTCCGATATATTTTTCGTTATTGCGTATAAAAATTTGTGCGGTTGGTTCTATAATATGTGTAGAATGAGCAGCTGTAATAAGGAAGGGATAGCGTGCTTCCAACCCTGCTGTTGCCATACTACGAATTGTTGAGCCACGAATCGCGGATAAGCTATTGTTTTCTACAGAAGCAGCATGATTTTCGTGTACATTGGTTGTAAGGATATCGGCCCGTAGAGAAAGAAGGGGGGTTAATATGAGGCCATTGTGCGTGTTAAAGCGCTTTTTCCATTGAAGCTCATTTGTTAAACGCAAACTATTTCCAGCCATGCCAGAAAGTCTTACAGTGTTGAGAGGATTTTCGTTCCAGTTGGGTGAACTGAAGTCGGCATGACGACGGTAAATTGATTGTATATTGCTATGGAAGATAAGCTCTCCATTATAAATGGGCTCATCTGGTATAAAAGAATAATCGATGCGTGGTAGAACCCATGCTTGCTGAGAGTGACGTTCATAATGAGGATCATTCAATATCGAATCTTGAATTTTAAAATGATAAAAACGCATATCAAAATAGTTTTTTCCTGCAAGACCATTCAGATAGATCTGGGAAAATTGTGTAGGATTGCTATAGTTTTCAAGCTTGTAGGCACGACTAAAATGCCGATCGGATTGTGCAAGAATATTCCATCCATAAGTCCAGTGTGAATTAATACGAAAATCCCCCTTTGTTGCCAGCATATAACGGTTTTTATGCTGTGCATCAATCGTATCATCATCAAATCTATGCGGTTTCATTTGATATATATGAGCAAAGCGAATGTTATAACTGCCCATTTTAAAACGCTGACGCCATTCCCCTTCGGTTAAAAGTCCTTGTTGAGTATAAACCGTAGAAGAAAGCGTAAAATCATAATGGGGAGCGAGATTCCAGAAATAAGAATTCTTCATCCCCATACCGAGATAATCAGTATAGAAAAAATTAGGCGTAAGCAGACCACTAGCACGCCTGACAGTTGGATCATAGAGCTCAAAATTTGGAAATTTTATAATCGGTACACCAAAAACTTCAAAACTGCTATTTTCAAAACGAATTTTTTTTACGCGATTATTCCATATGATTTTTCTGGCTTTAATTTTCCATAAGACATCTCTATCTGGTTTATAAGAGCAAGGTTCACAGGCTGTATAGCTTGCATTTTCAAAGATTGTTACCTGATTATTTTTGCGTGTAGCATTTTGAGCGGCAAAGTGCACATTGTTGGCTGTATCAATGCGTAAGGCGTTTACAAAACCCTCACCAAGATCTTTGGTCATATCAATTTGATTAGAATAAATCTTATTACCATCTTTTTGAGTAATTTCAACGTTTCCTTGTGCTATAAGTCGTCCTGTTTTTTGGTTGTAAATGATTTTTTGAGCGACAACTTTATTGCCATCATATTCAACTTGGACATTACCTTGGGCAGAAACAGTGTTTTCATCACGGTTGTAGATGAGTTCATCCGCAGAGAGCAAAAGAGGACGTTCTGGGTTTTGAATGCGACTTTGAGGAGGAGACATAAGGCTTTGGGCGTGTGCACAATAAGGCAACGCTCCTCCTAAAATAACCGCTATAACACTTCTGAAAGTGAGAGCACTTAATTTTGTTAAAATGATTTTCTTACGTGTTAATGCTTTCACTTAGCCATCCTCTTTATGAAGTAAAAAAGACATTCCCAAGAATAATGCAATAACAACAGGTGTCCAAGCGGCAATAATTGGTGGAATATATCCAGCATTACCAAAAGCTTGAACAAGTACGGAAATAACATAAAGCATAAATCCAGCTATTACGCCACCAAGAATCAACGTTCTAGATTGTCCAAAACGTGTAAAATTTAAAGATACAGTTGCTGCAATGAGAGTCATTGCCACAAGCAATGCCGGTAAGGCAATCAAAGATTGTAAATACATATCAAAATTATGAGCAGAATAGCCAAATGAACGTGCGATCATGATCTTTTTTGGCAATTGGTAAAATGGAATAGTTGCGGGGTTCACTAGACGTTCCGTTAAAAATTCAGGCTTTAGATTGGTTTTTATTTTCAACACGGTAAATTTTTCAGGAGGATGTCCTATTTTATAGATTGTTCCATTTGTTAATAGCCAAGCGCCATTGGTCAAGGTTGCTTTTGGGGTGTTAATCCAATTTTTGACGGTTGCGTCGTCTTTGTATTGTACAAAGGTTGCATCGAGAAGAGAAAGCCCTTGATCGGTGATAAATTTAGCTCCAATGGTTGTTCTACCTAAATCTGTACGCTGTGTTAACCAGTGGATACGCGTATTATGAAGAGATGTTAGGACATTATTATTGCGCCATTCAGTCATCATTTTTTCTGCTTGAGAAAATCCCCAGGCAGCGAGTGGATTGATGAGAAGAATTGAAAATAATCCCAAAAGAAAAGCTCCCAAACAAGCTGGCATAAGAAATTGCCATGCAGAAACACCGATTGAGCGCGTCACGACAAGTTCAAGTTTTTTATTAAGCGAGATAAGCGTTGTCATTGCAGAAAAGAGTGCAATAAAAGGGATAAGTTGTTGCATAATAAAAGGGATGCGTAAAACAGAGAGGAGAAATGCATCTTTTGCGGTATAATGCGGAAGGGAAGGCAGTCTACCGGAGTTTTCTGTAAAATCGATTAAAAGAGCAAGAACAAAAATACTCCCCCAAAAATAACAAGTTATTTTAAGGTAACGTATAAAAAAATAGCGTCCAAGTGTCCACCCAATCATGATATTTCATCCAGAGAATCTTGAGATTTTCGATGTTCAAATTTGTTCACTACTTTTTGAAAAGTGATTTGAAGTATTTCATTAAGTTTTGCGGGGAGTCCAATTTTATGATTCGTTAAAAGCATAAAAAAGACAAATAGACTTGTTCCTATGGGCGTAATATAGAGAAGGGGAACATATGCAAGATCGTTTTTTGCTTTTTCGGCGAAAAAATACCCTATCCAATAGACCAGAAAAGAAAGGGCAATCGCCGAAAAATTTGCGCAGTAGCGTGCTTGTCGATGGGAGCCTACGTTTCCCGCCGCTGCTAATGCAATAAGTGAAAAAACGATTGGATAGAGCCATTGTGTTAGTCGGCGGTGAAACTCAGCTTTATATTGGAGTGGTTTTCGTTGATAGTAGGGATCTTTTGGGTCAGGTTTTTGTAAATAAGAAAGAGACCGATCTTTTGGATAAAGAGTAGGTGTTTTATCACTGGGAATAAATTCCCCTAGGCTAAAGGTGTATGCGCTAAATTGAACGATTGAAACGCTATTATTTTCATGATTAACTCTTTCTATTTCACCGTTATTGAGGATTAAAAAGCGACCGTTTTGATTGCTTACGATAGAGGCCTTTGTTGCATAATAAAAAAGATCAGTTTTAGGGTCACGCTGGTCGGCAATGAAAAGACGTCCAAGTGTTCCGTTTGGATTCCGTTCGCCGATCTCTATGTAAAGGTTATTGGCGAGTTTTTGAAAGCTTCCTTCACTAATGAACAGATTAATAAGATCAAAATGGGCACTTGCTAGCATTTGTCGCATATGAAGACGCGCTTGAGGAACAACAAAATTAGCTATAGAAAAGGAGATACATGATGCAACAATAGCAAGAAGAAGAATAGGTTTCCAAACAGTACTCTTAGGAAAACCAGAGGCATTAATAACAGCAAGTTCTGAGTCTTGATTCATTGCTGAAAGGGTGGTTATAACTGCGATCATTAATGCAAATGGAATGACAAGAAAAATAACAGAAGGAACCAATGAGAATGAAAATTGCAAGACTGTGAGGAGTGTTTGTTTACTTGTTGTGAGAAAGTTTATCCGCGCAAGAATTTGCACCGTCCAACTAACGCCTACTGCTGCAATCATGACAGAACTAAACAAAACAAAGACACGTTTCAGGATGTAGAACTCAATAATACGCATAAATTGGGGAACATCCTCAGTCTTTAATTCGATAGCAAATATTTTTACTGCTTCCGGTTAAAATGCAATAAAATTAAAAAAACATCCTTCCATGAATTGGACATTTTTAGCAAATAAATAATATAAGGTTTCTCGTTAAATTCCCTTTAATTTTTTCACATATTATATTTTATTTTTAATGATAGTCTACAAAGAATCTAGAAAATAATTTAAAAAACTTTTTTATTAACGTTGAAAATAATTTTTTTTATCTTTTAAAGAGTCTTTTAAAACCACGGGCAAAAAGATAATGCATCTCAATTGAAAAAGAGGTTTATATCTTGAACCGTTTCCTTTTATATGAGGAGTATAGAAGTGTCTCTAAAAAAGATGTTAGCTTTTTTATAAAGAGTTATGAGGGCTTAAGAGGTTGGACATTTTATTCTATCATTTGACGCAGTCAACGCTGAAAGATATTTTGCCAACGCTTGTGGAGCGTGCATTGGCTCGTTTTGGTAAGGTAACAATACAATGCGTGAGTAAAGAACAACGCGATTCTATAGATATGCATTTATGGGTTTATGCTGATGAATCATTTATTGGACATGGAACGGAGTGTGATCAATATGCGAACCTTCAGCCTGTATTTCTGACGATAGGACAAGAAAATCCGAATGATTCAAAGATTCGTTTTCTCATAGAGGGAGCTGTTTGTTCGGATATTAATGCTTATCAACGGCTTGTCGTACTATTTGATGGTAGAAATGATGAGCAGTTGAATTTTGCTCGGGCGCAGTGGAAAAAATATAAAATGGAAAATCATAATTTAACCTATTGGCAACAGACTGAAGATCGTTGTTGGAAAAAACAAGTTTAATGCGCCTCGTATCTTTTGTTATGGTTTTGATAGGATTGGTAGGAATCGTAAACCCAGCCCTTTTTATTGTGGAAGGATCAGGGGGAGGGCGTTGGGTCTTTATTGTTATTTTTCTTTTAGGCATGCTCAAGATATGGCCTATAATTAAAAAAATGAAACGGCATGACGATGATGATTGATCGAATTTTGCTTGTTTTATGGGCTGTAATGCTGGCTTTTTTTTGCGTTTCGTGGTTGGGGACAACGCATATCCTATCAGGGGTATTTGCTGTTGCTGATATGAGCAATATTGCGGATTTTTTATTTTTCTTTTTGAGTGCATTGTTTGCGGGAATATTGTGGTGGAGTATACCGCAACCTATGTCTTTAAAAATGAGACTGGCGGCATTTTTTCTGCCAGTCTTTATTTTATTCTTCGTTATTATATTTTAGTTGGATATTTCATCATCTGTAAATCCGACAAAACAAATCAGTGAAATAAAAGAAGCAAAAAGCAAATAATAGCCGATATAAGACGTATCAAAATGTTGCACCAAGTATTCTGCAATATAAGGTGCGAGAGAGGCTCCTACGATACCAGATAAGTTGAAAGTAATAGAAGAGCCTGTGTATCGAATGGCTGTCGGGTATGGTGAAGCCAAAACAGCACCAAGAGGACTGTATATCATCCCCATGATAGACAAACCAATGACAGACATTGCAAGGACTCCTATAACTCCGGAATTTAAGAAATAAGGAATTGCGAAAGAATAGATACCGGTGATGATTGTAATCCAAATCATCAAAGTTCTTCGTCTAATACGATCAGCGAGTCTTCCAGTAATGATCGTAAAAATTCCGCAGAAAATAGCACCGACAATTTCGACTTGAAGAGCTTGATAATATGACAATTGCAAATGGTTTGTTGAATAGCTTAACAAATATGCAGTAACCAAGTAAAACAAAACAAATGTTGCCATACCAGAAAATATTCCAAGAAATAAAATTCGAGGACATTTTAAAAAGACATCGATGATAGGAACTTTGACACGTTCTTTACTTTCAAGATTTTTTTTGAATTGAACAGTTTCATTGATTGAAAGACGAACCCATAATCCTATAATCATAAAAACAACTGAAGCAATAAAAGGAATGCGCCATCCCCAAGCGACAAGTGCATCATGATCAAGGAAGTATAACAGACCTAAATAAACAGCAATGGATAAAAACAAACCGATTGGAACGCCCAATTGGGGAAACATTGCATACCAGCCCCGCTTTTCTGGAGGGGCATTTTCTGTTGCGAGCAAAACAGCGCCTCCCCATTCTCCCCCTAATCCCATTCCCTGTCCAATACGGCACAAGGTTAAGAGGAAGGGGGCAAACCATCCAGCGGTTTCATATGTGGGAAGAAAACCAATAATGACTGTTGAAAGACCCATTGTGAGAAGAGAGGCAATGAGTGTTGCTTTTCTTCCAATTTTATCTCCAAAATGTCCAAAGACAATTGATCCAAAGGGCCGAGCAAAAAAGGCTGCTCCAAAGATCAGAAAAGATTGTAAAATGGCAATCTGATCATTTTGTGTTGGAAAAAACACATGAGGAAATATAAGAGCTGCGGCAGTGGCAAAGACATAGAAATCAAAGAATTCAATTGTTGGGCCAATAAGGCTTGCAAACAAAATACGACGAGGGGAATTTCTGTTGCTTGTACCTTGCATTTCTAAGTTTATAGACATGAATAGAATGTCCCTTTCAGTATATGACAAATCAAATATGAATTAATCGACTATAATTATAAAAATTTCAAATCAGTGTCGAGTCGATATTATGAGGTTTCTTAATATATTAGAACAATGATGATAGACTGATGAACATCAATAAGTGTTTTTTAGATTATCAAAATTGAATAGAATAAAGAAACTGTTTTAAATGCTGTAAAAGATGGAAATATGTGGCCATAAAGACCGCTCTCATTCATAGTGCTATTTCCTTTAAAGTTTAAGGCCATTTTTATCATTGAGGGATCAATCTTATTCGTAGATCAGTGTTTTAGTGTCTCAAAAATATTAAAATTTTTTTTATGAATATAATTATAACACTTTTTAGTTGCATAAGTAAAAATTAAATCTTTTAGTTGTGCATACATTTAAAAACACATAGTGTGTATTTGATCTGTCAGAGCTTAATCATCGAATGCTTTATTATCTTAAAAAAATATGCGGTTGAGTCATTACAGAATGTTGTTTTGGTCTATGCACTTTTTTCTAAATGGGGGGGATTTAAATTTGGAATTATGGAGTGTGAATAATGCAACGCAAATTGAAATTAAGTTTTTGTGCGTTAATGACCAGTAGTTTTTTTGTCAAGATTGCGAATGCAGATGGAGTAGCAACACTAAAAGAAAAGCTGTTAACACCAGTAGGTATCAATGAACAGCTAGAAGAGACAAAAAAATTGTTATCAAAAGTGAGGGGATTAAAAGAGAAAAAAGAGGGGGCAAAAATGATAGCGCATGAAAAGACACTAGAAAGAAGGAAGTCTTCAGAAGAGGAAAAGAAGGGATTAGAAAATCTACTCTTTGAAGTTCTCACAAATTCAATAATAAGCGATGGGGTTGCTATTTATATTACGAATCGTGACTCTGAAGGTTCTGAAATAAATAGCTTTAGCTATGAAGATGCTGCCTATTCCATCAATAATACGGTTCAAGAGGGTGGAAAACTCTACATTGATGCAGCAAGTGTGAGTAGGGATACGATCATTGAGCATGGTGGGATTGAGTTTGTCCAAAGCTTGAGCAGTTCAGAATATGCTTTTGTTAAAAAAGGGGGACAACAAATTGTTGAAAGTGGTGCAAATGCTGAAGGGACTAAAATTCATGGTGGTGAGCAGATTATTTTTGGTAAGGGGATCCTTGGAGAAGGTTCGTCGCGTAAAGATAAGGAAAGCAGTGCTTATGGCACTGAAATTCATGCTGCTGATGGAATGCCAGGAATACAAAGTGTCTATAGTGGGGGGATAGCTGTTGACACAAGGGTTATGAAAGGAGGGGTTCAGAATCTTGATGGTAAAGAGAATTTTAATAACAGCTTCTCAGAAGATGCTGATACAGCCGATATAGAAGAGGAAGATTTTACAATCAATGAGGGGGCTTTTGCATTCAATACCGAACTTTTTAAAAATGGGATGCAGAATATCTTTTCGGGAGGGAATGCGAGTAAAGTTACTTTATACGATAGAGCTACTCAGAAGATATATGATTCTGGATATACGGATGATCTAACAATTAATCATCAAGCAAGGTCATGGGCTTTTGCGGGGGCAATATTAGACAAAGATACAAATGTCTATGACTTTGGCAGCCTCTATCTTTATGCTGGAAATGATGAAGCGGTTACGGAAGTAGAAAATCTTAATTTAAATGGAGAAGATACCAAACTCTATATTATTGCTTCTGAAGATAACAGAAAAAAAACTCATGTTAATATCCAGAATTTAAAAGGAAATGGTAGAGTTATTTTTACGTCTTTCGGGACTGATAAGCGTTACTCAGAGCTTAATATTGAGGATCTTTCAGGTTCTTTCCATTTCGATTTTAATGTTAATTTTGCCAAGCATCTTAGTGATTATCTTGTCATTAAAGAAAGTGGCTCTGGTTCTCACACAATAAGTGTGGCTGATTCTGGTCGTGAAATTACAAGTTCTTCTTACAAAAAGCTTAAATTAATTTCTGATCACAGTGGGAACGCTCATTTTACTCTAACAAACACTTTTGGTGAAAAAATCAGGGCTATTGATGCCGGAACCTATAGGTATCGTTTGAAACATAGAAACGATAAAGGCACCGGTAAAATTTGGTATTTAGATGCGAATTATGCTGTTGATGAGGCAAATACCTCTTTATTTTCTGATTTTAGCTTGCAACCATCTGTTATGGCTTCATTATCGAATGATCTCACAGACCTCACCATTGAAAAGGGAATGATTGTCACGATTACGGATCCTAGCTTTGATAGTAGCGGTGAAAAAGTTGAGAGCAATGGAGAAACTTCAATTAGTAATACAGTTAAAGATGGTGGAACGCTTTCCTTTTATAGCGGTGGTTTTAGCTTGTATACGACAATTCAAAGAGGAGGGACTGAGCTTATTGGAAAGCAGGGGCTTTCACAAGATAGTACAGTTAAGAGAGGGGGAACACAAAAGGTTGAAGATGGGGGGAAAGTTGAAGGGGCTAAAATTTACGGTGGTGAGCAGTTTGTTTCAGGAAAGTCTGATATTAAAGGGGCGATGGTAAGGAGCAGCGCTTATGACAGCGTTATTTCTGGTGAAAATGGAGTAATAGGATATCAGAATGTGTACGATGATGGAGAGGTTTTTAACACAAAGATCATGGCAGGAGGAGTACAAAATCTTTATGTAGAAGATAACCTAGACGATTATAGCAGTTTTGCATTTGATACAGAGGTCTTTTCTGGTGGAGAGCAACACGTTTTAGCGGGAGGAATAGCTCTTGGAGTTCTTTTACAAGGGAATGCTTTCCAAGCAATAGATTTAGGGGGCTATGTAAAAGATTTAATCATTAAGGATCAAGCACAATCATGGTTACATTCTGGGGCAACATTAGAAGGAAGCACCATGATTCATGATTCTGGACGAATTTATCTTTATGCTGGTGCTGATCGATCTCGTACTGAAGTAGAAACAATTGTTTTAAATGGCAAAGATACAAAATTGTACGCTATTGCTTCTAAGATGGATGGCGAAAGTTCTTTGATTGAGAATCTGAGTGGTGATGGCAGCGTTATTTTTACTTCTACCGTATTTAATCCACATTACTCTAAACTTGAGGTCGGTAATCTTTCAGGGAGTTTACATTTTAGACTAAATACCAATTTTGAGGAGCAACGCGGAGATTATCTCCTTATAAAAAAGGGCGATGGACATCACACAATAAGCGTGATTGATTCTGGTATTGAAATTGCCAATTCTTCTCTACAAACGCAAAATTTAGTTCTTGAACTTAATTTGATTAATGATCAAAGCGGAAAGGCTCATTTTGCTCTGACGGATTTTTCTGGTGAAAAGATTAGCACGATTGATGGTGGAGCTTATCTATATGTTCTAAAGGAAAAAGATTATAACGGTGGAAAAATATGGTATTTGGCTACACCACAAACAACTTCTATTCCTGTAATCCCCTCACCTCATGCGGAATCGCCTATAGATAAGCTTCCTGAAAAAGAAGAAAATATGGCATCTTCAAAAGATTTTAGTATCTCTGATGTCATTAATTTCAGTATTCGTGAGGGAGGAGGCATTTTACAAAACTTTTGGCTTGGTGATGGTAGCATAGTTTATATCTCTAATGATGGAGAGAAAGATGCTCTTAAAAAGTCCATTAACGCTACAGTTGCAGGATCTGGGACACTTTATGTTGAGGCTGGTGGCTTTAGTGAAAATACAACAATTGAAAATGGTGGTTTAGAGATTATCGGGGAACAGGGGATCTCAGAGTCTACGATTATTTACGAGGGCGGGCAACAAAAGGTAGAAGGAGGGGGAACAGCATTGCAGGCTAAAATCTACGGTGGTAATCAGCTGGTTTGGGGAGATAGTTATGTGAACGGTGGAATTGTTGGGAGCAGTGCTTATGATACGATAATTTATGGTCAAGGGGACATACCAGGACAGCAGAATGTGTATGATGATGGAATGGCAGTGGGAACAAAAGTGATGAGTGGAGGAATACAAACTCTTGCTAAATGGTTTCCTGGTGATGATAACTTTGCAGAAAAAGCTGGCGGTTTAGCCGTGAATACTGAGATTTTTGCAGGTGGTGTACAGAGAGTATTAGCAGGCGGAGAGGTGGATATTGTGACTTTACACCGCCATGCTGCTCAAGAAGTTCATGCTGGGAGCATTGTAAAAAATCTAACAATTGGAGAGGGCGCCAATTCACGGGTCTTTGCTGGTGCGATATTAGAAGGAGAAATAACGGTTCAGAATTTTGGTAGTCTCCATCTTTATGCTGGAGATGATCGTTTTTATACTGAAAAAAATCATCAGACGACAGTAGAAGATATCAATTTAGAGGGAGAAAATGCTAAATTGTACTCTATTTCTAATGGATATGGAAACACAGAAACGTATATTAAGAAGTTGAGCGGTGTAGGAGAGATTGTTTTTACTTCTACGGAATCCGATTTACATTACTCCAAGCTTTATGTTGATGAGCTTTCGGGTAGTCACCATTTCAATTTTAATGTCAGCCTTGCAGAAGGAGAGGGTGATTATCTCTTTATCAAAAATGGTGGTGGTTTTCACACAATAAGTGTGGTTGATTCTGGTATTGAAATTGTTGATCCTTCTTCAACAGAACTTGATTTAATTTTGGATCAAAGTGGAGGTGCATCTTTTACTCTACAAAATTTTTCTGGTGCAAAAATTCATATTGTTGATGGGGGAACCTATGTGTATGGTTTAAAACAAAGAATTGGTGAGGATGCGGAGCAAAAAGTTTGGTATTTATCTGCAGTCTTTATTGATAATTTTCCATTTCTTAATAGTTTGCCACGGAGTAGAAGCAGATCTGCGCGGCATTTAAGTCAAAATCAACCGATTTCTTCTCTTTCAACTCTTACAAATACAGAAGAGCATGCGATTAAGTTGCCACGTCGAAGAGAAAATCGCCCCAACTTAAGTCAAAAATCTCCAGCTCCAGTTTCTTCAATTGTTTCAACTCTGGGAAGTCAAACGATTGAAGGAGGACCTCCAGTCGGTCCGCATCCTCTTTCTGATGAAAAGCAAGCGGTTGTTGTTTCAGCCTCTTCTCAATCTTCAGCGGATCAAATGACTTTGCGTCCAGTTCATAAAGATCAACTTTTTCCACAATTAAGTGAGAAGCTTTCAGTTTCTGACTTTTTAACCACACCTTCTACAGATGCGGTTTTGTCTATGTCTGTAGCTCCAGCGATGGTATTTCACAACGAAATGCAAAGCGTGCGTATGGGAAGAGGAATTCTAGATAAAAGTAAAAAGAATACGGCTTTATGGACTTACGCGATTAAGTCTAAAGAAAGCATTGCGACAGAGCATATAGACTTTAAGCTCGATCAGACCGGTATCGTTTTAGGGATCAATGGTTTAAGCGAATGGGAAAATGGAGATTTTTATATCGGTGGTTTTGGCAGTTATGACCACGCACGCATTGCGCATGCACGAGGGGGTACCAGCGGTATCAATAGTTATGGCATTGGCGCTTATGTCACTTATTTAGATCATAGTGGATGGTATCTCGATGGTATTTTAAAATATAATCATTATCAAAATACTCTGAAGGCCGTTTCAACGAATGGTTTAGGGATTGAAGGAAGTTATACGCAATGGGCCGTTGGAACCTCCTTTGAAGTGGGTTATCGACTTCAAACGTCCAAGAGCAGTTGGCTGCAAGCTTATGGACAATTTACATGGTTGCAAGTTGAGGGTAAAGAAATCAAGTTATCGAATGACATGGTAGGTGATCTGCGTCCATTTACTTCATTACGCAGTGAGGTTGGCTTATCTTTAGGGTATGAATTTGGTTCTCATGAGGCTTCTTCATCCCTTGCCTATATCACAGCAGCATGGTTGCGTGAGAATAAAGATGACAATCAAACGTTGATTAATCAACACCATCCATTTACTACGGACTTGTCAGGGAATGCGGGTAAATTAGGGATAGGTTTAAGCAGTTTAGTGAGTGAGAAGTTGAAGTTCTATGGTGAGGCGCATTATGTTAAAGGGCGTAAAACAAAACAGTCTCTTCAGGGCATTATAGGGGTACGTTATAGTTTCTAATTATTAGGGGTATTTGTAAATTATCTTTAAAGGTATAATTGTTTTTAAAAATCTTTAATAAATTGTAAACAATTTTTCAGCCCATGCAGCTTTGCTTTTCATGACAGATTATATACTCTAATTTTATATTATAGTTTATTAAGTGTTACTTTTTTCTTTGATGAAAAAACTTTGAAGGAATGCAGGAATTTCCTTATATTTTCGATTAAAAATGCATCTAAGAGATTGTAAAGAACGGTTTTTGAGTAAAGTGATGGGGCTACTCAGAAGAATTATTACAATTCAAGGTTGAAAATATATTTTGTAGAGCTAGTTACGTTTGGTGTCTATGCAGACGTGAAGAGGGGGGGAGGATATGGCTACACAATATAAATGGAAACGAAATTTTTGGGTACTCATGTTGAGCAGTTGTTTTATACAGGCTGCTGCTGCAAGTGAGGGGGGGACATCGCTTTTTTGTCAATCTGCAAGTTATGAAAATAACCAAGTATTTCAGGATCAATACAATGAAGATATGAAAACAGGAAGATGTATACTTGGAGCATCGAATGATTTCATTGTAAGGAGGCACAATGAATTAGGCTTTTTAAAAAAGCCTAGCGATTTTGCTACTGTTAAGGGTGCTAGAATGTTCGCGAGTCAACAGGAGCTTGATGGCAATAGTCGCGACAATGTTGGATATAATGCACGAGAACAAAATACAGCGTTTCTTAAAAAACCTGAACTTATCTCTATTAAAGATGGGGCACTGCTTGAAAATTATGTCCTTGATAATGAAGGTAAAGCATACATTTCAAATGATGGTGAGATTGATAGTCCAGGACGATCCATCAATAACACGGTAAAAAATGGCGCAGAGCTTTATGTGTATGCAGGAGGTTTCAGTGAGAATAGTAAAATTGAACATGATGGAATTGAAAATGTTCAAGCTTTAAAGGGAAAACAAGGCTTTTCAAAAAATGCTGTCGTTAAAGAAGGTGGACAGCAAAGTGTTGGAAATGGAGGAAAAGTAGAGGGGACAAAAATTTATGGTGGGGAGCAGCTCGTTTTCGGGGAGGGGGATGTTGGAGGAGAGATTAAAGGGAGTAGCGCTTCTCATACAGTCATTTATGGTCAAGATGAAACACTAGGTCAACAAAAAGTATATGATGGGGGTAAAGTTTGGAATACAAAAGTTATGCGAGGGGGCGTACAAGAGGTTGGAAAAAACTCTGAAGGTGCAAAAAATGGTGGTTTTGCATTTGATACAGAGGTTTTTGCTGGTGGTAAACAGCGAATCTTAAAAGGCGGTCAGGCTATTGGAGTCACTTTAAATGAGAGCGCTATTCAGGAAATAGATACTGATGGATCTGTAAAAAATCTAACAATGAATGATGAAACAAAATCATGGGTACATGCTGGAGCGACATTAGAAAGCAAGACACAGGTAAATCATTCTGGTCAGCTTCATCTTTATGCTGGGAATGATCAACATCGCACCACCGTAGAAGATATTCTTTTAAATGGAAAAGATACAAAACTGTACTCACTCACTGATGAGTTTGATGGAAAAAGCTCTATGATACAAAAATTAAGTGGTGAGGGGAGTGTTATTTTTTCGTTTACGGGTTCTGATCCATATTATTCTCAGCTTCATGTGAATAATCTTTCAGGAAGTTTACATTTTGCGTTCAATACCACGATTGCCCAAAACCGTGGTGACTATCTCTTCGTTGAGAAAGGCGTAGGGAATCATACGATAAGTGTTGCTGATTCTGGCGTTGAGATCACGGACCCTTTTTCAAATAAGCGTGATTTAATTACAGATCAAAGTGGTGGAGCGCATTTTATACTGACAGATCTTAAGGGTGAAAACATTAACGCCATTGATGGTGGAACTTATATGTATGGCCTAAAAGAAAGAAAGGATGAAAATGGAAAAGTTTGGTTTTTATCTGCAGACCGCCTCAGTGGACCAGAAAACCCTATTCCAGATCCTACAAATCCGTTCGTGCCTGGTGGAACAGCAACGACACCTTCTACAGATGCCGTGTTAACGTTGTCCGTAGTTCCTGGACTTATTTTTAACAATGAGTTGCAAACTGTACGGAATGGTAGAAAAATTTGGAACAAAAATAGGAAAGATATCGAGCTATGGACTTATGGGATTAAGAGCAGAGAACGCATTGCTACAGGACATACACACTTTAAGCTTGGGCAGACAGGTTTAGTTCTTGGTGCTGATCAGTTGAATGAATTAAGGCATGGAGAGTTATATGTTGGTGGTTTTGCTAGTTATGATCAAGCACGTGTTTCTCATGCACGAGGGGGTGACAGTGATTTGAGCTCCTATAGCATTGGAACATACGCAACCTATTTTGATCATCGTGGATGGTATATGGATGGTGTTTTGAAATATAATTATTACCGAGATAATTTGAAAGCCATCTCAACGAATGGTTTAGCGATTCAAAGTCATTACAATCAGTGGGCGATAGGTGGATCATTTGAGATTGGTTGTTATTTTGAACCAGCGCAAAATACTTGGATGCAGCCTTATATCAAGCTAACAGGCCTACAGGTTGAAGGTAAAAAAATAAAACTTTCCAATGGAATGATCGGTGATCTAAGACCGTTAATTTCATTTCGTAGTGAAGTTGGCTTGACGGCGGGACATGAATTCTTTGTGAATTCAGAAACTTCATTAACAGCTTATATAATGGCAGCTTGGTTGCGTGAGAATATAAATAATAATTATACGACAATTAATAATCAGTATAAATTTATCACAGACTTATCAGGTAGTGCGGGTAAATTGGGAATTGGTTTAAACAGTTCGGTCAATGATAAACTGACACTTTATGCGGAAGCATATTACCTAAAAGGACATAAGATTAAAAATGCTCTTCAAGGTATTTTAGGGTTACGCTATAGTTTCTAAGCACACCTTTACACGGCTGATTAACTTTACAAATACTATTTGTTTTAGGAGCCTAAAAAGATAATACATCGCTATGTCTTCTCGAGAGTGTAGAGACCTTCTCAAACGGTAGGGATGCCTTTATACTCTCTTTTAAGGCAAGCTGCTAATTTATCAAGAGTGTTCATTGTTTTGCATGTTGAATGAGGAGTCCTCAATATCGTAGGATTTTCTTATTTCAAATCTGCTCCATATTGAATCAATCAAAAATATCTGCTTGCTTGTCACAAGCGGGGAAAGCCGTGTGTAGTAAAATTGTATAAGAGGACTAAAAATGCCTCTTATAAACCGCTTGAAGTGCCAAGGGGTATCGCAACATTTTAGGGCTGGAAAAGTGTGTGATGGTGCCGGCTTACTTCGTCTTAAGCGTAAAGATAGTTATACTCAATGGATTTATCATTACTATTCACTGTCGACATCGGGAAATGGGCTTGGGCGTATTGAGAGATATTTCCTTAAAACAAGCGTGTGAATGCGCAACGCCAAGGGTGTTCTGTTTTACGTGAGAGGTATGATCCCATTAAAGGGCATGAGCATTTTTTTCATCCATGATTTCAAATATGCAAATTATTCATTGAATTCAAGTCAATAGTTTGAATTTTATTCAGTTTTTTACCTTCATTTAGAGTTTTTAGTGGTTTATAAGATTACAACTTATGATTGTTTTAAATTAAAAAACACACCAAAAAATTGTATTTAGACATAAATAAAACACATTATGATACAATCTAAAATGAGCTACCTGCGTAGCCGCGGGATATTTTTCTAAATAATTGAAGAGTGGAGTGTGGATAATGCGGTATAAATACAAGTTAAGTTTTTCAGTATTGATGATCAGTAGTTGTCTTGCGCAATCTGCAAGTGCAGTAGAGAGTGGGAATAGAGGGCAAATAAGAGTAACCCATGTGAGAAATGAAGAAGAGGAACGAAAAAATTTAGAAATAATTGCTCGTCTTTTCAAAAATAATATGACGATTGGATATGGTGAGGTAGAGCTTATTGATAATGGAATAACTTCCGTGGGGTCCACTATCAAAAAAGGAGGGATGCAAATAGTTACACGTGCAGGAATTACAATAAACGCCGAAATTTTGGGAGGTCAGCAGTTTGTTCATGAAGAGCCAAATATTGATCTTACACGCAAGCCTAGACGAAGTAGTGCATATAATTCCACAGTTACGGGTGGAGATGGAGCAATAGGGCAGCAGAATGTGTATGATGGGGGAGAGACTTGGTATACGAAAGTAGGAAATAACGGAGAACAAAATCTTTATGCGGGGCAAAGAAAGGAAGGGGGGAGAGCAACGGCTACAGAAGTTTCTGATAATGGTAGACAGCACGTCTTAGCACTAGGAGAATCTGTGAAAACTACTTTGAAGGATCGAGCTGTTCAAGTTGTATATCCTGAAGGTTTGGTCGATACTTTAACAATTACGGATTCTGCTAAATCCTGGCTACATGTTGGTGTAAAAGATGTCGTTGGGGAAGTAAGGGTCAATAATCATGGAGAACTTTATTTATTTGCTGGTGGTAGGACAAATCATATTACCAAGAAAAACATTCCTCTAGAAAGAAAACCTGATGAACCAATATTTGAGGTTGGTGAACGAAAAATAGGAGAAAAACCACAGATTAAAATTAAAGATTTAGGGGGGCAGGGGGGGACTGTTATTTTTTCTTCTATTCCGTATGATCCACGTTATATTTCACTTTATGTTGAGAAACTTTCAGGGGATTTACATTTTCGATTCAATATTAGCGCTACGTGGGAGGCGAGTGATTATTTGTCGATTGGTGAGGGTGCAGGGAATCACAAAATAAATATTGCAGATTCTGGTCGTGAAATTACAGCTCCTCTCTCACAAAAGAATAGTTTGGTTACTGAGCTTCCGTTAATTACCGATAGAAGCCATAATGGAGGAGTTAATTTTACTCTGGCAGATCTTTCGGGCAAGGACATTACAGCTGTTGATGGTGGAACCTATCAGTATCGCTTAGTGAAGAGAGGAAGATGTGCTGATTCTAGTGGTAGTGCTACAATTTGGTATTTAAGTAGAGCTTCTGGAGATACGGAAGGTTCTAGTTCTGAAGTAGAGTGTGTGAATAAGAAAGCAAAGATTCCTCTTGCATTGTCTGCTGATGCGGGTACACAGTCTGATCAAGGGGCTTCTTCTGGAGGGAAAGATATCGGTCCTCGTCCACTTACTAAAAAACAGCCACCCAAGAAACGTCCGCCACGTCATTTAAGAGAAACACAGAATGTTTCTAGTGTTTCGGTATCTTCTTCTCAAGAAAAACGGACGCATGTGGTGTTCCCTCCAACAGGTTCTCGCCCTCTTTCTGATGAAAAGCAAGCGGTTGTTGTTTCAGCCTCTTCTCAATCTTCAGCGGATCAAATGACTTTGCGTCCAGTTCATAAAGATCAACTTTTTCCACAATTAAGTGAGAAGCTTTCAGTTTCTGACTTTTTAACCACACCTTCTACAGATGCGGTTTTGTCTATGTCTGTAGCTCCAGCGATGGTATTTCACAACGAAATGCAAAGCGTGCGTATGGGAAGAGGAATTCTAGATAAAAGTAAAAAGAATACGGCTTTATGGACTTACGCGATTAAGTCTAAAGAAAGCATTGCGACAGAGCATATAGACTTTAAGCTCGATCAGACCGGTATCGTTTTAGGGATCAATGGTTTAAGCGAATGGGAAAATGGAGATTTTTATATCGGTGGTTTTGGCAGTTATGACCACGCACGCATTGCGCATGCACGAGGGGGTACCAGCGGTATCAATAGTTATGGCATTGGCGCTTATGTCACTTATTTAGATCATAGTGGATGGTATCTCGATGGTATTTTAAAATATAATCATTATCAAAATACTCTGAAGGCCGTTTCAACGAATGGTTTAGGGATTGAAGGAAGTTATACGCAATGGGCCGTTGGAACCTCCTTTGAAGTGGGTTATCGACTTCAAACGTCCAAGAGCAGTTGGCTGCAAGCTTATGGACAATTTACATGGTTGCAAGTTGAGGGTAAAGAAATCAAGTTATCGAATGACATGGTAGGTGATCTGCGTCCATTTACTTCATTACGCAGTGAGGTTGGCTTATCTTTAGGGTATGAATTTGGTTCTCATGAGGCTTCTTCATCCCTTGCCTATATCACAGCAGCATGGTTGCGTGAGAATAAAGATGACAATCAAACGTTGATTAATCAACACCATCCATTTACTACGGACTTGTCAGGGAATGCGGGTAAATTAGGGATAGGTTTAAGCAGTTTAGTGAGTGAGAAGTTGAAGTTCTATGGTGAGGCGCATTATGTTAAAGGGCGTAAAACAAAACAGTCTCTTCAGGGCATTATAGGGGTACGTTATAGTTTCTAATTATTAGGGGTATT
>NZ_JAQITF010000050.1 GCF_028618665.1 Bartonella sp. AU16XJBT
ACGCAGAATTAGAAATGAAAGAAAGATATACAATCACATGCTGTAAACCACTAACAGAGAGCTTGGCAAAATATATCAGAAATATAGAGCCTATCAGTTCATTTGCAACATAATGAAATCGTATTTAATCGCATTTGAAGAACAGCAAAATAGTGAAAAGTGCTGATTGTTTTGAGAATAGATATGGGTTTAAACAGCTAAAAAAGTACCGTACAGAGCGATTTTAGATTTTTATGATTAAAAACCACATTGAAAATAAAAACGCTACTGTACGGTCCATTTTGAGGCAAATAAACCCATTGGTAAAGTTATGGATTTAAGCAAGGGGATATTAAATCAGATGTTTTTAAAAAAACGTAAACAGCCCATTCAAAAAAAGTTTATCGCAACGGCGGTTGGATATGCACCATGGGGATTAGGGGTGGCTGAGTATTTTTATAATCTTTACGAATATGATGATGGGATGAGAGAATATGAGGAATTTGAAGGCGGTCAGTATCATGAGATACCTAACAAAGTTGATTACAGTACCAAGGCACAAGTGAAAGCGTGGATATACGGTGGTAATTTACCAAAAAGCGTTTTGAGTTTTGAAGCGTTGATAGACGAGGTGAATGAGAAAATTAAAGAACGTACAAAAGATGATCAGTTGATTAGTGAGATAACGAATGATGGAGAATGGGGTTATCCATTGTCTTGTGAAGAGATGGACAGAGAGCTAGCAAAAGCCGTTGATATTCAATTAGGTAAGAACCAAAATGAAAAAAAGTGAAAAAAATAAAAAATACGTATTGACTTTAAAGAAAAGGTCGTTTATTAAGGTTGGCAAGTGCTTAAAAACCACTTGTGATAAGCGGATAAACCACGAAAAGGTTTCTCCCATTTCTTGAGAATACTGGCTGTCTTTTATGCTTTGAATAGCGTATGATGATTTTGTCGGGTGTAGCTGTACCATACAATACCCTTCGCGAGGGAAAAGTATAGCGGCGGACTTATCACCGTGTTTTTAGCACCCGGCACCCTTATGGGCTGTCAATTAAAAACATTTTTGATAAGGACAACAAGCATGAACGCTACAGTAAAAAATCAAGAATCTTCCTTTTTTGTTACAGATGATAATGGCTCTTTTAAAAAGAGAGAGTTTGCAAAAAAATACGAATTTACAGGTGAAACAATCGAGGTTGGTTTTAAGACACTTCATAGAATTAGAGCATTAAGAGATTTTGGAGATGTCAAAAAAGGGGACCTCGGCGGCTTTATAGGTAGTGAATACAATTTATCGCATCATGGCAATTGCTGGGTTGGAGGTAAAGCCAAGGTTTATGCTAATGCACGGGTTTACGATAATGCCGTTGTAAGTGGTTATGCTCATGTTAATGTGGAAGCTTGTATTTATGAAAACGCCCGTGTTTATGGCAAGGCGGTTGTAGGTGGCTTTGTTTATGGAAATGCTGAGGTTTATGGTTTTGCACGTATTTATCCTCGTGCAAGAATTTATGGGAATGCTCACGTTCATTATAATGCTTGGGTTTTTAATGATACACATATTTTTGGCAATGCTAAACTTTCAGGATATGCTTGTATTTATTCTGATGTAAAAATTTATGGCAATGCAAAGATTCTAGGCTTTTCAAAACTTTATAAAAATGCGCAAGTTTATGGGAATGCTGTTATTGAAGGGCATGCTGAAATTCACGGAATTATTGATGGTAATGCAAAAATTTCAGGCTATTCAAAAATTTATGGTAAAGTTTCAGGAAAAGCAAAATTAAGAGAGTGCGATTTTGTTCGTAAGGAAGGCGAAGTTTATAGTGGCAATAAAGTCATATATAACTCGAATAATACTTTAGAAAAAGCAGCGTAAAACAGCAGCGGCGGTGCGGGGGCGCCTTCTCAAATTTCCATTAAAATTTTATCGAATATTTAGATTAGGGAGCTACCTATGACCACTAAAAATGTATCTAGAAAATATGAACTTACTGATGAAAGTCATGATATTGAAGGGATTACTTTATACCGCATTCGCGCATTGAGAGATTTTGATGATGTAAGGGCTGGGGACCTCGGTGGTCTTATAGAAAATGAAAGCAACCTCTCTCATGATGGGAATTGCTGGGTTTACGATAACGCTATGGTTTCACATGGTGCTATTGTTAGTGAAAATGCAAAGGTACGTAATGATTCTTGTGTTTTTATGGAAGCAAGGATAGCAGGAAATGCAGTGGTTAGTGATAAAGCACGGGTTCTTGAAAAGACCGCTTATATTCATGGCAATGCAAAAATATGCGATAATGCAGTAATTTGTGGTGAAATTTATGGGAATGCCATTGTTTGTAATAAAGCCATGGTATCTCCAGAAGCAAGAATTTATGACAATGCAAAAATTTTGAATAGTGCTTGTATTGCTGGCTTTATTTATGGGAATGCAAAAATATCGGGGTCGGCTTGTATTTATCCAGAAGCAGAAATTTATGATAATGCATGCATTCAAGGAAAAGTAAAAGTTTATTTCTCTGTAAAAATTAATGGCAATACCGTTATTAAAGGCAATAGAAAAATTTATAAAGATATTGATGGTAGTGAACAAACTTTAGATAAAACAGCGTAAATAACGGGTCGGGGGGCTGCTTATAACAAAAAAAGCCGTGTCCTTATGAACGCGGCTTTCATATTCAAAACTATATTAGTAAGGAATTTGCTATAAACAAACTAACTAATAAATTACATATTTTGTGTATAAACGCAAGTGTATTTTCTATCAAATTGCATCTTTAAATGTATCGTGTTACTATTAATTCGCAGCGTTATTGTAACGTTGTATTTTAACCGTTCCTTAGGTTAAGAACCTTT
>NZ_JAQITF010000051.1 GCF_028618665.1 Bartonella sp. AU16XJBT
TTCATCACTTTGAAGGTTATACATTATATTGATGATACGGTCTTTACTTATAAAATAAGCATTACGATTGTAGTTTTTATCACGATAAACTGTCCAACCCATTTCTTTTAATTGCTCTGAAACTTTATTGAAAGTAATCAAAACTTGTGGACTAAGATGAGCTTCTGCAGCCTCTCTCTCATGAAGGATTTTCAGATGTCTTTCAGCAAATTCAACGGCATTGTTAACATATTTTTCTACGTCATCATCATCCAAATGTTCAGAAATCGTACCAGCTTCCAGAAAATTTTGATAAGATTTCAGGATATCAATTCGACCTGTTAACGCTAAACAAGCCAAATGCCAGATTATGTCTATATTGTAGCTATATTTTTGAACAAGTGTTTTGCTTTCGATCGATGCTTGTAAATCTTGTGCGCGTGCCCATTGTATTATTCGCTCAGAGATTTGTGTTAACTCTTGCTCATTCAATGTCTCTACACAAATATCAATACCTTTATCAAAACCGCTAAAAATTCCCCCCCCAATCGTATTAAAAGACTGATAAATATCCGTAGGTCGTATCCAAATATATTCTCTCCTATAGTAAATATATTTGCAAGCTACAGAAATCTCTTCGTTAGAGATCTCAGCTTCAAGATGGACATTGTAATTGTCATGGAGATGTACAAAACCAAAATCAAATTGAATAAAACGATCTGGCAAAGAGAGCCACATTTTTCCAGGTTCCGTAGAAAACCACCCTTGGGTTTTAAGAATGCGGCTTGCTGCTGTAAGGCTTATCGAGCGCTGTTTGGGCTTTTTATGCGTTAGAATATCGTCTAACTCCCCATTCTTATAGGCTTGTGCAAATAAAATAAGGCGATCATACCGCGTCATCGCTTTGTAATCTGCAAATTCTGGTACATGTAATTGAGGTGCCGGTTTACCAGACCTTAAAGCATCCATATCGTCAAGCAAAGCTTGTGCAACAGCAGAATGATTGGCGGCTTCTTCACGTAATTTTTGTTCAATATTCTGCGTTTGTGCCCAAAAGATTACTTTATTTAGAGCTTCCTCAATATGGCTTTCAGAAAGATTCTGTGCTATAATTTCGAAATTTTCTTCTGCAGAAATCAACATATCATCATATTTATAGCGCGACTGTTCGCCATTATCATATTCCTCAGCAAGACAATAAGCGGCTGTAGTAAGATCAACTGATAGCCGCAACTTTCCACCATCTTCTCCATAATCTACAACATCGTAAAGAATGCGTATTATACGATCGGAGAGATGATAATAAGCAAATGTATCTCCCACTTCATGGCGATAAGTTTCCCAGCCTAATCTTTTTAAAATCTCTGTTACGTCTTTCGTTTTCATTATGCTTCACTTCCCTTTTAAATAGCTTGGATGCTGATCAACTTCATGGTGCAGTATACCTTCATCCCACTTCTTACCTAGCTGATTTTTAGCCCAATCTTTGTTAAATTTATCTAACTCTTTCTCCAATTCTTCTACACTGCCTTTAAACTTATCTATAGTACCTTTAAGATCTTTTTGATATTGATCAAATTTTTCTTTATTTTGCTTAAGATACTTTTCAGCTTCAGGACCACAAAATTTCATGCTTCCTGTTGTTCCACATATTTCTCTTAAACCTTTCTGCCCTTTACTTAATCTGGCTTTACCTGTTTTCGTCTCATTAAACGCTGGTTTTCCATCCTTAATAAATGTGATATCAGGACGTGTTCTTACCTTAATTGTACCTTTGTCTGTCGTTATTTCAATTTCAATCGTTAGTTCTTTTTTGCTTGGTGAAAATCCTTCCTCCTCTAATTTTTGTTTTTTCTCATCGCGTTTTTTGTCATGATGTTCCCTAGCTTTATTAAGCTTTTTACCTTTTCCATCATTATCATCGTCATTATTGTTTTGTGGGTCTTTGCCACTCGCCTGAGAATTTTTATTTTTTTCTTCTTTTGAGTTTTGATTTGTTTTTTCGCTGTCTCCTTCTGCACTCTTCGATGCAAACCAATAGGCAAGGAAATCAGCTATAGCGGTCCTATTGCCAGGAGACTGAACAATAGTTGCTCCACCAGCCATAAAAAGAGACAGAGCTGCCAACTCTTCTGGCGTAAGCGACACAATGAACGCTACAGCAGCTGCTACCGCAGGAAGAAAATTATTTTCGGCAGCATTACCTGCGGCATCAGCGCCAGTATTGACATCACCACCAGCAAGGGCAGCAGCAAAGCCCCCCGCAATGCGGGAAATATCAATGGCATGATCATTAAAATCAGAAAACTGTGCTTCAATCTTTGTATTTATACGCGCTTGTTCTTCTGCCGTTGGAATACGACCATTCAATGCTGCTATTTCTTTTTGTATTAAATTTTTAGACCACAGTTTAAACTGGAGCATAGCTGTGGCTTCACCTACAGCACCGCCAATCGCCCCAGCAGAGCAAGCACCGCTTGCAACAGCGCCTTTTAAACAGCCAAGACCGGCGTGAGCAACGATCTGTGTGACCGTGTCTATTTTGCCCTCTTCCTTAGCTGTGCCGATTTCTTCCGCTAACGATTTGCCAACCGTATCAGACAAGGCGATGCGCAGATTGTTAAAAAAGTTCTTGTCAAGAGAACCACCTTGAAGAGCCGTTTGAACCCCCGTACCAATGGCGGCTTTGATCAAGTTCTTTTCCGCCTCACGGGTGATGCGATCAATCAAAGGTGCCGTTTTGGGTAAAGATTGTCCAACACCAGCCATCTCAGTTATTTGGCTGGTTAAGCCTGCTGTTAACATCGAGGAAACAATACCCAGAACATTCTTCGATGAGCCAAGCTCATGGAGTGCACCGGCAA
>NZ_JAQITF010000052.1 GCF_028618665.1 Bartonella sp. AU16XJBT
ATCGTTATATTCCTTTTTTTCCTCTATTTTAGGCGTACTATCGGCTTCATTTTGCAAGTTTTTTGTTTGAATATTTAAGTTTCCCCCTACCTGAATTAAACCCGCTTTATTGACAAGGGAAAGGCTCTTTCCGCTGCCTGCCGCATTGGTAAAAGATAAATCACTCTCTGCCATAACGACACCAGCATCATTCAACAAAGCCCCATCAACTTTGAGAGCACCATTGCCCTTCACGTAGATTAAGCCCGTTTTGCTGTTGGTCACATCCCCTGTCACGCTAAAGGCTAAATTCTGCCCCGCTGCCAATTGACCACTATTGTGCAACTCCCCTGTTTTGATGGCAAAATCTCGTGCTGCTAAAACCGATGTTGTCTCATCAACCAGAACACCTGGAGCTACAAAAAGAATATTGCCACTCCCCCCCTGATCTATCACAGCTTGCAACCGTGCATGGTGAATATCAAGGACATTGGTGCTGTTAAAATCCAAACCGCCATACGTTAATTCACTCCCCGAGACATCAATATGATCCCCCTTTAAATACAGCGTTTGCGGCGTGTAAATATGAGAACGATTATTGCTTAAATCCAGTCTCGGTGCTGTCAACCTCATATCCCCCAGAACAGACAGCACATTCTCAACACTAATCCCGCCTGAAACGGATGTTAATGCGGCTGTACCGTACCCTATGATCTGATTATAATAAATGTCGTTGCCAGCAAAAAGGTCAATATTTTCACCACTGATAATATGTCCAACCTTTATCCCCCTTTGTGCCGTGATAGAAAGGGAACCTTTATCATAAAAAACAAGCGCACCTGTAGGATTCCAAGGGCTCACCTGAGAGGCAACAAAATCTAACCCTGTCATCAATGTGCCTGCATTAAGGCTGCCACCCTTTAAAACAGCATCTCCACCCGCCATCAACGAAGAAAAATCAACCGCTCCACCATCAATATCTACCCTGCCATAAGCAATCAGTTGTCCAAAATGAACTCCAGCATCAGGTTGTGTATGAATGACAACATTATCATGAGAGAGAATTGTTTGAGAAACAGATAGCCCGTTATGAGAAACCAGTGTGATATCTCCCGCTCCATAAATGCTTTCAGCAACAATCGCACCTTGACTACTCTGGAGATCAACACCCCCATGGCTGCCCAAAACAAGATTTCCAGCAGCCCCCGTTGCTGCCATATCAACCCCACCGGCTAAAAGATACGCCCTGATATCACCACCGGCATGTGCTTTTAAATTGCCCCCAGACAAAACAGTGCCAGCAATGGTCAGATCACCGCCCGTTTCAAACGCCATATCAGCCCCTGCCCCTAGCCCAGAGACTTTGATGGCTTCGCGTGAAGACAGCTTCATATTGCCCCCAGAGGTTGCTTGCCCTGCAATGGTTAAAAGCCCTTCTTGTGCCTCTGCTGTAAAATGACCATCCGCCCCAACGGTTTCTAACGTCACATCTTTTTTTGCCGCAATATCAACATGCTTTTTAGAGGTGATGTGTTTTGCCAAGATGCTCTGGCTCTTCGACTTAAGAACAACACCCCCATGACCAAAGACACTCTGTAGGGAGATTTTTCCATCCGCAGAAAGATGTAACTGCCCCGCATTGGCCGCCATATCATGGCGCATGCGAACCCCAATACCTTTTTCGGTTGCCACAAGTTTAATCTGATCCGCCTGGAGAGCCCCCAAAGCAGAACCATCTATCGCATATTCTGGCTTACCAGTAATATCGGTGAGCTCCTTCATCTCACGAGAAGCATAGTCATAACGACCCGTTCCAGCAACAACCCCAATATCCTTGCCCGCAACCGGACCTTCAAAATGCACTGTGCGCGATACAATATCGACGATATCAACCGCCCCTTTTCCTGAGAAAAAATTTGCGCCCTTGGCTCCAAAAGTGATATCCCCACCTCGCACCACAAAACCTTTTAGAAAACCAGATGCATCAATTTCCGCAACACCGGTGGTTAAGGTCGCATGGGGTGTATTGATAAACCCACAACCATCACAACTGATCCCATTGGGATTGGCTATAATCACATCAGCTGGACGTCCAAAAACCTCTCCTGGACCATGAAGCGCACTGCGCTTGACGCTGGTCACTTCATTTAAAATAACCTTCGCTGAACCGGTAACACGCAAATGCGGATTGCCCGGCATAATGCCCCCCAATTGCGATTGCCCTACTTCTTGCGCATGATTGTTCCAAATCACACCTCCATTGCCAATATTAAAATCATTATATTTATTGTGCGATAAACCGCTGCTGTTGGGGGTAACAATATCAATGGAAGGAACCCCATTGGGCGCTGCCACAATATCAGGGCGATGGGTGGCACTCGCGTTCGCATCAACGGCAATTTGCGCCTGTAATCCTGAAGGGACTAACAAACAAGAAAAACCAAGCCCCCCAAATAAAACCTTCTTGAGCATCGTACTAGAAACTAAAACGCTTAATAACTTTGCTCTTTCTTCTCTCTTCTCATGTCCCATGCTTTAACTCCCCAATAAATACGCTTAAAGTTCCATTGCTAATGTCATAAAAAATGTGCCTGACTTCTTATGTTTGACTGTGCTCCAGAAAATACTGGAATAACTGGCATCAAGAGAAACCATCCCCCCTGAAAGTTTGACACCTGCTGTCCAACCGGCAAG
>NZ_JAQITF010000053.1 GCF_028618665.1 Bartonella sp. AU16XJBT
ATTCATTCTCTAACCTCTCTTAAATGCTTCTTCCCCTGTACGTTGCGGCTCTCTCCCGCATAATCTGATTTTGCGCTCGTTCATTAAGAATACGCTCCCGTTCAAGCTCATGGCGTTGTTGCATCAATTCCGCTTCCAATTTTGCTCTCTCTTGACGCATGACCAATTCAAGCTGCTTTCCTTGTAAATCCATCTGTTGCATCTGACTTTTAGCAGCAATATCCTGCTGCTTTTCTTGCAACTTCATCTCTTGTTCTGGATTCATTTGCTGTTGTTGGGCTTGTTGTGCCATTTGCTGCTGTTGCATCTTCTCACTTACACGATTAAGCAGAGACGCAGGCAATGGTGAATAACGAAGTAAATCAAGCATGATATCCGGTGTAACGGCATTTTGAAGCAACGGTAACAGCTGCGTAATAATGCCAAAGGTACGCTCTTTTTCGTTCGGACTGGTTGGCGCATCGTCTACCACAATATCATAATCAACACTCATGACAGCTTCACGCGTTAAGGGAATATATTGTGCATTCTCCTCTCCCGATATCCGTACCAAGCGACCATCTGACAGATAATTCTGTATCAAGTGCAAAATAATCTTGCCCTGCCTTTTGCGATACAAACGCAAACCATCAAACAAACAAGCAAGCAAATTAAGACTGGATTGACGCCGTTGTGCCTCTAAAATCCCTGCTTGTGAAACTTCTCTCGTTCCAATAAACTCGGGCGATAAACCCGTAACTTGATTAATCGCTTCTTTCGCTTCATTAAACAGTTGGAAAAAACCGGTTGGAAATTGCGCTACGGGTTTGGGTTGTATTTTACCACCAGCCAAAGCGCCATTTTTCAAAACCGTAATACTATCTACCCTGCTCCAACTTTTTACCGCTTCTCGCTCGTCTTCAAATGCCCCCTTCTCTGCCATTATCCCGCCTTTGGATTGGCTGTTGAGAATGTGCATGACTTGACTAAAATATTTATTTGCCCAGCGTTGCGGATCTTTTGTCGGTCTTACAACCCCATAAAATTGCCGTTCTATCTTATCAAAATACCCCGTGATACACTCCCAACCCAATTGACCCGCAGGAACTAAAGGTTGATCGGGCGTTTCAAGCAATTTTCTTCCTAAAAAAGCGCGTTTAACAACCTTTTTATTGAAAGCCGCCCCTTGGATATCGGGCATCATACATTGGAGTTGCTTAAACTCCTCTTCGCTGTAATCACGAAGTTCTCCCGTTTCTAAATCGGGCGCCTTGTAATATTTCTCGCTTTCAAACCAACGGCATTCAACAAGCGTGACCATCCGTCGACCGTTTTCAACATCAATGCCCTTCTCATCATTATACGCTTCAAGATCGTTATGATGAATGCCTTCATAAGCAACGCCATCTCTCGCCCAATCCGCACTCAGTTCACTCCAATGGGCTTTTGGAAACATTTGCTTGGCAACTTCCAAGGGCTTGCGATCTACATACCACATCCGTTGTGCATCGGTTAAATTCGGTTGCACTGCCGCACTATCCCAAACCATTTTCAAGGGATCTAAACGCGTAATAACGGGCTCACCATCAAGACTATTCTCATAATCAAGCCGCGTATCGGTCCACCCCATTCCGCAGATGACAGCATCTTGGAAAGCATCAGAATCCGCATATTCCGCATGTGCCGTATCGCGAAACCATTCCGCTGCTCCCGTAAGCAATTCACTTGGCAATGCTTTGCCTATTTGACGGGGAATAAATTGCACTTCGCGCTTATTATTGCGTTCTGAACCCACAACTGCATTCACAAGTGGTGCAATGCGATTAAAGGTCATAACGGGGCGGCGTTGTTCTTTTAATGCCGTTAAATCTGCTTCATTCCACTGATCACCATTGTAAAATTGGAAATCCTCCCTTGCATGCTCACGCCATTTGTTCACATGCTCAACATCTTCTTTGTACCAATTGACTAACTTGCGAAACAAGCCTTCTGTTGACAAATCTGATGCGTTAATTTCTTTGTCTAAATGCTCTTCATCATGCATCATTCTGCCATCCATGACGTGCTTTCATAAGTTTCTCTACCGCTATAAGCTGGTCTCTTCTGTTTCTGCATTGGCTGTTCATAACCCACACACATCAATCCAAAGGCATCCGCACCATGACTGGACCAATCATGCTCTGCTCCCAAACCAATATTACGCTTCTCATCCCATTTCTCATGATACCAATTCAGTGCCTTACGTCCTGCTACGGTCGTCTCCTCATTGAACCAAACTGAAGGCAAAATACGTCGCACTGCCTCTATTCGCATTTTGACAGCACCAGCCCCTTGATTTGGTATCACTTGCGTTTCAAAACCCGCATCATTTAAAGCACTCTCAAAACTCACATTATGCACACGGTCTCTGGTCGCACCATCATGGGGTAAAACCATCAATGCCTTCTCATAGCCATTGTGACGCAACCAACCGATATGTTCTGATAACGGCTGCCCCTGTGCTTCGTAATAATCAAGCACTCTGATCTCTCTACCTACAAATTGTGCTATCCATATCGCTGTTGCATCTGCCTTGGCTCCTGTGCCCCCAATATCCCAAAAGGCGCGTATCTGCATTAAAGGATCACGCGCAACACGCCCTATCCGCCCCT
>NZ_JAQITF010000054.1 GCF_028618665.1 Bartonella sp. AU16XJBT
TTAAGCGCCTTAACTTGATCTCGATAATACAAAGCAAAGCGAAACATCACTCCGCATAAAAGCAAGACTCCAAACACCACACACACAACGATCGCTATCATTTCATTTAAACTCATTTTGATCTCCTAAGGATGCAAAGTCTCACCCGCGCTATCAACGCTGGAACTTTTGCAAATTTTCGACAATGGGGGGCGCTGCTCTTGCATTAATGTCTGCAAGCGCTCGGGATAAAAAAAATCTTCGGGGCGCAAATCTATCCCATGTTCACGCGCGTAATTTAAAAGCATAACTTGGTATTTAGCAGGTATAATTCCGCCTTTACCCTCTAGTTTTTTTAAAGGATAAGTCCATTTGTAAACAGCAGACACATGGCACTGAGAAATCAACGACACACGTTTTGCGCCACCTAAATACTTTATAATCGTAGCTGCTGAATTTTTGATACTCATCTTAATTTCTCTATTTATCAAATGTGGATTTATTCGATTATAGAAAAATTGTCAACATTTTTTCTAAAATAGAAATATTGATATTTTTTAAAACAAAAGGAATATTGATAAGTATGGATATTCAAAAAGAAATAAAAATTTGGGCAAATGAAAAACTTAAAATAATGGGTCATGGGTCTCGAACTGAATTAGCTAAACATATGGGACTTCATACATCTGTTGTATCTAAAATGCTTTCTGTTGATGATGATAAAGAAAGTAGAAGTATATCTGCTGATGAGCTCGTTAGGTTAACTTCATTTTTTAAAGCTCTCCCCCCTCACTTTATACCTGATAACTGTGATGATTATTTTTTAAAATTATACTCTTCAGCAAAGCCAGAACATAGAAAAGCTGTCATTTCTTTTTTACGTTCTTTACAAGAAGCAGATGAAAAATAACCACCCGTTTTTGCTCATTTGTTAATGACGAAAATATTTTAAAAGCTTCTTTAGATTGCTTCATTATAGAATTTTCTCCACATTTAAATGAAAATTAAATCACTTTTTTGTGTAGACTTATCTGTCTATCACTAAAAAATTTTTTTCTATTTTAGAAAATTTGTATTGACTTATTCTAAAATCGAAAATACATTTACACCATACCTTGAAAAAAAAAACCTATGTCAAGGCATTTTTTTCAAAATGTATTTAATTTTGGTATGGAGGCATTTGTGAAGAAACCAGTGTTTATAAATTCTGATGAAATTCTCTTAGTGATGTGCGAAAATGACGAGCAAAATCTCGCTAAAGCGGGTCCTTTCTTAGAAGAAAGTGACATGATCAAATTTATTGATCAAACCGATAATGCTGTGCAAATCTTCCGTGTGGAACCAACGACTAATCGTTGTGAAGATATTTCTGAAGATCTTGCCGAATGCTATCTTAAAGAACGTGAAGAACAGTGCTTCAATGGAAACATACCTCACGACTTTGTTAAAGACAGTAGCGCATACGATTTTTTTTTAGAAGAAATCGAACAGCAGCGATATGAAGATGAAATATACGGGACTTATGAACAGCAGCACCGTTTAACTCTTTCGGATGTCATTCCAAACTACCCAAGCTATACGGTGCGTTTCTAAAAGCGCGCCCCCTTCAAATCCAATTTATATAAGGTTTGTAATGAAACATTTTATCCCTATTCAAAATACTATAATTAAACAGCAAACCATTCAAACCGTTAGCGCTCGTGACTTGCATGCATTTTTAGAGGTCAAAGCCGAGTTTAGAAAATGGATAGCAAACTGTATTAAAGATTTTGCTTTTCGAGAAGATATTGATTTTATCACATCTACCAAAAAATTACCATCACGGGGTTGTCCTTCTAAAGATTATGCCCTCACTTTAAATGCAGCAAAACACATTGCCATTTGTGAACCTAATCTCAAAGGTAAACAAGTGCGTCAATATTTTTTGGACTGTGAAAAAAAAGCAAAAGCAACAATCGATTATTCAAAACCAGAAACATTAGAAGAAATCTTAAGACATCTCAAACAACAAATTAAGCACAATGAAAATGTTGTCACAACGAATGGAGTGAAACATGCATAATCTTATGACAGTAGAAGAAAGAAATTTTAATAACCAAACTATTCCGACCATGTCTAGTCGTGAAATCGCAGAGTTATGTGGTAAGCAACATAAACATGTTATGCGTGATATCAAAAAAATGCTTGAAGAAATTAGCGAGCCCAAATTTGGGCCGGCTAAATTTTTAAGCACTTATATTGATGAACAAGGGAAAACCCGCCCTTGTTACAACCTTCCCAAACGTGAATGCTTAATCTTAGTTTCAGGATATAGCACTGCTTTGCGTGCAAAAATTATTGACCGTTGGCAAGAATTAGAAAAGCAAGTAACACCAGCACAAATCGATTATTCAAGTCCAAAAGCTATGATGGGCTTTTTGAATTACCTACAAAGTCAAATAGATCGACAAGATACTATCATTGAATATTTAAAACCAAAAGCAATGGCTTTGGAAAGCTTGCAACGCGCTGATG
>NZ_JAQITF010000055.1 GCF_028618665.1 Bartonella sp. AU16XJBT
CGCAAAAAGCTTACCTGTTGGGTGTGAAGATTTCTTCCCTGTAATAAAGGTGGTAAATGATCTGCCATGTCTTTTTTCCTCCCTACGATTAGTTATCTGGTTCACCACTGTAGGTAGGAATAACAATCGTTCCAAAATCTTGCGCTGCTTGAGAGCTATTTGGAAATTTGAAACGGGTTTTCTTCATGCCAATCAGTGTTTTCGCAGACAAACCATAGTAACGTTGATAGTCAAAATGCTCTTCCACCAATTTATAGCGATTGACATTGCGATTATTTCCAAAAGCCATAACAATACTTTGTGCACCAAGCAAAACAGCGCGACGTACACTTTTTTTCGCTGTATGATCTGTTGATTTAACACCATGGGTTACATGTTCAGATTCACGTAAAATCACACCATTATACATGCCTAGAGAACCATCAAAAATCGGGTTCTTTGCACGCGAACCTGTGTAAGCAGCTTTCTGAATATCAAGCCACTGACCAGTCTCCGTATTGGTGCGCAATTGCATCACTTGTGTTGGGTGCAAATAGAGTACATAAACACTTTCCCCATTCACACGCACTGGTCGAATTTTGGGGTTAGCAAGTTTTGCCATTTTTACGGCTTCATCAATAAGCTTTAAACTAAAGCTGTGTTTTGATGCTTCACTTAGATCTTCATCCTTGGTTTTCGCATCTGGACGGATAATGCGCTTACTGCTTGGTGCCAGAGGTTCATTAAATCCATAATGCACATTCTCGATATCGATCATCCGATCTTCAAAAGAGATTGTCCTTGCTGTATATCCGCAAGCTTGAATGAAAAACATCATGCTTAAGCGATCTGCATACCAGTCAACCAAACCATCTTTTGCTTCGTCACGTAAATCAAACGTTGTACGTTGTTGTGCTATACTCCCTTCATTTTCTACACGAACTGCATGCGAAAGCTCGTCAATGTATAGTCTGTCATGAAGGAATTGTAATGCCTCTTCATTCCCTTCAAGCGTCTGTCCAGAAGTGACACCCCGTCCCAAAAGCTGTGTCCGTAAGCTAAACGTAACACAGTCCCCTCTGCCTTTCTGTGTTTCGGTTTTAAGTTGAATAATGCTGTTTGACCCCTTGCCTATAAGGGGGGCAATAGGGATCGCTTTTGAAACTTCTGTATTTAATAATTTTGACCACGTGCTTATTGCATGAGGATCATCTGCTCTAACTGTTGTTAATGCCATTGATTTTACCTTTCTTTGCTGTAAAAAAAACCGGCTTTAAAGCCGGACCATAACCCTGCATAAAAAGCAGGCTCGTTGTTATAAAAATGCGCGCTTAATACCCATTACCTGCACCATGCAATTGCCGAAAAATCGCTTTATTTTTCGGATTGGATATCCAAACGTCAAATTCTTCTTCTGACATCTTATCAATGCTTGCTAAAGTCATTGGTCCAACATTGCCTCCTCCACCAGATGCCGTTAAGGTTCGCGCAGAATTCTGACGACTTTGAAGCGCTGCAACTTGATTATTGGCTTGGATCGCTTGGTTTTGATAACCAAGATTTTGCGCTATCCTATAAAGCTCTTCTGCCGGATTGAGATCTCTTTGTGCACAAGTCGCTACAAGCGCATGCAATTGATCTTTTATAATCGCATCTATTGTGTTTTGATCTGCACACTCTGGATAAAGTGACGACCAAGACCTCAATTCTTTTGCACGCGTCTCATAAAGAAAATTTGCTGCTGCATCAAAATCACTAGATTTCTTTTTAAATGACTCAACAGAATTATTGAAAAACTGACCAAGACGCATATCATGCTGCTGTTGTTCCTCAGCCTGTCTTAGTGCCTCTTTCTGTTCCCTAATATACGCACCTTGCTTTTGAACCTTATCTAATATCCACATCACTACGCTAACGGGGTCCTTACGCAGATCTGGTGGAGCACTTTCTTCTTCAACCATTGGAGCTTGGGATTGTGCTTCGTAGAACTTGACAAGTTCTTCACGGGCTTGTTTGGTTTGTTCTAAAAATCGCTGCTGCTCTATACTAGGAACGATTTCTGAAGGCTTTTCAACGGGCTCTGTAATCGGCTCTGGAGATGTTGCATCATGGCTCTCAACTGTCTCGACCTCATGATCAACATCAAAAGAGCTCTCATCATCATCAAAAACCGGTGCTCCAACCCTATAATCTTCATTCATACCTTCATTCATCACTTCGTTCATTTCTGCATTCATTCTCTAACCTCTCTTAAATGCTTCTTCCCCTGTACGTTGCGGCTCTCTCCCGCATAATCTGATTTTGCGCTCGTTCATTAAGAATACGCTCCCGTTCAAGCTCATGGCGTTGTTGCATCAA
>NZ_JAQITF010000056.1 GCF_028618665.1 Bartonella sp. AU16XJBT
AAAATATTGTTTTGTATCATTTTTTAAAACCAGAGGAAGAGGAATATTTACAAAAAGGCTCTGATGGCAATGTTTATATGTTCTACAATGGCATTTTTAATTCACCCGATGATGCAGCGGGTAATGCTGTGCAAATGGCTGTTAATAAAAATGGTCATCTGTATTTTACATATTTCCCACAATCTAAAGATATGCTGGTAGAGTTCGGGATAGCATTTTATCAAAAGTTTCTTGAAGGTAAGACTTGGGCATTGAGTAATTCGACGAAGAAATTCCAAGATTTTGTCTCTCGTTATGGCAATGAGGGGGCTATTGTTAGTATGCATAGCCGTGGTACCTTGACAGGGGGTAATGGATTACGTGACCTTGAAGAGCGTGGTATCCATGGTATAGCCAAGAAAACAGACTTCTATCTTTTTGGATCGGCTGCTCACGCGCAATCGATAGCTAATACAGTAGATTACTTAAGCGATGGCGAAAAAAATTATGTCTATGTACAAGGCCATATATTAGACCCCATAAGTACAATAATTGGTTTTAATTGGCCTACGGCTTATGGGGTACGTTCCAAACCATATGATTCATTACATCCGTTAATTCTACCCCTCAGAGAGATGGGGGGAGCGATCATCGGCTATAATCCTAGCACCCATAATTGTTATGCTGATGCAGGATCTGATTGTAGACGTGATTACGGTTCATTTGGTTTTATAAAATTTTATTCCACGAGAACAGGGAACAAAAAATGAAAATACGATTTAACTTATTGAGCCTGCTCATTCTATTAAGTATTACTGGATGTGACATATCAAATATCGACAAACCTTCTCCAGGAGAAGTGGCAGTGTGGAAGAAGCCAGGAGCGAACTTTACTGAGGTAGGAAAAGTCTTGCTAGAATGTGGCATGCCAAGCCTTATTGATCAGGATTCAGAAAACAAAACGCTAAGCGACAATGAAATAGCCACCATTGATGCTTGCATGCTTCAAGCTGGTTTCCGTAGAAAATCAGGGGGGCCATATTGGTGTTATAATTATAATGACCTCCCCATTTGTCGTCCTGGTGCTGTCATCCCACAGAGAAGTGTTGAAAAGCGCTTAAACAGCCCTTTTTGTAAAAGAAGTCCAGTACAACCTGAATGCAAACCTTAAGTCTTGCTGTTCCTTTTTATTGTCAAGAAACCCATTAGAGGAGGGGAAAATGAAAAAAACTTTAAAACTATTGAGCTGCATAGCTTTTTTAAGTACAGTTGGGTGTGTTAATCAAATTCCCTCACTTTCTCCAGTATTATGGAGGCAGAAAATACTTTTAGAATGTGGCGTACCGGACCTTGATAAGGTTGTGGCGCTAGATTTGAATCAATTTGCTAGTATTGAAATTTGTATGGGGAAATCAGGTTTTCGCCCTAGCTTTACCATACAAGAATGGTGTGAGAACCATAAATCGGACAATCTTCCCATATGTCGTCCTGGAGCTGTTATGCCTCAGCGAAGTGTTGAGAAACGCTTAAATAGTCCTTATTGTAAAAGACATAAAAACGCACTTGAATGCCAACCCTAACAACACAAAATCATTCGCAAAGCGCTTTAATGAGAATGTTGGCTTTGGTGCAGGAAAAACGGGTGATGGAGGTTCAATGAATGCCTCTTTCCAAAAGGATCAATCCTCTAGTGATTATCACAGCGTTGTGGAACAATCCGGCATTCAAACCGGTGATGGCGGCTTTGATATTACAGTGGCGGGTGCAACAACCATGACCGGTGGTATTATCGGCAGCCACCGCATCGGCGAACAAAAATAAACTGACCACCGGAACCATTAAAACGAGTAATATCACCAACAGTGCTGATGCTCAAGCCAACAGCGATGGGATTAGCATTTCTGCGGGAGGCCCCATGTACCAAGGCAAATACGGTGTCGGGAAAAACATTGCCAAGAATGTTTTAGATCATGCAAAAGCCAAAGATTCAGAGGAAGGCTATACCAAATCCGCTATCAGCAATGGAACCATTGTGCTGACAAATGAAGCAGGGCAAAAGGCGTTGACGGGACAAGATGTGGAACAAGCCATCGCCTCCCTTAACCGTGATACTGCCAGCGCCCATAAGGGGGTACAACAGCTTGATGTCGCCAAGCTGGAACAAATCGTCCATGAAAATCGTGAAATGGCAACACAACTCTTAGAAGAAGGGTTTAAATACAGCGATGACTCCTATAGAACCATGTTTATCAAAGAAC
>NZ_JAQITF010000057.1 GCF_028618665.1 Bartonella sp. AU16XJBT
AAAGGTTCTTAACCTAAGGAACGGTTAAAATACAACGTTACAATAACGCTGCGAATTAATAGTAACACGATACATTTAAAGATGCAATTTGATAGAAAATACACTTGCGTTTATACACAAAATATGTGATTTATCAGTTAGTTTGTTTATAGCAAATTCCTTACTAATATAGTTTTGAATAGAAAAGCCGCGTCTTTAAAGGACACGGCTTTCTTTTAATTATATCTTTTAGAATATGCCGCAGCCGGTTTAATCAATTCCTCTACAGTCTTTATCTATCTACAAAAGGATATTAAACCTGTAGAAATCTCTTTTCTTCCTGTAACCCATGCCCCCAAAATAAGTTGCGTATCTCCAAAAACACGCGCCCTGCCACCAATAATTGACTTTCCATAAGCACGTACATTGCCATAAACCTTTGCAAACCCATTAACACACGCCTCATCACAAATTATTGCATTTTCAAAAACCTTCGCATGCCCCCAAACCATAGCAGCATTATAAACCTTGGCATCATCCCCAATCCAGCAACTGCCATCATGTGATAAGTTGTATTCACTTTCAATAAAGCCCCCTAAATCTCCTTTTTTAACACCTCCAAAACTTCTTAAAGCTCTAATGCGATAAAGTGTTCTAACTCTACCATAGAGATGGTCTTTAACTTCTGTAGTTTCATCAGTAAGTTCATATTTTCTAGATACAGTTGTCGTGGTCATAGGTAGCTCCCTAATCTAACATTTGAATAAATTTTTAATGAAATGGTTATAAGGAGGCGCCCCCGCACCGCCGCTGCTTTTTTATGCTGCTTTTACAACAGCGTTTGTTAAAACACGCTTGGCTTCTGTTGTAACCAATTTGTAATGATCAAGCTCTTTTTGTAAATCATTTACATACGATAAACGCGCTGCAATCATTCCCAAAACTTTACCAATTCCCTCAGGAGCCTTTAAACTTTCATAAGAAAACAAATCATTATCTCTAGAGAATAAATCATGATTTTTTGATTGGCTTTTTAATTCATAAAAAGCTTTAACAAGCGCCTTTTTAAATGCACGCACCGTATTATTATTGCGCATATATGTCATGAGCAAAGTTGCTTGTGATTCATTAAGGATGGCAACTTCTCTCTTTTGTATTCCACCCTTGGTTTCAAAGGGTAGCATTTCAAATGCGACCCTTCCAAGTTCTTCAAAGTCTTTAATATTTTGACGAACCAACTGTATAACTGTTTTATGCTTATTACCTACACCCTCTGCAATTTTCAAAGAAGTTGTGACAGCAATACCAGCATTGTTGATTGTTACTAAATTGTTCATAGGGAACTCCTACATGTTTAAAGCTTCTATTGACACTCTAAAAGAGTGCCGGGCGCTAGAAACACGGCATGTAGTCCGTCGTCACGCCTTTCCCATAAGGGTATTGTATAGCGTAACCACACCCGACAAAATCGTTATATGCCAATAATAGCATAAAAATAAAGCCAAATTTTGAAGCAGGAAAAGATTGTTTCGTAATCTATTCGCTACATGTTTAGTGTTTCTAGCACTTAACGATTCGTTTAACAGAATGATTTATTAAAGTCAATACGTATTTTTTATTTTTTTCACTTTTTTTCATTTTGATACCTACCTAATTGAATATCAAGTGCTTTCTCTAGTTCACTGTCTATATCATCATAAGTTTTCA
Source organism: Bartonella sp. AU16XJBT (assembly GCF_028618665.1). GTDB lineage: Bacteria > Pseudomonadota > Alphaproteobacteria > Rhizobiales > Rhizobiaceae > Bartonella. Next base: position 1,687 of record NZ_JAQITF010000057.1, read on the forward strand.
CTGCTTTCACTGTACGTTTTTTGATTTTCTTATTCACCTCATCTATCAGCGCCTCATAACTCAAAACGCTTCTTGGCAAATCACCTCCGTATATCCACGCTTTCACTTGCGCCTTGGTACTGTAATCAACATTTGTAGGCATCTCTTGATACTGTCCACCATCGAATTCCTCATATTCTCTCATACCATCTTCGTATTCATAGAGATTGTAAAAATACTCTGCTACCCCTAATCCCCATGGTGCATGCCCGACCGCCGTTGCAACCCACTTTTTTTGCCCTTTCTGTTTACGTTTTTTTAAAAACATCTGATTTAATATCCCCTTGCTTAAATCCATAACTTTACCAATGGGTTTATTTGCCTCAAAATGGACCGTACAGTAGCGTTTTTATTTTCAATGTGGTTTTTA
>NZ_JAQITF010000058.1 GCF_028618665.1 Bartonella sp. AU16XJBT
CATCAGCGCGTTGCAAGCTTTCCAAAGCCATTGCTTTTGGTTTTAAATATTCAATGATAGTATCTTGTCGATCTATTTGACTTTGTAGGTAATTCAAAAAGCCCATCATAGCTTTTGGACTTGAATAGTCGATTTGTTGTGGTGTTAGTGCCTGCTTTGCACGTCGCTCACATTCGATAAAGTATAAACGGGCCTCTCTACCTTTCTTATTGTTCTCAATCATAGAAAGTTCTTTGGCTACGTTTAGAGTGAGAGCATAATCTTTAGAAGGACGACCACCTTGGAGGTTTTCCCCAAAATTGGGTAAAACTAAATAATCCTTATTTTCTAATAAGTTATATTTTTTGATGCGGTCTTTAATCCAAGTAGAGAAATGTTTACCTACCTCTAAAAAGGCATGCAATTCACGTGCGTTGACTGTTTGAACGCTTTCGTCGTTAATGGTGTTATTTGTAATAGTGATAGGATTATCCATTTTTATGATCTCTTTTAATTACCAATATTGATAAGAGAAGGGTGGCGCTCTTAACAGCCCCTTATGTAGTATGACGGATAGTCTGGAATGACATCACAAAGACGCAACTTGTTTTGTTCTTCATAAGTCCCGTACATTTTGTCTTGATATTCAAGCCATCTGATTTCGTTTAAAAAAATACTGTATGCGCCGCTGTGTAGAACAAAGTCGTGAGGTATGTTTTCATTAAAGCACTGTTCTTCACGTTCTTTAAGATAAAGTTCTGCGATCTCTTCAGAGATATCTTCGCGCTGTTTAGTCGTTTTTTCTACCCGCAGGATTTGAACAGCATTATCAGCTTTATCGATAAAGTCGATAATGTCCTTTTCTTCTAAGAAAGGACCCGATTTTGCGAGATTTTGTTCTTCATTTTCGCAGATGACTAAGAGAATTTCATCAGAATTTATAAACACTGGTTTCTTCACAAATGCCTCCATAGAGCCTATTGGCAACGGTTGTTTTATAGGATATGGAGAAATTAATACGTTTTTCGTAATCATGTGTCAATAGATAAAATACGAAAAACGTATTTTTTTATTTTTATAAAACCTATTCGATTTTGTTTATTATCATTAATGTTAATGAGGTGTTTATGATAAAAAGTATAAAAGAAAAGCAGCTAGCCATCATGCTAAATAAATTAACCGAATGCGAGAAAAAAGCTTTTATGAACTTCTTGCTGCGAGCAGAGATTTTAAAAGATCCTCGACAATCTTCTTTTCAGAATCATTCGCTTGTGAATATAAATAAAGAAAATCATCAGAGTAAGGTCCAGAAATAGGTGAAGAATCTTTAAAAAACTCCATAATTTTAACTAATTCATCTGCCTTAATATCCCTCATTTCCCTATTTGTATTAAGATTAATCATATTGGATATAGCTGGTCTTCTTATACCAAGATGGGCGGCAAGCTTAGCTTGGCTCCCTCGCCCCATTTTATCAAGTTCTTTTTTTATCCAAATTTTTAGCTCTTTTTGCCTAATCATAATTAAGTTTATTCCTTATTTTTAAAGTCCTTACAATATAAAAAATATAATGATACGTTTTTCGTATTGACTAAATATTTTGGATATCGTATTTTTATCGCTATGATAAAAACATATACGAAAACCGCAAAACTCATAATTGAGTATCTAGGTGGGTATAAAAAAGTTGCTAATATTGTTAATCGCAATGTTATTGTAATTAGAAAATGGGCTTACCCTTTTGAAAAGCGAGAGGGTAAAGGCGGAATTATACCTGCTAAATACCAAATTATACTTTTAGATTACGCCCGTGAGCATGGGATAGATTTGCGTCCAGAAGATTTTTTTTATCCCGAGCGCTTGCAGACATTAATGCAAGAGCAACAAATGCCCCCAATGTCAAAATTTACAAAAAGTTCCGGCGTTAATAACGCGGGTAATAATTTACAGCCTTAAGGAGATCAAAATGAGTTTAAATGAAATGATAGCGATCGTTGTGTGTGTGGTGTTTGGAGTCTTGCTTTTATGCGGAGTGATGTTTCGCTTTGCTTTGTATTATCGAGATCAAGTTAAGGCGCTTAA
>NZ_JAQITF010000059.1 GCF_028618665.1 Bartonella sp. AU16XJBT
CAGCAGAATCGACCGAAGCAGTAACTGGTTCCCAGCTTTTGGCAACAAATAATGAAATTGCTGATGTAAGAGACAGTATTCTTGTTAAGCAAGTAGCAGAGATGACTTTAGCGCGTAGTCTGCGTGATGGAGGAGCAGGTCTTATCACGATTGGTAGAGGAACTGGTGGTAGCGAAATCAGTATTCTAAATAAGGATAATGGAGCCCGGAAACTTTCCGGTTTACTCGACGGGGATATCAATGAAAACTCAAAGGAAGCCATAAATGGCTCACAGCTTTTTGAGACAAATGATAAAGTTGCGACTTATTTAGGTGGTGGCACTAAGTATGAAAATGGAGCATGGACCGCTCCAACTTTTACAGTGAAAACTGTTACCGATGAAGGCAAAGAAGAGGGTGCAACTTATCATAACGTAGCTGAAGCTTTAACAGGGGTTGGAACGTCTATCACGAATGTTAAAAATGAGATTACCAAAGAGGTTAATAATACGATTAACACTGTTAAAGGTGATTCCTTGTTGTGGAGCGAAACTGATGGAGCCTTTAGTGCTCAGCATGGAGAGGGAAAAGAAAAAAGAAGTAGCAGAATTAAATTTGTTGGGGCTGGAGATTTAACGTACGGTTCAGAAGACGCTGTAAATGGCGGTCAGCTATACACACTTGGTACTCATCTTGCGGATTATCTGGGGGGTGGTGCTGACTTTGGAAATGGAAATTCAGAGGGCCCAACTTTTAAAATTAAACGCATTAAAGCTGATGGTACAGAAGATGAACAAAGTTATACAAATGTAGCCGCAGCTTTTGAAGGTGTTGGTACTGCTTTCACGAATATAAAAAATGAGATCACAAAAGAAATTAGCAATGAGATTACCAATGTAAAAGGTGACAGTCTTGTTAAGTGGAATGAAGAATCTAAGTTAATCAAGATAGGAGAAGAAAAAGAAGGGACTAAAATCAGTATAGCGAATAAGGATGGCACGGCACGGACCATTTCTGGTGTTGCTGCTGGTACTGAAGATACTGATGCTGTGAATTTTTCACAACTGCAAAAAGTTGAAAAAGATGTCAAAGAACAAGTAGCAGCAAGTAGCTTTGTTAAACAGGATTCAGAAACGAAACACATCACGATAGGTAAAGAAACAGATGGTGATAAAATTGATATTGCCAACAAGAAAAATGAAAAGCGGACACTTGCAGGTATAAAGGATGGGGCACTCTCAGCAGATTCACATGAAGCTGTAAGTGGTTCACAGCTTTTTACGACAAATCAAAATGTAACAACTGTAGCCACGAATATAGCTAAGTCCCTTGGGGGTGGTGCTAGTTATAAAGATGGCGTATGGAGTGATCCATCTTTTACAGTAAAAACTGTTAAAGATGATGGCAAAGAAGAAGAGAAAACTTATCAGAATGTAGCCGCAGCTTTTGAAGGTGTTGGTACATCTTTTACGAACATCAAAAAAGATATTACCAACCAGATTAATCATCTTCAGTCTGATGATTCAGCGGTTGTTCATTATGATAAAACAGATGGTGAAAATAGTGCTGTTGATTATGCGAGTATAACTTTTGGTGGTAAAGATAAAACCCTCACGGCTCTTCACAATGTTGCCGATGGTAGTATTTCTAAGGATTCACATGATGCGGTTACGGGTGGACAGCTTCATAAAATTGGCAGTGATATTGCAAAGTATTTAGGTGGAGAAGCATCCTTTGAAAATGGAGCCCTTACACAGCCAACGTATAAATTATCGTATATTGCTAAAGATGGAGTTGTAACAGAGAGTTCGTTCCAAGGTGTTGGCATAGCGTTTAGTGGTCTTGATACGAATATCAAGAATGTGAATGATCGTATTAAGGAAGTGTCTGAAAGTGTTGCACATGATTCCTTGTTATGGAGTGATGACGCTCATGCTTTTGTAGCGCGTCATGAAAAGAGCAAAGG
>NZ_JAQITF010000006.1 GCF_028618665.1 Bartonella sp. AU16XJBT
GCCCCTCATGCAAAACAGAACGCCATTGATTTGCCAATTCACGGGCTTGTTTTAAAGAGACATGTCTTAAAGCACCCAATCCCATTTCACGACGGCGCCCGTGAAGGGTATACCGTAAAATCCATTGAGCACCTCCATCTTTACGCTTATGAAGTAACAAGCCGGCACCATCATTATATTTGCCAGCCCCCAATGTTGCGACAGATCTTGCATTAAGACGGTTCATAAGAGCCATTTTTAATCCTTTCTTATACAAATTTGATCCACACACTCATCTCACTTGTTATGTGCAAATGAGTGGTTTTGATTGATTCAAGATAAGCAGGTTTGAAATGAGAGAATCTTACGTTATTCGAGACTCTCATTCAATATGAATAACGCTAGATTATCATTATAAATCAATATTTTGCCTACAAATGTAGGCGCAACAATTTATAAAAATATCTATTTCAATTGTAATCAAAATATTGAGAATAATTATAAGCATAACATTGATAATATATGATTTTAGTAGTAATTTTGCTGTATTTTTTATACACTGCCGAATGGCATAATCATCGGGAAAAGGTAAATGATATAAAGATTGATAATGTCCATTATTGTTTTGGAAATGAAAAACAGCATGAAAATAATTTATAGATTGTTTCGTAATATCAAAATTATTCAAGGATAGGAAAATGAAGCAGATTTTAAAATTATTAAGCGGCATAGCTCTATTTGTTATTGCTGGATGTTACCCAGAGCAGCCTTCTCGAGCAGCTGTAGATACATGGGAAAAGTCCGGTGCGGATCAACTTGAGGTCAAAAAAGCTCTGTTGGAATGCGGAATGCAACATCTTGATGGTCGTCTTGATACAGAAAAAAGTACAGATGAGAGATTCAATGCAGAGGAGTCTGTGAATGCATGCATGATACGAGCAGGTTTTCAGGACAAACTGGGAAGGGTGAAGTGGTGTGAGAAATATGAAAATCTTCCAATTTGTCAGCCTGATGCTATTATTCCTCAGCGAAGTGTAGAGAGGCGTTTGAATAGTCCTCATTGTGAAGAGCACAAAGAACAACCGGAATGTCAGCCTTAAGTGTTGAGGTTGCTGTAATCAAAAATCCTTACATTCTTGTTTTTGATGGGGGAATTGTTTTTTCAACGTCTATATGCTAGCCGAGGGCTTTCTTGCATGTGAGCCAATATTAGCAGGCTTATCAGTTTTTCTATTGTAAATATTGAAGGAGGGGGAAATGAAGAAAATATTGAAATTATTGAGTGCTATAATTTTATTAAGCTCTGCTGGATGTATTAGTAAACCTCCCCCATCGACTTTGGCATTATGGGAAAAGCCCGGTGTCAATAAGTCTGTGGTTCAACAAGCACTGTCGAAATGTGGCTGGAAACCAATCTACGCTTCTTCTGAAAATATGGATTCGCGTGCAAGTGAGTTTGCAGCAGTTTATGAGTGTATGACTAAAGCAGGTTATCGATACAAATTGCAAGATTCAAAGGGAATCTATTTTTCAGCAGCGCCGCGAAGTGATTCATTTTTAGTCAATTTAATGGTAGCAGGGTATCAGCAGGTTATGGACAATGATACTTTTGGTGTAACCAATTCGACAAAACAAGAGCGAGATTTGATGTTGCGTCTTGAGAATGATAAAAAACGCCAGAGAATAAAAAAAGCTTTGAAAAAGTGAAATATTCATTTTTAAAGCAATAATTGAATGAAAAATATTATGGAGGAATGGGAGAGAAATACAGCTCTTTTTCCTCCTGATAGACTGGTATTCATCGGCTCTAAGAATGCAATAATGTTATTGTCAGATGATAATATCGGGGAATGTTTATAAATTTATTCAATATAAAAAGTGGCAGAAAATAGCTTTGTTAAAATATCTAATTTAATGACAATAAGCAGATTACTTTCATAGAACTGATTTTGATGAAATTTGATTTTTGTGCTTTTCAATTTCAGGATAGTGAGTGTTTCACTGTATTTTAGTTTTTATCTGAAGATTAAAAATGTTATACAGGTGACTTTGATGTAAATAGCTTTTCATTTTATAATCTTTTTTGAGATGATATCTTCTAAAGTATTTCATTGATTCATTTAAACCCATTGATGATAGGGCTTAAGAGAAATTTTGTTTGTTTATTTAATTTTTTTGCTAGATAGCTGGCACCTTTAATGTAGGATTTTTTTTTACATTTAGCTTATATTTCAGTAAGTTTTTCTTCAGGGGTTTGTTGTGGGTGCAGAAATGATGCGGTTATAGATTTTACTGTATTTCATTGTGTGATATTTTTATTAACATATTTTGGTCGTTTGAATCTTAAAAATTATTCTCATTTTGTTGTATTTTTATTTTTGAGAAATGAGATAAATTAAATATTATATCTCTCCAAAATTTACATTTCTTTGCGTTTTTTTTGAGCCTAAATTTTCTGGTGCTTTATGTTTCACATTTTTGTGGATGAATCTTTAAAGAGATCGTCATCCTCAATGATATTTTTAAATTGTTTGTTCTTTCTTTACATAAAATACAAAACCTATTATTAAATGCTTTCATTTATCAGAAAAATAATAAAATAACTTTGTTTATTTTATTCTTATTGTATTTAATTTTCAGTTTATTGTTTTGCTAGCATTTTTTGTTTTTGTTGGAAAAAGAAAGTTTTGAAAAGCAATGATAATCAAAGTATCTAATAATCGCTTTTATTCGTGTGTTTTTACAGCAGCTATTTTTTCTTTTTCGTTAAACATAAATATTGAGGCACATTCTCGCTCATTTGTATCACTGTCATGTGATGAAAACAAATTACCCTATGAATGCAGTGATGGTGCAAAGCATACAATTAGTGATAAAATATATAAATTCCCGGCATCTGTTAAACCAAAGAATGAGGAGGGGAGTTTTCTCACTTTGCCTGCTGCTATAGGAGTACAGAAGCCAAATACAATTATTCAGGCAATGCGTATAGAGGTTGAAGGTACTGCGAGTATAGAAGATATTTATGGTGCTGTTGTATCAAAAGGGGGAAAAATTATCTTGAGTGATTCCGCTTTAAAAAATGTGTCAATAGGTCTTAAAGCTGATGGTGGAATAATTGAGGTCAATCGTGGAAAAATTGAAGCTACTCAGGTTGCTGCTTATGCAGAGAAGGTAGGAGCATCTGTTACGTTAACGAATACAAAAATTAAAGTGGAGGGTCAGGGTATTGGTCAAGAGAGCGCTCTTTTTGTTAATGCTGATGCGGATATTCAGATGAAAGGAGGATTTATTGATGTGAATGATGCCGCTGCGCTTTATGTGGGGAGAGGGGGGCGTGCAACTTTAGATAATGTTACCATTACTTCAAAACGTCAAAAAACAAAAGATAGAGAAAATACAAATGAAAAAACTGCATATACAGTTTTCAATGTAAAACAGCAGGGTTCTGTTTATTTAAAAAATACGAATATTGTTTCTACGGATGTTCATGTTTTAACAGTTGGACAAGATTTTAACACACAATCTGGGGACGGCTGGGAAGAAAATATTTTAATTTCGCGGGTTAATATTGAAGATTCAACAATTAAGGCAACAGGTAATAAACATGGTATGCATTTTGAAATGGGAGAGGAAAATAATGTATACAAACAGGGACTTGTTTTTTTGAAAAAGACAGTTTTTGAGATTCCAGCTGGAACAGCTATTCATAGTCATAACAGTCGGAGTTATATTGGAGTAACAGAAGGCACAAAAATTTCTGGTGATTTATTATTAACAGCTGAAAAAGGGGGGAGTGTGGCAGTTTTGGCTGATTCTTCTTCATTGATAGGAGGGACTCGTGTTGATGATGATTCTATTGCTGAGCTTTATTTGACAAGAGGATCAAAGTGGTTTTTGACAAGAGGAAGAGAGATAGATTCGCACGTTGCAAATCGTACAAGTTCGTTTATTTCATTTATAAAACTTTCTGATAGTTTTATTGCTTTTGAAACGCCAATATTGCACGAGTATCAGACGCTTTATATTGGGAAGGGGGAAAAAGAAGTTTATAGTGCACAAGATAGGGCGGATATTTATCTCAATACACATCTCAGGAGTGATGGTTTGCTTGATCATACAAAGACCGATCGGCTTTTGATACAGGGTGATGTTTCTGGGAAAACGACAGTTTATGTGCAATTTGTTGTAGAAAATCAGGGGGAAATAGCAACGGGTGAAAATGCTCATAGTATTTCACTTATTCAGGTTTCTGGAAAAGCAGCAGAAGATTCTTTTCAGTTAAATCATGCTTATATTGCATTAGAGGGCTCGCCTTACCAGTATTATCTTAATGGCTATGGTCCAACTTCTTCTCTTGGACAAGCAAAAACTTCTCAAAGATTGGTTGAAGGAGAGGGAGATTTTTGGGATTTCCGCCTTGAAAGTAAATATATTCAGCCTGCTTTAGGGACGTCTGTTATTCCTCATTCTGAGTTAAAGATTAGGGAAGTTGTTCCACAAGTCCCGACCTATCTTCTGTTACAAAATGCTTTGTTTCATGTGGGGATCATCAATATCAGTAATCAACAAAAGCAGTTGCAAGCGAAGCATTCTATTTCTCGTAAGTTATTAGAAGCTGAAGGGAATTTTGCTTTATCTGTTCGTGGTTATGGTGGGAGTTATCGTTATGTCTCAGATCTTTCTGCCTTTGAATATGGGTATGATGGTAGTGTTGATTATAACGCTATAGAAACAGATATTTTACTCAAAACAATAGAGAGGGCACATAGTACGACATCTTTTGGGATTATGGGAACCTATGGAAAGCTTTCCTTACAACCTTGTGATGTAGAACAAAGTCAAAAAAGTTCGTTTAATAAATGGTCATTTACGACATACGGTAGTGTGGAACACAATACTGGTTTTTATGTAGACGGTCTTTTATCTTATGGTTTTTTTAAAGGGGATGTTCTTACGTATGCTAGGGGTAAGACGGCGACATTAAAAGCAAATCCTCTGAATGTTTCGTTATCTGCTGGTAAAGTGTTTATGACAGGACATGAGGATCTTATTTTTGATCCGCAGATTCAGATTATTTATCAACACCTTCAATTTGATAAGTTTCGTGATATTGATGGATTTGATGTTGAGATGAAAAAAGGGGATCAGTGGTTGATGCGTATTGGAGGATATTTAAGTAAAACATTTACAGCATCTGAAAAGGATCGTATCATTTCTTTTAAGGGCAATATTCATTTTGCACATCGTTTTGGTGAAAAACAATTTGCTCACCTAAAAGATGTTTTCCAGTTAGGTGCTTTTGGTTCTTCTTTAGAAACAGGTTTGGGTATTAATGCGCAATTTCCCTCTAAAGTTACACTTTACAGTGATCTTAGCTATCAGCATAAGCTAACCAAGGCAGGTTTTTCTGGCGTGCGTTTTTCTGGTGGATTACGTTATCATTTTTAATAATTTTTTATTAAAAATAATCCATGTGTTTTGATAAATATAAAAGGATCACGTTGTTTTGAATTTTTTGTCTCATTGATAAGGGGCTCGAATGCTTCGAAAAGAATGTGTCAATGAAACTCTAAATTTGTTTGTGTTGTTTTGGCTACCAAGATATTGATTTTTAATTGAGAGCTTTTGCTGTTAAGCAAAGGTGGATGATGCGTAAAATGCACCATTTCGTATTTTTTGTGAAGTGCACTTTTCTGCTTTGCATTATATTCTGTGAGGAATATCTTAAAAATATGTGAGAGTATATGTTTCTCTTTTTAGATGGAAAGTGTGCAGGGTTGTGGGTGAATTATCGCTATCAAATTCAATATCTTCAGTTTTTAAATCGAAATAAATTCTTTCAAAAACTAGAAGCTGTTGTTGAATATATGAACAAGATCATTGTTTTGTTTGTTAAATAGATAGAAATATAATTCTTAAATCAGGGGGGGGGGAGGGTCTTTTTTTTCTGTTGAAGCGTGGAGAGAAGAGGATGATCATGTCGAAAAAGCCGATTATAGGTCGTCATTGTTTCTAATATAGAAATATTAAAGAGTTTCTATTAAAATGCGCTGTAAAAATAGGTTATAGTTTTTCCAATCCTTTAGATTCTGAAATATGCATCTTTAATAAAAAAGTGTTTGCGAAATTTTAGAAAATCGCCTTGTGATTTCGTCTGTATCGATGGAATTTATATCAAAGTTGAGGGGCGGTAGAAATATCTTTATCGGACTATTGATAAACATAGTGTTTCCATAGGATGCTTAAGGTGTCATCGAGCCATTTATGGTAATTGCGTGCTTCTTCGTTTGAGTTATGAACAGAGAAAATAAAACCAGGATATCCACCAAATGCTGGTGGAGGTGGTGAAATATGATTAGGTTCAAAGAAAATTATAGTTTTGGTGGTTTGAGGATGCTGTGCAACCTTATCTAGACCTAAAAATCCAGAAAACCGTCCATGACCACGAAGAGGAATAATGTAATTTGCAGCCACTTTTTTAGCTGGGAGTATATCGGGAAGGTCTAAGTTTTTTTCAGCTAAAGCGGCATTCATACATAGTTTTGCAAATGAAATCCCTGTACCTTGCTCAACAATAAAATGGGAGACACCCGATCCACCTATACGAGCACCGATCTCAATTATATAAGGTAAATTATTAGCATCTAGACGTAGCTCTACATGGGCAGCACCCATATTTATGCCAAGAGCTTTAACTCCAGAGCATGCAGTTTGACATAAAGCAATAATTAAAGGATCATCTATATCACAGCGTTGACGATAAATTGTTTCTTCAAACCATGGTCCCTCGGGGCTTCCCTTGTCTCCAACGGCCAGAACGTGTACACCTGCTGTATCAACAAAGCATTCTACGACAAACTCTTTTCCTGGCAAATACTGTTCTACGACTAAACCTACAGGTTTATTTTTATCATTAAAACGTGCCATGTCTTTATGCTGAACATTCCATACGACTTTAATGAGATCAGGAAGTTCGGCGGAGTTTTTAGCTAACATTACGCCTGCACTGGCCCATCCAGAGACGGGTTTAATAACGAGTGGATAATCCAAGGCTTGTATTTGTGATAGGTCTTCTGGATTATCTATATAGAAGAATTTTGGTGTTCTTAAGCCTGCTTTAGCAAAAGCTTGACGCATGAGATATTTGTTTCTGGTTAATGCTGCTACTTCTGGTTCAATACTTGGAGTATTGATTTTTTTTGCAGCCAAAGCTGTCCACAGAATGGCTTCTTCGCGAAGGGTCATAACCCCACGAATATTGCGTTCTTTTACACCTGCTGAAAAAGTATCTAAAGCCGCCTCTGGATTATCAAAAACAGGAAGTTGCCAAGTTGAAGTTACTGCTTCGGGGTGTTGAGAGGGAACGCTTTCAGCGGTATCATAGATCATGACTAATTCAATATTAGCTGCTTGTGCTGCTTCAAATATAAATGGTAATTTTGCATTGCGCTGGCAAACTAACGCGAGTTTTTTCATTTTGGTTCCTCATTAAATTTGGAATTTTGAGAATGGCGTTTCTGTTGCCATGTAGATACCTTTGATGCATCTATAAATAGTAGTGTCATCCCTATAACAACTATAATCATAGCAATTATTTTGATAATATTAAGAGAAGGGTTAAAGCCAATTATCCATTCACATGCAACTACTGCAAAAGGGGATAATACGCCGATAGTATTGGCGTATAATACGCCTCCTTCGGCTAAAACTTTTTGATATAATACGTAAACTGGTGCCGAGCAAACAGTTCCTAAAATCAATATTTTAAATATATCTTCTAACTTAAGATAGAAGAGTGGGGCAGGATCAAAAATAAATAATGGTATAAATGATGCTGCAGAAATTGTCGTGATCCAAGCCAGTGAGGTGAGCAAAGGTAAATTTTTAAGATAACGTTTAGACAATAAACCATAAGCAGAGTAAGAAAGCGCTGCTGTTAAAGCAAGAGCTATTCCTATTAGGCTGTAATATCCACCCTCTGCACTGTTTATATTAAATGCTATAGCCGCTACACTGACAATGATCATACCGATAAGTTTTAACCATGAGAACGTAAGGCTATTCGTCAGTGCACCCAATATGTAGGTAATACCTGGAATAGTAGCGAGCACCATAGTTAAATCACTGGCTTTGAGTGATTTTAATGCACCAAAACTGCATACAAAATACAGCGAGAATCCTAACACTGAAAGAATTAAAAAAGAAGGTATCATGGAAAGCAATGGTAGGGATCTGAAAACAGCTTTCTCACGAAATACTGCAATCAGCCACAAGGTGGCAGCGGTGGCAAACAACCTAAGTCCAACCGCATGCATGACTGGTATATTGCTAACCAAATTTTTAGATAATAACCAACTTATGGAAAACAATGCTAGAATGGCAAAAGTAAATAGGAATAACCGTCCTTTTAAGAAACTCAATGATTTAATCCCCCAATAACTCGCTGTGCATAAGATGAAGTTGAAAAATTAAATCTTGACTGTGAAGTTTGCGGCTTTCCAAGATTATTTTGGATATAATCTTTAGCTCCTGCCAAATAAGCGTCATCATCTAATGTTTCAAGTGCTTCTATATCTGTAATTGCCAGTGATATTACTTGCTTAAGAGGCTCTAAGTCAAATTGAATATAACCTTGATCTCTTTCAATTAATGTTTTGTTACGTATCAATATTTCAAGAAGCAAGATATGAGAAAAACAAATTCTTTAAAAAAATTATTCTAACAACTGTTTTTAGAATATATAGACAAAATCGTTGTTTTGTTTGTTCAATAAAGGATATATTTTAAAATCAAATTTGGATTTGTAAGCTTTTTTTCTTTCTTTAGGATAGGGAAAGAAGTCGATTTAACCTTAATCAGATATATAGAGCTTTGAAAAGCCGTCATTTTTTGAAATATCAGAGGTGAAACAATATGCGTGAAATTTTGAATCGTTTTGATAGACCCTTAAATGAAAATAGTTCTGTTCAGAAGACTCAAAATCTTTTACGCCAACCACACCCCAAACGGTTTTATAGGGAAGTGAAAATTTCTTGTGAGGAGGGTGGCTTTACGATTTTATTGGATGAACGTCCTGTTAAAACGCCTGCAAAGCGCCATTTTCTGGTGCCAACGGAAGTATTTGCTGAATTCATTGCTCACGAGTTTGAGAGCCAAAAGCACGTTGTTGATCCAACAAAAATGCCAATGACGCGTCTGGTGAATACTGTTATTGATGGTATCGCTGATGATATGCAGGTTGTTTTTGAAGATTTATTGCGTTTCGTTGCCTGTGATATGATCTTTTATCGTGCACAAACACCTAAAGAGTTGGTGCAAAAACAATCTGAACAATGGGATCCTTTATTGGATTGGGCAGAAGAAAAACTGGGTGCACGGTTTTATTTAACAGAAGGGCTGATGCATGTGGAACAATCACCAGAAGCACTTCAAGCTGTGAGTCATTATTTGCGTAGCGTTGAGTCTCCTTATATGCTTGCTGCACTTCATATGATGACAACCTTAACGGGATCTGCTCTTATTGCTCTTGCTGTTGCTGCGGGAAAAATTGATGCGGATCATGCTTGGTCTATTGCCCATTTAGATGAAGATTGGATGATGGAACAATGGGGAACGGATAAAGAGACAATAGCACGCCGTGCTCACAAAAAAGTTGAGTTTAAGGCTGCTGCTACAATTGTTACAACCTGTTTATAAGTTTTCTTTTTCCCCTACAGTATTTTCGTAATTTTTTGAGGATTGATTTTCACTTTTTCAAGTCCAGGAAATACTTCATCGATTATATTTAAGATTGCTTCGTCATTAGCTTGGATAAAATACCATTGGTTATTATGAAGAAGGGCAATAATTTCAGTTTGAATAGAGCATTTTTTTCCAGCATTTGTTGTGGTTACAAGCTCTACGGGTATAACAAAATAAGGAATGCCATTATCAAGTGTACCTTCACGTTTCTGTTTTTGGTCAATGTGGATACTTTCAATCTTATAATTTTCTGCCAACTGTTCGATTTGGCTTTTCATGATTTGCCGAAATTGTGATTGACTAAGATTTTTTTGGGCGGTTAAGCTGTTGATGATTTCGGGAGGGATAGCATTTAAGATGGCATTTGCATCAGCATTTTTAAGTGCTTCACTATAAGCAGATGTTGCTTTCTCAAGGGCAATGAGTTTGGGGTTTGTAATTGTATGTGCTTGCGTTGTTGATGTGATAAGGGCAATGCGTAAAAAAATGGAAACGAGAAAACAAATTCGCAGCATTAGAAACCTTGTTAATTCATTTGAAGAGATTCAAAATGATTATAAAGGAAAAGTAGATAAGCAAAAAGCCTCTTGCACTCTTGCATGAGAAGAATATCCACAAAAATGGAGGCTTTTACCTCCATTTTAAAAATCAAAAAAATGCATATGATTGTTTAAACAGAATAGTACATATCAAATTCAACAGGATGGGGCGTTGTTTCGTAACGCAAGACTTCTTGCATCTTTACTTGAATGAAGGAATTAATCTGATCATCATCAAAAACATCGCCAGCTTTAAGAAAGCCACGATCTTTGTCGAGTGCTTCAAGTGCTTCACGTAGATTTCCTGAAACGGTAGGGATTTCTTTGAGTTCTTTTAAGGGAAGATCATAAAGATCTTTATCCATAGCATGTCCAGGGTGAATTTTGTTTTTGATTCCATCAAGACCAGCCATTAAGAGGGCTGCAAATGCCAAATAGGGATTTGCTGTTGGGTCTGGAAAACGAACTTCTACGCGTTTTGAATTTGGCGAAGAACTCATTGGAATACGGCAAGATGCAGAACGATTACGTGCCGAATAAGCAAGAAGAACAGGCGCTTCATAACCAGGAACCAAACGCTTATAGGAGTTTGTGGATGGATTGGTAAAGGCGTTAATTGCTTTTGCGTGCTTAATGACACCACCGATAAAAAATAAACAGGTTTCTGAGAGTCCGGCATATTCATTTCCCGCAAAAATTGGTTTGCCATCTTTCCAAATAGACATGTGAACATGCATACCTGAGCCATTGTCCCCAAAAACCGGTTTTGGCATGAAAGTTGCTGTTTTTCCATAGCTATTTGCTATTTGATGCACAACATATTTAAAAATTTGCATCTTATCAGCTTCACGAACGAGCGTATCAAAACGAATACCTAATTCATGTTGACCCGCTGCCACTTCGTGATGGTGTTTTTCCACTTGTACGCCCATATCTTTGAGTGCTGTGAGCATTTCAGAACGCATATCTTGGCAGGAATCAATCGGCGGGACGGGAAGATAGCCTCCCTTTATTCGTGGGCGATGTCCGAGATTACCTGTTTCATATTCCGTATCATCATTGGAGGGAAGTTCACTTGAATCGAGTTTAAACCCGGTGTTGTAAGGGTCCGTTTTATAGCGCACATCATCAAAGATAAAAAACTCTGCTTCTGGGCCTACATTGATTGTATCTCCAATACCTAGAGATTTCATATAAACCTCAGCTCTTTTGGCGATAGAACGAGGATCTCTACGATAAAACTCACCAGAGACAGGATCAAGGATATCACAAAATATGACCAAAGTAGACTGAGCAAAAAAAGGATCAATATGCGCTGTTTGGGGATCAGGCATTAAAACCATGTCAGATTCATTAATTGTTTTCCAACCAGCAATTGAAGAACCATCAAACATAACACCATCACTAAAGGTATCCTCGCTGATCTCCGCGATATCCATTGTAATGTGATGCAATTTTCCTCGTGGATCAGTAAAACGTAAATCAACAAAACGGATTTCGTTGTCTGCAATCTGTTTGATAATATCTGATGCGGTTGTCATATTCAATTTCCTTAATATGGCTTTGAGGGTGATAAAAGGTGAATTTTTCGTTGTTTATTCAAAGAGCATCGATCCCGGTTTCGTCAGTGCCTATACGAATGGCATCATCAATGGAAAAGACAAATATCTTTCCATCTCCTATATGCTTTGTTTGCGCTGCTTTACGTATTGCATCAACAGTTTGTTCCAGTTTTTCATCGGATACAACAATTTCAATTTTCACTTTAGGTAGAAAGTCAACAACATATTTCGTACCACGATAAAGTTCTGTATGTTCCCTTTGACGACCAAAACCTTTTGCTTCTGTTACTGTAATACCATGTAGTCCAATTTTTTGAAGCGCTTCTTTTACTTCATCAAGTTTGAAAGGTTTTATAATGGCTTCAATTTTTTTCATGCTGAAATTATCTCCAACGTTATTTTGTCTTTTTAGACTGCATCACATTATATTGACAACTGTAAGATGTCCAACAGATACTTTGTGCACAAAAAGTCGAAAACAATAATATTCTATACTCTTGGACGAGAGTTTTTTGTAGAATAAAGTGCAATGCTGTTGTTTTGGAAAAAAATCTTACACTTCTTGTACAGAATTAAAATAATATAATAAGAGAGTTTTGTTTCTTTTTTTTGAATAATATGTTGATTTATAAGGATAATTATACTTTTATCATATTAAATAAGAAACTCTAATAGCGTGAGATTTTCTCATTTTAGATTTTTTTATCGTCAATCAATCAAAACGATACCTTTGTATATCCTAATCGTACGAATGTGTGGATAAAAATGGTGAAGAGAGATATAAAAAATGCCTATAATAGATGGCTTTTCAAAGGCAAGGGCTTTGGGGTAGCAATGGGGACTGGCAAATATTGGCCAATATCATGATAGTGGGATTTTCTCCATCACTAAGTATAGAGATGCTGGTGTACAATAATGGATATACCATTCACGGGGGATGTCATGAAATGGGCTTGGAAGCATTGAGAAATAAAACAAGCGTCTGGAATTAGCAACGCAAATATATTCCGTTTGGGACGTTCTGTCCCTTCATGAGAGGAGGTAATCTTATTCAAAGAACGCTATAAACAAAAGCGTGAAGCAATGCGCAATCTTTATTATAAGATCTTATTGCGCTTTATTATAAGATCTTATTGCGGATGCTTTTGAAAGTCATCAAGATAAGAATTAAAAGGAGCTGGTAAAGATGGAATTTTTTATACCTTTAAAACTTTGTATTCTTCCCAAATTAAACTGTCTGATCGTTTCAGATATAAGTCAAACAGAGAAGAGATATACAATTATGCGTGCGTTCCTATTTGGCAATACGAAAACTGAAACAGCTTATTAAAGTGCGAAATCGTTTCAGTCTTGTCTCAAACGTGCTGCTGCACTGGAATGAGAGGTTAATTTACAGACAACAATAAAAGTACAGGCTTTGTTCGTATTGCTGTATTTTACAAGGGTTCGTCTTTTTAAGAGTTAGAATTGTAGAGAGATTGGCGCAGTAAAACATCTTTTAGAAATTTTCCCGTATAGGACGCGGGAACTTTAATAATATCTTCAGGGCGTCCAATTGCAACGATTTCACCACCGCGATCTCCACCTTCTGGACCTAAATCAATAATCCAGTCGGCTGTCTTGATGACGTCAAGGTTATGTTCAATGACGATAACGGTGTTGCCTTGCTCGACCAGTTCATGGAGCACTTCAAGAAGTTTGGAAATGTCATGAAAATGTAAACCTGTTGTCGGTTCATCCAAAATATAAAGTGTACGTCCCGTTGTTTTACGTGAAAGTTCTTTTGCAAGTTTTACACGTTGCGCTTCACCACCAGAAAGCGTGGTTGCTTGCTGTCCTACTTTTATGTATCCCAATCCCACTTTAATGAGGGTCTCCATTTTATTACGAATAGCGGGAACAGCGTGGAAAAATTCCTCTGCTTTTTCGATTGTCATATCCAAAATATCGGCGATAGACTGCTCTTTGAATTTTATTTCTAGTGTTTCTCGATTATAGCGTTTTCCTTTACAGACATCACAAGTCACATAGACATCTGGTAAAAAGTGCATTTCAATTTTGATGACTCCATCACCTTGACAGGCTTCGCAGCGCCCTCCTTTAACATTAAATGAAAAACGCCCTGCTTTATAACCACGGGCTTTTGATTCTGGAAGTTCGGCAAACCAGTCACGAATTGGTGTAAACGTGCCCGTATAGGTTGCGGGATTAGAGCGTGGGGTGCGTCCAATGGGGGACTGGTTGATATCGATGACTTTATCAAGAAATTCTAATCCTTCGATTTTATCATAGCTGGCAGGGCTGTGATGACTGCCCATGATCTGATGTGATGCTGCTTTGAAAAGCGTTTCAATAAGAAATGTTGATTTTCCTCCTCCGGAAACACCGGTTATACATGTGAAGGTTCCAAGAGGAATATTCGCACTGATATTTTTAAGGTTATTGCCTTTGGCACCGATGACCTTAAGAGTTTTCGATTTTGATATTTTGCGTCGCTCAGTCGGTATTCTAACAGCCATTTTTCCTGAAAGATATTGTCCTGTGAGAGAGGCTGGATTTTCTATAATTTCTTGCGGTGTTCCTTGCGCTATGATTTTACCACCATGAACACCTGCAGCAGGGCCCATATCGACAACATGGTCTGCCGTGAGAATAGCGTCTTCATCATGTTCAACGACAATGACTGTATTGCCAAGATCGCGCAAATGGCGTAGCATTTCCAAAAGACGTTCATTATCACGTTGATGTAAACCGATGGATGGTTCATCTAAAATATAAAGGACGCCTGTAAGACCAGAACCAATCTGGGAGGCTAATCGAATGCGTTGGCTTTCTCCCCCTGAAAGGGTCCCTGAATTTCGAGATAAGGTAAGATATTCCAATCCTACATGATTTAAAAAAGCGAGGCGTTCGCGAATTTCTTTTAAAATACGTACTGCGATATTACGTTGTTTTTCTGTGAGATATTGATGGATATTGGCAAACCAATCATCTGCTTTTAGAATAGAAAGGTCTGATATTTGCCCAATATGCATCTCATGGATTTTTACAGCAAGTGCCTCTGGTTTTAAACGATAACCTTGACAGGCTGAGCAAGGTGAAGAAGACATATAACGCTCAATTTCTTCACGGGACCAAGCAGAATCTGTTTCTTTCCAGCGCCTCTCCATATTGGGGATGATTCCTTCAAAAGGTTGAGTCATTTTATGTGAACGAGAATCATTTGTGTAGATAAAGGAGATTTCATTTTTTTTTGTACCGTAGAGAATAGCTTGTTGTGCTTCATCAGAGAGTTCACACCACTGGTTTGTGAGTTTGAAACCGTAAGCTTTTCCTAATGCTTCTAAGGTTTGGCTATAATAAAGTGAATCTGATTTAGCCCAAGGTGCAATAGCTCCCTCTTTTAAGGTAAGATTTTTATTGGGCACAATTTTCAGTGGATCCATTGCCTTTTTGATGCCCAGCCCATCGCAAAGAGGACAGGCTCCAAAAGGATTATTGAACGAAAAAAGGCGTGGTTCAATTTCAGGGATAGAGAAACCCGAGACAGGGCAGGAAAACTTTTCTGAAAAAAGAAGCCGTTTGTGTGTGTCATTTTTTGACTTATGAGCAGATTCTTTTGTTGTTTCTTTTTGTGCCAAGGGTTGGTCTGCCATTTCAACAATGGCAAGTCCATTTGCCAGCTGTAAACAGGTTTCTATACTATCAGCCAAGCGAGAGGAGATATCCTTTTGTACAACAATGCGGTCTACCACAACATCGATGTCGTGTTTATACTTTTTATCAAGAGGTGGAATATCAGGGATCTCATAGAATTTCCCATCAACTTTAGCGCGTTGAAAACCTTTTTTTAAAAGCTCGGTTAGCTCTCTTTTATATTCACCCTTTCGTCCTCGCACAAGAGGTGCCATAATAAAAATTCGTGTACCTTCTTGTAAGGACATAATTTGATCCACCATTTGGCTTACCGTTTGGCTTTCGATAGGGAGGCCTGTAGCAGGGGAATGAGGAATACCAATACGTGCAAAAAGGAGACGCATATAGTCGTGGATTTCAGTGACAGTGCCGACCGTTGAACGAGGATTGCGGCTGGTTGTTTTTTGTTCAATGGAGATGGCTGGGGAAAGGCCATCGATACGGTCTACATCGGGTTTTTGCATGACTTCGAGAAATTGGCGTGCATAAGCCGAGAGGCTTTCGACATAGCGGCGTTGTCCTTCAGCGTAAATTGTATCAAAAGCTAAAGATGATTTCCCTGATCCAGAAAGTCCTGTGATAACAATGAGTTTATCACGAGGTAGATCGAGATCAATATTTTTAAGGTTATGCTCACGTGCACCGCGAATGGAGATATATTTTTGATGAGTCATATTTTATCCTTGGCATATGTGACAAAAATTGAACCTATAAAATGGAATAAAACTGTTTTTTTAGAATTACAATGTGCTTAACTACTTTAACGCAGAAAGAAGGTATAAGTTTTGTGGAAAGAAAAATACAAATGAGTAGCTTTTTATTCTCTACTGATGGAATAAACTATGCGTTGTTATCATATTTTGTTATAATTACGCAGATCCAATATTGGGAAAGGATAACAATATCCATATTGAAGATCAATTACAGATGTGTAAATTGAAGGTCAAGATGGTTATAACTGTTATATAACAGACTATTTTACGAATTAAAATTTTGGAGTTTATGCGATGGCTGGTAGCCTTAATAAAGTTATTTTGATTGGTAATCTCGGGTCAGATCCTGAAATCCGCCGTTTGAATTCTGGAGATCAAGTAGCAAATTTGCGTATTGCTACTTCGGAAAGTTGGCGTGATCGGAATACAAATGAGCGAAAAGAGCGCACCGAGTGGCATAATATTGTTATTTTCAATGAGAACCTTGTCAAAGTTGCAGAGCAATATTTAAAAAAGGGGAGCAAAATTTATATTGAGGGGCAGTTACAGACACGGAAATGGCAAGATCAAAATGGAAATGATCGTTATACAACAGAGGTTGTTTTGCAAAAATACCGTGGTGAATTACAAATGCTTGATGGGCGTGGGGGAGCTAGTGGGGAGCACGGAGCAGGTCAAGGGGGCAGTTACAGTGGTGGTTTTGCGGATAGTAGCTCAAATCAGAGAAGTACTTTTGGTCAAAATAATAGCCAAGTGGGAGAAAGTTTTTCTCACAAATTAGATGATGACGTACCTTTCTAAGAGTCTTTAAATTTACAGTATTACGATTTCTTTATGGTTTGTTTGTTTCAGATTTTTGAAGTTTAGCGGAGTGGAAACTGTTTATTATTATTGGTAATTTTTAATATAAATTAATAACATCTTGAAAAATATTGTTAAATTTCTTTTTTGTTATAGGAGAGAAATTAGCATTTTGGTGTATTTTTCGATATAAACAAAGTAAAATGATTCTTTTTTGAAAGTTTTGAAATTGTGACCGATCTTACTCCACAACCAGAACGTGATGTGCTGACCGGTATTGAACCAATCAGTATTATTGATGAAATGCAACGCTCTTATCTCGATTATGCGATGAGTGTAATTGTTTCACGTGCACTCCCTGATGTCCGTGATGGTCTTAAACCTGTTCATCGGCGTATTCTTCATGCTATGAATGAGATGGGGCTCGTTTTTAATAAGCCGTATCGTAAATCTGCTGGTGTTGTTGGGGAGGTTATGGGGAAATTTCATCCTCATGGTGATGCTTCGATTTATGATGCTTTGGTGCGTATGGCGCAGGATTTTTCTTTGAGAAATCCATTGATTGATGGACAAGGGAATTTTGGTTCCGTTGATGGTGATCCCCCCGCGGCAATGCGCTATACAGAGTGTCGTTTAGAAAAAGTTTCAGAAGAGCTTTTAGCTGATATTGATAAAGATACTGTTGATTTTCAGGATAATTATGATGGGCGTGAACGTGAACCGGTTGTCTTACCAGCGCGTTTTCCCAATCTTTTGGTTAACGGATCGGGGGGCATTGCTGTGGGAATGGCAACCAATATTCCGCCTCATAATCTTGGTGAAGTTGTTGATGGTTGTATCGCTCTAATTGATAATCCCAATATCACCCTCGATCAAATAATTGAAATTATTCCTGGTCCAGATTTCCCTACAGGAGGGATTATCCTCGGTCATTCTGGTGTTCGTTCAGCTTATGAAACAGGGCGTGGCTCAGTCATTATGCGTGCTAAAGTTGATATTGAAGAAATTCGCAGTGGTCGACAGGCAATTATTGTCAGTGAAATTCCTTATCAGGTTAATAAGGCAACGATGATTGAGAAAATGGCCGAATTGGTGCGTGATAAGCGCATTGAAGGAATCTCTGATTTGCGTGACGAATCTGATCGTGATGGATATCGTGTCGTTATTGAGTTGAAGAAAGATGTTGTTGCGGAAGTTGTTTTAAACCAATTATATCGTTATACGCCGCTGCAAACTTCTTTTGGTTGTAATATGGTTGCGTTGAACGGGGGAAAACCTGAACAAATGACGTTGCTTGATATGCTTCGTGCATTTGTTTCTTTCCGTGAAGAGGTTGTTAGTCGGCGAACAAAATATCTTTTACGTAAAGCGCGTGAGCGGGCCCATGTTTTGGTTGGTCTTGCCCTTGCAGTTGCTAATATTGATGAAATTATAGCACTTATTCGCAAAGCTCCTGATCCGCAGACAGCACGTACCCAATTAATGGAGCGTCGCTGGCCAGCGATGGATGTCGCACCTTTGATTAAACTTATTGATGATCCCCGTCATATTATTCATGAGGATGGTACTTATAATCTCTCTGAAGAACAGGCGCGTGCTATTTTAGAATTGCGTTTGCAACGGTTGACAGCTCTTGGGCGTGATGAAATCGCTGATGAATTGAATAAAATTGGCGTGGATATTGCTGATTATCTTGATATCTTGGCATCGCGTGTACGCATTATGTGTATTGTTAAGGATGAGTTGGGTGCTCTTCGTGAGGAATTTGCAACGCCGCGACGTACCGTCTTTGGTTTTGGTAGCGCTGAGATGGAGAGTGAAGATCTGATCGCGCCAGAGGATATGGTCGTAACGGTGAGCCATAGTGGCTATATTAAGCGCGTCCCTCTTAATACCTACCGTGCACAGCGCCGTGGCGGGAAGGGGCGTTCTGGTATGTCCACGAAGGATGAGGATTTTGTAACGCGTTTGTTTGTCGCCAATACGCATACTCCGGTTCTTTTCTTTTCATCACGTGGAATTGTTTATAAGGAAAAAGTTTGGCGACTACCGCTGGGGACACCGCAATCGCGTGGGCGGGCTTTGATCAATATGCTTCCCTTACAACAGGGCGAACGCATTACAACGATTATGCCTTTGCCTGAAGATGAAGCAAGCTGGAGTGCATTGGATATCATGTTTGCGACAACACGTGGAACAGTGCGTCGTAATAAGTTATCAGATTTCGTTCAGGTTAATCGTAATGGTAAAATTGCCATGAAACTTGATGAAGAAGATGAAATTCTTTCGGTTGAAACCTGTACAGAATATGATGATGTCGTTCTCACAACAGCCAATGGACAATGTATTCGTTTTCCAGTTGTGGATGTTCGTGTCTTTGCAGGGCGTAATTCTGTGGGGGTTCGTGGTATCAATTTGGCTAAAGGCGATAAAGTCATTTCGATGACAATCTTAGAGCATGTTGAGGCGACGTCTATTGAGCGTTCTGCTTATATTAAACGTGTGATGAATGAACGGCGTGCTGCTGGTGCAGATGCTGATGTTGAAGATATTCTCACTCTTGATGAGGAAGATGGGAGCGCTGAAACAGAGTTAACAGATGAACGTTATGCAGAACTCCATGCACGTGAACAAATGCTTTTGACAGTGAGTGAATTTGGTTATGGTAAACGCACTTCTTCCTATGAGTTTCGTATTTCGGGGCGGGGTGGAAAAGGGATTCGTGCAACAGATCCATCTAAAACAGCTGAAATTGGTAAATTAGTGGCGGCTTTTCCTGTGAAGGCGCAAGATCAAATTATGTTGGTATCAGATGGGGGGCAGCTTATTCGCGTCCCTGTTGAGGGAATTCGTACTGCTGGGCGCTCAACTAAGGGGGTGACAATTTTTAATACAGCCGAAGGTGAAAAAGTCGTATCGGTTGAGCGTATTTCTGAACCTGAAGATGATACGCGTTCATTAGAGGATGAAGGTGAAAAGCATTCTGATACAGTTGATATGAGCGAAGAAAAATAATTTTGAAGAGGGTAGAATCAAATCATGAAAATTGCTCTTTATGCAGGTTCCTTTGATCCTCTCACAAATGGTCATCTTGATGTTTTGAAAGGGTGTTTTGTGTTAGCTGATAAAGTGGTCATCGCTATAGGTATACACGCTAATAAAAAGACACTCTTTAGCTTTGAAGAGCGTGTTGGTTTCATTACGCAGGTAGGGAAAGACGTGCTTGGTGCAGATTTTAATCGTTTGCAGGTTCTTTCATTTAATAACCTTCTCATTGAGAAGGCACGTGAAGTTGGTGCTTCATTTCTCATTCGTGGGTTGCGTGATGGGACTGATCTTGATTATGAAATGCAAATGGCAGGGATGAATGGCATTATGGCTCCTGAATTGCAAACTGTTTTTTTGCCAGCAAGCGTTTCTGGACGTGCGATAACGTCTACATTGGTCCGTCAAATTGCCTCTATGGGAGGGGATGTGACACCATTTGTGCCGCCCAATATTGCACAAGCTTTGCGTTTGAAATTTCAGTCTTTTAGGGAAGAATAATTGTGTCTCGTAGATTTTTTGCTGTTTTGATATGTGTTTTTTGCTTTTTTTCATTGTCCGCTGTTGCTGATAATTCTAACTCAGCAACTGATGCAGGCCTGCTTGTTTTATCTCTCAAAGATGGTGATGTTATTATTCGTCTGCGTCCTGATTTAGCGCCAAAACATGTTGCGCAAATCAAAAAGCTAACAGAGGAGGGGGCTTATAATAATGTTGTGTTTCATCGCGTTATTCCTGGCTTTATGGCACAAACTGGTGATGTAAAGTTTGGAAAAAAAGGCAGTAGAGATTTTGATCTGAAAAGCGTTGGTATGGGAGGTTCAAATTATCCCAATATCCCGGCTGAGTTTTCAAAGCAGCCATTTAAACGCGGTACTGTTGGGATGGCACGTTCACAAGATCCAAATTCGGCTAATTCTCAATTCTTCATTTGTTTTGATGATGCTCCTTTTTTAAATGGTCAGTATACGGTTGTTGGAGAGGTTATAAAGGGAATGGATGTCGTTGATAAAATTAAAAAAGGCACCGCAAGTAATAATGGATCTGTAACAAATCCTGATGTCATTTATGCCGCCACTTTACAAACTGAGAGATAAATCAAAGGAGTTTCCCTATGGCTGAGAATAAAAATCTAGAGAATACTTTGATCCTTGAAACAACGAAGGGCAGAGTTGTTATTGAGCTTTTTTCTGATTTAGCGCCTTGTCATGTTGCACGTATTAAAGAACTGGTCCGTGAAGGTGCTTATGATAATGTTATTTTCCATCGCGTTATTGATGGTTTTATGGCACAGACTGGTGATGTGCAATTTGGAAAGAAGGATGGTGAAAAATTTAATTTATCACGTGCGGGGATGGGTGGTTCAGAAAAACCAAATTTAACAGCAGAGTTTTCAAATCTTTCTCATAAGCGTGGTACGGTTTCTATGGCACGGAGTCAGAATCCAAATTCTGCTAATTCGCAGTTTTTTATTTGTTTTGCAGATGCTCCGTGGCTTGATCGTCAATATTCCATATGGGGGCAGGTTGTTGAGGGGATGGAAAATGTTGATAAAATTAAGCGCGGTGAACCTGTTATCGATCCTGATGCAATTACCAAAGCCGTTATTGCTGCGGATGCAGAATAGTATAAATCGTACGCGTTTCAATTGTAAATTGCTAAAAGGAAAACTTCTTTTCTGATCAATAAAGGCATAGGAAACTCTTTTGTAGTATCACACTTATCTGTCATATTCTCGCGCCAAGAATTCTCCATTATTCTTTTCAGTCTGATCTTCACGAATATGGTGCTAAGGATTTGTGCATACAGTTGCAGGATAAGAAAACGCAAAGCCAGTTGTGTTAGAGGGGGCGAAGTGTTTTATAAAAAAGCCGATACTTCTCTTCGATCCATTGCTGGTCTCTTAATGGTTTTTATGATGTTACTTTCCTGAAAAAAGCACGTGCCTTTGTTGCTGCTTGTATATCAACATCCAATCTTAATGCAGCAGCATGTTTGAAATACATATTGAGACAGATAAGAGCCTAGCTGCTCCAGTGTTCATATGCAAGGTGGAAGTGCGAGCGTATTGTGTATATCCTTATTGGCGTAATCTCTACAACAGGAAGACTGCATAATTTGGAAAGAGTATAAAGGTGTAAAGGTAAAAACAAAAAGTTAGTCTTGTTATTTCCTTTTTAATTCAGCTTTACTTTTTTCAAAACCATTAAAGTAATATCTTTTAAATAACAACGATTATGCATGGCTTGACGAATCTTGTTTTTCTCGTTTTTTATGGAAGAACATCCATCACGTGGAATAAAACGCCGCGAACAGAATTGCATATTTACGCGCTTATTAAGAAACATCTCTGAGTACACATCAATATTCATTTCACGATGGCATTCATGATGTGTATAATTTAAAGTCGTAAATAGTATAGATCTATTATGAAACACTATCTTTAAGCTTGTGAAGGAGCAAGGGACGCGCCATCATACAATTTGCCAGCTTCCAATATTAATAGAGCCTTTGGTATTTGAGACGCGTCATAAAAAGCATTTTTATTCCTTTTTTAAGTGTTTTATTTACATGTTAATCTCTTTTATAATGTGCAAAAAAAATGATTTTTGTTGATTAAACGCACACAGATTTGAAATAAGAGAATTTTACGCTATTCGGTCTCTCACTCAATATACAAAAAGTGAATTATCTTTATAAACTAATCTTTTGCCCAATAGATAAAAAATTTATTTTTCAAAGTGGATAATATCGGAAGCGAATGTGTTCAAAATTTTCTTCTATTCGTACAAACTTATTGCTTATGAAAGTACGTAAAGATGAGATTATTGAGATAATAATTTCACAGTTCTATTAAGGATTTGGTGCGTTAAGCATCGATATTCTAAGGTATGACATTTTTGCTATTTTCTGAACTCAGATTATTTCTTTATTGTGGTGATTTCTTAACAACAAATGTTCTTTTATCTCGTTTAATTTTTTATGCCGGTTACAATATCGAGCGAATCAACAATTAATTCATAAAGCTTATGACAATGCGCGTAAGGGAGATCTCTTTTTTCTTTCTATAGAGATATGCATTGATGGAATCAAAAAGACGAAAGTGATGATAAAGACATTTCATTATAGAAAAATTGCTCAAGATGGGTATGCACGTCGAGGTGAAATTATTACTGGACGGGGTTGTGTTCGTACACCTGCTTTTATGCCTGTTGGGACAGCAGGAACCGTTAAGGCTATGTATATGGACCAAATACGTGATCTTGGAGCAGATATCATTTTGGGGAATACTTATCATTTAATGTTACGTCCAGGGGCTGAACGTGTTGCACGTTTGGGGGGATTACATGAATTTTCACGCTGGAATGGACCTATTTTAACGGATTCTGGTGGTTTTCAGGTTATGTCATTGGCAGGAATCCGAAAAATTACCGAACAAGGTGTGACTTTTCGCTCTTACATTAATGGAGCCTACTATGAAATGAGTCCAGAGCGTTCTATCGAAATTCAAGGACTTCTTGATGCGGATATCCAGATGCAGTTGGATCAATGTATTGCATTACCGGCTACTGAAAAAGAGATGGAAGAAGCTATGGAACTTTCATTGCGGTGGGCACAACGTTGTAAAACAGCTTTTGGGGATCAGCCAGATAAAGCGTTGTTTGGGATTGTTCAAGGGGGTGATAATATGAAACTGCGTGAACGTTCTGCTCAAGCATTAAAAGAAATGGATTTAAAAGGTTATGCGATTGGAGGGCTTGCTGTTGGTGAGCCACAGAGTGTTATGACAGCAGTGTTGGATACGACTTGTCCAATCTTGCCAGAGGATAAACCGCGCTACCTTATGGGAGTGGGGACACCTGATGATATT
Organism: Bartonella sp. AU16XJBT; assembly: GCF_028618665.1. GTDB lineage: Bacteria > Pseudomonadota > Alphaproteobacteria > Rhizobiales > Rhizobiaceae > Bartonella. The sequence goes on from NZ_JAQITF010000006.1 coordinate 23,951, forward strand.
TTACAAAGTGTTGCGCGGGGTGTTGATATGTTTGATTGTGTTATGCCGACGCGTGCAGGGCGTCATGGCTTAGCTTTTACGCGCTTTGGTAGAATTAATTTACGTAATGCGCGTTATGCAGAAGATCCCCATCCTCTTGATCCACAGTCACTTTGTCCGGCGGCAAATGATTATAGTTGTGCTTATTTGCATCATTTGATCAAATCTGGTGAGTCTCTGGGTGGTATGTTATTGACTTGGAATAATCTCTTTTATTACCAACAACTGATGCAGGGAATCCGTGATGCCATTGAAGAAGGCTGTTATGCTGATTTTTGCACTGAAACGCGTGCTCTATGGGCACAAGGACGCTAAAACATTACTCATCTAATAGTGTGCTTTATTTTTTTACTTACAAATTTTACTAAAAAAATGAAATTATAAATACTTTCCAAAAAAAATATAAAATTGCATTATCTTAAAATGTAAAGGTGCTGTTTTATGGGGCACTTGTTCTTTTCATAATGATTACACAAAACAGAAACTGTTACTCCGGTACGCGCTACCTGATCCGGAGAAAAACAGTTTATTTCTGTTTCTGATGACTGTTTAAAGCAACAATGTTAATGAGGCGTTAGCGAACTCTTAAAGAAGTATGAAAATTGTATTTTTATGCGTTTCTTTGTGTTTTTTATCGATTAAGGTAAAAAATGTATTACATGAAGCAGAACAGATAAATTTTTATAAAATGAAAAGAAGAATGAAATTATATACTCTTTAAAATGTATAATTTTATGTATTTATTATTTACAATAATAACTTCACTCATATAAAATATTGATTAAATTTTTTAATCAAAAAATACTTATATTATTATTTATATAATTTAAATGAAAAAATTTAATAAATTGCGTGAATATTTCAAATTTTCAAGGAGTGCGTTAGATAAAAACTGTCTTATGCTATTTCTCTATGAGATAGAGGGGAATATCTCTAGAATAGGATTATTTAATCAATGGAGAAATTAAACATTATTATCATGAGAATTAAAAAAAACTCTGCAATAACGCATAAAGATAAGGTACGTTTTGAAATTATCGTTTATCGACTTTGAGGGTGTGCATTAACAAAAAAACAATAAAGTGGAGAGAAGTTTTATACTTATATCAAGATAATGATGAGATACCGTTCACCTGTTTGGAATGCATTCTTCGATAAATTTTAGAGTTGTTTATAGTGTATGGTACATCGTCTCAAATAAAGATTTTAGGGTAAAATTGAAGTTGCTGAAAAAAGGAGACAGAGTTTATTATCTGGTAGGGCTTATAAAAATAGTTGAATATTTCTATAACCGTTAGGTTTTTAACAGATCCTCCATTCAAGAATCTTACTTAAAACTCCATAACATGCTTATATATCAAACTGTTTCTAAAACTTTATTGGGGACGATTTGGCATGCGTGTAACAATGTTTTGAATTTTTATTTTTACGTATTACAGATATTTACAGCTAAAACTCTTATCCAGAAGTAATGATATGAAGGATTCTCATAAACAAAACATTCTTGCAGTGGGGATTGATTCGAGAATACGGCGTTTAGCAATTTTAGCTCTTGCCGTAGGGAGTTTTGCTATTGGGACTGCAGAGTTTGTTGCAATGGGGCTCTTGCCAGAGATGGCACAAAGTTCATATGTTGATATTCCTACTGCGGGTCAATATATTTCTGCTTATGCATTAGGGGTTGTGGTTGGAGCGCCTCTTTTAGCTGTTGCGACAGCTCAGGTATCACGCAAAATTGTTTTGATAGGGTTAATGTTTTTTTATGCCTTAGCAAATATTGCGAGTGCTTTTTTTTCTGATTTTAGCATATTAGTCGCATTACGCTTTCTCAGTGGTCTTCCCCATGGAATCTATTTCGGACTTGCGGCTATGGTTGCCTCTTCAATGGTGGAAATGAAGGAACGTTCTAAAGCTGTTGGGTCTGTGATGCTTGGCTTAACCATTGCAACCGTTTTAGGAGCACCAGGAGCTACTTGGATTGGTCAACTTATTGGTTGGCAGATTGCTTTTATCCTTGTGGGTATGATTGCTTTATTGTGTTGTTTACTTATTTGGAATTTTTTGCCTTGCGATTCAATGCCCCCAAGAACGAGCCCTTTACGCGAAATGGGGGCATTAAAGCAAAAGCAGGTATGGCTTCTTTTGGCAATGGTTTCGGTGGGAGCGTCAGGATTATTTTCTGTTTTCACGTATATTAAGTCAACATTAATGCATATTTCTGGTGTTTCGCTTGAGTGGGTGCCATTTATCATGCCCTTAGTTGGATTGGGGATGGTGGTAGGAAATCTCTTGGGGCCTAAATTGGCTGTTAAAATAGGCATTTCGCCGATGATATTTTTTTCTATGCTTTGGAGCGTATTTGTTTTTTTTTGTTTTTTTCTTTTTATCCTATGCTCCCTTAACAGCAGCAATAGGATGCTTTTTTGTTGGGACTTCTTTTGCTGCTATGCCTTCTATACAAACAAAAATTATGGATGTTGCACTACAGGGACAGATTTTGGCAGGAGCATTAATGCAATCTGCTTTTAATATTGCCAACGCTCTTGGTGCAGAAGCTGGAGCATTGGTTTTAAAATTGGGCTATAGTTATGAATATACAGCTGTTTTAGGGAGTGTGCTAACTTTGTGTGGATTAATGATTTTTTGCGTCTCATGGTCTATGGAGAAGCATGCTTAATATTTTTCTTTTTTGAGTGAAGAAGGAATTTTTATATTTATTTTTAGTTATTGGAATGTCCTGTTGGATTTTTTAATATGCAGTAAGAAATGCGCAGCGCTAATGGAATAGCAAGACAAAATAAAAGCCCCATGAGCACTATAAGAAGAGTTTTTGCTGCTAAGATCATTCCTATTGTTCCTCCAGGATTAAAGAGGCCAGCAAGATTGGTGATGACTCCCGCTAGAGTTGCACTTAATGCTGCTGAAAATAGTTGTACAGAAGTAAGGGATTCACTGGCGCGGAGAGCATCTTCATCATTTGCACATTGTAAGATCCTTGTGAGCAAATGTGGCCACGCTATGCCCGCACTGATCCCAATAGAAAATAGTGCTAAGCAAATAATAAAAATATATTCAAGTGTGGAAACTTCTGTTGGAATAAACCATAAAAGAATAGTGATGCCTAACAGTTTTAATAAGGGGGAGTATACAATGAGGTTGCGAATTTTTTTTGCGGAGACACCAGCACTTGTGAGGGCTCCACATGTCCACCCTAGGCTCATAAGTGCTGCTATATAACCAGCAATAAGTGGAGCTTGCCCATGAAGCTCTTGAAGAAAAAGTGGAAAATAAAGTTCTATACTGTATACGACTGTTGTCATAACGAAGATCAATGCGTAAACAGGAAAAATTTCAGAAGAAAAAGAAAAGGATTTGCGCGGTAACATAGGATGAAGGGACGATGATTCGATTTTTGCTAGAATAAAGAGAAGACTAAGTCCAATAATTAATCCCCACACTTTTGCCATTGTTGACTCCATAGCCCCTCCAACAGAAATGATAAAAATTAATAAGATCAGTGTGAGAAGCTGGAGAAAAGGAAGAGGGGATGTTGGAACATCGTTTTCATTCTTTTTGGGTAAAAATTTAAAGGCGATAAGTGAGAAGAATATAGCTAATACACCAATGGTCCAAAAGGATGCTCGCCATAGTCCATAATATACAGAAAGCCCCCCGATCGCTGGTCCTAACAAGGTTGATATTCCCCACATTCCAGAAATAATACTTAATGCGTGTGACCATAAAGATGGGCTGAAAACAATACGCACCATGGAATAAGATAGGGATAACAAAGAGCCACTTCCAAATCCTTGAATAAAGCGTCCTATTAAAAATAATGGCATAGATGAAGAAATGCTGCATAGGAAAGCCCCTAGGGTAAAGATAAGTCCAGAGATAACATAAGTGTTGCGAGGACCTAATTTCCCTAATATTTTTGTTGCAAGCGAAGTCCCCACGAGTGAAGCTGTAATGAAGACAGTCGCCACCCAAGAATAATATATTTCACTGCCAATATGATTCATAAGAGAGGGTAAAATAGTAACAACAATATAAACGTTGGTGGCATGCAACACAACCCCACCTGTCAACGTTAAAAAGCAAAGACCATTTTTACCCAATAAAAGCGTAGACCAGCTTTGTTTTTTCACTGTTTTTGCTATTTAATAAAAATTTACTCTCTTTTTACTTATAAGGTAGTTCTTTAAATTTTCCAAGAAAAATTCAAAGCTCTAAATAGAGCTTTGAATTTTAATTAAATTATTTCTTAATTACCCATTGTTTTTTTGAGATTTTCATCAATTTTATCGAGGAAACCTGTTGTAGAGAGCCATTTTTGTTTAGGTCCGATTAAAAGTGCAAGGTCTTTGGTCATAAAACCTTCTTCGACAGTTTTAATACATACTTCTTCCAATGTTGAGGCAAAGTTTTTTAATTTCTCATTGTTATCTAGTTTGGCACGGTGCGCTAGTCCACGTGTCCATGCAAAAATAGAGGCAATAGAATTTGTTGAAGTTTCTTCACCTTTTTGATGCTGACGGTAATGGCGTGTTACTGTACCGTGGGCTGCTTCTGCTTCAACAATTTTACCGTCAGGTGTCATGAGAACGGAAGTCATAAGACCAAGAGAACCAAAGCCTTGAGCAACAATATCAGATTGGACATCACCATCATAGTTTTTACATGCCCATACGTATCCACCGGACCACTTTAATGCAGAAGCAACCATATCATCAATGAGACGGTGTTCGTAAGATAATTGACGGTTTTCAAATTCATCTTTAAATTCTGTATCGAATATTTCTTGAAAGATATCTTTAAAACGACCATCGTAAGTTTTTAGAATGGTATTTTTTGTTGAAAGATAAACCGGAACATTTCGCTGTAGTCCATAATTAAAAGATGCGCGGGCAAAATCACGAATTGACTCATCAAGATTATACATTGCCATGGCAACCCCTGCGCTTGGAGCATCAAAAATATCATGCTCAATAACTTGATTATCATCACCGACAAATTTAATAGTTAATTTCCCTTTGCTTGGAAATTTAAAATCTGTTGCCTTATACTGATCACCAAAAGCGTGACGTCCGATAATAATTGGCTTTGTCCAGTTAGGAACAAGGCGGGGGACATTTTTACAGATAATGGGTTCGCGAAAAATGACTCCACCTAAAATATTGCGGATAGTACCATTGGGTGATTTCCACATTTTTTTTAGGTTAAATTCTTTAACGCGTGCTTCATCAGGTGTGATGGTGGCACATTTTATACCAACCCCATATTTTTTGATAGCATTGGCAGAATCGATCGTTACCTGATCATTGGTTGCATCACGATTTTCGACGGAAAGATCATAATATTTAAGATCAATGTCGAGATAGGGATGGATTAGTTTATCTTTGATATATTTCCAGATGATACGGGTCATTTCATCCCCATCGAGTTCAACAACGGGGTTTTCTACTTTGATCTTTGCCATTAGAAGTCCTTTTTCTTTTAAGTGATATTACTTTATAGCACTTTCAGGTTTATAATGAAAAGTAAAAACAAGGGAAAAAGGGCGAGTAAATATGGGTGTTAGAATATATGATCAATAGAGCATAAAGTTTTATTGAAGAGTTTAATTTTTGAAAGAAGTGATGTGTTTGCAAACCTATAATCATTGTATAACTGATAGAAAATCTGTTTAATCGATAAAGTAAGTAGCTCACTAGGGAACAGAGGGGCGTTTTTATTATCAAAGTTTCCATTTAACTCTTTGATAATTTGATTATATTCTAAATTATGGTTTCTTGAGTTATTTTCTTGCGTGAGGAAGCATCTGTTTTTCTATCGCCATTTGTTTCTAAAATTACGGCCTTGTTTGTTTATAGAGAAATTTAATATGATACAAAGGCTCTGCAATGAGGAATAATTCATCTAAAATGCCGTTTTTAGGGCCAATTTCAGTTTTGAAGGTTGAAAAAGGTGGATAAAGATATAGCTTATGAATTCACTTTATAGAAAGCTAGAGCTTTCTAATTTATTTTATTGTTATTAATTGTACACAGTAAAAAAAACTATCCTTGAAATAGAACAAATAAATTAATCACAAGATGATTCTTGCACCCTTTTTACGAAGAGGTTCCTTTAAAATTCTATTCTCTCACTTTTATTTAGGAGTCGCTTAATTTTTAAAAATATGAATAAAATGAATATATTATATAGAAGAAAAAGAAGGATGGTACGCCCAAGGGGAATCGAACCCCTGTTTCCGCCGTGAAAGGGCGATGTCCTAACCGCTAGACGATGGGCGCAAACCAATGATGAGGCTTATAGAGAGGATCTTTTTACTTCGCAAGCCCTCTGGGGCATTTTTTTTGAAAAAAGTGTGCTTTATTGAATGATTTTTGAGTGTTTCTTGTTTGGATCGTTCTATTTTCTAAGATTTTTTGTAGAAAAAATATAGAGTTATCATGATTGATAGAAAGTTTTGGTGCGAACATCATATTTAGCGAATGATACTTTTTGTTTATTTTCAGTTTGAGGCATAGGTAACAATGATCACAATAGCATTTTAAAGATGTTTATTTTTTGCATATTTTATTCATTTTTGTCTCATGCTTGCACATGTGAATATTCTTTAACTTGCAGAGCTTTTATACAAGAAGGTTGCTTATTTAAGCTTATCATAAAGCAAAACCGTATAATTTATGAAGTAGGAAGACAATATTCATGAGTAAGTTAATAGTACGAATCACATAAAAGTTTTCTTTTGAAGCATAAGCCATAGATTCCTTTCAATTTCACAAAAAGAAAGCCTGTATGATAAAACTAAAAAATATTGTGGAAGTTTTTATAAAATATCTTAAAAATTGTTTTTTATCAATTTTACTTTTACATGATTGTAAGAAATTAAAACGCTTTTTATTTGTTCTCTTGCATCTTTAGAAAGTTCTTTCTTTGAAAATAAATTAGCGCAGATAAAGCGTTTATTTAGATTCTTGTTATTTTAATTCGTTCGTTTTTCAAAGGGGCAATAAGTTGAGGTAAAATATTCGAATTTTGCAAATTTATTCTCAATATTTATAACTTTATGATGTCTCGGAATTATGCTGTACATACATGAGTTTTTGTTTTTTATTTTAATGTAAGATTTTTTTTTGATACAGGAGAGCATTAAGAATTTTTTATTAAAGAACGATAGTTTAAGCTATATAATGGTAGGAAGGAATGTGGTATTATTTATTAATCTACTTTATTTTTTCCATTCTCTTTACGTATCATATGAGAGAGTGTTTTTTGTTTAATATTTGTTGATTTAGAAGATACGTGTGTGTTTTTTCTTACCAAGTTGTCAATACTCCTTCGCGTGTTATCGATTGTTTTTTTGAGAGATTTTTTCTATCCTTTGTTGATAGAGTTTAGTTTTTATGAAAAGGTTTTTGCTTTTTAAAAACAAGGCAATTTTTTATGGTGACTTGCATTTATTCGTTTTGCAGATTTTCATTCTGAAAAAGGTTATGAAATCTTTGAAGAAAATAAATATTTGTATTTTTAGGAATTTTGCTTGAATAAGCGGGGATAATTCTATTAAAAAAAGGGAGTGAGAGAGAGCAGGGGATTTCTTTTGTCCTGATGGATATCAGTGTTCTTTGTGTTGAGTGGCACATCATTTAAACGATTTTTCAATAAAGATTAAGGATCAGTGGTTAGATAATGGCAGAAGCTTTAAAAGTTGGCGTTGCGGGTCTTGGTACGGTTGGTACTTCAGTTGTTCAAGCTCTATGTGAAAAAGCGAATAGTTTAGCTTGTCAATGTGGACGATCCATCAAAGTCGTTGCTGTTAGTGCGCGCAATAAAGGCCGTAATCGTGGAATTGATCTCAGTAATATAAGGTGGTTTGATTCACCTATGGAGATGGCAGCTTCTGATGAGATTGATGTTTTTGTGGAGTTAATTGGTGGTGAATTGGATATTGTGTATACCGCGGTTAAAAGGGCGCTTGAGGCAGGACATCATGTTGTAACAGCCAATAAAGCTCTTCTTGCTCGACATGGAGTAGAGCTGGCTATAATTGCAGAGCAAAAGGGTGTTTTTCTTCATTTTGAAGCAGCTGTCGCAGGGGGAGTGCCTGTTATTAAAGCGATGAGAGAATCACTTGTTAGTAATCACATATCGCGGATTTATGGTATTCTCAATGGAACCTGTAACTATATATTAACACGCATGTTTACGGAAGGTCTTTCATTTAAAGATTGTTTAGCAGATGCACAGAGACTTGGTTATGCTGAAGCAGATCCAACTTTTGATATTGAGGGAAATGATACGGCTCATAAATTAGCTTTGTTGACAAGTTTGGCTTTTGGAACAGCTGTTTCATTAGATGATGTTTATGTTGAAGGAATTCATAATATTTCGCAAATTGATATCCGAGCGGCTGATGAATTGGGGTATCGAATTAAGCTTTTAGGGGTTGCATTAAAAACGGATTCTGGAATAGAGCAACGCGTTCATCCAACAATGGTCCCAACATCCTCAATGATTGCACAGATCAATGGTGTAACCAATGCTCTTTCTATTCAAAGTGATTTATTAGGTGAATTACTGTTTTCTGGCCCTGGCGCCGGAGGAATGGCAACAGCATCAGCCGTTATTGGTGATTTGGCTGATATAGCAAAAGCACGTTCTGGTTTTCATTATGCTCCTGTTTTAAGACGTCCAGCATTAGAACTTGCTCCTCATAAAAAAGCACGCATTTCACATCATGCAGGTGGTTATTTTATTCGTTTAAATGTTCATGATCGTGCTGGTGTTTTTGCCGCGGTTGCAAGGCACATGGCTGATAATCACATTTCATTAGAGTCGATTGTTCAAAGACCTTTTGTAGAAAATCAGATTGAAAAAACGATTATTTTAATCACGCATGAAACAACAGAAGTGAATGTACGGCAGGCACTTGCAGAAATTGAAAAAGATGGACATCTTGTTGCAAAATCTCAATTCATTCGTATTGAACGTATGGCAGGGAATTGATAACTTATCTTGATAAGACAAGCTTGAATACTTTTATCTCTTGTGGAAAGTTTTCATCTTTGCCAAAAGCTTATTCTTAGAGCTTAATAAGGACTCATATTTTGTCTGGTATTCATTCGGTAGGATTTTTTCATATGCCCACAACTCAGAAGATTTTAAATGGACTTGATCGTATTTTGACACTTGAATTGGTACGTGTCACTGAACGTGCTGCTGTTGCTGCTGCACGCTGGCGCGGACGTGGCGATGAAAAGGCTGCGGATCAAGCTGCTGTGGATGCAATGCGACGGGAACTTAATCGATTGCCGATTGAGGGTACTGTGGTGATTGGTGAAGGTGAGCGGGATGAAGCGCCTATGCTCTATATTGGAGAAAAAGTAGGCTTTCAAAATGGACTGGCGATCGATATTGCGCTTGATCCATTGGAAGGAACAACACTTTGTGCTAAAAATCTTGCTAATTCTTTGGCGGTGGTTGCAATTGCTGAAAAGGGTAACCTCCTTTATGCTCCTGATGTTTATATGAACAAAATTGCTATTGGCCCTGGTTATCCAAAGGGAGTGGTGGATATAGATGCTTGCCCTACCGATAATATTCATGCTCTTGCAAAGGCTAAAGGAGTGGCTGTTAATCAGATTACTGTTTGTATTATGGATAGACCTCGTCATGAAAAATTGATTGATCAAGTGCGAGCGACAGGGGCAGCAATTCGCTTGATTGGTGATGGAGATGTTGCTGCTGTTATTGATACAACTGATCCAGAAGAAACAGGTATTGATCTCTATATGGGGATTGGTGGAGCCCCAGAGGGCGTTTTAGCGTCTGCTGCTTTGCGCTGCATTGGAGGACAGATGCAAGGTCGTTTGTTGCTTGATGCAGAAGAGAAAATTGCTCGTGCAGCCAAAATGGGGATTAGTGATCCCAATAAGGTTTATACAATGGAAGAAATGGCAAAGGGTGATGTTTTGTTCTCAGCAACAGGGGTGACAGATGGTAATATGCTTTCTGGTGTTAAATTCACGTCTCGCTACATTCAAACGGAAACTCTTGTAATGCGTTCCCATACGGGTACAGTTCGTAATATTAAAGCACATCATAGAGATCATTCAAAATTTGATTAATGTTTTCTTTTTTGTCATCCCTAAAAAATAGAGAAATTACTGTAGTACGTGCGCTTCCATGAAGTTCTATATATATTCATGGAAGCGTTTATAGATATGAGAATATCGTCTTATTATGAGAGCTGGACAGAATGAACCCAGCCATTTTTATCTTCTATATTCCCTTTTTGAAGACCAACTAATTCTGTCCGAAGTTGCTTTGTGACTTCTCCAACTGTTTCATTTCCGATAATAAATTCTCCCCCTTTATATCTAAAACGGCCGATTGATGTGACAACGGCAGCTGTACCACAAGCAAAGACTTCTTTAAGATGTCCACTCTTTGCATCTTCTTGAAGCGTTGCAAAAGAATAAGGACGCTCTTCTATCGTTAACCCCATTTGTTTTGCCAACTGTAAAATTGAATGACGTGTTATTCCTGGAAGGATCGTTCCATTAAGGGGAGGGGTTAGGAGTGTATTATTGTCCATAATAAAGCAGACATTCATACCGCCAAGTTCTTCAATCCATTTACGTTCAACCATATCAAGGAAGAGTACTTGGCTACAATTGTTTTCAGTTGCACTTTTTTGTGCAAGTAAGCTTGCTGCATAGTTGCCACCACATTTGGCTGCACCTGTCCCTCCTGGACCAGCACGACTATACTCTGTTTCAATCCATACGCTGACAGATTTTTCTTCTCCTTTGAAATAGGATTCAACTGGAGAGGCTATGATACAAAAAAGATATTCTTGAGAGGGGCGAACACCCAAAAAGTTTTCATTGCCGAACATAAATGGACGAATATAGAGGCTAGCGTTGGGAAGATCAGAAACCCATTTCTGATCAATTTTTACTAATTGATGAACGGCATCCAGAAAAATATCTTTTGGTAATTCTGGCATGGCTAACCGTTTTGCTGACTCTATAAACCGTTGTGCATTGGCATCAGGACGGAAGAGCAATATGCGTCCATCTTTTGCACGATACGCTTTTAAGCCTTCAAAAATTTCCTGCCCATAATGCAAAACGGTACTTGCAGGGTTAATTTCTAAAGCTTTGTATTGAGAAATAACGGCGTTATGCCATCCTTTGTCTTCAATCCATTGAATAGTACACATATGGTCTGTAAAAAATTGACCAAAACCGGGACTTTTTAGAATTTCTTCACGTTTTTCTTCTGATAGGGGTGATGGGTGTTTTTCTATTTTAAAGGAAAGTGACGATATGGGAGATTTCATAAGAAAAACCTTTTGAGAATGTTTTATTTTTTATTAATAAAAATAATGAGATATTTTAATCGCAACTCTATTATTAGCAAATCCTTTGTGTCAATGTTTTATTGCAGAACTCGAAGGATTTTATTATAGTATTCAAAGGATATGGTAGATATTTTAATTCTATTCTCGGCTCTTTTTCCCAACTTTATGAAGCTATTTGGAACCTTTATCTTTCTTTATCGTTTTCTCAAAATAAGTATCTGAATAATTTCATATATGCATATTTTCTAGAAATTTAAAGGTAAGGGAATTGAGAAAAGGAATCCACTATGATTGATAAAAATTATCACACATATGAAGAACGTATGGCTACAGAAAGAAAAGATCGTGAACAGCGTGTTTCAATCGCTAAGGGTATTTTTGCTATTCTTCTTGGGCTGTTTATTATCTGGTTTATTTTTGGTTTTTTAGGATCTTTTTTTGCAAAGTCTCCTGAACATAGTGCACGTTATAATATTCCAGAAACAAGTCAGACGATAACAACGCCACAAAAAGATTTAAATTCATCCCCTCCTGTACCTTATACCTATAAGAGTACGCAGTGATTTTTTCGTAAACATAAGCTTTTAAATAAGGCGAAAGACGCAGATTAAAGAATAAAGTCAGCGTCAATACATAAGCGAAAAAGATTGAGACGATTTTAATTTCTGAAGTTTTCGATAAATCATTAAATGCTCTTGGAATAAATGGTCTTGAAATAAAACATGCAACGGTTTTAACAACCGTTGCATGATTGGTTTAGCGTGTGATGAAGCAACTTCCACCAGAACTTTTAATGGTTTCACAAAGGACTATGGCTTCATTACGGTCCTGCGTTTGAATACGAACACGGTAATAGGTTCCTTTTCCTGGTATAAAAGCCGGTTGAATATTTAAAGGTCGGGTGCCGATAAGGAATCCAAATTTGGATTTCATCTTTTTCAAAGAATCTCTTGCTAACTCATGCGTTGGTTGAGAGGCAAGTTGCACGTAATAACCCTCTGAGTTTTGGGGTGCAACTCTGTTTGGTGATGTGGGACGAGACGCGGCGTGCGTTTCGATTTCTGCATTTCTCTCTGCATGAGAAGGAATTGGAATAAATTTCTCTTCAATACTCGCGTTAGCAGTATTTTCAGCGATTATTTTATCAATATTATTTTTGAGATCATGATCACTTTCTTGGTCGTTTCTCTCGGAATCATGCGAAGAAACAACGGATGCTCCTTGAAACTCGTCAGGAATTTGATCAATGGTTTCTGCAGATTGAGCAGCAGGTTTGCTCTCTGTTTGATGCGCGGGAGCGAGTGTCACTGTACCATCTTGATTGACAATAACGGTTTGTACTTCTCGCGTTGGAATAGTATGATTGATGGCTTGTGTGACGGCATCTTCAACATCAGATTCAGTTGAAGAAGATGATGAAAAGTTTGGAGATTCTTCTGAGTTTAATTCCTCTAAATTTTCAGGTTGTTCAGAGTTATCAATAAGAAATTGTTGTGTATTTTCTTGTTTCTCATTTTGTCCAGTTGTTTGTTTATAGACATCTAAATTATGAGCAACATCGTTTTTTGTTTCAGTTGTTTCTGGTTTGAATTTAAAAGGTGTATTATCAGCGTGGATAATGACCGCTTCTTTATCTTTCTGTGATGGCATAAAAAAATGAGAATAACCAGCAAACCCCACGGCTATTAAAATAAGAAGAAAAATACCTTTGATGAAAATTTTACCCAAAATAGGACTTTTTAAGGGAGGAGGCGCTGAGGGATGCGCGAGGATTTCATCTGAGCTTGTGTAGGGTGAATTCTCACTAAAAGAGGGAGAATTATATTCCATATTGGCAGCAGAAAAATAGTCAGCATTTTGTTCTTTAGAGTTTATATACCCCCCTTCTTTTGAACTTTGCATAGTTTGATGAAAAATTTCATTGAAAGATTCATTTTTCGGCTGTTTTTGAGAAAAATCATCTTTTGGAACATTGCCTACATTGAGTACATCCGCAAATTCTTCTTCCAGGACACCTGTTGGTACATCGTATTCTGGGGCTTCATATGGGACTTCTGGAACCATAATAGGACCAGTTTTTTCTACGATTTCTTCGGAAAACTTATAAGTATCAACATTAGGAGGGGGAGTATCTCTGTGTGTATAGTTATGGGCAAAAAAGCTCTCTGTTTGTTTTGTATTAAGAGGTTCTGATGAGGAAAGAAACGCATCTAAATTATTTTGGTTATATGAAATTTCTCTGTTTGGGTTAGAGAGATTTTCAGCCTTATTGATGTATGGGGGGTGAGCTTCATTATATGTTGGAACTTTTTCGCTATACGTTTCTTGTTGTGAGGGATTTTCTTCAAAAAAATAGGGATAATTGGTTGTATGATGTTCTTGTAAAGATTCCTTTAAATAAGATTGTCTGTCAACGTGTGGAGAATCCAAAGGAGAAGAGAAATCACTCGTTGTTTGATTTCTTGTCGTGTTTTGTCTTTCTGACACAAGGTTAGAAGATGAGAAAAACTCATTTTCTTCCAGAGAAGATGAGATATCCGTATGATCTTTTGGGATCCAATTTTCTTGATCCGCTGAAATTTTATAGGGATGGTTTATGGAAGTATCATAGAAATTTTGATTGTCATCATAAGTTTTTTGTATATTCGCAGTCTTAGGCTGTGGTGAGATTGTTTGTGAAAAATGATTAGTTCGTTCAACAGTTTCTGTTTCGTCTCTCTTATTCTCGCGTCTTTCAGATTCATCAAAAAAGAAATTCTCTGATTCTGATTGTGAGGTAAAATTACTTTTTTCAAAAAAAGGATTAGCATTGGTTGCTGTCTTTTTCTGTTGAGGTAATTGATTCTTTTGGATTGGTAATGGAGAAAGCGCGTCTAAAATTTGTTCTTCATCATGACTGGTTGGTGAAGAATATCTCTCTTCATATAAATTATTTTGTTTTGAATGGTTGAAAGAATCAGTTTGCGCAATATCTGAGGCTGTTGCGTTGCTGGTTGCATGCAAGTTCCATTGATTTTTTTGATCATCAAACGGTAAGTCGTGTGTTAAATTATTTTCAAGTTGTTCTTCTAGAAAAGACAAATCAAAACCCTCATCATGGGATGATGTTTTGGAATGAGATGTTGAACGATCTGTCTCTAAAGAGTGCTCATTTTGGTTTCCGCTTTGTTTGGTCGGATTAAAAATGCGCGTAAGTCTTTCTAAAGGATCATGGTGTTCATGATCTTGTCTTGTTTCGTGCGGATTTTTGCGATCATTATCGCTCATAGCTTTTCTCACATAATGATTTGCACTTGCGTGCAATCAATGGTTGATTTTGATTTGTTATATTAAAATTATAAATTTTCCCCCTCTCATGCAAGGATACATGAAAAAGTTTACCAATAAAGTACCTATTACCTATTGTATGTATTTATAGAACTTTTTCAACGCATTTCTATTGGGGCTTCGACTCCTATGATACTAAGTCCTGATGATAAAATATTGATAACGGCTTGTATCAATCCCAATCTTGCAAAGGATAACTCTTTATCATTAGGCTGAATAAAGCGTAAATTGAGATTTTCACTTCCTTTATTCCAATGGGTATGAAAGCAGGAGGCAAGGTCATAAAGATAAAACGCTAATCGATGGGGTTCTTTATGAAAGACGGCTTGTTCAATGATACGCGGATACTCAGAAAGTTTGCGTATTAATAATATTTCATTGTCATCTATTAGTCGATGAAGATGGCTGATCAATATGTCATTTGAAAAACTTTCAATATGAAGCACTTCTTGTGCTTGACGAAAGACTGAGTGACAACGTGCATTTGCATATTGTACGTAAAAGATGGGGTTATCTTTTGATTGTTCTGTTACTCTTGCAAAATCAAAATCAAGAGGCGCTTCACATTTGCGGTATAGCATCATAAAACGCACTGGATCACGACCAACTTCCTCGACAACATCTCTTAGAGTGACAAATGACCCTGCTCTTTTTGACATGCGTACAGGTTGACCATTGCGAAAGAGTTTTACCAATTGACATAAGAAAACACTTAATTTGGCTTTATCCCCAGAAATTGCTTTTGCCATGGCTTCTAGCCGCTTTACATATCCTGCATGGTCTGCTCCTAGAATATAAATCATCTCATCAAACTGACGATTAAATTTATCCCGAAAATAAGCAACATCAGCAGCAAAATAAGTGTAAGAACCATCAGATTTGATCAAAACACGGTCTTGGTCATCACCAACATTTGTTGAACGAAACAAAGTTTGCTCGCTTGGTTCCCAATCTTCTATATTTTGTCCTTTGGGAGGGGGGAGTTTTCCTTTGTAGATATAACCATTTAAAGTGAGGTCGTTAATGGTGTTACGAATAGCGCGTGCATTATCCGCATAAAGCATTCGCTCAGAGAAAAAGATATCATGATAAATATTAAGAGCCGCCAAATCCTCGCGAATCATGGACATCATTGCATGAATTGCGCGCTCTTTCACGATAGATAAGGCTTCATCTTTATCCATGTTGAGGAGTTGGTCACCAAACTCTTGAGTCAGCGATTGACCCAATGGTATCAAGTATTCTCCAGGATAGAGTCCCTCTGGAATTTCATTAATTTTTTGTCCAAGCGCTTCACGATAGCGCAACAATACGGAGTGAGCGAGGACTTCGATTTGTTGACCAGCATCATTGATGTAATATTCTTTCGTAATGTTATAGCCCGTAAATTGCAGTAAATTGGAAAGAACATCTCCAACAACGGCTCCGCGACAGTGTCCTACATGCATGGGGCCTGTCGGATTTGCTGAGACATATTCAACATTGACGCGTTTTCCTTGTCCCATTGGGATACGACCATAAGAAAGGCCTAATTCAAGCATGGATTTTATAGCATCTTGCCAAAATAATTTTGTAAGCTGGATGTTAATAAAACCGGGACCGGCAACATCAATATTTTCAATGGAGGAATCATTTGTAAGCAGTTCTATGATTTTATCGGCAAGTGCACGGGGGCTGAGCCCAATCGATTTTGCAAGCACCATAGCTGCATTGGTTGATAAATGACCATGAGAGGAATCACGTGGGGGATCAACGGTGATTTTTGATAAATCTAGATCTTCTCCATTTTTTCCTTTTATATCAGATAATTCAATTGATCTTTTAATTTTTTTTTCGAAGTTTTTAAAGATATTCATATTGAGCTTCCATGATGATTCCAAAAGCCATTAAACGAAATGATCTGTATGGTCAAATAAACGGTGATATTCACGTAGAGCATAGTGATCAGTCATGCCTGAAAGAAAGTCAGCAATCAGACGTGCTAACTCTTGATTTTTTAAGTGCACTGCTTTTTTGCACCAACTTTCAGGCATTGTATCTGGATTTTCATAATAACAATTGAATAATTTTTGTACAATGCATTTTGCTGCATTGCGACGACTAAGAACTTGTTCATGGTAATAAAGATTTTTAAATAAAAAGTTTTTTAGTTCTTTTTCGTAAACGGTCATTGACGGTGAAAAGGTAACAATGGTTTGTTTTGCTTGGTGAATATCGTTTATGCTGGTTGGTTTGATATGTGCTAAGTTTTCTTGTGATTGTTTGATAACATCTTCAACCATGGTTGTTATTTGTCTTCGTACAAGTGTGTAACCGCATCGTGCTTGGTCGAGGTGGGGATGCTCATCTGTTATATCTTTTAATATTGCTGCTGTTAGTGAAACGTTTTCAAATTGATCAAGTGTTAAAAATTGTGACCGTAAACCATCATCAATATCATGGGCATTGTATGCGATATCATCTGCAATTGCGGCACATTGCGCTTCTAGTCCTGCAAAACAATCGAGTGCAAGATCATGCTTTGCATTGTATTGTAAAATATCGCTAGGAACCTCTTTATTTTTAGCATAAGAACCTAAAAGGGGACCATTATGCTTGACAAGTCCTTCGAGAGTTTCCCATGTAAGGTTCAGTCCATCAAAATTTGCATAGCGCTGTTCTAGTTTTGTAACAATGCGCAAGGCTTGTGCATTATGGTCGAAGCCACCATAATGAGCCATGGCTTCATTGAGAGCCTCTTCTCCTGCATGACCAAAAGGCGTGTGTCCAAAGTCGTGAACAAGGGCAATGGCTTCGGCAAGATCTTCATCAACACATAGGGCACGGGCTAATGTTCGTGCAATTTGAGAAACCTCTATGGAATGGGTGAGGCGGGTACGATAATGGTCGCTTTCATCAGCAATAAACACTTGCGTTTTATGTTTAAGACGTCGAAATGCATTAGAGTGGATAATACGATCTCTATCTCGTTGAAAGGGTGAGCGTGTAGAGCCCATCGTTTCATGGAATAATCGACCACGGCTTGTTTGCGGATGAGCACTGTAGACGGCTCGAGATTGGTAATTGAAGTTGATCGTGCCTATATCCATTGCAAGCTGTCCATTATCATCTTAAAATTGAGGGTGGTTTATGATGAATAAACTTCTCTTTATAATAATGGGATACTCTTTCTTGATGGCTTAATGCAAGGATATATAAAATGAAAGTGAAAATTTCAGATGCTGCTGCTAAGCAAATTGTACAGATACTTTTGTGTGAACCCGATAAAATCGCATTACGTATTTCTGTCGAAGGCGGTGGATGTTCTGGTTTTTCTTATAAATATGATTTGGTTTCTGAAATGTGTAAAGATGACCTCGTTCTCAAAAAAGATGGGGCAACTGTACTTATTGATTCACTCTCACTTCCTTTCATGGAAGGAGCTGAGATTGATTTTGTTGATGATCTTATGGAGCAGTCTTTTCAAATCCATAATCCCAATGCTGTTTCATCGTGTGGTTGTGGTGTAAGTTTTTCAATTTGAGAGTGGGGGCATTGTGATATTGTTTCTTGAAAAAAATATCATGTTGGTCAACAATGTAAAAATGGATAGTCTTATAAAAATAATGCGTCGATGTGTGCGGTTATGCGTGGTGCTCACTTTATTGATCTGGAGCCACTGTGCTTTTTGTGAAGAAGGAGTAGATCAGCAGCAAGGACAATCACGGAGTTTTATTATAAAGTCAAAAGAGCAGGAAAAAGAGAACTTAGCATCTCAGGCACAACTTATTTTGAATGCTCGATTAACAAATAGCCGTCAAGATATTGATAAGGGGCTTGTCTGGCGGGTTTATGCCCCTATTTTAGGGATTGATAATAAATTACCATTAGTGGCAACCTATAAGGGGGGAAGTGCACATTTTGATTTAGAGCCAGGAAGTTATCTTGTTCATGTCTCATTTGGTCATATGAGTGTTGTGCGTCATATTCGTCTGGAAAATGGGCAAAGTCTTGTGAAAAACTTTTACCTTGAGGCTGGTGGTCTTATTTTAAATGCGACGCTGCTCAATGGTATCATCAATGAAAAGGAACTCCGTTTCACGATCTATGAGGATGAAAAAGAAAATGATGATACGGGGGTGATTTTATCAAATGTTAAACCTCAATCAGTTGTGCGTTTAAAGGCGGGCCGCTACCATGTTGCTTCCCATTATGGTTCCATTAATGCGACGGCACGTTCGGATATTCAAGTGGAGGCTGGTAAAATAACGGAAGTTACCCTTGAACATCAGGCAGCTCAGATTGTTTTAAAGCTGGTACGACAAGAAGGAGGGGAAGCGCTTGCAGATACAAGTTGGTCTCTTGCCAATGATTCTGGTGATATCGTTTATGAAACTGTTGGTGCTTATGTTTCACTCGTGTTAGCAGAGGGAGAGTATATTGCAATTGCTAAAAATAAAGATAGAATTTATCAAAAGGTTTTTTCTGTCGTTTCTGGTCATGATGAAGATATAAGTGTGGTGGCGAATGAACAAAATCTGCAACGAATTGATGAAGATATGGATTGATCGTTGTTCGTGGATCTAAACCATGATGAGAGACGGGGTGTGCGTTTTGATTGAAATTTCAACAGTTGGTGTGTTTTTTGCTGGGGCGCTCTCTTTTTTGTCGCCATGTGTTTTGCCATTAGTTCCCCCTTATTTATGCTATATGGCAGGGATTGGTATTGATGACTTTCGTTCAGAAAAACGTGATGAGAAAGTCTTTATACGGTGGGCTTTATTGTCTTCTGTTATTGCTTTTGTTCTAGGGTTTACCACTGTTTTTGTTGCTTTAGGTGCGAGTGCAAGTACAATTGGTAAGTTCATCGGTTATTATCGTGATTGGTTTGCACTTGCTGCTGGAATTATCATTATTATTTTTGGTTTAAATTTTTTAGGTTTTTTCAAGCTCTCTTTTTTATTTCGTGAGGCGCGTTTTCAGACGGATAAAACACCTGCTGGTCCTTTAGGGGCCTATGTTATTGGTTTAGCTTTTGCCTTTGGTTGGACACCATGTATTGGTCCCATTTTAGGGCCTATTATAACGCTTGCTGGAACAAAGGAAACTGTGGGCGAGGGGGCTATTCTATTAGCAGTTTATGCGTTAGGTCTTGCTATTCCTTTTGTGTTGGCAGCTTTATTTTCCAGTTGTTTTATGCGGTTTTTAGCAGCTTTTCGTATTCATTTAGGAAAAGTTGAAAAAATTATTGGTGTTTTTCTTATTCTTACAGGGATTTTATTTTTAACAGGCTCTATGCAGGATCTTTCATTTTGGCTTTTAGAACATTATCCTTCATTGAGTTATGTTGAAGATATTCGTTGGCACAATATTATGAACTTTTTTGGATTTTCTCGTTAGTCTTGTGTGTTTTTATGGTTAGAAGTTGTCTTTCTATTATTCTTGCTGCAGGTGAGGGGACGCGTATGAAATCGTCTCTGCCTAAGGTGCTTCATAAAATTGCTGGATTGCCTCTTATATGCCACGTTCTAAAACAAATAGAATTGGCAGGCTCTTCACAATTAGCCGTCGTCGTGGGATTTGGTGCTCAAGAGGTTGCGCATGTTGTTCAGTCATTTGTCAAAGATGTGATGATTTTTGAACAAAAAGAGCGTTTAGGAACGGCACACGCTGTTTTATCTGCTCGTTTAGCTTTGCAAAAGGGAGAGGATGATGTTCTCATTGTTTTTGGGGATACGCCTCTCATTCAGCAGGATTCACTGCACCAAATGCGTGCACAGCTTGCTGATGGGGCTGATGTTGTTTTTGCAGGCTTTCATACCCAAGATCCAACAGGTTATGGGCGCCTTCTTGAGAAAAATAGTCAATTGATTGCAATTGTAGAAGAAAAAGACGCGAGCAAGGAAGAAAAAAAGATTTCCTTTTGTAATGGGGGAATACTCGCTATGCGTGGAAAACATGCACTTTCTCTTTTAGAGAAGGTTGATAATAACAATATAAAAAAAGAATATTACTTAACAGATATTGCTTCTCTTGCTTCGCGTGAAGGATTAGATGTGCGTGTTGTTGAAATCCCTTTTGAAAATATTGTAGGAATTAATAACTGTTTTGAGCTATCGAGGGCTGATTCTTTGTGGCAAAAGCGTAAAGCGCGCGATTTAATGTTATCGGGTGTTACACTCTTAAAACCAGAAACAGTCTATTTTTCTTATGACACAGAAATTGAACCAGGTGTGGTGATAGAACCAAATGTTTATTTTGGATTAGGTGTGAAAGTACAATCTGGTGCTGTTATTCGTGCTTTTAGTTATCTCGAAGGTGCTGTGGTGGGTCAAGATGCACAGATTGGTCCCTATGCACGTTTGCGTCCTGGAACAGAGTTGGCTAAATCCGTAAAGGTTGGAAATTTTTGTGAAGTCAAACAAGCTAAGGTAGGAGAATCTTCTAAAATCAATCATTTAAGTTATATTGGTGATGCCGAAATTGGTGCTCATACCAATATTGGAGCCGGTACAATTACGTGCAATTATGATGGATTTAACAAATATAAAACCATGATTGGTGATCATGCTTTTGTTGGGTCTAATACGGCACTTGTTTCCCCATTGGTGATAGGGGATGGCTCTTATGTTGCTTCAGGAAGTGTTATTACTGAAAATATTCCTATGAACAGTATGGCTTTTGGGCGTGCACGACAGGTTATAAAAGAGGGCTATGCAACAAAATTTCGGGCGCGCTTGTTAGAGAATAACTCGACAGAAAATAAACAAAAAAAATGATCATTTTCAGTCTATTCATTTGTTTTGTGTCGATTTAACGATGGATAGGAGGTTTATTCTTAAAGATTGCCATATTCCATGTTTGAATTATTTATTATTTATCGTTTTAAATAAAAGCTGTTGGATTGTTTTATAAGATTTAAATCTTAAGATGTGGGTTGGAGCTTTTTAATGTGTGGAATTATTGGAATTCTTGGAAAGAGGTGTGTTACGTCTTCTTTGGTTGAGGGGTTAAAACGTCTTGAATATAGAGGGTATGATTCATCTGGGGTGGCAACAGTCTATAATGGACATCTTTATCGTGTACGTGCTGAGGGGAAGCTTGTTCATTTAGAAGAAAAATTAAAAAAAACACCTCTAGAGGGAAGTTTAGGGATTGGTCATACCCGTTGGGCGACGCATGGCGTTGCAGTTGAACGCAATGCACATCCCCATGTGACTGAAAAGCTTGCGGTTGTTCATAATGGTATTATTGAAAATTTTGTAGAATTGCAAAAGGAACTCATCGAGGATGGTTATATCTTTGAAACAGAGACAGATACGGAAGTTATTGCGCATTTAATAACGCGTGCATTAAAAAGTGGTCTTTCTCCGCAAGAAGCCATGCGGACCAGCTGGAAAAGGTTACAGGGGGCTTTTGCACTTGCTCTTATTTTCGAAGGTGAAGATAATCTTATGATTGCGGCGCGTTCTGGTCCACCGTTGGCAATTGGTTATGGAAAAGATGAATTTTTTGTGGGATCAGATGCTATTGCTTTGGCACCATTCGTTGATCATATTAGCTATTTGGAAGATGGGGATTGGGCTGTTCTTACACGGGAAGGCGTCACAATTTACGATGGAAACAATCAACCGGTAAAACGTTCTGTGACAACATTACTTGAAGAAGCATTGTTGATTTCTAAGGGGAATCATCGTCATTTTATGCACAAGGAAATGTTTGAACAACCTGAAGTGATTTCTCATAATTTGGCGCATTATCTTGATCTTGGAAATTATACCGTTCGCGCTTTTGAGAATTTGATTGATTGGAAAAATATTCATCGTCTCCTTTTTGCGAGTTGTGGAACGGCTTATTATTCAACCTTAGTTGCGCGCTATTGGTTTGAGAAATTTGCCGCTTTAAGTGTTGATAATGATGTTGCTTCGGAATTTCGTTATCGTGAACCTCCTATAACATCTGATGTGTTATCGCTGTTTGTTTCTCAATCTGGTGAAACAGCTGATACATTGGCTTCTTTGCGTTATTGTCGTGAGCGGGGTGTAAAAACAGCAACAATTGTGAATGTTGAGCAATCAACAATGGCAAGGGAGGCTGATTTTATTCTTCCAACACTTGCCGGACCGGAAATTGGTGTTGCTTCAACAAAAGCTTTTACCTGTCAATTGGCAACGCTTGCTTCACTTGCCCTTAGTGCTGCGAAACAACGTGACTACCTCTCAGTTCAAATGGAACAGCAATTGGTTCAACAGTTGGCAGAAGTTCCCCGTATTTTAAATGAGGTTTTAAAATTAGAAGGTAAAATTGAATCTATTTGTCGTGATTTGGTGAATGCAAAAAGTGTTCTTTATCTGGGACGTGGAACTTCTTATCCGATTGCTTTGGAGGGAGCCCTTAAACTGAAAGAGCTTTCTTATATTCATGCTGAAGGTTATGCAGCGGGGGAGTTGAAGCATGGACCAATTGCGCTGGTCGATGAGACAATCCCCGTTATTGTTGTGGCTCCTTATGATCGGTGGTTTGAAAAAACTTTTTCTAATATGCAAGAAGTGGTAGCGCGCAATGGTCGTATTATTTTGATAACCGATAAAAAAGGAGAAGAAGTAGCTTCTCTTAAGACTTTATCAACGATTACTTTGCCCGTTGTTCCAGAATTTATTGCTCCTATTATTTATGCTCTCCCCATTCAGTTAATTGCTTATCATACGGCTGTTTTATTAGGAACAGATGTTGATCAACCGCGTAATTTAGCAAAATCAGTCACAGTTGAATAAAAATAGATTGTGTAATTCTGAATTTGTCGAAAATAATCAAATGTAACAAATTGATTTATAGTGATGGTTTAGTTTTCTATTTTTCTCAGTTGCATGAGAATATCGAAGACAGGACTTTTCGTTTCAAATTCTTGATGACAGAATAAAAAATGTTTCCTTAGCGATCAAAAAATGGATCAGATGTATGAATATAAAAGTAAAAAGACGCAATAATATGCTTCTCCTCCTTTAATGTAAGCGTAATCCAGATTGGGAGAGAAGATGGGGCTGTTGGTTTGCTATTCTTTCATGAAGCATAATGGTGTAGGGATTATGTTAGATCATTTATGAGTGATATCAAGAAAGAAGAGCCTATTTGCATAGGGGGAGTATTTTTATTTTTTATCAGAGGTTCTTTTCTATTATTATCCTGCTCGTAAGAGGCGTGCGGCGTCATCGTGTCCGAAAAGATAAAGAAGCAACCGTAAGGCTTGTCCTTGTTCAGAGGAAAGATGAGGATCGCGTTGTAAAAATAGGCGTGCATCTTTTCTTGCTATGGATAAAAGATCACTGTGAACAGCAAGGTTTGCTATATGAAATTCAGGAACTCCAGATTGTTTTGTGCCTAAAAGTTCTCCTTCACCTCGCAAGCGCCAATCTTCTTCAGCAATTTCAAAACCGTCTTCTGTATGACGGATAATATTCAGACGTGTTGCTGCTGTTTTGGTTAGTGGCTCTTTATAGAGCAAAATGCAGGAAGATTTTTTATCGCCTCGTCCTACACGTCCACGCAATTGGTGCAATTGTGAAAGACCAAAATGTTCTGCGTGTTCGATGATAATAATCGAAGCGTCTGGAATATCCACGCCTACTTCAATGACGGTGGTTGCAACTAAAATACGTGTATTTCCGCATTTAAAAGATGCCATAGCGGCTTCTTTTTCTGCTGTAGACATTTTGCCATGGATCATTCCAATGTGAGCTCCAAAGCGCTCATAGAGAAACGCAAAGCGGTTTTCAATTGAAGTGAGATCAAGAGCTTTTGATTCCTCTACTAAAGGACAAATCCAATAGAGTTTTTCTCCTTTTTCTAATGCAATGGCGATTCGTTCTATAAGCTCATGCATACGTTTCAAAGAAAGCGTTGCTGTTGTAATGGGGTGTCGTCCCATTGGTTTTTCTGTAATTTTAGAGACATCCATATCCCCAAAAGCTGTTAAAACAAGAGTGCGAGGAATGGGTGTGGCGGTCATGACTAGCATATCAGGCTTATTGCCTTTTTCTGTAAGAGCGATACGTTGGTGCACACCAAAACGGTGTTGTTCATCGATAATGGTTAAGGCAAGATTGTTATAAGTAACGCTGTCTTGTATAAGAGCATGGGTCCCGATGACAATAGAAACTTGACCTGATAAAATATCATTCAAGATATTTGTCCGCAACTTGCCTTTTTCTCGTCCTGTTAAAAGCGTTGTTTTTAAGCCTATCTTTTCGGCAAGAGGGGTAATAGTGGCAAAATGTTGACGAGCAAGTACTTCTGTGGGGGCCATTAAAGCTGATTGACCTGAATTTTCAGCAATTTGTGCCATTGCCATCAGTGCAACGACGGTTTTTCCTGCGCCTACATCACCTTGGAGCAGTCTTAGCATCGGTTCTGGTGAAGCAAGATCATTGGCGATATCTTCTACCGCTTTTATTTGTCCCGTTGTGAGTTGAAAGGGGAGAACATTGAGCAGTTTTTTCGTATAAATTCCTGTTGATGGTCGAGAAGTCCCAACAAGAGATTTGGTTTTCAAACGCACAAGGCCTAACGCTAATTGACAAGCGAGCAGTTCATCATAGGCAAGACGTTTGCGTGCTGTACTTTCTAAGGATAGATCATCAGGATTAATGGGAGCATGGATACGGCGTAAAGCAACAGAAAAAGAAGAAAAATTTTGCTGCTTTTTAACATTTTCATCTATCCATTCTGGGAGGAGAGGAATAAAATCAAGAGCGTTTTGTATGGCGCGTCTTAATGTCTTTGCTGCTAGTCCGGCAGTAGAGGGATAAACAGGTTCGATGAGAGGAATCTGATTTGATTGTTCGCTTGAGGCAATATGGTCGGGATGCGCCATTGAAAGTTGCCCATTAAACCATTCAACTTTTCCTGATACAATGACCTTTTTTCCTTCAGGGAGTTGTTTTTTGAGCCAAAGAGGTTGAGCATGAAAAAAAACTAAATGTATTTTTCCTGTTTGATCATGGGCGATAACACGATAGGGGATTTTGTTATGACCACGGGGTGGGGGGTGATGTTGATCGATGATAATTTCGAGCGTAACCGTCTCTCCTTCTTTTGCATAAGCAATGCTGGGACGCATTCTGCGGTCTATAACAGAATGGGGCATTAATTGAAGAAGATCAATAAGGGTTGCTTCATGTTGTGCAGGATTAACATTTAAAAGTTTTGTCAGTAAGCCATAGACTTTAGGGGTAATACCAGAAAGGGTTCGAATAGAATTAAAAAGAGGGGTAAGTAGACTTGGAGGCATGAGGAAATTTAACCTGCTCTTTTTGTTTTTTCTAGACCTTTAGAAGAGCTTTTTGGGGATAAAGCCATAAAGGGGGAATTGTTTTATTAACACATTGCGTTTTAGGAAGACAAATGAATACTTAAAGAGAAATACAATCTAGAGAATGCTAAAATTAAAGTGCTCATATGAAGTATATTTTTCTTCTTTTTATTTTAGGCGTTTATTTGCTGTGAATAGAAGCATTTTCTTGATAGAACTCTCTTATAAAGATCAATAAAATTGAGATATTTTTCTCATGTGGGATATGACAAATTTATAGCTTTAAAGTTATGCTAGCGTAGAATTTTTTTTCTTTAAGGGGTGCTGTTTGGCATCTAGTTTTTAATAGGAAATTGTGAGAGTGGCCAAAGATAAAAATAAACTGCAAGAGTATAAAAATTCTCTTCCTCGCTTTATTCATTTGAGAGTGCATTCAGCTTATTCTTTGCTCGAAGGGGCTTTAAAAATTCCTCAAATTATTCAACAGGCGATTGCAGATCAGGCACCCGCGGTTGCTATTACCGATACCAATAATTTATTTGGGGCTTTGGAATTTT
The DNA here is from genome assembly GCF_028618665.1 of Bartonella sp. AU16XJBT. Classification (GTDB taxonomy): domain Bacteria; phylum Pseudomonadota; class Alphaproteobacteria; order Rhizobiales; family Rhizobiaceae; genus Bartonella. Next base: position 50,538 of record NZ_JAQITF010000006.1, read on the forward strand.
CGCAGTATTGTCTTTCTCATGGGGTTCAACCTATTATTGGTTGTCAGCTTGCTGTTGATTTTTGTGTTGAAAATGATCATTCACGTTTGGTTAAAGGACGTCATGCTTCTGATTTCTGCTCTTTCGTTCTGTTCGCTGCTAGCGAAACCGGTTATGCTCATTTAGTTCGTCTTGTGAGCCGTGCTTATCTTGATAAATGTGATACTGATCCTCCTCATATTAAAGCTGATTGGTTATCAGAACACAGTGAAGGCATAATCGCTTTGACAGGCGGCAAGGAAGGACCTATTAATCTTGCTTTGGCAGAAGAAAAAAAAGAACGCGCCGTTGAGCGCCTAATTTATTTGAAAAAAACTTTTGCTGATCGTCTTTATGTGGAATTACAACGGCATGGCTCTTATGATCGAAGAGTAGAAGCAGATCTTATTGAATTGGCTTATGCACATGAAATTCCTCTTGTTGCAACGAATGAAGCCTTTTTTCTGAAGAGAGAAGGGTATGAAGCGCACGATGCGTTAATGGCTGTTTCAGAAGGACAAATCGTCTCTAATCCAGATCGAAAAAGGGTGACGCCAGATCATTACTTGAAGTCACAAGATGAAATGGTTGCACTGTTTTCTGATCTTCCAGAAGCTTTAGAAAATAGTGTTGAAATTGCATTGCGTTGTCATATTGCCACACCTCTTCGAAAACCGATATTGCCTCGTTTTATAGAACAATCTGCTCATTCAGAAAATACTTTAGAAGCAGAAGATAGTGAGTTGTTAAATCAAGCTAAAGCTGGTTTAAAGATGCGGATTGAAACAATTGGATTGGCTGAAGGGTATACGATTGCAGATTATGAGCAGCGGCTTGATTATGAGGTTTCAGTTATTACGCGTATGCAATTTTCTGGATATTTTCTTATCGTTTCAGATTTCATAAAATGGGCAAAGGTTCATGATATCCCTGTTGGTCCAGGGAGGGGTTCTGGTGCTGGTTCACTTGTTGCTTATGCATTGACGATCACCGATGTTGATCCATTGCGTTTTTCTCTTCTCTTTGAACGTTTTCTCAATCCAGATCGTGTTTCGATGCCAGATTTTGATATCGATTTTTGTCAAGAGCGGCGTGAAGAAGTTATTCAATATGTTCAAAAAAAATATGGACGTGATCAAGTTGCTCAAATTATTACCTTTGGTAAGTTACAGGCACGTGCAGTTTTGCGTGATGTGGGGCGTGTTTTAGAAGTTCCTTATCGACAGGTGGATTATCTTACGAAATTAGTTCCTGCTACACCAGGAAGTCAGGTGGAATTAGCGGATGCTATTAAGGATGAACCTAAATTTGAAGAGGAAAAGCAAAAAGATCCCGTCGTTGGACGCGCATTAGATATAGCACTTCAGTTGGAGGGACTTTATCGTCACGCTTCGACTCATGCCGCTGGGATTGTTATCGGAGATCGTCCGCTTTGGGAGCTTGTCCCGATGTATCGTGATCCTCGTTCTGATATGCCTGTTACACAATTTAACATGAAATATGTTGAACAGGCAGGGTTGGTAAAATTTGATTTTCTTGGATTAAAAACGCTTACTGTTTTGAAAATGGCCGTTGATTTTGTTGCTAGACAAGGGGACAAAATAGATTTGTCAAATATTCCTCTGAATGATGAAGCAACCTACGCTATGATGGCACGTGGTGAAACGGTTGGCGTGTTTCAGGTGGAAAGTTCTGGTATGCGCAAGGCGCTGATTGGAATGAAGCCAGACCGTATTGAAGATATTATTGCGCTGGTTGCGCTTTACCGTCCTGGTCCAATGGAGAATATTCCAACCTATAATGCACGCAAACACGGGGAAGAGGAAATTGCTTCTATTCATCCTAAAATAGATCATCTGATTAAAGAAACACAAGGTGTTATCGTCTATCAAGAACAGGTGATGCAGATTGCTCAGGTACTGGCTGGTTATTCACTTGGGGAAGCTGATTTATTACGTCGTGCTATGGGGAAAAAAATTCATGCAGAAATGCAAAAACAGCGCACGCGTTTTGTCGATGGAGCCGTTGCTGGTGGTGTTGATAAAGAGCAAGCTGATATTATCTTCGATCTTTTAGCAAAATTTGCCGATTACGGATTTAATAAATCACACGCTGCTGCTTATGCAATTGTTTCTTATCAAACCGCTTATATGAAGGCTAATTATCCCGTTGAGTTTTTAGCTGCTTCAATGACGTATGATATGACGAATACGGATAAACTCAATGATTTTCGGCGTGAGGCATTAAGGCTGGGTATTGAAGTTATTGCGCCTTCTATACAAACATCTCATCGCGTTTTTGAGGTTGGTGATAACTGTATTTATTATTCCCTTTCTGCCATTAAAGGGGTGGGAGAAACGGTTGTCGATCATATTGTTGCTTGTCGTGGGAATAAGATTTTTAAGGATCTGGAAGATTTTTGTGCGCGTGTTGATCCTCGTATTGTCAATAAGCGTGCGATGGAAAGTTTAGTTTGTGCTGGCGCTTTTGATTGTTTTAATATTGCACGTGAAGTTTTATTAGCCAATCTTGGAACGCTTCATGCACGGGCGCTTCGTATTCTCGATGACAATTCTAGTGGGCAGGTTGATATCTTTGGAATGGCAGGCGGATTAAAAGAGCCATTGATTTTATCCCAAACGACTCCTTGGTTGTTGGCTGAAAAACTTTATCGAGAATTTCAAGCAATAGGCTTTTACTTTTCTGCTCATCCATTGGATGAGTATCAAGCTATTCTTGCTAAAAAACGTGTTCAGACTTGGAGTAATTTTGCCAATGCTGTTAAAGGGGGAGCAACGGCTGCGCGGCTTGCTGGAACCGTTGTGGCAAAAAATGTGCGCAAAACAAAATCTGGTAAAAAAATGGGAATTATTCATTTTTCTGATACAAGTGGACAGTATGAGGCTATCCTCTTTTCTGAAGCACTTTCGGATTATGAGGAGATGCTAGAACCTGGAAAATCTTTTATTATTACGGTGAGCGCAGAAAATCGCTCTGAAGGGGTTAGTTTGCGAATTGAGACAATTCAGTCTTTGGAAAAGGAAGCATTACAGCAGCATAAAATGATGCGTCTTTTTATCAAAACAGTTGATATGCTTCCACAAATTGAACAAAATTTAAATCTGGGGGGACATGGAGAGGTTGGGCTTATTTTAATTCAAGAAGATGGATTGCGAGAAGTCGAAATTGCACTTCCAAAGCGATATAAGGTCAATTCACATGTCGCAAATGCTATGAAATTAATTCAGGGTGTTGTTGATGTAGAATTGAGTTAAAACAAGATTAAAAATAGGGGCTATTTGGGGAGATTTTTACTTTGGGAAAAGTTAAAAGTTGAGCTTTGAAAACCAGATAGGTGATTTCGAAAGATCTGGCTTTTATTTGAGTAAATTATAATGGACTTTTAGTGTCATAAAGTCAAAAAATCTCTTTCCTTGGTAATATTCAAAGTATTGGAAGAGTTTTATAAGTTTTTATCACAATTTTTTATGGAACTTATCGCATCATACATATAAAGCCAATGGAGGCTTGACATAATGCTCTCTGGTGTACGAATTTTCATCATGAGATTACGGGCTATTGCTATAGGCCCGGTTGCATGATAAGCTAATCTGTTGAAACTCCCACGTTTTTTTACGGCTGCAATACGGGGAATGCGTGTTTTTTCGTAAAGCGAAAGTGCTTTCGTTAATGAAAGATCTTTCAATGAAAGTGCTTCCGCTAATGTGGCAGCGTCTTCGATTGCCATAGCGGCACCTTGTGCTGCAAAAGGTAAAGCTGCATGTGCACAATCGCCAACAAACACTTGTCTCTCTAGGCCTAAAAAACGATCTTGTTTCATGTGAAAGAGTGGCCAATATCGCCATTCATCAATATGGTCAAAGATTTGTAAAATTTTTGAATTCCACCCCTTAAAAAGAGATTTGAGTTTTTCTTTATCTCCTTTATGGGCCCATCCTTCTTTCGAACTTTCCCCATTTGTGATGGCAACAAAATTAAAATTTTTTTCTGACGATTGAATGGGATAGACAACAAGATGATTGTTGGGGCCCATCCAAGCTGTGATTGTCTTCATATTGTGCAACGAAGAACGAAAGTTTTGAGGAAGATTATCCAATGCTGTTGTTGCACGCCAAGCAATAAAGCCACTAAAATTTGCTTTTTCATGAAAAGGAGCTTGTTGTCGTAATGTTGACCAAACGCCATCACATCCGATCAGGAGGGGCGTTGAATAAAGCTGTTCTGTTGTTGCATCTGTTTTTATTGTTGTTATTTTAATGTTGGTTGCAGAGTGGGTAGAAGATACAATTGTTTCGCCTGCTTTGTATTGAATCAGAGGATTTTCGATCACTGCATTATATAAAATTTTTTGTAAAGCCGCACGATGAATTGTCATATAAGGGGCTTTCCAATATTTTTCTGTTAGATTGATAAGATGAGCACGTAGACGTGTTTTTAAAGATATTCCATCTTTTAACTCAAGAAAATGTGGGATTGTTGCAACTTCAGTGAGTTTGTTAAGAAGATCAAAGCGAGCAAGAATAGATGTTGCATTTGGAGTCAATTGAATACCCGCGCCTATCGTTTCAAGTTGCTTACACTTTTCGATAACGGTGCTTGCAATTCCTTTATGAGCGAGTGCTAAAGCGGTACTTAAACCAGCAATTCCTCCTCCAACGATGATGGGCGATTGTTCCACAAATGATTTCATATTAAATAAGCAGAACTAAAAGAGTGGTAGAGGGTCCCAGAACGCATTATAGTGGCTCATCTGGATGATATAAACAGCCTGTTGGATTTGTTTGATCGCACAATAGTGAGGGAACATAACGATAAAGGGTTGAGCAATAAGGGCAGATTTTCTCATCGGCTGCTCCCATGTCTATAAAGATATGAGGATGATCAAATGGTTGCGTAGCGCCTACGCACATAAATTCTTTCACACCAATTTCGATTGTTTTATATCCAAGATCATTTTGAAAATGGGGAATATTATGATCAGCCATGGTGTAAAAACTCCAGAATAAATTATCATCATCAGCTGTGATGAGGCTCTTCTATTTTATAAGCGTGAGTTTGTAACAATGCTTATCATAATGCAAGATGCTTTTTAAGACAAAGTGCTCTTCTTTTATGCTATATGGAATAATCGTCATGTTTTTAGTACTTTGCAGATGGAACTTGTTTCTAAGTATTTTTAAATATTCAATGGAAACATGATAATAAAAATTAGACATTGATGTATTATAAGTATGATAACATATTATAGAATATTATGTGAGGTGTTTCTTCAAGGATTTTAGAAAGTATAAAAGAATATTAATGAGAATATATGGAACAGAGGGTGGCAGATAAAATTTCTATATCGGATATAACGATGGAAAATCCGGCACGGTTTATTAATCGAGAGTTTTCATGGCTACAATTTAATAATCGTGTTTTGATGGAAGCGGCTAATTCGAAACATCCTTTATTAGAGCGGCTACAATTTCTTTCGATTTCAGCAACAAATCTTGATGAGTTTTTTATGGTTCGTGTTGCTGGTCTTGCAGCTCAAATTCGTGTTCATGTTACAACGTGCAGTGCAGATGGGTATACCCCACAGGAACAACTTGATATTGTGCTCGCTGAGATTTCCAAATTGCAGGCTCATCAACTCCAGGAATTGAATGTTTTACGTGATGAATTAAAAAAGAATGATATTGAAATTATTTGTTCTGATGATCTTTCAGAAGCCGAAAAATCATGGCTTGAAAAATATTTTCTTGATAAAATTTTTCCTGTTCTAAAACCTTTGCCGGTTGATTCTACGCATCCCTTTCCCTTTATCCCTAATTTAGGGCTTTCTTTAGCACTTCAATTGTCTGAAGGAACAGACCAACATGCACGTACAGTGTTGTTGTCCATTTCAATGCTTCTGAGGCGTTTTATTCTTCTTCCTCAAGAGGGTAATCATTTTCGTTTTATTGCATCTGAAGATGTTATTTATCTTTTTATCAAATATCTATTTCCTCACGATGAGGTTAATGGAATGGGTACATTTAGAGTGATTCGGGATAGCGATATTGAAGTAGAAGAAGAAGCTGAGGATCTTGTTCATTTTTTTGAAAAGGCTCTTAAAAGGCGGCGGCGTGGGCAGGTTATTCGCGTTGAATTTGATGCAAAAATGCCAGAGAATTTGCGCCAATTTATAGTGAATTGTCTTGCTGTTCCTGATAACTGTATTAATGTTCTTGATGGATTTTTGGCACTTAATATGGTCTCAGAGATTGTTTCTATTCCCCGTGATGATCTCAAATTTATTCCTTATATTCCTCGTGTTCCAGAATCTATTCGTAAACATAATGGGGATTGTTTTACAGCTATTCGTGAAAATGATCTCGTGATTCATCACCCCTATGAGACATTTGATGTTGTTGTCCAATTTTTACGTCAAGCTGCTGGCGATCCTGATGTTGTGAAAATCAAACAAACACTTTATCGTACATCAAATGATAGCCCAATTGTTAGCGCTTTGATTGAAGCCGCTAAAGGGGGAAAGTCTGTGACTGCTTTGGTAGAACTTAAAGCACGTTTTGATGAGGAAGCAAATATTCGTTGGGCAAAGGATCTTGAATGTGCTGGAGTTCAAGTTATCTTTGGTTTTATTACCTTAAAAACACATGCCAAGATGTCTCTGGTTGTGAGACGTGAAGGAAAACGTCTTTGTTCTTATGTTCATCTTGGAACAGGAAATTATCACCCCGTGAACGCTAAAACTTATACGGATCTTTCTTTTTTTTCCACGGATGATGATATCGCTCATGATGTTGCGTTATTGTTCAATTATATTGCGCAATATGAGCGTCCACGTGAAACAATGAAGATCGCTTTTTCGCCTTTGACATTGCGTGGTCGTATTTTAGAGCATATTGAAGGAGAAATTGCTCATGCACAACGAGGAAAGTTTGCTGCTATTTGGATAAAAGTGAATGCATTGGTTGATCCTGAAATTATTGATGCTTTATATCGTGCTAGTCAAGCAGGGGTACAGATTGATCTGGTTGTGCGAGGGATATGTTGTTTACGTCCTTGTATTCCAGGAATTTCGGATAATATTCGTGTAAAATCAATTGTCGGGCGTTTTCTTGAACATAGCCGTATTTTTTGTTTTGGGAATGGGCAAGATTTGCCTAACGAAAATGCACTTGTTTACTTAGGCTCTGCTGATATGATGCCTCGTAATCTAGACTACCGTATTGAAATATTGGTTCCAATTTTTAATAAAATGGTGCGGCGGCAGATTCTTTTACAAATTATGCTAGCTAATCTCATTGATAATCAACAAAGCTTTGATATACTTAAAGACGGAACATCAAGACGTATCACACCGCAGAAAGGTGAAAGTCCGTTTAATGCGCAGGAGTATTTTATGGCCAATACAGGTTTTGCGGGGAAAAATGAGTCTTTTGAATCTTCCATTTCACGCTTGGTTGCGTTGCATCGGCAACAAGCTGAAATGCATAAAGACTGAAATCCAATGACGTATAGAGATGCTCAAGGTAGGCTAAAAGGACGTAAGCCTGTTGCTGTTATTGACATTGGATCAAATTCTGTTCGGTTGGTGATTTATGAAGGGCTTGTTCGCTCACCAACGGTTTTGTTTAATGAAAAGATTCTTTGTGGTCTCGGTCATGGTGTGGCAAAAACGGGATTTTTAGAAGAAAAATCGATGGAAATGGCGTTGCAAACGCTCAAACGATTTCGTACGCTTTGTCGACAGATTGGGGCAGATGAGGTCTATACTTTAGCAACGGCAGCAGCACGAGATGCAAAAAATGGCGTCGCATTTATTCAAAGTGCTGAAGATATTTTACAAAATAAAATATATCTGCTTTCAGGAAGTGAAGAAGCGATGTATTCCGCCTATGGGGTTATTTCTACTTTTTATCAACCAAAGGGACTTTCTGGGGATCTTGGTGGTGGAAGTCTAGAACTCATTGATATTGATCATTCTGATGTCGGTGAAGGGATAACGCTTCCATTAGGGGGATTGCGGCTACAGTATATGTCAAATAATGATAGTGCGGTTGCTGCAAAAATTGTACATGAACAATTTTATAAATCTTCTGTTGCACGTACGCGTAAAGGTATGGCACGTTATTTTTATGCTGTAGGAGGAACATGGCGTAACTTGGCAAAACTCCATATGGCAATGAAGCACTATCGGCTCCCTGTTATGCATGGCTATGAAGTTGATGCCATGGAAATGGAGAGTTTTTTACGTCTTGTAGCAAGCGGTAATATTGATAATATGAGAGGGATTGCGGCGGTTTCACAGAATCGTCGTAAACTTTTATCGTATGGGGCTATTGTCCTTATTGAACTCATTCAGTGTATGGGGTTTGAAAAGATAATCTTTTCTGGTGCTGGCGTTCGTGAAGGTTTTCTTTATTCACGCTTGCCGCAGGCGATTCGACTTTCAGACCCTCTCATTGCTGCGTGCACAGAAATGGCTATTTTACGGGCACGTTCACCAAAACAAGCAGAAGAACTTATTGATTTTACGACGAATGCCTTTGAAGTTTTTGGAATTTCAGAAACTGAAAATGAATGCCGTTATCGTCAAGCGGCTTGTCTTCTTACCGATATTGGTTGGCGTATACATCCAGATTATCGAGGCAATGAAGCAGCCAATCAGATAGCATTAGGATCTTATCCAGGAATTTCTCATGAGGGGCGCCTTTATGCAGCGCTTGCTGTTTTTTTTCGCAATACCAGTTTACTGGTTGATAAAGAATCTCTTCCCATCTTTCAATTAGCAACACAAAATATCATTGAAAAAGCACGTATTCTTGGTGAAACAATGCGTATTGCTCATCTGTTTAGCGCTTCTGTTGCAGGAATTTTACCTCATTTATTTTGGCATAAAAAAGCAGATCATATTGTTTTGCAGATCCCCCAAAATTACGCTGGATTATTGGGAGAACGTCCTCTTGGACGATTAAAGAAGTTATCAAAATTAATAAAACAACCTCTTGCTTTTGAAATTTCTTGATTTTTCCTTCTCATTTATTCGCGTTTCATATCTTAAAAGGTTAGGTATTTTAGTTTCTATGCTCGTTCATTTTTAATGATTGGATTGTAATTTCGATAAGGATTTTTTTATATAATAAAATGACGTAAGGTAATATCTTTTCATGCTTTTCTATTATGCTAAGCGACTATTTTTGTAATGAAACGCGCTTTTATTATAAGAATTTTTTCTTTTTAAAACTTTTATAAGAAGCTGCTGTTTTTTAATTTTTCTTAAACGAGATTGTTATTTGGTTGGCCTGACAAAAAATTTAGCTATTCTTTTTAATACGCATTCACTATTTAGGTTTTTAAATTTGTCAGCAGCAGACTTTATTTATCCTATTTTCCTTGTCCTGTAGCACATGCCCATTGATATAGATAAGTAGTGTAATGGATTTTTAAAAATGAGAATGTTTTAAATTTACTCGGAGATTCTTTTACATCTTTCAATTAAAATCGATTTAATAAGATGCAGTTGCAAAATTTTTCTCTTTTAATTTTCTACTCATTTTGACATAAAATGCCCCCCTCTTTAGAAGATCTTATGGAAATCTCAGAATGTGGGGGAAATGTAAATTAAAGCTGTTTTGTGCTTATTTTCCCATCGTTAAAGTAAAACCCTATCTGTCCCTTTAGCAGTTGTTCAGCTTTTTGACCAAATATTTCATAGCGCCAGCCATTCATAGCGGGGATATTTTTCTTTATTCCTCCATTAGCGATTTTTTCTAAATCATTAGATGTTGCAATAATTTTAGGAGCAATGCTGTTTTCGTTTGCAACAAGTTTTAATAATACTTTAAGTAGATCGATAGCAGCGGTTGTCGTATCGTTGAGTGGGTTATGTTTAGGAATAGGGGGCAAAGTAGAAAGATCGACCTCTAAGCCTTCGTGGACAGCTTTGATTAATGATGAGGCAATTGAGCGTTTATCCCAATTCTTATTAAGACTGCGCAACCGTTTTAACGCAGACTCGTCTTTTGGTTGTTGGGTGGCTATTTCTATAAGACATTCATCTTTCATGAGATGGCGACGTGGCATATTGCATTTTCGTGCTTCACGTTCACGCCAAGCAGCTATCTTTTGTAATACCGCAAGTTCACGCGGTTTTTTAACTTTTCCTTTCACTTTTTTCCATGCTTCATCTTCCGGCATATCATAGGTTTTAGGATTTAAGAGGATTGTGATTTCATCATCCATCCAGTGAGTCCGTTGACTTTTTTCTAACCTTTTTTTCAAGAGGAGGTAAACATCTCTTAAGTAGGTTACATCGGCAAGGGCGTAGAGCAGTTGTTTTTCAGACAGCGGGCGACAACTCCAATCTGTAAAGCGAGAGGATTTATCAAGATGATGCCCTGTGCAGCGTTGTACAATTTGATCATAAGAGATCGAATCACCAAATCCGCAAATTGACCCTGCTATTTGTGTGTCGAAAAGAGGGGAAGGAATAACGCCTCCAAGATAATAAATCGTTTCAATATCTTGACGGGCAGAGTGAAAGACTTTGACAATTTTTTTATCGATCATAAGATCAAAAAATGGTTGTAAATCAATATCTGGTGCTATGGGATCAATCAGAACTGTAACGTCTGGTGATGCGAGTTGGATTAAACACAGTTGAGGCCAAAAAGTTGTTTCGCGGATAAACTCAGTATCGACTGTTACAAAATCAGAGTTACGTAGAGCGTTCAGTGCAATTTCAAGATCTGTTGTTTGTGTAATAAGATTCATCATTCTATTATAATTCGATATATTAAATTTGTCTTTTATTGACTTTATTTTCGCGTTTTTATTCTCATATCTTGACAAATGGTACTTAAAAAGCGTTTGTAACGCATGTGAATATTATAATCAAAGGCAAAAAACATGCACCGTTATCGCAGTCATCATTGTGCGGCTCTTCGTAAATGTGATGTAGGAACAAAAGTTCGTCTTTCGGGATGGGTTCATCGTGTTCGTGATCATGGAGGAATTCTTTTTGTGGACTTGCGTGATCATTTTGGAATCACACAAATTGTTGCGGACCCTGCGTCGCCCGCTTTTAAAATTATTGAAAAAGTGCGTGCTGAATGGGTTATTCGTGTGGATGGGGTGGTATGTGCTCGTTCTGATGAGGTTATTAATGCAACACTTCCAACAGGTGAGATTGAAATTTTTGCACAAGAGGTAGAAGTTCTTTCAAAATCTGAAGAGCTTCCTTTACCGGTTTTTGGTGAGCCTGATTATCCAGAAGATATCCGATTAAAATATCGTTTTCTTGATTTGCGTCGGGAGACTATGCACAAGAATATCATGCGTCGCACTGAAATTATTGCGGCTATGAGACGGGCTATGCAAAATAATGGTTTTACGGAATTTACAACACCGCTTTTGACAGCCTCTTCGCCGGAAGGTGCACGTGATTTTTTAGTTCCAAGTCGTGTTCATCAGGGAAAATTTTATGCCTTACCACAAGCACCACAGCAATATAAACAGTTGTTGATGATGTCTGGTTTTGATCGTTATTTTCAAATTGCACCATGTTTTAGAGATGAAGATCCGCGGGCCGACCGTCTTCCTGGTGAATTTTATCAATTAGATATTGAAATGAGTTTTGTTGAACAGGAAGATGTTTTAGCAACTATGGAACCCATTATGCGTTCTATTTTTGAAGAATTTGCAGATGGAAAAACTGTGACACAAAATTTTCCTCGCATTTCTTATGATGAGGCAATGCGGAAATATGGTTCTGATAAGCCTGATCTACGGAATCCAATCATTATGAAAGATGTGTCTCAGCATTTTTATAATTCTGGTTTCAAAGTTTTTGCTCAGATCTTAGCGAATGATGAGAATGCACAAGTATGGGCTATTCCGGCTAAAACGGGTGGAAGTCGTGCTTTTTGTGATCGTATGAATGTATGGGCACAAGGCGAGGGGCAACCGGGGCTTGGTTATATTTTCTGGCGCAAAGAAGAAGGAAAATTTGAAGGAGCAGGGCCTATCGCCAAAAATATTGGTGAGCAGCGCACTGAAGCGCTTCGTATACAACTTGGACTTGAAAGTGGTGATGCTTGTTTTTTTGTGGCTGGAGATCCAAAAAAATTCGCATCTTTTGCTGGAGCAGCCCGTACACGGGTAGGAGAAGAATTAGACCTTGTCGATAGAGAGCGTTTCTCTTTAGCGTGGATTGTTGATTTTCCATTTTTTGAATGGAATGAAGATGAGAAAAAGATTGATTTTGCACATAATCCTTTTTCCATGCCTCAAGGGGGAGAAAATGCTCTTGAGTGTCAAGATCCTCTTACGCTTAAGGCTTTTCAATATGATCTTGTTTGTAATGGTTATGAGATTGCATCCGGTGGAATTCGTAATCACTTACCAGAAATGATGCTTAAAGTTTTTGAACGCGTAGGGCTTTCTAAGGAAGTTGTGAAAGATCGTTTTGGTGGTCTTTATCGTGCATTCCATTATGGGGCTCCACCCCATGGGGGTATGGCTGCGGGAATTGACCGTATCATTATGCTGTTGCAAGGTGTTAAAAATTTACGTGAAGTTGCTTTATTTCCTATGAATCAACAGGCTCTTGATCTTTTGATGAGTGCTCCATCTGATGTTTCTTCTACACAATTACGGGATTTAGGAATCCGCATGGCTCCTTCTCACAAAAATAGTTCATAAAGTTGATTTATAGATTGTTGTCATCTTTCTCCGTAGCTTGAAGGTTTTGATGCCTTTCCAAGGGCATATGTGTTGTTTGTGGATTTAGAGAAGCAAAAAAATGCTATTGTGTTAATCCTTCAAGCGGCATTATTTCTAAAGAAATATCTCTCAATGCTCTCGAGCTTGTTTTAGGATACTCGCTCTGTGAAGGATATAATTTAAAAGCCTCATGAGTGGTATAAAGGGCATATTATACAGCACAATCTGTATTGAATAAAGGAGAAGCTGTCATTCTACTTTTTAGGGTTTAGTGTTGCTGACAATTTTTGTATGCAAATAGTCTCACTATTTTATTCCTTGCTTGGATAGTCGCTCTTCCCTTTATATAAGTAGGGAAATGGGAATGATTGATTTATCATAAACTAATAAGCTTTGAATATTTTTTAAGTTTTTCTACGAAAAACTGGATGGCGTTGTTATTACAATTTATATCTGTAATAAAAGATGATGTTTGAAAGGTGCTTTTATCATTCCCAAAAGGATGAAATAGCTCCTTGTGAGCCGTTAAATTATATCGTCGGATTTGAAGAAGTTTTCAATAAGGTTTTTGTTTAGAATAATTTGCATTCAAAATATATTTTCAAGGAAATTGTTATTGTCGGAAAGATTATAAAAATTTATTTCACATCGTTTTGAAAAGTTATGTCATGACTCCAGTTCGCAATTAATAATAGCATTGTTTTATAGATTTTTATTTATTTATAAAAATGTTTGTCGTTTTCCTTAACAATGAAAATATTTTCTATTTCTTTTGGTTTATTTTGTTTTTTACCTCTTAAAGAGGATATTGAAAGAATTTTTCGATAATATATTAAATGTTTTCATATATTGTTTAGGACAAGGGGGGAGAACATGTATAAATTTTTCAAATTGATATAATTTTCTGTTCATGTTCTAATTACAACGTTTATTTTTATGTCGTTGACTTTTAATAAAAAAGTTTACTCATAAAAATTTGCATTAAATAAATCCTACACAATAATTTTTTTATTATTGTGGGAATTTTTGTTTTAATATTATGTCTGATAAAATGAATTTACCTTTTGATAAAGAACATATTGAGCCAATAGAGTTACGTTCTGCTTTAGAGGAACGCTATTTGGCTTATGCACTTTCTACGATTACGCATCGTGCATTGCCTGATGTGCGTGATGGATTGAAACCTGTCCATCGGCGAATTGTTCATGCGATGCGTCTTCTCAAACTGAATCCTGGACAGTCTTATGCGAAATGTGCGCGGATTGTCGGTGATGTCATGGGAAAATTTCATCCTCATGGGGATGCATCTATTTATGATGCTTTGGTACGCTTGGCTCAAAGTTTTGCGGTTCGTTATCCGTTGGTTGATGGACAAGGAAATTTTGGTAATATTGATGGTGATAATGCTGCGGCTATGCGTTATACGGAAGCACGCATGACTGAAGTGGCTGCGTTGTTGCTTGAGGGAATTAATGAAAATGCTATTGATTTTCGTTTGACCTACAATGAAGAAGATGAAGAGCCTGTTGTTCTACCAGGTGCTTTCCCTAATCTTTTAGCCAATGGTTCTTCAGGTATTGCTGTTGGTATGGCAACATCTATTCCTCCTCACAATGTTGCTGAGCTCTGTGATGCGGCGCTGCATTTGATTGCACACCCTGATACGCGTGATGAGGATTTAAATCAATTTGTGTTGGGACCTGATTTTCCAACCGGTGGCATTTTGGTTGAGCCTAAAAAGAGTATTGAGGAATCTTATCGTATAGGGCGAGGTTTTTTTCGATTGCGCTCACGTTGGCATCAGGAAGCTGGTAGCCGTGGTTCTTATGTGATTGTTGTGACTGAAATTCCCTATCAAGTTCAAAAGTCACGTCTTATTGAAAAAACTGCGGAATTGTTGCTTGCGCGGCGCTTACCAATGCTTGAGGATATTCAAGATGAATCAGCAGAAGATATCCGCATTGTGCTTGTTCCTAAAAATCGGTCGGTTGATCCTGAACTTCTTATGGAATCCCTTTTTAAATTGACTGATTTTGAAGTAAGATTTCCTCTTAATCTTAATGTTCTATCTTTGGGAAAAATACCGAATGTTCTCTCGCTGCGAGAAAGTTTGCAGCAATGGCTTGAACATCGTCAAGAAGTGCTTATTCGACGCTCTCATTATCGACTTGATCAAATTGATGGCCGATTAGAAATTCTTCATGGGTATCTTATTGCCTATTTGAATCTCGATGAGGTCATACAGATTATTCGTGAAGAGGATGAACCGAAAAGGAAGTTGATTAATCGTTTTGAATTAACAGAAAATCAAGCTGAAGCTATTCTTAATATGCGCTTGCGTTCTTTACGGAAGCTTGAAGAATTTGAAATTCGTAAGGAGTTTGAAACTCTTAAAGCTGAAAAAGAAAAACTACAGAATTTGTTAGATTCTCCTATAAAACAATGGAAAATAATTTCAGAAGAAATTAAAAAAGTTCGCAACACTTTTGGTTCTGAAACGCTCTTAGGAAAAAGACGTACGACATTTGAAGAAGCGCCAAGACATGATCTTGACGACATTCAACAAGCGATGATTGAAAAAGAACCGGTTACTGTTGTTATTTCTGAAAAGGGGTGGATGCGTGCTTTGAAGGGACATTTAAACGATTACAAAGCGCTTTCTTTTAAAGAAGGAGACAGTTTAAAGTTAGCATTTCCGGCATTTACGACCGACAAGATTGTGCTAATAAGTACTGGTGGAAAGTTTTTCACACTTGGTGCAAATAGTTTGCCTGGAGGAAGGGGACATGGTGAACCCATTCGTCTTTTAGTTGATATGGATGATGAGCATGATGTTCTTACAGCTTTTGTGCATCATGTAGAAGAAAAATTGCTCTTGGTTTCATCTTACGGAAATGGCTTTATCGTTCCTGCTGCAGAAGTAATTGCCAACACACGAAAAGGAAAGCAAGTGATGAATGTGAAATCTCCTGATAAGGTAAAGCGTTGTGTTCCGGTTCATGGTGATCATGTTGCCGTGGTTGGTGAAAACCGCAAAATGCTTATTTTTTCTATTGAACAAATACCAGAAATGAATCGTGGTAAAGGGGTTCGTTTACAACGTTACAAAGAGGGGGGAATTGTTGATGCCAAGACTTTTAATTTATCAGAAGGCTTAAGTTGGCAAGATACAGCTGAACGAATCTTTAACCGTCAAGCTGATGATCTCATTGAATGGATGGGAACGCGTGCGGGTGTTGGGCGTCTGGTTCCAAAAGGATTTCCAAAATCAGGAAAATTTATCAATTAAATAATAGAGCGTTTTTATTTCAAGCCTATAAAAGCGTAAAGAAAAATGTTTATGTGTTTTTATTATACGTTAATATATTGATTTATAAGAATAATTAAACATCATTTCATCTTAAATGAGAGGCTATAATATCCATGGATTTTCTTATTTTAATCTTGTTTATGTTGAAACAATCAAAATGATCCGTTTGCACATCACGAGTGAGTTGATGTTATAGATGAAGGTTTATAAATAAAAGAATTAAAAATATTTTTTATGAGCTATTTTAAGTACCAAGAGCTGTTTTAACATTGGAAACAGAATAATATAATAGGTTTACATGCTTCATAAGTGTGAGGATGATAGAATGGTTTTTATACATTTTATTGTTTTACCATTATATATTTATGGGGACTGTCGTGAAATGATTTTATGTTTTGAGAAGTGTATTTTAAAAATGAATATTTAATTCAAGAGTGTCGTATTTGGAGGTATTTTGTTTTGTGTGAGAGGCATCTCTCTCTTCTTCAAGAGAGATGTTATTAATCTTCTCTTAAGCATGTTCATTCGTTAGGATTATGATGATATTGCCTAAAGAGATGACCACGTTCAGCCCATAAGACAAGCAGAATAGCGATGAGACTTAGAAAGAAAAATCCTGCTGAGTTTGGGATGGTTGTTTCATCAAATTGTTGGGCAATAAAAAAGCTCAGTCCTGCACCGATAGATGTTTGAAGAAAGCCCGATACAGAAGAGGCTGTACCAGCAATTTCGCCCAAAGATTCTAGAGCGAGTGTATTGAAATTGGCCATAATGCCCCCGCAGGTAAACATTAATATACAATATAGAGTCATATAAAAAGGAAAAGGGATAACGCCATCTGCTAAGATGGATCCAATAAACCAAATACATGAAGTGGCACAAAAGAGCAAAAGCATCGTATGGGCAATACGTCGCATTCCAAGACGTCCGACAAGTTGAGAATTCATAAATGATGAAAAAGCTTGAAATGCGGCACCGATGGCAAATGCTATCGGAAACCAAAAGCCTAAGTTATAAATTCCTTCATAGGTTTGTTGTGATGTATTAACAGCAATAAAAATGCAGCCTAAAATGATGGACGTTGCGAGTGTGTAGCAAAGAGTTGTACGATTTGTCACAACAATCCATAAGTTGTGTTTGACTGAAGAAAAGGAAAGAGGGCGTTGTTCATGAAGTGTTTCAGGCAAGCGGAATAGAATCCAAATCATTAGCCCGAAACCAATCATTGCCATGAAAATAAAAATAAATTGCCAATGTCCGAGCAGCAAAATGATTTGTTGTCCTGTTGCGGGACCAACCATGGGTGCAACAAGAAAAACCATCATAACAATAGACATAACCTCTGCCATTTTTCGACCACTGTAGAGATCACGTACAACAGAAACCGTAAGGATACGCATAGACGCGCCTCCAATACCTTGCAAAACACGTAAAATAAGCAGAAGAGAAAAATCCGTTACAAAGGCACAGCCAATCGCCGTAAATGAATAAAAAGCAAGCCCAATAAGTATAAGTTTACGTCGCCCATAGCGATCGCTTATCGGACCGAAAAATATTTGAGCAATACCATAGCTAATAAGATAACTCGAAATGATATAATGTTGATCATTCTCGTTGAGAACATTTAAGCCTTCCAAAATATTAGGCATAGCTGGCAACATAATGTCTACAGCTATAGCATTAATAGCCATGAGCGAAGCAATAAGAATAACAAATTCTTTATAGCCAATTTTTTTCTTAATCGCATCACTATGCGTCTGTTCATCAACTGAATATGACATATGGCATCCTTGAAATAAAAATTTCGTCTGAAAACAGCTCTTTTTACGAGTCTGAATAAATGAAAGATACCTATGATCGATTACAAGGAATATTCTTTTCTTTTAGAAGTTCCTGTAACTCATTGTTTTGAAACATTTCTTTAACAATATCACAGCCTCCAATAAATTCACCTTTGACATAAAGCTGTGGAATTGTTGGCCAATTTGAGTATTCTTTGATCCCTTGACGCAATTCGTCAGAAGTCAGAATATTAATACCTTTATAATTCAATCCTAAATAATCAAGGATTTGAACAACTTGCCCTGAAAACCCACATTGTGGAGCCTCAGGTGTTCCTTTCATGAATAAAATGACGTCGTTTGTTTTAATCTCGTTGTCAATAAAATCATGAACAGTGGTCATTTTTATCCCTCGATATTTCAGATTTTTATAAGTATGCAATTATATTCGTATTATTTTTTAATCTTATTGAATGGATGAATGCAAGAAGAAATTTTAGATTATTTTGGGGTATTTGTTTGCAACATTAAGGCATGAAGGTCATTTCCCATATTGCCTTTAAGGGCATCATAAACCATTTTATGTTGCTGAACACGGGTTTTACCACGAAAACTTTCAGAAATAACTTCTGCAGCATAATGCTCCCCATCTCCAGCAAGATCACGAATTGTTACAGTAGCATCGGGAATACCTTCACGAATAAGCGTTTCAATTGCATGGGCACTCATTGCCATCACTATTCTCCTATATTGTTCATTTTTTTGTAAGAGCTGTTTCACGAGAAAGATAAATTTTTACTCTTCACCCATAAATTGTGGAAACCAGTTCTCATAGGCCTGTGTAAGACTTTCTACTGAAAGTGTTAATATCCCATCTATATTAAGAGAATCTCCCTCAACATGACCCATTTCTGTTAAAGAAATGGCATGGGTTTTTGCATGCTTTTTAAGATTATTGAGAGCATCAGGTTTGACGGCTAAAAGATAACGTCCTTGGTCTTCTCCAAAAAGTTCTGCATGGTGGGGAGATTTATTACTTAATTTTATTTTGATTCCTTTACCTGCTTTAATGACCATTTCTGCAAGTGCAATCGCTAGTCCGCCATCAGAAATGTCATGAGCGGCATGAACAAAACCGTTATGAATGACATCTCGAATAAATTGACCATGCTTTTTTTCAAGTTGCAAATCTACAGGGGGAGGGGCGCCTGCATCAATATTTAAAATGTCACGTGCATAAATTGATTGTCCTAAATGAGAACCGCAATCTCCCACTAAAATAATATGATCTCCATTTTGCATACCACTTATTGTTACCATTTTAGACCAATCACTCAGAAGTCCTACACCAGCAATTGTGGGGGTAGGAAGAATAGCTTCTCCATTTGTTTCGTTGTAAAGAGAAACATTGCCTGAAACGATAGGAAAGTCGAGGATTCTGCAAGCTTCTCCTATACCTTTAATCGCAAAAACCAGTTGCCCCATAATTTCAGGTTTTTCAGGGTTGCCAAAATTGAGATTATCTGTCGCAGCCAGTGGTGTTGCACCTGTCGTGCTAATATTTCGCCAGCATTCTGCGACAGCTTGCTTTCCTCCCTCATAAGGGTCTGCTTCACAATAGCGCGGTGTTACATCAGAAGAAAAAGCAAGAGCTCGTTTACTCTTATTGCTTATGCGGATAACGCCAGCATCACCTCCTGGACAAATGAGGCTATTTCCTTGGATAAGAGTATCATATTGTTCATAAACCCAGCGCCGTGAACTTTGATCCGCCGAATTCAATAAGGTCATAAGTGCAGCACCAAGATTCTCAACTTTTTTGAAGTCTTCTGCTTTCAGAAGTGCTTTTTTTGCAGGTTCACTCCAAGGACGGTCATAAACAGGTGCTTCATCACCAAGTTCTTTAATGGGAAGATTGACAACTTCTTCTCCTTGATGAAATACACGGAAACGTAGATCATCGGTTGTTTTTCCAATAATGGAAAAATGGAGCCCCCACTTATGAAAAATTGCTGCTGCTTGCTTTTCTAGCTCTGGTTTTAGGACCATGAGCATACGCTCTTGGCTTTCAGAAAGCATCATTTCATAGGCTGTCATGTTTTCTTCACGAACGGGAACTGTATCGAGATTAAGCTGTATTCCTAGATTTCCTTTTGCACCCATTTCAACGGCAGAAGAGGTGAGACCTGCTGCCCCCATATCTTGGATAGCAACTACAGCTCCAAGTTCCATGAGCTCTAAACATGCTTCAAGAAGACATTTTTCTGTAAAAGGGTCACCTACTTGAACAGTTGGGCGTTTTTCACTGATTGAATCATCAAATTCAGCAGAAGCCATTGTTGCTCCACCGACACCATCTCGCCCTGTTTTTGCACCAAGATAAACAACAGGGAGTCCGATACCTTGTGCTTTAGAATAAAAAAGGGCGTCTGTCTTTGCAATACCGGCGACAAAAGCATTAACGAGGATATTGCCATTATAACGCTTATCAAAATTGATTTCTCCACCAACCGTTGGAACACCAAAAGAATTGCTGTACCCCCCTATTCCAGAAACAACGCCAGCAACAAGATGGCGTGTTCGGGGGTGATCCGGAGCACCAAAACGCAATGCATTCATCGCCGCAACAGGACGGGCGCCCATCGTAAAGACATCACGCAAAATACCACCAACCCCTGTTGCCGCCCCTTGATAAGGTTCAATATAAGAAGGGTGGTTATGACTTTCCATTTTGAAAACAACACATTGTCCTTCACCAATATCGACAACACCAGCATTTTCACCAGGCCCTTGAATGACACATTTTCCTTCTGTCGGAAGAGTCTTGAGCCATTTTTTAGAGGATTTATAGGAACAATGTTCGTTCCACATTGCAGAAAAAATTCCCAGTTCAGTAAATGTCGGTTCTCTCCCGATTAAAGTTAGGATACGTTGATATTCATCCTCTTTTAGGCCGTGTTGGGCAATGAGCTCTGGTGTAATCGTGATGTTATTGCAAGGATTCATGGGTATTTATCCGTCAAATTAATCGAAATTTAGCATTTTAATTCTTTTAATCTAGCAGCTTAGATTATGGAAAACTACGTGATTTAATAATAAAAATATTCATAGATCGTAAGCTGAAGATTTTGTTCGTTTGGTTGGGTGGACTTCAAGACCAAAAACAATCTTAAATAATTAAGTGTTTAGAAAATAATATCCATTGTTATTTGTAAAGAACTTCATTCATAAATTTACCACATGAAAAATGATATAGACCTTTTTTTTTTTACAATTATAGAGGACAAGGATTTTTGTGGCATCATCCATTGGCTAATTCTAAAGCACTTTGAAAAAGTAAACGACCGTCAATCCCTCCATGAGCCGGTTCAATAAGGTTTTCAGGATGGGGCATCATACCAAGAATATTACCAGCTTTATTAACAATACCAGCAATATCTTTTATTGAGCCGTTAGGGTTTGTATTTTCTGCGTAGCGAAAAACAATTTGTTCATAGTCTTCCATCTGCTTTAATGTTTCATTGTCAACAAAGTAATTCCCATCGTGATGAGCAACAGGACAACGAATAATTTGTCCTTTAGAATAATATCGAGAAAATTTTGTCTTGGCATTAACGACTTCAAGTTTGACTTCACGACAAACAAATTTTAAGGAAGCATTACGCATTAAAGTTCCAGGGAGCAATCCAGCTTCCAACAAAATTTGAAATCCATTACAAACGCCTATTATAGTAATACCTTTTTGTGCTTTTTCACGAATAGCTTTTAAGACGGGGGTTCGCGCTCCAATAGCACCACACCTTAAGTAGTCGCCATAAGAAAAACCACCAGGAATAATAATAACATCTACATCTGGAATTGTTGTCTCTGTTTGCCAAATTTTGAGTGGCTCAACTCCTGTTATATGATGCAATGCTACAACCATATCTCGGTCGCGATTTAATCCAGGAAGTTGAATGATGGCAGTTTTCATGAGTATTCCACTTAAAGAAGTTCGATAGTATAATTTTCAATGACAGTATTTGCGAGTAACTCTTCACACATCTGCTCAAGTTTTTTCTTGGCGGTTTCAGAAGGTTGATCATCAAGAACAATATCAAAAACTTTTCCTTGACGAATGGAGTGAATACCTTCGAAAGCTAAACTTTTTAAAGCACCGACAATAGCTTCTCCTTGTGGATCAAGGACGCTTTCTCTTAAAGTAACTGTAATGCGTGCTTTCATTTTTGGCTTCCTGTTGTTAAAAGAACCTCTCCTTTGAAGAGGTGTATTTATAGAAGATGGTAATTATTTTACCTTATTTTACCTTGACGAAGTTTTTTACTTTACCAAGACAGGACCACTTGGCCGAGCCGGTTCATTTTCATTCATAATACCAAGGCGTTTGGCAACCTCTTGATAGGCATTAATAAGCCCCCCCATATCACGACGAAAACGATCTTTATCCATTTTTTCTCGTGTTTGCATATCCCATAATCGTGCAGAATCAGGTGAAATTTCATCAGCAAGAACAATGCGCATTGTTTCATCTTCCCACAGGCGACCAAATTCCATTTTAAAATCAATTAATTGGATGTTGACACCGGCAAAAAGCCCAGAAAGAAAATCATTAATACGAATTGAAAGCTGCATGATATCTTCTATCTCTTGAGGGACAGCCCATCCAAAAGCAGTGATATGTTCTTCTGTCACCATGGGATCATCAAGAGAATCATTTTTATAATAGAACTCAATGATGGATTGCGGGAGTGGGGTTCCTTCTTCTAGTCCTAAACGCTTAGCAAGAGAGCCTGCTGCAACATTGCGAACAACAACTTCCAATGGAATGATTTCCACCGCTTTAATAAGCTGTTCGCGCATATTTATGCGTTTGATAAAATGTGTTGGGATACCCAAACGCCCAAGATGGCTAAAAATGTGTTCCGAAATTCGGTTGTTTAAGACCCCTTTTCCGTCGATAATTTCATGTTTTTTTGCATTAAAGGCTGTGGCATCATCTTTAAAAAATTGAATATAGGTTCCTGGTTCAGGTCCTTCATATAAAATTTTGGCCTTGCCTTCATAAATACGGTGGCGACGATTCATTACGATTCTCTATTGATCTTGAGAGGTTTTTAATAACATTGGTAAATGATACTATCCTAATTGATAGAAATTCTCAATGATATTGCTATGATACTTTTATAATTTTTGTCATAATACATCGACCCAAAGGTGGAGATGAGAGAGGCGATGAGAAAAGAATCACCTCTTTGAGATCAAATTTTTGCAAGAAAGTGAGAGAGGACCATAAGCCCTTCAGGCCAAGGTCCGTGCCCAGATTCTGCGTTAATATGGCCAGAATACCCAGCATCAACAAGGAGTGACCCCCAGTCATTGGCAATTTTTTCTGCGACTGAAAATTGACAAAATTCATCATTACGGCTGGCTATGACAATAGAAGGGAAAGGCAACTTTTGACGATGATAGGGACCAAACGTCATTAAATGTTTGGGACGTATTTTCTCATTGGAGACATCGGGAGGCGCAACAAAGAAAGCGCCACAAACTTTTTCCGCATTTTGTACAGTTGCATGAAGTGCGGTAGGAACGCCTAATGAATGAGCAATAATCATAACAGGCCTTTGAGCTTGTGCGATGGCGGTTTTAACTTCATTAACCCACTCTTCGCAAACAGGTTTTGACCAATGGGCTTGTTCTATGCGGTGGGCTGTCGACAGTTTTTTTTCCCAACGTGTTTGCCAATGATCAGGACCAGATCCTTTGTAGCCAGGAACAATAAGAATATCGAGTTGATTTGCTTTCATGAATTGTTTTCTTTGTTACAATAGGTTTTTGATCATAGATGGAATAGATTTGGGCTTTCTATGTTGATTGTTGTTCAAAAACACGTTTAAAAATCGTATTGATATGTTTGGTGTGGTAAGAAAGATCAAATTTTTCTCGAATCTCTGCTTCGCTTAAAGCTTTGCTAACATCTTTGTCGTTGAGCAGTTCTTCTAAAAAATCTTTTCCTTGTTCCCAAACTTTCATCGCATTTCGTTGTACAATCCGATACGAATCTTCACGACTAATTCCTGCTTGTGTGAGTGCTAAAAGTACCCGTTGTGAATGAACAAGACCTCGGAATTTATTGAGATTTTTTTGCATGTTTTCCGGATAGACAATGAGATTTTCAATGACAGATGTGAGGCGAGAAAGAGCAAAATCAAGTGTAATCGTTGCATCAGGGCCGATATAACGCTCGACAGATGAGTGAGAAATATCACGTTCATGCCAAAGTGCTACATTTTCCATGGCAGGGAGTGCAAATGCACGGACCATACGGGCTAACCCTGTTAAATTTTCTGTTAAAACTGGATTGCGTTTATGAGGCATTGCCGATGAACCTTTTTGCCCTGGTGAGAAGTATTCCTCTGCTTCGAGAACTTCTGTTCGCTGTAAATGGCGTATTTCTATCGCTAACCTTTCAATAGAGGATGCAATAACACCAAGCGTTGCAAAAAACATAGCATGACGATCTCGTGGTATAACTTGGGTGGAAACGGGTTCAGCACGCATCCTCAAGGCTTTTGCGACATGTTCTTCAACGCGTGGATCGATATTGGCAAAAGTTCCTACCGCTCCTGAAATCGCGCAAGTAGAAATTTCTTCACGTGCAGCAAGAAGACGTTTGCGACAACGAGAAAATTCGGCGTATGCGAGAGCGAATTTGACTCCGAATGTTGTTGGTTCAGCATGAATGCCGTGACTCCGCCCAATCGTGATGGTTTCTTTATGTTCAAAAGCACGTTTTTTTAAGGCTTCAAGAAGTTGGTCTATATCTTTGAGCAAAATATCACTCGCACGCATCAATTGAATGCTCAGCGTTGTATCGAGAACATCAGATGATGTCATGCCTTGGTGGATAAAACGTGCTTCGGGTCCAATGAATTCAGCAAGATGGGTTAGAAATGCAATAACATCATGTTTGGTAATGGCTTCAATTTCATCAATACGATTGACATCAAATTCAGCGGCTGCCCCTTTTTCCCAAATGACTTTGGCGGCTTCTTTTGGAATAATCCCCAGTTGAGCAAGGGCATCACAGGCATGGGCTTCAATTTCAAACCAAATACGATATTTCGTTTTGGGAGACCAAATTGTTACCATTTCAGGGCGGGAATAACGTGTGATCATCATTTTTTTCCTTGTTGTGCGAGGATTGCGGCTTGACGCAATGCATTCATGCGTGTTTTGTAAAGCTCTTTGTTTCCATTTTTATAAATTGCAGAGCCTGCGACAAATACATTTGCACCAGCTTTTGCAGTTATTCCAATTGTATCAACGGTGATTCCACCATCAACTTCAAGATCAATAGGGCGGTTTGCGATCATGCTTTTAACGCGCTTAATTTTATCTTTTATTTCTGGAATAAAATTTTGTCCACCAAAACCGGGATTGACCGTCATAATGAGGATGAGATCTAATTGATCAAGCAAATATTCAAGGACATGTTCAGGGGTGCTTGGATTGAGTGCAATGCCTGCTTTTTTACCCATTGCTTTGATTGTTTGGAGTGAACGGTGAAGATGGGGACTTGCTTCAGCATGAATGGTTATAATATCTGCGCCAGCTTTTGCGAAAGCTTCCAAATAAGGATCAACAGGTTTGATCATCAGGTGGACATCAAATGTTGCTTTGGTTAATGGGCGCAGAGCTTTGACGATTTCAGGGCCAAAGGTGATGTTAGGAACAAAGTGTCCATCCATGATATCAAGATGAAGCCAATCTGCACCAGCATCAACAACATCTAATATTTCTTGTCCAAGTTTAGAAAAATCAGAAGCCAAGAGTGAAGGTGAAATGAGATGAGAATGGGGCATAAAAATCTCCTTGATTGGCTGTTTTTATCATGTCGCTGTGTATACACAAATATCTTTTGTGTTATGACGAAGCAGAAAAATACGTATTATAGATCTTTTTATAGAAAGATCGCTTGAAATTTTAAAGTTTGATAAGTGAAAGATATGTCGAATCATAAAACATGTTGGATGCCTGAACTTCAAGATAATATTATCGTTTCTTCGCAAGAATATCGAGATGCTATGAGCCATTTTGCAGGCGCCGTGCATATTGTGACAACAGATGGCATTAAGGGAAAGCGCGGGGTGACAGTTTCGGCGTGTTGTTCTTTATCAGATAATCCTCCAACGCTTCTTGTTTGTCTCATGCGCCATAATCTGAAGAATCATGTGTTTATGGAAAATGGAATTTTTTGTGTTAATAGCTTGGCAGGAAAACATCGTCCATTAGCGGACGTCTTTTCAAGGCGTTGCAATGTTCCCCAAAATGAGCGTTTTGATGTTGCACAATGGGGAGTTTTGCAGACGGGGGCGCCTAGTCTTTCTGATGCTTTAGCATCTTTTGATTGTCGTTTGATTTGTTGGCACGAGCATGCAACCCATTGTGTATTGATTGGAGAAGTTGTTGCAATCAACTGTAGTCAAGAAAAAGATGCTTTGATGTATTTGAATCGTGGATATCACACTTTACCTTTATAAAGATTTTTATTTTTGGGCATTGGTGAAATGATTTATTGGTACTCCATTTAAATTTTAGTACACTGAAGAAGGAGGAGGGAGATGGCTCTGAACTTTGAATTTTCTTCTTTTTGAGGTTTCTCAATAAATGAGAAAAATGCTTTTTGGATGATCTTTGATCAAGAGTCCAACTTGAGATCAAAAAAGCGATCAAGATCAAACAGCGCATTTGAACATATTTGTAGATTGTTGTGAAAAAACATTTTACTCTTGTGTTGATGGGTATTGCACAATATATAGACCCCACAGAGCAGATGTGGAGGTTTTTTATTGCATGAGCGAAGAGATTGATGATCAATATCGCCCTAGTGAAGATGAGCCTTTTATGAATGAACGGCAAAAGGCGTATTTTCGTGCTAAATTGGTTTCTTGGAAGAATGATATCTTAAAAGAAGCGCGTGAGACTTTGGAAAATTTGCAGGAAGAGAATGTTGGTCAACCTGATTTGACCGATAGGGCGTCTTGTGAAACTGATCGTACAATCGAATTACGTGCTCGTGATCGTCAAAGGAAACTTATTTCAAAAATAGATGCTGCCTTGGAGCGAATTGATAATGGGACATATGGTTTTTGTGAAGAAACTGGTGAGCCTATTAGTATAAAGCGTCTTGAGGCGCGGCCGATTGCCGTTTTGTCGTTGGAAGCACAAGAACGTCACGAACGACGTGAAAAAGTTTATCGTGATGATTAAAGTCATTAGAACGATAAATAAACGAAGTTCGTAGTGATAAAATCACATATTTTATTTTGGAGGGGTGGGAATAAACAAAGATGGTTCTTGTCTTCCTTCAATTTCGGCCGTGATTGCTGAATCTTTTACCACTTGATTTATAAAAGAAGAGGAGATTTTATCTGGCGTATCGTTTCTTTCTGTAAGGCGGGGAGTGGGATGGGGGTGTATTTCGCTCTTTTGTGTTCTGGATGTGCTGGTAATATCGGAT
Organism: Bartonella sp. AU16XJBT; assembly: GCF_028618665.1. GTDB lineage: Bacteria > Pseudomonadota > Alphaproteobacteria > Rhizobiales > Rhizobiaceae > Bartonella. The sequence continues at coordinate 77,905 of NZ_JAQITF010000006.1, forward strand.
TCTACAACCATATCTGTTAATCCGCCAATAAGGAGCAAATGTTCTTTATTATCACAACGGACTAAAACAAGGCGGCGTGTTCGATCTATAGAAATTGCTTCACATAGTGTTAATCGTGATAGACTTTTTTTTCTATTAGTATTGAATCTTCCCTTATTGAAACGGCGTAAAAACAAGATAATTATAGTAATAGCTGCGATTGTTATTATAAAAAACAAAAAACTTATCGTTATGTTTGCAGCAGATACACCTATTTGGTCTGATAACCAGATATACATAGTTTTTCTCCCATTTTGGTATGGAAACTATCGTCTTTTAGTGAAATAAATTTATAAACATACCCTTAAAAGATTCGCTTAAAGACAAGAAATAAACCTTTTTAACATTAAGTGAGCTTTCTTAGAAAGATGATATCATAGTATATATTTTATAACAATGAATATAAAAAGAAGTTTCTTGGTATAAGAAACAGCTAAATCTAAGGCAGAGAGAGATGAATAAAGGTTTTGAGAATAATGAAAGATCAGCGTCTTCGTCTTCTGTTCGTCGGAGAGTTGTGATTTTGGGTGTTGTTTTTATCTTAGTTTTCCTTTTCATTGTGGGCGTTTTAGATTTTTTTTATCCACAAAGTTATTTGCAAAAGGTGGTAGTAGCATCTTTTTTGATTTTAGCGATTATCGGTGTTGCAACACTCGTTTTAAGTGGAATGGGAATTTTAAGATACTACCCATGGTGGTTGCATGAGGATTTTGATTTTAGCATCTTTAATGGGAGCGATGATGCAATTGTAATCTCTGATCTTTCTGGTTTTGTTTATTATTCTAATCAAAACTATCAAAAAATTCTGACCTATAAGCCTGAATGGTCTTGTTATAGGGTTATTGCTGATCTTCCAGGAGCTGGTGCACTTTCCTATCGCTTAAAAGTTGCAGCCTGTAATAATCTTTCAGCGCAAGAAGAGTTAAGAGTAGAGCAACCAATTTTTATCGATTCTACACAAAAAAAATCTGTTTGGTATAATATCTCTGTTCAACCTATTACAAAACGGAAAAAAAAGCTTTTATTTTGGCGTATTAGCGATATATCGCATTTACAACAAACCCGAGAAGTTTTTTTCTCTAACCTTCAAGAGGCGATCAATCATTTGGATCAAGCGCCTGTTGGTTTTTTATCCGTGAATGCACAAGGGACTCTTCTTTATGCTAATGCAGTTTTTGCCGAATGGTTCTCACTTGATTTAGCAAATTTTTCGATCGGTCAATATCATTTTGATCCATTATTTGAGAGTGTTGGTGCTAAGAGCTCATGGAGTGATATTTGCTTGCAAACCAACAGATATCAAAACTCAGGTTACTCTTTCCCTTATAGGTTTTCGTTATGTTTAAATTCACAGACCACGTGTGAGAAAATATTTCACTGTTTTATCTCTGCTTCTTCTCTCTTAGAGGAGGAAGCCGTTTATCGTATTGTGATCATTCCACAACAAATACAAAAAGAAGAGAATAATCAATTAAAATTACCTCGTATATTAGAAGAATATTTTGATGCGAGTCCTTTTGCAATAGCCGTGGTGGATCAGAAAGGGCAGTTGGTTCATATGAATAATGCTTTTTCATCACTCTCCGAATGTATGGATAAAACGATCAATTTTTATGATATTATTTCTCGTCGTGATTGTGTGCCGTTAGAGCGTGCCTTTCAGAAAATTGCGACCAATAAAAATTATTTTGTTTCTCTGGAAACTGTTTTAGAAAAGAATGAAGAACGCCATTTACGTCTTCATGTTATGTCTGTACCACCCTATCATGGTGGTGCACTACAAGACTTGCTTATTATCTCTGTCATTGAAACAACAGAACAAAAAACACTTGAAGATAAAATGATGCAAAGTCAGAAGATGCAAGCTGTTGGGCAATTGGCAGGCGGCATTGCTCATGATTTTAATAATGTTTTAACAGCAATTTTAATGTCTTGTGATCTTCTTTTAAATACGCATCGTAGCTCTGATCCTGCTCATGCTGATCTGATCAATATTAAAAATAATGCTAATCGTGCAGCTGCTCTTGTACAGCAATTACTCGCTTTTTCTAGAAAGCAAACACTTCGACCTGAAGAGGTTGATTTTACAGAATTTTTATCCGATATTCGTAATCTTGTTTTACCACTTTTGGGGAATAGTATTCAGTTAAAAATTATTCATGGAAGAGATTTGTGGAGCGTTGAAGTCGATCAGGCATCTTTTCAGCGTGTGATTATGAATTTGGTTATTAATGCGCGTGATGCTATGTTCGATGGAGGTATTATTACGATTGCGACAAACAATATTACAAAACAACAAAGTGTTGAATTTAATCATCTGGGGTTAGCAATTGGTGAATATGTGCAATTGACTATTTCAGATACAGGGACTGGGATATCTGCTGCTATACAAGAAAAAATGTTTGAGCCATTTTTTACAACCAAAGAAGTTGGAAAAGGAACAGGACTTGGTTTATCAATGGTTTATGGAATTATTAAGCAGAGTGGTGGGTATATTTATTGTGAAAGTAAAGAGGGAGAAGGAGCAACATTTCATATTTTTCTGCCCCGTTATATCCCCGATATAAAAGGAAAAATTTCTCAGAAGATTGAAAAAGATGAAGAGAAAGATAAAAATATAGACCTAACAGGATCTGCGACTGTTTTATTGGTTGAAGATGAGGATGCGGTCAGAATGGGGGGGGTAAGAGCTCTTCAAATGAGAGGATATACGGTTTTAGAGGCCGCAAGTGGGGTGGAAGCCCTTTCTGTTCTTGAAGAAAAAAAAGGAGCTGTTGATATTATTGTTTCCGATGTGGTGATGCCAGAAATGGATGGGCCTACTTTATTGAAGGAAGTCCGTAAAAACTATCCTGATATCAAATTTCTTTTCGTCTCTGGATATGCAAAAGATGCTTTTGCTAAGAATCTTCCACAAGATGCTGTTTTTGGTTTTTTATCTAAACCTTTTACACTCAAACAGTTAGCTCAAATAGTTAAAGAAACACTTTCGTCATAACGCAAAAATTAATGCAATAGAAAAATTGCGTATTTTAAGATTTTTTAGAAGGAAATACGAGAGCATTTTGATCAATAGAGCTCGTAGGAATGTCCAGAAACTAAATAAACAAGAACAATTTGGAAATTTAAATAAAATTCAAAAAAATTGCACATTCTATGCAAAAATTTATGAAGAAATGGATTTTATTCTGTCAACGTTAGAGGTTTTTAATGATAGGTGCTGAAGATAAACTGTATGTAAAGCATTGAAAAATACTATAAACTTCTGATATCCTTAAAAGGATAAGAGCTGTTGTTGCGTATCGACACTTTTGCTCTTTCCTTCAATAAATGCTTTTAAGGCTTCAGGATAGAGTTTATGCTCTGCTTTAAGAACTCTTTGTGCTAAGTACTCCGTGCTATCATCAGAATAGACTGGAACGGCTGCTTGGGCAAGAATTTTTCCAGCATCCATATCTTCTGTAACAAGATGAACAGTACAACCTGAGATTTTTACGCCTGCTTGTAAAGCTCTTTCATGCGTGTTTAAACCTTTAAATGAAGGTAAAAGAGAAGGGTGAATGTTTAAAATTCGTCCTTCATAAAGTTTTACAAAACGTGATGAGATAAGGCGCATATACCCCGCAAAGCAAAGAAAATCCGGTTTATATTGATCTAAAATTGTAAAAATATCTTCTTCATGCTCTTCTTTCGTTTTGTAGATTTTGCGATCAACAATATGAACAGGTAAGTTATGATTTTGTGCTTTTTCAATACCGTTTGCACATGGATTATCGCAAATAACTGCGACGATTTCAGCAGGATATCCCTTTTGTTTGCTTGCTTGAGCAAGGGCGACCATATTGGACCCATTACCAGAAATGAAAACGACGATTTGTTTTTTCATAAATGGAGTTCCCCTTTATAAAGTATCCCTTTATTTTGATCTTGGCGTTTTGTTAAAATGCCAAGGGGAGTCACAGTCTCTCCATTTTTTTCAAGAGCTTGCGTAACTGTTTTAGCTGCATACTGCCCCACGATAATGATCATACCAATACCACAATTGAATGTTCGTAACATTTCCGTTTCTTCTATTTTACCTTGTTTGGCAATCCATGAAAAGACGGAGGGAACATTGATGGTCGAAAGATTAACTTCAGCACAGAGAGAAGAGGGAATGACACGTGGAATATTTTCCGGAAAACCTCCACCCGTAATATGTGCAAGAGCTTTAATTCCTTCATATTTTCGCATGATAGGAAGAAGCGATTTCACATAAATGCGTGTTGGTGTCAGGAGCGCTGTACCAAGGCTATTTGGGGGAGCAAAAGGGGCAGGGTCATTCCATTTTAGATGATTTTGCTCAATGATTCGTCGAACAAGCGAAAAGCCGTTAGAATGAATTCCAGAGGCGCTTAGACCTAAGATAATATCGCCTTCTTTCAGGTCTTTTGAAGGAAGCAGCATGCTGCGTTCACATGCGCCTACAGCAAAACCTGCTAGATCATAATCTCCTTCTGCGTACATTCCTGGCATTTCTGCAGTTTCTCCCCCAATAAGAGCAGCACCAGCTTGTTTACAACCTTCTGCAATACCAGAAACGATTGCGGCACCTTGTTCAGGGTCAAGTTTTCCAGTTGCAAAATAATCCAGAAAAAAGAGAGGTTCCGCTCCTTGTACAAGTAAATCGTTGACACACATCGCTACCAGATCAATACCTACCGTGTTATGGTGACCTACTTCAATGGCAATTTTTAGTTTTGTTCCCACACCATCATTAGCTGCGACTAAGATAGGATCTGTAAAGCCCGCTGCTTTTAAATCAAAAAGGCCTCCAAAACCGCCAATTTCTGCATCTGCTCCGGCTCGTTTTGTCGCGCGTATAAAGGGTTTAATTTTTTCTACCATAGCATTACCCATATCGATGTTTACACCGGACTTTGCGTAGGTAAGACTAGCTTTGGATTTATCCCCAGCCTTGGATTTATTATTTGTAAGATTTTGATTGCTCATTGGAGCCTTCCTTTAATGGAAAATCAGGTTTTGACGTTATGCAATGCCATGATAGAGTTTTCTCTGCAAGATATATTGATAAGAAAATGAGTAACTTTACTTGTACCTTATTTTGAAGATGTTTATAATTTTTGTGAAGAATTTTTTTTAGGATATTTTATGAGCAAGATATCAGATAATCAGGGACAATCTTCTTGGCAACTTATGAAAAAGAAAGTGAATGAGAATACATCCCGTGACCGTTATAAGACTTATACGCCAGCATATACACAATTACCGTTGCCGAATAATATGAAAAGACAAATCTTTTTTTGGCTGGGGACGCTGATTTTTTTTATTCTTTTTATGTTTGTTTTTGGATCAATCTTGCTTCCTTTTGTGGCAGGGATTGTGTTGGCTTATTTTCTTAATCCCATTGTTCAACTCCTTGAAAAGTTTGGTATTCGTCGTGTTTTTGGTACTGTCCTTATTACCTTATTTATTGTTATTATCTTTGTTGCTGCTTTAGTTATTCTGATTCCTATTATTAGTTCGCAAATACAGCAATTTGTGAGTGATGGCTTACCTGTTTATATTAATCGTATTCAAACTTTTTTCGTTGAGCATGATTTTGATTGGATAAGGGACTATTTTGGAAGTGATCCAAATGAATTACGGAGTAATATTAAAGGGCTTTTGGGAGAAGGTTCTGATTTTATTACATCTCTTTTGAATTCACTTTTGAAATCGGGAAAGTCTATCGTTAATATCGTTAGCCTATTTGTTGTGGCGCCTGTGGTGACATTTTATATGTTATTAGATTGGCCACGTATGGTGAGAGCAATTGATTCGTTAATACCGCGTGATCATCTTGAAACTGTTCGTAGTATTTTTCATGAAATGGATAGAGCTATAGCAGGCTTTGTTCGTGGACAAGGGACCGTTTGTCTTATATTGGGAGGCTATTATGCTATTGGTTTAACGATTGCAGGACTCAATTTTGGTCTTTTGGTTGGTATGTTTATTGGCCTTATTAGCTTTATTCCTTATATTGGAACAATGAGTGGCTTGGTCCTTTCTGTTGGTATTGCATGGGTCCAGTTTTATCCCAATAATTGGGGGGGAATCATCATTGTGATGGCTCTTTTTTTAATTGGTCAATTTATTGAGGGGTATATTCTTCAACCAAAACTTGTTGGTTCATCAGTGGGATTACATCCCGTGTGGTTGATGTTTTCGCTTTTTGCTTTTTCTTCACTCTTTGGTTTTACTGGTATGCTTGTTGCTGTTCCTGCTGCGGCGGCTGTGGGCGTTTTAGTTCGTTTTGCCCTTCATACTTATCTTAGTTCTCAGATGTATTCGCGAAGTGGAAATTCGGAGCCGCTAAAATGAATGGGCGAGAAACGCAATTATCTTTAAATTTCCCTTATGAGCCAGTTTTTCAATTTGATGATTTAGTCGTGACGGATAGCAATCGTATGGCTTTTCAGCTTATTGATCACTGGCCCAATTGGAGCTTACCTATTGCAGTTTTGGTTGGAAAAGAAGGATCTGGAAAAACGCACTTTTCGAGTATATGGCTCCAAAAAGCAAATGCATTCAGGATACAGCACAATAAAATTGATCAAGCTGTTGCTATGGCTTCTTTAGGCAGATCATTTTTAATAGAGGATATTGATGCAGGTGAAATTAGTGAGACAGAACTTTTTCATTTAATTAACAGTGTTAAGCAAGCAAATGTTGATGCACGACAAGCTACTTTATTGATGACGGCACGGACACTCCCTTCTGCTTGGAATCTAAAGTTAAATGATCTAAAAAGTCGTCTTAATTCGGTGATGTTCGTTGAAATTAATCAGCCTGATGATGCATTGTTAACAGCTGTTGCCTTTAAGCTTTTTTCCGATAGGCAGCTTATTGTGCATCCAGATACAGTTTATTATCTTATCAGCCGTTGTGAACGTTCTTTATTTTCATTGAAGCATATTATTGATTCTGTTGATCAGTTGGCATTACAAAGAAAAAGAAAAATAACGCGTGCTGTTATTGCCGAAGTTTTGAATAGAAAAAAAACGTAAATACTCCTTATCATGGCTTTACTTGTTCTTCCCTTTTATTGTTTTTTTAATATGAGGAAAGGCAAGTCATTTAAATTTTCTGCTGTTTTGATATCTATTAAGAATGAAAAAAATTATTTTTTACTTTTTTATGCGTTTCGTTTAAATGGCTTTAATTTTATTGAATGAATATTCTTTTCATCACTTGTATAAGCTATATATTTTTGTATTTGAAAATGTTTCTAAAAAGAGCTCTTCACTTTATTTATAATAAAATTTTTATGGTTTGAAAAAATGTTTGTCGTTTATGGACTTGGATTATAGGAGAAACGAGAGTTTTTTCGTCCTTGGGAGAATGGAAAAAGAGGGGAAAGAAACTTAATACAGCGGGATTTTATATGAGTACAGTAGAGATATTATATTCCTTTTGGGAAAGTTCTTCTAGCATATAAGTCGTTTTTTCTAAAACTCTACCTGTAAAATGCGTTCTGATACAGTGGGAGTTTACTTAAAGCAGGATAAAATTATGGAATCCTTATAAAGAGGTTCATTATTTTTTATATCGATTAGATTTTTGTACGAATGTTATTTTCTATTTTCGTTAATAAATATGTTATTGAGGAGGAAAAAAATTTAAAAACATTCTTTTTTGTAAAGAAATGCAACAAAATTGAAAAAAAGTGTGTTTTTCTCTTGCACTTCTGTTGTGAAAATTTTAGGAAATGTGCATCAAATAAATGTTAAATGGCGGAGCGTAGCGCAGCCTGGTAGCGCACCTGATTTGGGATCAGGGGGTCGTAGGTTCGAATCCTATCGCTCCGACCATATTTGATAAGGTGTATAAGAATGACCCAGTTGGGTACGTGTGGTAAAAAACAATCATTCAAGCGTTGTGTAATCTGAAGGGAAAAGGCATGATCGCACGTATTTATAGTCCTGCTAAAACAGCTATGCAGTCGGGTAAGGGGAATACAGGCTTTTGGATTCTACAATATGAGCCGATGAAAGCAAAAATGCTAGAGCCTCTTATGGGGTACACGGCAACATCTGATATGAATAGTCAAGTAAGAATCCGTTTTAATAGGAGGGAAGAAGCAATTGCTTTTGCACGCAAGAATGCTATTCCTTATCGTGTAGAAAAGACACATTCACCGATTCGGCGTGCTGTTTCTTATTCTGATAATTTTCGCAGTGATCGGCAGCAATCTTGGACACATTAAGTTAAAGATGCTATTTTGAATTGAGAAAATAATCAGTTGGTTGTGGGGTCCCGTAGCTCAGCTGGATAGAGCAACGGCCTTCTAAGCCGTGGGTCACAGGTTCGAATCCTGTCGGGATCGCCATGTTTAAGAAAATTAATAGATAAAAAAATTCGCGAGTTTCCTTTTGATTGTATTAGTTTATTCTTCTGTATACTCTGAGCTTTTTTGATATTTTTTTAATTGATGCTATTGCAGTTTTTTGTTGGCTGTTTGGGTATAAAATAATGCCATACTGTTTTCTGTCCAGCCAAAAAGTTCTTTAAGTTGTGATACGGTAGCTCCCGCATTTGCTTGCTGCGTATTGTTGATAATTTTTTCATCCATTGGCTTATTCTTTTAATGCAGTTGCATTCCATGCTTTAGAAAACAGATTGCCAAAACTTTTTTTGTGAGCTTCTTTCCATTTTGCTAAAAATGAATGTGCTTATAGTTTGACAGTAAGTTTTTCAGTAGTGGGAAGAGATGAGATTAGTTAGGAATACGTGATAATTTGTTGTTTTTATGTATAAAATTTAGCATTAAATGCGCGTTTTGTCAAAATAGATTTTGACACCTAAAATTGGAAAAAAAACGCAAAAAATAGCGAAAATTGGAATTTGAGCGTAAAAATGAGAAAAGGCTTTGAAAGGTCTTTGAAAATCCTTTGAAGATTTTTAAAAAGTCTGTGAAAGCCCATAAAACCGCCTTTGAAGACCCTTTGAAAAAAATAAATTGATGCAAAAACTGCTGTCAAATTGTGCAAAACCCGATGAGAAGCTACAATGCTATTTCTTAGATGAGGTTTAAGCATTGTAGTTAATGCCGGTAAAATTGCAAAAAATGTCTACCTTAAATTTTTTATGAATAATATTATTACGTTTTTCGGTATACTCTTTGGTAAGATTGGTTTTCAAGGCATGATAGATTCCGTTTAGAAGTGTTTTGTGGAACATTGAAGAATAAAAAAGGTATCTGTTTATGATGAGAGTTTAGAAACAACATCCCCTAAAGTAATGAAGGGTATCTTCTTGTATTGAAAGCTGTTCCTTATAAAGCTTTATGACTTTAGAGTTTTTTGTATAAAAAGATGCTGTGTGTCTGCTGCTCAGATAAGATATTGTTTTTTCAATGCTATTATACATTTATTGCCAATCTAATTTAATGTGGTTGTCACGGTTTCTCAGGGTAGTGCCATAGATTTCAGCAATGTTTATGGTTTTCTGAATTTTATGGGTTTAAGAGTTTATGTTGCATATTTATAGGTTATCTTGTACATATCCCGTTTGAATTATAAGTGAAGATGAATTGTATCTCATAGTTAAGTTTTTAGATTTCGCATTTATATTTTCAAATGTTTTTCTTATTTCTTTATAGTTTGTACGTCGCGCGAGAGCTATTTTAGTATTTGATTACACTAAAATGTTATGCGATAAGATCTGATGTTCTAAATGCATACAATTTAAGGTGATCATTGTTTCAGTAAGAATATAGTGCAAAGAACAGAGTACCGTTGGATTGTATATTATGCGCTTGTTTTAAAGAGACAGCTCTTAAAACCCTCAAAAGCCCATTTTACGCCGGCGCTCGTGAATGGTATAATGACTAACATTGAGTACTACCATCTTTCCGCTTTTGAAGGAAGAAGCCGGCACATTATGGACTTTACCTATTTGCTAGTCACCAATGTTGCGATAGATCACAGCTTTCAGATCGTTATAGGCATTTTAGTGCTTTTTTGTACAATTTTTATCTCCATGCCAATCCTTCTTATGACATGCAAGAGAGATGGTTTTGATCGATTCAACATGGGAGAGGTTTGAAATGAGAGGACTTTACAATATTCGGATTTCTCATTCAACATCTCAAATAATAAAATATATTTATAAATCAATGTATTGAAAGAATAAAACTTGCTTTTGTCGTGTTTTTTACTCTTTTGAATATTTTAGACAACTTCTTATTGGTAAACTTAAAATACCGCTCTAAAAACCAAGTGTTTTACGTACCAAAGAGATTGTTGTTATATCTCTACTTATTTTGACAACAGCGGTGCCTCAATAGAGAAGAAAGAATCAAAAAAATAGGCGATAAATCAGAAGATAAACAAATTTTTTTAGAAAGGAATCCTATCTTTGTCGAAAGAATTTTACAATAAAACCTTCTAATCTGTCGTAACTGAAACTGTTGTTGCATTTATGATGCTTTCTAGATGGCTTATTCCGAGAGGTCTTATCAGAATCCAAAAAATATTAGAAATACCCTGTAGAACATGCCCTTTGGAGAATTTGCAAAATCCTATTCCCTAACCTTTATTTACGCCTCTCGTACTCTGAAAAGAATACGACAAATTACTACAATTATTTATGGTATAAAGTGCAAATGGTGGGCGTGACAGGGATTGAACCTGTGACCCCTACGATGTCAACGTAGTGCTCTCCCGCTGAGCTACACGCCCGTTCACCGATGTTGCATACACCACATAGAATGACAAACGTCAATGCTTAATTTCATTTTCTCTTACAACAGATGCAAATAACTTAGAAAAACATCTCTTTAAGCAGCAATAAGGATCTTTTCAACTTCATTGACGAGTTCACGTAAGTGAAATGGTTTAGAGAGAACCTTTGCATCAGGAGGAGCATCACTATTTGAATTGAGTGCAACCGCTGCAAAACCTGTAATGAACATTACGCGTAAATCGGGGTCAATCTCAGTAGCGCGTCGTGCAAGTTCGATTCCATCCATCTCCGGCATCACAATGTCAGTTAAGAGAAGAGAAAATGGTTCTTCTTGTAAACGTTCATATGCGCTAATACCATTATCGAAATCGGCGACTTCGTAGCCTGCACGTTCTAAGGCTTTTACAAGAAAGCGACGCATATCGTTATCATCTTCTGCGAGCAGGATTCGTTTCATGATTGTGTTCCAATGGCTCCGTTTGTCAGAATTTTTGCCGCATCAATTATACAATACAGAGTATTTATAAAAAAGATGGTAAAATACTCATAATTGAAATGAATGGCAAAATGGTTAATTCTTATATTCTTATTCAAAATACAACATATTCGTTGTGAGTTGGTTAAATTCGAAACATATGTGATTTTGAAAAAGAGAGGGTGATCTAAAACTTTTAAAGTGATTCATTGCTATTTTTTCTTTTAAATTTTCTGATTCTTATCAGAATTCCATTAAAAAAATTATAAAAACCATTATTGTGGGGATTGCTTATATCGAGAAATTAGCAGAATATTATGTTAATTTGTTGTTTTTAAAAGGTTATCCTAGAAAATAGAATTTCTATAGTTATTTGTTTTTATAGCGATTTGCAAATGAATATTATAAATGGTGTTTATTTTCAGATTTTTTCTATAAACGGATGAAAGCTACTATTTTTTAGATATACTATAAAATCATCCCTTAATAATATATCAAAAATAGTATTTTGATGTCTTATTTATAAAGATTCATATATGATGTATTAAGATAGTTTTTTATATTTATTTTATTAAATTATCTCATTTTATATTCATTATTTTTGTTAGGAGATATGATGAATATTTATTTTATGGCTTACCTGTAGAGTCTATAAAACGAATCATATGAGTGGTTAGAAGATGGAATCCATTATATAAGGAGTATTTATAGAACGGCGTTGCTCATAGAAATCTTTGTTTTTGGTGGAACGAAATAGACGTTAAGGTTTCGTATTATTTTATAGATACATTATCGGGGATAAATGCATCAAATGCAGCCCAAAATTGTTTTTTATAATCTTCGTTATACATGATTGTATCAAGTTCAGCGCCTGTAATGGTAATAGTTTCTGCCAGACGTGTGTGTTGACATAATTGCCGGACCTCAATGTTGTTGGCAAGATTATTTTGATTGGCGAGAATAAAGAGTGTTGGGATTTGTAAATGTCCGTGGCGTATATTTTTCTTCACAGAATCAATCACATTAAATACCGATGCCATCCATCGAGATGTTGGGGCCTTAATGCCAGAGAGTGGCACTTGATGCATATGCCCCAATTGTATATTTTTTTGTTTTATTTTTTTTAATTTTTTCCCATCTTTCGCTGGTATAAAGCCAAGACCTATATCAGAAAGAAATTGTGTTAATTTACGTTGAAAACCATTCGTTTTATTGCCGAATGGAGCAAAAAGGGGAGAAACACAGAGCAATCTATTAAATTGATGATTAATGAGATCTAATCCGCTAAGTGCTATCAATCCACCCATACCATAGGCGAGCATAGAGTAAGGTGGTGGACAATTAGGATAAACAACATTTTTAAGAAATTCATCTAAATCATTAATATCATTATTTATATCAAAGTAATGATGTCGGCATTTTTTCTTGTCTTGAGGAATATTTTTTTTTGATCAAACCAGTCAAATATTGCTGTATGAAAACCGCGTTTAGAAATTTCATTTATGGGTAAAAAATATGTTTCTAAATCATTTGCATCGCTTTCAAGAATAACTATTGTTCCCTTAGATTTTTCCGCTTCAGGATATGTTATCGCAAAACGAATTTCGTGATCTATTGTTATTTTCAGGGTACCATGATGGATATTAGGAGGAGTGGAACCCCAGTCTATGGGATAAAGAGGTGTTTCCAATTGATATCCTTTACAAGTGTATTTTTGCAACTTAGCGCACCATGAGATAATAAGAAGGCTTTGATATTTATGTAATGAAGAAGAAGGATTAAGAAAGGGGTATATTGTTTTTTAGATAGTTTTTGTCAATTCAGGCACAAAAGAGTTGAAATAAGGGAAAACGATTACCAGATAATACAATGTGGTTGCCATGATGGGGCCGCGGGTTCACAAGTAAGTTTGCCATTTGGGAGCTTTGTGAATCAATCATAAATTGTAGTCGCTCTAAAGGAGGGCAGTATTATGCGTCAAGTAGATTTTTCACCATTTTATCGTTCCACAGTAGGTTTTGATCATCTTTTTAACTGGTTTGATTCTAGGACACAACCAGAAGAGGTTTCTTCTTATCCCCCATACAATATCGAGCGTTTAACCGAAGATTCTTATAGAATTTCTATGGCTGTTGCTGGTTTTTCTCAAGATGAAATTGATATTGAAACGCATTGTAACCAGTTGGTCGTTAAGGGAGATAGAAAGCCTGAAAAGGATGATGAAGAACGAGAGTTTCTTTATCGAGGTATTGCTTCGCGCGCTTTTGAGCGGCGTTTTCACTTGGCTGATCATGTGAAGGTTATTGGGGCAGAGCTTGGAGATGGGCTTCTCCATATTCAGCTTAGAAGGGAAATGCCAGCTGAATTAAAACCAAAGAAGATAACCGTGCAGACGTCACCATCCATTACAAAAAAAGGTAACAGCGACATTATAGCATAAAGAAAATTTAGAAAATATAAGAAGCAAATAATTATAAATTTTTTTAAAGAATAAAGTAACGCGAGGCAAAGGTCTCGCGTTTTCTATGAGCTCTTATGAGACTGAAGATGATACTCATAAAGACGGTTTTTTTTCAAATTAACGATAAAATATCTATTGCACATTATTCTACGTTGAAGAAAAAAACATGTATGTGCAATTGAAATAAAAAGAACTCTAAATAAGCTTATTTTATAACGTTTTAAAAATGGTCGGAGCGGCGGGATTTGAACCCACGACCCCTTGACCCCCAGTCAAGTGCGCTACCAAGCTGCGCTACGCTCCGAGTCCGTGTGAAACGATTAAATGACTGTTTCTTTAAAGGCAAGAGAAAAAATAAACAGAACAAAATCTAAAATGCTCTTACACTTACAGCTTTTGAAAGTGAAAAATTTTTTACCCAATCAATATATTGTTGTTCGTTCAAGATAAGTTACGAATCTGTACAATTCTTTGTTATCGTTAAATTTTGAGCTCTATAATCAATAGATCTTATCATTTAACTCCTTTTACAAATTGTGAAGGGGGAAGATTTGTGATTTTAGGGGTATGGGGGAAGGAGAGCACAATAAGTGCGGGAAGTATATTTTCTTTATCTCATAGGTCATTAAAAAATAAATATTTTCAAAAGGTTAGATTTGAATGTATGGCATTGAAACGTTTTCTTTCGTTTAGAGTTTTTATAGCAGAGGTATTTTGCGTTTTATGTGAACAAAAAATTGTAAATTCTAGATTGTACAATCAAAAACCTCATTTTATGAGGATGTATTTTTATCTCAATAAAAAGGTTAGGATGTTTTAATTTATGTCTTGTTGTTTTTCTTCTAAAATATCAGATAGAATATGGTAGAGAAAGGACGTTTAAAGTGTCTATTGAAACAAGAAATGAGTAAACGATGAGTCGTTTTTCGGTAATAAGTCTAACACAAGCCGCTGTGAATCGTGTTAAAGCGATTATGGATTCGAAAGATGCACGAGGTATTCTTGTTGGGATCAAAAAAGGCGGTTGTGCAGGAATGGAATATACAATTACTCTCGTCAAAGAAGAGGGAATAGACGCGGATGTTGTTGAAGTGAATGGTGCTCGTGTTTTTATAGCGCATGATGCGGTGTTATTTTTATTAGGAACACAGATGGATTATGAAGTAACAACGCTTCGTTCTGGTTTTGTTTTTAAAAATCCTAATCAAGTTTCAGCATGTGGGTGTGGCGAATCGGTAGAACTTCGTCCTGTTTCCCAAGATCAATATAAAACGAATCAAGCTTCGTGAAATTATCCAAGCTTAAAAAAATTATCATCGAGTAATTCTAGGAGGCTTATTTTTGGGGTAGAAGGATATTTTTTATCGTTCATTTTTAGCTTGTTTCCAAAGTGCTTCCATTTCATTTAAGGATGCCTCAGTGAGTGTTTTAGATTGAGTGGATAGCTTTTCTTCAATATAGGCAAAACGATTTCGGAATTTTATATTTGTTCTTTTTAATGCTTTTTGTGAATCAATCGCTAAGTGGCGTGCGAGATTAAGAAGAATAAAGTAGAGATCTCCAAACTCTGCTTCTATTTCTGAATTTTTTTTATTTTTGATGGCTTCTTTGAGCTCTTCAAGTTCTTCTTCTATTTTTGCAAGAACTTTATCACTTTCTTGCCAATCAAAACCCACTGTAGCTGCAGCTTCTTGTAGAGCAAGGGCCTCTTGGTTTGCTGGCTGGATTGGTTTTACTTTTGCAAGAATGCTTGAATTGTTGTTGTTTTCTTTGCACAATTTCTTTTGTTCAGCCTGTTCTTCTTTTTTTATATATTCCCACTCTTCTTTTATAAACCCTCGTTTTTTTTGCTCAGCATTTCCAAAAACGTGAGGATGGCGGCGAATCATTTTTGCAGTGATTGCATAAACAACATCTTCAAAAGTAAAGCTGCCTTCTTCTTGTGCAATGGTAGCAAGATAAACAACCTGTAAAAGGAGATCACCAAGTTCTTCACAGAGATCTTTTGTTTTTTTTCGTTCAATGGCATCGATGACTTCGTAAGCTTCTTCAAGTATATAGGGTATGAGAGATTCAAAAGTTTGTTTTTTATGCCAGAGACAACCACTATCAGGATTTCGTAATGCCGTGATAATTGCGGTGAGATCTTTGATATCTTTTGAGGCTAACATTTATACTTCCTCCGTAAGCAATAGAGCTTATGTTTAGATATCCCAACGTCTATGTAACCACATCCATTGTCCAGGATATTCACGGACCCAAGTTTCAACAATATCATTTAATTTTTGCACAGAAGCAGCTATATCGATATCGTTTTTTTCATCACGTGGAAGTTCTACATGTTCATATAATTCTAAACGATGGCGTCCTCCAGGGAGACGAATACAACGTGCTGGATAAATATCACAGTTATATTGTCGCGCAAGCTTTATAATTAAGGGATTTGTTTTAAGGGGTCTGTTAAAAAATGTTCCCATGATACCGCGGCGAAATTTTTGATCAACCAGCATACCAACATTTTCACCTTCTGCTAATTTGCCTGCTAATGCCCATGCTGCACCAGCTTTGGAGGGAACAAGATGTCCCATAGAAGTTTGTCGTGCTTTAAGGACTCGTTTGGCAACATAAGGGTTATTGGGGGGTCTAAATAATACCGTAACATTCAGATCAAAACTTTGTGCGCAAATAGGCAGAAGTTCAAAATTTCCAGTATGCGCTGTGAAAAAAATATGTGGCTTTTTTTCATTTTTTAATCGCTCAAAGATTTCAATGCCTTTAACTTCAATAAAACCTGGCTCGTCCGCATGAGGATCAAAATCAAAAATTTTATCAAGAAAAATATATTCGGCTAGGAAGCGCCCTATATTTTCCCACATTTCTATTGCAATCGCATAGCGTTCTTGCTCTGTTTTTTCTGGATATGCGCTCCTAAGATTTGCAAGTGTTATTTGATGACGATGGATCAGGGGACCAATTTTTTTTGCCAACCAAGAAAAAAAAGAAATTCCCATTTGGGCTGGAAAGCATTTTAAAATAAATAAAGAACTAAAGAGCAGATATGCCCACAACAAGTAGGATATTTTTTTAGCTATAATTTTAATACGATAGATGAGATTTTTAAGAGAAAGCTTCATTATGATTTAATTGATTTTAAGAATAATTTTACCAAAAACATCACGGCTCTCCATTCGGTTTAAAGCTGTATCCATTTCATCAAGTCCAACAATCGTATCAATGACAGGGTGTACAGCTTTTTGTGCCATTTTTTGCATGGCATTTTTCATATTTTCCATACGGCAGCCAAATGAACCAAATATTTTAAGTTGTTGCTGGAATAATTGCATGAGATTTATAGAGGCTGAAACACCAGAGGTAGAACCGCAAGTCACTAAGCGTGCTCCTTTTTTCATACACAACAGAGAACCATTCCATGTATCGGCACCAACATGCTCAAAAACAACGTCAACACCTTTTTTTTGAGTTAATTTACGTACCACACCTTCAAAACGATCTTTACGATAATTAATCACATGATCTGCTCCAAGAGAGTGTGCTTTTGCAATTTTTTCATCTGAACCTACCGTCGTGATAACAGTACAGCCCATATGTTTTGCAAGTTGAATGGCGGCAGAGCCAATACCGGAACCACCTGCTTGTATCAGGATTATTTCTCCTGCTTGTAGTTTTGCGTTATCGAAAAGCATATGTTCTACGGTACCAAAAGTAATGGGAGCAACAGCGGCTTGGAATTCATCACATTGGGGAGGGGCTGGAACCAATAAACGTGCTGGCAAATTGACAAACTCACAAGCAAAACCATCAAGATGAAAACCGTAGACTCCCTTTACAGCCGTACAAAGATTATCTTGTCCTTCATGACAAGCTTGGCATACTCCGCAGGTTTGTGCACCATAAAGTGAGACAATCTGTCCAAGTTGGAGATTTTCAACGCTATCTCCTACTTTTATAACCTCACCGGAAGCTTCGGCACCAATAATGAGGGGCATTTTTCTTTTCGCAAAGGCCATGCCACGCCAGCCCCATACATCAATATGATTAAGAGCAACAGCTTTTATCCGCACTGTTACTTCATCGGGAAGTGGAGATGGTGGTGGTGCAATATTGGTAATTTCAAGCTGGCGTTCATTTAGCAATTGTAGCGCACGCATTATTATTCCCCTTCAATTGATAATTGCTATTGCTTTAGTACGATTAACTTTGGTCAGTATGGAAAAAATTATCCTTTATAGGCTGTGATAACAAGACTCGTATTTTGACCACCAAATCCAAATGAGTTTGACAAAACCGCATTGACATTGGCTTTACGGCTATGATGAGGAACAACGTCTAAAGGGATAGAAGGGTCAGGATTATCGTAATTTATTGTAGGTGGAAGTATCCCCGATTGAATGGTCAAAAGCGAAAAAACGGCTTCTATGGCACCAGCAGCAGTTAAGGTATGCCCAATCATTGATTTATTAGAAGAAACTGGAATATGCTTTAGAATGTCACCAAAGACTGTCGATAACGCAAGATATTCCATTTTCTCATTTTCAGGTGTGGAGGTTCCGTGGGCATTAATATAGTCAATTTCATGGATGGTGATTTGTGCATCATTTAAGGCTTTGCGAACGGATCCAATGGCTGGTGATGCGTCGGGTTTTGAACGTGTACGGTGAAAATCATCAGCTGTTTCTCCACAACCTGCTAAAATTCCTAAAATTGTAGCATTACGGTTTAATGCGCTTTGAAGAGATTCAAGAACAAAAGCTCCGGAGCCTTCTGCCATAACAAATCCATCTCTGTCTCGGCTGAAAGGTTTTGCTGCTTTTTCTGCGGGTTCATTCTGAGTGGAAAGAGCAGATAGTAATGAAAAACGAATGAGAGATTCTGCTGAAACTGATCCATCTGTCGCAATGGTGAGAGCGCGATTTGTTTCTCCTCGTCGAATAGATTCAACACCTAATTGAATTGCTGTTGCACCAGATGCACAAGCCGTGGAAAGTGTAACGGGAAGCCCTTTTGTGCCAAACGTTTTTTGCAGTTTTTCTGCAATTGCACCAAATTGTGTGGTTTCAAAAAGTGTCTCATGGGGTTTATGCTGACAGATTTTAAGAAGATGTGCATAAGAAGGCTCATTATTGAAGTCTTCCTCTTGATCAAGACTAAAACGTGCTTGCCATTCAAGTTCAACAGGAGGCGCAGCTAGAAAGAGAGGTCCATTAAAATTTGTTTTATCAAGAGCAGCTTGTTCTAAAGCTTCTTCAGCAGAAAGATGTGCAAGCTTTTGAGAAAGAGCCGAAGCACCAAGCCTACTTTCTTCAAGAAAATCAATTGTTCCAGCAATATATGTATTTAATCCCTCAACGGGAAAACGTGTTATTTTGTGGATACCACTTACGCCGCTTGTTAATTTTTGCCAATTTTCATGTTTTCCTTGTCCTAGTGATGTGACAACGCCTGCTCCAGTTATCGCTACAAGTGGACGTCCAAAATGATCATGATATTTCACGATAGAAATTCCCCTTCAAACAGCCGTAAGACGTACGATACCTTCAGCCCTTTTTATACCAATCGTTGTGACAAATATTTCATGTACTTCTTTTAAAAAAGGTTTTTCATGAGGACTTAACGCTGGAAAACAATGTTTTTTTTCAATTGAAAGTGCTGCAAGAGCAAGTGCTAAAGGAAATTGTGCTTCTCGCATATAACCGAATAATGTTGTAATACCGCGGTAAGATAAATCAGCATCATCAAGAGCATCTTGTTCTGCTTTTGTTGCCTTGTGAGCACCAGAGGCTGCTGAAATGGCTAAGGAAGCTTTAGCACCCGCCGTTTTTAACATTGTTGCAATTGATTTCTTAAGCGGCGTTTTGGTTCTATCTGTTTGATCTGTAATAATTTGGCTAATTTCAGCATAAGCACGTGCGTTACGTTTCTTTGCATGTTCTCCACTTTCAAGAACCAAAAATACACCACCAGAACCGGTGATAATACCACCACCAGGGTGAATTGCACGATCCCACACTGAACTCCATCCATTATGGGTTAAAAGTCCTCCAAGCTCATGGGCCAACAACATATCATAACTTTGTGCATTATAGGAACTTCCGACAAGAGCATGGGTACTTTGTCCTGATTTAATGCGGGCTACAGCAATTTGAAGTGCAGAAAGTCCACTGCCTTCTTCTCCCATAAATGTGCGGGATGACCCAGTGACTTTATGAACGATTGAAATGTTTCCCGCCAGAAGATTTGAAAGTTGAGCCAAAAATAATGTTGGACGAAGTTCAGTTGAAAGCGCAACATTTAACATAGAAGCATGATCGGTGATTGCTCGCGCTTTAGAAAGAATCTGTGTATCAACAATAATATCACGTTCTCCTCCACTTGCTGCTACGATCATGTCCATTGTTGACGTGAATTGTTCATTATTTTTCATGCCAGCATCATCAAGAGCAAGACCAGCTGCATAGGTACCAAGACGTTGCCATGTGCCCATTTGCCGTTGATCACTTTTTTTGGGAATTTGTAAACTCCAATCAACTTCAGGCAATTTATGAACTGTGTAGGGCGAAAAAGTTGTACAATCTAGGTTTGGTGTACAGATTGGATCATTTAAGAGATTCCAATGTTGATCAGTTCCTTCCCCCAGAGAGCTTATGAGGCCTATACCGGTGATGAATACAGATTGCTCATGCATAGTGAAAAAATTACTCCGCCTGTTTTAAGGCAACGAGATCATCAATTTTTGCACAAAGGTTTTTAAGAACAAAGTATTCTTCTGTAGCAACTGTACCTTCATTGACTTCTTGCGTCCATTGTTCCAGAGGAACTTTTATTCCGAAAGCTTTATCAATAGCGAAAACAATATCAAGAAAATCAAGACTGTCGATTCCTAAATCATCAATTGTATGACTTTCAGGTGTGATGGTATTGCGATCAATTTCACTGATTTCTGCAATAATATCAGCAACTTTATCAAACGTGGAAGGCAATGTACGGATTCCTTATTATAGCGTTAGTAAATTCAAAATACATTTAATATTACCCTTCTAGCCTTTTTTCTCTTTAAAAAAAAGCCTTAATCCAGAATATAATTGTCTTTTCTATAGAGAAAAGAGCTTTACAGTACGTGAAATACTATACCTCAATATTTAAAAAACTTTGAAGTTTTATTGCACATTTATTTTACGATTCCATTTTTTCTATTTGCTGCAAGAACGGCAAGGGCTGTTATATTAACAACGCCTCGTGAAGTTACTGAAGGCGTTAGTATATGGGCGGGACGTGCTGCCCCAATTAAGATAGGACCAACATGAAGTGCATTTGTGAGACTTTTAACAGTGTTGAGCGTGATGTTGGCTGAATCAAGAGTTGGAAAGATAAGCAAATTTGCTTCACTTTTGAGACGAGAATCGGGAAAAACACGATCACGAAAAACTTTCGAAAGGGCAGCATCACCGTGCATTTCACCATCTGCTTCTAAATGAGGGTATTCTTTGGCAAGAATTTCTGTTGCACGGCGCATTTTACGCGCACTTTCTGTGTTTTTAGAACCAAAATTTGAGTGTGATAATAAGGCTGCTTTGGGTGTTATTCCAAATGCTTCAACTTCTTGAGCTGCCAATACAGTCATTTCAGCGATTTCTTCGGCAGAGGGATTTTCGTTGACGTAAGTATCTGTGAGAAAAAGAGTACGCTGTTGAGAGATAAGCAAACTCATAGCAGAAAAACGATGAACATGAGGATCAAGTCCAATAATTTGCTCAATCAATTCAAGTTGACGTTCAAAACGTCCTTCTAAGCCGCAAATCATCGCATCTGCTTCTTCACGCATGACAGCAAGGGCAGCAATAGCGGTTGTTGATGTTCTAACGATTGTTTTTGCCATTTCAGGCGTAACGCCACGTCTTCCTGTATAATGAAAAAATAAATTAACATAATCACGAAAACGTGGATCATCTTCAGGGTTTGTTAATTCAAAATCTATATTAGGGCGAATTTTCAAACCAAAGCGTTTTAATCTTGCTTCTACGACGTGTGGACGGCCGATAAGGAGAGGTATTGCTGTTTGTTCTTCAATGACAACTTGTGCTGCACGAAGGACGCGTTCATCTTCACCATTGGCATAGATAACACGTTTACGTTTTGCGGTTTTTGCTGCAGCAAAAACAGGTTTCATTGTTAGACCAGAAAGAAAGACAAATCGATTGAGGATATCATGGTAGGCTTCCATATCTTCAATGGGACGAAGTGCGACACCCGTTGCCATTGCTGCTTTAGCAACAGCGGGAGCAATACGCAGTATTAAACGCGGATCAAAAGGAGAGGGGATCAGATAGTCTGGCCCAAAATTAGGCGGTTCTTTTGAGTATGCACGTGCTACAACATCTGAAGTTTCTTCACGCGCAAGGGCAGCAATTGCATGAACAGCAGCCATTTTCATTGCTTCATTAATTGCAGTAGCACCTACGTCTAACGCACCACGGAAGATATAGGGAAAACAAAGGACATTATTAACTTGATTGGGATAATCAGAGCGCCCTGTGCAGATCATTGCATCGGGTCGTATAGAATGTGCTTCTTCAGGCATAATTTCTGGTACTGGATTAGCCAGCGCTAAAATTAATGGATTTTGAGCCATTCTTTTAAGATATTCAGGCTTTAAAACACCACCTGCCGATAGGCCTAGAAAAATATCCGCATCATCAATAATATCGGATAAAGTTCGTGCGTCAGTTTTTTGTGCATAAGTGACTTTCCAACGATCCATAAGGGTCTTGCGACCTTCATAAACAACGCCCTCTAAGTCACTAAGCCAAATATTTTCAACTTTTGCTCCAAGACGGACCAAAAGATTAAGACAAGCTAGGGCGGCAGCACCTGCACCTGAAGTAACTATTTTTGCATTTTCAATTTTTTTTCCTGAAAGATTTAAGGCATTTAAGACAGCTGCAGAAACAATAATGGCCGTTCCATGTTGGTCATCATGAAAAACTGGAATATTCATCTTAGCGCGCAGCTTTTCTTCGATTTCAAAACATTCAGGAGCTTTAATATCCTCAAGATTAATACCACCAAATGTAGGTTCTAAGGTGGATACCGTTTGTACCATTTGCTCTATATCGGATGCATCAATTTCAATATCAAAAACATCAATATTCGCAAATTTTTTAAATAAAACGGCTTTGCCTTCCATAACTGGCTTTGAAGCGAGTGGGCCAATGTTTCCTAAACCAAGAACAGCCGTTCCATTTGATATAACAGCGACTAAATTAGAACGAGATGTATATTGAGCAGCAAGATTGGGATCTTCATGAATTGCAAGACATGGTGCTGCAACGCCTGGGGAATAAGCAAGAGCTAAATCACGTTGATTATCAAGAGGTTTTGTTGCTTGTATTTCCAATTTTCCAGGTTTGGGGTGTTGGTGATAAAAAAGTGCAGCATTGTCAAGTTCAGCTATTGGTGAACTGAAATTATTATTTCGTTCTCTAGACATTTTTATGATATCCAAGTTAGTGTATGTTTATATGAGTGTTCCATCTACAATAAGGTTTTGTCCACTAATAGATCCTCATTTCTCTGAATATCAAAATGCATGAGCATGAGCAAATTCTTCTGGATCGTAAAACCAGGTTGATGTTTCTTTTCGTTTGTGCGCATGAATAATTTCATTGATAGCAGCACATTTGTTTTTCTTATCCTTAATAAAATGCGTAAAAATTAATTAGTCTACAAACAAATAAAATACTTAAGAATGATTACATTACCAAGCCATTATTTTTTTTGCAATGCTTACAAAATAAGGAAAGAACAGAAGAGCTTTTACTGTTCATTTCATTCGCTTTTTATAAAATATATATTTTATTTAAAGTTCTATACGTAGGTAGAAGAATTTTAGAACAATAATTTGAAAATTATAAACTGTTTGTTCAGCTATTTACAAGGAGATGGGAACGTTAAAAATGGAATTTGTGTTGTTTATTGTTCAATTGAATTGTTAATCGTTTAGAGCTGTATTTTTTATATACTGACAAGTATGTGTTTTAATAAACGAAGCTGTCATTGGAAAAGTTGTCATTGCGCATTTGACATATGAAGTTCATATATCCCATATAACGCGTTACTTTATACTTTATAATAAAAAAATATTTACTTACATATTTCAAGCGAGAGTAATATGTGGATAAAAAACCTTTAAGAAAAGAATAGAGATATTTTTTACATAAAAAGTACGAAAAAATTTTGTGAGTTAGCAAATAAAATAATATTACTGGTTTTGTGCCTTTATGAAACTACGAAAAATAAAAGGATTACGAGAAGGATAAAGCAGTAGAAAATATGCTTTATCATTTTTAGAATGATAGGCTGTTTGATAGTTATTATGCTTTCTTTAAGCTTATCGCTTAGGCTATCAAAAGAACACATGCCAATCATCAGTCTTTGAAGTACAAAGTTTTAAGTTGATTGCAAAGCACACTATGATAAAAAATTAAGACAACTGGAGGGAGAAAAAGTGGAAAAATATTTTTTCCACTTTTCTCATTGCCTATTGGATTCGGCCACTTGCATGAGCAAGCATGGTATAAACTTTCCCTGTATCTGATATCAGATATTTGCGGACTGAGTTGGAGGAACCAGAGCTACGCGATATATCACGCAAGAGCTTTTCAAAATCCGTAACATATTGATTTACTGAACGTTTAAACTCAAAATCGCTCATGTATTTTTTCTTAATCATTTCAAATATCGTTTTTCCATTTGAGGTATAAAGGTGTTCTATTACGATATTTTTTTGTCCACGTTGATAATGATCCCATAGCTCAACAATGGCATTGTGATTAATCGCTTGCACTATACCTGATGCTAATGAGTTAAGAGAACTGTTTGCAGGACGTGGTTTTGTTTGCACGGATGTTAAAACAGCATCATTTGGGGTTTCATCATAAAATGTTTCATCACGTGAAGCTCTTTCTAAGAGATTTGATACCCATTTATTGGGTCTTTTTTTGCTTTGATCTTGTTGCAAAACAGGTTTAGGGGGTATGATCTTTTTAATGGACTCAGAGGAATTTTCATTTCTCTTATTAAGCATTGATGATGTAGGAAATGCCGATATTAACTGTTCTTTTGCGCTCTTTTGATCATTTTGTATAACACTGACGAGATCTTTTAATGCTGTAATTTGTTCATTCAAAGCCGTACGAATTGTTTGCGTTGTTTCTTTTGTTTTTTCTGGAAGCTTTTTAGCATTTTCATGAATGTCATTATTAATCTTTGAAAGCTCTAAACGAACTTCATCCGCAGAGCGACGTATATCTTCTGCTGCTCCTGAAAAACGCGTTGACGCCTCATTAATAAGCTTATTAAGGGATTGTTGGAATGAATCTGTGGCGTTACGCGCATTCTTATCAGAGCGTTCAAGGGCTAAGTTGAAGATTTTTTCATAATGCTCAATCATTTGATTAATTTCATGAGACTTTGAAACAAGAGCATCGCTTAATACAGAAAGCGTATTATGTTTTTCTTCAAGTGTTGCACTCAGTGAATTTTCAGACTGTTCAAGAACGTGAATAGTTTGGGAAAGTGTTTTTGCATGTTCACCAAAACTGCTCGTTATATGATTAATTTGTTCAAAGGTATTTTTTGAGAGTCCTTGCAGAATTTCAACATTATTATTGAGTGCTTGATTTGAGGCTGATAAACGCTCTGCTACTCGGTTTGTGTTGCGGAAAAAATTGTTCGTAGTCTCATTAAACTGACCGTCAATATTTTGAACAGCCGATAATAAAACATTATTATTTTCCTGGAAGTTGTAAATTGATTGATTCAACTGTTTTAAGATGGATGAGACATTATTAACAAGCTCTTCCTTCATAGCCGTTACTGTTTGCAGTGTTTCAGAGTTCGCTTTGTTCAAGCTATTCACTAAAGATTCATTATGTGCATAAATTCTCTGTTCAGCATCTTGTGTGGAGAGAGAGAGTTGTTCACCGATATGCTGCGTTAAAGAATCTATTGACTCTGTCGTACTTTGCGCTGCTTGATTTAAGTGATTTGTCAGCTCTGTTATTTTTCCAACATGTTCTGAAATTTGTATAGCTGTCTGATTCTTTGCGTCTTCCAGACGACTTGTTACATCAGAGAGCTGATATCCTAAATTGTTTTTAAGATTTTGCATAGAGTCATGAAGAACATCACAACGTTCGTTAAGGACTTGCTCTATTGCTGTTGTTGATGTGTGAATTGTTTCATTCAATAATGCTTGTGCATTATGGCTGGCTGTTGCGAAAGCTTCTACAGTATGTGCTGTTTGTTCAGACAGAACGGATAGAACTTTTTCACTGGTATCATAAACTGTTTTTTTAACGTTTGATACAATGCGATTGCCTGACTCTGAGAGAATATTTTCAGCTTGTGCGGCAACATTCGTAACAGATGAGAGAATTTGTTCACTCGTAGAAGAAAGAATATCAGAAGCTTTTATAATCTTGTTATGCAGATTATCTGTAACTGTATTAACAGAATCTTCTAAGCTAACACGCATATTATCAACACTGCTTTCCAGCGTTTGTTGAATTATCTGACTTTGCTCATTATTAAGCATGAGAGACGCCTTTAAAGTGTCAGAACGTTCCTCAATAACAGATGTTTGCATATCAATGGCTTCACAGACTTGGCTAAATTTTTCAGATAATGTTTCCTCTAGCGTTGTTGTCCGTTCAAGAATTTTGTGTGCACGATCTTCTAGATTTGTATCGAATGATTCCATACGTGTTTCAAGGGTTTCAAAGAAAACACCACTCGATTGAGAGAGAGTATTCTTTAAAATTTCGGCATGGCTTTCAAGGTTTTTGATATGATCTTGAACTGTTTCAGTAATGTTTTTATTATTGGCGGCAATTGCACTCTCAACTAAATCTATTTGTTGTTTCAATACAACATCGACACGTATATCACTTTTTGCGATGAGATCATGGATTGTTTCCATGCGTTGCTCGAGTGTACGTGCTTGATCAGCAAGAACTTCATTGAGAGAAAAGCTATTAATTGCTAAAGAGTCACGCAGAGCATCGGCACGGATATCAATATTTCTCGCTTGTGCTTCTAAAGCATCTTGGGTTGTATTGCAGCTTTGTACAATGACTTCTTGTAGTTTGTCAGTGCATTGAATGATATTTGCAATATGGCTTTCAGCTTGTTTATCAACGACTTGAGCATTGTCAGTCAAAACTTTCTCAATATGAGAAGTATTTTGGGCCAAGACATCAATCTGATTTCTTAATGCATCAGCGATTTTATTCTTCTCGTTATCGAGCATGTCTGCCATGAGAGATCGTTGATCAGAAAGTTGCAATTTAAAATCTTGTGAACGTTCTTGTATGATATCAACAATGGCATTGTCGATATGTTGAATTTCTTCTCTCAGATTTTCTTGACTTTTATCAATTGCAGATAGAATAGCTTCACGTCCATTTGTAAATGCATGGGTAATGTCTGCTGTTTTTTCTTGGAGATTTTCATTTATTTTCAAGACATGAGCTTCCAAGAAGTTACCAAGTTTTTCAGCATTATCCTCTAAAGCCTGACTGCGTTCTATAAAGGAATTAATGATGGAGTTACTGTGTTCTTTAAGAGAAAGATCAACAGTTGCTAAACGTTGTTCAAAGGCTCCAATTGCTTGCGAGGTTACGTTATCAAATTTAGAAGAGAGTTTATGTGCTTGGTCGTCGAGCTTTAAGATCTTCTCATCAAAATTCTGTAGAGATTGATTATTGCGATCAATAAGAGCTTTATCCAGGGCTTTAAACTTTTCATCGACAGTGTGCAGAGTTTGATCTGTTACTGCTTGCATATGTGTTGCAATTTTAGCAACATGCGCTTCCGCTTTTACTGCTGTTTCATTAAAGGCTTTTTCTATTTGTTTCTCATTATGATCAAACCGTTTTGCAAAACCATCAAAGTTTTTTCCTAATTCATCGAAAAATTTTGTGTTTTTCTGCTGAATTTGTGTTGTTGTTTCATTAAATTTTGTAACAAGCTGATTTGTTACACCATCACCGGCATAGGAAAGTTTTGCAACAAGGTCTTCACCTTGTTTTTGTAAAGTTTGAGAAAGGGTTTGTGCAAGCTTTTCAACATTGGTTACAATTCTAGAGGTAACCAAGCCAAATTCATCGCTTAGTTGTTCCTGGGTTCCTTTAATTGTTGATTGTACGCGATCGGCGTGATTTAAAATGGCTATGCGTTCATTACTCAATTCTTTGATGAGTGTATGAATGCGTGATTCATTCTCAGCATAGGCTTGTTCTAGGTTGTGAACTTCACCTTGTATGATTGCTTCAAGTTCAACAGCACGTCCGAGGGTACGCTCAATACCTTCGTTCATTGCCGCTACTTCTTCACGAATGGTTTGCCCGATAGCAATAGCTTGTTTTTCAGATAATTGTTGTGGTTCACTAAGGCGCTGTGCAGCATTTGTCATAAGAAGAGCAATATTATGCAATTCGTTCGAACGTTTTGTTAATTGAGCAACGCCCCAAGATATAAGGATAGGAATTGCTGTTCCGGCTGCTACAGCGAGCCCTGTCGGGGATGTCACAAAAGTGCTGATATGAGATAAGGAGCTCAGTCCGCTAGGAGCGAGCTTATGCGCAATAAAGGCTCCTCCCGTTGCCCATAAAGCACTAAGCGCTGTTGTATACCAGTAGACTCGAGAAGAAGAACGTTGCTTTAAGAGTCCAAAATTTACAGGGGTTGTTATATCATCATTTGCAGGAAGAAGTTTTGTCGACAACAATGTATTGTGGACCGTTCCCCCTGAAATCTCAGGTGAAGGTTTTGGAGCAAAAAGCTGGCCAACAACAGATTTGTCAATAACAGCGTCATCATGAATATTAGAGACAAAAGTTGAAGGACCGTTTTCAGCAAAAAACTCTTCTTCTGCCATTGCAATTTTTTGAATCAAATCATCGACATTAACAATATTTTCAGAATTATTGGATGATATCGTTTCCAATACTGTGTCATCGAAATCAAAGTTCATCGCTTTTGTGAGGGCTTCTTCAACTTCAACTTCAAATGTTTGCAATTTGGTTCTGCGTGCCATACTCGCCTCGTACTCTTACAGACGGAAAAAAAGGGATACGTCCTCTTCTACATAATTCCCGCATACTAGCTGTTAATTATTTAGAAAGGAATATGCTGAGGGGAAAAATTTGAAAACTTATCAAAATAAAGTTAACGCGGTATCTTACGCTCTGTTTAAAAATGTTATAAAATATAGTAAAAACAATTTATTATTTGATCCGACAAATAACAAAAATACTGTTTACAACTTGTGCTTATAAAAAGCTTTATCAACCTATTTTCTTTAAGATAAGGACAATTTAATGGCAGTTATATATTAATGTTAAAAAAACAGTGTGGTGCGAATGCGTTTTTTGAATATCGATGATCGATAAATATTGTTGTCCGCTACTTTTATTGATTCCAAACGAAGGGGACTTATCATCTCGTCTATAATAGCTTAGGATGTATAAAAATCTGTCTCTTAAATTGTAAGTTCATAAAAAAGTAAACGTGGAAAAATTTTGAATTTAATGATAGCTTTTCATAAGTTGTACTTTAATTATTACCTTAAAGGGCGGTTTTTTCTCTAATTTCAGTTGTTTGTTGCTAAAATTTGAAGCTTCTACGTTGACAATTGAATATTTTTCAGTCGATATGCATGCACGAATATTTTATGCAATCGAGATGAAGGTGTAAGAATAATGGCAGAGCGATCACAACACCTGCAAGATGTGTTTTTAAATACGGTGCGTAAACAAAAAATTTCCCTTACAATTTTTCTTGTTAATGGCGTTAAGCTCACGGGTATTGTAACTTCATTTGATAGTTTTTGCGTCCTTTTGCGCCGAGATGGACACGCGCAATTGGTTTATAAGCATGCTATTTCTACGATTATGCCTGGACAGCCTGTACAGATGTTTGAAGGAGAAAGTCCTGAGTAAACGTATCATTTTAAGATAAACCTCTTATCCCATTTTAAAAGTACTTAGATTGCTATGATAAATGAAAATGAGAGATTAAGAGGCGTATTTTCGCAAATTATAAAACAGGTGCGCGCACTTGTTTTGATACCGATTTTTCAAGAGAATAGAAGTGAAAGCTCTTTGAGAGATTGTTCTATATCTTCCCGTGTTCAAGAGGCATTGGGGTTAGCGCGTGCTATAAGGTTAGAAGTTGTTAATTATGAAACAATTAATATTGCAACACCTCGTCCTGCGACTCTCTTTGGAAAAGGTAAAGTAGATGCACTCGCCGATTATATCGATGAATATTCCATTGAGCTTGTGATTATAGATCACTTTTTAACGCCAGTACAGCAGCGTAATTTAGAAAAATTATGGCATTGTAAAGTTATTGATAGAACAGCTTTGATTCTTGAGATTTTTGGTGATCGTGCACGAACAAAAGAAGGGGTTTTGCAAGTAGAATTGGCGCATTTGTCCTATCAAAAAGGGCGGCTTGTGCGGAGTTGGACGCACTTGGAAAGGCAACGTGGAGGGCGTGGCTTTCTAGGTGGGCCTGGTGAAACACAAATTGAAGCAGACAGGCGTCTTTTGCAAGAGAAAATTATTCGTATTCGTCGCGAATTGGAAACTGTTATTAAAACACGCGCACTTCATAGAGCAAAAAGAAAAAAAACATCTTATCCTGTTGTTGCACTGGTAGGATATACGAATACAGGAAAATCAACTCTTTTTAACCGCTTAAGCGGTGCTGATGTTTTAGCAAAGAATATGTTATTTGCAACGCTTGATCCAACTTTGCGCAAAGTTGTTCTTCCCCATGGAAAAACTGTTCTTTTGTCTGATACTGTAGGCTTTATCTCTAATTTGCCAACAAATTTGATTGCAGCGTTTAGAGCAACTCTTGAAGAAGTGGTTGAAGCGGATCTCATTCTTCATGTAAGAGACATGTTAGATTTTGATCATCGTGCCCATGCTCAAGATGTCTTAGAAGTGCTTTCAAGTCTTGATATCGATATTGATGATACAGAGCATATCATAGAAGTTTGGAATAAGATTGATATGTTAGATGAGCAAGCATTGAATGTTTTACAAACGAGCGCAAAGTCACGGTTAAATCCTGCGCTCATAGTATCAGCCCTTAAAGGGGATGGACTTGATCAATTATTAAGAACCATTGAAAAGCGAATTTTTGGAGAGGTGCAAAGCATTGAATATCTTTTAAAACCTCATGAAATGTTCCTTATTGATTGGTTTTATGAAAACTCTGCGGAAATAAAGCAGGAAGGGCATGATGATGGGTCTGTTACCATTAGAGCTGTTCTTACTTCTGAAGCAAAAAAACAACTAGAGAACATCAAAAAAAATATGAATTAAGTTTTTTTAAGCTATTGTTGAACTTTT
Source organism: Bartonella sp. AU16XJBT (assembly GCF_028618665.1). Lineage (GTDB taxonomy): Bacteria > Pseudomonadota > Alphaproteobacteria > Rhizobiales > Rhizobiaceae > Bartonella. The sequence continues at coordinate 109,052 of NZ_JAQITF010000006.1, forward strand.
TTGCTCAGATTTTATGTTTTTCTTATCTCAAAATAATATGACAGCAAGTTAAGAGGATAGTTACTACTTTCTCTTAATAAAACAATATGAAAAAATATTTTGCTGGTTAAAATAAAGATGAGTCTTAAATGTAATAAAAGACTGTTCGTACGTACAGTATGGCGAAACATTTTGATTGTTTTGCTGTTACAAATGCTGTGTATCTCTTTGATTTGGTTGTATTATTTTGTTCAACCCCGTGGTTACCAAGCAACTTTAGTATTTTCATTATCTGATTCTGTAGGAAAGTCATTACCGATTGAAAAACAAGACAATATTATCGCCTTTTTGTTTTTACAGCCTATATTTTTAGATGATTCGCATTTTTCTTTAAGTGCTTCTTATAAGAAAAAAAAACAGGAAAATATCCGTTTATCGCGTCATGGTGATCTTATCAATCTTACTTTCGAAGCTGAAACACGTGAAGCAGCTCAACGGGGGGTGGAAACTTGGTTTTCTGCGTTTTCACAAGTCATCATAAAACAGAAACAGTCTTTGTTAAATGAGAAATTAGAAGACAAACAATATGATAATACTGCGATTATTAATATCATGCAGGAATTTCGTGCCTCTGTTGATTCTTTTATTCAGCATGGAGTAAAACAAACAGAGCTTCATGATCTTTCGATGCAATTAACGCAAGCAACTTTAAAGCGTATTCATTTAACAAGTTTGAATTCAACGATTAACATGATGCGTGAAAATGGGCAGTCTTTACTGTCCTTATCGTTTATTGCAGACAATTCAGCAATTATAGCTTTGGAATCTAAACGTGATCTTTTGGAAACACAAAGAGCACATATGGCTGTGCAATTGGGATGGACACACCCTCAAATTAAGGCAATGACTGCGGAATTAGAGGCGGTTTCTCAGCAATTAAAAAATAAAATTTTGCAGATCGTTTATCAAGTCCATTCAGATGAGATTATTGCAACGGAGTTGGAAAAACAGCTCAAAAAAAGGATGAGCTTTTTTGTAAAAGATCAATGCCAATCTTTGAATCAAATATTTAACGCGTTTGAAAATAAAATAAAAGTAGAGATTGATGCACAAAATAAAATGATGAGCAAGTCTGCTCAAGGGAGAGAAAAAGTTATTGGTTCATATCGGGGATTAAATGATGATTCTCTTCTCTTGCAAAATACAAAGATCCACGTGGTTATGCCAACAACGTTAGCGCCAATTTCGTTTATCGCTCTTTATGGAAAAAATATTCTTGTGAGTGCATTGGCCAGCTTTCTTACTCTTTTTCTCGGAATAGTATTATTTTATCCGTGCTTTAGAAGCAAAAAAGATAAACTCTCAGAAGAGGATTTGAGATCAAAAGAAAATTCTTTCAAGAAAAATGAGAGTATTTTAGTCTCTCAAGAAACGAAAAGTCTTGAAGCTTTTATTACGATAGAGGGATTATCTGATGTTTTGAAATGGCGAGCCTCAACCATTATTTCAATTATTGGACCAGAGGCAGCACGGACAGCGGCAAAACTTTCACTTCATCTTATAAAAGAGAACAAAACAATTTTGTTGGTCGATATCTCTGGCCAACAAATAGAGAAAGTCATTGGTCCACATCGGGGGCTGAGCGATATTTTAACGGGCAATGCTCAGTTGCATGATGTTATTTATCGTGATTATGATACGGGGGTTGATATTCTTCCTCAAGGGTTAACAAGCGCTGTTTCTGCACAAGATTTTTCAGATAATATTTCTCATATATTACAAGAATTTAAAAAAGAGTATGATTTTATTATTTTAGAGATGGCAAGTGAACCCAAATATGGATTTGAGCAATTTGCAGAGCTAACGGACTATTATATTTGTCATACTGTTCTTAATGAGCAGGATTGGATGATGCGGATGGTCAGTCACTTTCCAAAGACTGTTTATCGCGTTGTTGCATTATAAACTTCGTAAAAAAGAAATATGTATCCCGTGTTGTAGCGGTATGCTTGTTTTTTGCTAAAGTTGTAGTACATACTTAAAATACGAAGATTTTATGTTTAAATTTTAAATGCATTGTAGTCGGAGAGAAGCGTGGGGCAATCAGAGATGGTAGTAAAAAGATTAAACGATAACCTTTTAACACCTGTGCAAAAGAGAAATCGAAAGCAAATTCAGGTGTGGCTTTATTCTATTTTATTGCTTTGCTTAGCAATTGTTTTGGTAGGGGGTGCAACTCGTTTGACGGGATCAGGATTATCGATAACAGAATGGAAGCCAATTCATGGCGTTATTCCACCGATCGGTGTGGAGCAATGGCAAGAGGAGTTTTTAAAATATCAACAGATCACACAGTATAAGTTGCTTAATCGTGATATGACTTTAAGTGCTTTTAAGGTCATTTTTTGGTGGGAATGGGCGCACCGTGTTCTCGGGCGTCTTGTTGGGCTTGTCGCTTTATTGGGGGTAATTTGGTTTTGGGCGACGAAGCGTATCGAAAAAAATATTTTACTCCTGCTTATTGTTGTACCGATCCTTATCGCCTTTCAAGGCTTTATTGGTTGGTGGATGGTTGCTTCAGGGATTGGACAAAGTAATCTAACAAGTGTGAGCCAATATCGTTTGGCGTTTCATCTTATAACAGCATGTTTTGTTATTATTTTTGTTACTTATTTATCTCGAGGACTTACAGAGTATTCTGAAAAACCAGCCAATCAAAAGGTGCAATATTTTGCGGCTTGGATTGTTATTTTCGTTTTGATAGAGATTTATTTGGGTGCTTTGGTTGCAGGGCTTCATGCTGGAAAAGTCTATAATACATGGCCCCTTATGGATGGTCAGATTATTCCGGATGGGTTGTTGCAGCAACGCCCTTATTGGCTTAATTTATTCGAAAATCCCTTAACAGTTCAATTTATTCATCGGTTTTTTGCTTATTTTTTATTTATTATCTCAGCTCTTCATGCTTTCTATGTACAAAAAAATGTTCCGCATTCAACCCATTCTCGTCGGGCATTTCTTATCTGCTTTATGATCATTATCCAAGCACTTTTAGGTATCTTGACACTGTTACATGAGGTTCCGATAAGTTTGGGGCTCATTCATCAAAGTATGGCATTAGCCGTGTTATGTTTTGCAGTTGCGCATTGGCGAGCAACAAAAGGGGCATACCGCGTTGTTGAATAAAAGTTTGTATCCAGATAGCGTTTAATTGGCTAAAAGCATTAAATCGAGGTTTTGAATAGCAGCAGCTGATGCGCCTTTTCCTAAATTGTCGAATAGGGCACAGAGATTAAAAATTCCTTCGCGATCATTTCCAAATACGAACAGTTTCATACCATCTTTATGAGCAAAACATTCTGGGTTCAGTCTTTGAAGAGAAGCCGTTTCATCTTGTGATGCAATTGAAATGATGTTTTGTCCATCGTAATGGTTTGCAAGAATCTCGCGCAGATCAGAACAGTTTGCTGATTTTGTGAATAAATGGCGGTGCAGAGGAAGATTCACAATCATTCCCTGAGGAAAACGACCAACACTGGGTATAAAAAGTGGCGTTTGGTTGATTTGTCCATGGAGTTTAATTTCTGGCACATGTTTGTGCTCAAGATTGAGTCCATAGATAAAATAATTTTCTTGAATATTTTTTTGAGATTGATTTTCCATTTGCATAATCAATTGTTTTCCACCACCGGTATAGCCGGAGATTGCGTGAATCGAAATGGGATAGTCGGCGCTTAGCAATCCTGCTTCGCGAAGTGGGCGAATCAAGCTAATGGCCCCGGTGGGATAACATCCAGGATTAGATACGTAATGGGCTGCTTGAATGCGTTTTTTTTGGCCTGCTGTCATTTCAGGAAAACCGTAGACCCAGTTTGGTGCAACACGGTGAGCTGTTGAGCTATCAATAACTCTAATTTTTTTATTCTTTTTAAGCCAATGAACGGTTTCGCGTGCTGCATCATCTGGAAGACATAAAATAGCAATATCGGTTTGATTAAGATAGTCTTGCCGCAGATGAACATTATGGCGGTCCTTATGAGCAAGAGAGAGTAGTTTTAAATCTGTACGTTTCTCTAAGCGTTTTTGTATTTGTAGTCCGGTTGTGCCGTGTTCACCATCAATAAAAACTTTGGTTACCATTCTTAAACGCCTTATCTTAACTTTTCCTACGATATCCAGCTTTTTTCATTATAAATTATTTTAAATCATTACCAACTTAAATTATAATCATTAACTTATTGAATTTCTTTAGATTATAGATATTTTTTGTAAAAGGTATCAATAAGAACGTAAAAGAAGAAACTTAACTTCATTTTTCACTCTTCTTGTGAAGGTTTTTTTTTGCTGTTTCGCTGTTTCTACGACGAGGAATAAGATAAATATTTGTATCGGTATTTTTGAGTGTAAGTGGTTTAAAATGTTTGGTTTGCATGATTTGCTGTGTTATCGTTTGGCAACTTTATTTTTTTAATGTTAGGAACGTGTTTTATGACTCAGCAAGAAAATGACGCACAAAAGCGCTTTTTTAATGATAATTTACAGACAGTTGATGGTGCAATCTTTAATGCCATTAGAGAGGAATTTGAGCGTCAACAACATGAGATTGAGTTGATTGCTTCAGAGAATATTGTTTCAAGAGCAGTTCTTGAAGCGCAAGGGTCTGTTTTAACCAATAAATATGCAGAAGGTTATCCAAGAAAGCGCTACTATGGCGGCTGTCAATTTGTTGATGTCGTTGAAGATTTAGCCATTGAAAGAGCAAAACAGCTTTTTGGTGCTGCTTTTGCAAATGTACAGCCTAATTCTGGTAGCCAAATGAATCAAGCTGTCTTTCTGGCGTTACTCCAGCCTGGTGACACATTTATGGGATTGGATTTAAATGCTGGTGGTCACCTTACGCATGGTTCATCTGTCAATATGTCAGGAAAATGGTTTGATGTTGTTTCCTATGGCGTGCGTCAAGAAGATCAAATTATTGATATGGATCAGGTTGAGCGGCTTGCAAAAGAACGTAAGCCCAAACTTATTATAGCAGGAGGCTCATCTTATCCTCGATTCTGGGATTGGGAACGATTCCGTGAAATTGCAGATGAGATCGGTGCTCATCTCCTCGTTGATATGTCTCATATTGCTGGTCTTGTTGCTGGTGGCGTACATCCTTCACCTGTTCCACATGCGCATATTGTAACGACAACAACACATAAATCGCTTCGAGGTCCTCGTGGTGGTTTGATATTGACAAATGATGAGGCTTTATCCAAAAGGATTAATTCTGCTATTTTCCCTGGCCTTCAAGGCGGGCCTTTAATGCATGTGATTGCGGCAAAGGCTGTTGCATTTGGGGAGGCTTTGCATCCTTCTTTCAAGAGTTACAGTGCTCATGTTGTTGCTAATGCAAAAACTTTAGCAAAAACATTACAGAGTAATGATTTTAATATTGTTTCTGGCGGTACAGACAATCATTTATTGTTGGTTGATTTACGTTCGAAAAATCTAACAGGAAAACGTGCCGAGTTGGCTTTAGGACGCGCTCATATTACCTGCAATAAAAATGGCATTCCTTTTGACCCTGAAACACCATCTATAACATCGGGAATTCGTTTGGGTTCACCTGCTGCCACAACGCGTGGTTTTTTAGAAAAAGAGTTTGTTCAAGTTGCGCATCTGATTGCAGAAGTTCTTGATGGTCTTCGGAACGCAAAAAGTGATGAAGATAACCATGCTGTTGAAATGGCTGTTAAGAAAAAAGTGGAAGATATAACGAATCAATTTCCTCTTTACTCTTATCTTAGCACGCGTTAAGGATAAAAAAGAGATGCGCTGTCCTTACTGTCAATATGAGGATACACAGGTTAAAGACTCACGTCCAGCAGAAGAGGGGGCGGTCATTCGCCGCCGCCGTGTGTGTTCCGTTTGTGGTGGTCGTTTTACAACTTTTGAACGTGTTCAATTGCGTGAGCTTTTGGTTACTAAAAAAAGTGGACGATGTGAGCCATTTGATCGTGATAAATTAATGCGATCAGTTGATGTGGCTGTACGTAAGCGCAATATTGATTCTGATCGTATTGAACGAGCAATCTCTGGTATTGTACGCCAGCTTGAGAGTTTGGGGGAACCAGAGATTGCTTCAGAAAAAATTGGACATCTTGTTATGGAAGCATTAAAAAGAATTGATGATATCGCTTATATCCGTTTTGCTTCTGTGTATCGAGATTTTCGTAATGCAAGTGATTTTCACGATATTATCGATGAGCTGTCAAAGGGTATAGCGGATACAGAAATTCGTTTTGATGAATAAAAAAGTGCAAGATGAGCGGTTTATGGCTGCAGCTATCCGTTTAGCAGAGCGTCATGTGGGGCTTACAGGTGATAATCCTTCGGTTGGTGCGTTAATTGTACAAAATGATGACAGTACGGGAACATTTATTGTTGGCTATGGTGTTACAGCCATTCAGGGGAGTCCTCATGCGGAAGTGCAAGCTTTACGTATGGCTGGTTCTCTGGCTCAAGGAGCGACGGCTTATGTTACTTTAGAACCCTGCGCACATTATGGAAAAACTTCTCCGTGTGTTAATGCACTTATTGATTCAGGTATTTCCCGAGTTGTTGTTGCTCTTACTGATTGTGACAAGCGTGTGGATGGTCGTGGTCTTACTCTTTTGCGTGCGGCTGGTATTGAAGTTGTTGAGGGTATTTTAGCTGAAGAGGCTTTTGAATCTTTATGGACGCATTGGTGCATAAGGAAGATACAACGCTGTGCGGTCACTTTTAAAATGGCAATTTCTGCCGATAATGGTGTGGGGAAAAAGGAGAAGGGGGGCGTAAAAATTAGTGGAACGTTTTCCCATACCCATACCCATATTCTACGGGCTCAAAACAATGCTATTCTCGTTGGTATTGGTACTATACTAGCAGATGATCCGCAACTCAATTGCCGCTTGCCAGGAATGGAAATGCGCTCACCAATTCGTATTATTTTGGATGCAGATTTATCTATCCCCTTTGATGCGAAAGTTGTCCAAACGGCCATAAAAATTCCTACATGGGTTATTTGTGATGCGGATATGTCAAAGAAAAGCAAAAAAAATGCATTGGAGCAATATGGTGTGTCTGTTTATTCGGTAGAGATGAACAATGGTTGTGTAGATCCTCTTTCTCTTTTACAGATGCTTTATAAACATGGAATTAATAGTGTTTTACTTGAGGGTGGTGTCAAGACAGGGGAAAAGTTTTTGAATGCTGGTTGTGTTGATCATTTGATATGTTTTTATAGTCCCGTTGTTTTAGGAAAAAAACGTATTGAAGCCCCTCATTTTGGAAATTATCTCTCGCAATTTCATGAGGTTGAGACAAAAATGTTTGGAAATGACCGTTTTTATAAATGGAGACGTAAGACATTATGTTCACAGGAATTATAACGGATATCGGTTGTGTTGAGGATGTTCAATCTTTAAAACAGGGGATATGTTTAAAGATTTCTACACGCTATGCTCTAGAAAGTTTAGCAATTGGTGCGTCAATTGCGTGTTCAGGAATTTGTCTGACAATTGTGGAACGAGGATTTAAACAAGAAGATTTCAATTGGTTTGTTGTTGAGGCGTGGGAAGAAACATTACGTTTAACAAATCTTGCCCAATGGAAAAAAGGAACTTTTATTAATTTAGAACGTTCACTTCGATTGGGTGATGAAATGGGAGGGCATTTGGTTTCTGGTCATATTGATGGCTTGGCTGAAATCGTTGAACAAAAAAATGAAGGGGATGCAATTCGTTTTTATTTAAAAGTTTCAAGACAATTTATGCCTTTCATTGTACCTAAGGGATCTGTTGCACTTAATGGGACATCTTTGACTGTTAATGGTGTTGAGGATTGTGTTTTTGATGTTCTTATTATTCGCCATACACTTGAAATGACAACGTGGGGACAAGCTAAAATTGGAGATTGGGTCAATTTAGAAATTGATCAAGTTGCTCGTTATGCTGCTAAGCTTTTTGATTTTAAAAGAGAAGATAAATAAGCTCCAACTCTATTGATCGTTTTTAGCATTTTATGCTCTATAGCTTTGAGTTTTTGATTCGTTTTTTATGGAATTCTATTATGATGAAAGAGATACGTAAAAAGTCTCACGTATTGATTGTTGAAGCACGTTTTTATGAAGACATTTCTGATGCGCTTTTGAAAGGTGCTGTGAGTGCTTTGCAAAAAGCTGGAGCAAGTTATGATATTATAACAGTTCCAGGAGCCTTAGAGATACCAGCTGCAATAACTTTTGCTGAACAAAATAAGATATCTTATGATGGTTATGTTGCACTGGGTTGTGTTATTCGAGGTGAAACATATCACTTTGAAATTGTTGCCAATGATTCTTGTCGTGCATTGATGGATTTAACTGTTCATAAGTGTTTGGCTATTGGAAATGGTATTTTAACTGTTGAAAATGAAGAGCAAGCATGGGTGCGCGCAAAACAAGATGATAAAAATAAAGGTGGTTTTGCGGCTGAAGCTGCTTTATGTATGATCGCTCTAAAAAAGAGATTTGGAGATAACGTTAAATATGGCTGATATAAAAAGCAGACATTTTCCGCGTTCAGCCAATAAACGTGGAGCAGCAAGGCTTGCTGCAGTTCAGGCTCTCTATCAAATGGATATCGTGGGTTCGGGCGTGATGGAAACGGCTGCTGAGTATGAGGCTTATCGTTTGGGAAAAGATATTGATGGAGACCAGTATCTTGAAGCTGATTTTCAATGGTTTTTGGCGATTATAACGGGTGTTGTAAAAGATCAAAAGCAGCTTGATCCTCTGCTTCATCAACAGCTTTCTGCAGAATGGTCTCTTTCACGTCTTGATTCCATATTGAGAGCAATTTTACGAGCAGCTTTATGGGAGCTGATCAATCGTAAAGATGTTCCTGTTGCGGTTGCCGTGAATGAATATGTTGATATAGCCAAAGCGTTTTTTGAAGGTGATGAGCCAAAACTCGTTAATGCAGTTCTCGACAGTATGGCAAAAAAAATCCGCCCCTAATCGTCATATTCTTTATTTTATTAGGTCTGATGTTATCAGACCTAATAATGTTGAAACAGTATATGATATACTTTAGTTAGGAGTTGGTAAATTCGCAGGGCCCTTTATAATTTGAATTAAGAAAGGGTGTTCTTTTGTTAGAGTCGGTGTTGTTTGCGTAATGAAATCAAATACTTGACCATCTTGTAGACCGTAATTGGCAACTTTTGCAACCTGATTGTTTCCATTAAAGTAAATAGCTAAGACTTTGCGATCAATAATCTTTGTTTTCATAAACTGCATCCCACGATAGCGTGTTTGTGAGATGTAATAAAAAACTTCATTATCATATTTTGTTTTTAATGAAGGGGTCCCTAAAGTTAAAAGAACTTGCTCTTGGCTTGAGCCAATAGAAATAGAACTCAGAGCATTTTTATCAAGAATATAGCCCTCTCTATAAATTTGGCTTGACCCTGAAGAATCAAGAAGACTACACCCCGCAAGTGTTACGATGCTTGCTATTGATAGACCAACCAACAATTTACGTTTGATTGAGGCTATTGTGTGAGGCATTTGAAACAATGATATCTCCTTTTTATACTGAGATGTACGACAAGAAGGCAATCTCAAGTTTTTTCTAATTTTAGCTTAATCTACCGTAGCTTACATTGAGTTTCCCTGTTATAAAACAAATTATGCCATATAGAATTTCTTTAGAAAAGAAAAAAATGAATGAAATGTACTTGAGCTAAATAAAACACTGTACTTTATAGGTTTTCATGTTTGGGAGTTGTTAATGAATGTTCAAAATGTTTCTCAAATGGCATTTGCTTTGGCTTATTCAATATCCGTGCGTTCTCTCCCTGTTAAAGGTATAAGAGTTCATCTTTGTGCAAACAAAAAAGAATGTACACATTTAGCTCAAAACCATGATTTAGTTGAAGTAAAATCTTGTGAGGGAAAATTCCATATTCTTCCGTGGAAAAAACGTGGCGTGCGTATAAAAGGTTTGTTGCAAGCGCGTATAGTACAGTTATGTGTTGTTACATTAGAGCCATTAGAAAATATTCTCCGTGAAAATATTGAGGTTGTTTTTATTCCTCAAGATTCAAATTTGATGAAGCCCAAAATATCAGAAGATACACGAGAATTATTTTTAGATGTGGAGGGTCTTGATACACCGGAGGTATTTTATGATGATAAAATTGATATTGGAGCAATCATGGAAGAATTTTTTGAGTTGTCTATTGATCATTATCCACGTAAAGAGGGGATAGAGATGCATGTGGTGAAAAATTTAGAAGAATCAGAGCAAAAATTTTCGCCATTTTCTGTTTTGAAAAGTTGGAAGTGATTGTAAAAACATAAAAAAATTATCTATTGTATGCTATGATAAAAACAGTATTTTCTGCGGAGCTGTTTTCGCGGGTGTGTTTTGATTGAGTGTTTAATCACCCAAAATCATAATATACGTTTAAAAATGTAAATGAAAAGATGTGGGATATGCAAGCGTGATTAAAATTTCTGTGGATGTCATGGGCGGTGATTACGGTCCAGAAGCAGCTATTGCAGGAGCAGCAATTGTTCAAAAACATTTATCAAATATTTATTTTCTGTTTTATGGGATAGAGGAGATCGTTAAGCCGGTTTTAAAAAAATATCCCTGTTTGAATTCTGTGTCGCGCTTTTATCCTACAGAAAGCTATACACGCATGGATGAAAAGCCAAGCCAAGCACTTCGCAATGGACGTGGTAAATCATCAATGTGGTATGCCGTTGAAGCGGTAAAAAAGGGTGAAGCTGATGCTTGCATTTCTGCCGGTAATACGGGGGCACTTATGGCCATGTCTTATTTTTGTTTAAAAATGTTAGCAGAAGCTGAACGTCCTGGTATTGCAGGTATCTGGCCAACACTTCGCAGTGAGAGTATCGTTTTAGATATTGGAGCAACGATTGGTGCATCTGCTAGTCAGTTGGTTGATTTGGCGGTTATGGGAGCGGGTATGTTTCGCGCTTTATATCACACTGAAAAACCAAGTGTTGGGCTTTTAAATGTGGGGGTGGAAGAAGTTAAAGGGCTTTATGAAATAAAAAAAGCGGGAATGATCTTGCGTGAAGTACAATTAGAAGGATTGGAATATAAAGGATTTGTTGAAGGCAATGACATTGGAAAAGGGACAGTTGATGTTGTTGTAACAGAAGGATTTTCTGGTAATATTGCTTTAAAAACTGCAGAAGGGACCGCGCGGCAGATAGCAGAGATTTTAAATTCTGCACTGCGCAGTTCTTTTTTAACATCTCTTGGTTATTTTTTATCGCGGGGTGCGTTTCGTACACTAAAAAATAAAATGGATCCCGATAGGGTGAATGGAGGAGTACTTTTAGGTTTGAATGGTGTTGTCATAAAAAGTCATGGCAGTGCTAATGCTAATGGTTTTGCTTCTGCTATCCGTGTTGGCTATGAAATGGTTAATAATGGACTTTTACAAAAAATAACGGCTGATTTACGGCGGTTTCATGAGAATAAAGAAACACTTTTTGATCAGGAAGATGAAGTGGCAATGAGTGGAGAATCCTTATGATGAGCTCTTATAATGGAAGTGAAAAATCTGAAGAAAAGGTGAGAGCTGAATGATTCGATCAATTATACGTGGTGTAGGATGTGCTTTGCCGAAAAGAAGTTTATCAAATGATGAGATTGCAAAGTTTGTTGAAACGTCAGATTCATGGATTGTTCAACGTACAGGAATACATCAACGTTATATTGCCAATGAAAATGAAACAACGGTTTCTTTAGGTGTTGAAGCTGCGCAAGCAGCCCTTATAAATGCTGGTCTTACAATAAAGGATATTGATTGTATTATTTTAGCAACCTCAACGCCCAATCGTACTTTTCCTGCTTCTGCTGTTGAAATTCAGTATGCTTTAGGAATGAGCCATGGATTTGCTTTTGATATTCAAGCGGTTTGCTCTGGTTTTATTTTTGCTTTAACAACAGGAGATTCTTATTTACGCTGTGGAGCAGCTAAAAGAATTTTAGTTATTGGATCCGATACATTTTCTCGAATTTTAGATTGGGAAGATCGTACGACATGTGTTTTGTTTGGTGATGGTGCGGGAGCTGCTGTTTTGGAAGCACAAGAAATTAAGGAGGAGATTGCTTTTGAGCGTGGTATATTGTCTGCAAAACTGCGTTCTGATGGGGCTTATATCGATAAGTTGTATGTTGATGGTGGACCTTCAACAACACAAACGACAGGCTATTTGCGTATGGAAGGACGAGAAGTTTTTAAATATGCTGTTGGTATGATAACGGATGTGGTTGATGATTGTTTTGCAGCTGCTGGTATGGATTCTTCACAACTAGATTGGTTTGTACCTCATCAGGCTAATAAGCGCATTATTGAAGCATCTGCTAAAAAACTGAGAATTTCATCAGATAAAGTTGTGATTACCGTTGATAAACATGGTAATACGTCTGCAGCATCAGTTCCATTAGCTTTAACAACAGCTCTTTGCGATGGAAGAATAAAAAAAGGAGATCTTATCATGTTAGAAGCCATGGGAGGTGGATTTACATGGGGAGCAATTCTTATTCGTTGGTAAATTATGGTTACTTGACCATATGTGAATAAAACGTATAAGTCATTTTGTAATTTTTAATATTTGAATGGGTGGTTATAATGACAAGTAAGACAGTAACGCGTGCAGATTTAGCGAGCGTAGTTTGTAAAAAAGTGGGCTTGTCACATACTGAATCAGCAGCTTTGGTCGAATTGGTTTTGGATGAGATTTGCAACTCACTTGTAAGAGGTGAAGCAGTTAAATTATCTTCTTTTGCAACTTTTCAGGTTCGAAGTAAGAATGAACGTATTGGACGCAATCCAAAAACAGGTGTTGAAGCACCTATTCCGCCACGACGTGTTGTGACGTTTAAGGCTGCAAATATCCTTAAACAGAGAATTTTAGATTCACATCGTGCAAGACAAAAAAATGATCTCTCATAAATAAATGCCATGGTAATGTTTGGTACTTGTTAGAAAATGTATAAAATAAAGACTTATGTTTTTTAAAAAAAGGCTGTTTAATAAGTAGTCGAGGTCCTATTTTTGACTAATCTTGTTGAGAAATTGAGATGTAATGAATCATTATCAAATTATTTGTTGTGTTTTAGATAAGGTGTTGCAAAATGGATAAAAGCTCTGAAGCTTTTCGCACAATTAGCGAAGTAGCCGAATTATTGGAGCTCCCGCAGCATGTTTTAAGATTCTGGGAAACACGTTTTAGGCAGATTAAACCAATGAAACGTGGGGGAGGAAGGCGTTACTATCGTCCAGTCGATGTTGATTTGCTCAATGGTATTAAGCAGTTATTGTACGATCAGGGTTATACGATAAAAGGTGTGCAGCGCCTTTTGAAAGAAAATGGTGTTGCTTTTGTGACTGCATTTGGTAATGGCGATCTTGATGCCATGAATGTTGTTATAGAGAAAAAACATGCGGGACAAACTTTTGAAAATACGAGCAATAAACCTAAGAAGTCTTCTTTTGGGCTTTTGAGTTTTATGAGGAATGAGGGGGAAACTTCTGTTGGTTCTGTGAATCTTTACAAAGATAAAACTGATAAAGCGCTACTACAAGAAATTCTGTTTGAACTCATTGAATGTAAACGTGTTCTTGATAGAGCACGATAACAATAATATTTTGTATTGTGCTTCTTTGTTAGCAAAACATGTGTTTTAAAAGTTTTTTTATAAATCAATATTTAGAGTTTAGAGCAGCAATGTGTTTTGTAGATATTTAAACGTTTTAAGTGTGACCCGAAGCTTTATATGTTAAACGAGCATCAAACCTAACATGTTGTATAGTTGACTAATTTTTTAGTCGTGGTTCTTAATTTGATCAAATATGAAGAGAGGAAAGAATGAACGTCGGATTTTATCATTCTCCTTTATAACTCTCAAAGGAAGTTAAAGCGATATCTCATCAGTATAGATTGCGGGGTACTTTTATAGAACATTATTAGGTTGTCATTTACATATTTGTTTTCAAAAGACTTTTAAAGGCTTCTCAGTCCCATTTCGCGACAGCGCCCATGAATGAATGTTATAACGTTAAACTCATTGGACACCACTATTTTTACGCTTGTGAAGAAGCAACACATATCTTGTCAGCGCTCAATGTTGCAACAAGCCCTTGGCACTTGAAATGCTTTAGGCAATTTTTAGTCCTTTCTAAATAGTTTTTTATCCACACGAGCTTCCTCGCTTGTCACGTGCAAACGAATGATTTTTATTGTTGCAACATAAACAGATTTGAAATGAGAGAATCCTATGATATTTAAAATTCTTGTTTAATATGAAAACGGTATATTGTCATTATAAATCAAAGTGTTGTCTTATTTTGATAAAGGCGTATCTTATGAATAAGACACATCGTTATTCTATTCATTTACGTATTTATGATAATCCTGTTTTTAGTTTTTTTGCTTGTTGTTGATGTCATTATCGCAACGATTTATCCATGACGCTAGCATCACCTTCTTGTTATAAAGATAAAAGATCAGCGCTATCAGTTAGTCATTCATATTCAATTGTCTATAATTTTTGCATTTAAAGAGCTTATAGCTCTTATATTCAACTTTTTCACCAACCGGTCTCATAAAGTGTGATCACATGATTTTTACTGATGATCGGTAATGATGTATGAAACGGAAAAATACTACACTTATCAAATCGTTTGATCTTGCACAAAAATCGGTGATTTATAGTAAAAAATTAATGCTTTAGTATCTTCTATGATGTTATGCATTTATTACACGCTGTAAATCTGGAGGTGTGGCCTCATTTGACAGTTGCTTAATTGCATCTTCTACAGATAAAAAGATTTGATTCGGACTTCCTAAACGACGCATATTTACGCTGTTTGTTTCAGCTTCACGTTTGCCACAGACCAAAATGACGGGAACTTTTTGTAAGGAATGTTCTCGTATTTTATAATTAATTTTTTCATTGCGGAGATCTGTTGTTGCGGAAAGTCCAACAGCTTTAAGTCTTGCCGTTATTTTTTGGGCATATTCATTTGCTTCGGATGTAATTGTTGCGACAACAATTTGTTCAGGAGCAAGCCAAAGTGGCATATGTCCAGCAAAATTTTCGATTAATATACCAAGAAAACGCTCCATTGATCCAAAAATGGCACGATGGATCATAACAGGCTGGCGTTTTTCTGAATCTTTATCAATGTAGAATGCACCAAAACGTTCAGGAAGATTAAAGTCTATTTGTGTTGTTCCACATTGCCATTCACGACCGATAGCATCCTTTAATGTATATTCAAATTTTGGACCATAAAAGGCTCCTTCACCTGGAAGGATGCTTGTTTTGATTTGTCCCGCAAATTTTGTTTCAATTGTTTTAAGAACAGATTCCATAATACTTTCTGCATGATCCCATAATGCATCAGATCCAACTCGTTTTTCTGGACGTGTTGAAAGCTTAAGGCTGATTTCTTTAAAACCAAAATCCGCATAAGTTGATAAAATAAGGTCATTAATACTGAGGCATTCATCGGCTAATTGTTCATCCGTACAAAAAATATGCGCATCGTCTTGTGTAAAACTACGCACACGCATAAGACCATGCAAAGAGCCTGAAGGCTCATAACGATGAACAAGACCAAATTCAGCAAGTCTAATAGGCAAATCACGATAAGATTTTAAACCATGTTTAAAAATTTGCACATGGCCAGGACAATTCATTGGTTTAAGGGCATAAACATTCCCATGGTCTGAATCTTCTGCTGCTGGAATTGCTTTGAACATATTTTCCTTATACCAGCCCCAATGCCCCGATATTTCCCAAAGTGACCTATCGAGAACTTGTGGTGCATTAACTTCGGCATATTGATGATCATCAAGGCGTCTACGCATATAGTTGATCAAATTTTGGAACATTTTCCAGCCTTTTTGGTGCCAAAAAATCATTCCTGGCCCTTCTTCTTGAAAATGAAATAAGTCCATTTCACGTCCCAAGCGGCGATGATCACGTTTTTCAGCTTCTTCTAGCATATGGAGGTAGGCTTTTAAGTCATTTTCATTTGCAAATGCTGTTCCATAAATTCTCGTGAGCATTGGATTATTAGCATCACCACGCCAGTAAGCTCCTGCGACTTTCATTAATTTGAAAGCATTTCCAATTTGCCCTGTAGATTGCATATGCGGTCCGCGACAAAGATCAAACCACTCCCCTTGATAATAGATTTTTAAATCTTGATTGTCAGGAATGCTATCAATAAGTTCAACTTTATAAAATTCCTTTTTCTCAGAAAAAACTCTTCTGGCTTTTTCACGAGACCAAATTTCTTTTCTAAAAGGTTTATTGCGTTGGATAATTTCACGCATTTTCTTTTCAATGACGGTGAGATCATCTAATGTGAAAGGTTGTTGGCGTGCAAAATCATAATAGAATCCATTCTCAATCACAGGACCTATTGTTACTTGCGTTTCAGGAAAGAGTTCTTGCACTGCTTCAGCAAGAACATGAGCGCAATCATGCCTTATGAGCTCAAGAGCACGTGAGTCTTCTCGGGTAATAATCTCTACTTGACCAGATTGTCCTAATGGATCCGATAGGTCTCGCGTGATGCCATCAAGACTATAGGCAACAGCTTTTTTTGCGAGTGATTTAGAAATGGATTCTGCTAATTCCAAGCCTGTCATTTCGGCGGGGTAATTACGTTTTGAACCATCGGGAAAAGAAAGAGAAATAGAGCAAGACATAAAAACACCCTCTTAATCCAATTCCGCCAACGATTGCGGATGGTTTCGTGAAAACTGAGTAAAAAGCTTATAGATTAATTTTTCTATCAATACATGCGAAAAAAGAAAAGGATTATTTGTTGTGTTTGTCAGAAATTTTCCAGTAACGCCAAGGTTTATAAAAACAGCAAGAGTGTCCAAGCGAGGGAGGGACTGGATCAAAGCCATCTGTTCCAAAGGGACCACAACGCATAATACGAAAGAGTCCCATCCATGCACCAGCCCAAAGCCCATGGCGTGCGATTGCTTCATATATATATTCTGAACAAGTTGGGGCATGGCGACACTGATTTCCTATAAGGCTCGAAAGTGTTATTTGATAGAAACGTATTAAGAAAATACCCAATAATCGTCCAGGTGTTTTTTGCCAAGCGCCTGTGTAATTTCGAGTCATTTTTTTTTGTTGAAACTGTGATTTGAGCATTTATTTTCTTCAATTTGTTGAATGCAGTCTATCGTTGCATCAAAGGGGAGTAGTGTTGCAGCATGGCGCACTTTATAGTCTTTAATGGGCTGTAAGCAAGAGAAATCCTCAAAGGGAGCTTGAGGGGAAGGACCATCTTGCGTTAGCATTTGATAGATAACTTTACGTAATATTTTAAGATCTTGTGTTGTTTGTCCGATGATATGAGATGCTAAAAGTGACGCTGAGGCTTGCCCTAGCACACATGCGTGTATTTCATGAGAAAAATCTGTCACGATATGATTTTCCACCTTTAAATCTACAGTGATTGTTGAGCCGCAAGGATGTGCATATTTTTTAGAGGTTGCATCAGGATTATTAAGACGCCCAATTCTACTTATATGCGCAGCATATTCGAGTATTTTATCACTATAGATATTATTCATCATGCGCTATTGCCTGAAATTTTGAGAGACGTGATTGTTTAAACTTTTAATTCGCTTATATAGAGATTATACAAAATGGAATAAGCTTGTCGCAAATGTTTTGTATAGAGTAAGGTTGGAGTTTTTGAATGCGTAATGTTGTTAAAGAAGGCGCAAAGGATTCTTTTTTATCTGAAGAAAAGCGTCCGAGTATTGAAGAGGTGGAAGAAGCGATTCGTACATTACTCTTATGGGTAGGGGAAAATCCAAGGAGAGAAGGGCTTTTAGAGACTCCAAAACGTATAGCCAAGGCATATCGCGAACTTTTTAACGGTTATCATCAATCAGTTGAAGAAACCTTAGGAACTGTTTTTGAAGAGGTTTCAGGATACAATGAATCGATAATCGTAAAAAATATACCTTTTTATTCGCACTGTGAACATCATATGATCCCAATTATTGGGAAAGCGTACATAGCCTATCTTCCTGATGCAAAAATTGTTGGACTTTCAAAAATTGCGCGTGTTGTAGATATTTTTTCTCGTCGTTTACAAACACAAGAAGCTATGACTGCGCAAGTGGCTCATGCTTTAGAAATGCATCTAAAACCTCGTGGTGTAGCAGTATTGATCGAGGCTGAGCACATGTGTATGGCTATGAGAGGAATCCAAAAGCAAGGATCTACAACAATTACAAAAAAATTTCATGGTTATTATGAAAAAGATCAAACTGCACAAGCACATTTTATGATGATGGTTCAAAGATCATAGTAAAGACCAAATTTTTAGTAATCTTTAATTAAGTTATAGATCATCCGGATAAAATAAATTATGGGAAAGAGAAAATTGGCTTGTACCTTTCTTTATGATTTGTTAAAGGCTGGAAATCAAAATGTTTTGCTTAATCACGTGCGGTCGTGGCGGAATTGGTAGACGCGCAGCGTTGAGGTCGCTGTGGGGCAACCCGTGGAAGTTCGAGTCTTCTCGACCGCACCACTTATAGATTTTCTACAATATCACTAGGTATCGTCGTTTATCTTATTTCCTTTATAACTCATTGTTTTTACTTCTAAAATTGTATTTTTTATACGACCTTGATATCTAGTGAATCCGTCAAAAGCGCAATTCAAAAGGTGGTTCAAAAGGTGGTTTAAAAAGTGATTAGGAAAACAAGAACGCGTGATAGATTGTCCACCTTATCTGTAAAAAATTTGCCTAAAGGTAAATATGCAGATGGGGCTGGATTATGGCTTATCAAAACAGCACCGAATCAAGGGCGTTGGGTTTTTCGATTCGATTTCAATAAAAAACGTCGTGAAATGGGGTTAGGCTCTTGTAGCGTTGTATCTTTGAAAGAAGCAAGGCTTAAGGCTACAGCTTGCCGTGATCTTTTGCAACAAGGTATTGACCCGATTCGTAAAAGGAAAAATGAAAAGTTACGACAAGCGGTTGATAGTATTTCTTTAAGAGAAATAGTTTTAAGTGCTTTTGAAGCTAAAAAAAGCGAATTGAAAAATGAAGGAACCGCAGCAAGGTGGTTAACACCTCTCACATTGCATGTTTTTCCTAAACTTGGAGATATAGCAATTACTGAATTGACGCAGATTGATATAAAAGAGTGCTTATCCCCTATTTGGAAAACCAAAAACGAAACAGCAAGCAAGGCTTTATCGCGTTTGAATATTGCTATAAAACATGCCGCAGCGCGTGGTATAGATGTGGACATGCAATTGGTACCAAAAGCAAAAGCTTTATTGGGAAAATTTATTCAAAATGTTCAAAATATTCCAGCAATGCCATGGAAAGAAGTTCCAGCTTTTTATCAATCTTTAGATGATAATATTGTATCGAATTTAGCCTTAAAGCTTTTAATTCTAACCGGCGTTCGTTCAATGCCAATTAGGCATATACGGTTGGAGGAGATTAATCAGTCAATATGGACAATCCCAAAAGAAAATATGAAGGGAATAGTTGGAAAGGTTTTTGATTTTCGCGTACCACTTACAGATGAAGCGATTTCTATTATTGAAAAAGCAAAAACAATCGAAAAAAACGGATTTTTGTTTGTTGGAAACTCTGGAAATCCTATATCGGATATGACACTTTCTAAATTTATGAAAGATAGAGGGATTGCATATCGACCACACGGATTCAGATCTAGTCTTCGTGATTGGATAGCAGAGACAACATCAACACCATTTGAAATTGCGGAATTTACGTTGTCTCATTCAGTAGGAAATTCAGTCACAAAAGCTTATATGAGGACTGATTTTTTAGAACAGCGCAGCGCTCTTTTAGAACAGTGGGCGTCTTTTGTGACTGGGCGTTGATTGTTACGATAGTGGAGGTAATTCTATAGAGTCTCTTTCGGCTTTTTTGCTTTCAATATATTGGTCAATTTCAACGATATCCCATTTTAAATATCGCCCTTCTTTTATTGGTTTAGGGAAAATTCCATCTTTTACAAGCTCTCTAATGCACGTCATAGACATTCCAAGATAAATTGAAAGATCTTGTATATTGACGAGTCTTTGCAAGCGCATTGATAATAAAGCTTGTTCAAATAAACTTACTTTTTTTATTGAGTCTATTAATTTTTCTTCTTTCATTTAACTGGTCCTTCTTCTTTATAGAATTATGAAAAGGCGGGGGCTAGGGAATATGCAAGAACAAAGCCCCCCAAAAGTTCAGGCGGCTTTAGTTGAGATTCTTTGTATCTCTCGTTCTATTTCTGCTAAAAAGTTTTCAACCGCTTGATTAATCTGTTCAATTTGCTTTTCATCACGGTGAATGCGTTTGATTTTCATACGCAAGTGAGATGAATCCCCCGCAAAACGCGGGTCATAACTGATAAAATCACACCATTTGCGCTCTGTACAAGCCATTTGGAATTGCATTTGTGCAAGATATTCTGGTTTGATCTCATTATTGATAAAGAAACGCATGTGGGTAGTTGATCTTGGGCATTTGATTTCAATTAATCCGTCTTTATCAATAAGACCATCAGGGCTTGCCCCCGCCATTTTTATTGTGGGGTGTTGGATAAAGCCGCATTGAGTAACGTCAGTATCATAAATGAATGCATATTCTCTCAAGGCATCTTCTTCATGTTCAATTCCCCATCTCATATCTTCAGTTTCATAATAGGGGCTTGCTTCGCTTATTAAGCGCTCTGTAATGAGTTTAATTTTATAGTCTTCATATTTGCTTGTAGGGGTTCCCTTTGCTGTTTTACTAATAACGTTGTAAATATTTGAAGCGGTGACTTTTCCTAAACGGGCTTGAAACCATTGTGCTGTTCTTTGTTCCATTTCACACCGCCATTTCTTGTTCTTGTTGAGTTGGTGCATATTCAATATCTTGGACATGAATATATTCGGCATCTTGTATAGACGCGTTTATTTGCTCTTGTTGCGTGTGAGATTGTAGAGCTCTTTCTCTTTGAATGTTTTTCCTTTTTTCCAAAAGCGCCAAAACCTCTTGTGCTTTTTCACAAGACAGATCTGTTAGGTTTTCTACATTTGCGTAAGAGAGAAGATTATTTTCATTGGTTCCAGTCTCTTTAATCAATTCTTTGATTTGTTCAAGCATGTCATAAGAAATAAGTTGTACTTGTGTGGTATTATTAATACGAGCCGCTTCATCTTCTTCATAAATACCGGAAAAACCGAAAGCATAGCGAGCACATTGTATAGTTGCTTTATGACGCAACATACGTGCTGGATATTTGCTCCATGGGTCACTGTTTTCTTTCTTACATTCCTTTAAATATTCGGTAACCTCGATAGGGTCTTTAATGCCTTTGAGACGAATAGCACATTTGATAGCAATCAAATTACCGTCTTTATCGAGTTGATCTTGAAAAGTCATGCCATCGAATTGAGAATTAGATTTGATGATTTTAATCCACCCATCAATAGAGACAACAGGGATAATACCGCCGCCTTTTTTAGGGAATGCATAGATTTCTTTTGTTAATGGGTTTAATCCATAAGTATTGGCAACAGAGATAAAAGCAGCGAATTCTTCATCAGAGAAGTTATGATTGATACATGTTTTGATAATTGTTTTACGAAATTCATCATGAGAAAACCCATATTTTTTTGCCATAGTGGCTAATTGTGCATTTGTCATTATTGTTTCCTTGATTTGCGCGCAATTCCCCCGTGGCGTGAATCACGCTTGTGTTAAAAATTGTTTGGTTGGTTGTTAGAAAGGATTGTAATCCTCTGTTGAAGGTTCGCGGTTATCGCCAATCATGGCTAGTCCAGAAAGTTCAAAGTCTCCATAAACATTTACATAACCGCAGACCAATACCTTGTCGTAAAT
>NZ_JAQITF010000060.1 GCF_028618665.1 Bartonella sp. AU16XJBT
CGTGAATGGACAACCGATGCACAAGTACCTTTGCGTTCTTTTGCTGTGTGTTCGGATACAAAAGTAGGCAAGCGTCGTAAAAACCAAGATGATATTGTTGGCATGGAAACATCAGATCTTGTGCTCCCTGCTACCACGGATGCAAAAGCCCTTGCCAAAGAAGCTTGTGAAAACCTAGAAGATGCAATGACGGTTATCTTTTCAACCTATCATTCCATTCAAGTGATTTCGGATGCGCAAAAGGATCATGCTTTACCCGAATTTGATCTGATCATTTGCGATGAAGCGCATAGAACCACTGGGGCTTCATTGGGAACAGAGGACAATGAATCCGAATTTATCAAGGTTCACGATAACAGCATCATTCGGGGCAAAAAACGTCTGTATATGACAGCAACGCCTCGTATCTTTAGTGACACTGCCAAAAGGCGTGCTGATGAGATTAATGCTGTTCTAGCATCTATGGATGATGAAACCCTTTATGGCAAACAACTCCATCATTATACCTTCGCGGAAGCTGTCGATAATGAACTTTTAACTCCTTACAAGATTGTGGTCTTGGGTATTAATGAAACCTATATCACACCAGCCATACAAGAGATTATTGCCAATGAAAACCATGAAATTGATTTAGATGATGCGGCAAAAATTATTGGCTGTTATAGAGCACTTACTAAAATAGATAAGCAAGCCGCTGTTGATGATAATGATACAGAGCCCATGCAATGTGCTTTAGCTTTTTGCAAAGATATCAATACATCTCAATATATCACAAAGCTCTTCAATAAAATTATCAAATCTCATATTGATGATTTCCTTCAAACCGTTCCTTTTTTGAACTGTGAAGTAAGACATATTGACGGAACGCAAAGCGTCAAAAAACGCAATGAGGAATTGGATTGGCTTAAAGAAGATGCGGGTCAAAATGTTTGTCGGATCTTAAGCAATGTTCGGTGTCTGTCTGAAGGGATTGATGTTCCTGCTCTTGATGCCATCATGTTTTTACACCCGCGCAATAGCCAAGTCGATGTGATACAGGCGGTAGGACGTGTGATGCGTCGTGCTCCAAATAAGAAAACGGGCTATATCATTTTACCCATTATCATTCCTTCACACTTAGAAGCCAAAAAGGCTTTAAAAAACAATAAAAGGTATCGTGTTGTTTGGCAAGTTTTGCATGCTTTACATTCTCATGATGAGAGACTTGCTCGGACAATTAATCAAATGTCTTTAGGACAAGATAGCAGTCATACGATTGAGATTATAGAGATTAAGCGTGACGATGAATTAAAAGAGCTCACCACAACAGTTGATGAGATCTCGATAGCATCAAAAACAGAAAGTTCTGGACATACCATTGGAACAGCAGAAAGCAAATCTCAATCGGTATCTGGAGGACAAGGAGACTTATTCCGCCGTTCTGAATTTTTTGATTTTGTCAAAGCCATTTTTCTGGATAGTTTTAAAATCACGGATTATTGGGGCATATGGGCGAACAATGTTGCTGAGATTGCTCAAAACCATATCAATCATCTTAAAGATATGATTTCCGATGAAAAGAGTGAAGCCTTTCACGCCTTTGATGCATTCCATAAGGAATTAAAGAACAACGTCAACAGTGAAATAAAAAAAGAAGAAGCGATTGAGATGTTAGCCCAACATCTTGTCACGCGTCCCGTGTTTGAAGCTTTGTTTGAGGGCAATGAATTTGTCCACAACAATGCCATTTCGCAAGCCATGGACAAGATCTTAAGAGAACTGGATAAAACCAATATCGAAGAAAAAACCAAAGATCTTGATAAATTTTACAAAAGTGTCACGTTCTGTACAGCAGGGATTACCGAAACTCATGCAAAACAGAATCTTATTATCAAACTTTATGAAAGTTTTTTTGCCAAGGCATTTAAGAAAACCACGGATA
>NZ_JAQITF010000061.1 GCF_028618665.1 Bartonella sp. AU16XJBT
TTTGCACGTGATATACGCCCATTGGCTTCTCTTATTTGCCCTATGATTTTAGGGCGTCCCCTCTTGTTTCTTTTCACTTATCCCCTCTACTTTCTTTGTTGCTTTCAAATGTCCATTAATTTTTTTTGTGAAGTATTTTCTGATGTCATGGTCTTTTAACTTCACACCCAACCGCCCATTATATACTTTCTTCCATGACGTTCCGTCCTTATAAGTTTCATTACACAAGTAAGAAGATGAAAAATTTTTATAAGCATTCCAAACGATCTCTAGTAATTTAAGGGTATATTTATCAGTTGAATTTTTATGAATTTTAGGGATAAAAACCTCTCCGGTCTCTAAATCCACCATACGCGAATAGCAATCGATAAAACGCCTTCCCCAATCTTTAAACTCATGATAAAGAGCCGGTATCATGGGACCATGCTGCCATGCTTCTATACGATCAGGAAAGAGACGCTTACCTGTAGCTGCTAACATCCACCCATATGCAAGATACACCAGCTTAATAAGCTTCATAGGAGAAATTGGGATATCTTCTTTATGTCCCTTTTCAAGAAAGAAGTTAGCAATTTGTTGAACTTGGTACATGATACAAACTAAATAACCACACCAATGAAGAAAGAGCTATAATCATAGTTAGTATGCTTTCCTGTATTTTATCCTCAAAAAACAACACAAGGGATAAAAAGAATAACGCCGCAATGACAATAAGTACTGCCAACTCAAAAATAGTCAAAGAGACGTTACTATGATTTAATAGCAGCATCTGATTTTGTATCAGAAGATGATGATGTACATACCATCCTGCTAATTTCATCCACACACCACCTTAAAAAGGAACATCATCATTCATAACGGTATGGGGTGTATCAAGAGGTCTGTAAATGCTTCTGTCATAAGCAGATGATGACGGATCTTGATTATCATCATTTTTGCCATCTAAAAGCTTTAACTCGCCTTTGTACTGAGGCAATATGACTTCTGTTGTATATCGTTCAATACCGTTTTTATCTTGCCATTTACGAGTTTGTAGTCGCCCCTCGATATAAACTTTGCTGCCTTTATTGAGATATTGAAGTGCTATTTTTGCCAAATGCGGATTAAACACCACAATGGAATGCCATTCTGTTTTGTCTACTTTCTTATTGGTTGCCTTGTCTGTGTAGCTTTCAGACGTTGCCATACGAAAATTGACTATTTCTGCTCCAGACGGCATTGTTTTACTTTCGGGATTTGCACCTAAATGGCCAATTAAAATCACTTTATTAAGCATATTTGTAAGTTCCATTAAATGATGGAAAGATCATAACATACTTTATGTGTTTTTACAATATTTTCAATGATTAAAAAAGATGTTTTCACATAAAAGATTAAGATTTAAAAGCGACTTTTCTATTGCATTTTGATACGTTTTGTGCAATAAAGAGATGTTCGTATACTTTCGAATAACAATACAACAGTCATGCATTGCAAAACAGAAGCCGTGTCAAGAAATTGGCACGGTTTTAATGCATTTAAATTGAATAGAGAAAACCAGCCCCCAGCATAAAAGAAAGCCTCGTTACGTAAACACATAACAAGGCTTTCACGACTTTTCAATTTCTCAGGTCATACAATATGTAGTATATTATGTGTAAAATTACAAGCGTTAATACACAAAAAAACCGTGTCAAAACTAATTGGCACGGCTTTGTTTTGTAGCGATTTTTAAAAAGGTTCTTAACCTAAGGAACGGTTAAAATACAACGTTACAATAACGCTGCGAATTAATAGTAACACGATACATTTAAAGATGCAATTTGATAGAAAATACACTTGCGTTTATACACAAAATATGT
>NZ_JAQITF010000062.1 GCF_028618665.1 Bartonella sp. AU16XJBT
GACAAAACGGTACAAGCCGGTGAAGCAAGTATCGTCGTTGAATTCGTAACCAATCACTAAAATTGAGAGGAGGTATCTATTAACGCCTCTCAATTTATGAAGTAGAAGATTGTACAGAGAGTTGTAAATTAAGGGCAGATAAGACAGCAACTAAAGTAGAAAGCTTGGGGTCACCCGTTTTACTTAAGGAGCGATATAATCCACTGCGTTCGCGATTGGTTTCTTTTGCTAAAGCACGCATATTTTGAGAGCGAGCAACGATACCAATGGCATCGGCTATATGAGCAGCATCACCAGTTTTGAAGGCTTCATTGAGAAATGCTTGTTGTACTTCAATGTCTTCAAGATATTCTTCTGGTTTAAATGGGGTTATTTTCATCACTGTACTCCTCTTTTAACTTTAACGCTTGTTCAATATCCCTTTGCTGCGTTGATTTATCTCCACCGCATAACAAGAGGATAAAATCAGAGCCTTTTTTTGTGAAATAAATTCTGTAACCAGCACCATAGTGGATACGTAATTCACCTATGCCATTAAAAAATTTAACATCACCCAAAAGTCCTTGTTTTAAGCGTACAACACGTTGAAGAATAATCGCTTTAGCCTTTTTATCTTTGAGTTTCTTAAGCCAATTATCAAATTCTATCGTTTTATGAATGAATATCATTAGTGCACTATAATGCACATGATGTGTAATGTCAATAATAATATTCCTTACAGAAAGGTATTCTGATGACGCGTCATTATATCCGGGTTAGGACAGGCGGACCAATACCGGCTAGTCAAAATATTTATCGCCATAGAAAAACGCTTTCACACCTTGTATCTGTTATTGTGATATTGCTATTGTAAAAAACAGTCGATTTATCCTTTTCAGATTTTCCTTTCTCTTTAGCTGCTTTTGCGAATTTCATTTCTGTAACATAGTAAAATTCTTCGGGATTAGAGATCTCTGTAACTTTTGGATTACCTTTTTTAAAGGTCACTGGATAAGGTTCCACATCTTCATAATTTACGTGCAAATGACTAAGTCTCACGCCCTGCTGTTACAAATTTCCAAAAATCATCAGCCGTTTTTACGCAAGGAATACGAGGCAGTTCTTTGCATAAATTATCAGCATAACGAGAGCGATAATCTTCCGAATGAAGTAGACCGTAAACATAATAAAAGATATCGTTTTTTATTATAATTTTAGTAAGATATGTCGAAAGGTGCTTCTTCAATCTGTTTTTATACTCTTATCTGTTTTTTGGGCTTCTTATCAGGCGACAATCAATGGAGTGTCTCTTGTTGTCTCTAATATGTAACAGTTCCAATAAATCAGATTATTCTATGAATAAGAGGCTTTACTTTATCCTCGAAATGATATCATATACGCCACCTTAAAATTAAGAAGCGTATAATGCGTATAATTGTCATTTAACAGTGTCATTGTAAAATCTTCAAAAGCGGGGGAATGATATGATTTGTGCAACCAATAAAGCAGATGTATACAGTATAGTTTACGCTTTTCTCTCAGATTTTATAAGTATTATTCTCATCAAAAGATTAAAAAATTGTTACGCGATTGGCGATTTTTTCTGTGATGCTGATGATGTGGTTCATTTTGTTGCTCACTTTGAGGGCACAATGAA
>NZ_JAQITF010000063.1 GCF_028618665.1 Bartonella sp. AU16XJBT
GTTGTTAAGATTATTGATAAAACAGAATAAAAATAGGTATGGGAGCACCTTCTTGATGGCTATAAACGCATCATAAAAGAAAGAATTCATAAAAGAAAGCCGTGCCAACTGATATGACGCGGCTTTCTAAGAACGATTCTAATGATTAAAATTAATCATCCACAATGGAGGAGTTAATTCATATATACAAAACGTATTATATTGCAAGCGCTTTATTAACATATGAAAACTTATCAAAAGAAATGTATGATGCGTATGATTTTTACTCACTCATTTGAATGAGAAAGCCTATAAACGCTTTTCGTTGCTATTAAACCTATCAATCATAACACCCTCATTTGTGAGGTGGTCTTTTGAAATAAAGCACATGATCAAAATGCTTCTTTCAAAACAATCTCTCATAAGACAATAAACAACCGCTTTTATCAAATGTAAGGCTTTAAAAACTGTTATAAACATCTGTTTCAAACGTTTTTATAAAAATCTCATTTTATGTTTTAAACGTTTAAACATTCATTTAGAGAGGCTCTCATAAGCGTATTTTTACTTTTCTTTAAAACCTAATTTCTTTAAAATTTAGCCGGTCCATATTTGGGCTGGAAAAAGCAACCAATCCAATTTTGATTGACCTCGTTTGCTTTCATATCTTTCAATTTATACTTTTAAAACGTTTTTTGCTTGCTTGCGTTAGATCATTCATAAAGGCTTTCAATTTCATAAGATATGACGTTTTGAATTTCATATTTATTGTGATGATAGAGGCTGTACAATGCCTGCTTATCGTTTTCTAAATTTTTAGTAAGCGTTTTAAAAGCGATCTTATCCTTAATCCTTTGTGCAATCTTTATGAATTAAACCTATAAGCTTATGAATGCTTCAAACCGTTAATTGCTTTAATGCCATTTTAAAGGTTTTTCCCAATTTTGGGGAAAACTATATGATCTCTATTTTCTATAAATGCGTATCTTTTAATACAATTTACCTTATAACAGTTTCAAACGATTACCCTCTTATAGGTAATAAAATATTGCTATAAGAGATATAGATTTTTGCTTCCCAATTTTGGGAAGCAATAATTTTAGTTTTATACGATTACAAACCAATCATTAAAACAAGATGTGATCTTTAAACGTATGTTATCGATAATTCCAAACGACTAAATTTTAAACAATGCGATTTCTGCTGTGATAAAAACGTATCATAAAATTTATGAACTGTGATGAATAATATCTGCTTTTCATTTCATTTGAACGTTTACATGCGTTATAATATTCACATCATGATTTGCTTTTTATGGTCTATTCATACATGGCAATCTTATATAAAAAGTGGTCAATTTAAACATGCATAAAAGTGTGGATTCTTAAGTGGATTCATATAAAATAATTGCAATCAACATATTGACTTTATTGTGTTTTTTATATATGATACGGATTTGCACGTGATATACGCCCATTGGCTTCTCTTATTTGCCCTATGATTTTAGGGCGTCCCCTCTTGTTTCTTTTCACTTATCCCCTCTACTTTCTTTGTTGCTTTCAAATGTCCATTAATTTTTTTT
>NZ_JAQITF010000064.1 GCF_028618665.1 Bartonella sp. AU16XJBT
AAAAAAAATTAATGGACATTTGAAAGCAACAAAGAAAGTAGAGGGGATAAGTGAAAAGAAACAAGAGGGGACGCCCTAAAATCATAGGGCAAATAAGAGAAGCCAATGGGCGTATATCACGTGCAAAATCGCCCCGTGAAGCTGCTAATCAATTGGCAATAGAAATGCGTGCAAAGCGTTTCGGTTTAACGCTACAAGAGGCAAAAAATCCACTTTCTGGATCTTATATAGGGCGGCTTTGTTTGCAAGGTGTACTCACTCAAGAGCAATATGACGCTGCGCAACAGTACCTACAGATAAGAAACGATTACCTTTGTGCAAAGGGCTTGCCTAATGCGATTTATGACGAAATGCCGTCATCATCTGATGATAAGGCAAGAGATAAGTGGGTAGCATTTGCAACAGAGCAGTTTATAAACATGCAAGAGGCACTAAAAGAAGCCCAATGCCTCTATAGACAGTATAATCTTCATGCTGCGCTACAGTACCTCGTTGTAGAAGATCAAATGCTACCACACCTTGTGAATTCATTGAGGGTTGCTCTTAATGTGCTTCAGAAGTACTTTTCAAAAAAGTAGATTTCAAAAAGACATATATATCCATATATATATGGTATTGCAATAACAGCTAAGGCGGTCATTATTGTAAATAAAAACGCGGAAATCTTTAGCCTAAATCTCCAAAGTATGTTAATCGGAAGAGACATTATGGTGATTATTATGAAGCCTATTACAAACCATTCTATTCTATTGTTTTTATTAAAATGTCGTCTTAGTATACGAAGATAGTCTTTTTCTTCTATAGAAATTATTCTAAATGGACCTCTAGGGATTTCTTTAGAAATATAATCCAACATTCTTTCTGAAATACAAGTAATAAAAGAGGACGGTTTTTGTACATCACGAAAAACGGCAATTTGCCCATTTGAGCATGGAGGTCCCGAAGAAACATGTTCTGTTAATGGTTGACTACTTACATGACCAGTGAATAAGATACTCATTATTCCGAATAAGGCAATTTTCTTTAAATACGGTATTAACATCAGATTTTATCTTTTGTTTCTCAGTGTTGCATCTTCACTTCATACAGATTCCCTTCGAATATATCAATATGTGTTATTTTTGTGTTGACAAAGTGTAGCAAATCGTATTTAATGAAACTGCTGTACTTAGGCGTATTGTGTCTAGAGAGGGAAATGTACAGTGAAAAATCCCCGCGTTTGCGGGGTTTTTTATTATCTGGAGGGTGTATTTTATGACATCACAAAATACAGAACAGGTTTCTCAAACAAAGAAAAAATATAGACCCCCAAAAGCAGGTCAAGGGCGTGTCAAAGGTGTCCCGAATAAGAATACACGTCTTCTTAAAGAGGCAATTCTTAAAGCTGCTGAATTGGCAGGCAATAAGTATGGCAAGGAAGGACTGATTTCTTATCTCGAAAAGCAGGCAATAAGATGCCCCGCGGCTTATTTAGCGTTGCTTGGTAAGATCTTGCCTT
>NZ_JAQITF010000065.1 GCF_028618665.1 Bartonella sp. AU16XJBT
TTGGTTGTTAGAAAGGATTGTAATCCTCTGTTGAAGGTTCGCGGTTATCGCCAATCATGGCTAGTCCAGAAAGTTCAAAGTCTCCATAAACATTTACATAACCGCAGACCAATACCTTGTCGTAAATTTTTGTATTTCCGTAGATAGATGCACCGCAGCAAGCTTTTGCATTTCCATAAATCTGAGCATTTTCATAAATCACTGTACCGGAAACACATGCGTTGTCGTAGATACGTGCATTATCAGAAACTTTAGCACCATTGGTAACCTGCGCATTTCCAAAAACCTTGGCATTTTTACTAACTTGCGATGCAACATCAATTATCGCATTATCACAAACTACAGCATCATCATAAACAGCGGACAAACCACGAACCCAACAATTTCCATTATGCGATAGGTTGTTTTCATGTTCTATAAAGCCGCCAAGGTCACCTTTTTTGACATTTCCAAAATCTCTCAATGCACGTATGCGATAAGTTAACTTATTTCCGTATATCCAAGTTGTCTCATCAGTCAGTTCGTATTTCTTTTCCATTAGTTTGCTCCAGTGGATATTCTGCTATTTCCACCAATCCATTCTTCACAACTTAAATCCGCATCACCGTAAACTTTTACATTTCCGTAAATGTGTGTATTACCACCAACTTTTGCATTTCCATAAACGCTTGCCCTATCGTAAATGCATGCTTCATCATAAACATGAGAATTGCCATAAACATGTGCATGATCAAAAACTTTAGTGTCACCGTAAACTAATGCATCACCGTAAATTTCCGCATAATTGTAAACGTATGCTTCACCAGAAACTTGTGCATTCCCATAAACCCGCGCATCACCATAAACATAGGCATAACCGGAAATATGTGCATTTTGATAAACACGAGCATTATCATAAACCCTAGCATAATCTCCAATCCAACAATCGCCCCCATGACTAAGATTACCTTCCTTTTCAATAAAACCGCCAAGGTCACCTTTTTTGACATTTCCAAAATCTTTTAAGGCACGTATGCGGTAAAGCGTGTGTCCTCCAACTTCATCCATTTCATCAGTCAGTTCGTATTTCTTTTCCATGGTTTATTTCCTTTAATGTACGCTTTGTCGTTTCATTTCTTGAGACAGCACCCCCATGCCTTTTGTTGTAATTTTAGCAGCTGGTACGACTTTTTCTGTTCCTTCTGTTGTTTGAATGGTGTGTGTAGGACAATCCATAAGACCTTTTTGGATTTTATCTTGATAAGGCAACAAAGGAGCCCCGAAAGTGCGTCGATACACCCATCCTTTTTTCTGTAGGAACTGAATGAACTGTTTTGGTTGCATCTCGAGTATTTTAGCAGCTTCAGTAAGACCGAAGAGCCCATCAGCGCGTTGCAAGCTTTCCAAAGCCATTGCTTTTGGTTTTAAATATTCAATGATAGTATCTTGTCGATCTATTTGACTTTGTAGGTAATTCAAAAAGCCCATCATAGCTTTTGGACTTGAATA
>NZ_JAQITF010000066.1 GCF_028618665.1 Bartonella sp. AU16XJBT
CTACAACCGCCTTGCCATAAACACGGGCGTTTTCATAAATACAAGCTTCCACATTAACATGAGCATAACCACTTACAACGGCATTATCGTAAACCCGTGCATTAGCATAAACCTTGGCTTTACCTCCGACCCAGCAATTGCCATGATGCGATAAATTGTATTCACTACCTATAAAGCCGCCGAGGTCCCCTTTTTTGACATCTCCAAAATCTCTTAATGCTCTAATTCTATGAAGTGTCTTAAAACCAACTTCAATCGTCTCGCCTGTAAATTCGTATTTTTTTGCAAACTCTCTCTTTTTAAAAGAGCCATTATCATCTGTAATAAAAAAGGAAGATTCTTGATTTTTTACTGTAGCTTTCATGCTAGTAATCCTTGTGATAATTGGGTTTTGAATTGACAACCCTATAAGGGCGCCGGGTGTTCAAAACACGGTCACAAGTCCGTCGTCACACTTTTCTCATAAGAGTATTGTATGGTGTGAACACACCCGACATAATCGTTATATGCTAATCACAACATAAAAGACAGTCAGTATTTAAAAAAATGGGAAAAACCTTATCGGGGTTTATCCGCTTGTGATTTAGTGTTTTGAGCACTTGACGCCTTTCTAAACGAACCTTTCCTTAAAGTCAATACGTATTTTTTATTTTTTTCACTTTTTTTCATTTTGATACCTACCTAATTGAATATCAAGTGCTTTCTCTAGTTCACTGTCTATATCATCATAAGTTTTCACTGCTTTCACTGTACGTTTTTTGATTTTCTTATTCACCTCATCTATCAGCGCCTCATAACTCAAAACGCTTCTTGGCAAATCACCTCCGTATATCCACGCTTTCACTTGCGCTTTTGTACTGTAATCAATATTCGTCGGCATCTCATGATACTGACCACCATCGAATTCCTCATATTCCCTCATACCATCATCATATTCGTAAAGATTATAAAAATACTCAGCTACCCCTAATCCCCATGGTGCATGACCGACCGCCGTTGCAACCCACTTTTTTTGCCCTTTCTGTTTACGTTTTTTTAAAAACATCTGATTTAATATCCCCTTGCTTAAATCCATAACTTTACCAATGGGTTTATTTGCCTCATATTGGACCGTACAGTAGCATTTTTATTTTCAATGTGTTTTTTATCATAAAAATCTAAAATCGCTCTGTACGGTACTTTTTTAGCTGTTTAAACCCATATCTATTCTCAAAACAATCAGCACTTTTCACTATTTTGCTGTTTTTTCAAATGCAACTAAATACGATTTCATTATGTTGCAAATGAACTGATAGGCTCTATATTTCTGATATATTTTGCCAAGCTCTCTGTTAGTGGTTTACAGCATGTGATTGTATATCTTTCTTTCATTTCTAATTCTGCGT
>NZ_JAQITF010000067.1 GCF_028618665.1 Bartonella sp. AU16XJBT
TATTTGCACTGAAATCGAGCTATTTTTTATCAATATAAAAAATGAAATTAAGAAAAGATAAACTATCGCAAACTATGCACTTTACTTTATCATTAAAATTATAATAATGATAAAAAATATTGACTTTATTTAATTGTAAAAAAGAGTAATATTAAAATGAAAAATATCATTCTTATGATTTTGATCGCAAATATTCTATCGGCTTGTGCATTAGCACCAAAGCTCAAACAACCAAATGATAGGAACCGTGTACCTATTAATAAAACAATCCCTGCCGAAATTAAACGAGGAGACAGATGAAAAAGCGATTTATTGTAACAGGAATGATGACCCTTTTGGTAGTACTAAATTTAACTCTAACATCTAATTTCAGTTGGGGTTCTGCGACTCAAAGTTCAACTGTCCAAACTCCTTCCTCTTTTTCAAAAGCAGAATATCTGAAAATTATTGAGTTGTTAACACAACAAATTAAGACAACCGAAGATCAGATCAAAAACGCGGAACAACTCTATAAATCTATAACAGGAAATAAAATACGAAACCTAGGAATGCAGCCGAAGTTATTCATAGAAGATTCGCTTTTTATCTATCCCACCCCACACAAAACCTACGTGGGAATGCCTACTACACAATTCAGAC
Organism: Bartonella sp. AU16XJBT; assembly: GCF_028618665.1. Lineage (GTDB taxonomy): Bacteria > Pseudomonadota > Alphaproteobacteria > Rhizobiales > Rhizobiaceae > Bartonella. The sequence continues at coordinate 640 of NZ_JAQITF010000067.1, forward strand.
AACGTGACCATTTAGAAAAGCTTATGACTAAAATTAACACGCAAGAGATGAGGGTCTTATTCTCATATCTTAGCCTGAAGAGGCAGTACGAAATAATTAATAAGCGTCTTCAATATAGTGGAATTGTCGATAAAGCTGTAAGCTTGCAAGCTTTCGAAGATGCAGAAAAACGCTTTATACAAATTGTCGATTTCGTAAATGATATAAATAAAACAAAAGATCTGAGAGAAGTTTTTGACCTGCAAACACGCATCAGAAATATGTCAGCCGTACTCCAAAATGAATATGCAAAGCTACAAATGGTCAGAAATTTAAGCAATAATGAAGAGCTTCTTATCGAAATACAAAAACGTAAATTGTATGAAAAAATTATATCCAATGCCCACACGCGTGTGCCTCAAGTAAGATTTTAGCCACTAAAGCTCTTTACAATATTGGCTTTTTTTCATGAAAACAAAATCCAATGTAGAAGATTCGGTCCTATATCCCAACAATTCAAAGAGACACAGAGCTTTTATCAAAGCCAAGATAATAGCAGTGAAAATTTGGGCAATGTATAAATGCAAATGGCATGTATCTATGTTCCAAGGTAATAAAAAATTGAAAATTTGTTAAAGAGGAATGCCATGAACTTTACTGTGTTCACGCAACTTTTCAATAAAATTGATCAGATAACACAAACATATGTCACGGATATTTCCTCAAAAGCAATTGTTACA
>NZ_JAQITF010000068.1 GCF_028618665.1 Bartonella sp. AU16XJBT
AAAACATTGCCAAGAATGTTTTAGATCATGCAAAAGCCAAAGATTCAGAGGAAGGCTATACCAAATCCGCTATCAGCAATAGCACCATTGTGCTGACAAATGAAGCAGGGCAAAAGGCGTTGACGGGGCAAGATGTGGAACAAGCCATCGCCTCCCTTAACCGTGATACTGCCAACGCCCATAAGGGTGTACAACAGCTTGATGTCGCCAAGCTGGAACAAATCGTCCATGAAAATCGTGAAATGGCAACACAACTCTTAGAAGAAGGGTTTAAATACAGCGATGACTCCTATAGAACCATGTTTATCAAAGAACACCCCATCGCTGTGGTCGACCGTGATGAAAAGGGACATATCATCTATGAAACAGATGAAAATGGACAGTATATCAAAGACGCTCGTGGACAAAAAATTCCTAAGTTCCATTATTTAACGGATGAAGAAAAGCAGCATTTGCAAGAAGGTTCTGATGGCAAGGTTCATGTGTCCCTCAATGGCATCTTTACTCCACCCTATGAGGCCGCTGTTTATGCAGAGCAACATGCAGAGAATAAAAATGAACCACTTTATTTTGTTGTGTTCCCAGAAGCGGATTCTGCTATTTCAGAGCTTCTGGTAGCGGGATACCAGAAGTTTCTGGAAAATAACTTTTGGGGTTTGACGAATTCAACACAAGAAGCAAAAGATTTGATGTATAGCTATGGTCTTACAGGATTAGAACTTTATGGACATAGTCGCGGGACAATGACATTGGGGAATATGCTGTATTCTTTCAAACAAGAAGGTGTGCACGGGATAGCTAACGAAAACACCAATATTAATCTCTATGGACCTGCCTTTAATGTTTTAGTTGCATCCGGTCTGTTAAGGTATGTGAGTGATGGCAAACAAACCACGATAGGTTTTGATGGTCATAGATACGATTTTGTCAGCAGAATTATTGGCGGCAATGGCTATACCTACGAGACAATACCTGCTGGCAGTAACGTTTGGACAGAATGGTGGAGAGTGGTCACAAATCCTTACAATCCACATACTTGCCTTGGAGATGCAGGTCCAAAATGCCAAGATATATATGGACTTTCCCATCGAGTACAAGTCCCTTTAAGGAGGAAAAAATGAAAAAAATCTTTAAATTATTGAGTTGCACAGCTTTATTAGTTATAATGGGATGCCAGTTTAATAAACCTCCTACAGGATACTTCACTGTGTGGGAGAAAACAGGAGCAGATCGGCTTGAGGTAAAAAAAACCTTGT
>NZ_JAQITF010000069.1 GCF_028618665.1 Bartonella sp. AU16XJBT
CAGAAATATCTTCACAACGATTAGTCGTTGGTTCCACACGGAAGATTTGCACAGCATTATCGGTTTGATCAATAAATTTGATCATGTCACTTTCTTCTAAGAAAGGACCCGCTTTAGCGAGATTTTGTTCTTCATTTTCACAGATGACTAAGAGAATTTCATCAGAATTTATAAACACTGGTTTCTTCACAAATGCCTCCATACTGCCTATTGGCAAAAGTTATTTTCTAAGATATGGAACTTATATTTCATTATTTATGAAAATTGTCAATATAAAAATTCAGAAAATATGAAATTTTAATAAAGTGTAGGTTAATTATGGATAAACTAATGTTAGAAAAACTTTGGAATTGTGGAGATAAAAAAGTGATGGCTGCTATTATTTTTTGTCTGAAGAACAAGAATTCTGAAGAATCGTTAAAACAGCTTTCTGAACTTCGGGATTTGCTTGATAATACAGTTGAATAAACTGTTCAGATTCTTTGATTAGAAAAGGGGGGATTTCGCCAAAAAAATCAATAATTTCTATTAATTCACTTGCTTTTATTGATCTTTTTGTACCTGAATCATGCAACATACTAGTTAAGGTAGATGGTAACACTCCTAAATGCTTGGCTAGCATTTTCTTACTACCATGACCATTTTTAGCTAATTGCGCATTAAGCCATACCTTTAACTGATCTGATTCCATAAAATACAAAGTCTTTCATATGAAATGAAAAATCAATAAAAAAAATATGAAATTTTATCTTGATAAAATTCATAAAATATGAAATTTTATCTTTATGAAAAAAGAACCTGCGTATACTATAATAAAATATCTAGGGGGGGCTATTAACGTTTCGCGTATTTTGAAGAAATGTAAAGGTGCTGTTTATCGTATCACTTATTCTAAAGAGAAGGGTGGTTCTAATGGATTGTTTCCTTCAATTTATCAAGCGCAGTTATTAACCTACGCACGTGATCATGGGATAGATTTGCGTCCAGAAGATTTTTTTTATCCCGAGCGCTTGCAGTCATTAATGCAAGAGCAACAAATGCCCCCAATGTCAAAATTTACAAAAAGTTCCGGCGTTAATAACGCGGGTAATAATTTACAGCCTTAAGGAGATCAAAATGAGTTTAAATGAAATGATAGCGATCGTTGTGTGTGTGGTGTTTGGAGTCTTGCTTTTATGCGGAGTGATGTTTCGCTTTGCTTTGTATTATCGAGATCAAGTTAAGGCGCTTAA
>NZ_JAQITF010000007.1 GCF_028618665.1 Bartonella sp. AU16XJBT
GTCTTGATACGAATATCAAGAATGTGAATGATCGTATTAAGGAAGTGTCTGAAAGTGTTGCACATGATTCCTTGTTATGGAGTGATGACGCTCATGCTTTTGTAGCGCGTCATGAAAAGAGCAAAGGTGAAAAAGGTAGAGCTGTAGCAACCCAAGAAAACAGCAAGATTACATTTCTGCACGCTGGTGATGTTTCTAAGGATTCGACAGACGCTATTACAGGTGGTCAGCTTTATTCAATGGGCGGCGAAATTTTAAAGTATTTGGGTGGTGGAGCTAAGTACGAGAATGGTCAATGGACAGAACCCAGTTTCAAGATTAAAAAATTTGCATCTGATGGTAGTACAACAGATGAAAGTTATTCAAGTGTAGCAGCTGCTTTTGAAGGTGTGAATAGTTCTTTTTCAGATCTTCATAAAGAGATTAAGAATGAAATTACCAATGTAAAAGGTGATAGTCTTGTTAAGTGGGATGAAGAGAAACAACTAGTCAGGATTGGTGGAGAAAAAGATGGTTCTGCAATCAATATTGCAGATAAGGGGAATAAGGATAGAATCCTTTCAGGCGTAAAGAAAGCAGAAAAGTCCAATGAAGCCGTTAATAAAGCGCAGCTTGATGAGAACGTGGATAAACTTTCTAAAGATATTGAAGATGTTCGTTCTGTGGCGGTTTTTTATGATTACGATACAGAAGAGATCAATCCACTTATGAGATCAGCGCGTAAAGCGAAACAAACCAGTGTGACTTTTGGAAATCCAAAGGAAGGTACTGTTAGTTTGCGTAATGTTGGAAATGGTAATATTGCCAAGGATTCAAATGAAGCAGTAAATGGTTCGCAGCTTTTTGAGACAAATAGTAAGGTTTCTACTTATTTAGGCGGTGATGCTAAGTATGAGAATGGTCAATGGGCAGCCCCAAGCTTCAAGGTTACAACAGTCAAAGATGATGGCAACTCTGAAGAGAAGAGTTATGGAAATGTAGCTGAAGCTTTAGCGGGTGTTGGCACTTCCCTCACAAATGTAAAAAATGAGATTACCAATGAAATTGCCAATGTGAAAGGCGATAGCCTTGTTAAGTTTGATGAAAAGGCAAATCTGATCAAGATTGGTGGCGAAAAAGAAGGTACGAGTATCAGTATTTCGGATAAGGATAGAGGGGATAGAACGCTTTCCGGTGTGAAAACAGCAACGAAGGACAATGAAGCCGTTAATAAAGCGCAGCTTGATGAGAACGTGGATAAACTTTCTAAAGATATTGAAGATGTTCGTTCTGTGGCGGTTTTTTATGATTACGATACAGAAGAGGATTCAGAAGAGATCAATCCACTTATGAGATCAGCGCGTAAAGCGAAACAAACCAGTGTGACTTTTGGAAATCCAAAGGAAGGTACTGTTAGTTTACGTAATGTCGGTAATGGTAATGTTGCTGAAGCTTCAAATGAAGCAGTAAATGGTTCGCAGCTTCATTCATTAGGCGATAAGGCTGCGACATATTTAGGTGGTAGTGCAACATTTACAGAGGGTGTTTTTACCGCTCCGACTTATAATATTTCTAATATTACTGACGATGGTACGGCAACAGAAAAGTCATATAGCGATGTTGGTAGTGCGTTTGCTGGTCTTGATACGAGTGTCAAGAATGTGAATACTCATCTAACGAATGAGATCAAAAATTTTAATGAAAAACTAACGAATATTACGCAAGAAGTCCAAGGTGATGCCTTGTTATGGAATGAAAGTGAAAAAGCGTTTGTAGCCTTGCATGGGGATAAGGAAAGCAAAACAAGCAGCAGGATCACATCACTTGCGGCTGGTTCTATAGCATCAGGCTCGAGCGATGCGGTTACGGGTGGACAGCTTCATACTATTACAGATGATTTATCAAAGATTTTAGGTGGTACTGTATCCTTTGATGGTGAAAGCTTTAAAGGACCAAAGTATGACTTATCGACAGTTTCTAAAGATGGTAAGGTAGATGACAAAACCTATGAGGATGTTGGTTTGGCCTTTAAAGGACTTGATGATAATATCCAGATTGTGAACGATCGTATTAAGGAAGTCTCAGAGGGCGTTGCGCATGATTCCTTGTTGTGGAATGATGAGGCCAATGCCTTTGTAGCGCGTCATGAAAAGAGCAAAGGTGAAAAAAGCAGAGCTGTAGCAACTCAAGAAAACAGCAAGATTACATTTCTTTTAGATGGTGATGTTTCTAAGGATTCGACAGATGCTATTACAGGTGGTCAGCTTTATTCAATGAGCAATACGCTTGCGACCTATTTTGGCGGTGGAGCTGAATATAAGGATGGCCAATGGACAGATCCTAGCTTCAAAGTTAAGCAAATCGGCTCTGATGGCGATATTGGTGAGGAGTCCTATAACAATGTAGCAGATGCTTTATCTGGTGTTGGATCTTCTTTCAAGAGTATTCATGATGAGATTAGCACTATGATAAGTGATAGCCTTGTGAAGCAAGAAGACAAAACTAATCGTATTACTGTTGGAGCAGAAACAGGTGGGGGTGAAATCAATATAGCCAACAAGAATAAAGAAGATCGGACTCTTTCTGGTGTAAAGAAAGCAGAGAATGATAATGAAGCTGTTAATAAAGGTCAGCTTGATAAAAGTTTAAAAGATCTTTCTGATAATCTTCAATCTGATGAATCAGCCGTTGTTCATTATGATAAAAAAGATGGAGAAAATGGCGGCATTAATTATACAAGTGTGACTTTGGGTAAAGGTAAGGATTCTACAGCTGTGGGTCTCCATAATGTTGCGGATGGTTCTATAGCATCAGGCTCGAGTGATGCGGTTACGGGTGGACAGCTTTATACACTAGGGAGCAGTGTTGCAAAGTCTTTAGGAGGAGAAGCTAGCTATGAGAGTGGCAAATGGGTAGCCCCAAGCTTCAAAGTTAAGACAGTTAAAGAAGATGGCAGTGCTGTTGAAGAGAGCAGCTATGATGATATAGTTTCAGCCTTTGCGGGAGTAGGTACGTCTTTTGAGAATCTTCAAAAAGAGGTTACTCAAAGCAATACGGAGGTTACTGAAAATATTAAGCAGAATGCACTATTGTGGAGTGATAGTGCAAAAGCGTTTGTAGCGCAGCATGGAGAAAAAGATGGTGAAAAGACAAACAGCAAGATTACCTCTCTTCAAAATGGAGAGATTTCTGAACACTCAACGGATGCGGTTACGGGTGGACAGATTTATTCATTGAATAAGACGGTTGCTTCATATTTTGGCGGTGGTGCTGGATATAATGATAAGGGAGAATGGGCAGCGCCAAGTTTCAAACTTAAAACCATTAATTCAGATGGCACTCCTAGTGAAGAGAAGAGTTATGATAATGTAGCGGATGCCTTTGCTGATGTTAGCAGCTCATTCACGAATATTAAAAATGATATTACTAATGTAGTAAGCGATAGCCTTGTTAAGCAAGATGCCGAAACAAAGGTTATCAAAATTGGTGGCGAAAAAGATGGTGCTGCAATCACTATTGCCGATAAAGACAGTAAGAGTCGCACTCTTTCTGGCGTGAAGGAGGCAGAACAGGACGATGAGGCAGTTAACAAGGGTCAGCTTGATAAAAATGTAACGAAACTTTCTGATGAAATTAAAGAGGTGCGTTCAGCTGCAGTTTTCTATGATTATGATGAGGAAGAAGCTTCAGATGACGTCCGCGGATTTACAAGATCAGCTCGTAAAGTTAACAAAGATAGTGTGACTTTTGGAGACCCAAGTAAAGGTCAAGTTGCATTACATAATGTTGCCGATGGTAAGATTGCCAAAGATTCTCATGATGTTATCAATGGTAATCAGATTGATGCAATCTCTCAGGATGTTGCTAAATTTTTGGGTGGTGATGCAAAATTTAGCGATGGCACGTTTACTGATCCCACTTATAAATTATCTAAGATTTCTACAGAGGGTAAGGTAGAAGAGGGCGAATTTAAAGATGTTGGTACAGCTTTTGAAGGGCTTGATACTAGTGTCAAGAATGTAAACCAGCGTATTAAGGATGTTTCTGAAAGTGTTTCTCAGGATTCTTTGAACTGGAGCAATGATAAAGGTGCCTTTGTAGCGCAGCATGGAGAAAAAGATGGTGAGAAGACAGCCAGCAAGATCACCTCACTTGCGGATGGCTCTATAGCATCGGGCTCGAGTGATGCGGTTAATGGTGGACAGATTTATTCTTTGAATCAGACGCTAGCCAAGTATTTTGGTGGTGAAATGAAGTATGAAGATGACGAATGGAGCGAACCAACGTTCACGCTTAAAACCTACAATGCAGATGGTACGGAAGGTGATCCACAGGAACATCATAATGTAGCGGAAGCGTTTGCAGGAATTGATAAGAATGTTCAGAACATTGTTAAAGACTTTAATGAAAAAGTCACGAACATCACAGAATCTGTGCAAGGCGATGCCTTGTTGTGGGACAAGACTACAGGTGCCTTTGTAGCGCAGCATGGAGAAAAAGATGGTGAGAAGACAGCCAGCAAGATCACCTCACTTGCGGATGGCTCTATAGCATCGGGCTCGAGTGATGCGGTTAATGGTGGACAGATTTATGATCTGAATCAGTCTCTAGCGACGTATTTTGGTGGTGATGCTAAGTATGTTGATGGAGAATGGAGCCTTCCAGGTTTCAAGATAATGACTTTCCAAGAAGATGGCAGCTTTGAAGAGGAGGATTATGATAGCATTGCAGCTGCGTTTGCCGGTATCAATAAGGTTTTCAAGAATCTTCATAATGAGATTTCAGACAACATTGAGCAGAATGCGTTGTTGTGGAGTGATGATGCCGGTGCGTTTGTAGCGCAACATGGAGAAGAAGGTAAAAAGGACAACAGCAAGATCACGTTCCTTGCGGAAGGTAAGATATCAGAAGATTCAACGGATGCAATTAATGGTGGTCAGATTTATACTCTTCAACAGAGCTTTGCCTCCTATTTTGGTGGAGGAGCTGGTTATGATAAGGAAGGGAACTGGCAAGCCCCCACATTCTACGTTCAAGCATTCAATGAAGATGGTACGAAAGGTGATAAAGAAGAGCGTAAGAGTGTTTCTGAAGCATTTGATGTTGTTAATGACAGCATGAGCACAATCAACGATCGTATAAAAGAAGTTGAAAAGGATGTTTCTTCGAATGGTCTGAATTGGAATGAAAAGGAAGGGAGCTATGATGCGTCTCACGCTGATGATCAGGGGGTTAAGAGTCCTAGTAAGATTATCAATGTAGAGGATGGGAAAGTAGACGAAGATTCGAAAGAAGCAGTTAATGGAGGTCAGCTTTGGAAAACCCAGCAGATGATTACAGATCAGGTCAAGGATATTGAAACTAAATTTACGGAGGGCTCTGTTCAGTATGATAAAGATGCTGATGGTAACAAGACCAACAAAGTTACGTTGGTTGGTGGCGATGACAGTTCTCCAGTGTTAATAGACAATGTAGCGGATGGAAAGATTGAAAATGGTTCGAAAGAAGCTGTTAATGGAGGTCAGTTACATGATTACACAGAACAGCAGATGAAGACGGTTCTTGAAGATGCCAAAAAGTATACGGATAAACAAGTTTCTAATATTGTAAAAGATGGCGTTAATGAGGCTAATTCGTATACGGATATGAAGTTTGAGACGCTAAATTATGCTGTTGAGGATGTTCGCAAGGAAGCAAGACAAGCAGCAGCGATTGGTTTAGCGGTATCCAACTTACGTTACTATGATATACCAGGATCTTTAAGTGTTTCATTTGGTAGTGGTTTGTGGCGCAGTCAATCCGCATTTGCTATTGGGGCTGGTTATACATCTGAAGATGGAAATATTCGGTCGAATGTATCTATTACGAGTGCTGGAGGTCACTGGGGGATAGGTGCTGGAATTACTCTGAGGTTGAGATGATAATAGAAAAAATGGCTGCTATTGTAAAAAAGAGAAGTATGTTAATAAAAGTTCTGTTTGCTCTTGTCTTAATAGGCAAGAGCGAAAGCTTTGCTAACGAGAACAATAATATTTATACAGTGCATCCACCGCACTTATCGATACCTAGAGGAGAACCAGGTGAAACACGTCGAATTATTATGCAGTTTTATGACTGGACTTTGATTTGTGATGAAAAACAAAAGCTTAAGCAAGGTATATGTAATGTGACACAGACTGTTCATGATCAGGAAGGAAATACCGTTTTTAGTTGGTCTCTTGTTTCTACGACAAATGGTCAAGCAGTGATTCTTTTTCGAACATTACCAAATTCTGATATAAATGTTCCGATTCAAATGTTTGTGAAAGGTGTAAAAAAACCTGTTCTTATTCATTATACGCAGTGTAATGAAACGGTTTGTTTGGCACAATCACCAGTAGGGCCGGTTCTTACTAAACAAATAGAGCAGGACAATACAGTACGTATTTCCTATAAACTTAAAGAGGGAAAGGTATTTTCTTTTACTGTGCCATTTAAAGGATTAAACGCAGCGCTTAATTCTTTGCGCCCTTAGAAATTCATTGAGTATTTTTAACAAGAGACATTTTTTCATAAATCGTTGTGTTATATTTTTGAATGTAAATTATAAGGTGCAATAAGTGAGAAGTTTTATGTAATATGATAGAGAGGTGATTTATTCGAAAGAGTGGGAGTTTTATGAAGTTAAAGCCACAATGAGTGCTTTATATAATAGAAAATTAGGTTAGAGCGTTCCACAAATCTTAAGAGTGATGGCGTTAGTTGTTAGCAATAAAAAGTGATTAGAAATACTCAATTTTAAATAAATAGAAATATGGCTTCCTTACTAATAAGAAGCAGGCTAGGATTTTTTCGAAGTTTCATATGGCTTTTTAAAGCAGTCTGATTAAAGATTAATATTTTTCAATTGAAATATTATAATAACAAGTAAATTTATAATCCTAGAGAATTTTTTGAATGATAATTTTTCTTTGTATTCACGAGATAACGACTATCGTAATTATATTTTGTAGGACCATGAAGCTTTTCTTCTAGCATAATCAAAGCCATTTTGTTGCATATAACAAACGAGGTCCGTTTGTGGATAACGCGATTAAAAAAAAGAAAAATTTTTTCTTATAAACTCTATCAATATATAGGTTGTTGCAACCTTAAGCGTTAGCAAAGAGTATGAAGGTACTGGTTTGTTACAATAGAGCTATACTTCGTGTGAATGATATAAAAATAGCATAATTTACGAAATTGATGTGAACGTAAACGATTAATTTATAGTTTTAAGTTCATAAAGAGAAGTATGACTTCACGGAAACATCAAAGGATTATACAAAATTTGAATGATACTAGCGTAGAAAATTTCGATGATAAGAAAAAAGGGAATGGTTTCTTGTATTTTATCATTTGATGCTGCATTGTTGCTTTATTTAGGAATGAGCAGAAGAGTTTTCGCGTTTATTTATTGGGGGAAACGCTCAAGGGATAAGAGAAATGACCCCGTTAAATTATGGTTCAAAAGAGATAAAGCAAGGAGAGTCATATGATACCGAAGTAAATCAGTTGTATGACCAGTGTGAGAATGATAGAAATAATCGTTCTGAATTGTCACGAACAGAGGCATGCTCTATCCTTGTTGATATAAAGAGGCAACAGAGAAAAAGACATTGTAAACAGAAACAGGTTTTGATTCAATCGGAGACAGCTTTTGAATTTTATAGTCAGACAATGATAGGTGCTCAAAAAACAAAAAAACTCAAAGCGCCTTTTCTCCGACGGTTTTCTCAAGTAAAATCTCCACCTCTTTATGCGGCTCTTGATTTGGGAACGAATAATTGTCGTCTTCTTATCGCATCTCCTAGCAAACCTGGATATTTTCGTGTTGTTGATGCTTTTTCTCGTATTGTACGATTGGGAGAAGGTTTAATAAATAATGGTTTTCTTAATACACAAGCTATGGATCGTGCGATTGAAGCATTAAAGATTTGTCATTTAAAGCTAAAACAAAGGCATATTAAGCGTTATCGCTTGATTGCAACGGAAGCTTGCCGTTCAGCAGAAAACGGTAGACATTTTATTCAGCGTGTTTTGGATGAGACAGGTCTTGAATTAGAAATTGTTGATCGGCAAACAGAAGCACGTTTTGCTGTTACAGGATGTAGTACACTTGTTGAACCAAATACTGAAGCAATTGTGCTTTTTGATATTGGAGGAGGATCATCAGAAATTGTGCTCCTTGATGTTTCTCAAAAGCGTTCTTTTCGTTTAGCTGGACAAATTACTGCTTGGACTTCTCTTCCTGTTGGTGTTGTTACGCTTGCTGAACGTTTTGGAGGGAATAATATTAGTTTAGATGATTTTGAAAAAATGAAAAGTTATGTGCGAGGGTTGTTAAATAATTTTTCAGATCGTCATAAATTAGGAGAGTTAGCGCAAGGATCGAAGTTTCATCTTTTGGGAACCTCCGGTACGGTTACGACTTTAGCAGGGATGTATCTTAATTTAGAGCGTTATGATAGGAGGAAAGTAGATGGCATTTGGATGGATGATGCAGATATTACTCTTATGACAAAACGCTTATTGTCATGGGATATAGAAAAACGTGTCATAAATCCTTTTATTGGGCGAGAGAGGGCAGATTTAGTTTTAGCTGGTTGTGCAATTTTAGATGTTATTCGAGAAGTTTGGCCAAGTCAGCGTTTAAGAGTTGCTGATCGTGGATTAAGGGAAGGAATTTTGATAGAGCTGATGTTACGCGATGGTGTGTGGTGTCGTCGTAGAAAGAGCAGAGATTTCAAGCGTTAAAGAATTAAATGTGGAGACAATGAATACAGATGAAAAAAACAACCAAAACCCCAACGGGTGGCTATGGAGGTTCAGGATCACATGAATTATATCAGCGCGTAAAAAAGAAAACTGGAACCATTAAAGCTTCATCACGGCGATGGTTAGAGAGGCATTTGAATGATCCTTATGTTCATCAATCAAAAGTAGATGGTTATCGTTCGCGCGCGGCTTATAAACTCATTGAAATTAATGAGCGTTATAAGTTTCTGAAAAAAGGTCAAAAAGTTATTGATCTAGGGGCAGCACCGGGGGGATGGTGTCAGGTAGCTGAGCGCATAGTAGGATCAAGTGATGAAAAACCTAGTGTTGTTGGTATTGATTATTTGCATGTTGATCCATTGCCTAGAGTTGCGATGCTAGAAATGGATTTTTTACATGCAGATGCACCGCAGAAATTAATTGAAACTCTAGGAACAAAACCCGATGTGGTTCTTTCTGATATGGCGGCGCCAACAACAGGTCATCGTCAGACGGATCATTTAAGAACGATTTATTTATGTGAAGTTGCAGCTGATTTTGCTCTTTCGGTTTTGAAGCCTGGGGGACATTTTTTAGCAAAGGCCTTTCAAGGAGGAGCAGAAAATACTCTTCTCGCAATGTTAAAACAGCATTTTAAAAAAGTCTATCATGTTAAACCACCCGCAAGCCGATCAGAATCCGTGGAGCTTTATCTTCTAGCACTTGAATTTAAGGGAAAAACAAAAATACAAGAATAGCGCCTTCTTTTAAGAAGGCTTCACTTTACTTAACCTATTTAAATGGGATGACTTTTTTCTCAAAGAGTTATCAGCAATAGTGACAGTTTTTCTGTTATCAATGATGAAAAACTGGTAAAATTAATGTATTGCCTATAGAGGTAGAGAAAGTGATTCCTCAGTGAGTGCTTCCAATGAAATTTCTTGATCAAGCTAAAGTTTATATTCGTTCTGGTAATGGAGGTTCTGGAGCAGTATCATTTCGCCGTGAAAAATTCATAGAATTTGGGGGACCAGATGGAGGGAATGGAGGACGGGGTGGTGATGTCTGGGCTCTTGTTGTTGATGGGCTTAACACGCTGATTGATTATCGCTACCAACAGCATTTTAAAGCAAAAACAGGGGGGCATGGCAAGGGGCGTAATATGACGGGTGAGAAGGGTGATGATGTCATCCTTAAAGTTCCGGTTGGGACGCAAATTTTTGAAGAAGATAATACAACGTTAATCTGTGATTTAACACAAGTGGGACAGCGCTATCGCCTTGCGAAAGGAGGGAATGGCGGTTTTGGTAATCTTCATTTTACAACATCGACAAATCGGGCACCGCGTCGCGCAAATCCAGGTTTAGCTGGAGAAGAGCGTGCTATATGGCTTCGTTTGAAGTTAATTGCTGATGCGGGGCTTATTGGTTTACCCAATGCCGGAAAATCAACTTTTTTAGCTTCTGTAACGGCAGCAAAGCCAAAAGTTGCAGATTATCCTTTTACCACTCTCCATCCTCATCTTGGTGTTGTACGAATTGATGGTCGTGAATTTGTTTTGGCTGATATTCCGGGGTTGATCGAAGGAGCCCATGAAGGGGTGGGAATTGGAGACCGTTTTTTAGGACATGTGGAACGTTGTCGGGTCCTCCTTCATTTGATTTCTGCTCAAGAAGAAGATGTTGCAAAAGCATATCAAATTGTGCGTCATGAACTTGAGGCCTATGGAAATAATCTAAGTGATAAAACTGAAATTGTCGCGTTAAGCCAGATAGATACGCTCACGATTGAAGAGCGTAAAATGAAGCAGGAAGCTTTGCAAAGAGAAACGGATCAACCTGTTATGATGTTTTCGGCTGTTAGTCGCGAAGGTTTAGAAAATGTACTGCGTGCTGGTGCACATATTATTGAGATGTCACGCAAAGAGGAGATGGGTGGGGATAGCAGGATTGATTGAGATGGCTGTTGGATTGCAAAAACTCACACACTATAAACGTATCGTGGTCAAGATTGGATCTGCACTTTTGGTTGATCCTCAGACAGGTTTACGCGTTGAATGGCTTAAAAGCTTGATTAATGATGTTGTTGAATTGCACAAAGGAGGCGTAGAAATATTATTGGTGTCTTCAGGCGCTATTGCGCTAGGAAGGACATTGCTACAGCTTCCTAAGGGAGCTTTGAAATTGGAAGAAAGTCAGGCATGTGCTGCTTTGGGACAAATTGAATTAGCGAAAACCTATGGTGATGCGCTTGCACAACATGGGCTCAAAACAGGTCAAATTTTGCTCACTTTATTTGATACGGAAGAGCGAAGGCGTTATCTCAATGCACGTGCGACGATCAATGTGCTTTTACGTTTTGGAGCAGTGCCTGTTATTAATGAGAATGATACTGTCGCGACGAATGAAATTCGTTATGGTGATAATGATCGTTTAGCTGCACGTGTGGCAACAATGATGGGCGCAGATCTTTTAATACTCTTATCTGATATCGATGGTCTTTATACAAAGTCTCCCCATTGTGATCCGACGGCTGAATTTATTCCTTTTGTGGCGTCCATTACGCATGATATCGAAAAAATGGCAGATGTTGCTGCTTCAGAGTTTTCGCGGGGAGGAATGAAGACCAAGCTTGATGCTGGAAAGATAGCGAATGCTGCTGGAACGGCGATGATTATTACTTCAGGCAAACGTATGAATCCCCTTGCGGCGATTGACAAAGGTGAACGCAAGAGTTTTTTTGCGGCCGGTGAGAAATCTGTTAGTGCTTGGAAAACATGGATTTCTGGTCATTTAGATCCGTCTGGTATTTTGACGATTGATCAAGGAGCCATTAAGGCTCTTGAATCAGGAAAATCATTATTAGCAGCAGGGGTTATTGCTGTTGAGGGAAATTTCCATCGTGGGGATACGGTTGCTATTGTTGATATAAATGGGGTTGAGATTGCGCGTGGACTTGTAAGTTATGGCAAAGATGAAGCTGTACGCATTATAGGGCGTAAAAGCGAAGAAATAGAATCTATTCTTGGGTATGAGGCACGCTCTGCTATGGTGCATCGTAATGATATGATTTTACGCTGCTTGACCAATTCTGTTTAAAAAAGTTACTTTGGTTTTATTGTTTTGGTAGAGTGAATGATACGATGACTTTAGAAGAACAAATGAAAGATATGGGAAAAAAAGCACGTTTTGGCGCTGCAGCTTTGGCTGTTGCTTCTTCTGAGCAAAAGAACAATGCGTTGGAAATGATCGCTTTAAGTCTAGAGGCTCACTCAGATGAAATTTTACGGGCGAATTGTTTGGATTTAGAGAAGGCTGCTCAGAATAATTTGAAAGCCGCAATGGTTGATCGGCTCAAATTAGATGAATTGCGTTTGGGTGCAATGATAGATAGTGTTCGCCAAGTTGCTCGTTTATCTGATCCGGTTGGGCAGGTCATGAGTGCGTGGACACGCCCCAATGGGCTTCATATAAGTCGTGTACGGACACCTCTTGGTGTGATTGGTATTATTTATGAGAGTCGCCCAAATGTTACAGTTGATGCGAGTGCTTTGTGTTTAAAAGCGGGTAATGCCGCGATTTTGCGCGGTGGTTCGGATAGTTTTCATTCTTCACATGCTCTTCATCGTGCATTAGTACAAGGTTTGGAGCGCGCTGGTTTACCGAAAGATGCAATTCAAATGGTTGCAACGACAGATCGTGCTGCCGTTGGGGAAATGCTCAAAGGATTGGATGGAGCGATTGATGTGATCGTGCCACGTGGTGGAAAGAGTCTTGTTGCGCGCGTTCAGTCTGATGCACGTGTTCCAATTTTTGCCCATTTAGAGGGACTTTGTCATATTTATATTGATAAATCAGCAGATTTGGATATGGCGCGCAATATTGTTTTAAATGCGAAGTTGCGTCGGACAGGGATATGTGGTGCTGTTGAGACAGTTCTCATTGACAACGAGGCATTAAAAAAGTTTCTTCCTGTTTTGACTGCTTTACAGGAGAAGGGGTGTGAAATCCGTGCCACAGAAGATATTGTATTTCTTCTGCCAGATGTGAAATTAGCCTCTGAAGAAGACTGGTCACATGAATATCTTGATGCTATTCTTTCTGTTAAAACGGTTGAAGGGGTTGAGGGAGCCATTTCTCATATTAAGCGTTATTCATCAGGACATACGGAATCGATTATTGCTGAGGATATGGAAGTGGTGAAGAATTTTTTTAATCATTTGGATTCAGCTATTTTATTGCACAATGCGTCCACACAATTTGCTGATGGAGGTGAGTTTGGTTTTGGAATGGAAATTGGTATCGCAACAGGAAAAATGCATGCACGTGGTCCCATAGGTGTTGAACAGCTGACATCATTTCAATATCATGTTAAAGGAAATGGTCAGGTTAGAGCTTGAAAAATCCATTTTTTCCATGGAAAAATCGTATGCCACCTGTTGAAAGATCCAATGTTGTGGGTCTTTTTGGTGGTTCCTTTAATCCGCCGCATGCGGGGCATCTTCTTGTTGCAAAAATTGCTATTCGTCGTTTGCATCTTGATCAGTTATGGTGGATGGTTAGTCCAGGGAATCCTTTAAAGGATTGTACACAGTTGCTTCCTTTAGAGGAGAGGATGCAATTAAGTTTTAAGCTTATTGATCATCCGAAAATTCGCTTAACAGGTTTTGAGCAGGCTATAGGGAGCAAAGTATCAGTCGAGACGATTTTTCATATTCTGAATCATTACAGTGGCGTAAATTTTGTATGGATTATAGGTGCAGATAGTTTTACAACGATTCATCATTGGTATCGATGGCGTGATATTGTCTCTATGCTTCCTATTGCAATTATTGACCGTCCTTTAGGCAATAAGTCAGCTCTCTCTTCTCCTATGGCACACATTTATCACCAGTTTCGTTTGGATGAGAGAGAAAGTGAGCGATTACCTTTTATAAAACCACCAGCTTGGACTTATTTGCATGGACCTTTATCTTTTCAATCTTCAACAAACCTTCGTTTGAAGAAGAATAATTTTTCTTGAACAATTTATAAGATTCTGCTTCTCTTTAGAGAAAGCTTTTTTACATTCTACAACAATAAGAAAGGAATATTGATCTGAAAAACGTTGTACAAAACCACTCTTACGATATGATGCCCTTAACAGAAAAAGAAGTTTTTTCTGTTAAGGAGAGTCTGGAAATTATTCTCAAGAGTTTAGAAGATACAAAAGCAGAAGATATTGTTGCTATTGATATTCAAGGGAAGTCATCTTTGGCTGATTATATGGTCATAGCTTCAGCAAATTCCCAGCGTCATGTATCTTCTATTGCTGATCATTTGTTACGCATTTGGAAAGACAGTGGGCAAGGCCTTGCACGTGTAGAAGGGCTTTCTGGAGGTGATTGGGTGTTAATTGATACAGGTGATATTATCATTCACCTTTTTCGTCCGGAAATTCGTCTTTTTTATAATTTAGAAAAAATATGGATGGCTCCAGATTTAAACAATACAACATCGGTTCTCTTCGGAGATCATTAAAATGCAAATTTCTATTTTTGCGGTTGGTCGTATGAAAAGTGGAGCAGAGCAAAAATTGGTTCTGCATTATTTGGATCGTTTTTCTAAAAGTTCTGGAGCTGTAGGATTTCATTTAAAAAAGTTACAAGAGATACCAGAAAGTCGTGCTCAAACAGCGTGTCAACGTATGGAGGAAGAGGGAAGAAAACTTATTGAATTTTTACCTGAAAAATGTCGATTAATTGTGTTGGATGAGCGTGGAGAGTCGATTTCTTCAGCTGCTTTTGCTGAAAAATTAGGGTGTTATCGTGATGAAGGCATTCGAGATGTCATCATTGCTTTGGGGGGACCTGATGGGCATAATGAACAAATAAGGAATCGTGCTGATTTTCTTTTATCTTTTGGTTTTATGACGTGGCCACATCAAATTGCACGCATTCTTCTCACAGAACAACTTTACCGTGCTGTAACCATTGCAAATCATCATCCCTATCATCGTTTTTAAATATTTTTGTTCAATTTTTATCACTTATTTATATATTTATTAATATAGTTTTAGCCGACACCGTTTAAAGCATCTCTCGTGTATACGATGAGGTGTTATGGTTTTTGCAAATGAAAAAGCTTCTTCATAGAAAGATGCGATATTTATATGGGGAATGCGTGATATTTGTCATCCTGCTCTTGAGTATGTTTTTTTGCTTTTCTGCATCGCATGCGGAAGATACAATGAGGAGTACAGAAGTACATAAAGAATTGGGAGAAATTCGTCAAAATATTTCACTTTCGCGTGAGCGTGTTGTTTTTCTTACGCGTCAAGTTGAGAATTTAAAAAAAGATCAACGTGTTTTGAGTGATGCACTCATAAAAGCTGCTCAAGAAGAACGTAAAGTCGCAGATGATATTGCAGAAAGGGAAGAAAAGCTTGAAAAAATGATAGAAAAGCGGGTACAAGTCTATCAAAGTTTAAAAAGTCGTCGCACTGAATTTGCAGAAGTTCTTGCAATTTTAGAACGTATGGGATTAAATCCACCTCCAGCTCTTGTGATACAGCCAGAGGATGTGTTGGCTTCTATGCGCAGTTCTGTTTTATTAGGGGCTGTCATTCCTCAGATGCAAGAGAAAACACGAGATTTAACAGAGAAACTCAAGGAGTTGACCAATTTAAGCAATTCCATTACTATGGAATATACGGCATTAAAGACCAAACTGCAAAGTCAAGCAGAACAGCGAAAACGTCTAGAGCTTTTATTAGACAAAAAAAACAAACTACAAAAAAAATCAGAAAAAGAACTTACAGAACAGCAACAAAAAAATATTGCTCTTGCTAAAAAAGCGCAGTCTTTGGAAGAATTGATTTTAGAGCTTGACCGTCAGTCAAAACTTAACTCTGATTCATCAATACAGATACGGAAAAGTTTACAATTGTTAGAGCAATCCAATTTTGAAAGCCGAAAAGGTTCTTTACTTTTTCCTGTTTCAGGAAAAAGAATCCGATATTCTCATAAGAATTCGCAGATTACGCGTTTTGGTGAGACGATAGAAACAGAGTCAGGGGCTGTTGTTATATCGCCCGCGGATGCTTTTGTTGCTTTTGCTGGGCCATTTCGTTCTTACGGACAGTTAATCATTCTCAATGTTGGAAATGGTTATCATATCATTCTTACTGGAATGTCGAAAATTAATGTAAAACAGGGGCAGTTTGTTCTTTCAGGTGAGCCTCTGGGTATGATGGGGATGCAATTTATTGCAAATAGTGTTGCATTGGATATAGGAAAAGCTTCTCCAATGCTTTACATTGAGTTTAGAAAGCAGGGAAAGCCTGTAAATCCAACTCCTTGGTGGCAGACTGAAAAAATGAGAAGGAGCCAAAATGATTCGTAAAGTTATTCTTTTGGTCGCTGGGGTATTGCTCGGCGCCTGTTCAATGATTATGGTGCAGTCTGTTGCTGCAAATAATGAAGATAACGCCTATAAAAAATTGGCCATATTTGGCGATGTTTTTGAACGCGTGCGTAAGCAATACGTCACAGTTCCAGATGATAAAAAGCTTATTGAAAATGCTATCAATGGCATGCTTACATCACTGGACCCCCATTCATCTTATTTGAATGCTGAAGAAGCTAAAGATATGCGGGATTCTACGAAAGGAGAATTCGGAGGTCTTGGTATTGAGGTCACTATGGAAAAAAACTTAATTAAAGTTGTTTCACCGATGGATGATACCCCCGCTTCAAAAGCAGGTATTCTAGCAGGAGATCTTATTTCAAAAATTGATGATGTACAAACGAATGGTCAAACATTGAATGAAGCTGTTAATAAAATGCGAGGGGCTCCTGGAACACCAATTACTTTAACAATTATTCGTTCTGGCGTTGATCAGCCATTTGAAGTTAAAATTATTCGTGATATTATCAAGGTAAAAGCGGTGAAATATCGGGTTGAGGGCGACATTGGATATTTAAGAGTTATTCAGTTTTCTGAGCAGACATTAGGGAATCTTCTGGCAGCGATTAAAGATATCCAATCTAAAATTCCTGAAGATAAACTAAAAGGTTATGTTCTTGATTTGCGGCTTAATCCTGGTGGACTTTTAGATCAAGCTGTTAATGTTTCGAGTGCTTTTCTCAATAAAGGTGAGATTGTATCAACGCGTGGCCGTAAAAAGAGTGATGTGACGAGATTTGATGCGAAGCCAGGTGATGTCATCAATGGAAAACCACTCATTGTCCTTATTAATGGTGGTTCGGCAAGTGCTTCTGAAATTGTTGCAGGTGCCCTACAAGATCATCGTCGTGCAACAATTTTAGGGACGCAATCTTTTGGTAAAGGATCTGTTCAAACGATCATTCCTCTAGGCGAAGATGGTGCCTTACGTTTAACAACAGCACTTTATTATACGCCGTCTGGCACTTCTATTCAAGGAACAGGGATCACACCTGATATTATTGTAGAGCAACCACTTCCTGAAAAATATAAGGGTTATGATGTAAAAGTTGGTGAGTCCGCATTAAAAGGGCATATCAAAGGGAAACGAGAAAACAATAAAGGATCTGGTTCAGCTGCTTTTGTTCCGAAAGATCCTAAGGATGATATTCAATTGAATGAGGCTTACAAACTGTTACGGGGTGAGCTGGCGAATGCAGCATTTCCACCAGATCCCAATAAGGATATATTAAAGTGAGAAATGATATCGATAGCTTGCGCTTTTGAGGAATATAATGGATGCAGATGTTAACTTGAAGACTCTTCCTTATCGCAGATGTGTTGGGATTGTTGTCTTTAATCATGAAGGTAAAGTTTGGGTCGGGCGTCGTTTAATGACGCCTGCTCATGCGGATATTGAAATATCGCATCGTTGGCAGCTTCCTCAAGGAGGGATTGATGAAGATGAAAAGCCATTAGATGCGGCATATCGTGAACTTTATGAAGAAACGGGTATTCGATCTATAAAGTTGATTAAAGAAGCGCAAAATTGGTTCCACTATGATTTTCCACAAGAACTTGTTGGAAGCGCATTAAGCAACAAATATCGTGGGCAAATGCAAAAATGGTTTGCGTTTCAGTTTACGGGAGAGCTTTCTGAAATTGCAATTAATCCACCGCCAGACGGCAATAAAGCGGAATTCGATCAATGGAAATGGATTGATCTAGAAACCCTTCCTTTGATTGTTGTTTCTTTTAAAAAGCATGTTTATATGAGAGTTGTCAACGAATTTCGAGGTAGCCTTAGGTCATTATAAAAGCTATATGACTATGAGAAAGCTTTTTTTATTAAGATGCTTTATATGATGTATATTATTTATAAATGATAATCATGTTTCTCTTTTATGTAAAGAACAGGAATATAAAATGAAAAAGTTATTTAATTTACTTATAGTTTGTACTCTTTTGAGTATTTCATCTGTTGCATTTGCAACAAGTTCAAAGCCTTCTGCACCGAAAGAGGCAGCAGCGACATTGCCAAATGGCGCTTCTTCTTTAACTGAAACCTATGGTTTGTGGACCATTAACTGTGGGTTACAAGAAGGGAAAAGAATTTGTTTTATGCACCGTCAAGAAGTAAATGAGCAGGGGCGTGTTATTGTGGCTATGAGCCTTATTCTCAATACTGAAGGTGTTGTATCGGGTAATTTAACAGTTCCTTTTGGCATTTTGGTTTCTAAGCCTGTCCGTTTACAAGTTGATGAAGGAAAAGCTGTTATTGAAACCGGTATTCGGACTTGTGTACCAGCAGGTTGCATGGTTCCAGTTGCTTTTGACAAAAATCACGTAGCAGCTTTACGTTCTGGAAAACAATTAAAGTTGGCGATGACAATTGCGGCTGCAGGTGAACCAGCTTTGAATGATTTATTTGTTCAGCTCGATGGTTTTAGTAATGCCCTTAACCGTTTGATTGCTTTGCAGAAATAATTTTAAAAACAAAAACGGCCTTTTAAGGCCGTTTTTAGTTTTTGCGTATATGATCATTCAAACGATGAGATTTAAGGTTAATCTTATAATTAAGAGGTTTTAAAGTTTTCAGATTATTTTCTGTTTCTTTTCTTTCCATTGCACTATTTTTAATTTTGATATTTGTCTTCTCGCTTCATCATCATTAAATGGAGAGGCGGAGAAGTTGGAATATTTAGTCTTTTATTCACAGAATATTAGAGTATAAATATTGTATTCAATATACAGACTTATCTTAACGAAGGCTTTTTATACGCTTTTCTGTTTCCTGGATTGAAAGAGATAACGCATGGTTTATGCATTGCTTCAAACGATTGATTTGGTTTTTAATATTTATATTGATATTTTAATTGCTAGTGTCATTTTTTCTTGGCTTTATGTTTTTAATATCATAAATTCGCGCAACCGCTTTGTTATTTTGATAGGAAACTTTTTATATCGCCTTACAAATCCCATTTTAAACCCTATCCGGCGGATTTTACCAAATTTGGGAACAATTGATATTTCGCCTATTGTGGTGTTTATTATTATTTATTTTATTCGTACTTTTATGTGGCGCGCTTACGCAAGCATGTATCTATAGAAATGTGATTTGAGGCAAATATATGTTTTATCAAGTTGATAAAAGTAGTTTGATTTTGTTTGTATACCTCATTCCCAAATCATCTGTTGACAAAATAATAGGGATTGAATGTAGGGATGGTGAGAAACAATATCTGGTTACACGCCTTCGTGCTGTTCCTGAAGATGGCAAAGCAAATAAAGCTCTCATTAAATTTTTTGCGAAGCAGTGGAAAATTCCATCTTCTTCTATTTCTCTGAAAAGTGGGGCAACATCTCGCTACAAACAACTTCACTTTTCAACACATTTAGAAGAGTTAAAGGAGATATGGCAATCCTTTAGAGATCGTATCTCGTAGAAAAATAAATAATAAAGCCTATTAAAAAATAGGCCTTATGTTATTAAAATTATTATATTTCTTTGTTGCGCTCAACCGCTTGCTTAATTAATTCATGAGCAAAGTTTTTATTACGCCACCCTTCAATTTTGGCCCATTTTCCAGGTTCCAAATCTTTATAATGCTTGAAGAAATGTTCAATTTGCTTGAGTGTAATCTCAGGCAGGTCTGTATAGTCATGAATATTGATATAGCGTTTTGTTAATTTTGGTGTGGGAATGGCAATAATTTTTTCGTCTTTACCACCATCATCTTCCATCATCAGAGCCCCAATAGGGCGAACATTGATCACACAACCAGGCATCAGTGGACGGGTATTACAGATAAGAACATCAATAGGGTCACCATCATCTGAAAGTGTATGAGGAACAAAACCATAATTTCCAGGATAAACCATTGAGGTATGAAGAAAACGGTCAACGAATAATGCGCCCGACTTTTTATCCATCTCATATTTTATTGGTTGACCACCAAGAGAGACTTCCACAATAACATTAATATCTTCTGGTGGGTTTTTGCCTACGGGTATTTCCTTAATATTCATAGAGACATCCTTTCTGGGATTAAAGTAAGGCTTACAATAAAATATTTTACCAAAGAGATTATGAAATTAGCTTGAAATTGATGCACGCGTTTTTTCAAAACGCTTACGTTCATTGGGATCAAGATAAAGTTTGCGGAGACGAATATTTTTAGGGGTGACCTCCACAAGTTCATCATCTTGTATCCACGATAGAGCACGTTCTAATGTCATTTTAATGGGAGGCGTTAACTTTACGGCTTCATCTTTTCCAGACGCACGCATATTGGTGAGTTTTTTTCCTTTTAAAACATTGACTTCTAAGTCGTTATCCCGTGAGTGGATGCCAATAATCATACCTTGATAGACTTTCACACCTGCATCAATGATCATAGGCCCGCGATCTTCAAGATTAAAAAGAGCATAAGCGACAGATTCACCGTTGTCATTTGAAATCATAACACCATTAACACGCCCAGCAATGTCTCCTTTATAAGGTTCATAAGCATGGAAAAGGCGATTCATAATTGCTGTACCACGGGTATCCGTTAAAAGTTCAGATTGATAACCAATGAGTCCTCGAGTGGGCGCATAAAAAACAAGGCGGACACGATTACCTCCAGAAGGGCGCAATTCCACCATTTCGCCTTTACGTTCAGACATTTTTTGTACAACAGTACCGGAATATTCTTCATCAACATCGATAACAACTTCTTCAATGGGCTCGAGAGTTATTCCATTTTCATCTTTTTGCATCACAACACGTGGGCGTGAAACACTAAGCTCAAATCCTTCACGGCGCATATTTTCAATGAGAACCGCAAGCTGTAATTCTCCTCGTCCTGAAACATAGAAAGAATCTTTATCGGCTGATTCTTCAATTTTAAGGGCGACATTGCCTTCTGCTTCTTTTAACAAACGGTCACGAATGACACGGCTTGTTACTTTATCTCCTTCCGTTCCTGCAAGGGGACTATCATTGACGAGAAAACTCATCGTAACAGTAGGAGGATCAATTGGTTGAGCCGTAAGGGGGTCATTAACAGCTGGATCACAGAAAGTATCCGCAACGGTACCTTTTTGTAGACCTGCAATCGCAACAATATCACCAGCACTTCCTTCTTCAATAGGTTGCCTTTCTAGACCACGAAATGCTAAAATTTTTGAGATACGTCCAGTTTCTAAAAGTTTTCCATCTTGCCCAAGAACCTTAACATTTTGATTGGGTTTTAGAGAGCCGGAATGAATACGACCTGTAATAATTCGCCCCAAAAACGGATCTGCTTCAAGAATAGTCCCAATCATGCGGAATGGTCCTTCTGCTACACTAGGAGAAGGAACATGCCGCGTTACAAGATCAAATAAAGGACTAAGTCCCTGATCTTTTGGTCCCTCAGGGGCTTCAGCCATCCATCCATCGCGCCCCGAGCCGTAAAGAATAGGAAAATCAAGCTGTTCGTCGGTTGCATCAAGAGCGGCAAAAAGGTCAAAAACCTCATTAATGACTTCATCAACGCGTGCATCAGGTCGGTCGATTTTATTAATAGCAACAATAGGGCGCAATCCCACTTTTAATGCTTTCCCAACGACAAATTTTGTTTGTGGCATTGGTCCTTCAGCTGCATCAACAAGGACGATGGCTCCATCAACCATATTTAGAATACGTTCAACTTCTCCACCAAAATCAGCATGTCCTGGTGTATCAACAATATTAATTCGAGTCTCTTTCCAAACAACAGATGTTACTTTCGCTAGAATTGTAATTCCACGTTCTTTTTCAATATCGTTTGAATCCATCATACGTTCGCTTGTACGCTGATTATCACGGAAGTTTCCTGATTGCTTGAGAAGTCCGTCTACAAGCGTTGTTTTCCCATGGTCAACGTGGGCAATGATGGCAATGTTACGCAATTGCATAAATTTTCTTCTTTTCGTTTAATGAAATTTCATTTGAGGCAAAGTCTTTACATTCTTCGCCTGACTATTAAAAAGCCTTTTACATGTTTTTTTATAATTTTGGAAGATAGAGACCATATTTTTATGGCAAAACGATTCATCCAAGTCTTTAATGTTCTATGAAGCCTTAATTGCTGGAGTTTCGTAAAAGAACTTTATCGTTCGTGTGTGTTCTATTCTCGAGCCAAGAATTGTCCATAAATCATAGTCAACTGGATTTTTATCAATATGACGCAAGAAATTTATATGAACGGCTTGTAGGAATAAGTAAAGCAAGCTGTGTCATCTTTGTTGTTTTGCAAAAATATTGATAAAAATTTAGAATATCTCTCAATCTATAGCCAATCTATTGACAGCTTTATAACATTGTTATTCCTAATAAAGCTTTCGTTTCTTTTGGAGTTTGTCAATCAACATCTCCAGATTTAATGCAACCGCATATTTAAGATAAATACTGAGATTTAAGAATTTTATAAGAAGTTCTAACTTTTGTATGCCAGATGAGAGGAAAAATGATATCTATTTGATTTATTTATGAAATACGAACACAGCCTGATTTATAAAGAATATGAAGGTATAGAAAGTTTCCCTCTTTGCTGTTATTTTTAATTCGGTTTTATGACTTTAAGATCTTCTCAAGAATTACATTTAAAATCATCGAGATTGGTGTATTGCCTACACTTTTGTTTATCATACTTTATAGAATTATACCTCTCCTACAAATAGAACGCTCTAAAAAGAATACATTTGTTGTGCACATTTCTGTCTTCTTTTAAAGAGAGATGCCTTAATATCACATATCCATTGCATGATAGGGCCAATGAATGCTCTAATACACGTGAACGGTATACCCTCAACGCCTTTGTGAAGCGTATAAACCCTATATCACCTCCATTATTATTCTTGTCTCAGCTGTCATATTGCGACAGCTTGTATATTTGAGAGAAGACATAAGGAGTATTTTACTCCTTTCTTGATATAATTTCCATCCACACATCTATCCCACCTATGACAAGCAAGAAGATGATTTTATGAGAAGATTATGATGAGATAATTTTACGGTATGATTTAATATATAAAAATGATGTATTATTTATAAACTGATGCGCTAGAAAACAAATAATAGAGCTTGTGCTCTTATGGAAAGATCTGAAACAACATGGCAAGATCTTTCCATAAGGGTTTGTTTTTACATCACATGTTTAAAGAAGAGTTCCTGACAAAATAAGGGAAGCTACAGAAAAATAGATTATAATACCCATGACATCTACTAAAGTTGCCACAAAAGGAGCAGAAGCACTTGCAGGATCAAATTTTAAACCTTTAAGGATAAAGGGCAACATAGAGCCAGAAAGAGAACCGAAGGTAACGATGCCGACTAAAGCGGTGCCTACAGTTGTTGAAACAGCAATCCAATGTTGTCCATAGTCATAGATACCGAGTTTTTGCCAAAGAGCAATGCGCGTAACGCCAATAATTCCGAGTAAGAGACCAAGGGATAGTCCTGTTGGAATTTCACGAATGATAACTTTCCACCAGTCTTTCAGCGTGAGTTCACGTAAAGCCAATGCGCGGATAATAAGGGATGTAGCTTGTGAACCGGAATTTCCTCCTGAACTCATAATGAGAGGAATAAACAGTGTAAGAATAATCGCTTTTTCAAGTTCAGTTTCGAAATGTTGCATAGCGCTTGCGGTTAGCATTTCACCGATAAAGAGTAAAGCGAGCCAGCCGCCGCGTTTTTTCATCATTTCAGGAAATTTGATTTGCATATAGGGCTTATCAAGCGCTTCCATACCCCCAAATTTATAGGCGTCTTCATTCATCTCATCGACCATAGTATCAAGCACATCGTCAACGGTTACAATGCCAATGACATGGTTATTTTCATCAACGACGGGCACCGAGAGAAGGTCATGGCGCTGGAAAAGACGCGCAATATCTTCATGATGCGTGAAGGGCGATATTGTAATGGGCGAGTCATGGGTAGGAACATTAAGAATTTGTTCATCAGGTGAGGCAAGAATAAGGTTACGCAGTGAAACAGCTTTGAGAAGAGTTCCTGTTTTAGGGTCAATTACATAGCTGGTATAAACTGTTTCTCGTGTTCGCTCTACCTCACGAATGTGATCCAAAGTTTTTTGTATGGTCCAGTTTGAAGGAACCACTATAAATTCTGTTGTCATCAGTGCCCCTGCTGTATGATCAGGATAACTGGTGAGTTTTTTAAGTTCAGCGCGCGTTAAGGGTTTAAGCAAGGCATAAAGCCGCGTGCGGGTTTCTTTATCCATTTCTTGAAAGACGTCTGCAGCAGCATCTGCAGACATGCCATCAAGAATTTCAACAGCACGATTTATGGGCAGAAGTTCTAAAATAGCAACAGGTTGCTCAAGCTCTGGTTTATCAAATAGTTCGATAACATACTCAAGAGGCAGAAGACTGAGAATAGTTACACGCTCCATGATATCGAGGTCATTGATGATATCAATAGAGTCCGCAAAATGCTGACTTTTTAATTTTTCAGCGAGAGCTTCAGGAGAAAAATTTTTGAAGTCGAAGGTCGTTTTGATTTCAGTCATGATAAAGTACCTCCTGAAAAGTTG
Organism: Bartonella sp. AU16XJBT; assembly: GCF_028618665.1. Classification (GTDB taxonomy): domain Bacteria; phylum Pseudomonadota; class Alphaproteobacteria; order Rhizobiales; family Rhizobiaceae; genus Bartonella. The sequence goes on from NZ_JAQITF010000007.1 coordinate 24,743, forward strand.
GAGCGTTATAAATCTAGATAAGATGACGAGATAAAAAATAAAAAAATAAAAGTTTATGGAAGATCCGAAAAAACCTCTCCGACTATATTTCCAATTATTAATATTTTAATTAAAGTCAAGGATAGATTATAAGTTATAAACAAGTTTCTGAAATCACTGAAAGTAAGAATACAGCCTAATTTAGGGGTAATATGAAGGCGTAAATGTAAAAAACAGTTCTCATTTTTCCGTCATTTCTTTAGTACAGCTTTGCGATTTTTGAAAGAATCTACAGCAATGTTTTGTAAAGATTAGAGATTATACCTTTCTTCAAAATTTTGGTTTTTACGTTCTTTATGGGGTTACTCTTTAAAAAAACAGCATACACTTATGTTACGAATTCATACGCTTGTTTTAAAGAAATATCTCTGAGCACACGTTACGCCCATTTCATGACGTTACGCGTAAATGGTATAAAATTCATAGAAGATTACCATCTTTACGTTTAAATAAAAGGTGCGCACTGGTATCATTATACTATTTTCCAGCCCCCAATACTATAACAGCTCTTGCATTTTAAAAATTCATAAGAAGCGTTTTTATGTTTTTCTTCAAGTGTTTTTATCAATAGGCAATTTCATTTGTGATGTGTGAGCGAATAATCTTTATTGCTTCTATATAATATGGTTTAAAATCAGAGAATCTTACGATATTCAAGTTTCTCATTTAATATAAAAAACGATAATTTATCTTTATAAATCAAAGATTTTGTTTGATAAGTGTAGAAATTCTTATTTTTATTGATCTCATAAAGCTAAAGATATTTTAAAATTTTTTATTCAAGAGAGCTTTGAAAGTTAGTTTTGAAACTCACGAAATAGTTTTAGTATATTATCAATTTGTGTCGTAAAGATAATTGTTACAGCTTAAATTTATAATGGAGACATAAAGTATTATGACAAAAGCAGTAGTGCTGGACTGGAAGGGATTTTCAGGTCTTCCTGATTTTTCTTCTATAGGAGATGAAGATTTTAAACCCGCTTTTGAACAGGCCCTTCAAGAAGCCGAAGAAGAATTAGAGGCGATTGCGATGGTGCAAGAACCACCAACGCTTGAGAATTTTTTGCAACCTTTTGAGCTTTGTGGCAAAGCGCTGGATCGTGTCTGTTCAATATTTTTCTTGCGCACCAGTGCTCATACGAATGCGTTGATTCAACAGCTCGAACAAGAATTCGTTGTAAAACTTTCCCGTTATTCTTCAAAAATGATGATGGACGCGCGGATATTTGCAAAAATAGATGTACTTTATAAACAGTCGCAGCAGGGCATGTTTGAGAGTGAAACAACACGCGTTCTTGAATTATGGTGGAAAAAGTTCGTTTGTCATGGTGCAAAACTAGACGATAAAGCTCAGAAACGGCTTGTGGAAATTAATGAAAGGCTTGCTTTTTTAAATGCTACTTTTGGGCAGAATGTCTTAAACGATGAAGCTGAATGGATTCTATTTTTAAAACAAACAGACTTATCTGGTTTACCGGAAGATCTTATTGCTTCAATGAAAGAAATTGCGTGTGAAAGAGGCAATGAAGAAGCCTATGCGTTAACACTAGCACGCTCGATTATTGAACCTTTTTTAAAATTCTCTGATCGTCGTGATTTGCGTGAGGTTGCATTCCAAGCTTGGGCTAAACGTGGTGAAAATAATAACAAGAATGATAATCGAACCATTATTTTAGAGATTGTTGCGCTTCGAGATGAGCAGGCTAAATTATTGGGATATAAATCTTTCGCAGATTTGAAACTCGATAATACCATGGCTAAAAGTGTTGATTCCGTTATGAATTTGCTTATGCCTATATGGGAGCGCGCAAGAGCAAAGGCTTCTACTGAGCAAATTGAATTACAAAATTTTGCCAACAATCAAGGAAGCAATGAATCTTTAGCCGCTTGGGATTGGCGTTATTATGCTGAAAAGCTCCGCACTGAAAAACTCTCTTTCGATAGCGCTGAAATTAAATATTATTTTCAACTTGATCGTATGATTAAAGCGGCTTTTGGGGTAGCAGAAAAACTTTTTGGCATTACCTTTGAAGAAAAAAATGCTGTTGCACTTTGGCATCCTGACGCACGTCTGTGGGAAGTAAAGAAATCTGATGGAAGTTTACTTGGGCATTTCATTGGTGATTATTTTGCACGTTCTTCAAAACGATCCGGTGCATGGATGAGCCAATTGCAATCGCAGCATAAATTGAATGGCGGCCAAAAACCGATTATCTACAATATTTGTAATTTTGCTAAACCCTCTAAAGGGGAGGTTGCACTTTTATCACTTGATGATGCACGTACACTTTTCCATGAATTTGGGCATGCATTGCATGGTTTGCTTTCTGATGTCACATGGCCCTCTGTAGCGGGAACATCTGTTGCACGCGATTTTGTTGAACTTCCCTCTCAACTTTATGAACACTGGTTAACCGTACCAGAGATATTAAAATCTTATGCTATACATGCAAAAACAGGGCATCCGATGCCACAAGAATTGATCAATAAAGTTTTGGTGGCACAGACATTTAATGCTGGATTTTCTGCGGTTGAATTTATCTCATCAGCTTTAGTGGATATGGCTTTTCATCAAGGAGAAGCAGTCACTGATCCAACAATTTTTGAACATAAAGAATTAGAAAAGTTGCACATGCCTGATACGATTATTATGCGTCATCGTCCTGCGCATTTTATGCATGTGTTTGCAGGGGATGGTTATGCTGCTGGTTACTATTCTTATATGTGGTCGGAAGTACTTGATGCTGATGCTTTTCAAGCATTTGAAGAAACAGGTGATGTCTTTAATTCAGAGCTTGCTGATCTTTTAAAGCGTTTTATCTATTCTGCAGGGGGAAGCCGTGATCCAGAGGAACTGTATAAAGCTTTTCGGGGACGGATGCCTTTACCAGACGCAATGATTAACAAACGTGGACTATAAACGATAACGGTATGGTTAACACCATGCCGTTTTCATATTATTCGAAAGATGCAGTTGCGATTTATGCAAATCTTCCCTTCATTTATGGTTCTGTGAGCAGTATTTTTTATCTTATTCGCTTTTCGTTTATGGGGGAAATAAGATTTTATATTTTAAATCAACATTATGGGGAAGAAAAATTATCAGCGCGATCTTTTTGATGCCCATTTGGTGGAAACCATGATTTTTTTATAAAACTTGATTTTCTTTTGCCTAAAAGGTGGGTATTTTGTTGTGTCATATCCTCGAGGCTCATCGGAGGCTGACGCATAATATTACTTGGTTCTTGTTTTTCTGATTCTTGTATAAATTTTTGCATAGTTTGATCGGTTAAGTATGGCTGTTCATGAGAAAAGGCATGAAAATTTAAAATATTTTTCAATGGTTCTTCTAAATAAGAGGCAAGTTTTTTCTTTCCTTCAGATGTAAAATGAATGCCATTATTGGTACGTAATTTGGCTATTTTCCCATGAATATCATAGCCTGAAAAAGAAAAGTTTCCTTCTTTATCAATAAAACCGCTCCAGATATCGAGAAAATATCCTCCCGCTGTTTCTGTTTCTTGTTTATAGAGCGCGTTAAAAATTTTCATTTTTTGTGTCAAAAGGTCATTTCCAAAAGAAGGCTGACCTATCCATATCCATGATTTTCCAGAGGCATGAAGACTTTCAGCAATTTCGATAATTCGTTGTTTGTAGATGCGTATCCATTCTGATTGATCTGTGTTAATCATGCTATGAGAGTCTATGATGGGTTGATTGTCATTTGCACCGATCATCATGATAATGACATCGGGATTATTTTGATCAATGAGTTTAGAAATATTGCTTTGCCAAGAATAATAATTCGTTCGAACTAAGCCAGAAGCAGGCATTGTGTTGTTCATGATAACGATATCGCTATTATCTGCAAAAAACTTTTTAAGTGCATCGGCAACAGCAGAAGCTGTAAAATCCCCTATGACAAGAATGCGCTTTGCATTCTCATTTTTCAGCTTTTGTATGTTTTTTTGTGTTACGATCTTTTTTTGCGGCTTGTTTATTTTTTGTTCTATAATTTGCGGTGGTTGTTGTGTCGGTTTATTTTGTTGTGATAACCATTTGAAGAAGTTGGTTGCTTTACTTGGAGATGGCTGTATAATCCCCACAATAGAAAGTGAAAACAGCAAGAACATCAAGTATATCAGACGAAAAAGAGACAAAACCTTAACTCTCCATTATTGTTTGCGAAGGAGAAAAAGCACTTGAGAGGATGGATATCCATTTGCTTTTAAACCGTGATGTAGCTGAAAAGCTTTAATTGCTTTGCGGGAGGCAGTTCCGATTTTTCCATCAACATTCTCTTTATAATAGCCCAGTGCACTTAAGCGAGATTGCAATTCTTTGCATTCTTGGAAGGTAAGAGGTTGAAAAGGTCTTTGCCAATCATTCACTAATCCAGGATGTCCAGCAATACGATCAGCAAGAAGGGCAACAGCAAAAGCATAACGATCTGCATTATTATAACGTTTTATAACAAAGAAATTTTTTGTGACTAAGAATATAGGTCCTTTGGCTCCATCTGGATATTTTAATATTGCTTGTTCAGCTAATGGAGGAAGAGGATGCCCATTTGCGTATTTTACACCTAATTTTTTCCATTGTTCAAAGGAATACCAGCCTTCAGGAAGATTTTTCCCCTGGGGAACTTTTACCTCTACTCCCCAAATAAGGTGAGGTTGCCAGCCATTTTTGTGGAGAAGATTAGCAGCAGTAGCCAGAGCATCTGGAACAGAGGTCCAGATATCACGCCGTCCATCTTTATCCATATCAACGGCATAGGCGAGATAACTGCTTGGAATAAATTGGGTATGTCCCAATGCACCGGCCCAAGATCCAGTGAGTTGAGAGCGTTTAATTTCACCACTTTGTAAGATTTTCATAGCAGCAATCAGTTGTGTATGTGCATATTTTGCACGTTTTTTATCAGCATAGGCGAGAGTTGCAAGCGAGCGAATGGTATCACGCATGACACTTTTATTGGTTAAAATTTTCCCGTAATTGCTTTCCATAGACCAAATAGCAAGCAGAATATTGCGGTCAACACCAAAACGTTCTTCAATTTGAAGAAGCCATTTATTCCATTTTTTTGCTTGGCGCCGTCCTTCCACAATTGCAATATCATGGACACGATTATCAAAATAATTCCATGGGGGAGCAATAAATTCCGGTTGGTATGCGGCGCTTTTTAAAACTTCTGGATCAATGGCATTAATGCCTTTAAAAGCCATATGAAACGTAGAGGGGGTAATATTATGAGCAATAGCTGTTTTTCTAAACTCTTTAATCCAGTATCTAAATCCACTATCAGCATATGCAAAGGATGCAAAAAACATTAAAAAAGCAGACAAAAGAACGACAAAGCCAGTGATAAGCGTTCTTCGATTGATTGATTTCTCTAAAAAAAAGAAAGTCTTCAATTTAGTTTTTTGCATTTTGAAATCCCCATTAATATTCAATTTATTAGATGTGCAATAACTTTATTTTGTATTTAGTTTAATTGATAATATGATCAAGAAGAGGAAAAAACTGCAACAAATAATTCGTTTAATCCTTTCAATAAATTTTCATATTCTCTTTTACATTTTTGATTGCCCATTATAATGATAATCAAAACAATAAGATATCTTTTTTACTATTTCATAAAAACATGTGATAAATAGACAAGGTTATATGAATTCATTGAGGAGGGTGAGTTTGCGTAAAATCCGGAAAGCAGTATTTCCCGTAGCAGGTCTTGGTACGCGTTTTCTTCCTGCGACAAAAACGATACCTAAAGAAATGCTAACAGTTGTTGATAAGCCAGTTATTCAATATGTTGTGGATGAAGCTCGGGAGGCTGGTATTGAGCATTTTATTTTTGTGACTGGACGCAACAAAGCAGTCATTGAGGATTATTTTGATGTGCAAGTTGAATTATATACAACACTTGCTGAATGTGGAAAAAAAGAAGACCTTGCGCATTTATACCGTTTACAGCCATTGCCAGGGACAACTTCTTTCACACGGCAACAGCAACCTTTGGGGTTAGGGCATGCGCTTTGGTGCGCGCGTGAATTAGTTGCAGGCGAACCTTTTGCTTTGTTATTACCTGATATGTTGATACAAGCGAAAAAGGGGTGTCTTTCTGAGATGATGAGCCTTTATGAAAAAACGGGGGGCGGAAATATTATAGCAGTTCAGGAATGCGATCCTAGAGAAACCCATAAATATGGTGTTGTGGGGAAGGGCAAACAGATTGCAAATGGTTTTGAAATCACAAAAATGGTAGAAAAACCAGCGCTTGGAACGGCACCATCAAATTTGTACATCAATGGACGTTATATTTTGCAGCCAGAAATTTTTAATATTCTTTCCACTCAAGAACGAGGAGCAGGAAATGAAATTCAACTAACAGATGCGATGATAAGGCTTTCAAACGAACAGGATTTTTGGGGTTTGCAATTAGAAGGGCGCACTTTTGATTGCGGTTCTAAAGCTGGTTTTATTGAAGCTAACGTTGCATTTTCTTTGGCACGTGCTGATATGCACAGCCATATTTCTGCCTCATTGAAAAATTTACTGGAAACCATTACAGTTGAAAAATGATGTAGATCTCTCACTTTGATTTTATTGATTGAATTTGATTATGACAATACCATTTCCTCATATGGCTTTGCAGGGTGCTGTTGCATCGGCGCTTAAAACACTCGCCAGTGAAAAGCAAGGGCTTGAGGCTCTTGAAGCAGCTCTTCTTGGAAGTCTTTCATTTTCTTTTGCCGCGGCTGTTCAAACCATTAGAAATGCCCGTGGGCATGTGGTCATTACCGGGCTTGGGAAAAGTGGCCATATAGGGACAAAAATTGCAGCAACCTTAGCTTCAACTGGAACACCTGCTTTTTTTGTTCACGCTGCAGAAGCTAATCACGGTGATCTTGGTATGATTGGATCTGATGATGTTATTCTTGCGTTATCATGGTCTGGTGAAACGCAAGAGTTAAGTGGCATTATGAGTTATGCGGTGCGTTTTCGTATCCCCCTTATTGCAATGACATCAAGTGAGCACTCTGTGTTAGGACGACAAGCTGATATTGTTCTCTTATTACCAAAGATAGAAGAAGCTTGCCCTCATGGTTTAGCGCCTACAACTTCAACAATTATGCAATTGGCAATGGGAGATGCATTGGCTGTTTCTCTTTTAGAAATGCGTGGTTTTACCGCAACCGATTTCAAAATATATCATCCTGGTGGTTCTCTTGGTGCAAGCCTTAAATACGTGTGTGATATTATGCATGAAGGTGATCGTATTCCTTTGGTTATGCAGGGAACAGCTATGACTGAAGCGATGAATGTTTTGGTAGAAAAACATTTTGGTTGTGTTGGTGTTGTCAATCAAAAAGGTGAACTCATTGGAATTGTGACCGATGGTGATCTTGCACGGAACATTCATTTTAATTTATCAAAATTTAATGTTGATGAGGTAATGACCAAAGCGCCTAAAGTTGTAAAGCCAAATACACTTGTTGGTGCAGCAATGGCTTTTATTAATGAACATCATATTGGTGCATTTTTCGTGGTTGAAGATAAAAAACCGATAGGAATTGTTCATTTTCATGATCTTTTGCGCATTGGTGCTGCTTAGATGAAAGTTCCCTATCAGATAAAATGCTATTTTAGGCTAAAATAGATTGAACGATACAAAGTCACAATTTTATTGTGAAGGGGCTTTTACTGATATTTTGTGGAAAAAATGATTATTTTTACGCATTTTATAATGTTTAGAAAATTCTAAAGATAGAGACTATATCAGTCTCTTTTCGTATTTTAGAGAGGATTTCCTCTCAGGAGGAGAAATGATCACCTCCTGTTTGATGTATGTGCTCCCTCTGCTCTTAATTTAAGAGAAGCTTTACTTTTACTTTGTTGAAGATTTCCGCTTAAGGAAAAACTGAGCTCCTGTATGTGAGGTGCAGAGAAGTTGTGTGGCGTCATATGACATTGTACAATTGACTCTCGAAATCGTTCCACGGAGAATAGAGCGTATTTCAATTTCTATATTTTGAGCATCAAGATAATTATATGCCCCTTCTGATAGTTTTTCTTCTGTATCGGCTGCACGTGTTTCAAAAACACCATTGTGGAAAGAAGAAATAATACCATTTTCATCAATCCATTTTCCATCAATTCCAGTTGACATATTGGGGCTATAATATTGCGAAAAGCTACAGGCACTTAATAGCAAAGCGGCGATTGTAAGACATAAAATATGATAGGTATGTTTCATTGATTTCACTCTATTTAGATTATTTTGCTCTCTATTTCCTATAAAATTATTAAATTATGCCATGAGTCAATATGAAAAATTTGATGAAAATCAATGAAAAAGCAAAAAAAATAGAAAAAAATGCCTTAATGTTGTATTTAATTAACAGCTTGATGAAATGTGCAAGTGAAGCACAAGAGGTGAAATATTTCTTATGATTTACAACAATTTTTACATTAAGCCGCTGAATAGTCTCATGAGTAGTCTCAAAGGAGATTATTGACATTATGGTTGGTCCCATTCTTGTTGCGAGTGAAGATTATGGAAGACGTATAGAGCTTTCTGCTATGCTCCGGGGTTTTGGTTACCGTGTCATTGAAGCAGAAAATGGGCTCCGTACAATTGATCTTTTACACAGACGTAAAAACATTGTGCTTGCACTCCTTGATGTCGTTATGAGTGATTTGAGTGTGAGCGATTTGATTAAAATGATTAGAGTTGCTGGTGTTTCTGTTCCTATTGTTGTGATAGCACAACAAGAAAATCAGGATTTACTCCAGAAAGCTTTAACAGCTGGAGCTGTTGATTATTGGATTCATCCAGTAACATTATTACGCGTAAGAGTTACTTTGGATATTCTTGCTCTGATTTCTGCCTTGGAGCATGAGGTTCGAGATATTCGACGAAAGAAAGAGAAGCATTTACGGTTTTCTGACCTTTGCATAAAAAGTAGAGCTATGCAGGTTGTTTTAGAGAAATCGAGAGCCGCAGCAACGACTTCACAGAATCTTTTGATAGAGGGTGAAGTTGGAACAGGTCGTGAGACTTTAGCTCGGATTATTCATCATGAAGGTTTATTGGCAGAGGGCATTTTTATTCGCTTTCAATGTTCAGCGATTGCTGATCCAGAAGAAGAAAATCAGCATTGGTTTAAAGAATTCCTCCCATTGGTTTCTTCGCTTGAAAAAGGAACACTTTGCCTTTGTGATATTGATCGACTTGAGCCCATACAGCAAAGGCGGTTTGCTCATTATCTTAAAGAAAGGGAAAGGGATACAAAAGGAGAACTTTTTCCTTTTCGGATTATTGCTATTTCAACATCGCGTTTAAAGGACTTGGTTAAAGAGAACTTTTTTTTGCATAGTTTGTTTGAACAATTTTCTCATTTATCTATTAGCGTCCCTGCTTTACGAGAATTAAGGGATGACTTTCCAGAGATCACACAACGTTTGATCGATCGCATCATAACAGAGACAGGGCGATCACATGTACATGGTTTAGCAGGATCAGCTCTTTCCTTGCTTATGCAGTATGATTGGCCTGGCAATAGAAATGAACTTGAAAATTTTTTATTTCGTGCGATTTTACTCAGTGAGGGACCGTTATTAACTGTTCGAGATTTTCCCCAATTAATGGGAAATTCATTAATGAGTGTTCCAAATATCATTGAGGGTAATATGCAAGAAGATAATGAACAAGAATCAATACAATTTTTGAACACTGATGGGCATGTGCGTACTTTTGCAGAGATGGAACATGATATTATCGAGAAAGCGATTAAACATTATAAGGGGCATATGAGTGAGATTGCGCGCCGCCTCCATATCGGTCGCTCTACACTTTATAGAAAAATGGAAGAATTGAAAGCCATAAGAAATCAAGAACGAAAGTGAGATTTATAACAAATCATCTTCTGATGACAAGTATGATTTTCAAAAAATTAGAAGGGCTTTTGATAAAGTTAGTGGGGCTACTTAAAGAAGACAATCATTTATTATGAATTTTATTTATTGGGGATGATTTTGTAGAATTAAATCAAATATAAATTTTATTGGACTATTTTAGCGTTTGTTTCATTTTATATATATTATTAAAGCCGAGAGATATTTTTTAAAGCTTTTAAATATTACAGCTGAAATTTTTGCGTCATGGATATTAAGTTCATACTCTCTTAAGCAAGAAGTGGCATTTTATTTGCCACACGGTTAAGATAAAATGATTAGTATTCTGGTTCGTATCACGGGTGATGCGATAGCTTAAAAATAGAAAGTTTATCCTCTTTGACTCTTTTACAGATTGTTGTTGGTTTTATTCTCTTTTTTTTTATTGCGTCTATGTTGGCAATCTACACCTATGGGCGTTTTGTGAAAAGTGCTAGGGGACAATCTTCTTATGCGTTGCCTATTCAGAAGGATGAAACCAAGCTTGATCGTATCGTTAGTCAATTAGCTGAGAAAGAAAATGGACTGGGGGTTAATAAAGATGCCCTTTCCCTTATCATCAGCAATTTGGATGCGTTTTGTGTTCGTGCAATAGGTGCGGCAGAGGCTGGGCGTAGCCTTGATCTGATGTATTATATTTGGGACGATGATTTAACGGGGCGTTTATTACTAAGTGAAATAGTTGAGGCAGCTGATCGGGGTGTTCGGGTACGGCTTCTTTTAGATGATATTAACGCTCAGGCACGTGATCCAGCTTATATTGCGCTCGATAAACATCCTCATATTGAGGTGAGAATGTTTAATCCAGGGCGATCGCGTAAAGGTGGTTTTCGCCGCGGTTTAGAGATTATATTACGGGCAATTACTGTGACACGTAGAATGCATAATAAAGCTTTTATTGTTGATGGCAGGGTCGCTTTTGTAGGAGGACGTAATCTTGCTGATTCTTATTTTGATGCTGCTGAAGAATCTCATTTTCGAGATTTAGATTTGATGTTAATCGGTCCCTCTGTTAAAAAGGTAGAAAGTATCTTTGATGATTTTTGGAATAGTGCTGTTGTTTTGCCAATTCATACTTTGGTTATTCCTAAAAGCGCAAGTGATCTTAGCTATTGGAAGGATAAATTACGAAAATTTCGGGATTCCAAGGTTGCAAAAGTTTATTTAGATTATGTCAAAGAGCACATTAATTTTGATTGTTTTATTCAGACAGGAAAGCGGTTATTTTTAGCCGATAAAGTTGTTGTTCTTTCTGACCCTCCAGAAAAAGCATTGCGTAAAAAAACAAGCAATTGGCTTATGAAGGCGCTCTCAAAGGTTATTGGAAATGCTCAAAAAACGGTTCAGATTACATCACCTTATTTTGTCCCTGGTAAGGTTGGTACGCAGAATTTTAGTAATTTGGTTTCAAAAGGTGTTGATGTCAAAATTCTTACCAATTCTTTGGCTGCGACCGATGTAGCATTAGTGCATGGTGGTTATGTACCGTATCGTAAGGCACTGTTAAAAAGTGGTGTTAAGCTTTATGAATTAAAAGCGGAAGGTAACCCCCATGGGTTACGATTGTTTCGATCGAGTAAGGCAAGTTTACATGCCAAAGCTTTTTTAGTTGATCGTAAAACAGCTTTTATTGGCTCTTTAAACTTTGATCCCAGATCAGCAGCGCTCAATACAGAAATGGGCATTCTTTTTGAATGTGCCCCCATTACAGCAAGGCTAGATTTGTTGTTTTGTGAAGAAACAACGGGGGAAATGAGCTATCATCTTCGTCTTGGTGATAATAATCGTGTTTATTGGGATTTTATTGAAAATGAAAAAAAATATAGCATTGATTATGAGCCAGAAAGCAATTTTTGGCGTCGTGCATTTGCAAAAATAATAAGTTGGTTACCGATTGAATCACAATTGTAAATTTTTATAAACCACACTTAAAAAAAATATTTATTTTTCTTTTCATTTTGTTTTTAGCATGGCATAATTTTTTGCCAATCTACCCTATGAGAACCGCAGTTGTATTTTAAAGCTTCGTGCGGTGTTTTATTATAAAAGGAATTTTGCTATGGCAAAGATTGTTGAAACGGGAACAGGGGCATTGGCACTGACTTTTGATGATGTACTTTTACAGCCCGGTCATTCTCTTGTTATGCCTAGTCAAGTGGATCTTACGACACGCATTGCAGCTGATATTAAGCTCAATTTGCCATTACTTTCCGCTGCAATGGATACGGTAACAGAATCGCGTTTGGCAATTGCTATGGCTCAAGCTGGTGGTCTTGGGGTTATACATCGTAATATGTCTTTTGCAGAGCAGGCAGAAGAAGTCCGCCAGGTAAAAAAGTTTGAATCTGGTATGGTTGTTAATCCAGTCACAATTGGACCTGATGCAACACTTGAAGAAGCGAAAGCTTTGATGCGCTTGCATAGCATTTCTGGTATTCCGGTTGTTGAAAATAGTGTTAAAGGAGAGACAGCGGGACGACTTGTCGGCATTTTGACCAATAGAGATGTTCGTTTTGCATCAGATCCAAAACAAAAAATTTATGAATTAATGACGCATGAAAATTTGATCACAGTGCGTGAAAATGTTCAACTGAGTGAAGCAAAATATCTTTTACATCATCACCGAATTGAAAAATTATTGGTTGTGGATGAACAAAATCGTTGTGTCGGCCTGATAACAGTTAAGGATATTGAAAAAGCAAAATTAAATCCAAATGCGGCTAAAGATTCTCAAGGACGCTTGCGTGTTGCAGCGGCTAGTAGTGTTGGGAATGATGGAATTGAACGTGCTGAACGCCTCATTGATGCAGGTGTTGATGTATTGGTCATTGATACAGCGCATGGACATTCTCAGCGTGTGCTAGAAACTGTTGAACGGATTAAAAAGATGGCTTGCTCTCCAGCCGTTATTGCTGGGAATGTCGCAACTGCTCAAGCAACGCAAGCATTGATTGACAGTGGTGCAGATGCGGTAAAAGTTGGTATTGGTCCTGGCTCTATTTGTACAACGCGTATTGTTGCTGGTGTTGGTGTTCCTCAACTTGCAGCTATTATGAATGCTGCAGAAATTGCGGAAAAAGCGGGTATTCCTATCATTGCAGATGGTGGGATCAAAGCATCGGGTGATTTTGCTAAAGCTTTAGCGGGTGGAGCTTGTGCGGCGATGATCGGTTCTCTTTTAGCGGGTACAGAAGAAAGTCCTGGTGAAGTTTATCTTTATCAAGGTCGATCTTTTAAAGCCTATCGCGGTATGGGATCTGTTGGTGCTATGGCACGAGGATCAGCAGATCGCTATTTTCAAGATGATGTCCGTGATGAATTGAAGTTGGTTCCTGAAGGTGTGGAGGGGCAAGTGGCCTATAAAGGTTCTATAGCATCAGTTCTCCATCAGCTTGCTGGTGGACTGCGTGCTTCTATGGGCTATGTTGGGGCAAAAGATCTCGTAGAGTTTCGTAAAAAAGCAACGTTTGTTCGTATTACCAATGCGGGACTCCATGAAAGTCATACGCATGATGTTTCGATCACACGGGAAAGTCCAAATTACCGGGGTCCAGTTTGAAGGAATAAGTGCTTAGCGTCACTATTGCATAGATGTGACATCTTCCGAGAATAAGGAAGAGAGACGGCCCTTTTTTCTGTTTATAATTTGGTACCATAATCCAGAAAAGGAAAGAATTAGAGGCTAAAACTCTAATTCTTTCTGTTAAGACTTGTGTGAAGTAAATTATATAAAGTTAGAATTAACTTTTTGTTGTCTTGCGTCCTGTCTTTGACGCACGTTGGCGAGTGTTTGTCGGATCACTTTGGACGGATTTCTTTCCATTGTTTGAGGGCATTGTATTATGACGGCTTTTAGATGAAGTTGTTTTTCCATTATTATAAGTCATTATTTTCTCCTTTTAAATTGTCTGGCAGTTGCCAGTATAGTAAAAACGGTCATGCCAAATAGTGGTTCCAAGCATTTTCTAAAAAGTTAATTTTTGGTTGAGAATAAGATGAGCTTGTCTGATCTTGTTAGAAGCTTTTCAGAGGGATAATATTTTCAAGATGGAAGATATTTGATTTTCCCTGTTGTTTATATAAGTTGAGAAAATTTCATTTTACGCAATAATAAAGAGTTTGTTTTTTTCGTAATGCATGATGGAAAGAAGTTTTTTATGGATGGCAGCGTATCTTTTAGCGTAAGAGGATTTTATGTATTTTAGAAGGATAAAAAGCCAATGGGCAAAAAATGAAAAGAAAAATCTAGATACACTCAATTGGATCTTATAGAAAATATGCTCAGATCATTTTAAAAGTGAATGTAAATTTTTGAGAGCTTTGACCAGATTTCGTTGGCAATAAGAAGATAATATAAACGATTTAGAATTTTATTATTTTAATGGGAGAAATGAATGAGATTAGGTGGGCGTTTGCAAGCAGCAATAGATGTTCTCAAAGAGATAGAAATGAGGCATCGCCCCGTAGGAGAAGCTTTAAAGGACTGGGGGCTTTCTCATCGCTTTGCTGGAGCAGGTGATCGTGCAGCCATTGGTACAATCGTTTATGATGTTCTAAGACGACGATATTCTTTACAATGGCGTATGGAGAGTGATGATATTCGGGATATTGTTTTTGCTACCTTGTTAGATACTGGAAAAATGACGTTGGAGCAAATTGACAATGCGTTAGAAGGCGACCGGTTTGCTCCGCAGTTATTAGAGGATAAACAGCGCAAATCGTGGCAAAGGCGGCAATTAGTGGATGCACCAGGCTATATTCGTGGTGATATTCCTCAATGGTGTCAAGCACATCTTTGTCCTTTATTTGGTGATAATTGGATCACTGAAGCAGCTGCGTTAGCAACGCGTCCTTCTTTAGACTTACGGGTAAATAACTTAAAGGCAACACCAGAAAAGGTGTTGAAAGAGTTAGCAAAAACCAAACTTCAATCTTTGCCATGGTTTCGGCAAGCCTTAAGAGTTGCTCCGATTGAAAAATTTGATCGCCATCCCAATGTTCAAGTGGAACCAGCTTTTCAAAAAGGGCACTTTGAAATACAGGATTTAGGATCTCAAATTGTTGCTCACCTTGTGGAAGCGCAAGAAAGCATGCAGGTATTAGATTATTGTGCAGGTGCTGGTGGCAAAACATTAGCTTTAGCTTCCGATATGAACAATCGTGGGCAAATTTATGCTTATGATTTTGATAAAGCACGCCTAGCGCCTATTTTTGATCGTCTTCGACGCGCTGGTGTTCGTAATGTACAAACACGAGCACAAAAAGAAGAACTGAAGTCCCTAATAGGCCAGATGGATAGAGTTTTGTTAGATGCACCCTGTAGTGGGACAGGAACATGGCGTCGTCGTCCAGATGCGAAATGGCGTTTAACATTAGAACAGGTAAAACAACGCCAAACAGAACAGAGGACTATTTTGAATGAGGCGATAGAGTATCTTAAGCCTAATGGGCGCTTAGTCTATATTACCTGTTCTCTTTTTGCAGATGAAAATGAGGAACAAATTTCCCATTTCCTTCAACAACATTCTCATTTTTATCCAATAGATATGCAGGCACTTTGGCAGAAACATTTTAGTTTTTCTTCTGTGCAACCAGTCTTTTCAAATTATGGATTGACTTTGTCACCTGCAACCACACAAACAGATGGTTTCTTTTTATCTGTGTTGCAAAAAAAACATTGATCCATATTTTTGCATTTTTTATCATAAATTTTACCAGAATAATCTTTTTCTTAAGAAAACAGGCTTGTGAAAAGAGAGAGATTGAATCATAACTCTCATGAATTCTCTTTTTACAATTATTGATTGGTTTTCTATGAACATATCACATTCAGACGCTGTTCTTATTATTGACTTTGGCTCACAAGTTACACAACTTATTGCACGACGGGTGAGAGCAATGGGGGTATACTGTGAAATTGTGCCTTTTCAATTGGCTTTAGAAGCTGTGCGCCGCATAAATCCTCAAGCTATTATTTTATCAGGAAGTCCTTATTCCGTTATTGATGAAGGGTCGCCGCGTGCTCCAATGGAAATTTTTGAGGCAGGTATTCCGATTCTTGGTATTTGTTATGGGGAGCAGGTCATGTGTGTTCAGCTTGGAGGAAAGGTTGAAGCTGGACATGAGCGTGAATTTGGTCGTGCTTTTTTGGAAGTGCAAGAAAAAAGTGCCCTTTTTGATGGAGTGTGGGAAAAAGGTTCTCATTATCAAGTATGGATGAGCCATGGTGATCGTGTGGCAGCTTTACCAGAAGGTTTTCGTGTCATAGGAACCTCAAAAGGAGCTCCTTATGCGGCTATTTCTGATGAGAAAAGACGTTTTTATGCGGTACAGTTTCATCCTGAAGTTATCCATACACCGGATGGTACAAAACTTTTACAAAATTTTATTCATAAAATTTCTGCTATTAAAGGTAGTTGGTCAATGGCTTCTTATCGTGAGCAGGCAATTGCTACGATACGACAAAAAGTTGGGGAAAGTCGTGTGATTTGTGGTCTTTCAGGGGGGGTGGATTCATCTGTTGTAGCGGTGCTCCTTCATGAAGCTATAGGAAATCAACTGACATGCATTTTGGTAGACCATGGGCTGATGCGCAAAAATGAAGCAGAAGAAGTTATAACGCTTTTTCGTGATCATTATAATATAGAGCTTATTCACGTTAATGCTGCCGATATATTTCTTAATGCTTTAGAAGGTGAGACAGATCTAGAAAAAAAGCGCAAAACGATTGGTCGCCTTTTTATTGAAGTTTTTGAAGAAGAAACGAAAAAAATAGGAGGTGCAGAGTTTTTAGCACAAGGAACACTTTATCCAGATGTTATTGAGAGTGTCTCTGCTATTGGTGAATCGGTAACCATTAAAAGCCATCATAATGTGGGGGGGTTACCAGAACAGATGAATATGAAACTTGTAGAACCGTTGCGTGAGCTCTTTAAGGATGAGGTTCGCTTGCTAGGGCGAGAGTTAGGGTTACCCGAGCAGTTTATTGGTCGCCATCCTTTTCCAGGACCTGGTCTTGCAATTCGCTGTCCAGGGGCTGTGACCCGTGAAAAATTAGAAATTTTACGTGAAGCAGATGCTATTTATCTTGAGGAAATCCGTAAAGCCGGTCTTTATGACGAAATTTGGCAAGCTTTTGCTGTTCTTCTTCCTGTTCAAACTGTTGGTGTGATGGGCGATGGTCGCACTTATGAATTTGTTTGTGCTCTTCGTGCCGTCACATCTGTTGATGGAATGACTGCTGATTTTTATCCCTATGATATGGCGTTTTTAAGTAAGACGGCAGCACGTATTATTAACGAAGTTAGAGGGATTAATCGTGTTGTATATGATGTAACCTCAAAGCCTCCTAGTACTATTGAATGGGAATAATTAAAGATGAAGGGTAAGTCTTTTTAAGAATAAAATATGATTGAGGATTTTATATTCGAAAAGTGTAGAAAAAATCATTTAAAAATGATTGTGTATTTTCATATGATATAAGCCGGTATCTGGCAATCTGTACGTCAATATCGTTTAAAATTGAGAAGTGTGGAATCTTGCATGTCTGAGAAAAAAATTGTTGCACACCGTGGTGGAGCTCATCTTTATCCTGAAAATACCCTTTCGGCATTTAATAATGCTATAGCGTTAGGTGTTGATGAAGTTGAATGTGACGTTCATTTACTGAAAAGCGGTGAAGTGGTTGTTTTTCACGATTTCGGTTTAGATCAATTGGTTGGCAAAAAGGGGTATATTCATGACATTGATAATGAAACACGCAGACAATTTTGCGTGAAAGGCAGTCGAGAAGCCCCCCCTTTATTAGAAGAAGTGCTTGATCTTTTAGCACCAACCAATGTTGGTTTGCATCTTGAAATCAAAACATGTGGTGAAGTGGAGCGTGAAACAATATTATCCCAAAAAGCGCTTGCACTCATAAAAAGTAGAAATTTATCAGAACGGGTTTCTGCCATTAGTTTTGATCCTTTGGTCCTTCGTCCTTTTATTGAAGCAGGCATACCATCTGGTCCATGCGTTGATAATTTTGAAGGTGATATGTATCGCCATTTTTCTGAATGGAAACAATTGGGGTATTCTGATTTAAGTTTAGATGGTTCCATTGCCTCACAGGATTTTATTGAAGCAGCGCTTGAAGCTGGTTTTACTGTAGGGGTATGGACAATCAACGGAAAAGTTCGGTTATCACATTGGCTTAATATGCCTGTACATTACATTACGACAGATCAACCGGATCTTGCATTGCAATTGCGTGCACAAAGGTAAAAAAATATACTTCTACAAAATCACTGTCCCTTCATAAAGCTAGCCTCATGGAAAAAAGTAGGAAGTGTTTTCTTTTGCGCAATAATAACACGTTGATTTTTAATGATCACTCAATACTTTTTATATTGAGTTGAGAGCTCTTAATATCAAAAGATTTTCTCACTTCAAATTTTTTACAATGAATCAAGCAAAATCATTCATTTGCATATTACGAGCGGAATTGATGTGTGGATAAAAAGCTATTGAGAAAAAATAAAATATTCATTTAAACTCTCTTAAAAGCAAGGCTTATTGAAGGATGAGGGGCATCGTATGATGGTATCGTTTTGCACTTTTATAAAGTATAAAAATGATGACGTACAAAAAGTCTTATATACTTTAGCGGAGAGGTTTTATGGCTTGTTTTATAGGGGCTATCATGAAATGTAGATGTATTAAAAGATTTTTTAACGGCATGGAAATTGGTCATACAATATATCATTTTGTTTTGCATAAAAGGCGTGATCCCATTGCGGGGAAGGAGACTATTAAGCGCTTCAAAATGATTTTCTTAATTTTAAGAAAAATTCTATGTGTCTCTTCATTAAATTCAGCAGCAACATCGTGTTAAGGTTATAAGCCGAAAATTGTAAGACAAATAACAAAAGAATAAACAATTCTTTTTTGAAAAAAGTAAATCCAGATATTATAGATATTACAAAGTCATTATCATTAAATGACATTTACGATCTATATCTTTTTACCTATTCCCGTGCTTGTTTAGGTCATCTCACTTTTTTCAGCTCGTTACAAACGCGTATCTCTTTAAACCATAAGAAAGCTTATAAAAGAAAACGAATAAATCTACACAAATTCATTTGACCTTTTGGTGGTTCCTGTTTAAATGAGAGGGTGTATTTCTGAAATAAAACTGTCATAGCATGTTCATGTGTAATACTATAAATTCAGGGGTAGTTTGTATTCCATCACTTCAGAAAGGGTGAACCATGAGTCGTTTTTATCTTTTCATAGCGGCTACGGTTGCTATCATAATGTCCACAGCTGGAATAACAGCAAGTTTTGCGCAGACAAAAATCAGCTTTTGGCATTCTATGAGTGGTGAATTAGGAAAGCAAACTGAAAGTCTCATTAACGATTTTAATGCAAGCCAATCTGAGTATAAAGTTGTGCCTTCATTTCGCGGCGAGTATGAAGAGGGTTTGGTCGCACTTATTGCAGCGTTTCGTGGAAAGAAACAGCCCGTTCTTGCCCAAATTTATGACGTTGGTACTGGAACTATGATGGCAGCAAAAGGCGCGATCTATCCATTTTATCAACTTATGGCTGATACAAAACAAGAATTCGATCCTACAGATTATTTTCCTGCTATTAGCGGCTATTACTCCGATGAACAGGGGCATATAATCTCTATGCCTTTCAATATTTCAACACCAATCCTTTATTACAACAAAGATATCTTTAAAAAAGCAGGACTTGATCCAGAACAGCCTCCTAAAACATGGCAAGATGTAGAAGATTTTTCTAAAAAAATTCTTGAGGCTAAAGCGGCAACGTGTGGTTTTACAATGGCTTATGCAGCTCAATGGATTGGAATAGAAAATTTTTCAGCGTTGCATAATGTTCCTTTTGGAACGAAGGAAAATGGCTTTAAAGGGCTTGATTCAGAACTTACATTTAATGGACCTTTACAAGTGCGTATGTGGACAGACCTGAAAAGGTGGTCTGATCAAGGTATTTTCCGCTATGGTGGTCCTGCAGGCGCATTAGATTCAACACCAATGTTTATGGCACAAAACTGTGCAATTTTTATGCAATCTTCAGGATCACATGCTGGAATTGTTTCTGAAGCTCAGTTTAATGTGGGCGTTGGTATGCTACCGTATTATAAGGATGCAGAAGGAGCGCCGCAAAATTCAGTTATTGGGGGAGCTTCTATTTGGGCATTTAAGGGGCATACCCCAAAAGAATATGCTGGAGCAGCTGCTTTTCTTAAGTTTCTTTCAAAAATAGAAAACCAAGCAAAATGGCATCAAAAAACAGGTTATCTTCCAACCACAAAAGCAACTTATGAATTGAGCAAAAAACAACATTTCTATGAAAAAACGCCAGGGGCTGATATTGCTATCAAACAGATCAATCTTAATCCACCGACAGTTAACTCGAAAGGGATAAGATTTGGTAATTTACCACAAATTCGTACCATTCTTGATCAGGAGTTGGAAGCTGTTCTTAGTGGTTCAAAAACACCGAAAGATGGTTTAGATGAGACCGTTGAACGTGGAAATAAACTGTTGCGTGAATTTGAAAAATCCAATCATTGATCTCGTTTTTTTGTTAAACATTAAAGACTCAACAAAAGCAGTTGAGTCCTTTTTGTTTATTTTTTTAGAGTCTCTACACTTAAAGAGCCCTGCGAATGCAAGAAAAACATGCATATTTTAAAAATAGTCTCCTTTCTTACGGACTACTTTTTCCTCAGCTTCTTGTGACTTTTTTGTTTTTCTTTTGGCCTGCTGCTCAAGCCATAAAATCATCTTTTGAGCGTGAAGACCCTTTTGGTTTTACAACGACCTTTATTGGTTTTGAAAATTATCTAACCGTTCTTTCTGATCCTACTTATCTGCAATCCCTTCTTATAACAGCAGTATTTTCCATTTCAGTTACTGTTGCTTCAATGACAATATCACTTCTTTTGGCTGTCTGTGTTGATCGTGTCATTCGGGCCAAAAAGGCTTATACAATGTTTTTGCTCTGGCCCTATGCTGTTGCTCCAGTATTGGCAGGTATATTATGGTTGTTTATCTTTCATCCTACTATTGGGATTATTCCTTTTCTTCTCGAGAAAATAGGGGTTCTATGGAATTATCGTATTAATGGCACTCAAGCGATGTTTCTGATTGTCATTGCAGCTAGCTGGAAACAAATTTCTTATAATTTTCTCTTTTTTCTTACAGGTCTTCAGTCCGTTCCCCGTTCTCAAATAGAAGCAGCAGCCATTGATGGTGCTGGTCCCTTTAAACGATTTTGGACTGTTGTTTTTCCGCAAATTTCACCAACAACATTTTTCCTTCTTATCGTCAATATCAATTATGTTATGTTTGACACCTTTGGCATTATTGATAACACAACTTCTGGAGGTCCTGCGCGTGCAACCAGCACTCTCGTCTATAAAGTATATGACGATGGCTTTAGAAATCAAATAATCGGTACATCAGCAGCACAATCAACAATATTGATGTTGATGGTTATTGTCTTAACCTTTATCCAGTTTCGCTGGATTGAGCGTCGTGTACAATATTAGGAAACAAATTATGGCTGAAAATTATGGTTGAAAATCGCCCTGTTCTGAAATTTCTAACTCATATCACTCTCATTGTTGGCATTATCATTATTTGCTTTCCAGTGTATGTTGCTATCATTGCATCAACCCATAGTTCAGCAGCATTTAATGCGGGAACACTTCCTCTTTTACCTGGGAAATATGCTCTGGAAAACTATAAAATAATTTTTGGTGATGGCCTTGCACAGCTGGGTCTCCCTAACCTCTGGCCACTCTTAATGAATTCACTCATTATGGCTCTAGGGATTAGCATTGGAAAAATTATTATTTCACTTTTGTCTGCTTATGCCATTGTCTACATGCGTTTTCCCTTCCGAAAAACTGCTTTTGTTCTTATTTTTGTTACATTGATGCTGCCTGTTGAAGTTCGTATTCTTCCAACCTATGAGGTTGTCGCGAAATTGGGTATGATCGACACCTATAGTGGAATGATTATCCCACTTATTGCATCCGCAACCGCTACATTTTTATTTCGTCAGTTTTTTTTGACTGTTCCTGATGAACTCTTAGAGGCAGCACGTGTTGATGGTGCAGGACCATTTAAATTTTTTAAGGATATTCTCCTTCCTCTCAGCAAAAGCAATATCGCTGCTTTATTTATCATTATGTTCATTTATGGATGGATACAATATCTCTGGCCTCTTATTATCACAACGGATCAAAATCATCAAACGATCCTTATTATTTTAAAACAGCTTATTGTCGAATCACTACAACATGATCCTCAATGGAATATCCTCATGGCAGTATCGGTTATTGCCATGGTACCACCTGTTCTTGTTGTTATCTTCATGCAGCGGCTTTTTATCAAAGGCCTTATTGAAACGGAGAAGTAATTGTGGCCATAATCCAGTTATCAAATATAAAAAAACGGTATGACAACGGCATTCTGGTCATTGATGACTTAAACTTAACTGTTGCTGATAAAGAACTTCTTGTTCTTGTTGGTCCTTCAGGATGCGGAAAATCAACTCTGTTACGTATTATTGCAGGACTTGAACAAGTCACCTCAGGTGAACTGTGTATTGATAATGAACGTATCAATGATCGTGAACCAGCGGATCGTGATATTGCTATGGTTTTTCAAAATTATGCCCTTTATCCCCATATGACAGTTCGTGGAAACCTAGAATATGGTCTTAAAAATCGTAAAACGCCTAAAGAAGAAATAAAAAAACGCATCGCTCATGCTGCAAAGCTTTTGGAGATAGAACCATTTCTTGATCGTAAACCACGACAATTATCAGGGGGACAACGCCAGCGTGTTGCAATGGGACGTGTGATTGTACGTCAACCACGGGTTTTTCTCTTTGATGAACCTCTTTCAAATCTTGATGCAAAATTACGGGCACAAATGTGTATTGAGATAAAAACGCTACAGCGTTCATTAGGAACAACCAGCCTCTATGTTACCCATGATCAACTAGAAGCCATGACATTAGCTGATAGAATAGTCGTTTTGAATAAAGGAGCTATCGAGCAAATTGGAACACCAATGGAAATTTACGATACGCCAGCAACCACATTTGTTGCTGATTTTATTGGTTCTCCTCCTATGAATTTTCTTGATCGTCATGTCCTAGAACAACACTTAGGGCATTCATTTTCTTATAGCCAAGAAACTGATCTTTTAGCTTTCAGACCTGAAATAATCTTATTGGGCGAACACCCAGATAAAGGACCTGTCTTTCACACACAAATTGAGCTTATCAAGCCGATCGGAACAGGTTGCCATGTTTTAACGCGTTGGAATAATATCATTTTTACGATTGAAATAAAAGAACGCTTGACACACGATTATGGTCAAAAACTAAGTTTTACTGTCGCTCATCAAGATTTTCATACCTTTAACAAAAACACTGGAAAGCGCACAAGGAATAAGTAAACATTAATTGATATGACAAGACTTTCTTTTATGCATCATCATGATAATGTTGTGTTTTGGCTTTCTCGATTACATTCACAAAATCAGAGTGTAACTGATGAGATGAGAAAAATTAAAAGTTTTTGTCATGATTCATTGTCTCATGACGCTGAGAATGTCGAAGCACGCATATGAAGAAATTCTATCTTTTTACGGTCTGTAAGAAGAATATTATTTTTTAAACATAATAAAGTTCTTTTCATTGGAATTAATACGGATAATAATTTATTAACCATGTTTTTGCGGATGTAGAAAAGTGTTTTATTCATAAAAACAGCCTCTTATCATCTATTTTCTGATGAGATAATTTATATATCTTATAAAGAATGCGTAAGAAAAATAGAGAGAAAAATTATTTACAAGTGGTGGCGTCAGATTCCCCATATCTTAGCTTTTATCGGTGATATAAAAATCCATTTTTTCTATAAAAATAGGACAGTGTTCTAAATAGCTTGTACAAGAATAGGTACGTTCTACTTAATGACAATAGATTAATTTATAATGATAATTCACTGTTTTATATGTTAAATGAGAGCCTCGAATATCGTAAGATTTCCTCATTCCAAATCTGTTCGATGTTGAATCACTCACAATCATTTGCTTGGCTGTTACAAGCAGGGAGATCTGTGTGGATAAAAAACTATTAAGAAAAGACTTAAAATGTTTCTTATGAATTATTTCAAGTATTGAGAATTATTGCAAAAGAAACGTTGTAAAATAACATAATAATACTCGCAGTTTGGGCACCATGAGGAAATAAATCCACTTATGACTTTATCTCTCTGAACATCTATAGAATATAGATTTTTTCTGTAAAATTAACTTTATTTCGTATCATTATTAACATAATAGACCTATGTTTTTATGAACTTTTTTTTATAAAAAGATTTTTTAATATTTTGTGATGGCATCAATGATGGTATTCACATTATGCTTCATCATATCGAGATACGTTGCGGCAGGGCCATTTTCATTTGATAATGCATCAGAATAAAGGGTTCCACCAATTTTTAAACTTGTTTCTTTTGAAATTTGTTTGATGAGACGGGGATTAGAGATATTTTCAACGAACAATGCTGCTGCCTTATTCGCTTTAATTTGTTTGATAAGTTCAGCAACATCAGCTGCGGTTGCTTCAGCTTCTGTTGAAGCGCTTTGGGGTGCAAGGATAGTGAAACCATATTCTTTGGCAAAATAGCCAAAAGCATCATGAGATGTGATAATGATACGTTTATCTTTAGGGATGGTAGCAATTTTTGTTTTTAGGGTATCTTGTGCCATTTTAAGCTTTTTGATGTAGATTTCGGCATTTTTATTGTAGCGCCTACAAGATTGTGGATCAATTTTACAAAAAGCAGCAGCGATATTATTCACATAGATTTCGACATTGGGAATTGTTTGCCAAGCGTGTGGATCAATAATGCTGTGATGGTGGTGATGGGCACCATGTTCTTGATTTTTCATTTTGAGGGGGGGAATGTTAGCGCTAACCTCGACAAGAAGTGCTTTTGTACCGCTTGCTGTAATGAGGCGGTCAATGAACCCCTCTAAATGAAGTCCATTGATAAAAATAATCTGAGCGTTTCTAAGAGCTTGAGCATCATGAGGAGTAGGTTCATAAGTGTGGGTATTTGCATTGGGTCCTACAAAAGTGGTCATAGAGATATTGTCGCCTCCTACATTTTTTACGAGATCTGCAAGAATAGAAAAGCTTGCAACAACTTTTATTTTATTGTGTGCAGAAGCAGAAAAGGGAGAAAGGGCAAACAATAAAACACCAAGCAGAACAAATTTTTGAGTAAACTTAGGCATAGTTTTTCCTTAAAGTGAGGAAGTATAAAAGAGGTGGGGAAACCATGTTACAATAAAGCCTCGTGGACTGATAAAGCAGGAAATAAGGTAAATAAATCCTGCGGCAATGATGATAGCAGGGCCAGAGGGAAGTGAGAGATGAAAAGAAAGTAGAAGACCACATACACTAGAAATGATTCCAAAAAGAGTGGAAAGCACGCAAATAGGGCCTAAGCGTGAAAACCAAAAACGGGCTGTAATCGCTGGAATCATCATAATGCCAACGGAAAGTAATGTTCCTAGTGATTGAAAGCCCCCAACCAGATTCAACACGACAAGTCCTAGCAATGAAATATGGATATATTTACTCAATGGAGAGAGTGATTTAAAAAAGAGGGGGTCAAAGCTTTCTAAGACGAGCGCACGCCAGAAAATAAAAAGGCTGCAGAGTGTGATCAGCATTATGATGGTGATCAACCAAAGAGCTTGTGTATCAATTGCAAGAACCGATCCGAATAAGAGATGAAGCAGTTCAATGGTTGAATCTTTCAGTGAGATAATAATGACACCTGCTGCGAGTGCAATAAGATAAAAGACGGTCATAGATGCATCTTCTTTCTGAAAGCTATTTCGTGAAATTAAAACGGTTGCTAAAGCAACGATAATGCCAGCGAAAATACCACCAAGTGTCATAGATATGAGGGAAAAGCCGCAAATGAAAAAAGCAGTTGCAACACCAGGAAGAATGGCATGAGAGATAGCATCTCCTGTCAAACTCATTCCACGGAGCATCAAAAATACACCAACAGGACAAGCGCTAATAGAGAGGAGAATAGAGCCGATAAGGGCGTTTTGCATAAAGTGGAAATCAACAAAGGGGGCAAGAAAAAATGCGTACACGTCTTATAACCTAAGAAAGAGAGAATCATTAATAGGAGAGAGGTGCTTTCGTGCACTAATACACAAAGAGTTGGAGATGAGAGGGGGCATAATGTAGTCAATGGTGTTGTCGAGAAACTGTGTTGTTTCTCCATAAAAGGCATTTTGTTGATTAATTTGAATCATTTGAGGAAAAAATTCTTGCACGACGAGAGGGTCATGGAGTGCTGTGAGAACTGTGCGCCCTTGCTGTTGCCAGTACGTGATCAGTGCAAGAAGGTCTTTTTGGGTATTGCGATCGATACCATTGAAAGGTTCGTCAAGCAAGATAATATCGGCATCTTGTACAATGATACGTGCAAAAAGGGCGCGTTGTAATTGCCCACCTGATAATGTTTCAAGCGAATGGGTGGCAAGTTCTGTGAGCCCAACCATTTCAAGCGCATTCTGAATCTTAGAATCATAAGGGCGCTGGTTTTTCCATAATCCACAAAAAGACCATAGTCCTGTTTTTACAAGTGTTTTCACATCAATTGGAAATGTTTGGTCTATATCACATTGCTGAGCAAGATAAGCAATGCGGCTTTTTTTGGGTTTTGTAATTTTTCCTTTAAGAGGTTTAATCAATCCGGCGATGGCTTTGAGCAATGTTGATTTTCCAGCACCGTTATCACCTGTTATTGCGACCAAGGAACCCGCTTTTAACTTTGCTGAAAAACCCTTGATCGCTATTCTATTCCCATAGCCTAATGTTGTCTTTTTAAAGTTCAGATCCATAACTTATACCATCTTTGCTTATTATTTTGGAAACTATGTAATAATATAACGTTTGTCAATAAAATGTTATATTATTACATAATTTTGAGTGTTGAATATTTTAGTGGGAAGATCGTGGACAATTCAAAATAATGGTTGAATTCTCCTTGACGAAAGAGAGAGAGTATATACTATATATAGTATCAAAATGATTGGTGATTCTAAATAAGCACAAGAGAGGGTGTTAGTGTGTTTCGTTTGGTATCTAAGTTATTTCCAATGTTATCGTATAAAGTTTGTTGAGCAAGGGTATAGCGATATTCTTGCTGAAGTGTCTCTTTTGGAAGGATTTCCTTTCGTTTTTGTAATTGATTTTTGCCGTGAAAGAGTAAAAACAGAACTCTTGAAAACGGTGGTTTAGAACGTTAGTTTTTTAGACAGCAGGAGGGAATTGTTTGCCAAGCAAAAGATTGTTTTATAACTGGGGGCCCCCATTTAAGTTGTAGAATAATCGCTTATTCTCATCATAGTCCTTGAAGTCATTTGATGAGAGGTTCTGTTATGTTCAGAAAGCTGTGTGCTCTTTGAAAATAATCGCACGTTTTGCATACAATTTCTGTTGTTTGTTATTCTTGAGTACCTATAAAATTATTAGATTGACTCTTTTAGGGTTGATTGTTTTGAATTGTGAAAGTTGAAGAAAATGTCGATCACTATTTATAGCAAACCATCTTGTGTTCAATGTGATGCTACACGCCGCGCTTTTGATGCAAAAGGCATTCATTATCGTGTTGTTGATATTTCCTCTGATGAACAAGCATACAGTTTTGTTCAATCTCTGGGGTATCGTCAGGTTCCTGTCGTTGTTTGTGGTGAGAATCATTGGTCTGGTTTTAGACCAGATATGATTAGTGGTCTTTGTGCTTAATGGGGCTTATTGTTTATTATTCGAGTGCAACGGGTAATACAGAACATTTTGTCTCGCAACTTGGTCAACGACTCTTCAGAATTGATAAAAGAAAGCCCTCTGCATTCGTTGGTGAACCTTATGTACTGGTTGTCCCTACGTATGCAGATGGAGAAGGAAGAGGGGCGGTGCCGAAAGCCGTTATTCGTTTTCTTAATGAAGCTGAGAACCGCAAGTTAATTCGTGGTGTCATTGGTGGTGGGAATCGTAATTTTGGTCGCTATTATAATTT
The DNA here is from genome assembly GCF_028618665.1 of Bartonella sp. AU16XJBT. Classification (GTDB taxonomy): domain Bacteria; phylum Pseudomonadota; class Alphaproteobacteria; order Rhizobiales; family Rhizobiaceae; genus Bartonella. Next base: position 52,896 of record NZ_JAQITF010000007.1, read on the forward strand.
AGCCAGTAAGATCATAGCTGAAAAATGTTGTGTACCTTGCCTTTATCGTTTTGAGCTGCGTGGAACTGATGAAGACGTTATTTGTGTAAAAAAGGGATTGGAAAGATTTTGGAAACAATTGGGATAGAACAGTCGCAGAAATCCGATCAGATTACGGATTATCATGCGCTGAATGCAATGCTTAATCTTTATGATGAAAATGGCCATATCCAATTTGATATGGATCGGCTTGCAGCACGGCAATATTTTCTTCAGCATGTTAATCAAAATACAGTTTTTTTTCATAACCTGAAGGAAAAAATAGATTACTTAATAGAGGAAGGTTATTATGAAAAAGCCTTATTTGAGCTTTATGATTTCTCTTTTATTAAAAAGCTTTTTAAACGCGCTTATGCATTTAAATTTCGTTTTCCTACCTTTCTAGGTGCATTTAAGTACTATACCAGTTATACGCTAAAGACTTTTGATGGGAAGCGTTATCTTGAACGGTATGAAGACCGCATCTGTCTTGTGGCTTTATATTTGGCACAAGGGAATAAAGCTCTTGCTGAAAGTTTTGTGGATGAGATTATTACAGGGCGTTTTCAACCAGCAACGCCAACATTTTTAAATGCTGGAAAAAAACAACGAGGTGAATTGGTTTCGTGTTTTTTGCTCCGTGTTGAAGATAATATGGAATCGATAGGCCGTGCGGTTAATTCTGCTTTACAGCTTTCAAAACGCGGTGGAGGTGTGGCACTTTGTTTAACAAATTTGCGGGAAGCTGGAGCGCCAATTAAGCAAATAGAAAATCAATCGTCCGGTGTTTTACCAGTGATGAAACTTTTGGAAGATTCTTTTTCTTATGCCAATCAGCTTGGGGCCCGGCAGGGAGCTGGAGCTGTTTATTTGCATGCACATCATTTAGATATTATGAAATTTTTGGATACAAAGCGTGAAAATGCCGATGAAAAAGTTAGAATCAAAACGCTTTCTCTTGGTGTAGTTATTCCTGATATTACTTTTGAGCTTGCTCGGAATAATGAGGATATGTATCTCTTCTCATCTTATGATATTGAGCGTGTGACAGGTAAACCCTTTAGCGATATTTCTTTAACGGAGCATTATCGCTCTTTTGTTGATAATGCAAAGATTCGGAAGAAGAAAATAAGTGCACGCGTTTTTTTTCAGACATTAGCGGAAATTCAATTTGAATCTGGTTATCCTTATATTTTATTTGAGGACACTGCTAATCGATCCAATCCGATTTCTGGACGCATAAGTATGAGCAATTTATGTTCAGAAATTTTGCAGGTGAGTGAGGCAAGTGAACTGGAGACAGATTTAACCTATCGCACGATTGGAAGTGATATATCTTGTAATCTTGGGTCAATGAATATTGCTAAAGCCATGGAAAGTCCTGATTTCGGACAGACGGTGGAATCTGCTGTCCGCGCTCTTACTGCGGTTTCGGATATGAGTAATATTGCTTGCGTGCCGTCCATTGCGAAAGGCAATGCTGAAAGTCATGCGATTGGTTTGGGACAGATGAATTTGCATGGGTTTCTAGCGCGTGAGCAGATCTATTATGGGTCTCCAGAAGCGATTGATTTTACCAATATCTATTTTTATATTGTGACATATCATGCCATACGGGTTTCCAATTTAATTGCCCGCGAACGTCAAGAAATGTTTGCAGGGTTTGAAAAATCAGCTTATGCTGATGGACGTTTTTTCGAAAAATATATTGAAAAAGAATGGAAACCGCAATTTGCACTTGTACAAGAGCTTTTTGCACGGAATAATATTGTCATCCCAGATCACAAGGATTGGCAGGAACTCAAGAAACGCGTTATTGAGTATGGGCTTTATAACCGCAATTTGCAGGCAGTTCCCCCTACGGGATCTATTTCCTACATTAATCATGCCACTTCTTCTATTCATCCAATTGCTTCAAAAATTGAAATTCGCAAAGAGGGAAAAATTGGGCGCGTTTATTATCCCGCTCCTTATATGGATAATACAAATTTGGATTTTTACCAAGATGCTTATGAGATTGGTCCTGAAAAAATTATAGATACCTATGCTGCTGCGACACAGCATGTTGATCAAGGTCTTTCATTAACACTATTTTTTCCGGATACCGCTACCACACGTGATGTTAACCGCGCACAAATTTATGCCTGGAAAAAGGGTATAAAGAGTATTTACTACGTGCGGCTGCGACAAGTCGCATTGAGTGGAACAGAAGTTGATGGTTGTGTTTCGTGCAGCTTATAGGAGGTCATCATATGACAAAGATTACAACCAAAAATCCTATTGTGTCTGCTGTTAATTGGAATAGATTACACGATGAGAAAGATCTTGAAGTATGGAACCGATTAACTGGAAATTTTTGGTTGCCTGAGAAGGTTCCACTTTCCAATGATATTCCCTCATGGTCAAGCTTAACGGATGAAGAACGTAAATTGACGATTCGTGTTTTTACAGGATTAACGCTGCTAGATACAATTCAAAACACGGTAGGGGCTATTTCATTGCTTGCTGATGCGATAACAGAGCATGAAGAGGCTGTTTTGACGAATATTGCGTTCATGGAAGCGGTTCATGCACGTTCTTATTCCTCTATTTTTTCAACTCTTTGCTCGACGGTAGAAGTCGATGATGCATTTAGATGGTCAGAAGAAAATAGTCATTTACAGAAAAAGGCTAGATTAGTCCTTGAGCGTTATGAAGCAAATGATCCACTCAAGAAGAAAATTGCCTCGACTTTGCTAGAAAGCTTTTTATTTTATTCTGGTTTTTATTTGCCCATGTATTGGGCCAGTCGCGCTAAGTTGACCAATACAGCAGATCTCATTCGACTGATCATTCGTGATGAAGCAGTCCACGGTTATTATATAGGGTATAAATTCCAATTGGGATATGCAAAGCTTGAGGAAGCCAAAAGACAAGAAGTTAAAGATTTTGCTTTTAATTTGCTCTTTGACCTTTATAACATCGAGTGCAAATATACCGAAGATCTTTATGATGCTCTTGGATTGACGGAAGATGTAAAAATTTTTCTTCATTACAATGCTAACAAGGCTTTAATGAATTTGGGTTTTGAAGCTCTTTTCCCTCCTGAAGTGTGTCGTGTTAATCCTGCGATTTTGGCAGCTTTATCACCAAACTCTGATGAGAATCATGACTTTTTTTCAGGGGCTGGTTCTTCCTATGTCATTGGCAAGGCGGTTGCGACTACGGATGATGATTGGGAATTTTAATGCTTGTATGCAAACAGAAGTGCGCGGGGTATCCCACTTAGATCTTTGCGCATTTCTAAACATTGAAAACCATTTTTTTCAAATAAATCGCAGACTTCTTTTTCTTGAGAGTAACCGATTTCAACAGCAATAGTGCCGTTTTCTTTTAAGTAGTTGGCTGATTCATGGGCAAGCTTTCGATAAAAATCAAGCCCATCTTTTCCACCAATAAGAGCACGCAATGGATCATATAAGCGCACTTCTTTTGCAAGTGTTTTGATATCTTTTGCGGGAATATAGGGTGGATTGGAAACAATGAAATCAAAGCGATCTGTGACAGAATCAAACCAATCGCTAAGAAGAGGTGTGAAGCGATGTATGACGTCAGCATTTTTTGCATTTTTTGTAGCCGTTTTAAGGGCATCTTCAGAAATATCGACCGCTACTGTATAGGCTTGGGGAATTTGTTTAAGAATAGCAATGGCAATAGCACCACTTCCTGTTCCCATATCAAGGAATGTTATTTTTCTCGAATTTTCGACCTGTTTTTTGAGGAAAGGGAGAATAAGCTCGATGAGCGTTTCTGTATCCGGACGAGGCTCTAACGTTTCTTGAGACAACGCGAAAGATATACCATAAAATTCTCTCATCCCTATAATACGATAGACAGGTTCTCCCGCAATACGGCGTTTTACAGCTTGTTCTATTTGTATAATGTGCTCAGAAGACAGTTGTATATCTGGTTTAGAAATTCTTGTCGCAGCATTTATTCCTGTTATCCATTCGACGAGTATTTTCGCATCGAGATCGGCTTCCAAAATTCCTTTCGTGCGCAATCTTTCTTGCGTTTGTTGAATAACATTCTTGAAAGAATATTTGCTCAATTATTATCCATTTCCATCAGGAGTGTCGTTTGATGATCTGAAATGAGTGCATGAACAAGCTCATCAAGATCTCCTTCCAAAATTCGATCAAGCTTATAAAGGGTCAGATTAATACGGTGATCCGTGACGCGCCCTTGTGGAAAATTATAGGTACGAATACGTTCTGAACGATCACCAGAACCAACTTGACTTTTACGAGAAGCTGAACGTTCACTTTCTATCTTTTGTCGTTCGATATCGAACAAGCGTGCCCGTAAAATTTGAAGGGCCCGTGCTCGGTTTTGGTGTTGTGATTTTTCTGCTTGTACGACCATAATTCCTGTTGGAATATGCGTGATCCGAACAGCTGAATCCGTTGTATTGACGTGCTGTCCTCCAGCGCCAGATGCACGCATTGTATCAATACGAATATCTTCAGGACGAATATCAATATCAATTTCTTCAGCCTCTGGAAGCACTGCAACAGTAGCCGCTGATGTATGGATACGTCCTCCAGTCTCTGTTTCAGGGATACGTTGCACACGATGGACACCTGATTCATATTTCAATTTAGAAAAGACACCTTTTCCTGAGATGGTCGCAATAATCTCTTTATATCCGCCAACTTCCCCCTCACTGAGTGAAATAACCTCTACTTTCCAATGGTGAGCATGGGCATAACGTTCATACATGCGAAAAAGATCACCGGAAAAAAGTGCCGCTTCTGATCCACCCGTTCCTGCTCGAATTTCAATAATAGCGCTTTTTTCATCAGCGACATCTTTAGGCAAAAGCAGAATCTGGAGTTCTTTTTCAAGTTGCTCTACTTTTTTATATAACGATGGTAGCTCTTCTTGGGCAAGACTACGCATCTCTATATCTGTTTGTTTATCGTTGATAATCGTTTCTAATTCTGTAATCTCTCCATAAAGAGCATTTAATGCACGTATAGAGGCAATAACGGGTTGTAGTTCTGCGTATTCAGAAGCTAATTTGACATATGTTTCAGCATTTGGATTGGTCGTCATTTGGCTTTCAATTATTTCAAAGCGCTTTTCAAGCTGTTTTATGCGATCTTGTGGCAAAGAAACCATGATAATATTAGCCTAATTTTTCATAATACAATTTTTATAATATTTTATTGCAATGTTTTTTTGTTACAACACTGGCAATGAATTACCGTACAGCATCATACAAAAAGGGGTAATAAAGCAGAAAAACTTTTTTGCCAATGAAAACTATTCTATTTTTAAGGTAAATTTTTATAAAATTCGATTTGTCTGAAATATCTTCATCTCATGGTATATAATCATCTCTTTAAAAGTTTTTTTTTCCATAAAGTTCAAGACGATGATGAATAATATCATAGCCAAGAGATTTTGCAATTTCTTCTTGCAATTTTTCAATAACATCAGAATGAAATTCGATAACTTGTCCTGTTTCTATATCAATGAGATGATCATGATGTTGGCCATCGGCTTGCTCAAAACGAGATGGACCACCACTAAAGGTATGACGGTGAATTGTTCCATTTCCTTCTAATGTTTTCATGGTTCGATAAACCGTTGAGAGCGAAATACTCGAATCTATTTTGTTTGCACGTTGAAAAATTTCAAATGCATTGGGATGATCATTTGTATCAGCTAAAATATCAAGAATAACACGCCGTTGGCGCGTTACTCTTAAACCAGCTGCGCGCAATTCTTGCTCATAGTTTCGCTTTTTATTCATTTTCATTGTTTGCTTTTCAAACAAAGGATCCATGACAATGTTTGTATTTTTTCTCTGAACCGCAAGGACAGCGTTCATTGCGTCCAACTTTTCCCCATGTGGTTACATCGTTGGGGTCACGGTCTTGTGGATTAACAAACCTATTTTCTTGTGATCGTGCCCATAAGGTGGGATCATTTTCTTGGTTCTGATCATTAAAGACAGAAGAATCAGAACTAGTTTGCTCAGGCATAGTCGGTTCGGTAGGTTGTTGAATAATTTCAAAGCGCATAAGTTTAGAAGTGACAATTCGGCGCAAATTTTTCAACATACTTTGAAAGAGTTCAAAAGATTCTGTTTTATACTCATTGAGTGGATCTCGCTGCGCATAACCACGAAAACCAACAACAGAACGCAAATGGTCTAAACTCACAAGATGTTCACGCCATAACGTGTCAATAGTTTCGAGCAACACTGCTTTGTGAAAATAAGCCATAACCTCTGGAGAGTAGCGTTCAGTGCGCTCATTTTCAAGTTTTGTAACAGCATCCAAGATACGCTCTAAAATTTGTTCTTCGGCAATTCCATCTTCTTTTGCCCATTCTTCCACAGGCAGCTCAAGATTAAAGAGTTGTTGAAGCTCTTCTTCGAGAGCTTTTACATCCCATTTTTCAGAATATGTCCCAGAAGGAATATAAGTCTCTACAAGATCTTCCACGACTTCATTGCGCATTTCATGAATCATTTCTGATAAATCATCTGAGTTCATGACCTCCATACGCTGTTCAAAAATAACCTTGCGTTGGTCATTCATGACATCATCATATTTTAGCAGATTTTTACGAATTTCAAAGTTCCGTGCTTCGACCTTTTTTTGTGCTTTCTCAAGGGCTTTATTAATCCACGGATGGATAATAGCTTCATTTTCTTTCAATCCAAGTTTTTGCAGCATGCTATCCATACGGTCGGAGCCGAAGATACGCATAAGATCATCTTGAAGAGAAAGAAAGAATTTTGAGCGACCAGGATCGCCTTGGCGACCAGAACGCCCACGAAGCTGGTTATCAATACGACGGCTTTCATGACGTTCAGTTGCGATAACGTAAAGTCCCCCAGCCGCTAAAGCTTTTTCTTTAAGTTGTTTGACATCTTTTTTGATTTCTTCAATTTTAGCCGTCCGCTCTGGTCCATCAGTGGTATCCTGTAATTCTTGTCGGATGCGCATTTCAACATTACCACCAAGCTGTATATCCGTACCGCGTCCTGCCATGTTGGTTGCAATGGTGAGAGCTCCAGGAACGCCTGCTTGCGCAATGATGTATGCTTCTTGCTCGTGATAGCGAGCATTTAAGACTCTAAAATCGGTAATGCCCTCTTTTCGCAAACGCTCTGCCAATTGTTCTGACTTTTCAATAGAGGTTGTTCCAACAAGAATAGGCTGTTTTTTTTCGTGTGCTTGACGGATATCACGCACAATTGCCCGATATTTCTCTTCTGCTGTTCGGTAAATTTCATCATCTTCGTCAAGACGTTGTACTGGCAAATTGGTAGGAACTTCGACAACGTCAAGACCATAAATATTTCTGAATTCTTCGGCCTCTGTTGTTGCAGTTCCAGTCATTCCAGATAATTTCCTATACATACGGAAATAATTTTGGAAAGTGATGGAAGCAAGTGTTTGATTTTCTGGTTGAATAGCAACATGCTCTTTAGCTTCTAACGCTTGATGAAGTCCTTCAGAATAACGCCGTCCAGGCATCATTCGGCCTGTAAATTCGTCAATGATAACAATTTCATCATTGCGAACAATGTAATCTTTGTCGCGAACGAACAGTTTATGGGCTTTTAGAGCATTATTAACATGATGAACGATAGCGACATTTTCTATGTCATAAAGACTTTCACCTTTAAGATACCCAGCTTGTTCGAGCATTTTTTCAATTTTTTCAGTACCAACTTCGGTAAAGGTCGTTGTTTTTTGTTTTTCATCTATTTCATAGTCTTCTGGAATTAAGGTAGGAATAAATGTATCAATAAGGTTATAAAAGTCAGTACGATCTTCTAGAGGACCAGAAATAATAAGGGGCGTACGCGCTTCATCAATGAGGATAGAATCCACTTCATCGACAATTGCGTAATGATGTCCTCGTTGAACCATTTGACTATGATCGAAAGCCATATTATCACGCAAATAATCAAAACCTAGTTCATTATTTGTCGCATAGGTGATATCACATGCATAGGCTGCTCTGCGGGCATCGCTATCAAGATCATGAAGAATCACACCCGTTGTAAGCCCTAGAAAACTAAAAATTTTTCCCATTGTTTCAGCATCACGACTGGCGAGATAATCGTTTACTGTCACAACATGAACGCCTTTACCTTCCAATGCATTGAGATAAATTGGTAGAGTTGCCATTAATGTTTTACCTTCACCGGTACGCATTTCAGCTATGCCACAGTCATGAAGAACCATCCCACCAATAAGTTGTACGTCAAAAGGACGCATATCATAAACACGTTTTGCGGCTTCACGAACCGTTGCGAATGCTTCCAGTAAGAGTAAATCAACACTTTCACCTTCACTAAGACGTTTACGAAAAGCATCTGTTTTTTGGCAAAGCTGCTCATCGCTTAATTTTACGAATTGTTCTTCTAAAGCATTAATTTGTGCAACTTTTTGGCGGAGTGCTTTGAGACGTCGCTCATGAGCTGAACCAAAAAATTTACGTGCAAAAACACCTAAATTGACCATCTCTGGTCCTTTCTTTTAATTGTTGTCACTCTTGTTGGGAAATTCATATGCTCTCCCCATGCTCCACATTTTCTTTAAGTTTTCTGATATCATGTAATGCAGATAGTACCATTATACTTGCTGGTGTGCAATTTTTCACTTTAATTGTAAAGTAGAGATAAGAGGCTAAGGTCGCTATGTCAACTTTAGGTATGCTGTTTAGATGATACAATACAAAGTAATTTAAGATACAATATGTCATTTTTCTCTATTATTATGTTTTTCATGTGCATTAGATAGGGTTGGAAAAACTGAGATAAAAGGACGATTTTATACTTTTTAAAATAAAATAACTAATTTATTTCTCTATGTTTAAAGATTAAAGTGTTATGGTAAAGAAAATTGGAATCTTGAACCTGCCTTCATTTTTAAGGAGTATATTTATGAAATTTAACTTTATCACGCTGCTTTTAGCATCAACTTTATTGGCAAGTACAAGTTTAGGGGTGAGAGCCCAAGAAAATTTGAATTCATCACCGAATGATTTAAAGACTTTGGAGAAAGCTTCTGAAAAAGCCGTTTCTCCTTCTCATGTTATGGCTGTTATTGATGGGAAAAATATTACAGCAGGCCAATTGGATGAGTTAGCGCTTGAAATAAATCCTAATTTAGCACGTTTTCCTGATGAACAACGCCGTATTATGGTCTTAAAAGCTTATTTGGATATGCAGGCACTTTCAAAAGAAGCAAAAAGCAAAGGACTTGATAAGACAGAAGCTTACGATAAACGTATGGCAGTTATGCGTGACAATGTGCTTCAACAGCTTTATTTTAAACAGGCGATTATTGACAAAATATCGGATACGGATTTGGAAGCTCTTTATAAACAAGAAATTGCTGCTTTACCTAAAGAGGATGAAGTTAAAGCCCGTCATATTTTGGTCAAAACCAGAAAAGAAGCAGAAGCTATCATTAAGCATTTAAATAAAGGCGAAAATTTTGAAGAGATTGCAAAGAAAAGTTCAACAGATGGTTCCGCTGCTGTTGGGGGTGATCTTGGTTATTTTAGCCATGGTCAAATGGTCAAGCCTTTTGAAGATGCAGCATTTGGTTTGAAAGTTGGTGAATACACGAAACAACCCGTTGAAAGTCCTTTTGGTTGGCATATTATTAAATTAGAAGATCGTCGTGTAAAACAACCTCCTGCATTTGATGATGTTAAAGAGATGTTGCGTACACAGTTGATAAAAAAGCGCTATCAAGAACTAATTGTTGATTTGCGTAGCAAGATAGATGTGAAATATCCTGATCCTAATGTTACAAAAATCATGGAATCGCTTAATCAAAATGGGACACTACTTCCCAATGAGACATCCGATGAAGAAGATACGGAATAGCGAGGAAAAATAAGTAGATAGCCTTTTTAATAGAGAGTTGCTAGGTTTGTTTTTTTCAAAAAAAACCTAGCAGTTTTCTATAAGAGGTTGTTAATCTGCAATCATTTTATTTGTTTTTAGAGAAAGCATATTGTGGTTTTTAAAATATCTCCTTTGCACCCCCAAAACATTCAAGAGCTTTCCCCATTATCTGGTGTACGGATAGCAACAGCTAAGGCTGGAATTAAATATAAAGATCGTACAGATCTCCTTTTTATTGTATTCGATAAGCCAGTGAGTGTGGCAGGTGTTTTTACACGTTCAAAATGTCCATCTGCCCCTGTAGAGCATTGTCGTGCATCGCTTCCCCATGGGGTGGCAAGGGGTGTTGTTGTGAATTCTGGAAATGCCAATGCTTTTACAGGAAGAAAAGGAAAGAACACAACCAATGAAATCATCTTTGCAGCAGCGAACACTTTAAAGGTTAGAGAAAATGAAGTTTTTATAGCTTCTACAGGTGTTATTGGTGAGCCAATGGATGCATCGGGTATTGTAAATCTTTTACCAAGTATGGCAGAAACAGCAGAAGAGGGAAATTGGTTGGAAGCTGCAAAAGCCATAATGACAACGGACACATTTCCAAAACTTGCTACGCGTACTTTTGATTGTGGGGGGATAAATGTTACCATTCATGGAATTGCAAAAGGTGCTGGTATGATTGCACCTGATATGGCGACAATGCTTTCGTTTGTGGTCAGTGATGCGACTATTTCTTCGGATATGCTTCAATCCATGTTATCAGAGGCTGTTGAGGGGTCTTTCAATTCGATTACTGTCGATAGCGATACCTCAACTTCAGATACGCTTATGTTGTTTGCGACAGGAAAAGAACATTTTCCATGCCTTACAAGTCAATCTGATCCACGTTATAGCGTTTTTGTGAAACAATTGGGTGCGCTTCTGCATGAACTTGCACTCCAAGTTGTGTGTGATGGAGAAGGTGCTCGCCATTTAATTGAAGTGAATGTGACTGGTGCAACAACAGACAATGCTGCGAAAACGATTGCTTTATCAATTGCAAATTCACCGCTTGTAAAAACGGCTATTGCCGGTGAAGATGCAAATTGGGGACGAGTCGTTATGGCGGTTGGGAAGGCCGGCGTTGAAGTTGATCGTGATCTGTTGACGATTTGGTTTGGTGAACATCGTGTGGCAGTGAATGGTGAACGAGATCCTGCGTATTGTGAAGAAACAATAGGTTCTTATATGCAAGGTAAACACATCACAATTCGCGTTGATATTGGTTTGGGTAAGAGCACAGCGACGGTTTGGTCTTGCGACTTAACAAAAGAGTACGTTATGATCAATAGCGATTACAGAAGTTAACGAATGCACTCTCTATATTTAACGGCCTATTATTTAAAAAAAAAGAGAATGAGATATGTGAATTCTTTTTGAGGTAAGGGAATATGATACAGAGACAATTATATTCTCATTGGAGAGCGATATGTGTATAAAAAGTCCCCTTCTTCTTGTTGTTGCTTGTGCATTGTTAGATCAAAATAATCGTATTTTGCTTACCAAGCGTCCTGAAGGAAAATCGCTGGCTGGTTTATGGGAGTTTCCTGGTGGAAAGGTTGAGCAAGGTGAAATTCCAGAAGCATCATTAATTCGTGAACTAGAAGAAGAGCTTGGTGTGTATGTTCAGGCAAATAATTTACACCCTTTAACATTTGCAAGCCATAGCTATGCAACATTTCACCTCTTAATGCCGTTGTATCTTTGTGACCATTATGAGGGAGTTGCGCAAGGACGGGAGGGGCAAAATTTAGAATGGGTTTTTATTAATGATCTTGATAAATATCCTATGCCTGATGCTGATAAACCATTGGTTCAGGTGTTAAAAAATCATCTTCTTTAATGGGTTTGTGAGAGAAAATACTGTGTACAGAGTAGTGTGTACTTGGTAAAACACCAATGATGGGGACGATCCAAAAGGATTTTTTTGCATAATAAATTGCTTACTCATTATGATGATGTATTTAAAATCAACGCATTCATTTATAATCATAAATTATCCTTTTCGTGTTAGACTATTTCCCTTAATACTGTACTGTTTCATTGTTTTAAACGCTCTTTCTCTAAATCAGAAAAAACTTTTCAATAACAAATTAATAGAGAAAGCAGTATATTCGTTTTGGAAAAAGCTAAAACCATAAAAGTAGAAGGTATTGCGTGGTTTATCCATTTCTTTTTTGTACAGCATTAAAGTTTTCAAAAGTATGCAAAGAAGTATTTTTTAATAATAAATATTATGCAGTACCTTATGGTTTTGTTTTTCGTATTTTATAATGGAAAATAATAATTTATAAATATATTCACACCACTATATTATTTATTCACGTATTTATTGAGAGAATTTTACTTTATAATTATTTTATTTATTAGTATTATCTATGAATGTATAATACAAAATAAAATGAGAATTGATATTTTTATATTTGTAAACTTATAAGTTAAATTTATCATAATTCCCTAAAATTAAAATTATAAATACCATTATAGTTTAACAGTTTATGAGTTGTTTATTTAATCTGTATTTCAACTACTTTTCAAATGATATGCAAATCCATTTACTAAGCTGTTATTGGACAATTTTTTAATTCAAAGTGAAGGATATGTGGAACAGTGAAAAATACGAATGGCAAGAGATCTCATTCGAGTTGCATAATGCTCCTTTATTTTTAAAATCATTACATTATATGCAAAAAACGATGGTTTTAAAAAAATTTATTCAAGAAGTTAGGTGACGAATTTTTGCAATATCCAAAAGACAGTGAATATTGATAAAAATTTTTGAAAAAATGCTCAATATTTTTCACAATATAACTTAGCAAAATTCAAAACATTCATAAAGAAAATTGGCAAAAGGAAATGTGCTTTGTAGAGCGCATGTTGGAAAATCTTGTCCCCTAACCTCTATTCACACATCCACCACTTTAAAAAAATACACAACAATCAATTTTATGTATAAAAAAGTACAATCCTCTTAAATATCGAAGTTTAGGAAATAACTAAGCAATGCATCCCATTTGATATAAATTCAATTTATAAAAGCCTTCTTACATCGATATGAAGCAAACTGCCGATAATGGCCCCATTATCATATTCATGTAAAAGAACGTACTATATTCCCAGTGTTGGACGGCGTTTTTCTACAGGATATCGTTGGCATTTTTGAGCAATACGTGTAACTGCCTTTTCCAGTGGTTCGACCGTAACATCCATAGAAGAACCATTTGCATGAATAATATTCTCATGATCAGTCATAATAGCGACATGACCTTTCCAAAAAATCAAATCACCTCGTTGAAGTTTATCACCATCTGATAATGACTTTCCTATAGTTTTTTGTTGCATGTCAGTATCACGTAAAACCACTTGACCAGTCATTGCCATAGAAATCTGGACCAATCCTGAGCAATCAACTCCAAAGCCACTGGCTCCACCCCAACGGTAAGGTGTGTGGACTAACTTTTCAGCAGCATCAACATAATTTTTATACACAACGCTGCCAATCGGACTGAGGTGATCGCTAACGATTGCGCCCCCATTTTCAAGTATAGAATATTTGGTTCCACGAACTTCAACTTCATTAAAAACGCTTACCTTACTTCCTATAGATAAAGGATATTCTACTGGTCCACGCAAATCAGCTTGCGAATATTGAAAAGTACGTGGCGCTGTAACAACATGCGTTTGTTCTACGGTTGATGCACAAAGCGCTTTTGTCTCAATATAGCCAACATAACCATCTTTGAGAGATTGTGCCCACGACATCTCTTCTCCATGCTCAAAGATGAGAAGTTCTTCTCCGAATAAGCACTCTGTCTGCATTTCACTTTTGTTATTATTCTCTTTAAACAATCCAGCAACAGGCGCATTAACACGTCTTTTTTCACCTTGCACAAAGCGCTGAGCTGTAATTTCGCCTTTAAGACGTTCGTCTGCTAGATCTTCTCTGAATGCATGTAATCTCGGATCTTTAGGAAACATTTATTTACCTTTCATCTGATAATTGGTAGTGGTAGGATTTTTATCCTCAAATAAATTACAGAACACAATTAAAAGTGAAGAACGATTGCTCTTAAGGTTCTAAAGTTGTCCGTTTTTATGTTTATTTTATGTCAAAATTAATTTTTAAGGAGATTATAAAGAGCACGAATAGTTTGTGCTGATCCCCCAATAGGGTATCCTGGTTTTTCTTTTGGGACCCATCCATAAAGGTCGAAATGTGCAAAATGTTCAGCTTTTTCAACAAAAGAATTAAGAAATAAAGCAGCCGTTATAGAGCCAGCAAAGCTATTTCCAGTTACATTGTTAAGGTCAGCAATTGGTGATGATAACATCTCTTGGTAAGGTTTCCAAAGGGGCATTTGCCAAAGAGGGTCGAAAACAGCGTGAGCAGATTCAGAAACTTGTTGTGCCCATATTGAATCATTACAATAAAATGCGGGAAGATCTGGTCCTAATGCTATCCGTGCTGCCCCCGTTAAAGTAGCCATGCAAAGCATGAATTTTGGACTTTCTTCATCACCATAGGCGAGTGCATCAGCAAGGACAAGTCGCCCTTCAGCATCTGTATTACCCACTTCAACGCTTAAACCTTTACGACTTTTGAGAATATCACCTGGTCGATAAGCATTCGCAGAAATTGCATTTTCTACAGCTGGAATTAAAACACGTAGACGGAAAGGCAATTTTGCATCCATGATAAGCTTAGCCAATCCCAAAACGTTTGCTCCACCTCCCATGTCTTTTTTCATAAGCAACATGTTATTGGCTGATTTAATATCCAGTCCCCCTGTATCAAAAGTTACGCCTTTGCCTACTAACGTTATTTTAGGGTGATGTTCTTGCCCCCAGTGTAACTCAATCAGTCGTGGTGCAGTGCTGCCTGCTCGCCCTACGGCATGAATCATCGGAAAGTTATTGGTTAAGAGATCATCTCCACAAATAGTTTGGACATGAGCACCGTATGTTTTCCCTAGTTGTCGTGCTTCTACTTCGAGAGTAGTAGGGGTCATATCATTGGCTGGGATATTGATGAGATCACGGACGAAGAAGACAGCTTCATAAATGCGTTGGAGTTCATTAAGATCAACAGCCTCATTGACATGGATGGATAATGATTTGAAAGAAGAATTTTGACGATAGCTATTAAATTGATAGCTTCCCAGTGCCAATCCAAGATAGACATTTATTTCATCAGAGGTCTCACCTTCTAAATGCCATTGACCAGAAGGAAGTTTTTGAGCAAGCAGTCCTGTGATAAAGGGATCGTTACCATTGCCAATTCCAAATAAAACTTTTTTTAAATGCCCCGTTTCATGAGGAACAAAGAGTATTTGTCCTGCTTTTCCAGTAAAATCATTAACTTTTATCCATGCTGTTGTTGAAGCATCAAGTGATAAGTTGGCAAGATTTCTTTGGTTTACCAAGATGATAGGGAAACTGTTATCGATAGGTGTTGAGGTAAAATGAATGGGGTGCTGCTGCATAGTTATGAGATCCTTATAATCGTCTAAGTGCGACATACTCGACCAAATGATTTTTTCCCTTTCGTAGAACGAGATTGGACCGTGGTCGTGTTGGCAATATATTTTCTTGTAAATTTTTTAAATTAATTGTTTGCCAAATATCCTCAGCGATTTTTGAGGCTTCTTTTTCATTCAGTAGGGCATAGCGATGAAAATAGGATTCAGGATTTTGAAAAGCTGTTTTACGTAAACGTTTAAAGCGCTCTAAATACCAGTGACGAATGACTTCTGTTTCGGCATCTACATAGATTGAAAAATCAAAAAAATCTGATACGAAAGGAATGGCCTTTCCATCTTTAGGAAGATCACTAACCTGTAATACATTAATCCCTTCAACAATTAAAATATCAGGACGGTCAATAGTAATTGTCTGATTTTCTAGAACATCATAGGTCATATGCGAATAAAGCGGAGCAGGGACATTCCCAACACCTGCTTTTATAGCCGAAAGAAAGCATAGCAATTTTTTAATGTCATAGGAATCAGGAAATCCTTTACGATTCAGACGATTTTTTTGCTGTAAGATTGCGTTAGGATAGAGAAAACCATCCGTTGTGATCAGATCAACTTTAAGATTAGATGTCCAACGTTTCAACAGTTCTTGAAGGATGCGAGCGGTGGTTGATTTTCCTACTGCTACAGAACCAGCAATTCCAATAATAAAGGGTGTTTTTTTAGTCTCTTCTTGATGGAGAAACTGCTGACGTTTGTGAAAAAGCTCCTGTACTGCTTCAACATGGCATGAGAGCAGACGCGATAAAGAAAGATAAATGCGTTGGACTTCTTCAAGATCGATAGGATCATCAATAGAGCGTAAACGTTTAATTTCATCAAAAGTCAAAGTGAGAGGTGTGTCCGCACGAAACTCTGACCATTCTTGTGCCGTAAAGACGCGATAGGGTGAATATCGGTCAGAAATGGATTTGACCAAATTATCTTTCTGATTAATTTTTTGTACAGTTGTATCAATCATTTGTATTTGTCGAGATTTTTTTTGCCACAGTAATCGATTAAGAGCGGACAGATGAGCTGCTTTATATTCAAATAAATTTTGTTTTGCATGCTCTCTTCCTTAAGATAATAGATCATTTTTATTAACTTATCGTCCAATCATTCCAATGAGCACGGATCTGTGCCAATGAGTGTCCTTGTGCCAAAAAAGCCCATAAAAGCAAACGCGCTTTTACGGCTGATAAATAACCGGACATGAGAACACCCGAAGCAATCATATCGATTTCTGAGCCTTTATAGCCATAAGTTATACGAGTTGTTGAGCCATTACAACAACGACTAGCAATAATAATGGGTATTTTTTGTGCATATTGTTGTACAAGGTCTGCTTCTTGAAAACTACAGTGTCCTGCACCAAAACCAGCGATAACAAGCCCGGCATAATATCCACTTTCAAGGCAGAGTTTCATTAATTGCGCATCAGACGATAGAGAGGAATAGAGGAGTGCAATTTGATGATCGTGGTTTTGAGGAAGATCAAACGTTGTCGGGGAAAATTTTCTATCATTGAAATAAATGAGTTTTCCTTCTAAAATAGTTCCTAAAATACCTACGAGTCCTGATTGAAATGTTTCAACTTTGACGGTATGACTTTTATAGAGCCAATAAGGTGAATGAATCGTATCGTTAATGACAACGAGAACGCCTCTGTTGCGACTTTGTGGGGACGTCGCGACACGGGTTGCTGCTAAAATATTAGCGGGTCCATCAGCGCCTGCTTCATAAGGAGTACGCATAGCACCGGTTATGATGAGTGGTTCAGCTTCCTTCCAATAAAGAGAAAGAAAAAAAGCTGTTTCTTCTAGAGTATCAGTCCCTTGCGTTAAAACAATCCCTTCTGCGCCAGCGTGTATTTGTTGTTTTGCCCACTCGAGTATTTCAAAAAGAATTTTAAAAGATAAAGATCCACTTGGTATTTGCATTAATGTTTGTGCGTGAATATCAGCCACCTTATTTAAATCAGGAACACTTTTTATGAGGTTATCTGAGGTTAAAGTCGGTTGCATGTGGCCAAAACGATCAGCAGTCATTGCAATTGTTCCACCTAAGGTTCCTATAGCTATTTTTTTCATAATTTTCCTCTATAAAGGCACAAACTGTTTACATAAAGCTATTTAGCAGTAATTTACATTGACAACAATAATATCATTTTTTCAATTTCAACAAATTGAATGATGCTGAATCATTGTGTTTTGCTATATATGTTCTTAAATAGGACAATAGTAATTGAGTTTTACATTGTATGAAAAGATAATATTAAAAGGAAAGTAATATAGGAGTCTCCTTATGACAGAACATAAGCCAGACATAATGTATGGTACAACGATTATTACAGTACGAAAAGGTGGCAAAGTCGTGATGGCTGGCGACGGTCAGGTATCTCTTGGACAGACGATTATGAAAGGCAATGCACGTAAAGTTCGTCGTCTTGGGAAGAGCGGAGTGGTTATTGCTGGTTTTGCAGGTGCTACGGCAGATGCGTTCACATTACTGGAAAGATTAGAAACAAAGCTTGAGCAATATCCTGATCAACTTATGCGCGCATGTGTAGAACTTGCAAAGGATTGGCGAACAGATCGCTATTTGCGTCGTCTTGAAGCAATGATGCTCGTGGCTGATAAAAAAGTAACTTTGGCTCTAACAGGGCTTGGTGATGTCTTAGAACCAGAAGATGGGGTTATGGCCATTGGCTCTGGAGGAAATTTTGCTCTTTCAGCAGCGCGGGCACTGATGGACTTGGATTTAGATGCCGAAACCATTGCCCGTAAAGCTATGGCTATTGCCGCTAAAATTTGTGTTTACACCAATGATCATTTTACGATTGAAACATTGGATACAGAATTATCTTCTTTAGAGAAAGCTATTTAAATGTGTGTTGTATTTTCCCCTCGTGAGACTGTTTCTGAACTTGATCGCTTTATTATTGGCCAAAATGATGCCAAACGTTCTGTAGCTATTGCACTGCGTAATCGGTGGCGTAGACAACAGCTTGATGGGCAGATGCGTGAAGAAGTGATGCCAAAAAATATTTTAATGATAGGACCAACAGGTGTTGGTAAAACAGGGATCGCACGTCGATTAGCAAAACTTTCTGGAGCACCCTTCGTGAAAGTAGAAGCAACTAAATTTACTGAAGTTGGTTATGTGGGGCGTGACGTTGAGCAAATTATTCGAGATCTTGTTGAAATTGCCATTTCTCTTGTGCGTGAAAAGAAACGGGATGAAATAAAAGAAAAGGCTCACGTGAATGCCGAAGAGCGCGTTTTAGACGCCCTTGTTGGTAAAACAGCAAGTCCCGCTACCCGTGATAATTTTCGCAAAAAATTGCGTGAAGGTGAATTGGATGAGAAAGAGATTGAAATTGAAGTAGCCGATAATAATAGCAATAGTGCTTCAACCTTTGATATTCCTGGTATGCCTGGGGCGCAAATGGGGATTATGAATTTATCCGATATTTTGGGTAAAATGGGCAGTCGTACAAAAGTCCGAAAAACAACAGTAAGGGATGCTTTTAAACCGCTTATTGATGATGAATCTGAAAAACTCCTTGATCAGGAACAAATTATTCAAGAAGCGCTTCGTGTTGCTGAAAATGACGGTATTGTTTTTATCGACGAGATTGATAAAATTGCAACGAGGGATGGTGGAGCTAGTGCTGCGGTTTCGCGTGAGGGCGTCCAACGTGATCTTTTGCCTTTGGTGGAAGGCACAACAATTGCTACAAAATATGGGCAAATCAAAACAGATCATATTCTTTTTATTGCCTCTGGTGCATTTCATGTTTCTAAGCCATCTGATTTATTACCGGAACTTCAAGGACGTTTGCCTATCCGCGTGGAGCTCAACCCTTTAACAAGGGAAGATTTACGGCGCATTCTAACAGAACCAGAAGCAAGTTTGATTAAACAATATATTGCTCTTATGGCAACAGAAGAGGTTCATTTGGAAATTACCGATGATGCGATTGATGCTTTAGCAGATATTGCTGTAGATTTAAATGCAAGGATTGAAAACATAGGGGCACGTCGTTTGCAAACCGTTATGGAGCGCGTTTTAGATGAGATTTCTTTCACGGCACCGGATAAAGCTGGAACATCGTTTAAAATTGATGCTGCTTATGTGAGAAAATCTATTGGCGAGCTTGCTGCTGATATCGATCTCTCCCGTTTTATTCTTTAGATGTATTGCTTGTTTTGTTTATCTGCGTGCTTCGATAATTTTGAAACCATGGGCTTGTTCATGTATAAACACTGTGCGGAAAATATCTTTTAACAATGTTTCATAAGGAAGGTGGCGGTTTGCAACAAGAAGTAGACTGCCACCTAGCCTTAGGCATTTTGCAGCATTTATAATAAAATGTTTTCCTAAGGAGACATCTGTCGTTTGTTGTGTGTGAAACGGTGGGTTTGAAATGATTGTGTCATACAGATTGGTGACAGGCTCATGCACAAGGTCATGCCAATAAAAATGAATTGGAAAAGGAGCTGTTATGGGTTTAAGGTGCTGTTTTGCTGCTTCCAAAGCGTTGTAGTCTGCTTCATAAAGATCAAGAGTCGTAAGTTTTACATCGCTTTCAAGTGCAACGTGAGAAAGATAGCCCCAGCCAGCTCCAAAATCAGCCGTTTTCCCAGAAATAACTTTGAGCATATAAGAGGCAAGCGCTGCAGATCCTGGATCAATACGCCCGTGTGAGAACATACCAGAAGTGGTTTGAAATTTATCAAAAGAAAGCGATTGTGAGCGCAATTGTGCAATATTTTCTCTCTCTATTTGTTGAGGAACTTGAAGCCAAAATACAAGACCATGATTTTTAGATAGTTTATTGGTTATGGGAACAATTGTTTTCACCCATTTCATCATTGAAGCAGCACCAGCCGTTTTATTCCCACTGATCACAATCCATCCACTGGGTTTTACGCATTCTAATAAATCAAGAAAACAATTTTGGTTAAAACCACGATATTTGCTTAAACGTAAAAATGCTCCATCATAGATGAAAGTTTTATCTATTTGAGGAGAGCAGTGAAATTGAGTATCGACAAATTTTAAAAAATCTGGTCGCCAAGGCGTGATAACTTTTAAATTTTTCGCCCATTCTGGAGGAGGGACCTCCGTTAAACCGAAACTTAGCCAGCATTGGTTTGGATCTGGATAAGGGAGTGCATAATTTTCAAAGGGTAAAAATGATAACACATGTGGTTCTTTCAAAGAAAAATGCCATTCCAATGTTGGGATGGCATTTCATGATTACGATAAGAAGAAAAGATTACTCTTCTTTTTTCTTCCGGCGGCGCTTATTTTCAGGTTGCTTTTTTTCATCCATGCACTTTTCTTCTTCTACCGATTTACCATCGATAATTTCCTTTCCGGTTTCTTGATCAACGACCTTCATTGATAACCGAACTTTTCCACGCTCATCAAAGCCCATGAGTTTAACCCAAACCTTATCACCTTCCTTAACAATATCAGTTGTTTTGGTGACGCGTTCTGATGCAAGTTGAGAGATATGCACAAGCCCATCACGAGAACCAAAAAAGTTTATAAAGGCACCAAAGTCCGCAGTTTTTACAACTGTACCTTGGTAGATAGCACCAACTTCAGGTTCATCGACAATAGAATGGATCCAGCGTTTTGCTGCTTCAATGGTTTTAGCATCAGCAGAAGCAATTTTAATGGTACCATCATCTTCAATATTAATTTTTGCTCCAGTTTGTTCCACAATTTCTCGAATAACTTTACCACCAGAGCCGATAACATCACGGATTTTATCAACAGAAATATTCATCACTTCGATTCGTGGAGAAAATTCACTCAGTTCAGCTCGTGCGCTGGTTAAAGCTTTCGCCATTTCGTTAAGAATATGGATTCGGCCACCTTTGGCTTGTTCAAGTGCGATTTTCATAATCTCTTCGGTAATACCGTCAATTTTGATATCCATTTGCAAAGCAGTAATACCATTTTCTGTTCCAGCAACTTTAAAATCCATATCGCCAAGATGATCTTCATCTCCTAAGATGTCAGACAGAACAGCAAAGCGTTCTCCTTCTTTAATCAAACCCATAGCAATACCTGCAACGGGGCGCGCGAGCGGAACACCAGCATCCATGAGAGCAAGTGATGTTCCACAAACCGTCGCCATGGAAGAAGATCCATTGGATTCAGTAATTTCTGAGACAGCACGAATGGTGTAAGGAAAAGATTCTTTCGTTGGTAACATGGGGTGAATTGCTCGCCATGCTAGTTTTCCATGTCCAATTTCACGACGACCAGGAGAACCAAGGCGTCCTGTTTCACCTACTGAAAATGGTGGAAAATTGTAATGGAGGAGGAATGTTTCCTTATACATGCCTGTTAAGGCATCAACATATTGTTCATCTTCACCAGTTCCCAATGTTGCAACGACAATCGCTTGTGTTTCTCCGCGGGTAAAGAGTGCTGATCCATGTGTGCGGGGCAAAATACTTACTTCTGATTGGATAGGGCGCACGGTAGAAAGATTGCGTCCATCAATCCGCTTTTCTGTATCAAGAATGTTTCCGCGAACAATTTTTGCTTGCAACTGTTTAAATACGGTTGCAATTTGATCTGTACTAAATTGACAGTTTTCTTCTGTTTCTGGCATAAATTTATTGATGACTTCTGTTTTCAGGGCATCAATTGCGGCATAACGTTCTTGCTTATCAGTGATTGTGTAGGCCTTTCGTATACCCTGTTCGGCCATTTCATGCATCGCTTTTTCAAGCTCAGAAAGATCTTCAGGAACAAAATCACGAGGATCTTTTGCAGCAACCTCAGCAAGCTTGATGATGGCATCAAGGACAGGTTGAAAGCCTTTGTGACCGAACATTACAGCACCCAACATGATATCTTCCGGCAATTCTTGTGCTTCTGATTCAACCATTAATACAGCACTTTCTGTTCCAGCAACCACCAGATCAAGTTTTGATTCAGGCATTTCATCCATATGAGGATTGAGAACATATTGTCCATTACAATAGCCAACGCGGGCACCCGCTATAGGCCCCATGAAAGGAACACCTGATAGGGTCAATGCGGCAGAGGAGGCAATCATCGCAAGGATATCGGGATTATTTTCGAGATCATGCTGTATAACGGAAACAATGACTTGTGTATCATTTTTATAACCCTCAACGAAGAGAGGACGAATTGGACGATCAATCAAACGTGAAACCAAAGTTTCATTTTCAGTTGGCCGACTTTCACGTTTTAAATAGCCTCCAGGTATTCGACCAACCGCATAGGATTTTTCTTGATAATTAACGGTGAGTGGAAAAAAGTCCTGGTCTGGTTTTGGGCTTTTAGCCGATACAACGGTTGCTAAGACAATCGTTTCTCCATAGGTAGCAATCACAGCACCATCAGCTTGACGCGCTATTTTCCCTGTTTCAAGGGTGAGCGGACGCCCGGCCCATTCAATTTCTATCTTGTGCGTTTTGAACATTTTTTATCCTTAATGACCAGTGTTTAAATCTTTGATTGCTCACATTCTGACTTTGCGTAGCATATTTTCAGGCTCTGGGGTGGACAACAAGTTACTTCCATCTTTGTTGGGAGAGGAGAGAGATAAATCGCCTTAAATGCGAAATGATGAACAGCCTTATCCCCTAATAACTTGTCAGTTTTTAAAATTTTCAACTAAAAGCAACATGTTGAAAAAATGGGTGGTTTTTTTACACCATCCCATTTTTCTTTTAGCGACGCAAACCTAACTTCTTAATAAGTGTCTGATAACGATTTTGGTCAACTCCTTTAAGATAATCAAGAAGGCGCCGGCGTTGAGACACCATCTTTAAGAGACCACGACGAGAATGGTTATCTTTTTTGTGAGATTTAAAGTGGTTTGTTAAATTAGAAATACGTTCAGAAAGTACAGCAATCTGTACTTCTGGTGATCCTGTATCACCAACTTTATTTGCGTATTCTGCAACAAGAGCTTGTTTACGTTCAGCTGTAATCGACATCGTATCATCCTTTCAAAAAACGAAGAAACATAAAGTCACCCATAGCCGAGATGTCGTTCAGCCAGGGTCTGCGAGGAAATAAGAAGAGTCAAAGACTCTCACCTATTCTCGCTCTTATATAGGAAAGAAGGTTAAAATACTAGTCCTTTACAGCATTTTGAAGTCTTTCTTTAAATAAAGGCTTTTGTTTTGAAATATTGATTTAAATAGGGTTTTATGAGAAGTTTTTTAAAGATTTATGCATCCTTTTGATACAAAGATTATGAGCGTGTGTGTGGTAACAAAAGTGATAAATACCGATTTGGAGGGAAAAGATGCAGAGCATTTCAACATTAAAACTTTTTCGTAATTCGGTATTTCGAAATTTATGGTCATCTACGCTTATTTCTAATTTAGGGGGGCTGATACAGGCTGTTGGAGCAGGGTGGTTAATGGCATTAATTAGTTCTTCGCATTCCATGGTTGGGCTTGTTCAGAGTGCGACAACATTACCACTTGTTATGTTTTCTTTAATGGCAGGGGCATTAGCGGACAATTTTAATCGGCGTCAAATTATGTTGTGTGCACAGATTATGATGATGGTCATATCCATGAGTTTATCTGTTTTAGCCTATATGGGATTTTTAACACCTTGGCTTTTGTTATGTTTTACGTTTTTGATTGGGTGTGGCACAGCCTTTTATAATCCTTCTTGGCAAGCAACGATAGGAGATATTGTGAGCAGAGAAAATATTCCTGCTGCTGTTAGTTTGAATAGTGTCGGCTTTAATTTAATGCGGAGTGTTGGTCCTGCTATTGGGGGGGCCATCATTGCAACTTTGGGGGCATCTGCTGCTTTTTTGTTTAATGCTATAAGCTATATCCCTCTTATTGGTGCATTATTTTTCTGGAAATCGAATGATAAAAACAACTCATTGCCAAGAGAAAGACTGTTAGGGGCTGTCTCAGATGGTTTGCGTTATGTTGCAATGTCACCTAATCTTCTGAGTATTATGGTTCGAGCGTTCCTTTTTGGTATAGGGGCGATTTCAATTTTAGCTCTTTTGCCAATTGTTGCGCATAAAGTTCTTGGAGGAAGTGCCCTTCTTTATGGGACATTGCTTGGTTGTTTTGGATTAGGGGCCATGACAGCAGGGATTATTAATGCATTTGTACGGCATCATTTTCGTTCAGAAACAATTATTTCAAGTGCATTTATTGGTTTTGCTTTTTCTTGCTTTTTATTGGGAATAAGCCGTTCAATGATTATAAGCCATATTGCTTTATTTCCTGCAGGCCTAAGTTGGGTTTTGGCATTATCATTGTTTAATACATCTGTACAACTCTCTACACCACGCTGGGTTGTTGCACGTTCTTTAGCACTTTATCAAACCGCATCTTATGGGGGGATGGCTATTGGTAGTGCAATCTGGGGAATTTTAGCTGATGGTTATTCTCCAACAATTGCTTTGAGTATTTGTTCTCTATTCTTGATTGTTGGAGCTCTTGCGGGGGTAAAATTTAGAATTCAAGAAATTCCTCAAATAGATTTGAATCCTCTTGATCATTTTAGAGAGCCAGAACTCTTACTCGACCTAAAAGCAAGAAGTGGTCCGATCATGATAATGATCGATTATCAAATTCATGAAAATGATCTGGAAGAGTTTCTCAAAGTGATGACGCGTCGACGCCATATTCGTTTACGTGATGGTGCGCGTCAATGGGTCCTTTTACGAGATCTTGAAAGACCTGAATATTGGACAGAGGCTTATCATATGCCAACTTGGGTAGATTATTTACGCCATAATCATCGTCGTACGAAAGCGGATGCTGAAGTTAATAAGCGTTTGCGTCATTTAAATTGTGCTCCTGATGGTATAAGAGTGCATCGTATGATTGAACGACAGACAATACCCCAAGCCAATGAGATGCTTTTAAAAGTCCCTTCTGATCATCTTCCTTAAGATTAGAACAGTTTTTTAATATGGTTGTTATATTCTTTAGATCAATTGGTTAGCATAAGCACAAAAAATGAGTATTTTAATGATTGGTGTATTTATTTATAATGGTATTTTATCATTTTTTTTAGTGTTGGTTCCAAAAATCTTTAAACTTCTCTCATTTTAAATCTATTGATCTTATGTATATTGAATCAATAAAATTATTTTCTTGTATGTACAAACGGGAGCTAATGTGGGGGTAAAAACGATTGAAAAGGGAATAAAAAAGCCTCTTGAAGCTTCTCAAATATGAGAGTTTTAAAATTAGGAAATGGCAAAGTGTATGATAGTGTTGGCTTGTAGTACGATCTTTAAGTTTTACTATGAATACGGGGAGCGTAGAGAAATGAAAAGCAACATATTTCTCTTAATTTGATAGAGAATAATATCTTTTAATAAGAGATGGTTAGAAGAAAGAAACGCTTAAATTGTGAAAATCCGCTTTGGTTTAAAGAGACCTTTGTCGAGAGTACCAATAGCAAGAAGTTGTTTCCTATAGAGGAGACAAACCTCCTCTTCATCAAGAAGTGTTTTATCAGCACATAAAGAAATAGAATGCCCCCTCATAACTCTCTGCGCTTGGGTTTCAGTAAGCGAATAATGAGGGAGACAATCTAATGCGGCTCCTGTTTCAATTAACAGTTTATCGAGTATTGAGAAGTTTTTTTCAAAAGAACCCTCATTTACATCTGTGGTGTTTTTATTTGGCGATATTGCTGCTTTTAGTTTTTCCCATGTAATGAGATCCTCTTCATCGAAAGGTGCGACGGCAATACGTCTTAAGTCAGCAATATGCCCATAGCAACCCAGATCACGTCCCATATCGCGTGCTAGCGAGCGCACATAAGTTCCTTTCCCGCAAGTTATTTCAAAGACAGCGTACTCTTTAGTAGGCATTTCTATTAACTCGAAAGTTTCTATTTCCACTTCACGGGGCGCAATTTCAAAGACTTCCCCTTCACGCGCTAGATCATAGGCGCGATTTCCAGCAATTTTGATTGCTGAAAATTGCGGAGGTGTTTGCAAAATAATACCTGTATATTGTGGAAGAAGAGAAAGTATTTCTTCTTGTGTTGGACGTTTGAGAGAAGTTTTCGTTATTTCTCCTTCTAGATCATCTGTTGCACGCTCTTGTCCCCAAGCGATATGAAAACGGTAAGTTTTTTTGCCTTGCATCACGTAAGGAACGGTTTTGGTTGCCTCACCTAAGGCAATGGGGAGGAGACCAGAAGCAAGAGGATCAAGCGTACCCGCATGCCCAGCTTTTTGTGCATGAAAAAGCCATTTTATTTGTGAGACAGCTTCTGTTGATTTCATTCCTTTTGGTTTATCAAATATGACCCAGCCAGAAACAGGACGCCCTTTTTTTTTGCGTTGCCGTGCCATATCTTTAATCCTCATCTTTATCGCTATGAAGATCGCGTGCAACCTCAGGTGATCGGAGGAGGGCATCAATTTTTGAAAAGTTATCAAAACTATTATCAAGTCGGAAACGCAGTTCTGGCATATATTTCATTTGTCGCAACGCATGACTGATTTCTCCACGGAGGAAACGACTATGTTTATTGAGGGTATCAACAACATCGGTATGGGAAGCATTTTTAAGCGTGCTGAGAGGGGATACAAAGCAAGTAGCAATTTTTAAATCCGGTGACATGCGTACTTCAGAGACAGAAATGACAATATCTTTCAAGACATCATCAAGCAAAATATTACGCTGTAGTATATGCGCTACTGCATGACGTACTTGCTCTGCTACTCTAAGTTGCCGTTGTGATGGCCCTGCATTTTTCATCAAAGTTTTATCCTTGCTCCAAAACCTCTTTTTTTGACCATCCAGATAAGGAAAAAAAGAGACATTGTGTATAGAATTCCAATAACTTCCCTCATTTCAAAACAGAGTAAAGTTATGGGATTATTTTATAATGTGCGATTAATATGTTCGATACGGAAGGTCTCAATGATGTCTCCTGCGCGCATATCTTCATAATTTTCAAAGGCTATTCCACATTCTTGTCCACTTTGCACTTCATTGACTTCATCTTTAAAGCGTTTGAGTGTTTTCAGTTTTCCTTCGTGAATAACAATATTATCGCGGATAAGGCGAACACCGGCTCCTCGTTCTATTTTACCTTCTGTAACACGACATCCAGCAACTTTTCCGATTTTTGTAATGTTAAAGACTTCTAGAATTTCAGCATTACCAAGGAAAGTTTCACGCTGTTCTGGTGAGAGTAATCCAGACATGGCAGCTTTGATGTCATCAACAAGATCATAAATGATGTTATAATAACGAATTTCAATTCCTTGTGTTTTAGCAAAATCACGCGCTTGTTTATTGGCTCGAACATTAAAACCAATCACAGCTGAATTAGAAGCTTCAGCAAGAGAAATATCACTTTCGGTAATTCCTCCAGCACCAGAATGTACAACACGCGCACGAACCTCATCGTTTCCTAGTTTCTCCAATGCTGAAGCGATTGCTTCAATTGATCCTTGCACATCCCCTTTGATAATAAGAGAAAATTCCTTAACACCAGTTGTTTGCAATTTTGACATCATCTGTTCGAGAGAACCACGCGAACCGGTTTGTCGCGCAACAGCTTTATCACGTGCTAAGCGTTGACGGTATTCAGAAATTTCGCGTGCTTTTGCTTCATGCGTGACAACAGCAAAACGATCTCCAGCTTGTGGTGTTCCTTGCATGCCTAAAATTTCAATCGGTGTAGAGGGAACGGCTTCTTTGACATGGCGACCATGGTCGTCAATCAAAGCACGCACACGCCCCCATTCATTTCCGGCAACAATAATATCAGAAGGATGTAATGTACCTTTTTGAACAAGAACGGTCGCAACAGATCCGCGTCCGCGATCCAATTTGGCTTCAATGACAACGCCCTCTGCAGTTCGCTGAGGATCTGATTTCAGATCAAGCATTTCAGCTTGAAGAAGGATAGCTTCGAGAAGTTTATCAAGGTTTTGACCAGTTTTAGCAGAAACTTCAACGTCCAAAGTCTCACCGCCCATCGTTTCAACAAACACTTCATGTTGTAAAAGTTCTGTACGCACTTTTTGTGCATTCGCAGCGGGTTTATCAATTTTGTTGATAGCAACAATAATAGGAACACCAGCAGCTTTGGCATGATTAATTGATTCAATCGTCTGCGGCATGACACTATCATCAGCAGCAACAACAAGAACAGCGATATCGGTAACACGGGCTCCACGAGCACGCATAGCGGTAAATGCAGCATGACCCGGTGTATCAATAAAGGTAATTTTTTGACCGTTTTGTTCTACTTGATAGGCCCCAATATGCTGCGTAATACCACCTGCTTCACCAGAAACAACATTTGCTTTGCGAATAGCATCCAGAAGAGAAGTTTTTCCGTGGTCAACATGGCCCATAATGGTTACAACAGGGGGACGCGGTTGCATATTTTGAGGATTATCTGTTATATTAAAGATACCTTCTTCTACATCAGATTCTAAAACACGCTTAACAGTATGACCAAATTCAACAGCGATGAGTTCAGCAACGTCTGCATCAATAACATCGCCAGGTTTCATCATTTGTCCTTGTTTCATCAAAAACTTAATCACATCAACAGAACGCTCAGTCATACGTTGAGCGAGCTCTTGAATGGTAATCGTTTCAGGAAGAACAACTTCGCGAGAAATTTTTTCTCTTGGTTCTTGGTTTTGTGCACGCTTAAACTTTTCCTGTCTGCGCCGCATTGCAGCCATTGAGCGCCCCCGCGCACTCCCTTCTTCGTCCAGTGCGCTATTAAGAGTCAGTTTTCCACGACGTCGCTCATCAGCTCCTTTGACAACTTTTGGTGCACGTATTTCTGATTTAGCAGGATTAGCACGTCGGCTATGCCGTTCTTCCTCTTTATCTTCATCTATTTTGCGTTTTTCAATGACAGTTGTGTTTTTAGGCGCAATAGGAATATCTGTCTTTTCGATGAGGGGAGACTCAGAGAGAACAAGTGGAATCTGTACCGGTGTTTCTTCTTCTTCTTGTTTTTGAAGTATTTCTTTTTCTTTAATTTCTTTCTTTAAAATTTCTTCACGCTCTTTAGTGCGTCTTGCTTCTTTTTCAGCTTGTTCTCGCGTTATTCTTTCTTGGATATGTGCCTCTTCTAACGCGCGAAGCCTCGCTTCCATTTCAGCCGATGAAAGATTGCTTTTGGCTACAGATTCTTGAGGCTTTTTTTCCTCAAAACGCGGTTTAGAGCGCTGGGGTGCCACATGCGGCTTTGTAATAGGCTGCAGGGTCTCAGCTTTTTCATCAGGTCGCGTAATTTTACGTCGTTTGGTTTCGACAACGACAGCTTTTGTGCGACCATGGCTAAAATTTTGTTTGACCGTACTCGTTTCCAAGACAGACCGCTTGAGAGTTAGTGTCTTTTTGCCTATTGTTTTGTCGTTGTTATTTTCACTCATTGTACTTCCTTCACGGCTTGTGCCGTCATCTCACCGTGCTTACTATGTTTGTCATCACGATAGCTGATCAATTTATATATTGTTTTGAGAAATCCCTCAGCAGCCTTTGTGTCCAATAAGGCTGCGTGCATGACAGGATTAGAGCCAAAAGCTATGCGCATTTCATCACTTGTAAATAAAGATATGGTTTTTATCGTCCGATTTGTTTGTTGTTGTATTGTATGGATGGCTTGTGCAATTTTTCGTTTTCCATCTTCTGTTGTTTCTTTAGCATGAAGTACAAGAATAACTTGACCAGAGCGGATAGCAGCGTCAACCTTCGTTGCTCCCATGACAACAGCTCCCGCTTTTCTTGCCATGGAAAGGCTTGAAAGAGCAGCTTTGAGTAAAAGCGCATCAACAATATGCACAAGATTTGGTGCAACCTCAACATCTGTTTTAAAATTTTTATGAAAGGCTTTCTGTTTGATCGCTTTCTCAACAACAGCGTGATGGGCAGAAATCCAAACGCCACGCCCTGGTAAATTCGCTTTAAGATCAGGAACAATTTTGTTATTGGGACCAATAACAAAACGGATCAGCGTTTGTGCTGAAGCATTTTGTCGGGTCACAATGCAAGTCCGTTCATTCATTTAAAGTGTATCCACATCCAAATCATCTGTTTTTTCATTTTCTGCAGAATTTTCATCTTCTACAGGATTTTCTGTAACAAGATCAGCTTGGTCTATCCAGCCTGCCTGTACACGCGCGGCTAAAACCATAGCTTCTGCATCTGCGCGTGTAATGTCAAAAGGGGTTAAAATACCAGAAAAATTCTTTGTTTGACCTTCTTTGCGTTCTCTCCAGCCAGCTAAATCATCAACGGCATAGCCAGCAAAATCTTCTATTGTTTTTACACCATCCTCACCCACAGCAACCAGCATAGCACTTGTCATTCCAGGAAGTGTTCGCAATTCGTCAGAAACTCCGAGCTTTTTGCGTTTCTCATCAAGTTCTTTTTCTTGATGATCGAGATATTCGCGGGCCCGACTCTGGATTTCAGCAGCGGTATCATGATCAAAACCATCAATAGAAGCGATTTCTTCAAGATCAATGTAGGCGATTTCTTCAATAGAAGAAAAACCCTCTGATGCCATAACCTGTCCGATCATTTCGTCAACCTCTAAGGCTTCCATAAACAATTTACTGCGTTCAGTAAATTCTTTTTGACGATTTTCAGATTCTTCCTTTTCCGTTAAAATATCAATGTTCCATCCTGTTAGTTGCGAAGCTAAGCGAACATTTTGTCCGCGTCGACCAATCGCAAGGCTGAGTTGGTCATCCGGCACAATAACTTCGATACGTTCAGCATCTTCATCAAGGATGATTTTAGAAACTTCAGCAGGTTGCAGTGCATTAACGACAAATGTTGCAGCATCAGGCGACCAGGGAATAATATCAATTTTTTCGCCTTGTAATTCTGCAACAACAGCTTGTACACGACTTCCTCGCATTCCCACACATGCTCCAACAGGATCAATGGAACCATCGCGTGAAACAACGGCAATTTTGGCTCGTGAACCTGGATCACGGGCAACCGATTTAATTTCTATAATACCATCATAAATTTCAGGAACTTCCATAGTAAAAAGTTTTACCATAAATTGGGGATGTGTGCGTGAAAGGAAAATTTGTGGTCCACGTGTTTCACGGTGTACATCATTGACAAAAGCACGAATACGGTCTCCATAGCGGAAGGATTCACGGGGAATTAATTCATCACGACGCACAATAGCTTCACCGCGTCCTAGATCAACGATAACATTGCCATATTCCACACGCTTGACTGTACCAGAAATAATTTCACCAACTTTATTTTTAAATTCTTCATATTGCTGATCACGCTCTGCATCGCGTACTTTTTGTACAATAACTTGTTTAGCAGATTGTGCTGCGATACGTCCAAAATCCATAGGAGGTAAAAGATCAGCAAAAAAATCACCAATTTTTGCATCTTCTTGGCGTTTGAGTGCATCGGACAAAGTAATTTCCGTTGTATAGTCTTCGACAACATCAACGATTTTAAGCAGGCGTTGTAATTTAATTTCACCTGTTTTGGAATTGATTTCAGCACGGATATTGGTTTCTTGACCATAACGAGAACGTGCTGCTTTCTGAATAGCATCAGCCATCGCAGAAATGACAATTTCACGGTCGATTGACTTTTCACGTGCAACAGCATCTGCAATTTGCAGAATCTCAAGCCTGTTAGCGCTTGTAGCCATCAATTTTCTCCTTCTTTGTGCCACACGATGGGTATTTCCCAGTGATATTATTTTTTGGAATTGAGCGTCTTTATTGAGTCGGTAGGATTATCTTCGGAAATGAATTGTTGACTTAAATCTTTATTTTTTTTCAATGCATCGCGAATAAGCTCATCGGTAAGCACTAAATGCGCGCCTATGATATCACAAAAAGAAATAGAGGAATACATGGCTTCTCCATAAGCAGCTTTATCAGTGTTTAAAATAAATCCATCTTGCGTGATATTGGTAAGTGTTCCACGAAATTTTCGGCGTCCATCAATGGTTATTTTGGTTTCAATTTTTGCAAGATGTCCTTGCCAATGAAAAAAATCAGATTTTCTTACCAATGGACGATCAATTCCAGGGGATGAGATTTCTAAATGATATTTGCGGTCAATAACATTTTCCACATCAAGGAGGGGGGAAACAGTCCGACTAACATTTTCACAATCTTCTACGGTCAGAGAACCATCAGCCCGTTCAACCATAATTTGAAGTGTTAAACCATTTTGTCCAAGAAGCTTCACACGAACCAAACGAAAACCTAAAGGTTTAAGCAGTGGTATGACAAGAGCAGCAACCCGTGCCTCGATACCATCTTCTTCAAACAGGCGTGGTTCGTCAAGATTGCTTATTTTTTCAGCTTCGTTCATACATTTTATCCAAGTTATTTTCGTCAGTTTTACGATATTAAAAAAGAGCAGGTCCAACGACCCACTCTTCATCATAAGACCAAGAATTTAGCTATTGATACTCTTAAATTCAAATTTTTTCAAGTTGTTTATGAGAAAAGCACTTGATCATTTATTTCTTGATAAAGGTAAGATAGGCAGGTGCTCGTCCTTCGCGTAAAGCTTTTGCTTCATAGCGGGTTCCTCTCCATAGTGGATAAGGGGTTTTCCAATCTTGAGGGCTTTCTGCTTTCCACTCAAAGTGATCATGGTGTGCACAATGATAGAGGGTCCAGTTTACATAACTGTCTATATCACTAGCAAAGCGAAATTTTTTTCCCATTTTAAGAACACGAGAAAAACGGTTAAGATTTTTTATATTGATGAAACGTCGTTTCCAGTGTTTCTTTTTCGGCCAAGGATCAGGATAGAAAAGATCTATGCCATCAAGTGAGTTATCAGGGAGCCAATCAAGCAGGCGTGTAGCATCATCATTATAGAGGCGAAGATGATTTTGATGGTGTGTATGCTGTTCAAGAGAAAATAATATTTTTGCCATGCCATTGATAAAGGGCTCGATGCCGATAAAACCTGTTTGTGGAAAATGTTCCATTTCATGGAGTAAATGTTCTCCTCCACCAAAGCCGATTTCAAGTCGAATTTCTTTTACTTTGCTTGAAAATAAGGATGTAAGGTTTGAGGGAGGAGGGACATTTAAATCAATATTAAAATTGGGGAGAAGCATTTTTACACGCGTAAGCTGACTGTTTCGCAGCCGCTTTCCTTGTCGGCGTCCAAAAAAGGCTTCACTCTTGCGTGTATTATGTTTAATCATGGAATTTCGATCATTGTTTGAAGCGTTTTCACGAGATCAGTTTTTTCCCATGAAAACGAACCATCATGCTCTGGTTTTCGCCCAAAATGACCGTAAGCAGCTGTTTTTGTGTAGATCGGTTTATTAAGGTCAAGATGTTTGCGAATTCCAGTGGGGGAAAGGTCTATTATTTTGCGAATGGCGGCTTCAATAACCTTTTCATCGACTTTTCCCGTTCCATGCAGATTAAGATAAATCGATAAAGGTTGTGCAATACCAATTGCATAGGAGAGTTGAATGGTGCATCGCTCTGCTAAATGAGCAGCAACAATATTCTTAGCCAGATAGCGCGCCGCATACGCTGCAGAACGATCAACTTTAGTCGTATCTTTTCCTGAAAAAGCACCTCCTCCATGGGGGGCTGCACCTCCGTAAGTGTCAACAATAATTTTGCGCCCCGTCAGTCCAGCATCGCTTTGAGGGCCACCAATGACAAATTTTCCTGTTGGGTTAATATACCAACTGCATTGAGCGGCAATGGGAATATCATGTAAAGCTTGACGAATATAAGGTTCAACGACTGTGCGAACTTTATTGGAATCCCAACTTTCGTCAAGATGCTGCGTTGAAAGAACGATGGATGTTACCTCTATAGGTTTTCCATCTTTATAGCGTATGGTGATTTGGCTTTTAGCATCTGGTCCTAATTTCCCAGTTTCTCCTTCTCCTTTATGGCGGGCTGCGGCAAGAAGTTTGAGAATCTTATGCGCATAATAAATTGGCGCAGGCATAAGGTCAGGTGTCTCACGGCAAGCATATCCAAACATGATGCCTTGATCACCTGCTCCTTCTTCACCATGCCGATCTGTTGCATTATCAACGCCTCTTGCAATGTCAGCGGATTGAGGGCGCAAAAGAACATCAATTTTAACAGTTTTCCAATGGAAACCTGCTTGTTCGTAGCCAATGGCGCGAATAGCACGGCGCGCTGCTGTACGAAAACGCGTGGGATTAATGAGTGGAAAGCCAGTTTCATCATAGATAAACTCTTTATTTTTATCTTTTTTTAAGAGCGTATCGGGAACACGGACTTCACCGGCGATAACAACACGGTTTACACTGACGAGAGTTTCACAAGCAACGCGCACTAACCACGGATCAGTCCCAGTCTTTTGTGCTTCTTTATAGATCATATCAACGATTTCATCGGAAATACGATCACAAATTTTATCAGGATGCCCTTCCGATACCGATTCGCTCGTAAAAAGATAATCTTGATGCGGCATAGGAACTCCTTCAAAAAAGAAAACCAACAATTCAATTAATTGCCTACTAAAATTGCTACGGTTTGCCAATTCCACAGCAAATCGTCAATGCGAATTTATATGAACAAAAAAGAAGAAATATAATTTTAATTTGATAGCTTATTTGTCAAATCTTCCTCAGAAAGTGCTTTTGCCAAATCAATGATTTTTCGACGCACTTTAGCATCAGATATATTCGTAAAAGCTCGCATGAGCTGGATACCTTCGCTGCTAGAACAAAAGTCCATAAAATTGTGATCACTTTCAGCAAAACCTTCTACTTGTTGAGAGGTAAGTCCTTTATCAAAAAAGTAAGAAACAGGAACATCCATAATTTCTGCTATCGCTTGAAGACGACTGGCACCAATACGGTTTGTTCCTTTTTCATATTTTTGAATTTGCTGAAAAGTAATGCCTAATTTTTCACCTAGTTTTTCTTGAGTAAGTCCTAAAATATTACGACGTAAACGGATACGAGTTCCAACATAGATATCTATAGGGTCAGGTTTTTTTCTAGTTTCGGTCATAATGCAACTCTTTAATTTCCAGCACTTTTCTTTTAAACCAACATCAGATTTACGCGAAGTTGATTTATCATATAATTAAAATAACAATGTAATATTTTTCCCAATATTACTGGTACACGCAACATAATACTGCTCAAGGAGCACTTGAATCATTTAAGCTGTTTTGTAGAACCAAAACCAATACGACACAATAGCATAAGGATGAATAAGATAAAAGTAGAGAAAGTTCTGTATTCATTGCTTCCTATAGGGGTAATGGATGATGGAATTTTTGAATCAATAATGCCCACAGCATTTTGTTGAAGAGCTACAACGATTCGTCCATAAGAATCAATAACAGCTGATATTCCATTATTGGCTGCTCGTATGAGGGGGATTCCCAGTTCAATGGCACGAAGCTGTGCTTGTTGAAGATGTTGATAGGGGCCTGGTGTTACACCAAACCATGCATCATTTGTAACATTAATGATTGCTTGAGGCGGTGAACCTTTAAAAGTCATTTCATGGGGAAATATTGCTTCATAACAAATCAAGGGCAGGTAAGAAAATCCGTTTGGCATTGTGACAGTTTTGCGCACATGTGCAGCGCTATATCCACCAATATTATCAGCAAGGGTACGTAATCCAATTTTTTTCAATAAATTTTGATAGGGAAGATACTCACCAAAAGGGACCAAGTGAAGTTTATCGGAAGTGTGTAAAATATTACCTTGAGCGTTAATGACTGCAATTGTATTAAAATATTGTGTTTGGGAATGAGAAAGATCATCACTGGCGCGTATTGCTCCGATAATAGCCCATTGTTTAGGTTTTAAAAGAGAGGCAATATGCATTGTGATAGAAGAGTTATCATAGAGAAGGTAAGGAACAGAAGCTTCAGGCCATACGATAAAATCGGGTTCTGGATTTTTACCAGTTATTGGTGTCGCACTCAGCTGCATATGCGCTTCCAGCATAGCTTCTCGTGTATTATCGCGCAATTTTATATTTTGTTGGATAGAAGGTTGAACAATGCGTACCCAATAATTGTTTTTTTGATCTTCAGCTGTGTTTTCTATCGTATGGAGACGATAAAATCCAAAACCACTGTGAATGAATATAAGTGATACGCAAAGAAAAAGTGCTGCTTTCTTTTTTTCATCTGTGAGTAAAACTGTTGGCAAACTGTAGGCTAAGACAACAAGAATATTCATTCCGTAAAGTCCCACGATTGCATCAGATTGCATGAACATTGGGGTTGGCATGGCTGTATAGCCAAGAGCATTCCATGGAAATCCTGTGAATAAGAACGCACGCAACCATTCGGCTAATCCTAAGGCAAAGGCTAAAACAAAAAAGCGTGCTATTCCTTTTGTCCATAATAAACCGACAATGAAACCAGAAAAAAACCAATAAAGAGAAAGGTAGAGAGGAGGAAATAAAATGGCGAGTGGGACTGCCCAACCAAAAGAATCTGGATCTGTCAACAAAGCATTGCAAAGCCACCAAAGGCTGCAAATAAAATAACTAAAACCAAAGGTTCCACAGCTTAAAGCATAGGTAAAAAAATGTTTTTTATTATTTGGGGAGGAGCTTATTGAGTCAAGCAAAACAATAAAAATAGGAAAAGTTAGAAAGCAAAGAGGTGTTAAATAAAAGGGTGGAAGTGCAAAGGAAGTAAGAGCGCCACATAGAAATATCCATACCTGCCTCTTCCAGCTGGTAACAGAGAACAAAAAAACGATGAAATTGTTTAAAAACGCTCGACTATTCTTTAGGGATAGCATTGTTTTCAAGATTCTCATTTTCTGGAATGCGAAAAATGCGTAACCGCTTAATTCGGCGTTTATCAGCTTCTAAAATACGGAATTTATAGCCAGGGATAGCTTCGACAACTTCACCTTTTGCAGGAATACGATCAAGAATGGAGACAATTAAACCACCAATAGTATCAACCTCATCACCATATTCCCCTACGATAAAATCAGGACCAAGAGCTTTTTCCACATCTTCTAGTTCGGTTCTTGCATCAACGAGCCATTTATTGTTGTGTTCGCGTACGATAGCATTGTCGACATGATCATGTTCATCTTCGATATCACCAACGACTAATTCAACAATATCCTCCATTGAAACGAGACCATCTGTTCCCCCATGTTCATCAATAACTAAAGCCATTTGTGTTCGTGTGGTTTGCATCCGTGTTAATAATTGGCTTGCAAGCATAGAACTGGGAACAAAGAGAACGGTTCGGATCAAATCCAATTCACCGATTGGGGTATGTAAATCTGTATGGTTTAATTGAAGCAAATCGGATTTATGTTCGTTTTTTGTAGGGCTGATAATAAAGCGAGTCATATAGTTAAGAATATCGCGGATATGGATCATGCCGCGCGGATCATCTAACGTTTCAGCATAAACAGGTATGCGAGAATGACCAATTTTTGCGAAACATTTAAGGGCTTCTCCAAGTGAGGTGTTTATTTCCAGTGCTTCAATTTCAGAACGTGGTATCATAACATCATCCACGCGTGCTTCACGCAAGCGTAAAATATTATGCAGCATAGTACGTTCTTCAGGTGAGAAGAGAGAGGTATCTTTTTCATTGTTAGTTGCAAGTGCAACGGTAAGATCATCGCGCAGTGACGTAGATGCACAATTACGCCCCCGTAAGAATGAAAACAAATGATTCATCAGGGAATATTTTTCTGTATGATTCGTTTGTTGAGAGGGATCTTTTTCATTATTAGAAGATGTTTGACTATTATTTTGTGCATTTATTTTGTTTGCCATGGTTTTAAAATCTTCTAAACTTTCTTTTTATAATAGGTGAATGAAAGGCTTTAAATTGTATGCTTGTCATATTGATGTTAAAAGTTAAATTTTATCATTTATAGATAACTCAGCGTAAGGATCTTTTATGGAGAGCTTTTGAAGAATTTCTCTTTCGAGTTTTTCCATTTGATGTGCTTCATCATCAGTTTCATGATCATAGCCAAGCAAATGCAAGATACCGTGAACGATCATATGCGTTAAATGGTCTTGAAATGTTTTTCCTTGTTTTTCTGCTTCGAGAACAACGGTTTCTCGCGCAATAATAATATCACCCAGCATGTGACCAGGAGGATTTCCAGCTTTAATTGGAAAAGCAGGAAAGGATAATACATTGGTGGATTTGTTTTTACCACGCCATTGTGCATTGATTTGTGCCATATGTTCATCATTCGTAAAAAGCAAGCTAATCTCGCTTACAACATTTTCCAATGAAACATGATGCATCGCCGTCGTTAATGCTTTTTCGGTGATATTATAAAGCATTTTCTCATCATTCCACCCTGCGCTTTTAACCATTATATCAATAATAATCATGATGAATCAAATTCATTTTTTAATGCATCGCACGCGAGTGATTTTTTTTATTTTGTATTTCAGAATCACGATCATAGGCATGAACGATAGCAGCAATAAGCGGGTGGCGTACAACATCTTTTTCATCAAAGCGCACAATTGCAATATTTTCTACGTTTGAAAGAATGCGGATTGCTTCAATGAGACCTGATTTTTGCCCTATAGGCAAATCAATTTGGCTTACATCACCGGTAATAATCATACGTGTTCCTTCTCCAAGACGTGTGAGGAACATTTTCATTTGCATGGGTGTCGTATTTTGTGCCTCATCAAGAATAACAGCAGCATGGGAAAGCGTTCGCCCGCGCATAAAGGCAAGAGGAGCAATTTCTATGACACCAGATGCTAAAATGCGTTCTATTTTTTCAGCGGGCATCATATCATAAAGAGCATCATAAAGTGGTCGTAAATAGGGGTCGACTTTTTCTTTTAGATCACCGGGAAGAAACCCCAGATGTTCTCCAGCTTCAACAGCAGGACGTGAGAGAATAATTCGTTCAATGATACCACGTTCTAAAAGCATTGCTGCATGAGCAACAGCAAGATACGTTTTTCCTGTGCCAGCTGGCCCTACACCAAACACAAGTTCAGTATGCTCCATAGCGCGTATGTAAGCATCTTGTGTTGGAGTCCGTGCATGAATTATTTTTTTATGGGTACTCAGCCGTGCTGGTATACGTTTCGTTGCAGATTTGTGTGTTATGGTGTCTTCTTTCTGCTTCTGAGCTATACTTGCCATAGTAATCGCTCCTTTTATATCTGATAAAGTGAGCTCTTGATGTGTTTTGACACGTTCATAAAGCTGTTGCAATACATATCGCGCACGTTTTATAACAGAAATATTTCCATGGATTAAGATTTCATTGCCACGCGGATGAATACTAAGTTTGAGTTTTTTTTCGATATAAGCAAGATTTTCATCAAATTTACCAAAAACTGCTTTTGCATATTTATTATTTTCGAAAATCAAAACAACCTGACTCGTATCTGAAGCGCTTTCTTGTTCCAAGGGATCAATTTTTTCAATGTCAGCATTTATTTTTTTAGTTGAAGCTTTCAGTCTATTCTCCTATCTACATCAATATTAAACATTTTTTTTTGAGTAAAATTTATAAAAGACAAATTTTCTTTCATAAAAATTCATGCTTTAGATGTAATCATTTTATTTGAAAATAAAAGAGTTTTCTAAAATCTTTATTATGAACAAGGTGGTAGAGGCATATTTATCTATTTGTCACTTCACCGACAAAACTATTTGAGCTTGCATTTTTAATATGAATTTCTACCACGCTTCCTGTAGAGGATTCTGTATCGACGACAACAGGTAAAAGCCAAGGGGAACGTCCCACCATTTGCCCTGAGTGACGCCCAGGTTTTTCGATAAGAACATCCGTTTTTTGACCAATTTTAGAACGTAAAAATGTATTTTGCTGTTCAAGGAGAAGAACTTGTAAATGTTGAAGTCGCGCATCTTTTACAGATTCATCAACATGATTTTTCATTGTGGCTCCCACTGTTCCAGGACGGGGGGAATATTTAAAAGAATAAGCTGAACTGTACTGTACTTGTTGAATGAGCTTAATGGTTTCTTCAAAGTCTTCATCTGTTTCTCCTGGAAAACCTACAATAAAATCACCTGAAAAGGCAATATCTGGCCGTGCAGCCCGAATTTTTTCGATAAGATGAAGATAATAAGAGCTTTTATGTTGGCGGTTCATGGCTTTTAAGATGCGATCTGAACCTGATTGAACAGGAAGATGGAGGTAAGGCATTAACATATCAAGATCTCGATGCGCGGCAATAAGGCTATCATCCATATCACGCGGGTGGCTGGTTGTGTAACGCAAACGCTTTAAACCATCCAGTTTGGCAAGATGATAAAGAAGATCACCAAGACGCCAAGTTTTGCCATCAGCACTTTTCCCATGCCAACCATTGACATTTTGTCCAAGCAGCGTAATTTCTTTAACACCCGCTTCAATGAGTTGACGGGCTTCCTCGGTAATTTGCTCGACGGAGCGCGATATTTCAGCGCCTCGTGTATAAGGAACAACACAAAAGGTACAAAATTTGTCGCAGCCTTCTTGTACTGTTAAAAACGCGCTAACCCCCCGCTTTCTTACGGCACGTTTATTATGAGGCGGCAAATGAGCAAATTTATCTTCAACAGCATAATCCGTTTCGATAATTTTTTTGCCTTGTTTGGCTTTTTCTAATAATTCTGGCAAACGATGATACATTTGCGGACCAATGACAAGATCCACTATTGGAGCACGGCGTAAGATTTCACTTCCCTCAGCTTGTGCAACACAACCCGTTACACCAACTGTCAAGGGTTTATCAGGTGTTCGCTCTTGACGCATAACGCGCAAACGCCCCAGATCAGAATAAAGTTTTTCTGCTGCTTTTTCACGAATATGACAGGTATTAACAAGAATAAGATCGGCATCATTTGGTGTTTGCGTTGTCACATAGCCTTGTGAACTGAGACTATCAGTCATCCGTTGGCTATCATAAACATTCATTTGACACCCATAAGTTTTGATAAAAACCTTTTTAGGAGCAACAGGAGATGTATTTTTAGGGGTTACTTTATTCATAGTGCTTGTCTAAATGTTTTTTACATAAATCTCAATCTATTTGCTTAAAAGTTTTTTGCATAATAATTGCATCACCACGACTATTTTTTGACGGGTAGTAGGCTAGACGTTCAGAAATTTTTTGAAATTTAAAGCGTTGATAAAGGTTTAAAGCAGAAAGATTTGTGGATTCTACTTCCAAGAATAATTTTATAGCGCGTTTATCGTGAAGATGGTGAATTGTATGATCGATAAGTAAGGTACCAATTCCTTGTTGACGATAATGAGGATGGACAGCAATTGTGATGATTTCTGCTTCATCAAGAATGAGACGGCATAGACAAAAGCCTAAAACTTGATCAGAGTGATCAATGAGGAAGACTTTGTACCCAAAGATAGAGTGATCTGTTAAAAAGGTATCAAAAGCTTGTTTTTCCCAAGAAGGGGTAAAACAATATTGATGAATTTGGTGAAGAGAAACACTATCATTAACGTGTAGTGGAGCAATTCCAAGAAGCTTTTTTGTCAATGAAAATTTAAACATTATTTTTTTCGTGGTAACGCGAAATTAGTTTGTTGTTTTGCATCAGCGTTGCGTAGATAGAGCGGGCGAGGCGAATTTTGTGGTTGTTTGTTTGCAGCAAGATAAGCATAGTTCACAATATCTGCTGCTTCACAAGGGATTTTTTCTAGGATAATTTTTTCGTTTATTTTATGGTTTTCAATATGCTGCATAACGATATCAGCTGCTGGGCCAGTCAGTAGGGTTTTTTGAGGCAAATCTTCGAGGATATTTTCAATTGTTTTGAATCCTGGTTCTCCCAAAGATGTGAGATCCTTATGGAAATTTTGATGGTAGAACATCTCTCTGCCTGCTTCAATGACAACAGTAATTGCTGATGCAAGATTTTTACGGGTTGTGACTTGTGCTGCTAAAGCTTCAAGAGCACTCACTCCAACAGCGGGTATTTCAAGTGCTAATGCCAAAGCGCGTGCTGTGGCAACACCAACACGCACACCAGTAAACGATCCAGGTCCAACATTAACCGCAATACGCTCAACTTGATCAAGCGTCATATTGGCTTGTGTCATTATTTGTGTAATCTGCCCAATAAGTCTTTCAGCATGTCCTTTATTCATGCGCTCATTAAGACGCGCAATCACAGACTTATGATGAATGAGCGCAACAGCACAATAAATTGAAGCAGTATCGATAGCAAGAATAAGCATAAAAATATTTTAATTGAATAAGACGATAGACAAAAGGTATCTAATGTATTTTTAATCTTTTTTATCATCGTATAGTTCATTTGTAAGAAAGTTGCTAGTGCCAATAAGCAACAATATCTTGTTATGAATAGGACGAGGTGTTGATTTGATTCCTATTTGTTTTAGTTATCATAAATTGATTGATCATGATAATTTATTGTTTCTATGTTCAATAAAATCCTAAAAAATTAAATCCTTGAACATTATAAGATTTTTTCATTTTAAGCTCATAAATCAAAACCATATTCTTATATGTCATAAGCAGAGTTGGTGTATGAATAAAATTACTTAAGAAAAGATCATTTTAATGCAAGAGCTATTCAACATTGGGAGCTAGAAAGAGTATGGTGCTACCGACTTGTTGCTTCTCAAACGTAAAGATTGGGCTGCGCAATAGATTTTATACACGTCATGGGGGATTTTTAATGATATTATTCACGGACACTATCGTGAAAGGGGGGCATGTGCCTTGAAAGGTATTTTTTTACACATACATGAATGTACAACATAAATATATTTTTGCTTTGGTCGTTCTGTTCTTCTTAAGAGGTGCGCTTTCATTAAAGAGTATATTCTATCAATTTTTTTTAAAAACTTTAGCTTCATAAGAGCAGAAATGAAAGAAATGGCATTGTTTTGATACTCTTCCATTGCAAATCA
Organism: Bartonella sp. AU16XJBT; assembly: GCF_028618665.1. Lineage (GTDB taxonomy): Bacteria > Pseudomonadota > Alphaproteobacteria > Rhizobiales > Rhizobiaceae > Bartonella. Next base: position 96,321 of record NZ_JAQITF010000007.1, read on the forward strand.
TTATGGACTGAAAGGCCGATTGAAAAAGCCATTTTGATAGTTTTTACTGAATATCACAGCTCTTTCAATTCTTTGTATAAAATAATAAGGAAATTTTTAGAATTTTTGCTGATTTTATGAAAGAGCTGATTTTAATATCAGTAAGCCTTCGGATTGATTGCATGCTCCATTGAAAAAAGAAACAATAATATTTCAAAGTGTTATATGATTTAAATCGTTCAATTGTATCATGATAAGGCTACAAATACCGAGGATAATTATGGAGCAGGATGACGCCAAAATAACGCGCCATCCTGCTTTTTTTAATGAGCGAATATCAACGCCAAGTCCTAATGCGGCCATCGAAATGACCGTGAACAATTGAGCAATAAATTTGATAGAATTGAGAGCTGTTTCGGGGATAAGATTGCTTGAGCGCACCAGCATCATCATAATAAAACCAATAATAAACCATGGAACGAGAGTATGTAAGCGAAAGCGTGTTTCTGCTGAGCGGCGATAGATGATTGAGAGAGCAAAAATAAGAGGTCCTAACATGAGAACGCGTACCAATTTCACAACAGTTGCAATTTGAACACTGGTAAAAGAAACAGATGCGGTTGCTGCTAAAACCTGTGGTACGGCATAAACAACCATACCAGCAAGCACACCATATTGGTTGAATGACAAATTGAGAAGTGGCTGTGTAAAAGGGAGAAATAAAATAATAAGAACCCCTAAAAGAGCAGTAAAAGCAATTGATGCAGCTATTTCTTCATGTTTTGCTTGAATAACAGGAGCTACAGCAACAATGGCTGAGTTCCCACAAATAGCATTCCCGCAAGCAACAAGCATTGCCAAATGCATAGAAAGTCCGAACAATCGACCAATGATAAAGCTAAGAATAATTGTTACAAATATAACGAATACGATGCTCGCAAGCAAAACCCAACCAGCGGAAAGAACGGAATAAATACTAATGCTTGCTCCTAGAAGGACAATAGCAACTTCAAGAAGTGTTTTGGCACAAAAAGTTATACCTTTTTGAAAATATGTTGGCATCCTAAAACAACTACGGGTAACAGATCCTAAGAGAATTGCTAAAACAAGACTTTCAAGCCATGCTTGTCCCAAAAGCTGTTTTTCTAGAACTTCTAAACCATACGCTAAAGCTGATATGAGTAAACATACTAAAATACCAGGACCAAAGTTATTTAAAAGTGAGAGGTTTTTCTTTAGCATTTGAATATTCCCCCATCATTGAAGAGCTAAAGGTTAAGATGAAAAAGTTTTAAAGATTTGTTCTTGCTTGTACAGCCGCTGCTAAAGTTCCATCATCAAGATAATCGAGCTCGCCTCCTACAGGAACACCATGAGCAAGTCGCGTAATTTTAACTGAAAAATTGGAAAGCTGATCGGTGATGTAGTGGGCAGTTGTTTGTCCTTCGACAGTCGCATTGACAGCAAGGATAATTTCAGTAATTGGGTTTTGTACAACACGTTGTATTAAAGTGGCAATATTGAGTTCGTCAGGACCTATTCCATCTAAGGGTGAGAGTCGTCCACCCAATACATGATAACGTGCGGCTAAAGTTTTTGCGCGCTCAAGAGCCCACAGATCAGCAATGTCCTCAACAACAATGATCGTTGTATCATCACGTCGCGGATCTGTACAAATTGAACAAGGATCAATGGTATCGACATTACCACAAACAGAACAAATGCCGACTTTTTCTATCGCTGCTTGTATTGCTGTTCCTAAAGGCTCCAGCAAAGTTTCCTTTTTCTTAATAAGATGAAGCGCAGCACGACGCGCTGAACGCGGACCAAGACCTGGCAACCGTGCTAAAATCTGAATGAGACGCTCAATCTCAGGTCCTGCAATGTATTTAGACATATATTTTGTCCCATACATTAAAATGGAAGCTTGAAACCTGATGGGAGTGGTAGTCCTGCCGTCATGCTTTTGGTTTTTTCTTCTAATGCGTTGTCAATTTTTGCCCTTGCTTCATTATAAGCTGCCATAATGAGATCCTCAAGAATTTCAGCTTCTTCAGGTTTGAGTAGTGAGGGATCAATTTGAATTGCTGTGATAATATTTTTGCCATTTAAAGTGATACTGACGAGATCACCCCCTGCAGTGCCGGTCGCTTGCAGATTAACCATTTCCTCTTGAATTTTCTGCATTTTCTCTTGCATTTCTTTGGCTTTTTTCATCATGCTCATCATTTCACGCATAGGAATAGGTATCCTTATTCATCATTGCTATCATTTTCATTTTTAAAGAGATCAGTATTTTTAAAGGTATCGGGGGGGAAATCAAGATCATTTTCTTCTCTATTGAGTCGAATATCGACAATTTTTGCTTCTGGAAAATGGTTGAGAATTTTCGCGATATCAGGATCTGTCTCTGCATGGGAAAAAAGAGTCTTTTGAATCGCTACACTTTCTTCCTGTAAGGTTGGACCGCCTCCTTCCTTAACGAAAGTTATCACATAGCTTTTTTTAGCCCATTGAGAGATTTTTTTTTCGATTTCATGAGCAAGAAATTTGGGGGTATTTTCAGAAAGTCTTAAAGTAATACGTCCAGTTTCAAAAGAAACAGGGTGAACAAATTCTTTAACAAGGAGTTTGAAAGGCACATCATTATACTGTTCGGCTAATTTAACAATATCGTGTAAAGAATTAATCACGAGAGTTTTAGGTTCAGTCATATCTTCGGCTGGTTGTGTGACAGAATGCGATAAATTTGCAATATTTTCAGAAAAATCGGTAGATTGAGAAGTTTCAAGAGTTTCTGTTACTTCTTGGGGTTTTGTGTTATCGGGAGTTTGATTTTTAATGAAATTTTCTGGTTTTAAGGAGTGGTCTAATGGATCTTGCAAGGATGTTTTTAGGCCTAATTGATTTGGTAATGTATTTGAAACGCTTGAGGAAGCAGGAACATTAATTGTTGTTTCTTTTGTTATATTATTTGCACTTATCGATTCTTGATGAGAAAAGTTTGTAGCGAGCGTGAGAGGTGTTTTTTCTTGCGTAAGTTTTTTTAAAGCTTCATCAAGAGTGGGGAGATCAGCTGTGTGCGCCAGACGAATTAAAAGCATTTCAGTTGCTTGAAGTGGACGTGCAGTTTGATTAACTTCTTGTAAGCCTTTAAGTAACATTTGCCAATTTCGGGACAAAACAGGAACGGAAAGTTTTTTTGAAAAGTCTAAACTTCTTAAACGTTGTTCTTCAGTCAGTGAGAAATCTTCCATTATTTCTGGTGTGAAACGTAAACGTGTGACCAGATGATTAAAATCGGCTAATTCTGTTAATATCGTAAGAGGATCAGCGCCTGCATCATATTGACTGCGTAATTCATGTAATGCATGGATAACATCACCCTTCATGATAAGTTCAAAGAGATCAATAATACGTGCTTGATCAGCTAATCCTAACATCGTACGCACTGCAGCAGCATTAACATTGCCATTGCTATGGGCAATCGCTTGATCAAAAATGGATAATGCATCACGTGCAGAGCCTTCTGCAGCACGAACAATCATAGAGAGTGCTTGATCTTCTACTTCTACTTTTTCATATTGCGCAATTTTGCGCAAATGCGCACTCAAAGCTTTTGATTCAATTCGTCGCAAATCAAAACGTTGGCAACGCGAAAGAATTGTAATGGGAACTTTGCGAATTTCTGTTGTGGCAAAAATAAATTTTACATGGGATGGTGGTTCTTCAAGAGTTTTCAGCAAACCATTAAAGGCTTGCGTTGAGAGCATATGAACTTCATCGATAATATAAACCTTATAGCGTGCAGAAACAGGACGATAGCGTATTTGTTCAATAATTTCACGAATATCATCAATGCCCGTATGAGAAGCGGCGTCCATTTCTATAACGTCAATATGGCGTCCTTCGATAATTTGTGTGCAATGTTCACCAAGAGTTTCTAATACAGTTGTTGGTTGGTTAATATCTTTTGTTTTATAATTGAGCGCACGTGCCAAAATACGTGCCGTTGTCGTTTTACCTACACCACGAATCCCTGTTAACATCCACGCTTGTGCAATACGACCTTTTTCAAAGGCATTGGTGAGAGTACGCACCATAGCTTCTTGACCAATGAGGTCAGAAAAGTTTTGAGGTCGATATTTACGAGCAAGAACACGATAGGCTGTTTCTCCCGGTACATTTTCCATGAATGTTTCCAACTTCGAAGTTCTTTATGCGTACATTTTGATCATACACAAAGCATAGGTCAATACTGTACTCTCATATAAAAGGATTTTTTCTCAATCAATGTATTTTTTATGGGATATTTGCTTAAAAATAAACAAATCCCTTTACATGCTGCATAAAAATGCCACTCTGAAGATTAAATGCCTCGCTAAAACATAGCATAAAAATAACCTCTTCAGCAAAATAGGAGGCCGGCACGATGACCCGTACCAAAACTCGTTGGGGCTGCTTCTTTCCAGACCTGACCCGGTTGGCGAGTAGTTCGTCCACCACCAACCTCCCAAGTTCATATTGTCGATTTGGAATGAAAAATCAAGCTCAGAAACGAAAAATATCATAAGAACGAGAAAGAATTTTTCTTTTGCGTTTAATTTATTGAGATATAAACAATGAAGAGATTGAGGATTTATCCATTCATATGCTTTTTAAAGAAATGTTTTTCTATACTTCTAACGCTATTTCACACAGTCGCTTCTAATCTACTGCCCCTGAAGTATAAATCCATTTTGCACCACCATCTTTATGCTTAATATAAGGGATAGCCGGCCCCCTCATACTGTTAAAAGCCCCCAACACATATTGTGATCCTTTGCATTTAAGAAGATTCATAAGAGGCATTTTTATTCCTTTTTTCAATCGTTTTTACTCATATACCACTCCTTTAAATAATGAGATTTTTTATTAATGAGAGAAGAGCGAGATAAACTGTTTCATAAGCTTGAATGAATATGATTTAAACTAAAATTTAGTTTTTAGCGCTCATAGCACTAAAAAATGTAGTGCGGGTTATTCATATGGATATCCTTGCGCGATTATATATTGGAATAGCTCTATTCATTTTTCTGATTTATTATACTGAGCAAAATAAGAAACACATCTAAGACCTAAAAAATGTTACTTCTCTTCTTTAGCTAAGTGATTATATATAAGTGATTTGTGTAAATGTATTTTATAACGCTTTAAGCTGAATCTATTATGAAGGCAGAACTTGTTTTACTGATTTAAAAATGAGCCTGATGGCAGAGAATATAAAGAGCAATTTAAATTGCTGCAAAAATTCTTTAAATATTTATTTTCTATATCTGTAAAAAAGCCCTCCTACAAATCTAGCTTTAATCATTCATCATGCCATATTTTGAAAAAAGCAAAAAAGGATAAGTTTACTGAAACTTAGATGCTGATGAGAAATATTATTAAAAATCTCCTGCATCACAATCTATACCAATAACTTTTTCCTTAGTAATATTTTTAAAAGTATAATATCCTGCTGGAGGGAAACCTATATCGAGGGATTTTACATCTTTGAGCGTAAAAATCTTATGTTCTTTATCATGTGTTATTTTCTTTTCATCATCTGCAACAATGTGTAGTTTATCTACGTCAGAAGAAGATGAGTATGATAAAGTAAAAGATACTTTTTCAGGTTTAAATGCTTTGCACCCATATTCAGCACCTTGCTGTATTGTATCGGGTGCACCAATTGTGACACTTTCATCTGGCGCAAAATTCCATTCTCTCTCACCAAATCCAGCAAACGCAACACTAGAGTAGGCGAGAATATTTACAGCGAATAACCCTTGCGTGAAGATTTTTTTCATTATCTTCTCCTTGTTTTCTTAAAACGGGACGAATCATAAATCAGTTTTTATAAATAGGAAAGTTCAAACATAATACAAAAAATATGGTGAAGCAGCATCTTATAGTTTTATAAAAACACGTTGAAAATTACCTGAACTCAAGAGGCTTGAATGATCTGTTATCTCAAATATACTCTGATGATCAGTTAAATTGTTTTTAGTACTAATTGAGACGTTCGTTATTTTTGTTGGAATAAACTGCTATAGGAAATGATATTTTTCTTAAGAATCTTCCTTTTATATGAAGGAAAATGGATGGTACGAATGCTTTCGTTTTCGGTTATTTTTTACATAGATCTTTGTACACGTTGAATTGCTATTTATCATAATGTAATTTGTCAAAAAAACTTATCAAAGCAATTTAAATATTACATTTTTTCTGCTTTAGCATTATCAGTGAAAAATGATGATGGTTTTGTTGCTTTTATATATATGATGCGCGATCGTTTTGTGCTGGATAAGTACCGATAATACGCAATTCAGCAGAAAAGAAAGACAATTCTTCTAAGGCAAGTTTCATCATGGGATCTTCAGGATGTCCTTCAATGTCAACAAAGAATTGTGTTGCATTGAAATTTCCACCAATTTGATAACTTTCTAATTTTGTCATATTGATACCATTTGTTGCAAATCCTCCCATAGCCTTATAGAGAGCAGCGGGGACATTGCGTACTCGAAAAAGAAGACTGGTGATAATTTTTTCGCCATTTGTGGGTTTGAGGATATGTCGTTTGGATCGTGAAAGGATAACAAAACGGGTAATATTATGAGGGTTATCTTCAACATCTCTTTCAAGAATATCAAGCCCGTAGAGTTCTGCTGCGATCAGAGGTGCTAAGGCTGCTTGTGAACGTTGAGCACTTTTTTTAATAAATTTCGCAGCTCCAGCGGTGTCGGCAGAAACAACAGGTTTCCAACTGTTGTTTCGTATGATTTTTCGGCATTGAGCAAGGGCATGCGTATGACTGTGGACGGTTTTAATTTCGTCATGGGTAACACCGGGCAAAACCATTAATTGAAAATGAATAGGTAAAAAATATTCATCAATAATATAAAGCGATGATTGTGGTAAAAGATGATGAATGTCTGCAACGCGTCCAGCAAGAGTATTTTCAATCGGTATCATAGCAAGATCAGCTTTCCCATTTTCCACCAAATTAAGGGCGTCTTCAAAAGTAGCGGAAGGTACAGCATCCATATTGGGGAACATATTAGAACAAGCAATATGGGAATTAGCGCCATATTCTCCTTGGAAAGAGATTTTATTGGTTTTTTTGAGTGTTTTCATGCTAAAATCTTACGTACTCTATCGAGATCACGTTGTGTGTCTACACCTAAAGGAATTGTATCGACTATTTCCACATCGATACGCATATTATGCTCTAATGCGCGTAATTGTTCAAGTTTTTCACGCATCTCGAGTGGGGAGGGTTTAAGCGCAACAAATCTCTCAAGTGCTTCACGCCGATAGGCGTATATTCCAATATGATGATAGAGAGGACCATCTCCATAGGGTGCGGTGGCGCGCGTGAAATAAAGAGCACGAAGGCGATTTTGAGAAAGCGGTGTCCCAATGATTTTGACTACATTGGGATCTTTTTTTTCATTTTCTTCAATGATTTGAGAGCCCAAAGTTGCGATATCAGTAAAGCTATTTTCTAAAGGGCGTAGCGCATGGATGATTTCACGGGGCATTATCGTTGGGAGGTCACCTTGTATATTTAAAATAGTATCGTAGCGTTGTTCAGGATCAATACGCATTAAAGCTTCATAAATACGATCAGATCCAGACTTATGATCACCTCGTGTTATGATACATTCATGCCCATACTCTGCAACAACTTTGGCGATATCATTGTGATCTGTTGCAACGATCGTACGCCCTATTGCTGCTTTTTTGGCTTGTTCTACGACATGAACAATCATCGGCTTTCCACCGATTTCAGCAAGAGCTTTTTTAGGAAGGCGGGTTGAGCCTATACGGGCAGGAATAAGAATAATCGGTTCAAGAGTCATTGCAAGATTCCAAATGTCATCTGTGATGCATTTATGATGTTGTGTGTTATAAAGAAAAAGCTTATACTACAAATGGTAATGAAACCGTGAACATTTGAGTTTTTATGAATTACTCGAAAGTTATCTATTTTATTGGCGCTTGTTTATTTGTGATGGTTATTGTTGTAGGAATTTCCACACTCAGCGATATAGTTTACGATCATTCTACATCAGTCCAGTATTATCACAGAGTTACCAAGAATGATACATTGGAAGAAAAACAGAAAGAATCTAATACTTCCATATCACTAAATAGCCGCCTTCAACAAGGCGATTTTGAAAATGGGCGTAAAATTTTTCGTCAATGTGCCATATGCCATACTTCTGGACGCAATCAAGCAGGGCGCGTTGGTCCAGTTCTTTGGGAGATTGTTAATCGTCCTTTGGCATCAGCTGCAGGTTTCGCGTATTCACGGGCGTTGCGCGCACATTCTGATCAAAAATGGGATTTTGTAACGTTAGATCGTTATCTGCATTCTCCACGCAAAGCATTCCCGGGGACCACTATGTCTTTCCGTGGCATTAAAAATGACCAAGATCGTGCCGATCTTTTGCTTTATTTACGCAGTTTCTCCGATCATCCTGTTGCCATACCCATAGATAATAATAAAGCAAACGAGCCAAACTAACTTATACCATAGATGGTTCATTATTTTATCGAAAGAACTCTTATGGGTGTTTTGGTAGGGGAAACGCCTTCCCATGTAAAACAGAATATACTTAACGTTGCATATTTCTCCGTTTATTTTAAAGAGATCTTTTAAGAAAATACACTCTTTACGCTGTCATCTGTAGATTGGTTTTCAAGACCTGGTTGCTTCACTTTTTTCACATATATTTATCTGTGAAATTATTGCTGAAGGATTATCAATGCATGAACGACAATTTTCTGCTTCTGAATGCAATAATTGTTTGATTAAAGCTCTAAATGAGGTTTATCTTAACTCTTCTATGCACATCAATCTCCATGTGTTTTTCTTATGGATAGAGACAATTAATTGTTCTTATACATGCAATAATCCTAAGCTGCATTTTATAATGTTTGATGAATAGACGTTTTCTCTTGAGGTTAGAGGTTGTAGGTGCAGATCGTTGATCTTTTATCGTATCGATAACTAAAATATGAGTGAGATTATTTATGAGTTATGGTTTGAAGGAAGCACTTTTATGGGGAGCAATTTTTATGCGTGAAAAGCAAAATAGTTGAATAGAGTGTCTGCTGATTGTATTTTTATCCACCTCGAAAATTCTTTACATAAAAACACTGATGGCAGCTCCGTTTGCACGAGTATCTCATCATTTTAAAAGATGATATAAAATTATGCTAATAATCCATTATAGAGAAGGATTTTTTCCACAAAAGTTCTTCTAATATTTGTGATAAGTTTAATCGTTCCCCTTGTTTACAGCGTTTCAATGATTTGCGGTAAAGCATCAGTGTTCCAGTTTCAATACATATCGCGAGAGTTTTAAAAATGAGTAGGGATAAAATCATGATTCTCTAAGCTTATTAAGCGCTATGGTATTTTCTCTAGAATTTGATCGTTTATAGGTAATAATATTAAATTGCGCTGATAATCCATTATAGAGAAGAATCTTTCCTACTAATGGATCTCCGATGTTTGTGATCATTTTAATCGCTTCCATTGCTTGTAGGGTTCCAATAACACCGGGTAAAACACCAATGATTCCAGCTTGAGCACATGTTGGAATAATATCGGGAGCAGGAGGGGTGGGGAATAAATCGCGATAGTGAGGGTTATTGTCTTTATACGGCATAAGGACGGTTAATGAGCCATTAAAACGTTCTACAGCACCACTTATTAAAGGCTTTTTGCATTGGGCAGCGTGATCAGCAAGAAGATAGCGTGTGGTAAAATTATCACTTCCATCAACAATGATATGGTAGGCATTGAGCAGTTTATCCACATTACTTTTATCTAAGTGTAGGGTGTGTTTTTCAACCATAACATGGGGATTTATTGCCTTTATAGTGGTTTCAGCACTGTCTGTTTTGCTTTGGTTTATTGCATTTGTCTTATGAATAACTTGGCGTTGTAAATTGGAAAGTGAAACAGTGTCATTATCGACAATTCCAAGGGTTCCAACGCCTGCAGCAGCCAAATAAGTTAAGACGGGCGCTCCAAGACCACCAGCACCCACAACAAGAACACGCGCTTTTTTGAGCTTTTGTTGTCCCGCACCACCAATCTCAGGCAAAATGATGTGGCGTGCATAGCGTTCGATTTCTTCGTTATTGAATTTTGTATCTGTTTCTTGTGTCATGAATTTTCTCTTGTCATAGTTCTTTTATTGTTTACTAAGTTTATGGTGCATAGACCAGCCTGCTTTTAGGATAGGGAGAATTTATTTATGAAAATTGCCATTCAGATGGATCATATTTCAACAGTTCGAATTCAAGGAGATACGACATTTGCACTCGCTTTAGCAGCGCAAGAACGTGGACACTCTCTCTTTCATTATACACCAGATCGTTTATCTTTGTGCGATGGTTGTGTGATTGCACGACTAGAACCATTGACTGTCCATGATAAAGAGGGGAACCACTATCAGTTAGGAAATCCTGTTCGCACGGAATTAAGAGATATGGATGTGGTTCTTTTGCGCCAAGATCCCCCCTTTGATCTCAATTATATCACTACGACTCATTTATTAGAGCGTATTCATCCTAAAACACTTGTTGTGAATGATCCGGCATGGGTACGTAACAGTCCAGAAAAAATTTTTGTGACAGAATTTTCTGATTTGATGCCTGAAACATTAATTACCAAAGATATTGAAGAAATAACAGCTTTTAGAGAGACATTTGGCGATATTATTGTGAAACCACTTTATGGGAATGGGGGCGCTGGTGTTTTTTATTTAAAACAAGATGATCGTAATTTGGCATCGTTGTTGGAAATGTTTGCAGACATTTATCGCGAACCGTTTATTGTTCAGCGTTATTTAGAGGCAGTACGAAAAGGAGATAAACGGATTATTTTGCTTGATGGTATGCCTGTTGGAGCCATTAATCGAATTCCGACAAAAACAGATGTGCGTTCTAACATGCATGTTGGAGGTCGCGCGGAAAATGTTGAGTTAACAAAGCGTGATTATGAAATTTGTGAACGCATTGGTCCTGCCTTAAAGGAACGTGGTCTTCTTTTTGTGGGGATTGATGTTATTGGAGATTATATAACAGAAATTAATGTAACATCTCCTACGGGAATTCGTGAAATTAAACGCTTCTGCGGTACAGATATTGCACATCTGTTTTGGGATGTTGTTGAGTTCAAACGTTCAAATTAATTTACACAAGGCTCAACCATGGTTTTGTTAAAAAAATGATCCATGTTGTTTTTTATATTTGTTATGTTGTAAATGTGAACTAGAATGACCGTATAATATAAATTAAGAGGCTTTATCCTCAATTTTTAGGGAGTTTATAGATGAGCAGAGTATTATCAATTGGAGTGGGATTGGTTTTTGCGTTACTGCTGTCAGCAAATGTAGGCAGTGCGCGTGATCAAATACAGATTACTGGTTCATCTACAGTTTTACCTTATCAAAAGATTGTTGCTGAGACATTTGGAGAAATTTATCCCCATTTTAAGGTTCCTGTTATCGAATCAGGTGGAACAGGAGCAGGTATTAAGGAATTTTGTCGTGGTATTGGGGAGAATACCGTTGATATTGTTAATGCTTCACGAGCAATGAAATCGAGTGAATTACAGTCTTGTTTTGATGCTGGTGTGAAAGATATTGAGGAAATACGCATTGGGTATGATGGCATTGTTTTTGCAACAGATATTAAAGGTCCTGATTGGAAATTACAGCCGGTAGATGTTTATAAAGCCCTTGCAGCTCGAGTTATTATAGACGGGAAGTTGCTGCCCAATAATGTTTTGAAATGGAATGCCATCAATAGTGCTCTTCCTGATTGGACGATAGCAGCCTATATTCCTGGAGAAAAGCATGGAACGCGGGAAGTTTTTGAAGAAAAATTACTTGCTGTGGGCTGTAAAGAAAGTGGGGCAGTTGGGGCGATGAAGTCTTTGGGAATGGATGGTAAGGAGATACACGCTGCTTGTATCGCGGTCCGTAAGGATGGAAAAGCGGTTGATATTGATGGTGATTATTCTGAAACATTTGCGCGTCTAACTTCGAATAAAACAGGGGTTGGTATTTTTGGTTTATCTTTTTATCAAAATAATGCTGATAGGCTAAAGATTGCCGATATTAACGGTTTTGCGCCAACAGTTGAGACAATTTCTAGTGGACAATATCCGGTTTCTCGTCCACTTTTTTTCTATATTAAGAAAGCACATTTAGATATTGTTCCAGGTTTGCGAGAATATGTTGATTTTTTCCTTTCTGATCAAATGATTGGTCCAGAGGGACCTTTGGCTGAATATGGTTTGATTGTTGCTCCTGAAAAAGAGCGCCAAGCACAGCGTTCTGATTTTTCTTCTGGTCGGGTAATGGTGTTGAAATAATTTTCTGGGAATAATTTATTGTATTGCCGGAGTAGGCGTTTTCGGTTCTATTTTTGTTATAAAAACTGAAAGATAACATGCGCGTTCCCTTCATCGTTTTTTTGTTATTGCTTCTTGGATTTTGTGGCTTTTGTATTTCTTATATGCGAGCACGCAGTCTTGAATACAAACAACATAAAATGCATTCTCGTGCGTATTATTATGGCTGGTGGACATTTTTGATTACTGTTATTCCAGCTTTTATTTTTTTTATTTTGTGGGATGCTGGGAGTACAATTTATTTAGAATATAATGCCTCTCGAGAGCTTTTGGCGTATAGTGCGCATATAACAGAACCTGTCAATTATGATCTACTTTGGGAGACTCTTCGAAATCTTACCAAAACGATTCATCGCTTTGAAGGGGATCTTTCCACCGCTTCTTATAAGGAAGTGCAGGCACAATTACTTGCGAAAGGATTGATTTTATCTCATGAAGTATCGGATGATGTGTTCAAAATAGCACGGTCATGGGTGTTTTCTTCTAAAAAGCTTCAATTTATTGGTTATGGTTTCCTTTTTGCTATTGCCTCCTTTGGTTTTATCTGTGGAATAATACAAATTGCGCCTCATCAGCGTGCGCGCAATAAGGTTGAATCTTTAATTATTATTGGATTGGCTTGTGCTTCTATCGTTGCCGTTTTGACGACAATAGCCATTGCACTTTCTCTATTCTTTCAGACAATAAATTTTTTTCATTCTGTATCCTTTTCAAATTTCTTTTTGGGAACGGTTTGGGATCCGCGTTTTTCCGCGAGCGGTTCAAGTGATGAAGGTGGACAATTTGGTTTAATACCGCTCCTTGCTGGTACACTTTATATTGCATTTGTCGCCATGCTTTTTGCTGTACCTATAGGCTTATTTTCAGCTCTTTATATGGCAGAATATGCTTCTGCGCGATTGCGAGCAATTGTAAAACCATTATTGGAAGTTCTTGCTGGCATCCCAACCATTGTTTATGGTTTTTTTGCTTTGAAGGTTGTCGGACCATTTTTACGTGATCTGTCTGTTTCTCTCTCAGATGGAGGTGGTTTTATTATGGCGCAAAGTGTTCTAACTGCTGGCGTTGTGATGGGAATTATGTTGATTCCTTTTGTTTCCTCTTTGTCGGATGATGTTATTACGGCTGTTCCACGCATTTTACGTGAAGGTTCGTATGGTTTAGGGGCAACGCAATCTGAAACAATTAAAAAAGTCGTTATACCAGCAGCACTTCCAGGGATTATGGGGGCCATTTTGTTGACGGCATCGCGTGCAATTGGGGAAACAATGATTGTCGTTTTGGCCGCAGGTGTTGCAGCCAACTTAACTCTCAATCCGTTCGAATCAATGACCACGATGACTGTTAAGATTGTTAATCAATTGACCGGTGATTTTGAGTTTAATTCTCCGCAAACTCTGGTGGCTTTTGCCCTGGGTATGACACTCTTTGTGATGACACTCTTGATGAATATTCTCGCTCTTTATATTGTGCGTAAATATCGGGAACAATATGAATGAATGAAGATTTTTTTCCTCGTTGCAATATTAGCCTCAAGCGTCGGTATTGGGCTGAACGTCGTTTTCGTGCCTATGGTTTGATTGCTATTTTTATTGGTTTATTTTTTTTATTTGCGCTTTTATGGTCTATCATTAGTCAAGGCTATACAGCTTTTTTTCAAAGTGAAATGATATTATCGATTTATTTGGATGAAAAGATCATTGATCCAAGTGGTCAACGTCAAACAAAACCACAAGTCCTCATAACAGCGAATTATCCACTTCTCGTACGCAATGCTTTAGCAAAAAAACTTGATGTCAATCAAAATGATCGAGCCTCTCTGCGGGACATTAACCGTATGTTTTCAAATGGAGTTCGTGTTCAACTGCGTGAAATGGTGACAAAAAATCCAAAACTGATTGGCACAACGCAAAAAATCAAAGTTTTGGCAGCCGCAGATATTGATTCTGCTTATAAGGGACAGATTGATCTGCATGTAGCAGAAAAAAACCGTAAAGTTTCTAATCGACAAGTAGAATGGATAAAGCGTTTAGCCCATGATGGTACGCTTTATAAGACATTTAATATTGGTTTTTTTACATTTGGTGCTTCGAGTCGTCCTGAGATTGCGGGATTAGGTGTTGCGATAATCGGTTCTCTTTATATGATAGGCATCGTTTTATTGGTTTCACTCCCGATAGGCATAGCAACGGCTCTTTATTTAGAAGAATATGCACGCAAAAATAAATTTACAGATTTTATTGAGGTTAATATCAATAACCTTGCAGCTGTTCCTTCGATTGTGTTTGGTCTTTTAGGACTCTCTGTTTTTGTTAATTTTTTAGGATTACCACGTTCAGCCTCTTTTGTTGGTGGTCTTGTTTTAGCGCTTATGACTCTTCCCACGATTATTATTGCAACACGTTCTGCTTTGCGGGCTGTTCCTCTCTCTATTCGTGCAGCAGCTTTAGGGTTGGGCGCATCAAAAACACAAATGATTTTTCATCATGTTGTTCCTTTAGCAGCACCTGGTATTTTAACAGGTACAATTATCGGAGTAGCCCAAGCTTTGGGTGAAACCGCCCCTTTGCTTTTGATTGGAATGGTTGCTTTTGTTGTTAATATTCCTATGACTCCCATGGATCCAGCAACAGCTTTGCCTGTTCAAATTTTTATGTGGGCGGGTGAAGCAGAGCGCGCTTTTGTTGAAAAGACATCGGGGGCTATTATTGTATTAATGATTTTTCTTGCGATCATGAATATTTCTGCGGTTTTTTTACGTCGACGATTCGAACGTCGCCAGTAGTTTTAATAAATAACAACTTCGATAAGATTTTTGTAAGGTGAGTTTTTGTCATGAAAATTAAAATGCGAGGTCAGGATGTGAAGGTTTCTTATGGGGAAAAAGAAGCACTTCATGGTATTACCCTTGATATTCCTGAACATCAAGTCACTGCTTTGATTGGTCCATCAGGGTGTGGGAAGTCGACTTTTTTGCGTTGTTTCAACCGTATGAATGATACGATTGAAGGGGCTAAAATAACGGGTCTTATTACCTTAGATGGGGAAAATATTTATGACACACGGATTGATGTTGTAGAATTACGTGCTCGTGTTGGAATGGTTTTTCAAAAGCCTAGTCCTTTTCCAAAATCTATATTCGAGAATGTTGCCTATGGGCCGCGCATTCACGGTTTAGTTAAGACGCGCGCCGAATTACATGATGTGGTTGAAAAGAGCTTGAGGCAGGCCGGTTTATTTGAAGAAGTAAAAGATCGTCTTCATGATCTTGGAACAAGTTTATCAGGAGGACAACAACAGCGTTTGTGTATTGCGCGTGCTATTGCGGTTAGTCCCGAAGTTATTTTGATGGACGAACCTTGTTCAGCTCTTGACCCTATTGCGACGGCTCGGATTGAAGAGCTTATTGATGCGTTACGGCAAAATTATACAATTGTTATCGTAACACATTCCATGCAACAGGCGGCACGTGTTTCTCAATATACGGCCATGTTTCATTTAGGGCATTTGGTCGAAGTTGGTGCAACTGAAATGATCTTCACTTCACCAAAAGAACAACGGACGCAAGATTATATTACGGGGCGTTTTGGATAGGTGAATTGAGGAGTGTAAGATATGTCTATGAACCATACTGTTCGTTCTTATGATGCAGAACTAAAATATCTAAAAGCAAGGATTACAGAAATGGGGCGCCATGCGGAAAGAATGATTGAACGTTCTGTTGCATCGGTTGTATGTAGTGATCTTCAACTTGCAACGGCAGTGATTGCTGATGATGTTTTTTTAGATGAAGCAGAACGTGATATTGATGAAAAAGCGGTTGCCATTATTTGCAAGCGCCAACCGATGGCTGTAGATTTGCGTGAAATTATTGGCGCCATTCGTATTTCTTCTGATCTTGAGCGGATTGGGGATATGGCTAAAAACATTGCTAAGAGGACTGTTGCCCTTTCAGAAATACGTCAATCGGCCTCCTTTTATCATGGGCTTGAAACAATTACAGCCTTAGCGCTTAATCAATTAAAAGAAGTCTTAGATGCTTATACAAGTCGCCGATTAGAGCGTGTTGACGCTGTGCGTGAGCGGGATGAGAAGATTGATGCTTTGTATACTTCTCTTTTTCGTGAACTTTTGACATATATGATGGAAGATATGCGCAATATTACGGTTTGTACGCACTTACTGTTTTGTTTAAAGAATATTGAACGAATTGGTGATCATGTTACCAATATTGCTGAAATGTTGCATTATATCATAACAGGTTATCACATGTCTTCTGATCGTCCTCGCGATGACCTTACGTATAAAGTTGGCGTAGGTGAGAAGAAAATAAATTAAATTTTTCTTAAATGTCTAAAATAAGCTTGTAGATACATTGAGCATTTTCTTACAATACAGAACTCTAGAAAAAACATAAACAGAATACAATAACCATATTATGAAAAAGCATAAAGAAGCCACAAAGAGTTTTTTCAAGCTAAACATGGCAGATTATTAACTCTTGATTTGACATATTTGTAGATTGGATGATACCATCATCTGTATTGTGGCCGGAGGGGAATTTTCTTTAGGGGAATTTTCTTTCTGATCATTTTGTTAAAATTTTATATTAAAGGGGATATCTGTATTATTTTTTCAATATTGATGCAAAGAGTTTTGGTATCAAAACCTTTTTTGCCAAATCTTTTTCATCTATAGAATGAGTGGATAGTATTATTTTATTGCGATTGAAACGTGTGGGTTTTTATAGGTCTATATTGTGCCATGAGGAGTAACAATATTGATCTATAAATTAAGAGTTTTTTATTTTTTATTTCGCATAGATAGTTTTTGATTACCATTTGTATTAAAATTTTACTGAGTGGTAACAATTAGCTGTGTACTTTATTGAGAGATACACTTAAAGCTCATTTCAAAATTTGAATAGCTCAGAGATTATAGGAATGTGTTGCATAAGATGAAAAAAAATCGTTGGAATGTTTTTGTTACCTGTTGCGTAGCGCCGTTGGTTTTTGTGGGGTGTGCTGCAAATCATTTAGATGCTGGAAAAGTAAATAATAAGCAGACAAAAACAGTTGCGTATCCATTGACAGAGCGCCAATGCCTTATGCGTGCGATGTATTTTGAATCAAATCGCTCAAGTCGTGAAGGAATGATTGCCGTTGGGACTGTTGTGATGAATCGTGTTAATTCAAGCGCCTATCCCAAGACGATTTGTGGTGTTGTTGGTCAATATAAGCAATTTGCTCCTGGTGTTTTAACGCGTCCTATGACGGAGAAAGCATCTGTTGCTCGTGTAAGAGAGGCTGCTGATGCTGTTTTACGGGGTGAACGAGATAAGAAAGTTAAACACGCTAAGTTTTTTCATACCGCTGGTTTATCTTTTCCTTATAAAAACATGCACTATGTTCATGTTGCAGGGGGTAATGCTTTTTATGAAAAGCGATCCCGTGATGGGTCACTTCAAGTTCCTACGGATAATCGCCCTTATGATGTTGCTTATGCCTTTGCTCAGGAACGTTCTGGTTATGCGCCAAGCTTTATCGATGAAGGCTTAGAAAGTAAGGAAGTCAAAGCAGAGAAAAGTGCATCTCCTTCTACAGAAGTCGCACAGTCCAAGACGGTACAACCTACGTCTTTTGCTATGGTACAGCTTGATAAAGTTCCCATTCCAACTTATGCGCCTCAACATCTCGCTAAGAAAGAGGAAAATAAAACAATTATGGCGTTGCCTTCATCAGATCAGTTAAATGCAATTGTTGCAATGTTAGAAAAACGACACAGAAACTGGTAAGTTTTTGCACGACCAAAAAAGAGTTTTACACCCCATTACGGTTTATGAATTAAGTGAACTCTTTAGTAATGGTGATACGCAATAAATATACTTAAAGTAAGGTGAAAGGATCTGGAAAAACAATTTAGAATATGGCGACGTAAGGAACACATTTTATTTAAAGAAGGGTATGGGTAATGTACTTTGATATTCATGAGGCAATTTCGCCTGAAATGCTGAATCGTCTTGCAGAAGTTACGGTAAAAGTGGGGTTAAATTTACAAGAGGGACAGGATCTTGTTTTGACTGCTCCAGTTTCAGCACTCCCTTTTGTTCGGCGTATTGCGTATCATGCTTATAAGGTTGGCGCTGGTGTCATTACACCCATTTTTAGTGATGATATGTTATCGCTTACACGTTTTGAAAATGCCCATATCGATAGTTTTGATTGTGCCCCTTCTTGGCTTTATGAGGGAATGGCGAAGGCTTTTGAAAATGGAGCCGCACGTTTAGCGATTGTTGGTGATAATCCTTTGCTTCTTTCCAATCAGGATTTTGATAAGGTTTCACGTTTAAATAAAGCCACTTCAATAGCTTATCAGCCGGCACTCAAGCAAATATCGAACTTTGCTATGAATTGGTCGATCGTTGCTTATCCAACAGCAGGGTGGGCTGAGGCGATGTTTCCTTCTTTACCGCTCAATGAGGCGATTAAAAAATTAGCGGATGCAATTTTTTCTGCTTCACGTGTTACAGAAGAAGATCCAGTGCATGCTTGGACTATTCATAATGCAAATTTGAAGAAACGATCATCTTGGCTTAATCAGCAGCGTTTTTCTGCCTTGCACTTCACAGGACCAGGGACTGATTTAACAGTTGGTTTGGCAGATGATCATGAATGGCATGGTGGTGCATCCGTTGCTCAAAATGGTGTCGTTTGCAATCCTAATATTCCGACAGAAGAAGTTTTCACGACTCCTCATGCTCATAAGGTTGAAGGCTTCGTTCGCTCAACAAAGCCCCTTTCCTATCAAGGAACACTCATTGATAATATTGAAGTACGTTTTGAAGCTGGGCGTATTGTTGAGGCCCGTGCATCAACAGGCGAGGCAGTTTTTCAGCAGGTTTTGCAAAGTGATGAGGGTGCAAGCCGGTTGGGCGAAGTTGCCCTTGTTCCTCATTCTTCACCAATTTCTAAGAGTGATCTTCTTTTTTATAATACCTTATTTGATGAAAATGCAGCCTGCCATATTGCTTTAGGGCAGTGTTATTCCAAATGCTTTTTAGATGGAGCATCATTGACATCAGAAGAGATTGCAGCCCGTGGTGGTAATAAAAGTGTTATTCATATTGATTGGATGATTGGCTCTGGTGAAATTGATATAGATGGTATTACGCAGGCAGGTGTAAGAGTTCCCGTATTTCGTAAGGGTGAATGGGCTTAATCCTGTTGTGCCGTAAAAAACGTCATTTGAGGTGAGTCAAGTCTCCTTGACAGGGGGAATATTTTTAGAGTACGCGAATGAATGTTCAAGATAGAGCTTGATCGTAGAGCCTTTCGTTAAGTGAATTACATGCGTATGAAGTCGAGAGAAGTCCACTTGACAGGAATCGTGGTTGTTTACAGACCAGATGGAGTTAAAAATTTTTGTTCTTTGAGGGCGGAGAAGAGGTCAATTTATCGGTGATACGACTGGATAAGTGCATAATTATTAAAGAGGAGTGATGCCTGAGCTTCCTGAAGTAGAGACGGTTCGTCGTGGACTTAAGTCTGTTGTCACTGATGCAAAGATAGTATCTGTCAAACTTAATCGTAGAGATTTGCGTTTTCCTTTTCCTGAGGCTTTTTCTGAACGACTGATTGGCAGAAAAATTCTAGAACTTGGTCGGCGTGCGAAATATTTATTATTTCATCTTTCTCAGGATGAAACGATTTTAAGCCATTTAGGAATGTCGGGATCATGGCGTATAGAGAATAATCTTTTAAGAAAAGCTTTTTCAATGACCAGTAAATTGGTTAAGCATGATCATTTTGTCATGGATATTCAGACAAGGAATGGTGAAGTTTATCATCTTATTTATAATGATGTGCGTCGCTTTGGGTTTATGCTTTTAGTTGATACGGATAAGCTTTATAAACATCCGCTTTTAAATAAGCTAGGGCTTGAACCTATGAGTCATGGGTTTTCTGGTCGTTATTTACAAAAGGCTTTTGTTAATAAAAAAGTATCTCTTAAGGGTGTTTTGCTTGATCAGTCTATTGTTGCGGGTCTTGGGAATATTTATGTTTGCGAGGCGCTTTGGCGGAGTCGCTTATCTCCACAGCGTGGTGCATTTACACTGGCATCAAAAACGGTATATGCACGTGAACTTGCAGATTCTTTAGCACAGAATATACGCAATGTGATTTCTGAAGCTATTTTGTCTGGCGGATCTTCTTTACGTGATTATATGCATGTGGATGGCTCTCTTGGTTATTTTCAACATGCTTTTTCGGTTTACGGACGAGAAGGCAAGGAATGCTTGCAATGTGGAACGCCTATTATACGTATTTTACAGTCGGGACGTTCAAGTTTTTACTGTTCACAGTGCCAAAAATGAATAAGGTCTCTTGCAAAATCCTACAAGAGGCTTAAAGTCAAATTTTTACAATTATACAAATATATGAGGCTTGAGAGGTTTTTTTTATGCTGAATAAAGTACTAACACATCTTGATGAGAATATAGAAAAGAGCCTTGAACGCCTTTTTTCTCTTTTACGTTTTCAATCGATTTCTACAGACTCGGCTTATAAGGATGCATGTCGTCAAGCAGCTGATTGGTTAGTAGAGGATTTAAAAAGCATTGGTTTTGAGGCTTCTCGCCGTGATACACCGGGTCATCCAATGGTTGTTGGGCATCATCCAGGACCTTCAGATGATTGTTTACATGTATTGTTTTACGGACATTATGATGTTCAACCTGTTGATCCATTGAGTTTATGGGAGGATGATCCATTTACACCTTCTTTAAAAGAGAGAGATGGAGAGAAAGTTATTTGTGCTCGCGGTGCTTCAGATGACAAAGGTCAACTTATGACATTTATTGAAGCATGTCGTGCATATAAGAAAGAAACAGGACAGCTTCCTGTTAAAGTGACTATTTTATGTGAAGGTGAGGAAGAATGTGCTTCTCCTTCTCTTATTCCTTTTTTAAAAGCAAATAAAGATGAACTTAAGGCTGATTACGCATTGGTTTGTGATACGTCGATGTGGGATGCTGATACACCATCTATTGCCCTTTCTCTTCGGGGAATTATGGCGGAAGAGATTATTATCACAGCAGCGAATCGTGATTTGCATTCTGGTTATTTTGGGGGAGTAGCAGCTAATCCCATTCGTATTTTAGCTAAAGTTTTGGCAGGACTTCATGATGAAAATAATAAGGTGACACTTTCTGGTTTTTATGATGGCGTAGAAGAAACACCTCCACATATTTTACAATCATGGAATGCGCTTAATTGTACTGCTGAAAGTTTTCTTGGTCCTATAGGTCTTTCCGTTCCTTCTGGTGAAAAAGGGCGGAGCATTTTAGAGCTTGTGTGGGCACGTCCTACTATGGAAATTAATGGTATTAGTGGGGGCTATGAAGGGGAAGGGATGAAAACGGTTATTGCGTCTCAAGCGAGTGCAAAAGTATCATGTCGTCTAGTTCATAAGCAAGATCCAGAGAAAATACGCCAAGCATTGCGTGATTATGTACGTGGCTCAATTCCTGCTGACTGTACGGTTGAATTTAAGAATCATGGTTCTTCTCCGGCACTTCAGCTTTCTGATGATTCATCTTTTACCAAGGCGGCAAAGGATGCTCTATCACAAGAGTGGGAAGTTCCTGCTGTATTAACAGCCATGGGGGGCTCGATTCCAATTGTAGCAGATTTTAAGTCAATTCTTGGTATGGAAACTCTTTTGGTTGGTTTTGGATTGGCTGATGACCGTATTCATTCGCCTAATGAAAAGTATAATTTAAAATCGTTTCATAAGGGGCAGCGTTCTTGGGCCCGTATTCTTACCGCTTTAGCAAATAGGAGGGTGAATGGCTGAGATTCGCGTTCATCAAGGTGATTTGCCAAACTTAGACAATTATAAAACTGATGCCATTGCGATTGATACTGAGACTTTAGGGTTACAGCCACATCGTGATCGTTTGTGTGTTGTTCAGATTTCTTCTGGAGATGGGACTGCTGATATTATACAAATTGCTAAAGGACAAAAGAGTGCTCCCAATTTGGTCAAGCTCCTTAAAGATAACGCTGTCACCAAAATATTTCATTTTGGGCGTTTTGATCTTGCTATTTTAGCGCATACATTTGGTGTTATGCCAGAGGCTGTTTTTTGTACAAAGATCGCTTCAAAACTCACACGTACCTATACGGATCGTCATGGATTGAAAGAAATTTGTAATGAAATGCTGAATGTGAATATTTCTAAACAGCAACAATCTTCGGATTGGGCGGCAGAAACGTTATCACAGGCACAAATTGAATATGCTGCATCAGATGTGTTATATTTGCATCGTTTAAAGGTTATATTTGAAGAACGTTTAAGACGCGAAGAGCGAGAAAGTGTTGCCAAGGCATGCTTTCAATTTTTGCCTATGAGAGCTAGGCTTGATCTTTTAGGATGGGGCGAAGTTGATATTTTTGCACATAGCTAACTTTAAAAATTGGCTTTTAATAGCGTGAATTATTGATGCAAGAGGGCAAAGTGCCGATAATTTGGGCATTTTGTCCTCTCATCTTTTCAGATAAGAATTATACATCAGTGCTCTTTGATTTGAAATTTAGGCAATAAAAGTACATTCACGAATTCATATTCTTTTTATGTTTGTAACAGCTTTTATTTGAAAAAAGAGCAATTTTGGAGAAGGGCTAGGAATATGTGGTAGGTCGTTGGAAGGCCTAAATCTCTGAAACTGATATATAGCCTAATTGGGGAAGAATATGGAAGGCATCAATGTAAAAAACAATATCCATCCTTACCATCATTAATTCTACTTTACGCCTTTCAAAAGTATCTGAAACAATGTCTGTTAAGTAATGCAGATTACGCATTGCCTAATACTTTTGTTTTTCACATTCTGTAGCGTAGTTATGCCCCCCACACAAAATAAAACACCCTAAACGGAATATATTTGGGTTGCTCATTCACGTGCTTTTTTAAGAAATCTTTCTTAAGGCACCCAAGCCCATTTCGCGGTAGTGCTCATGAATGATATAACAATCAAGCTCCCCATACGATATAAAATCTATTGAACACCACTGTTTTTATGTTTATGAAGTAACAAACTGCTACTATCACACACTTTACCAACACCCAGTTTTGTGACAGCCCTTGGTACGGTTCATAAGAGGCGTTTTTATTGTACAGTTTCACTCCACACGGTCTTTCCATTTGTAACGTGCATACAAATGATTTTGGTTGATTCAACATTGAGAGAGATTTGGAATGAGAGAATTTTATGGTATTCGGGTTCTAATTCAATATGAATAACGCTATATTATCATTATAAATCAAAATGTTGTAGGATTAATATATAAAGATTGACCACGATTACACTGAACAATGCAAAGAATGACATCTAGAAAGTGACCTAGAAACAAGTTAGCAGGAGCATGCTTTTGACGAAGTTAAAGTATTATAATAACTTTAGCGTTTAAATGGCTTCATAAGAAAAAACGCCTTTTTCTAGAGTTTTATCCATATATCAACCTCATTTATGATATGTAAGAAAATAATTTTTCTTAAGTCTATCGTGAAAAAGTTTGAAATGAGATAACCTTATGATACGGAGAGCATTCATTCAATAGAGGAATTATAAATCAATATGTTGATAGGATATTTGTGTCGTTTATTGTCCCTAGGCGATACTTCATGCTTTTATTCATTGCCAAACAAGTGATTTATATGTTGGCCAAGCAGGGCAATTTGCATTTATTTTAAAATTAAAAATGCTCCAAAGTTTTGTTTTTTGAGGATTTTCACTTTTTACCTATAAACATGCTGTTTTTTCTGGAAATTTGCAATGAAGACACTATGTAAAATCCATTATGGATATTTCTATGAGGTTAAATTTATGAACATAAAATATTTTATTACAGCTTTTGCTACTTTTTCTTCAATCTCTTTTGCTCAGGGTGCGAGCTTTTTGTCTTCTCAAAATTTCATAGAGGGCATATCTGATGTTGTTCTTCCTAGAAATCTTTTTTCTAGTGAACAGTTTAGCAAGATCTTCTCTGAAGTTGTTCAAATGGAACTTTCTTGCACAAATAACAGCCAATGCATAACAGCAGCGAAGTTACTACCTGTATCACATTCTGGTAAAAAAAGAGGACCTAAACCTAAAAAAGGACCAGGAAAAGGAAAACGGCCAAGCCTATTTGCACGAAATCCAATGAGTTTTTAAAAAGTAAGAAAACAACATCAAGAATTCTGACGTATGATCGGGAATTGAAGAAGGGGATATTTTTTATCACTTGAAAACAGGGGGGTGTTATTTGTTTGCGAAGGGTATTATGATTATGCGCCGGTTTATGAAGGGTACTGTTCGGAAAAGATAGGAGCAGGAAGATTTCGGTAAAGAATATACTGTATAGTGACGGTTGCTCGTTATAAACTTCATAGAATTATATAACGTGTAGATTTTGGATCGCTCTATTATGTTTGTTACAAATTCCCTCATTTGAAGTTCGGTTATATAAGCCATAGAGATTTGCCTTATTTAAGTGTTTTTAGGATACAGGGTGGAGCAGTAGGACTTTGTCCATAAAACCTTGAGTTAAGTAAACCACAAAGAGTGGGAAACCAAGACAAATCCGCTTGACAAAAATCTGGGCCGTTGGCATACAGGATCTGATGAGGACCCGTTCCTCTAAATCGAGCAGGAGGTCTGTGGTCAAGTATAAAAATGTTAAACTTTCGCTCTTTGTAGGCATATTTCGGCTATAGATAATTATTTATTTGTCTACGATTTAAAATATCAAATATATTTTCTGCCAACTTCATGATTTTTAAAGCAATGTTTTGTTTGAAAACTTTAAGAAAGATTTCTCATTTTTTCAGCTTTAGGAAGAGTTTTTAGATAAGTTTCAATGTTTATCATAGCAGTTGTTTGTCATGCGTTATTTTTTTCAATTTAGTTTATAAATAGAGTGTGAAATAGAGTACCTACAAAGAAGGCTGAAGCTTTGAAAAAGACTTTTTATAAGGTTGAGATAAAAAATGGTCAGTCTTTCAAAAACAATAAGAGCCTAAAGTAAAAACAAAAAGCGGGTAAGTTGAATGTGTTCTTGTTGCAATCCATGAAGTATTCGAAACTTTGTTTATGTGCGATACACATCTTTTACAGTAAAAAACAATCTAAAGAGCTATGCACCATTTGGACTTGTGAATGATGAAGCTAAAAACATTATTTGTATAAATTTAAATGGAACGGGTGCATTTGGCTTGTTCTCAATATTGTAATAGTTCTCGCTATCCTTGATATTGAGAGCTTTCATAAGAGGCATTTTAGCATTTTCTTAAACGGTTTCATTCATTTGCTTGTTTGTAACGTGTAGGCGGATGATTTTGGTTACTTTAAATAAAATGATTTAAGATGAGAGCATCTTTAATATTACAGACGAAAAGATAATTTTTGCATTATAATAAATATGCCATCTTTCCATAGCCAATAGCGCATGCTTTACACGGGGGAATGTCGCAGTTTTTTGCAAAATTTATAAAGATATGAGGAGAGGAATGCATTTATGCATAGGCATCGTTTAATTCTCATGTACTGCAGATCAAGCACTTAAGGGCGCTGTGATTGGATTTTTGTTTTTTTTATGAGTGTATCATTTTTGCTACAGATATCTGAAGTTTGGGCTCTATATGACATGACGTGTTCAAATAAATATTTCAGCTATGGAGAGAAAATATGAATATGAAATGGTTAATAACAGCTTCTGCTTTCGCTTTTGTTTCAGTTTCAGCGGCGCAAGCAGCAGATGTTATTGTTCCCCCAAGTCCAACACCTGTTGCTCCCGTTATTGTTGCTCCAACTTTTTCTTGGACAGGTTTCTACTTTGGTGGGCAGATTGGTGGTTTTTCGGGTAAAACGAAGATGGATATTCTCGCTAAAGGACAAAAGATTCCAGTAAGTGATGATTATTTGCCAAAACTATCTGGTTTCATGGGTGGTCTTTACGCAGGTTCCAATATTGATCTCGGCAATGGCCTTATTTTAGGTGTCGATACAGATATCATGTGGTCTAATAAAGATGACACAAAGACAGGAAAAACATATGTCATTACTCCAGATCACATCAATTATATTAACAAGCTATTAAAAGACGCTTCAATTAATATTGGTAAAGATGCGCTTGAAGCTGGTGCTAAACGAACCCACAGTTTTACTTTTAAAGAAAAGTGGGCTGGTGCAACACGTGTACGTATTGGTTTTGCTGCTGAACGCATTATGCCTTATGTTGCTGGTGGTATCGCCTATACACAGCTTCAAGATACTGCATCGATTTCAATAACAGGGAAAGATTCAGATAAAGTCATCGCTTCTGGTACCTTATCTGATGAAACAAAGACTCTTGTTGGTTACACCCTTGGTGTGGGTGCTGATTTAGCAATGACCAATAATATTATTGTCCGTGCGGAATATCGTTACTCCGATTTTGGTAAAAAGAAATTCTCAAATGATAAATATGAGACTTCTTACAAAACCAATGATTTCCGTGTTGGTGTTGCTTACAAATTTTAATAGATGGTAAGTTAAATAACAAAGAGGCTCTGTCAAGGATAGAGCCTCTTTCATTTTTTGTTGCTATATTATCACACATCCCATATTTAGAATGGGTGTAAAAAAAATATTATTAAGATTTTATTAAAAAATTTCATAAACAATAAACAAGAATTACATTTAAAATCAATAAGTTATTTACATGTGCAGTTTTTAGCTTCTCGTATAAGAAGTAGTTTTATCTTGGGTGAGTTGTCCATTTTCTGTGACTGTATCATTTTTACTACAGCTTTTTTTTTTGTAATCTTGTAGCACTGTGTTCATAAATAAATTAGGAGCAAAATTTATGAATATAAAATCTTTAGTAACAACTTCTGTTATTGCTATGGCGGCAGCTTCTGCGGCACAAGCTGCTGATGTTATCGTCCCTCGTGAAACAGCCCCAGCAGTTATCGCAGCAGCCCCTTCATTTTCTTGGACAGGTTTTTATATCGGTGGTCAAGTTGGAAACTTTTCAAGTAAAGTTGATGTATATGATTCAGAATCAAAAAAGAAAATTACAGATAAAGATTCAACACCTAAGCCTTCCGGTTTCATGGGTGGTATTTATGTAGGTTCCAACGTAGATCTTGGAAATGGTCTCATTCTAGGTGTTGAAACCGATGCAGTCTGGGCAGACCGCGAAGAATCAAAAACGCAGTCAGAAGTCATTGGGGACGCGGGCCTTGCAGGTTTCAAAACTGAGCTTACAGATGCTAAAGCTACAGTTGCTTCAGGAAAAACCATTGATGGTATCACGAAGAATGACAAACGTATAGAGGGCTTCTCTTTAAAAGAAAAATGGTCTGGTGCTACACGCGTTCGCATTGGTTTTGCAGCGGTTGACCGTATTATGCCTTATGTTGCTGGTGGTATTGCTTATACACAGGTACAGATGGTTAATTCTCTTAAGGCGGAAACAGCTGGTGGTACCGAAATCGCTTCTGCTAAAGTATTTGATAAATCAAAAACGTTTGTTGGTTTCACCATTGGTGGTGGTGTTGACTTCGCAATGACAGACAATGTTCTGTTACGTGCTGAATACCGTTATTCAGACTACGGTAAAAAAGCATTTGTAAAGGACGGCGATAAAATAGCTTACAAAACCAATGACTTCCGTGTAGGTGTTGCATACAAATTCTAATTTCATAAAAATGAGATTATAAGCACAAAAAGTATAAAGGCCTCGTTTAACGAGGCCTTTAGTTTATTAGCTCTCTATTTTATCTCTTTTAATGCCTTTTATTTCATCATACCATTTTGTGTTATAAGATTTTAAAGAAAAAATTTTATATTATAGAAGGCGAAAGGATAGTATAATCGGTTGTATAGCTACTATAAAATCTTATATCGCTACTTTTATTCTACGAACAAGAGAAAAGCATTCCATTAATCTTAAAAATAAGAAAAGATCATAATAATTAACTTTATTTTGCTTTTATAAGCCAAGTTAGAGCGAGCGTATTACGTATATCTGTTGGAGTAATCTCTGAAACAGGAATACAGTCTCATTGGGCGATTGCAAATATTACGCAAGTAATTTTTATGAATTCCTTTGCAAAAGAATTATAGTACATGCGTGAGAAGATATACTTGATGGTGAACAACCAATTGAAAAGATTGAGAACACTCCTAGTCCGAAACCTCTCCCTTTTTACAAGAGTTTTTGGAAAAAACTATGGAGGAGATGACATTAGGGGTGATGAAGTATATGGTCTTTCTAGAGATCCTCAGTGTTACGCAAGTAATTTTTATGTAAAAGAATTAAGGATTATGCTGGGGGAATGATGATGCAAACCAAAGACGTAACAGAGATTTTAAAAAGACTGGGCTGGGAGCCCCATCGCGATGAAGTGGGAGATACATTTGCTTATTATCATCTTTCTGATCGTATAATACGCATTCTCTATGATGTTGTAGATTATGGAGAGGATGGTGGAAGGTTGCGGCTATCAGTTGATCTTACTACAGCCGCTTATTGCCTTGCTAGGGAATATTCTAATGGTGAACAGTCGCGCTACAAATATGATGATATGTTGATTTCTGCAGAAGAAAATTTCGGAATTATAGCACAGAATCTTTCTGAAAGCCATATTGAGGAAGCTCTAAATAAAGTGATTGCATGGGCACAAACGCAGAATATTGAACAAAAATTGCGCGAAGAAGCTGCCAATCATTCTGCCGTTGCTGAAGCATTGCTTGGCGATATTGATGCTTTAAGGTCTGACAAGCCGGCATCCCAATTACATGTTCCAGAGTTTGCGGATTATGCAACCATAGAATGGATTGATCGCCTTATTTTATTTGCACAAGCCTATAAGAATGGGGAGTTAGACGATATTCTAACGCGCAAAAAACCAAAAAAGCAGCAGATGAGCCTTACTGCAGCAAACCGTATTCTTAAAACCCAAGGGTGGTTTTCTACGGAACCTGGAAAAATGTGGCTCTCTTTGCCAGATCGTTTTATTCAGTTTGATTTTGGTTTTGTACGCCTCCATGACAATTACAGTGTCCGTCTTGAAGCTGAGATCTCTAACGAAGAGATTTCTATAGCTTGTCGTTATATTCACTATAGGGGAGAATATAATTGGATACGACCTACGGATATTTATCAGTCTTTTAATACAATTGGGGGAGGGATTTTTAGTGGTTTTGGTAAAGGGATTGATATTTGTGTAGAGACATTGAATGAACAAGAGTTAACACAAATCTCTGAGCGGATAATACAATGGGCACGCGCTCAAGATTTACAAGCATCGATCGAAAGCAAAACAGTTGTTCAAAAATATAGTTACGATACAGATATAGTTTGGCATTTGGCTTGTTTAGCGTTGACAGGAAAGATCGATGTACTGAGATCTTATCAAAATTCCATTGCGGTAGGTACAATTTCTGAACATTTGGATGATGATGACGTAGAAAAATATGTTAACCATGCCGTTGAATTTGCTGAAAAACATCTGAAAATTCTTCATGAGAGAGAGGCTGCAGAAGCACATCTTGGTCCACAAGCTTTGATTACTTTCAATAAAGTTGCAGAGCAATTAAAACAAATGGGTTGGACAGTTTATCAGGATAAAAACTATAATTGCAATGCTTATTTCATAAGTAAAGACCGTATCATCAATATAATGTATAGCCTTCAAAGTGATGAAAAAGAGCCAATTGTTGCATTTAAGGCTTCCCTTTCAACACTTGGTTTTTCTAGTGCTCATAGAGAGATTTTCTATAATATGCCTCAATATACAGCTCTCAAAGAAGCAGAAGAAATTTATACAGTTTCTAGTACTGAATTGGATGAAGGCAAGCTAAAGCAGATTTGTACAGATATGCTTGAATGGGCTGAGCAGCAAAATGTCAATCAAATCATTTATGATTATGTAGCTTTTTCCCCAGACAGTGAACTTGATCTTGTAGCGCGTCACCTTATTGCGCTTGTTTTGATTGGGGATGTTGAAAAGCTCAAATCTTACAAGGAGAATTTTAGAAAGGGAAATCCTTTAGGTTTTGTAGAAGAAATCTCAAAATATAGAATTGATAATCTTCTCACTCTTGCACGTGGTTATCGAGTGGGTTTTCCAAAAAATGCTCCGATTTTGTTCCTTGATCCACAAACAACGTCTGTTGTTTCCAAAACAGCCTCTGTTGAGGAGACAGAGGAGATAGAGGAAACGGATGATAAAGATGCTCCATTGAATATGGAAAGTGCTCATGAACTTTTAAAAAGCTTAGGGTGGTCAACTGAGAAAATCAATGAAGATGACTATATGGCAAGCTATCAATTGGCGGATCGTGAAGTAGACATTCTTTATAATGACGAAATTGCTAAAGATTGTCCGCAATTTGATAGCGCCTTTTTGATTAGCACGGGCATTTTGGCTTCAGCTTGCAAATTCATTAATCCTACCCACACGGAAGATATCCCAGATATACAACTTAATTTTGAAGCCAAGGGACTGGAAATCTTTGAACCAGAAGTCACTGCGGATCGTTTAACACAGGCGCTTGATGATGCGCTAGAATGGTCAGTAACTGCTATTGATCTTTCTGAAAGACTTCGCTCTGATTATGGTATAGCTCCTTGGCAACAGGATGGAACGGATAAGGGAGATGATAGGGATGATGCTTTGCTTCATCTTGGCGCTCTTGCTTTGTTGGGTGATGTTGAGACCTTGCATTCTTATCAGCAAAGTTTTGCAGCAGGGGATCACCTAGGTTTTGACGAGAGCATCAACAAAACCCACCTTGAACGGGCAATAGCTTTAGCTAAAGAAGTAGCAAAAACAAAGCAAATGAGCTATGCTTTGATTGAACGGGGTGCAGAAAAGCTTGATGATCAACGAGAGGTTTCCAGCGAAGAGCAGCCTCACTCTTGGAAAGAGAAAATAGCTAAATTTATCGGAAAAAAAGACAAGAAATAGCCCTTTACTATCTCAAAAATTTTATAGAAAATAGAGTTTTGTCCAAAGCCTTTATCATCATTTGGCGCAAATGAACAGTGATAGAAACTTGTCTATTGTTATAGGTGGCGCTCTTAATCTTTGGGGAAAGTTTAAAGTCAAGGGCAAAGGGGATTTTACC
Source organism: Bartonella sp. AU16XJBT (assembly GCF_028618665.1). Taxonomy (GTDB): domain Bacteria; phylum Pseudomonadota; class Alphaproteobacteria; order Rhizobiales; family Rhizobiaceae; genus Bartonella. Next base: position 127,925 of record NZ_JAQITF010000007.1, read on the forward strand.
CGTGGTGGGGTTCTTAGTGCGTCTTCAGAACAAGACTTTAGCAGTTTTGATTTAGATCTTAATGGGAAAGAAAAAGAATTTTCAAAACCCTTAAAACTAATAGATGGGAAGTGTTTTGAAGGTTCATGATAAACACAAAGCTGTGTGGTTTAATGCTTTTGTAGGAATTCAAAATTCCTTCATTATGGTGTTTTATAATTTTCACTAAAGGCTGTGCTTGATAGCGTGATATCTTATTTATGTGGCGTTTCATGTTGAGTGCATTTCTGGCAGTATCAGGGTTTGAGAAACAAATTTATTCTTTATATTGATGGGGATATTGAGGCTTACACATTGACTTTCTGGACAATTTTGGTTATAGACTTGAGAGTATAAGTATGGGGGGAATATCTTCACACGGTTACAATCAAGGTGTTTTGCCACTTGGTCTTTAGTTACAAAGATATGTGCTTTTATTAAAAGCGTCATAGGGTAGTGGCTGTTTTAATTTCTATTATCAATAAGGGTTGATGAAGC
>NZ_JAQITF010000070.1 GCF_028618665.1 Bartonella sp. AU16XJBT
CAGCGATTTACACCATTAAGCATTCGGAATCGGAGGCTGGTGGCAGAATCCCCACCACAATCGCAAAAAAGGAACTTGATGTTTGTATCAATGATATCGGGGGAATACCACCAAAACCTCAAGATAGCGTTGTAGTTATGACGCTTGAAAGTACGAAAGATAGCTTTTCTCAAGAGCATTTTATTGTGACGGATGTACAGGCTTCGGAATCTGGCATGTATAAGCTTATTTTACGTGCACAGGAACGCTGATGTTACCAAGAGAAATTTAAAGGAAATAAACACTAAAGATATTTTGTATCACTTTTATTATTGACCTCTTTGAATAAATGTAATACATTAATTTATGATTATTACTTATGATGAAATTAAACGACACAAAAACATTGAAAAACATGGGCTTGATTTTGCTGATCTTCAAATAGAATTTTTTGAAACAGCGATCATCCTTCCAGCAAAGCAAGGACGTTTTATGGCTATTAATGTTTTTACCAATAATGTTATTGCAGTCGTTTTTGCTACACTTGGCGATGAAGCGGTTTCTATCATTTCTATGAGACGTGCGAGCAAAAAAGAAAGGAGTTTAATATTATGACGAAATATCCATATATTAAACCTCTCACCGATGAAGAAGAGGCTGAAATTCAAAAAGAAATTGCATATGATCCAGACGCTCCAGAAGCGACAGATGAACAAATTGCTCAAGCAAAATCATTTGCAGAAGTATTTCCTGATTTAGCTGAAAGCATTAAACGTTCTCGAGGGCGACCACAAATTGATAACCCTAAAGAGCAAGTATCAATTCGTTTGTCACCAGATGTTTTAAAAAAACTTAAAGCCTTGGGTCGTGGGTGGCAATCAAAAGTCGATGACATTTTACGTAAAGCAGTTGGGTTATAAGGCTTTTGTTTATACTATAACACATTTTAATGTCTCTCTGTTTGCTCTATTATTAATAATAGGCGCAAAGTTAATTACAGTGACTTGTTCGTAAATCTTTTTCGATCAAATGTCTGACATAGCGTGTATAAGGAATAGCTTGATTTTTCGCTTTTTCCTTTAAAGCTTTCATAAGTGCTTGAGGCAAGCGAATATTTATAGAAGCTTCTTTAGGTAAGAATTCAAAATGAACGGGTTTAAAACCAGTTAAGTCATAATCCGTAAGATTAGCAGTATCAACGAAGTTTTCTGCTTCTTCATCCGTTTTGAAAACGGGTATTTGTTTTAATTGA
>NZ_JAQITF010000071.1 GCF_028618665.1 Bartonella sp. AU16XJBT
TGTAACAATTGCTTTTGAGGAAATATCCGTGACATATGTTTGTGTTATCTGATCAATTTTATTGAAAAGTTGCGTGAACACAGTAAAGTTCATGGCATTCCTCTTTAACAAATTTTCAATTTTTTATTACCTTGGAACATAGATACATGCCATTTGCATTTATACATTGCCCAAATTTTCACTGCTATTATCTTGGCTTTGATAAAAGCTCTGTGTCTCTTTGAATTGTTGGGATATAGGACCGAATCTTCTACATTGGATTTTGTTTTCATCGTATGCTAGGCATCCCTTTTTTTTCATGGTCAAAAATTTTCATATTAAGTTCGCGTCTTTTCCTTTTGATAAGTGAGTGCTCGGCGTCACGTAAATACGCTACCATTTCCATCTTTATAGATTCATTTTGCATCATGGTTAATGTACCATCGATATGTGCTTGAAAATCTGCAATGTCTTTCAGGTTTTCTTTTGTTTGAAGTTCGTCGAAAAGATTTTTGAGGTATCGAAAACGACTTTCTACGTTTTCAAAACTTTCCAAACTCGCAACTTTATCTAGAACCGATACAGATTGCAAACGCGCAAAAATAGCTTTGCTCATTTGATCAAAAGGTCCAGAAATTTTGTTTTCGTCTTCCAATACCTTTTGATATGATGGCCTTGAAAGCATATGTTCATTATAGATCAATTCTGGCTCTTTGAGCAAAAAACTAGAAAAGTCTATTTTCCGAGATCCAGTGCTCTGATTCTTTGTTATAGACTGATAGGCTTTTTCTGTTTGTGAAAGTTGCTCTTTTTTTAACTCAAGCCGTTTTTTTAAGAGTTCAATAATTTCTAGATATTCTGCTGGTAGAGAAGCTGGTAGAGCAGGTGATGGAGCAGGTGATGGCGGTGGAGCAGGATTATTTATTATACTATGATCTACTGTCTTTTTTTTAGTTTTTGGTTTACACACACTTTTATACCGTGAGGAATCAAAGTAACATTCCCTAGCGAGAGCTGATGTTCCAAAAATTATACAAATCGCTATAGTGATAATTAGCTTTTGCATATTTTATTCCTTTTAATTTTCATATATTTAGGAAAACTGATCACTATATTGCTAACCTTATAAATTCGTTTATGAGATCCCGTTCTAGACCACGGCTTTCTTCGTAATAACTGCTAAGTTGTTCAGCTTTCACTGGTTTTGCTTGTTTTGTTTTCATCTGTCTCCTCGCTTGATTTCGGCA
>NZ_JAQITF010000072.1 GCF_028618665.1 Bartonella sp. AU16XJBT
TATTTGCACTGAAATCGAGCTATTTTTTATCAATATAAAAAATGAAATTAAGAAAAGATAAACTATCGCAAACTATGCACTTTACTTTATCATTAAAATTATAATAATGATAAAAAATATTGACTTTGTTTAATTGTAAAAAAGAGTAATATTAAAATGAAAAAGCGGTTTATTATAACAGGAATAATTATCCTTTTGGGAACACTGAATTTAGCTCCAGCAAATGCAAATGTAACTGTAACTTTTCAACCCTCACCATCCCAAAACTCACCTGTAATCTCACAACCTGCTCCACCGCCCTCACCCGCTTTACCAACAGAGTATCTGGAGATTATTAATCTATTAAAGAAAGGGGAAATTGTTGAGCTCTTAAAAAAACAGCTTGAGTTAAAAAAAGAGCAACTTTCACAAACAGAAAAAGCCTATCAGTCTATAACAAAAAGTCAGAAAACTGGACCTCATAAAACAGACTTTTCTAGTTTTTTTCTCAAAGAGCCAGAATTAATCTATAACGAACAAATGCTTTCAAGGCCATCATATCAAAAGGTATTGGAAGACGAAAACAAAATTTCTGGAGCTTTTGATCAAGTAGGAAAGTCTATTTTTGCACGGTTACAATTTGTATCAACTCTAGATAAAGCTTTAACTTTAAAAGCTTTTCAAAATATAAAAGATCGTTTTCAATACCTCGAAAATCTTTTCGACGAACTTCAAACAAAAGAAAACCTGAAAGATATTGCAGATCTTCAAGCACATATCGATGGTGCATTAGCTATGATCCAGAATGAGTCTATAAAGATGCAAATGGTAGCGCATATACGTAACGCTGAGCAGTCACTGATCAAAAGGAAAAGACGCGAACTTGATATGAAATTTTTTGACCATGAAAAAAAAGGGATGCCTAGCATACGATGAAAACAAAATCCAATGTAGAAGATTCGGTCCTATATCCCAACAATTCAAAGAGACACAGAGATTTTATCAAAGCCAAGATAATAGCAGTGAAAATTTGGGCAATGTATAAATGCAAATGGCATGTATCTATGTTCCAAGGTAATAAAAAATTGAAAATTTGTTAAAGAGGAATGCCATGAACTTTACTGTGTTCACGCAACTTTTCAATAAAATTGATCAGATAACACAAACATATGTCACGGATATTTCCTCAAAAGCAATTGTTACA
>NZ_JAQITF010000073.1 GCF_028618665.1 Bartonella sp. AU16XJBT
TTCAAAAATATCCCCTAAAATTTGATAAAATATTAAGCTTTCAAGAGGGCTTAAAGTACTGTTTTTATTGATAAAACAGACTAATCTATTTTGCACATATCAAACGCCATTCAGTAACCAATGATGTCATTAATTCATTGCCTCAAAAGGAGCGAAGATGAAAGCAATCATCACCAAGCCAATGTGTGTTGTTGGCGATAATAAAAGCACTGTTCGTTTTGAAACTTCAACTCCCAATAATCCATTTGTTGAGATTTCTAATCAAGTCTACGCACGTCTCAAACGTGCAAATGCCGCTAAACCTTTTGTTGATGTCAAAACAAAAATAAAACCCGACAAGACAATTGAACAGATTAAGCAGGTAGAAAAAGAACCCAACCAAACATCATCTGAAACAGTAACAGAGGAACCCTCGTTCGAAAAACCAAAAGCACCTAAAGCTTCCAAGCCATCAACATCTACCCCCCAAAAGGCTTAAAAGTTGAAATTAATTATCCACCAAAAATGGTATCTTCAACAGGTAAAAGATACCTTCACAAGCCTTCAAGCCCCTCGCCTTAATTGGGCTCTGCGTAATGCTCTAAACACTGCAGCAAAACAAGTTGAACGCTTTACTGAAAAGCAAGTTACCGACATCTCATCAGCCCAAATAAAGCGTATAAGAAGAGGTGTTTATATTAAAGAAAAGGCAACAGCAAGGTTTCTTGAGACAGATATCATTGGTTCTGGAACACCAATACCTCTTAAATTTTTTAAAGCAAGAGAAACAAAACGCGGCGTAACTTATACACTGTTTAAAAAGAAAGAAATCTTGCCCCATGGTTTTATCATGGGAGGCAGTTTTCCCAAACGTGTTGAGTTAAAAATGGGAGGGAATGTGTTTCAAAGAGATGATGGAGACCAATTCCCTATTGCAAAACAAGAAGGACCATCAATTGCTAAAGTGATGTCCAAGCCAGATATTGCAAGTGCTATTGCACAATATGCCAATGAAAGATTAACCAAAAATATACAGAGACAACTTGCTCGTCAAGAATACGCTGCTAATAAAAAAGGCTAGATCATGTTCTCAAGCTTTATCTCTATATTACATATATTTATGAGTTTAAGCATTCCCTATTCTTATTGTAATTTTAAAAAAAGATCATCACTTATGCTTTGTTTTTTCCATAAAAAAGT
>NZ_JAQITF010000074.1 GCF_028618665.1 Bartonella sp. AU16XJBT
GTGCCTCGCGTTTATTTGGCGCCAAACACTTCACTCACGCAAGATATTTATGGGGCAAAAACGCAGCAAGCAAGTCTCGCCAGTGCACACTTAAAAGGCAATGGCATCACTCTGAACGCGAACCGTTTTAGCAATAGCGGTGCTATCTTGAGTGATGATGCATTGCATGTTTCGACCACGCAAACTTTGTTTAATGATGGTGGTTTTTTGCTTGGCGGCGGTGCTGTCGATCTCAACAGTGGTGATCTTTTAGCCAATTCGTCAGGGGTTATCTTGGGGAATATCATCACCCTCAATGCGAAGACCATCATTGATGGTACTGCCAAGATCCGTGACACGAATGAATTTGGTTTTGTTGATCGAGAGGGGCAGCAGTCTCAAATCATCTCTGTTCAGGATTTGAATATTCTCTCCCTTGGCGATTTAAGCATGAGTGGTGGGCAATGGAGCAGTGGCGGTTCGACGACGGTGACTGTCGGTGGTTCTGCGACCATTGGTTCATTGGTACTAGAGAGTGAGAATAAGCAAAGCTTGGAAAAAGGGCATTATGATGCTCAAAGTTCTCATCACCATTTGGCAGAAGTTAACAGTGATGAAGATCTGACCATTGTTACAGGGGGTGATCTTAACCTGGGAGGAAAATTTAAAGCCAAGGGCAATGGGAATTTCACCAGTGGTGAGGCTCTCAACGTGGTTTCAGAGCAAAATTTTAGCAGTTTTGATTTGGATCTGAGGGGCAAAGAAGGCGACAAATCCAAGCAAAAGAATAAGTTTCGTCAACAATCAACCGAAGTTACCACAACCAAAACCACGATAGAAACGGGTGGCAACCTTTCCATGCATGCCAAGGATGGGGATCTCACACTTAAAGCCATAGGGGCAAAAAGTGAGGGCAAGATACATCTTACGGCAGATAAGGGGAAGATTAAGTTTCTGAGCAACAAGGATCAGGATTTTAAGGATGTTTATCAGCGCAATGAAAGCCTTGTGTGGTGGAGTGAGGGCGACAAAGGCTATCTGAAGGAAAGTATCGACTATGTAACCATGGAAGCTGGTGGGGGCATGAAATTTGATGCAGGTGATGGCTTTGTTGTTGAATATGAGACAACGGGTGATTTTGAC
>NZ_JAQITF010000075.1 GCF_028618665.1 Bartonella sp. AU16XJBT
ATAAAAAATTGAAAATTTGTTAAAGAGGAATGCCATGAACTTTACTGTGTTCACGCAACTTTTCAATAAAATTGATCAGATAACACAAACATATGTCACGGATATTTCCTCAAAAGCAATTGTTACAATCACACCCTTTGTATCAATCGGCCTCACAATCGCTTTCATCATCTATGGATGGCTCATCATCCGTGGCGCTATAGATATGCCTCTCTCCGGGTTCGTAAATCGCTTCCTGCGAATAAGTCTTATTACTTCAATAGCCCTTACCGCAGGACTTTATCAGAGTCAAATTGCAAATTTGATAACTCAAATGCCCTATGATTTATCAAAAGCGCTCATAACAAATCCGCTCGATGATAGACAATTAATGGGCTTACTTGACAATACAGCAAGCAAAGGATTTCAATATGCAGGTCATCTTTTCGAACAAACCATCTTCTTCGAGGCAAATGGACTGCTTTACAGTCTCTTAGGCATCCTCATCTTGCTGACAACAAGCCTCGTCGTAGCAATCGGAGGGGGGCTCGTTCTATTAACAAAAATCGCCCTCGTACTTCTCGTGGGACTTGGTCCATTCTTCATCATTGCTTTGCTCTGGCAACCAACCCAGCGCCTTTTCCAGCAATGGTTAATCCAAGTCGTGAATTATATAATCCTCTTTCTACTCTTAGCCACTGTCTTTAATCTGATGATGAATATCTTGGCAAACTATTTGGGCGATATGAAACTCGATTACAACCAGAATATAAGCTCCATGTTTGGGGGAGCCCTCATCTTGTCCATTATATCCATCATGCTGTTGCTCAAACTATCAGGCATGGCCAATTCTCTCGCTAAAGGTATTACGTTTGGACATCTATGGAAAAATAGAAACTAGAGAATATAGAAAGAAATGATCCCCCTAACAGACACCCTTAATATCCATAGGACAAAATAGCTAAGATAGCCAATCCTACAGTGAAAAATATTTGCACTGAAATCGAGCTATTTTTTATCAATATAAAAAATGAAATTAAGAAAAGATAAACTATCGCAAACTATGCACTTTACTTTATCATTAAAATTATAATAATGATAAAAAATATTGACTTT
>NZ_JAQITF010000076.1 GCF_028618665.1 Bartonella sp. AU16XJBT
TAGCCATAGCACCAACTCAAAGGAAGAACGTACAGGCTTTGGCATTCAGTTTGAAAAGAACCGCAGTGGTGTTTCTGTAGGGATTGGGGTTGCAGGCGCCAAGGATAAAGGCGATCAATGGGAAAAGACGAATACGCCGTCCAATTTCCATGCGGGCAATGATGCGAATTTTAATGCCGGCAATGATGTGAATTTTCAAGCGGCAAATGTTTCGGCAGACCGTGATGTCAACATCGATGCAGGCAATAACGTGACGTTTTCAGCAGCTGATGATACCTCTAATGCACAAGAAAAGCATGAAAAAACCTTTGCCGGTGTGACAGCCTCTGCGGATATTGGTGTCCTTGGTACGGTACAAGGCTTAAAAGATTCAGCAGACCGCATGAATAATAAGGATGGAAATAACACAGTTATGAATGGCATCCTGACCGGCATGAAAATCAATCACCTCTTTACCAAAGGCAGGGAGTTTGTTGATTGGTTGAGTGGTAATACAGGGGAAAAGGGGAACATAACCAAAGGACTGAGCAGCCCATTAGGAAGTATGGGGGGCTCCACCAAGGATGTTCTTGCCAATATGTCTGGTGCTTCTGGCAGTGTGAGCGTGGGCTTTAAGAGTGAGAAAGCAGAAGCCTCTTCTCAAGTCTCCACAGCGACGACGACGACAATAGAAGGGGGGCGTTCTGTTAACATAAATGCTCACAAAGGAAACATCCATGGTGAGGGGAGCGATATTATTGCAGGTACAAACCCGATTTATGTGCTGAACAATGATGCACAGAGCGGAAATATTAATATGATAGCGGGGCAAAATATCACCTTTGAAAGTGCACAAAACACGCAGAGCACACAAAACAGCAGTGAAAATACTTCCATGAGTGTGGGCTATGGTTATGGCACGGGGGGGGCAGGGGCAACAGGCAGTGCTGCTTTTAGTCAAGGGGAAGGTTCCAGTGATGAAGTGCACCACAAGAACAGCCATATTATAGGCACCGGCACTGTTCATAGCAATAGTGGAGGGAACACCACACTAGCAGGCGC
>NZ_JAQITF010000077.1 GCF_028618665.1 Bartonella sp. AU16XJBT
TTTGTGCACCAGCACGGCGAATACGTTCGCTACCTATATCGCAGATAGTTTTATAACCAGCCTTATAAGCTTCGCTCTTTTCATCACATAATTCAGGCAATTGCACCATGATGAATTTGCGATTGCCACCATCTTCTGCATTCAAAGCCATCACTGCATGCGCTGTTGTGGCAGAGCCAGAGAAAAAGTCGAGAATGAGGTCATTGTTGCTAGTTGTTTGCTCAATAAGGTGCTTAATAAGATTTACACCTTTTGGATGATCAAAAAATTGCCCGCCCAAAAGCTGGCGTAGTTGTTTTGTCGCAACAAAGTTCATATCGGTCTCAAGCATAGAGCTAAAGGGCTTAGTCTGAGATTTAACTTCTGCTTGATGCCGCTTATAGGTCGGTGTCCCACGCCCACTTTTAGGAAAGATCACCTTGCCTTCGTTAATGATCCTTGCCATACGCTCTTTTTCATAAGCCCAAACACGGTTAGGGTTACATTCATACACCTGCCCCGTTTGCGGGTCAGTAATAGGATAAAAGAGATTTGGCCGCTCAGACGCTGTTTTATTACACGTTAAATCGCCTTGTGTCCAAGGCCCGCGCGGGTCCTGGTCAGAATTACTATAATTTTCGAAAGTCTTCTTTACACCACTAAAGGCCGTTAAACCTCTACTGTAACATAAAATGTAATCATGGTCCGTGCTGACATTATTATGCGCATCATTAGTACCAGTGCGCTTTTTCCACACCAATTGCGCGACAAAATTCTCTTCGCCAAACACCTCGTCGCACACTTTGCGCAAATTATGCACCTCATGATCATCTATTGAGATAAAGATCACACCATCGTCACGCAAAAGCGTCTGCGCCAAACGCAAGCGTGGATAAATCATATTGAGCCACGCTGTGTGAAACCGCCCCATTGTTTCAGGGTTCGATTTTGTCGTTTGGCTCGTCACTTCCTTATAGCGCGCCAACGGGTCCTTGAAATTATCTTCATAAATAAAAT
>NZ_JAQITF010000078.1 GCF_028618665.1 Bartonella sp. AU16XJBT
TTTGTGCACCAGCACGGCGAATACGTTCGCTACCTATATCGCAGATAGTTTTATAACCAGCCTTATAAGCTTCGCTCTTTTCATCACATAATTCAGGCAATTGCACCATGATGAATTTGCGATTGCCGCCATCTTCGGCATTCAAAGCCATCACTGCATGCGCTGTTGTGGCAGAACCAGAGAAAAAGTCGAGAATGAGGTCATTGTTTTGAGAGTCAGTTGCAAGAAGTAACATTTTTTTTAATAAATCTACCGGCTTCGGGTTATCAAAATAAGCCCCTCCTAATAAAGCTTTTAAAGCTTTTGTTGCTTCCGCTGTATAAAACTTTTCATCCCACCAAGATGTAGCTACTCTCCGTGATTGTAATGCTTTTTCTTTATAATATTTTTGTTGGAGACCATTTGCCGTTTTTATAATCAACCCTTGATTGTATTTTTCTTGCATCGTTGCTTGGGAATAACGCCAATAACCCGTTACCCCCTCAAATGTATAATGCGGATTACCCTTAGATGCCCCACCAGGCCCATCTACGGGAATCAACTTGTATTCGCCAATATCGTCTTTCTGGTTGAAGCCTTCCGTTATAGGAGGCAGACCAAACTTATGTCTTTGAGAAAAAAGCGTAGCTATGTTTTTTGTATATACTAAAATAAAATTGTGACTAGACGATATTATTTTATCGTTAGATATAGATGCGCGGGACTTATGGCAAATTTGAATAACAAAATTCTCTTCGCCAAACACCTCGTCGCACACTTTGCGCAAATTATGCACCTCATGATCATCTATTGAGATAAAGATCACACCATCGTCACGCAAAAGCGTCTGCGCCAAACGCAAGCGCGGATAAATCATATTGAGCCACGCTGTGTGAAACCGCCCCATTGTTTCAGGGTTCGATTTTGTCGTTTGGCTCGTCACTTCCTTATAGCGCGCCAACGGGTCCTTGAAATTATCTTCATAAATAAAAT
>NZ_JAQITF010000079.1 GCF_028618665.1 Bartonella sp. AU16XJBT
TTTAAACTATAGAGAGACGATTGGGGCGGCGATATGAAACTTAAATTTAAACAACAAGAATTTCAAAATGATGCGGTTAAAAGCGTCATTGATTTATTTAAAGGCCAACCACAACAGCATTCTTCTTATGATATAGGAAGGATTTTCAATCTGCTAGCGGGCGTTTGAGTGTGCTCTTACCCTCCGTAAAAGGAATTTTTACAAATTTTTCTTGCCTGGACAAGCGAGAATTAGAAATGGATGCCGACATAACCCCTTGTGAAATTGTTTTTTATTGCGTTGTAATAAATGATGAAGAAATTTATGTTTTAGTTGGTAGTGATAGTACTTGTATGTGCTTGACTAAGCCACATGTGACGCAATTTTAAAATTACCCATGGTGACATATCGTTAAATTGATACTTCAGCTCTTCAATTTGTCAGAAATATGATGAAGCCAAAAGATGTCCATATTTTGGATGGGCTTGTGCCAATTGATAAGTTTACTGATAATGTTTGTAAGTGCCATAATAGCACACAAGAAGAAATATAAATCGCCGTCTTTATTATGCGAAACAGCGCGCCAACTTAGAGCGCGAAATTATTGCTCTTGCAAAGCAAGGTAAAAAAAGCAAAATGATCGAAATGTGGTAATGCGAATTGATCGAGCTGACTTGCGTAAACGAAAAGAAATAAAATAAGCACAAGAAACTTTAAAAAATAAAGAGAACAGCTTATACGACACTTTGCATGAAAGTAAATTTGCAGAGGATACAGAAATAAATAGGATAAAATGAATTGCTGCGTATAAAAGCAATATTCATAGACATATTTTATACTAAGCGTCACGGGGAAGTGCGTAAATGACTATAATAGCGGGTGAAGATAAAATAGAGGGCATGAGTCAAAGCCCACAAGAGCAAGATATTGCAAAACTAAAGGCAGCCTTTCCGCAATGTTTTGCCGAGGG
>NZ_JAQITF010000008.1 GCF_028618665.1 Bartonella sp. AU16XJBT
GGATTGTTCCACAACGCTGTGATAATCACTAGAGGTTTTATCCTTGTTAAAGGCAATATTGGTTGACGCCGCATCATCCTTTTTTCCACCATTAAAGCCAACAGAAACAGAGTTTTGCTTGCTGGAACTTTGTCCCGTATCACTGAGGCTGGTAATGGTGAAATCACCACCACCCCCCATCTCTACACGGTTTGCAGAAACCACGGCGCCTGCAAATGTAGTATTTCCCCCACTATTGGTATGAACAGTGCCCGTCCCTATAACATGGCTGTTCTTGTGTAGTACTTATTCACTGGAGCCCTTTCCTTTTCCAAAGGAAGCATTGCCCATCCACCCAGGACCACCCGCACCATAGGTGTAGCCAACATTCACGGAAGCACTTTGCGAATGATTTTGCGTTATTAAGGCTTGCATTCAGGTTGTTCTGGATGCTTTTTACAACATGGGCTGTTTAAGCGCCTCTTGACACTTCGCTGGGGAATGACAGCCCCAGGTTGGTAAATGGGAAGGTTTTCTTCTTTAAATGTATAACACCATCCTCCTGCTCTCGAAAGTTCCTCATTTTTATAGCGAAATCCTGATTGAATCATGCAAGCATAAATTGTCGCTTTTGCATTAATGCTTACCTTTCTGTTTTCTGAATCCTCATCATAAGGAGTTGGCATGCCACATTCTACAAGGCTTTTCCTACTTCTGTAAAATCTGCTCTTGGCTTCTCCCACATGTATATGTATCCTGGAGAAGGCTTAAAAAAATTACACCCAGCTATAATAAACAAGACTATCACACTCAATAGTTTTAAGATGTATTTCATTTCTTGCCCCCTGATTTAATTGAATTAATTTGTATACGGTGAGATGAGCCATAGAACGATGTACACACATCACTTGCATGACCATAACAAGCATGAACAGTAAGCAGTGTTTTTTATTCAATTTTTAGAGATTTCCACGCATATAGAAATCCTTTTTGCTTTTTTGGTCATTTTTAGGTGATTTTGCAGTAGTAAGATTCACTTTTACTTCATTTTTTCAAAGGGTCTTCAAAGCCGATTTTTTTGACTTTTACAGACTTTTTAAAATCTTCAAAGAATTTTCAAAGACCTTTCAAAGCCTTTTCTCATTTTTACCGTCAAATTCCGATTTTTGCCATTTTTGACTTTTTTTTACAATTTAAACTGTCAAAATCCATTTTGACAAAACGTGTATTTAATGGTAAAAATTGTATATAAAAACAATAAACTATCACGTCTTCCTATCGTAATCCCATTGAGTATAAAACCTACTGTCAAATTATAATAGATAAAATTCCAGTAATGCCCTTCATATTCATTATTGAGAATCTCTTCCTATACATTATAGTTTTCATGTTTTTTATTATAAACTAAATAATAAACATTGTTTTTATAGTTTTAATCCGTAAAAAGTTTAATCAATGTTATTATCTCCAAATGTATTAAAAAATAATATTAAGCTCATTTCATAAAAATGATGCAATCATCACATATTATTTTATATATGATACATAAAAAATATTACATAATATGTTTTAAAAGATTCCAATAAAATATATTTATAAGTTATTATAATTATAAAAATATACATTAACACATCAATAAATGATTTAAAAATCTTTTTTGTAATTATTACTGTTACTTTTTTACAATAATTTTTATAAAAAATTACATCTATATTTATAATATGTATTTTTAATATTGACTAAAAACACATAATGAAATATGCATTTTATTTGTAAAGTAAATTATATACACATATTGTATATTTGTAGTATGTTTACTTACATATATAATTTAAAAATATTTGAGGTAAAGTTATGGTGAAAATATTTAAAAATTATGTCTTAAGTGTTTTTATAGCGAGCACTTTTTTTCTTTCACAAACTGTAAATGTTAATGCAAACTATTTGGGAAATAATGCTCCAAAAGAGGAATTTTCTGTTCCTCTAATGGAACAAGTAAAGAATGCGAAATCTGATGCAGTTTCTACCACTGCTTTCTATGTTCCATCTGTAAATTATCAAACAGAAAATGGGGCAACCTTTGAAGGAAAAGTTGAAAAGGTCGTTGAGCCTATGACTATAGGAGTGGGACTATTGTTTGCTGGATATGCAATGAGTTTTATAGGATCCATAATAAGTTGGATAAAGGACATAGTGTTGATGTTCAAATAATTCAATGCAGTGTATAACGCTAGAATAGTAGCTTCATTATGTATTATTGATTTCTTATAATTCATTACATAATGAAGCTCATATTACTACAAAATATAAATGATGTAGATTAAATCCAAATATCCAAAGTATAAATTTACGCATATATATTGAGTAGTATAAAGTATTTGAGGTAAATTATGATTAAATTGTTTAAAAATCATATATTAAGTATTTTAATTATGTCTGCATTTTCTCTTTCTCAGGTTGTAAGTGTGCATGCAAATTATTTGCAAAATAGTGCTCATCGTGAAAATACTTTTGTTTCTGCAATAGAACAGAAAAAAAAGGATGCAGTCCATCTCGTTTCTCTCTATACACAAAATCTAAATCATGGTGTTGGAAATGAAACTACCATTGAAGGAAAATTTGAAAAGATCGTTGAACCTCTTACACTTGGAACTTTTGGGATTGGGGTAGCCATTGGATATGCATCAAGTATGGTAGGCATGTTTTTAGGATGGATAATAGGCAAAATAATATCGCATTTTAAATCTCGTTAAAATTAAAATTTCATCAGAATAAGATCTTCTCGTATAAGACATCATACTATGAATATATTCTCTGCTCATCCATAGTTGATGACAAAAAACGAATGAATTATCACATTAAAAATGAAAAAAGCTTTAAATGCTTCTGTTTCCCTCAATGTGCACTAATTCTGCCGATGCATCTATTCAATTCAAATTAAAGTAAAAGTATTGGTGATAAATTATGATTAAAGGATTGAAAACTTACGTATTAAATATTTTTATAGCGGTTGCTTTTTTACTTTCGCAAATTATAAATGTTCATGCTAATCAGTTCAAAAATGATGCTCAATGGGAAACTGTTTCTCTCATAGAACAAGGAAAGAAAAGAGCTGTCAATATGGCTGCTCTTTATGTACCAAGTTTCACTCATGGTGCCAAAAATGAATCTGCCATTGAAGGAAAAGTTGAGAAAGTGTTTGAACCGATTACTCTAGGTTTTTTTTCTACAGTAGGCGCTTTGGGTTTTGGATTCTTGACCGGATCTGTTATGGCCATATTTAGCGGGATAATCGGATGGGCAATCGGAAAAATTAGAGGCAAATAATTCAAAGATACTCAATTATTTTTTCTATTTAAAATAGGAATATTTTACAGCCTGCTTTACATCATTTGGCAGGCTTTTTTATGCTTTCTATGAATAAGCTTTAGATTACCATACTGTATAGCACAAATGTAATACTTATTCGTATATAAAATGATAAATTAAGTTAAACAAAGATTATTAAAAATATACATCTGCGCACGAAATGCCATAAAATTACCTTATAAATTTTCCACTGTGAATCTCAAGATGTATCATTTCAACATTTATTGTAGTAGATTTAATTGTTACACAGTATAAGAGCATAAAATAGCTCTGGATAATTGAGTTTTACAAAAGAGTTCTTCAATAAATACTTATTCTATCTATTTGATTTTATTATTCAGGAAGATACATAAGTAAAGATTAAGCTGTAAGTTTAAGTGAATGAATAATAGAGAGAAAATTTTCGACTGTAACAGGTTTTCTGTGTACATTTGACGTTTATATCTCAAAAATAATAATGTTTAAGACTATTTCTTTCATTATTGATTCAAAAAAAAGAAAATAAGCTTCTATCCATTTAATAATTTAAATATTATGAAAAACATGAAATAAATAACTTCATCAATTTGCCAGAAATAAAAAAAGGATAAAACTTATGAAATATATCAGCACGAGAGGCGTATCTCCTGCTTTAAGCTTTACAGAAACGATCATGACAGGGCTGGCAAATGATGGTGGACTTTATCTTCCAGATAAATTTCCGCAATTATCATTTGATGCGTTACGCGCACTTCGTGGTCAGTCTTATACAACAATTGCTAAAACACTTCTGTGGCCCTTTGTGAATAACGAGATCGAGTATACAGCTTTTGAAAATATGGTTACTGAATCTTATGCAACCTTCCACCATCCAGCAGTCTGTCCATTACGACAAACTGGAACAGATGAATTTATTCTTGAACTCTTTCATGGGCCTACTTTAGCTTTTAAAGATGTGGCAATGCAGTTTCTTTCTCGACTGATGGATTATGTTTTAACTAAAAAAAATAGATGTGCAACGATTATTGCTGCAACATCGGGTGACACAGGGGGAGCTGCAATACAAGCTTTTGCTGGGAAAAAACACTCAGATATTTTTATTTTATTTCCTAAAGGACGTGTATCACCTGTTCAACAACGGCAAATGACAACCAATCAAAGTACAAATGTTCATGCCATTGCCATTGAAGGAAATTTTGATGATTGCCAGGCTCTTGTCAAAGCAATGTTTAATGATCATCATTTTCGTAAGAAAAGAGCCCTTTCAGGTGTTAATTCTATAAATTGGGCGCGTATTATGGCGCAAATTGTTTACTATTTTTCATCTGCACTTTCTTTAGGTGCGCCTGATAGAGCAGTTTCATTTACTGTTCCTACTGGAAATTTCGGTGATATTTTTGCAGCTTATGTCGCTGCTCGTATGGGTTTACCCATTGCTCAACTGGTTATTGCAACAAACGATAATGACATCCTTGCACGTACATTAACCAGTGGCACTTACGAAACACAACCAATCGTCCATACAACTTCACCTTCTATGGATATTCAAGTCTCTTCTAATTTTGAACGTTTACTCTTTGAAAGTAGCAATCGTGATCCAATGTGGATTCGCAATGCAATGGAAAACTTGAAAAAAACGGGATCTTTCACTCTTGATGAAAAGCAACTCAAAAATATTCGTTCCCTCTTTTCCGCTGGAAAAAGTAACATGGCTGAAACAGCACAAACAATTGATCGTGTCTATAAAGAAAGTGGCTATCTTGTTGATCCACATACAGCCGTCGCCCTTAAAGTAGCGCGCGAAAATAAAAAACCACATATTCCAATGATCGTTCTTGCCACAGCTCATCCTGCTAAATTTCCTGATACGATTAAAAATGCTTGCGGTCTTCATGCCCCATGGCCATCTCATCTCAATGATATCATGGAAGGTGAAGAACACTTCATAAGTCTTGCTAATGATGAAAAAATAGTAAAAGATTATATTTCTTTAAAATCGCGTGCATCTTATTAAAGTTAGCTGCATTAATTTAAATCAAGGATATTCTAATACCCTTTAAGATGAGGTATTTAGCTTGTTTAATGGAGTTGTAAATACATGGATGTAGATGTCTGTCGCCTTAGTAATGGTTTGACTATCGCCACACATACAATGCAACAGATTGATAGTGTCGCACTCGGAATATGGGTTAAAGTGGGCTCACGCAATGAAACCTTCACACAGCATGGTATTGCCCATCTGCTTGAACATATGGCTTTTAAAGGAACCGAAAACCGTACCGCTTTTCAAATTGCAACTGATATTGAAGATGTTGGCGGTGAAATCAATGCCACAACCAGTATTGAAACAACAGCTTACTTTGCACGTGTTCTTAAAAGCGATATCCCACTTGCTATCGACATTTTAGCCGATATTTTAATGCATTCAAAATTTGACGAAGCTGAACTAGAACGAGAAAAACAAGTCATTTTTCAGGAAATTGGTGCCGCCCATGACACGCCTGATGATATTGTTTTTGATCACTTTACAGAAACAGCCTTTCGTCATCAATCCCTTGGTCGCTCTATTTTAGGAACAGCTAAAACTATTCAATCATTTACATCTGCCGATCTTCATGATTTCATCAATAAACAATATAGTGCAGATCGTATGATCGTTGTTGCAGCAGGAGCTGTAAAACACGAAAGCTTTCTAAAAGAAGTTGAAAGTCGTCTTGGTACTTTTCGCTCCCATTCAACCGCCTCTCTTACTAATCTTGCAAATTATGTTGGCGGCGACTTTCGTGAATATCGCGATTTAATGGATACACAAGTTGTTCTAGGGTTTGAAGGGCGTGCTTATCACGCCCGTGATTTTTATGCGAGCCAAATTCTTTCAATCATTCTTGGTGGCGGGATGTCCTCACGTCTTTTTCAAGAAATAAGAGAAAAACGTGGATTATGCTATTCTATTTATGCTTTTCATTGGGGATTTTCTGATACTGGACTTTTTGGTGTTCATGCAGCTACTGGACAAGAAGGGCTCAAAGAACTTCTGCCTGTGATTCTTGATGAACTTTGCAAGGCAAGCAAAAATATTCACGCCAATGAACTCCAACGAGCACAAACGCAATATCGTGCTAATCTCACAATGTCACAGGAAAACCCTTCTAGTCAAGCACATCTCATTGCTCGCCAAATACTTCTTTACGGTCGCCCCATTCCAATATCGGAAACAATTGAACGCCTCAATCTTATCACCCCTACAAGGTTAACAAATTTAGCGCATCGTCTTTTTACAAGCTCCACGCCAACACTCACTGCTGTTGGACCGGTAGGCCCCCTCATGAATTTTGATGATTTAACGTCAACTCTTTCATATAAGCTAAAGTAAAGAAATGCTTTTTAAAAAGAAGCATCACAATGAACATGAATATATTTTATCATAAAATTTACCACAAAAATTCTTCTCATTAAATAAGTTTTGGAAATATTAGGCAAAGAGGCGTACAAAACTATCCAATTCCTCCTTCATGTGATAGAGATTCTAATGTGTAAAGCTGTATCCGTGAAATTTAAAAATTCATGATATAATTTTGCCCTTTTAAAATATAAAATTCCATCCGTTTCAAGTTTCATTGAAGCAAATGGGTATATGGTCTATTTATATATAAAATCATATAACTTAAGAGGAAGTGATCACAATTTATTCTGTAAATAAGTTATAAAAGGTGAACGCTTTTTCTCAAAAATCTAAATGGAAATTAAGCATCCTAAAATATTGAGAGTGGGACATTGTGAAGAGTTTGCGTAAAATAATTAACATCATTTTCATTATCATCGTTAGTTTTTTTGTCCATCTTACATCAGCACACGCTATTGAGCCCGTTAAGATTTCTTCTCAGGATGCTGCACTTGATCTCTCAAAAGCAATTGAAATTCATCATACAAATAACTCTATTTTTCAAACAAGTACAGCGCCAGGACCAGATGGTATTGTATGGCGTATTGAAGTGCAGGCAAAAAGTGAAAAATTCTCGGGAAACTGGGCGGTTTTTTCTCTCGCAAATCCAACAGATGAGCAAGTCGATCGTCTCATCGTTGCACCCCATTACCGCATGACGCATTCTGGATTTTTTTGGCCAGACCTTGGATCAGAACGGATTCAATCTATAACACCAAGTGAAGGTTTTTCTCTCGATCGTCAACCTAGTACAAACTCTGATATCTTTCATATTACTCTCAATCCCGGTGCTGTTGTTACATTTGTGGCCGAACTTAACTCTGAAAATCTACCACAAATCTATTTATGGCAACCTGAAGCTTATAAGGATGCCATTAATTCTTATACGCTTTATCATGGTATTCTTCTTGGAATATCAGGTCTCTTAGCACTTTTGTTAACCGTTCTCTTCGTTGTCCGTGGGACAGGGCTGTTTCCTGCAACAGCTGCTGTCGCTTGGGCCGTGCTTTTTTATATTGGTATTGACTTCAACTTTTTAAATAAATTCTTTGCAGTTACACTCACAACACAACCAATCTGGCGTGCGGGTACAGAAGTAGCACTTGCCGCAACACTCTTCATTTTCCTTTTTACCTACCTCAATCTTAATCGCTGGCATTATCATTTTAGTTATGGTGCTATCGTTTGGATTATTGCCTTTTGCAGTTTAGGAGCCTTTGCTATTTATGATCCAATCAGAGCAGCGGGAATTGCCCGTCTATCATTTGGCCTTACCGCTGTGCTGGGTATACTATTCATCATCTATTTTTCAATCCGAAGTTATGACCGCGCCATTATGCTTATCCCAACATGGTTGCTTATTAGCTTTTGGTGTGTGGGGGCCTATGCCTGCATAGCAGGACATTTAAACAATGATATTATCCAGCCAGCATTAGCGGGAGGATTAGTGCTCATTGTTCTTCTCATTAGCTTTACTGTCCTGCAACAAACTTTTTCTAATGACGCTTTCCATGAAGGAATATTTTCTGACCTTGAACAACAAGTCCTCGCAGCAAAAGGAGCTGGAAATATTATTTGGGATTGGAATATTGAGCGTGACCGTATTGTTGTTCATCCAAACATGAAAACCCTTTTTGGTACTGAAATACACAACCTCAATGGGACTATGCGCAACTGGATTTCAGCCTTGCACTACGATGATCGAGAACGCTTTCAAGCCGTGTTGGATATCATTCTTAAAAATAAAAAAGGGCGTATTGATCAAATTTTTCGGCTTTCTTCCGGTGGTGGTTATTATCATTGGTTTTCTCTTCGTGCACGTCCAGCTATGCAAAAAGATGGGAAAATCACACGTGTCATTGGAACTATTGTCAATATTACTAACCATAAAAAATCTGAAGAACGCTTATTGCATGATGCAATCCATGACAGCTTAACTGGCCTTCCTAACCAACAAATTTTCTTTGATAGACTACAAAATTATACCTCTTTGGCGAAAGCAAATATTAAAATTAGACCGACCGTCTTTATGATTGATTTTGACAATTTTCGCCAAATTAATCGCAAATTAGGTATAGCCGTTGGGGATACTGTACTCCTTATAATCGCCCGTCGTTTAAATCGTCTTATTAACTTTCAAGATACCTTGTCGCGCCTTTCAGCAGACCGTTTTGCAATCATTTTACTCAGTGAAACTGAACCACAAAAAATTGCAGCATTTGCGGATCATTTGCACAAAACAATTTCAGCACCTATTTCACTTTCGGAAAATAAAATAATTCTTTCAACGTCTATCGGATTAGTTACATGGAGTGAAAGCCGATCAACAGCTAAAGATATTTTTAATGATAGTGAATTAGCAATGATTCGTGCAAAACAAATGGGAGGAAATCATATTGAACCTTTTCGTCCTAATTTTCGCACTCTAGGTCTCGAACAGAATATTCTGGAAAAAGATATTCATTATGCTATAAAGCGTCATGAGATGAAAATTCTCTACCATCCTATTCTTAATTTATCAGACGGACATATTATTGGTTTTGAAACCATTGTGGAATGGCATCATCCAACTTATGGAAAATTAAATGTCTCTGATTTCATAAAAATCGTAGAAAATGAACAAATCGTTATGGATTTGTCACAATTTATCATCGACAATGCCATTATCGATCTCATGAATGTAGAAGAAAAATTTCCCCAGCAGTCTTTCTTTATTTCAATTAATTTACCAAGCGCAGAAATGATTCATCCTCGTTTTATCAGTCAACTGCGTGCCGCTCTGCTTCGCCATCCGCTCCACAAAGGGCGCTTGATGATTGAAATATCGGAATTTGTCTTAAGAAACAATCCTGAACAATCAGCGCACTTTCTCGAACAAATTAAAACACTTGGAATGAATCTTGCACTCGATAATTTCGGAACAGGTTATTCGTCACTGACCTATCTCGTCCGTTATCCATTTGATATGGTTAAACTTGATCGTTCACTTATCTCAATCGACTCTCTCAAAAAGAAACTTGTTCTCAAGTCTATCATTAATATGGCAACAGATCTTAACTTGCAAATTATCGCAGAAGGTGTTGAAAATGAAAAAGAAGCAATCTTCCTCCGTCAAGAAGGCTGTAAATATGTTCAAAGCACACTTGTGACGAAACCACTTGCCATAGAAGAATTAATCACTCTCGTTCAAAGCCATTTCCCTTATAAGCCAAAATACTGATTTATAATGATAATTTAGCGTTATTCAACTTGAAATAAAACTCTGAATATTATAAGATTTGCTTATTTCAAAATCTCTTTCATGTTGAATCAATTAAAACCTTTCGCTTGCACGTCACAAGTAGGGAGAGCGCAACTGGAGAAAAAACGATTAAAAAAGGGGTAAAAATGCCTCTTATAAAAAGTCTTTAGTGCCAAGAGCTGTCGCAACATTGGAGGCTAAAAAATATAAAGATGGTTGCCCGGCTTGTTACTTTACAAGCGTAAAGATAGGAGCTCAATGGATTTGCTGCAATACCACTCACAAGCCGCCGTCGCGAAATAGGCTTAAACGTACTGAGGGATGTTTCTTTAAAATAAAAACATAAGGGATAGAATAACGTGTAAAGTTAAAAAGCTCTATGCGTGTCCCATTTCAGAAGCAAGATAAGTTGGATCAATCCCCATGCGTGTTAAACTTTTATCATATTTGCAACTTAAATCACTTTCAAAAAGAAAACTAGGTGATGTAGAACTGATTAACCAACCATTTGTAGAAATTTCCGCCTCAAGTTGCCCCGCTTTCCATCCAGCATAACCTAATGCTACCAGTGCATGTTGCGGGCCTTGTTCACAACTGATTGCTTTTAATATATCAATTGTCGCAGTAAAACAGACCTTATCAGCAATAAAAACAGTTTCTTCACAAGCATAATCATCTGAATGAAGGACAAAACCGCGCGAAGGATCAACAGGACCACCATAGCGAACTGGAAACTGTTTTATTGGTTCAGAAAGATGTTTTTTTTGTCTACTGTCTATGACTCCAAGGTGAAGCAAAAGCTCTGGAAAATCAATATGATGCAATTGATTGAGAATAATGCCCATCGCACCAGAATCAGAATGCGCGCAAATATAAATAACAGAACGAATAAAGCGTTTGTCATTCATCCCAGGCATTGCTATGAGTAATTGTCCACCCAAAAAGCCATTACATTGCTTCATTAATCTGTTATTCTCCATAATTTACATGATAAAAGTTCGTCCATTTAGTACACTAGGAAAATAAAACTCCAATGAGAAAAAGTAACATATTTACAAATTTACAAAATATCGCAACTTTCTTTTATAAAAAGCTTGTCGTTACTTTAAGCTTAACACTCATAGTTTTAGAATTACTTAATATTCCTGTAAATGCTCAAACAGAACAAAAACTCCAGCTTTTCTCAACCTCTTGGTATGAAACAGAGGGTGGCCGTATCCGATTAGCAATCACGGAACCTTCTCTTTCTGGAATGAGAGAAGGCTTTATTGAAATTGTGCTTAAACCAGGCTGGAAAACGTACTGGCGTAATCCAGGTAATTCAGGAATGGCACCCTTTTTTAATTTCAACCAACAGATTTCATATGAAATCTTTTATCCTATTCCACAGCTTTTTGAAACAGAAAATGATTGGTCATTAGGCTATAAAGATAAAGTGATATTGCCTTTTAAATTATCTTCTTCAAACAAAAATTTAAGTGGTGCTTTCACTCTTGGATTATGCCATAAAATCTGCCTTCCATTGACTGTTAACTTTGATTTTTTACCATCTGCTCTTAAAAACAAATATCTTCCTGCTTCCTTGTTAAAAAACGCCCAAGATTCTCTGCCACGCATGACGCAAAATGCCCTAAAAATAAGCGCCGAAAAAAATAATAACACCCTCCTTATAAAAATACAAAATAACAACAAAAGCACGCCTTGCTCTCTCTTTTTAGATGGAGGAGAAATGCAAATTGGAGCAGCAAAAAAAATCAATGATAATGCAGAATATACACTCTTTAGCGCTCCACTCTATTTCGTACCAGAGGAAAAAAAACAAAAAATTTTTTATACAGTTTCTTTTAAAGATCACGCCTTAAGTGGAACATTTATAGTCCATACACAATCACCCCCTCTTGCTATCCCATGATAAAAGAGAAAAGATTCTCAAACAGCAATTATGTTGGGAAACGTCCATTTTCGCGATATTGTGCAATTGCTTTGCGCGCAAGGGCATCAGCTCGTTCATTCTCTGGATGTCCCGCATGCCCTTTTACCCAGTGCCATCTGACTGTATGACAAGAACAAGCAGTCTCAAGAGCTTGCCATAACTCCATATTTTTCACAGGACTTTTTGATGCAGTGCGCCAATTATTCTTTTTCCAATCTTCAATCCACTTAGATATACCGTTACGCACATAAACTGAGTCTGTATAAAGATCGACCAAACAGGACTCTTTAAGTGCCTTTAATGCAAAAATTGCCGCCATGAGTTCCATTTGATTGTTTGTTGTATGAGCATTACCGCCATAAAGCTCACGTTCATGACCATTCCAGCGTAAAATTGCTCCCCAACCTCCAACTCCAGGGTTTCCTGAGCAAGCACCATCTGTATAAATTTCAACGACTTTTTGTTGTCTTGCCATAAAATTTAAAAACCTAATCCACTTAGCGAATTTACGTTACTGAAAAAACAAAGCTTGTGCCAATATTCCCATGGATCTTTTTTAATAACAAAGCTCTCAGGCGGTGTATTAAACCAATCATAAAGACGTGTGAGTAAAAAACGTAAAGACGCACCACGAGCTAATAAAACAATCTTGTCCAATTCTAAAGAGATCAATGGTCGTATTTTTTGATAATTTTCCAATAACTTACGTGCTTTGGTAAGATTATAAGAATGATCAGGTTCAAAGCACCAAGCATTTAAACAAATCGCTAAATCATAAGAAAAAAAGTCATTACAAGCAAAATAGAAATCTATCACACCAGAAAGACGATGATTCACAAAAAAGACGTTATCATTAAATAAATCCGCATGAATAATGCCTGTTGGTAAATTGAATGGCCAATTTTCCTGTAAAAAAGCCAATTCCGACTCAATTTTTTGTCCAAACTCTTTTAACAATGCATCCTCTGTGGTTTGACAACGTTGCCACAATACCTGCCAATCCATAATAGAAAGCGTATTTTTACGACTGAGTGTAAAATCCTGTCCTGCTAAATGCAATTGCGCTAACCCCGTCCCTACTTCGCCACAATGACCTATATCGGGCTGACGGATCCACTCTCCTTCTAGAAAGGTGATAATAGCAGCAGGGCGTCCCGCTAGTTCACCGATCATCATTCCATCATTTTGAATAACGGGTTGTGGACAAGGAATTCCACGCTGTCCTAAATGCTGCATCAAGCAACAAAAAAAAGGTAAATCATCTTTTGAAATACGCTTTTCATAAAGTGTTAAAATAAACCGCCCTTGTGTTGTCTCCAGCATAAAATTAGAATTTTCAATCCCCTCCTCTATCCCTTGATAAGATAAAAGTGACCCTATTGTGTAACGGGTTAAAAACGCTTTTAAATCATTTGGGTGGATATCTGTATAAACGGCCATTATTCTGCTTTCATTGTAGACATGTCTGTATTCTCATTTTCATTTTTTGCATTATTTACTTGACCATTCACAAATGCCATATCTTGAGACGTTAAAATGACATCTCGTAATTCGCGACTCACCAAAAATCTTTCCGTTTCCACCACTGTTTCAGCTAATTCTATGGTCACATCATAACGCGCACGAAACGCTGAAATAATTTCATCAATAATAATTTCAGGCGCTGAAGCCCCTGCTGAAAGACTGACAACAGAAAGAGCTTTTAGGTTTTCAAAATTAATTTCATTAGCACGCTGAACTAAAATAGCTTGTCGCGCACCAGACTTTTCTGCAACCTCTACCAAACGTCTTGAATTAGAAGAATTTGGCGCTCCAACAATCAAAAACAAATCACTCCCCTTTGCTGCTGCCTTAACCGCATCTTGTCGATTCGTTGTAGCATAGCAAATTGACTCAGCCGCTGGGGCTGCTAATGTAGGAAAACGTCGTTGTAATACATTAAGAATTCCTGCAGTATCTTCAACAGAAAGTGTTGTTTGTGTGACAAATCCTAATTTATCCGGATCACTTGGTTGATAATGCAAAGCATCTTCTATCGTTTCAATAAGCGTCACAGCCCCCTCTTCAAGCTGTCCCATTGTCCCTATAACCTCAGGATGATCAGCATGACCAATCAATATAACATGACGGCCGTGACGTTGATGCCGTATCGCTTGTTTATGAACTTTCGAGACCAACGGGCATGTTGCATCGAGATAAAATAAATTATAACGTCGTGCCTCTTCTGAGACAGATTTTGGTACACCATGAGCAGAAAAAACAACTGGTTGATTGCGATGTTCTTCTGGAATCTCATCAAGTTCTTCAACAAAAACAGCTCCCCTTTGCTGTAATCCCTCAACCACGTAGCGGTTGTGTACAATTTCATGACGAACATATACGGGCGCACTATATTTTTTTAACGCAAGGAGAACAATCTGGATAGCACGATCAACCCCTGCACAAAATCCACGTGGACCACAAAGACGTATCGTTAAAGGGGGAAGTCCAGACATAAATCATCCTTAATCGCTATAGCTTTAGTCTCATATTCAAAAAAACGATTATTACATATGAATAAGCAATGTAAAAAAACACGCAATATCATCTTTGCATAAGAATACATTCTATAACATTTTTTTGCAGAAAAGCTCTTTTAAAATTTGCTGTTTCATTTTATTTGCTTAAAGGTCGATAAAATACCAAATAAGAGATTCAATCAAAAGAACTCCAAAGACAGCTGCCAAATAAAGTAACGAAAAGAAAAACGTTTTTTTGGCCATTAAAATAGTTTCATCATGTGTATTAGCTTTCCACAAACGATAAGCAAAATAAATAAAGATAATGCCTAAAATTGTCGAAAAAATGCCATAAAAAATTCCACCAAGACCGGTAAAGCAAGGAGCAACAGCGCATAGTACCATCAAAATAGTATAAAATAAGATCTGTTTTTTTGTTGAGTATTCCCCTCGTACATTAGGCATCATAGGAATGCCTGCAGCCTCATAATCAAGAGATGAAAAGAGAGAAAGCGCCCAAAAATGAGGAGGAGTCCACATAAAAATGATTAAAAATAATAAAAAGCTATCAATACTCACTGTCCCAGTTGTCGCGGCCCATCCAATCATTGGTGGAAAAGCCCCAGAAGCACCACCAATAACAATATTTTGCGGTGTAATACGCTTTAACCAAATTGTATAGATAACGACGTAAAAGAAAATCGTAAAAGCAAGAAAAAATGCAGCAAACCAATTAATGAAACTCCCCATAACCAATACCGAAAGCAGAGACAAAACCATGCCAAAAATAAATGCCTTTTGGGCGCTGATTTTACCCATAGGAATGGGGCGCTTTTTGGTCCGTTCCATCACGGCATCAATGTCTGCATCATACCACATATTCAGCGCTCCCGCACCCCCACCACCAGCAGCAATACATAAAATTGCTAAAAAACCATACCACGGATTGATAGAAACAGGAGATACAACCAAACCGACCAGTGCTGTAAAGACCACAAGTGACATAACACGCGGCTTTAATAATGTGATATAATCACCAATACTGGATTTTGGTGGCGTTGATTTACCATTCGCAACCGATAACTCTCCTGAAACAGACATTCCACACAAAACCCTTTTCCATTTCTGTCATTCACAAATAAATATTATCTGGCAAACATTATTTGGCAAATAATATCCAACGTATGGGAATGCTCCATTAAGACCAATCATATTTTTGAGAAAATATGGCATACCCTTTTTGTACGTATCCTCTAAAAATAGGTAAAAATATCTGCAACAAAAATGCATTTTTCAATCAACATTTTCTCTTAATATTACAAATGTATCATAAAAGTGTATTCTACCAAACATCATAAAGCCATGCTGAAAATTTATTCCCTATAAAATGCTCTTTCTTCTCATTTTCCTTTATTTCTTGCATAGGGATGAATATATTTTGTAAATATGGGTTTTGTGTTATAGTTTTTATGTGGGGAATTCATTTTTTATGCAAATCTATGCAGGGTTGTGTGTGTTGAATCGGATAGGATGTTCTGTGATACTTTATAAATTACTCAAAAAAGCTTTTTTTATTGGTGCTGTTCTTCACACATTTTATAGTAGTTCTATCAACCATGCTTTTGCACAAACACCTTATGCGCAAAATGTCCCTGCCCCACAAACCTATGGTGCATGGACAAAAGTTTGTACTCTACCACCAGGGACACCTAATATGCAATGTGAAGTTGTACAAAACGTCCATACACAAGATCGTCATGATATTACCTTGCGCGTTACATTTTATAAACTTCCTCAAAAGCAAGGTGCTTTAATGCGTGTTTTTGTTCCGATTCGCGTTGAGTTACGTCCTGGCGTCGGAATTAAAATTGACAATAAAAATATGGGCAGAATGGAATATCGTCGTTGTCTTGGTGATAATTGTGTTGCTGAAGCTTTTCTTAAAGAAGACGTATTACAACTCTTTTTAAAAGGGAAAATGGCAACCTATTTTATCTTTACGACCCCGGAGCAAGGAATTGGAGGTCTCGTTGACCTTGATGGCCTTGGCGATGCCTATGCAACTTTACCCACATGAATGAAATCAACGCACATTGGATGATTAAAATCTCATTATATATTTTAAGAGCTTCTTAAGCTAGATCAATGAAAATCTTCTAAGCCCCCAATAAAAATAGGATAATTCTTATGAAATCGCTGATTGATCATTTTGATATTGCTTCCTCTAAAGTGCAATCACTTGTACAGGAAACGCTTCATCATGCTGATGATGGCGAACTTTACCTTGAGTATACAGAAAGCGAAGCCCTTTTATTTGATAATGGACAACTTAAAAACGGTTCTTTCCATCAAGATATGGGGTTTGGTCTGCGTGTCGTTGCTGGAGAAGCGACTGGATATGCACATTCTAGTGAATTATCAGCTTCTGCACTCAAACGTGCTTGTGAAGCAGCTAAAGCTGTTACCTATAATAATCATGCCGGTCCTTATAGCATAGCCCCTCAACGAACAAATAAGAGACTTTATCAACCGCATAATCCCCTTGATGCTCCGTCATTTGAAGAAAAAAGTGCTCTTTTGCAAAAAATTGATGCTTATTTAAGAGCAAAAAATGACAAATTGCATCAAGTGACTGTTTCTCTTTCGGGCTCACTACAACATGTCGAAATTTTACGTGCAGATGGATATTTGGTTCGCGATATTCGTCCCCTTGTACGGCTTTCTATATCTGTTGTTGCGGCTGAAGGCAATCGACGTGAAAATGGTTTTTATGGATGTGGAGGGCGACAAGCATTTGACCAATTTATTCGTGAAGACAATTGGAAACAAGCCGCGGATGAAGCCTTACGTATGGCTTTAACAAATTTAGAAGCAGAAGCAGCACCTGCAGGAACATTTGATGTTGTCTTAGCCAATGGATGGCCTGGCGTTATGCTCCATGAAGCCGTAGGTCATGGTTTAGAAGGTGACTTTAACCGCAAAAAAACATCTGCTTTTGCTGGACTTTTAGGACAACAAGTTGCGGCAAAAGGTGTTACAGTTGTTGATGATGGAACAATTCCTCATTGCCGTGGCTCTCTCACTATCGATGATGAGGGGACCCCTTCAGGATATAACGTCCTCATTGAAGATGGAAAACTCGTTGGTTTTATGCAAGATAGGCTTAATGCACGACTTATGGGGAGTCAATCAACTGGAAATGGACGGCGTGAATCCTATGCTTATGCCCCAATGCCACGAATGACCAATACAATCATGCTAGGAGGAGATAAAACACCTGAAGAAATCCTTTCTTCCCTTAAAAGTGGTATCTATGCTGTTTCATTTGGTGGAGGACAAGTTGATATTACTTCTGGCAAATTCGTCTTTGAATGTACTGAAGCATACCGAGTAGAAAATGGTAAAATTGGTGCACCAATCAAAGGTGCAACTCTTATCGGAAATGGTCCGGATGCTATGAAACGTATCACAATGATTGGGAATGATAGTAAACTGGATAATGGTATTGGTATGTGCGGGAAAGCTGGCCAAAATGTTCCTGTTGGTGTTGGACAACCTCATCTGCGAATCAATAATATGACAATCGGTGGAACTGCGTTATAAAAGAGCAAATTTGCTTATTTCTTTCCAATATTGCCCCCTCCCGTCTATTAAAACGACTTATGAGGCAAGGTCTTTTTGTGTAACCAATTGATTTATAAAGATAACCTAGCGTCATTCAACTTGAATGAGACCCCTCAATACCATAGGATTCTCTTATTTTAAATCTGTGCATGTTGAATCAATAAAAATCATTGGTTTATAGGTTACAAGCGGGGAGAGCCATGTAGAGCGAAACTGCACAAGAAAGACATGCCGAACTGTCTCAAATACCAAAGGCTGTCACGACATTGGGAAATGGCAAATATAATGGTGGTGCTTGTTCAGACGCACCTTCTTCGTAATAGTTAGTCTTTTGTGTAGGGTAACGCTGTCTTTATAAAAAAGTCTAAAATAAGAATACTTCTTATATTCAGTGTTCTCATTCAATGAGAAAAGAAAAAAGCCTTTATTATAGATAAATGAGAAAAAGATTTTATAATAATATTCACGTGAACTAAAAAAATCTTCATAGCGTTAAAAAATTTTCAGGCTAAAGCTTCCAGCCCTTCTTCTTTTTCTTTTTGCTCAAAACAGCAACAATTTCAACATGGGTTGACCATAAAAATTGATCAATTGGTGTGATTTTTTCTATTGTATACCCCCCTGCAACAAGAAGTGATAAATCACGCGCAAATGTAGCAGGATTACACGAAATTGCCACAACACGTGATACTGTTGCCTTCGCCAATTCACGGACTTGTTCCTCTGCACCAGCACGAGGAGGGTCAAAAACAACACTCTCAAAACACTCAAGTTCCTTTACAGAAAGTGGATGGCGGAAAAGATCACGTTTTTCACAAGTGACTGTTTTTAAACCAGTTGAAAAACGCGCTGCTGAACTTAAATTTTCTAATGCTTTCTCATTATTTTCTACCGCATGAACATTCATCTTTTTTGCCATACGCAAGGTAAATGTTCCTACCCCTGAAAACAAATCAAGAGCATTCTTTGCTTTTTTTAAATGTGTCAAAATAATATTGCCCATTATATTTTCAGCTTCGCAGGTTGCTTGAAGAAAACCACCAGAAGGGAATTCAACACGGACATCTCCAAAGTAAATTACTGGTTTTTCTCGTTCAATCAAAACTTCACCATCAACAGATAAACGCGTAATCCCATATGAAAGAGCGGCACTAATCATTTTCTGACGGAGTGCTTCATGGTGTACAATACAACCGCTTAAAGCAACATCTAAACCATTTTCAACGCATGTTATCGTAACATGAAACCGTTTGACAGAGCTGCTTAGAAAAGCACAGAGCTCTCTGATATTACGCAACTGAGAAATAAGTTCTGGATGGCTTACTGGACATTCCTCAAGAGCGACAATCTCATGAGAGAGATAACGATTAAAACCAACTTTTTGACCTTGTGGAGTCATAGATGCTGTTAGAGTCACCCGCCGTCGGCTATAGGGTTTACATTCTATTAAAGGTGTAACAACGCTATTAATTCCATACTTTTTAAGTGCATCAACAACCAATTGTCGTTTCCATACGCGATAAGCATCAGCACGCCAATGTTGAAGCGTACAGCCTCCACATTCTCCAAAATGCTGACAAAGCGCATCAACGCGTTCTGGGGATTTTTCTTTTAATGCTATATATGTTGCATATTTTCCATGAACAATAATTTCAGCATATTCTCCTGGCAAAGTAAAAGGAACATAAACAAAGCCATGCCTCGTCTTAGCAGTACCATAACCATTTGTTCCAATATGGTCGATGATAACATTATCACTCACTGTTGCTTTTCTCCGAATAGTAAATATTCCACATTGCCATCACCTCCTTTAATAGGGGAAGGAAGTAAATCTTTTGCACGCCATCCTGTTTGCGTATTGAGCCAGACAAAAAGTCCCTCAGCGGTTTCTTTAGCTCTTGAGGGATCTAATATTCCTCCCTTACCAAGGTGTTTACGACCAACCTCAAACTGAGGCTTTACCAGTAAAACAGCTTGGGCACCCTTTTTGGCTAAAGACAAAACGGGAGGCAATGCAAGTTTGAGAGAAATAAAGCTAACATCTGAAACGATAAGATCAATTTCCCGCCCGCCTAAATGTTCCTGTTGGAAATCTCTAACATTCAAGCCTTCTAATAATGTTATAGCACTGTTGCCCAATAAACGTTTATCAAATTGATGATGCCCAACATCAACAGCAATGACATGCGCTGCTCCTCGTTCTAAGAGAACTTGTGTAAAACCACCTGTTGATGCACCAACATCAATGGCTGTCACTTTATCCGTTATAATCGGAAATGCATCAAGTGCTGCAATCAATTTCAATGCTGCCCGCGAAACATAATTCTGCGCTGGATCACAAACAACAATCTCTGCATCATCAAAAAAAGTTTCCCCCGCTTTAAAAACTCTTTCACCATTAACTTTAACAGTTTGGCGCATGACAGCATCACGTGCGCGGGAACGTGTCGTAAAAAAGTTTCTTTCAACTAAAAGAATATCGAGTCTTTTTCTGGAAGCCATCTCATACTCGAATTTTCTATTCCATTTGAATTTTGCGTCCCAAAGCCATCAATACCGTGTTGACAATACCCACCGCATCAAGCCCAATCATTGAGAGAACTTTTTCTGGTGGACCATGATTCAAATATTCATCAGGAAGTTTTAATGTACGAACTTTCAAACCATGCTCTAAGAGCCCTTCTTGTGCTAAAAATTGTAATAAATGCGCTCCAAATCCACCGATTGCCCCTTCTTCAATTGTCACCAATACTTCATGCTCACGAGCTAAACGACGCATTAAATCCTTATCCAAAGGTTTTGCAAACCGTGCATCTGCAACCGTTGTCGATAACCCTTTAGCCCCCAACCTATCAGCAGCTCGCAACGCTTCTGATATTCGTGTTCCAAAACAAACCAGAGCGATCCTATTTCCTTCACGCAGAACGCGTCCTTTTCCAATCTCTAATATCTCACCACGTTGCGGTAAATCTATACCAATACCTTCACCACGTGGATAACGAAAAGAAATGGGGCCTTGATCATAAGCTGAAGCTGTACGCACCATATGCATCAGTTCAAGTTCATCTGAAGGCGCCATAACAACAAACTCAGGAAGCGTGGCCAAAAAAACAATATCAAAACTGCCAGCGTGCGTTGCACCATCTGCCCCCACAAAACCTGCGCGATCAATGGCAAAACGTACCGGTAATTTTTGAATTGATACATCATGAATAATTTGATCATAAGCACGCTGTAAAAAAGTAGAATAAATTGCAACAAAAGGCTTATACCCTTCACAAGCAAGTCCTGCCGCAAAAGTTACGGCATGTTGCTCAGCAATCCCAACATCAAACATCTTTTCAGGAAATTTTTCTGCAAAAGCATCAAGTCCTGTCCCTGTTGGCATCGCTGCCGTTATGCCAACAATCTTATCATCATGGCAGGCTTCTTCTATTAAAGCTTTAGAAAATACCTTAGTATAGGGTAAAATATTACTTGATGCCTTAATTTGTCTTCCTGTCGTGACATCAAAACGATTAACACCATGATATTTATCAGATGAGGCTTCTGCGGGTGGATATCCCTTTCCCTTATGGGTTATAACGTGCACCAAAACAGGACCATTAGGGTATTCACGAACATTTTTTAAAACAGGCAATAAATGCCCTAAATTGTGCCCATCTATGGGTCCAACGTAATAAAAGCCAAGCTCATCAAATAACGTTCCCCCAACCAAAAGGCCACGCGCAAATTCCTCTGAACGACGTGCCTTATCCAAAAAAAACTTTGGCAATTTTTCGCTCAACATCTTTACGCGTTCACGCAAATGACGATAAGAAGGACGAGACACTAATCGTGCAAGATGCGCACTCATAGCACCTGTAGGCGGTGCGATAGACATATCGTTATCATTCAGAACAACAATCAAGCGTGCATCTAACGCACCAGCGTTATTCATTGCTTCATAAGCCATACCCGCAGACATTGCACCATCACCAATGACAGCAATGATATTGCGTCTTGTCTCTTCTTTCAAAGCACTTGCCACCGCCATGCCAAGCCCCGCGGAAATAGATGTCGATGAATGACCCGCTCCAAATGGATCATATACACTTTCTGAACGTTTTGTAAAACCTGATAGTCCCCCCTCTTGACGTAATGTGCGAATTTTTTCTCTCCGCCCTGTTAAAATTTTGTGCGGATAGGTTTGATGACCAACATCCCAAATAATCCTATCCTCGGGTGTATTAAAAATATAATGTAATGCAACTGTAAGCTCAACAACACCAAGTCCCGCCCCAAGATGACCACCTGTTACAGAAACAGCATCAATTGTTTCGGTCCGCAACTCATCAGCCAACTGTACCAGATCAGACTCAGATAATGCCCGCAAATCTCGCGGAAAACAAACACGGTCAAGCAATGGTGTTAAGACCTGAGACAAAAAAATTCCTTTCTATTATCTTAGCTCAAGAGAAAGCAACGATAAAAATATATCTTCTCTACTCGTTTATTGAGAGCTTTACATCTTTTCTACTGAAAAATGCTTTTCTCTCTTTGAGATGATTAATGATCTTTTCCATTTTTAACTTATTTTATAAAAAAGAAATCAATAAAATTTGCTTTTTATAAACTAAGATTATTGCATCTCTTAGAGTCCCACAATAAATATCCCAAAATATTTAATATTATTGAGCATCAAGTGGTTCTACTCCTTCTGGAGAACATTCCTGTGAAAGCTGAATTTTTTCAACTTTGGCTTCAGCAACTTTTAAGAGTTTTTCACAATGTTTTTTAAGCGCTTCACCACGTTCATAAATATCAATGGATTGTTCCAAAGGCACATCGCCACGTTCCAAATTTTCAACAATAGCTTCAAGTTGCTTAAGCGCTTGCTCAAAGCTTAAGGTCGTAATATCACCCTCTTGTATCTCTTTTTTCATATGAACCTCAAAAAATATCTGTTCTAGATATACGAATTCCAAAACCTTCTAAACCTACATAATGATGCTCTTTAGAAGCATAAACAATAACAGAGCCTATTCCTAAATATTTTAAAATTTGTGATCCTAAACCAATTTTGCGCCATTCTTCTTCACGCTCAATCGCCTGCACATGGTTTTCTAAAACGTCTCTTTCCATGTTTTGAATGCCAATAGTTGATTGTATAATAGATCCTTCACGCAAATAAACAAATACGCCACGTTTTTCTTTTTCCATCATACGCTGCATCATCACCATGATATCTGAAGATTGACAAAAAACGTCATTTATAATGTTTTCATGATGGAAATGCACAGGAATATCATCACCCTCACGGATATCACCAAAAATAATCGCAACATGCTGAACAGCTTCCCAAGGAAGTTGATAACTTTGAATAATAGCCGGTCCTACCGGTGTTTCAATCGGCATTTCCCCAACATGCTTGATCAATATTTCTTTACGCTGGCGGTAAGCAATTAAATCTGCAACCGTTATGATATGCAACCGATGTTCTTGTGAAAATTTTGTAATCTGATCGCCATGTTTAACGCTTCCATCATCATTGACTAACTCACCGATAACACCAACCGGCGGTAAACCAGCTAATTTACATAAATCAACAGCGGCTTCTGTATGACCTGAACGCATAAGAACCCCCCCTTCATGCGCGATCAAAGGAAAAACATGTCCTGGACGAACAAAATCATCCGCACCTGCATTTGAATTTGCAAGATTACGCACCGCCAATGTACGGTCATGCGCCGAAATCCCTGTTGTTATACCGTGTTTAAAATCAATAGTAACAGTAAATTGTGTCCCATGTGCAGAGTTATTATCTCGTACCATAGGAGCAAGATTAAATCGTTGTGCCTCTTTTTTGGGCATAGGTGTACACACAATCCCTGTTGTGTGACGAAGAATAAATGCCATCTTTTCTTCTGTACAATGCGCTGCTGCAACTGTTAAATCACCTTCATTTTCACGGTCATTATCATCTGTCACCACAACAATTTCACCGCGTTCAAAAGCTTTAAGCGCAGAAACAATTTTTTCTTCATTATACGCCATTATTCACCTTCTCAATCACCCAACTTGACCGCGATGTCTTAAATAATGGTCAGCAATAGCACAAGCTACCATCGCTTCACCAACAGGAACGGCACGAATCCCAACACATGGATCATGACGTCCCTTCGTTATAACGTCTACATCATGACCATCAACATCAATGGAGCGACAAGGCGTTAAAATGGATGAAGTAGGCTTTACAGCAAAACGTGCAACAATTGGCTGTCCACTCGATATTCCCCCTAAAATACCCCCAGCATGATTGGATAAAAAAAGTGGTTTTCCATCATTTCCCATCCGCATTTCATCGGCATTTTCTTCTCCCCTCAAGCGGGCTGCCGCAAAACCATCACCAATTTCAACCCCTTTTACCGCATTAATTGACATAAGGAATGATGCAATGTCTTGATCAAGTTTTGCGTAAATAGGGGCTCCTAAACCTGCCGGAACATTTTCTGCAACGATCTCCACAACCGCACCAACAGATGTACCATCTTTACGGATTTTACTGATATAATCACTAAAAATCTGAACCATCTCTGCATCAGCTGTAAAAAAAGGATTATTTTCAACCTCTGACCAATCCCAACGATCACGATTAATATGATGGGGACCAATTGCTACCACGGCTCCTCGTACAACCAAATGAGGCACAACTTTACGAGCCAAAGCACCAGCCGCAACGCGTGCTGCCGTCTCGCGTGCTGAAGCACGCCCCCCCCCCCGAAAATCACGAATGCCATATTTAACATCATACGTATAATCTGCATGACCAGGACGATATTGATGAGCGATTTCTCCATAATCTTGAGAGCGTTGATCTGTATTTCGAATCAACAAAGAAATTGGCGTGCCTGTTGTAACTAATGTCGTCCCGTCTTCCTGCGCAATCGCTCCTGAAAGAATTTCTACTTGATCTTGTTCTCGGCGCTGCGTTGTATATTTAGATTGCCCGGGTCTACGCTTATTAAGATAAGCTTGAATTTCTGCAAGAGTAAAAATAATTCCGGGTGGGCAACCATCAATGACACAACCAAGAGCAGCACCATGACTTTCACCCCATGTTGTTACACGAAACAAATGACCAAATGTATTATGCGACATGAAAAAAGATCCATTTCTCTGTCAAATATACGCAACGACAACGCATGTTGAGCTTTACACAAAACCGCTCTTTACTACAAATATTCTTAGCCGCTTCAAATTTGGTCAAATCACCGCTGTCCAATACGGGTCCTTAAACCAAACTTATTCTTTAACGACGGAAATATCTGGTGCATCAACGGCTTTCATACCGATGATATTATAGCCTGAATCGACATGATGAACTTCACCGGTAACAGAACGAGACAGATCCGAGAGAAAATAAAGAGCAGAATCACCCACCTCTTCAATCGATACCGTACGACGTAAGGGAGCATTATATTCATTCCATTTTAGAATATAACGGAAATCACCAATACCTGAAGCCGCTAACGTTTTAATTGGTCCAGCTGATATCGCATTAACACGAATATTTTGGGGGCCTAAATCTACCGCTAAATATTTCACGCTCGCTTCAAGAGCTGCTTTGGCAACCCCCATAACATTATAATTGGGAACAACCTTTTCCGCACCATAATAGGTTAGTGTTAAAATTGAACCACCGTCTAACATCAACTTTTCTGCACGCTTTGTTAGCGCTGTTAGGGAATAAACCGAAATATTCATGGTCATCATAAAATTTGATTCGCTGATATCAACATAACGACCAGTTAATTCATCTTTATCAGAAAAACCAATAGCATGAACTAAAAAATCAAGTTTACCCCATTTCTTCTCTATGGCTCTAAAGACTGTATCAATAGAGGTACTGTCAGAAACATCACAATGTCCACAAACAAACCCTTTTAATTCTTCAGCCAAAGGCTCAACACGCTTTTTCATTGCTTCACCCTGATAGGTGAAAGCAAGCTCTGCTCCTGCAGCACTTGCTGCTTTAGCGATTCCCCAAGCGATGGAGCGATTATTGGCCAACCCCAAAATTAAACCACGCTTACCGTACAATAAACCATTACCCTTCGCCATCAGCACTGCCCCATTGTTACTTAAAATTAATATTATTCATCTGCCTATGACACAGGTCAACTTTTTCTTCAAGTAATTGGTTTAAAATCAAACAAAAACCACACTTTGTATATATAAAAAATTTTAAAAATTAATCTTTTTGCGTTTGCAAAAACTGTTCTAGCGCAGCATTTTCACTTTCCGGCAACATAACACGAACATGCACATAAAGATCATCTCTTGTACCATTTTTTAAACGAAGCCCTTTTCCTTTCAACCGCAAAACGCGATCAGAACTTGACCAAGCAGGAATCGTTAAAACCACACGTCCTTCCAATGTCTCAACTTCTTCTTTTGCTCCCAAAACAGCATGTTTAAGAGAAACGGGTAAATCAAGATGAAGCGCCCTTCCTTCAACCCGAAAACGAGGATGTTTTTGAATCTGAATGGTAATCAACGCATCTCCTGCTTGCCCATGAGGAACCTCTTCTCCCTGACCTTTTAAACGAATAGTTTGCCCATCTTCAATATAATCGGGAAGTTTAATTTTTAACTTTTTTCCATGAGGAAAAACAGCTTCCACCTTTTCTGCGCCAACCATCTGCTCTAATGTTATGGTAAGATTAGCGCGAATATGGGCTCCTTGTTGAGGGCGATTATAGTGTGTGGAATTTGAAAAGCTACCACCTCCCCCAAATAGATCGCGAAAAATATCACTCGCATCAAAACCTGGTCCCCCTGAAGAGGAAAAATCAAATCCTTTCGCTCTTCCTGAAAAGGGATTTTGTTTATTACTAAAATTTTCACCAGCACCATAGGCTTGATAAAGCGGTTTGCCTTCCATATCAATTTCACCGCGGTCAAATTGTGCCTTTTTATCTTTATCACCTATAATTTCATAAGCTTGATTAATTTCAGCAAACTTTTCTTTAGCCTTTGCATCATCTTTATTGTGGTCTGGATGATACTTCTTTGCTAATCTTCTAAATGCTGATTTAATCTCTTGCGGTTTTGCGGTACGTGCCACACCCAGAATCGTGTAGGGATCACGCATATTGCCCTCTTTTCAATTTTTTCGTTTTCAAAATATCAACGGATACGTTGCTCAATACCCCTCATAGCTTTATCAGTCTATTCTAGAGAATAATTTCTTCTTTTCTTTTATATGTCTATCAAGAAACTAAAATACCAGATAAAATGAGATATTTATTTAATATAGCTTATTGTCGTCTATGCTAAAGACAAAAATAACGAGACCTCCATAAAAATACGCGTTAAAAATATATGAAAGCATTGGCTTTTTGAAAATAAGAAAAAATGGTACTTTACTTCTTGATGAAAAAGTAAATGAGAAAATGCCCTATGCTCACTGACATTTGGAGACACTATGAGCCATAAAATACCAACAGACGATCATTTTATGCAAATGCAAAAACCTTTTGAACTTTTTGCAAAGTGGCTTGAAGAAGCAACGATCAGCGAAATAAATGATCCGAATGCTATGGCACTCGCAACAGTTGACGAAACAGGACTTCCTAATGTTCGTATGGTTCTCCTCAAAGATTATAGTCCTCAAGGCTTCGTCTTCTATACCAATTATGAAAGCTGTAAAGGGCAAGAAATTTTAAAATCAATGAAAGCATCCTTAGGGTTTCATTGGAAATCGCTCCATCGTCAGGTCAGAATAAGAGGAATTGTTGAAAAAGTAAGTCCCCAGGAAGCCGATGCCTATTTCCAATCACGCCCCCGTGGGAGTCGAATTGGTGCATGGGCATCTAAACAATCTCAACCATTAGAAAATCGTTTTGTGCTCGAAAAGGCAATTGCTCAATATACTGCGCGTTATGCTCTAGGCCCTATTCCACGACCACCTTATTGGTCTGGTTTTCGTGTTAAACCCCTTTCTATTGAATTCTGGCGTGACCGCCCATTTCGTCTACATGATCGTCTGCTTTTTACACGCGATTGTGTTGAAAACAACAATTGGAAAAGACAAAAACTCTACCCCTAATCCTTCAAGCTTCATCGTTATGAGTTTTTTCTGACAGTTAAACGATTATTGTCTATTTGCAAAATTCTAAAAGGAGATGATTTATTTCATTTAAAGAAGAATTTTATTTTTACGATAAAAGTTGATTGATAATATTCTCTATCGCTTGAAGATAGGTTAGCGACAAGCTTATTGAAGAGAAAGTGCACTTTCAATTAAAAAATTGTTCATTCCTCCTAAAAACTATTTTCATTTCAATAAAATTTGATAAAAGCGTCGTTTCGAACCAGAAAAATCTGGAACGAAACTAATCATAAAATACAAACAAGCTTTGAAAATTCAAAGAATAATAAACTTTAAAATCAATGAAAGTATCTTTGTATTTTCATTCTTCTCCCCATCATTATAGAATACATAACTTTAACGTGTTGTTAAACTGTAGGATAAAATATCATCCATAGACCACCACAGACTAAACCAGCAAAAATCACAAAACCAATAAACGAATTAGATTTGAAAAGCCTAAGGCATTGTGCACTGTCATCTATATCAATGACTTTAATTTGAATAAACATATGGATGCTTGCCACAAAAATTCCCAAAAAACTCAATGGAGGAACTTTAGCCAAATAAAATGCTAAACTAACGAATACGACAAAACCACCATACAGAAATACTAAAGCACGCTTAGTGCCTTTACCAAAGAGAAGCGCCGTAGAACCGATACCAACAGTAATGTCATCCTCTTTATCTTGATGTGCGTAGATTGTATCGTATCCTATGGTCCACAAGATTGATCCCACATAAAGTAAAATTGGTTCCCAGCTTAAACTTCCAAACACAACGGCCCACCCCATTAATGCTCCCCAATTAAATGCAACGCCTAAAAAAAACTGCGGCCAATAGGTTACGCGTTTCATAAAAGGATAAAATGCAACGGCTATCAATGACGAAATGCCTAGAAAAAAACTAAACCTATTAAATTGTGATAAAACGCCTAAACCAACCAAACATTGCACAAGTATAAAAGCTTTTGCTTGAAACCGACTCACATGACCTGTCGGTAATGGACGAGAACGTGTTCTTTCTACCTGAGAATCGATTTTATGGTCAATAAGGTCATTCCAAGTACATCCAGCCCCTCGCATAGCGACGGATCCCAGAAAAAAAAGAAAAAGATACCAAACCCAATGAAGAAGCATTGATAAAAGAGGCTCATAATGCATGTCATAAGAGAGAAAAGCCATTGTTGTTGACCAAAAACAAGGCCACATCAACAATTGCCATCCGATAGGCCGATCCCAACGCGCCAATTGCGCATAAAACCATAAAGAACAGGGAAGAAAATTATAGACCCATTGTTTGGAAGATGCATCCATAACCCGTCCTTGGCTATCATGGGACTGAACATGGGGAATATTTTTATTTTTTTTCATCAAATGATTTACCTTTAGTCTTGCGATAGAGACATTTCATTCTTATGAGAAGAAGATGAAATTAATCATCTTTTATGAGAGGAGCAAGCAATGAATATTCTTCTTATCGGCTCAGGTGGACGAGAACATGCTTTAGCATGGAAAATCGCAGCATCACCACTGCTCAAAAAGTTATATTGCGCTCCTGGAAATCCTGCCACAACAGAATTTGGTGAAAATATTAATTTAGACATTGATGACCACCCCCTTGTTATTGATTTTTGTAAAGCACATTCTATTGATCTTGTGATTGTGGGACCAGAAGCACCATTGGTTGCAGGTATAACCGACTCTCTTAATAGCGCCAACATCTGTGTATTTGGTCCTACTCAAAAAGCTGCTCAACTAGAAGGTTCAAAAGCTTTTACAAAAGATTTATGTTGTAAGAATAACATTCCTACAGGAAGTTACCAATGCTTTAATGATGCGGCTAAAGCCAAAGCTTACATTCATCAACAAGGTGTTCCCATTGTCATTAAAGCCGATGGCTTAGCAGCTGGCAAAGGTGTTGTGGTTGCAACAACGATAGAAGAAGCATTTAACGCCGTTGATGCCTGCTTCAAAAGTGCCTTTGGAGATGCAGGAAACAAAATTGTTGTAGAATCTTTTCTTGAAGGCGAAGAAGCAAGCTTCTTCTGTCTTTGTGATGGTAAAATTGCCCTTCCCTTTGGATCTGCTCAAGATCATAAGCGTGTGGGGGATGGAGATACTGGAGCAAACACCGGTGGTATGGGGGCTTATTCACCAGCACCCATCATGACCGAAGAAATGGTGAATCGCGCCCTCAAAGAAATTGTTGAACCCGCTTTAAAAAGCATGAATGAAATGGGCGCCCCTTTTA
The DNA here is from genome assembly GCF_028618665.1 of Bartonella sp. AU16XJBT. Classification (GTDB taxonomy): domain Bacteria; phylum Pseudomonadota; class Alphaproteobacteria; order Rhizobiales; family Rhizobiaceae; genus Bartonella. The sequence continues at coordinate 30,454 of NZ_JAQITF010000008.1, forward strand.
AAGGCATTCTCTTCGTCGGATTAATGATAACGCAAAAAGGACCCGAACTCATTGAATTTAATGTACGATTCGGTGATCCTGAATGTCAAGTTTTAATGATGCGCCTCAAAGATGATATTCTACCGATTTTTCTTGCTGCTGCTCAAGGAAAACTTGAAAATAAACCTCTTCAATGGTCTGAAAAAACTGCTATCACCGTTGTTATGGCTGCTAATGGTTATCCAGGCTCTCCCCAAAAAGGAACTGTTATCCGTAACGTTGATAAAGTAAACACACTTCCGGATGTGAAAGTTTTCCAAGCTGGTACCGCATTGTGCAATGGAGAACTTATTGCAAATGGTGGACGTGTTCTCAATATAACAGCAACAGGAAAAACGATTACACACGCACAAAAACGTGCTTATGAAGCTGTTGATTGTATTGATTGGCCAGAAGGCTTTGTTCGTCGTGATATCGGATGGCGAGCCATTGCGCGAGAAAACTAAATCTTTTGGTATTCTTTTTTACGATTTGATTCTTTCACCTAAGAGCATGATACATGAATTTTCTTATTGTTTTGCATTGTCCATAACTTTGGGAAAAAATGAATATATTTTCCTTTAAAAAATAAAATACCTAAAAAAGAATGCGCTTCATGTTATTCAAGAACAAAGCAATATATCTCATGCTCTTTCTCCCATTTCACGATCTTAACCGTGAAGAGTATAAACCCATTCTGCAATCTTAACGAAATAAAGAAAAAAACCGATACTATCGTTTGATCCAACGCCCAATGTTACCGATAACTCTTGTTATCTAGAAAACTTATCAGAGAGTTTTTGCTCTTTTTGAGTACTTTTCATCCACATGAGCATTCCCTCTTGATAACGTGCAAGAAAATGATTTTGATTATAAGAGAGAAATGAGAATATTATATTCGTAGCTCTCATTTAATATGACAAAATGATTCATTATTTTTATAAATCAATAACTTGCTTTATAAAAAAGGAAGTAAAAAACACTCCCCGCCATTTGCTCGTGTTTTAACGATGTAGCAAAAACAAAAATTACATCATCAATAAAAAAAGCATTTAATATTAATCAATTTCTGCTGCCAATATGTACTGTCAAAAAAACTCTCATTTGCAATCCTTGACTTCCTCTTTGCCTTAAAGAGCTAGAACTCCCGCCAAAACCGAGCTCTAAACAGTCAGATTTCTTATTGAGTTTGTTCCCCTTGTCTTCCCACTCATGTACTTCACTGCTGTAAGGCTCGACAAACAAACTGAAGACTATTTACCACGTCCTCTAAAAACACCTCATATGTGAAGCTTGTGCATGCCTTATATCAGTGCGCTAAATAACAGTGTTTTACGACACAACAAGATCAATGCTTATAATCGAAAAAAATGAATACATATTAATATTATTGCAGTGTAATTCGATTTGCAATCACCAAACGCAAACCTAACGGATTGCTATAACGAAGAAAAAAACGCTTTTGTTTAGAATGCGACGCTGTATCAAAAAATCGATGTAAATCAGAGCGATCTTTTACAACCACAATGCGCTCATCTTCATTAATCATAAGCATGGGAAGATCATAAGTATCCGCCCACAACCGCCAATCCAGAAGAACATTATTCAAATCTCTGGAAACCAAAAGCGGAATACAAGATTCCTCATCTGCATGAAGTAATTCTAATGCAACAGCTCTCTCTCCTGAACATGTTTTTACGGTACGTGCCGCAATTCCTTTAAAATGATAAGAGGGCACTAAATGCGATAAGCTTGAAGGCTTATCCATTTTAAAAAAAACACCGCGCTCATTTAACGAACAAATGACCTTATTGCCCGTTTTGGATGAAAAATATGTCGTCGTTTGTGGCAAATGGCACGGATCTAACCGAAATTCAAGCACCGCTTTTGCCTGATTAAAGCATTGATTAGCCATATACAGTGTCCCAATTTATCTTAAATAACATACACCTTTTAGCAGCTTTTCCTCATTGGATTATTAAAAGTTTGAATAAAAAACAACTGGTTTATTTTTTGGTTATTAAAATCTAAACAAAAATACATGATCAGCATTTTTGAATTATAATACTTTTCTAGGATTCATGATTCCTAAAGGATCGAGTGTTTTTTTAATCCCTCGCATAATATCCAATGCGACAGGCGATTTAAAAGAACGAAGTTCTTCGCGCTTAAGCTGACCAATTCCATGCTCAGCAGAAAATGCACCTTGATAATCCATCACTAACCTATGAATGCGATGGTTCATTTTTGGCCATAACTGCAAGAATGCTGTCGTATCAGCACCTGTCGGTTGTGTAACATTATAATGCAAATTTCCATCACCCATATGTCCAAAACACACCACCCGCGCCCCTGGAGCAACATCTTCAACAATAAGTGCTGCCTCAGCAATAAAATCAGAAATGGAAGCAAGCGGTACAGCAATATCGTGCTTAATAGATCCTCCCAACAATTTTTGTGCCGGTGATATACTTTCTCGCAATTGCCAAAAAAAATCTTGCTGTTTTAAAGATTGCGCAATAATTGCATCTTCTATCACCGCCCTCTTTAAGGCTTTTTCTAAAATAATACTCAACACGGATAACGCCTCATCATTACCTTGCAACGATGAAATGTTCATTAATACATACCATTCATGTTTCTGTTGGAGGGGAGACTGCTCACACATCTTATAATCTAAAGCCATTTGCAAACTGAGGTTTCCCATAAGCTCAAAGCCCGTCACCATCCCTCCCCCATATTCTTGAGCCAAAGATAAAAATTCAAGAGCCTTCGCTGGACTATGTAATCCCACTAAAGCAACGGCTTTTCCTTTTATTTTTGGAAAAATCTTCAAAACGGCTGCAGTTATAATGCCTAATGTGCCTTCTGCACCAATAAAAAGATTTTTCAAATCGTAACCGCTATTGTCTTTTTTAATAAAGCGCAAATCATCCAAAATACGGCCATCCGGTAAAACAACTTCCAAACCAAGACAAAGGTCACGCATATTGCCATAAGCTAAAACAGCTGTCCCTCCAGCATTTGATGAAAGATTTCCTCCTATTTGGCAAGAACCTTCAGATGCCAAAGAAAGAGGGAAAAAACGGCCTGATTCATCCACTTTTTTTTGTAAATCCTGTAAAATAACACCAGCTTCTACAACAACAAAATTCCCTTCAAGATTCATCGCTTTAATCTTATTTAATCGCTCCATGGATAAAAGAACGCTCTCTCCTTTTTCATCTGGTTGTTGCCCCCCTACGAGCCCTGTATTTCCACCTTGAGGTACAATTGGTGTGCGTGTTTTACTCGCTAACTGCATAATCAATGAGATTTCTTGCGGTGAAGATGGACGTAAAAGTAAGGGTGTTTTGCCGTGAAAAAGCCCTCGCTCTTCAAGCAAATACGGTGCAATCAACGCCTGATCTGTTATAGCATGCTTGGCACCAACAATTTCTCTAAACCTCTCAATTAATTCCTGCTCCATGTTCATTTCTCCCTTGGAGCTGCAGCCCTTATAAGACGATCATTGATAGCTTCTCCTAATCCATATGATGGAATAGGTTCTACGGCTATACATCTCACTTTAAATGAATCTAATTCCTTCATGTATTGAAATAAATGAGAAGCTGCTTCTTCCAACTTTCCTTCTTCGCTAAGGTTTAAAATAAAAACAGCATTCTCAGCCCCCATAACACGCTTTGGACCAAATGCTAAAAGCGCTTCACCATTTTCCACCTTTTCTACATTCAAACGAATCGCGGCATTGGGAGCATAATGTGATTTTAACATCCCTGGAGCTTCAATCGCCGCCCTTTGATCTCTCCGTTTTAAAGACTTCCCCACAACTTCTTCAATTTTATCAGCCGAAAGCCCCCCTGGACGTAAAAGATAAATATTTTCACCACAAATCTTAATAATCGTTGATTCAAGCCCTATTCTAGCAGGTCCTCCATCCAATATCAAAGGAACAGATTCCCCCAAAGATGCAAAAACAGCCTCAGCCGAAGTAGGACTAAGACTCCCCGATTGATTCGCACTAGGCGCAGCAAGTGGACGGCCAAAACATTGTACAATTTCCGCAAAACGACTATCTGGAAAACGAATAGCCAATGTATTCAAACCGGCCGTTGTTAAAGGATGGATATTATGCTGTTCCTTTAAAGGTAAAACCAATGTCAAAGGACCTGGCCAAAACGCTTCCATTAGTCGATGCGAAAGAAAATCAATTTCAACATAGCGCTCCGCCATTTCAATACCGTTGACATGCGCAATAAGAGGATTAAATTGTGGACGCTTTTTTGTAGAAAAAATAGAAGAGATCGCCCTTCCATTGGTTGCATCGCCCGCTAATCCATAAACAGTTTCCGTTGGTAATGCTACCAACCTGCCTTGTTCAAGAAGCGCTATTGCTTCTTTTATCGAAACGCTATTGAGTGGTCGAATCGTCATGACACATCATTCCTATAACGCTCTTTGAGTGGCGCAAAACTATAACGATGTAATCTTACAATTGGACCATATTTATCAAGAGCCCTACGATGGGCTAATGTTGCATACCCTACATGCTTCTCTAAACCATACCCTTTATAAACTTGTCCAGCACATTCCATCATCCGGTCACGCGTTACTTTCGCAATAATAGATGCAGCTGCAATTGAAACCGAACGCTGATCACCCTTAATCAATGCCGTTGCGGGACAGGATAGCTGAGAAGGGATATCACGTCCATCAACAAGTACATAGTGAGCTGGAACAGCTAATCCTGTAATACAGCGACGCATTGCTTCCAAAGTTGCTTTTCTAATATTAGATTGATCAATTGTACGAGCGCAAAGACTAGCGACTGACACCGCTAATGCACTTTGCAAGATTTCATGATAAAGCCTACTCCGTTGAAGGAAGGAAAGCTTTTTTGAATCATTTAACCCATCAGGAATATGATCTTTATCCAAGATAACCGCTGCCGTTACCACAGGTCCAGCGAGAGGTCCCCGTCCTACTTCATCAACCCCTGCTATATGAAAAAAACCTTGTTTCTGCAAATCTAATTCGCACAAAAAATTTGGTTGAAGTGGCAAATTAAACCTCTTTGATAAATCACAAATACAACAAATACCCATCCATTTCTGCAATCTGCTTATTTTTTGCAAGCGTTACAGTTTTAAATAGCTCTTCAAACATTGCGTGAATTATTGCACAAAAGGTAGAAATAAAATACGAAATTAAAGACTATCTTATCGTCCATTTTCTCTTCTAAAAGATTATTATAGCATGTATTCATTTTATCTAAAAAACAAAAAAAGAGATTTCTTTAGTTCCCTTCTTCATTCTGTATAATAGAATCATGATAAAATGAAAGCCTTTATTTCTCAAATAGCCCCCAAAGTCATGATCGGTTTAACAAACCAATTTGGGTGCATTGATTTGATAAAAAGAGCTGCCTGTTGCGCTGCTTGTTGATTTTTAAAAATGCCAAAACAAGTTGCCCCCGTTCCGGACATGCGAGAAAAAAGAGAGCCACATTCATCTAATATAGATAACACTTGTGTTAACTGAGGTGCCATTTTTAATGCTGGAGAAAAAAGATCATTTCGCGTTTCTTGTAAAGCTTCAACCAATAAATCAACACTCTTTAAAGCGACTGGATCAATTTTTAAAGGAGAATGATGGCGCTTGTCTAACGCTTTAAAAACAGCTTGTGTTGAAATCTCTTGTCCATGATTAACCAATACTATCGCAAGAGAACAAGCTTCTTTGAGTCGTATAATCTCTTGGCCAATCCCTTTAACCAAAAGTGGCTGCTGATATTCCAATGCAAAAAGACACATGGGAATATCAGCACCAAGGATTAAACTCATTTTTGCTAATTTTTCGCAAGAACAATCAAGATTCCATTGTCGACGCAATATACTGATAACCCCTGCGGCATCACCTGAGCCACCACCAATGCCTGAAGCAATAGGGAGTGTTTTTACAAGTCGAAAAAAAGCAGGTTGAGCACTTTCAGGGAAAGTCTTATGCATAAAGTCTCGTGCGCGAATAACCAAATTGTTTGAATGAGACACAAGTTCTTTTGCAAACGGTCCCGTTAAAACAAACCGATCACTTTCACAAGGCGCGTAGTGTAGACAATCACCGCTCAGACTAAAATAAACCAAACTTTCTATTAAATGATAACCATCAGCACGTTGCCCTACAACATGCAGAGCTAAATTCAATTTAATGGGTGTAAACACATAAAACATGTCTTTGGAACGAAACTAGTACATCCGATATCATATGACGTAATATTCACTTTTATAGGGTTCTTTTACAACTATCCCCTTTTATTCATACTTTTAACACCAACCCTATAAACAGTTCGAAATATTCTTAATTTTTTCTAAAAAAACAATAAATATTATGAAGAACTCTCATAAAATAAACGACACGTTCTCATTCGTATCATTTCAAGCATTTTTTCTTTTAACATTTGTTTTTTAGATAAAAAAAACTCTTGCTTGAATGATCCTGTCTATCACAAACCGTAACGCTGCCAAAGCGCCCGCTCTTCTGCTGCCATCAATGCACTATCAACAGCCGTATAAACTGTATGAGCAGTCACTCCTGAAGGCGTTTTAAACCCTAAAAAACTTTTTGGAGGTGTAATAAATCGAAGTTTTGCATCACTACCAAAGCGCTCCTTAATAACAGAACGGACATCATTCAACCCGTCAATTAGACCAAGTTCAACGCTTTTTTTTCCACTCCAAAACATTCCTGTAAAGAGATTCGAATCATCTGATAATTTTGTAGCACGCCGTTCTTTAACCAAATCAATAAAAGTTTGATGCACTTCAAGTTGGAGAGATTTCAAATGCTCAATATCTGCCTTTTTTTCAGGCTGAAATGGATCGAGTGTAACTTTGTTTTTTCCTGCCGTATATACACGCCGCTCCACACCAATTTTTTTCAAAAGTTCCGGAAAACCAAAAGAAGCTGAAACCACCCCAATGGAACCAACAATCGAAGAAGGATCTGCAAAAATTTCATCCCCCGCGCAAGCAATCATATAACCACCAGATGCCGCGATATCTTCAATAAATACAAGAACCTTTTTATTTTTTTCTTCTGCTAAATCGCGGATACGCTTGAAAATAAAACGTGATTGCACTGGAGAACCACCAGGAGAATTAACAATAATTGCAACAGCCGGTGCTTTTTTGTACGCAAAAGCCTTCTCTAAAAGATTAGCACATCTACTGAGGGAAAGCGTACGAGATATAGATGATGAATCCATAATCGCCCCTTTAAGGCGAACAACAGGAATTTCAAGTTTATTGGAAGAAAAACGGCGTGGAATAAGATTTTTTAAAATATCCATCAAAACAAAATCTCCTTAATTTAAGAACAATTAAATAGGCAAGGACAACAAAAAGGAAAAACGCGATAGCATCCAAAAGCGCCAATCAATCCCCACATTACAACCAGAAATATAACTTCACCCAAAGCTACGCCTCCTTAATAAAGTTTAGACTTTAAATAATAAACTGAAAAACACAAGAGACCATTACAAAAGTTCCCACAAGCTTATATATCCATTATTGATTGCATCAATCCGTGGTGAAAAAATATGGCTATTCCCTTCATGTATAACCAATGCCGGTAAAATAGATAAAGCTGCTCTACTCCCCCGTTTTGCGTAAAATAAAAGACGAATTGCCGGAGTTGTTGCACGTGCATGAATGGGAATGATACAGATACCACCAAAGCGGCCTTCTAAAGCATGCAAGATATCCCTTAGAGATTGTGGACGCGCAATGAGCCCTAAATATCCACCTGGCTTAACGATGGCTGCCGCACTGCGTAACCATTTATCAAACATCGCTTCAGGCATAACGTGTGCTTCAGATTTTTGTTTATCAGGTGTCTTACGATCGTTAGGATTATTAAAAGGTGGATTCATAATGGCAAAATCAAAGCTATTATTTATCAAACCTGCTTTTATACGAGCATTCCCTTTGAGAGTAACATCTGCTTCTAGCAAACAAATCCGCTCAGCAAGTTTTTCATTTTGCTTTAGCATAAGTGTTTTTTGTGCATAAGATACCATAAAAGATGAGCGTTCAACCAATGTAACATGAACTTGCGGACAACGCGAAGCAACGGCCAACCCTGCTGCTCCAGCCCCCGCCCCTAAATCAACAACCTTTCCCTTTAAATCAGTGGGTACCAAACTAGCTAATAACATAGCGTCTATCCCAGAGCGATGACCATATACACGTGGTTGAACCAAATAAAATTTCCCACGATGAAAACTGTCTATTGTTTCATCATTCTGATTCGCTATTTTATCCATCTGAAAGCCTAATGTTCACTATAAACTGAACTTTTCTTATCAATGACTACTTAAATAAAGCTGTTGCAAATTGTTTCCTTATCCCTCATAGAAACAATATTATACAAGCTTTTAAAATATACTCTTGCACATATCATTCAAAGTTTGCACTTCAAAGCAACATCAAAAGCTTGAGTCAAAACAAAACCCCCTTTATGCTAATATTCAAGAAAATAGAATTCATAGATGTCCATTGCAATACTCTAGGAGTCAACATATTGTGAGTGTAGCCACAAAACTAGATCAAACACAAAATAATCAAATATCTCTCCAATCCCTCATTAGTCTTACAAAAAATGATATGGAGCGTGTCAATCGATTTATCCTCTCTATGGCAAAATCAGAGGTTGAAATGATCCCTGAAATTTCTAACCATCTTATTTCATCAGGAGGAAAACGGTTACGCCCAATGATCACATTAGCTTCTGCTCATATGTTCGGCTATCAACATGATGGGCATATAAAACTCGCAACAGCCGTTGAATTTATGCACACAGCGACCTTGTTACACGATGATGTGATTGATGAAAGTGATCTACGACGTGGAAAATCTACCGCACGAATGATTTGGGGAAATCAAGCAAGTGTCCTTGTTGGAGATTTCCTGTTAGGACAAGCTTTTAAAATGATGGTCGATGTTGGCTCTATAGAAGCGCTCTCTGTCCTAGCAAACGCTGCTGCAATTATTGCTGAAGGAGAAGTTATGCAACTTTCTGCCGCAAAAAATATCAAAACAAGCCCTTCAGATTATCTCAAAATTATCAATGCAAAAACAGCAGCACTTTTTTCAGCAGCTGCCGAAGTAGGCCCCATTGTTGCTGGTTATGGAAATAAAGAGCGTTCTGCATTACGGGAATATGGAACATCTTTAGGATTAGCTTTCCAATTGATTGATGATGCACTTGACTATAGTGGTAGTGCTCAAAACTTAGGAAAAAATATAGGGGACGATTTTAGGGAAGGAAAGATCACAATGCCTGTTATTCTCGCATATGAGCGTGGGAATATGGGTGAAAAAGCTTTCTGGAAACAAGCACTTGAAGATGGCAATAGCAATAATGAAGCCTTCGCACACGCGCAACACTTAATGGAGAAATATAATAGCATCACAGATACGATAGAACAAGCGCGCATCTATGGAAAATATGCAATTGATGCTCTTATTCCCATGAATGAAAATCCCGCTTATAATGCTCTCGTTGAAACTGTTGAATTTTGCATTGCGCGCGTAAACTGAATTCTTTGCAAGAATCGCAGTATTTCTAAAAAAAGTAATGAGATATGATTTATAAACGACACAATCGATTGATTATCTTGAAAAGGATTAGCTCCATGTGCTCTGCAACGGTATCCCGACTTTTTACCCTCTTGATCGTGGGTATCACGCTGATGCCATCCCCTACCTACAGTAAAATAAGCACGGCGACTCATACAAGCTCATTTACAGGTGCTTATTTAGCCGGAAGAGTTGCAAATCATGAAAATAAAACAGATCTTGCTATCAATTATTTTAAACAGGCACTCGTTTATCAACCTGATAACATTGAAACACAAAAAGAGCTCCTGGAAGCTATGCTCTTGGTCGGAGACTTTAAAGGAGCTGTGCAACAAGCCAAAAAACTCAAAGAGCAAGATGTTATAACTCCCTTTGTTTCCTTAACGTTGTCAATAGAAAGTCTCATCAAAAGAGACTATAAGAATGCCAAACTTCTTCTGCAATTAAAAGAACCTGCAACAGCCAGTAACCCAATACCTGAACTCATCGGTGCTTGGATTACATTTGGATCTGGACAAAAATCTCAAGCAATTGCTGATCTTAAGAAGCTCAAAGGTCCTGTCTGGTATGAGCTTTTTATATCTTATCACCTAGCACTTATGAGCGACCTTGCAGAACAACCACAGGATGCAAAAAAATATTTTATTAAAGCATTGAGTAACAAACAGGGGACTCTTATCGCTCCTAATACCTATGAACGTATTATTATAGCCTATGCCTCATTCCAATTGCGCCATAATATGCGCAAGCAAGCTCTTCAGACAATCCAGCATGGTGAACAAATGTTGTCAGGTCGAGAAGTCTTCAAAAACTTTCGAAAAAAAATTGAAAAAAATACTTTCTTAGAAAGGTTGATTAAAACACCTCAACAAGGAGCAGCCGAGGTGTTGTACAATTTTGGAACAGCCCTTAACCATAAAAACTCAGGGCGCATTGCACGTATTTTCAAACAATTATCTTTCACCTTATACCCTCAAAATGACGCAATACTGTTTCAGCTCGCACATATTTCTGCTAAATTAGACGATCCTCATCAAGCAATTAAACTTTATCGCGCTTTATCCCCTCAATCTCCTTATTATAAAGATGGACAACTTCATCTTGCATTCCTTCTTGCCAATAACAACAATTATAAAGAAGCAATAAAATTACTCACATTGTTAAATAAAAAATTTCCCAATGATCGTAATATTTTGATAACGCTTGTTGCCTTTTATATGCAGGATCATAAATTTCTTGAAGCGACTAAAACTCTAGACCATGCTATTGCCCAGATAAAAAACTTTCAGCAGGACGATTGGAAACTTTTTTATCAGCGTGGTATTGCTTTTGAACGTCTAAAACAGTGGTCAAAAGCAGAAGTTGACTTGCGAAAATCACTTGAATTTTTCCCAAACCAACCGCAGGTTCTGAATTATTTAGCCTATTCCCTTGTAGAACGAGGTGAGAAGCTTGAAGAATCGCTCCATATGCTGCAAAAAGCTTCTGCTTTGCAAGCTCACAACAGTCATATTCTCGATTCTTTAGGATGGGCTTATTATAAACTAAAAGAATACAACAAAGCAGTCCAAATATTAGAAAATGCTGTCAGATTACAACCTGAGGATCCAACTCTGAATGATCATTTAGGAGATGCCTATTGGAAAGTTGGACGTAAACGTGAAGCAATATTTCAATGGAACCACGCAATTGACGGAAAACCTGAAAATTCTAAACAAATTCAAGAAAAATTGAAATTTGGTTTGCAATAAACAATGCTTAACCGTAAACCACATAAAATAATAAACTAAAGAGACTAAAATTTCTTTGGTTGCTATCTATATCGTTCAATATTTAAAGAGTATAAAGCGTGAAACTGCCGGAGCATCTAAACCCCAAACGTTCTTTTCAGGGACTAATCTTAACTTTGCAAAATTATTGGGCCCACTATGGATGTGCGATTTTGCAACCTTATGATATGGAAGTCGGAGCTGGAACTTTTCATCCAGCAACAACGCTACGCTCTCTAGGTCTACGGCCTTGGAAAGTCGCTTATGTCCAACCCTCTCGGCGTCCAACAGATGGCCGATATGGTAAGAATCCAAATCGTTTACAACATTATTATCAATTTCAAGTGCTTCTCAAACCTTCTCCGCCCAATCTACAAGAACTTTATATAAAGTCGCTACAAGCTATCGGGCTTGATACAAAACTGCATGATATTCGTTTTGTTGAAGATGACTGGGAAAGCCCAACCCTTGGCGCTTGGGGGCTTGGATGGGAATGTTGGTGCGATGGGATGGAAATCTCTCAATTTACTTATTTTCAACAAGTTTGCGGCATTGAGTGCGCCCCAGTTTCAGGAGAGCTCACATATGGTCTTGAGCGCCTAGCGATGTATATCCAAGGGGTTGATAATGTCTATGATCTTAACTTTAATGGTTTGGAGGAAGAAAACAAAATAAGTTATAGAGATATTTTTCTACAGGCAGAACAGGAATATTCATATTATAATTTCGAATTTGCTGATACAAAACTGCTCCACCAGCATTTTATTGATGCCGAACGCGAATGCAACGCACTTCTTGATGCTGGGAAACCCAATAAAGAAAATACATTACATCGCTGTGTTTTTCCTGCCTATGATCAATGTATTAAAGCGAGCCATATCTTTAATCTTTTGCAAGCACGTGGCGTTATTTCTGTAACCGAACGACAAAATTACATTCTTCGCGTTCGTGATCTCGCACGCCGTTGTGGGGAAGCCTTCTTACTCACAGAAGCTGGACAAATATACACTGGAGAAGCCTAATGTCTGATCTTCTTCTTGAACTTTTCAGTGAAGAAATTCCTGCACGTATGCAACGAAAAGCTGCTGCTGACCTTAAAAAAGCTGTCACGGATCAACTTGTGAATGCTGGATTGACCTATAAAGCTGCTCGTGAATATTGGACACCTCGTCGACTAACATTGGACATACGCGGACTTTCTATCCGCTCAAAAGATGTCCATGAGGAACGAAAAGGGCCCAGTACAAAATCACCACAACATGCAATTGATGGCTTTCTACGTGCAACGGGGCTCAACGATATTTCTGAAGCACATATTGGGCATGATGATAAAAAAGGTGATTTTTATATTGCTAAAATTGTAAAAAAAGGCAGGGCAGCAGAAGAAATTATTGCCGATATTTTACCAGATATTATCCGTAACTTTCCGTGGACAAAATCCATGCGTTGGGGAAAAAATTCAGCAAAAAGTGGTGCTCTCAAGTGGATTCGACCTTTACAAAATATTCTTTGCATCTTCGGACCAGAAATTGGTGAAACGCATGTTATTCCGTTTACAATTGGTTCTCTTGAAAGTAACAATCTAACTTATGGTCATCGTTTCTTAAGTGACGGAAAGCCATTCCAAGTGCGCCGTTTTGATGATTATGTGACGCAACTTGAAACTCATAAAGTCATTCTGGATGCCGAAAGACGAAAGAATATTATTTTAGCTGATGCCCAAAATCTTTGCTTTGCAAACGGTTTAGAACTGGTTCAAGATAATGCACTCCTAGAAGAAGTTGCTGGTCTTGTTGAATGGCCTGTTATCCTTATGGGTGATTTTGACAAATCATTCCTTGATATTCCTCCCGAAATTATTCGCTTGACCATTCGGGCCAATCAAAAATGTTTTGTCACCCGGAAACAAGGAGAAAAAATAAAGCTTTCTCATCATTTTATTCTTGTTTCTAATATTCTTGCAAATGATGAAGGCAAAGAAATTTCGAAAGGAAATAGTAAGGTTGTCCGTGCCCGTCTTTCTGACGCACTCTATTTTTGGCAAACAGATCAACGTGATTTGCCCGATATCCAACAATTGGAATCTTCTATAAAAAAGTTTGATCTTGATATAAAAAAACCTCTCGATCAGAGAATGGCACGACTTGATCATTTGAATGTAACTTTTCACACCAAATTAGGCACGCAAGGTGCAAGAGTAGAACGCATCGCTACACTCGCACAAAAAATTGCACCTTTGATACAAGCAGATCCTCTCTTAGCGAATCGTGCTGCAATCCTTGCAAAAGCTGATTTGCAAACAGAAATTGTCGGAGAATTTCCTGAACTACAAGGGGTTATGGGGTGCAAATATGCCCTTCTTCAAGGGGAAGATCCTCGCGTAGCTGTAGCCATTGAAGAGCATTATAAACCTCAAGGACCAACAGATCGTCTTCCGCAAGAACCACTTGCTATAACCATTATGCTCGCCGACAAAATTGACATGCTGGTTGGCTTTTGGCTCATTAATGAAAAACCAACGGGCTCGAAAGATCCCTATGCGTTAAGACGAGCAGCCTTAGGAATTATTAGGCTTGTACTTTCGCGGGATTGGAAAATTAATCTCATGCCACTGTTTCAGTTGGCAACGAATCTTTTCGTACAACAAAAAAATAAACATGAAATCTCTCAAAGAGAAAATCCACAATTGCAAAATCTTTTTCCAGAAAAAACAGAAGCTATTTTATCTGATCTGTTATTCTTTTTTCATGACCGCCTAAAAATCTATCTAAAAGAAGAAGGGGCTCGCTACGATGCTCTTGAAGCCGTTTTAAATAAAGATTCTGATGATTTTTTATTGGTTGCACGTCATGTCGAATCTCTTATTGCTTTTATCAATACCCATGATGGAATGAACTTTGTAGCCTCGGTAAAACGTACTGCCAATATTCTTGAAAATGAATTTCAAAAAAACACAACAATCGCAAATGAAATTAATCCTGATCTCTTTATTGAGACAGAAGAAAAGCAGCTCTATCATGCAATCTGTGAAGCAGAAAAAAAGGTTCTTGCACCCATCAATGCAACAAATTTATCATGTGCACTCGATATTCTAGCGCCACTTGGAAAATTGATTGACCTATTTTTTGAAAAGGTATTGGTGAACGATAAAAACCCCGATGTTCGCGCCAACCGTCTTGCTCTTCTTAAACGTATTCACACAATTACACAAGCGGTTGTAGACTTCTCAAAACTTGTCCTTTAAACTTAAAATGTCCATTAACTGATAAGAAATAATAAAGATAAATTTTTTCTTCTTTTTATTAATGAATATTCCAAAATCTTAAAAAGAAGTTTCCCGTGAGATTTGACCTCACTTTAAAAAGCAGTAGAATTTTTATCGTCAATGACACTTTATATCGTAATATTTTCTTATCATAAGTCCCTTCTCTCTTATTGCATCAATCAAAATCATATTCTTGCACGTGACAAGCAGGAGTAGTTTGTTGGTAACATATTGAAGACAATAGTCAAAACGCTCCTCATGAACGGAGCCAAGTGCTGTTGCAAAATTAGGAGAATTGGCCAAGTAATATAAATGCTATTGATCTGAATTTTTATTAAAACAAAAAGATGGTTACGCTCAGTAGATTTTATACACTTTACGGGGAGGTGCTACTTTTCACAGATATCGTCGTAAAATAAAGGAAGAGTATATGTTGGAAAATATCTTTTAAAAACAAGTATATAAATGTTTAGCACATAGGTATTCTGTAAGACAAAATGCCATTGGATTGCGCATTCATTGGCTTTTTTAAAGAAAAATTTCTTAAGCCCCCCAAGCCCTTTTCACAACAAAACCCATGAATGGTATTGTGATAAAGCCATTGAGTACCACCATCTTTACCGCTTATAAAGGAGAGATCGAGCTCCGTCACACACTTTGCCTTCCCCAAATGCTACCGATAACCCTTAGCTTTTGAGACGATTCATAAGAGAGTATTCTTTCTTGTAGAATTTTTTCCCACAAACCACCCCCGCTTGTCACGTGTAAGAAAATGATTTTGATTGATTCAATATAAAACAGATTTGAAATGAGAAAATCTTACGGTATTCAGGATTCTAATCCAAATTGAACAACGATAAATTAGTTATATAAATCAATATATTGCATATTAAAATACTCTGTTTTTTTATAAAGAGCGTACTTCCATTTAAAAACATTTCTCTGTGAGTTTTGAGATAACTTTTAAAAAATTATAGAATCTCCAGTGAAAATGATACTTTGTAATGACTTGTCAAAAAATTGAATAAATCATCAAAAAGCAAAATTATTGATTTATAATAACCAACTTATCGTTTTCGCATATTCAATGAGAATATAGAAAAAAATCTCTTACTTTAAACTCTTCCATCATGAGTGATAACCGTCTTCAGATGATGGCGATAGATAAGAGAGATAAAAAACTGATAAAAAGAATTCTTAAAAAATGAGAGAGGTGCTTTTCATAAAACCGCTAAATATAAAAGCAGTTGTTCAATACAAAATGGGCGTAATATCTTAACTGATAACACAATAACGCTACTCGCTTATCGCTTCATAAAAATAAAGACAATAGCACTCCTCATTATAATCTTTATGAATAGAATCAAAAAACGAATCTAAGCTAGGGAATAGTGCTCTCTAAACTCAATGCATAACCAATTCAAAACTAGCATCACGACATAATAGATTAAAGCATTCAATAATGAAAAAATTATGCACCTAAAGAAGCAGTTTCTTATCTCTAAAACACCATTAATTAAGATGTGTTTTCATTTTGCTCAATGATTCTTTCGAAAGAGTTTCTTTAACGAGTTCATCTGCCCCGTTAGAATCTAATTCCTTTGCGATAAGAATACGTGCCGTAGAAATTGCCAAATCGATAGCCGATGCAGAAACCATGCGTATTGCATCCGCTTCTGCCTGAGCGATTTTTTGCTCTGCCAATTTATTGCGGTTTTTTACATATTCTTCTGCTTTTGTACGCGCCTCAGCAATAACAGATTCAACTTCATGCTTTGCTGCTGCAATAATTTCTTGCGCATCTTTTTCTGCTTCCGCGTGTTTGCGTTGATATTCAGCTAATATTTCCTGTGCCTCTTCACGAAGACGCAGAGCCTCATCCAACTCATCTTTGATACGCTTTGCGCGTGCATCAAGATGGTGTATAACCTTCTGTGGAATTTGGAAATAGACTAAAAGAGCTAAAAAAAGAACTAATCCAACAAAAGCCCAAAAAGTATCACTCATCTTTGTCTTCCTCAATAATCCGCAGTTTTCACAACTGAATGAACAACCTCTTTGCTGATATCAACATCAATTAATTTTTTCACAATTTCAAGGGCGACTTCTTCAGCGATAGAACCAACATTTTGCATCGCTTTATCCCGAATTTTTGCTATCTGTTTTTCAGCATCTGCAAGTTTTTTCTCTAAACGCTCTTCAATTTCCTGCCGTTCAAGTTCAGCCTTTTCTTTTAATTTTTCACCAGCTGCTTGTGCTATAGTATGAGCTTTCAAACGTGCTTCTGCTAATTCCCGCTCATAAGTTTCAACAACAGTGTCTGCTTCCTGCTTCATGCGCATTGCTTGATCTAAATCAGATGCAATTCGATCTCGACGTGTTTCAATAACACCACCAATACGCGGCGCAATCACACGAGAGATAAACAGATAAAAAAGTCCGAAAGAAATTGCCAACCAGAAAAAATGCGAACTAAAATGAACAAAATCAAAAGGCGGAAACACACGATTTGCATGCTCTGCCACTTTTTTGATATGTTCTATCGACGTTTCAGTGTTCTGTGCATAAGCGCTGGAAACAAACATCTTCTTTCATCCTTTAAATAGCTTAAGCCCTCTATCCCCGATGATAATTGACGAACATTTTTCTTAATTGAGAGCTAAAAGGGTAAATCTTTCCTCATAGCGAGAACAAACATACCCTTCTGATGATGATTAAACCCCAAAAAGAAGTAATAAAGCAATGAGCAATGAAAAAATACCCAAAGCCTCTGTCACAGCAAAACCAAAGACGAGACGTCCAAACTGACTATCTGCTGCTGATGGATTACGTAATGCACCAGAAAGATAGCTCCCAAAAATATTACCAAGCCCTAAAGCTGTTCCAGCCATACCAAAGCAAGCAAGACCAGCACCAATATATTTTGCTGCAAGCACCATTTCCATATTATTCTCCTTTAAAGCGAAATTGCACTATTCGACGGAAAACCGCCAATTCTATTAATGTCCTGGATGAATTGCATCATTAAGATACATACAAGTTAAAACTGTAAAGACGTAAGCCTGAAGAAATGCAACCAAAAACTCAAGAGCCGTAATCGCTACAGTCATAATAAGGGGCAAAATCGAACCACCAACGCCTACGATTCCTACCCCAATCATTGAAACAACAAACCCAGCAAACACTTTGAGCGTAATATGACCAGCAAGCATATTCGCAAAAAGACGAAGAGAAAGACTGATGGGGCGAGAGAGAAAAGAAATAATCTCAATCATTGTCACTAGAGGCAAAACTACCACAGGAACCCCACTGGGAACGAACAGTTTCAAAAAACTGACCCCATGCTTATAAAAGCCATAACCAATCACCGTTAAAATAACCACCATTGCCAACGAAAACGTGATCATGATCTGAGAGGTCACCGTATAAAAATAGGGGAAAAGACCAATAAAGTTAGCAACCAAAATAAAAGTAAACAGAGAAAAAACTAAAGGGAAAAACTGCATTCCCCGCACACCAGATGATTCCCGCAGAGTCGACGCTACAAACTCATAGGCCATTTCTGAAAGAGATTGCATCCTCGTTGGAACTAATCCACGACTTGATGATGAAATAAAGAGAAAAACGGAGGTTATAACAACCGTAACGACTGTAAACAATGATACATTTGTAAATGATAAATCCATATTTCCTATGGAAATCTTAATCAGCCGTGAAACCTCAAACTGATGAATAGGATCTGGAGCGTGCGCTGTCACTTCAACCTCATTTATCGGACCTCTCATGGGCCCCTTTATTTTGTTCATCTTGGCGCAATACGCCTTTTTGTCCTAATTGACTGGAGGAAACATATCCCACAGACCGAAGAATACTCAATACACCAGCAGCAAATCCAAGAAAGAGAAAGAACACCAATCCCCACGGCCATGAACCTGCTAACTTATCAAACCCCACCCCCAAAACAACACCAACAATAACACTTGCTAGAAACTCACTGGAAAGCTTAATCGCATCCGCTATCCTTCCTTGTGATTTTTTCCGCCTATCCTTATGCTCCCGCTTCCTTAACGCTTGCTTACGTCCTAAAGCTACGCTTAAGTTTTTACTACGACATTCCAAATCCTCTGAATGAAAACACCCTCTTTGCTTTTTTTCTTCAGCCTCCTTGCGGCTTGTAACGGGTTTTTCGCCCATCGCCATCATCGGCTCCTTTATCAAAAAGCAAAGTAAAAATGCATCTCATAAAACCGTGTGCATCATATTGTTCCCGAATTTATTCGTCAAGACACTAAAAGAAATCTATCACAAATTATCGTATAAATTTTATCGCATAAGTAACCTATTTTTCAATTCACATGATTTTTTTAAAAGATATTTCTTAAAGCCCCTAAACCAATTCCACAACATCACCCAAGAATACATAAAAGCTTCCGTAAATAATATAAAACTTTTAAGTTCTCCATCTTTATGCTTATGAAGAAACAAGCTGGCACCCTTATACACTTTGTTAACTCCAATGTTGCAACAGTCCTCGTCTTGAAAGAACGCATAAAAGACTTTTCTTTAATCGTTTTTACTCAGACATCAATCCGACTTGTGATGGCAAGGACACCATTTTAATTAATTCAATATGAACATGTTTGAAATATAAAGAAGCGTACGATATTTTGTGTTCTTAATTCAATATAAAAAGTGATAATTTATTATTATAAATCAAACTATTATTAAATTAATAACACTAAACATTAACACACTTGCACATCATCATTCTAGCTTGCAAACAAATGGAATGCTGTCTTGTTTTCCGTCAAAATCATATTTTTCCTCATATCATTTAAATATTCTGAACGTATGTAAATTCATCTACCCAAAACATACAAAATATATCGTGTAACACTTTGATAAGATAGCACAAACATAACTGATGTCTTATTCTTGGTAACAATAATATACTAAACACATATTCACTGAATGTGAATCAATCGCGTAGGCTTTACCCATCATGCGTTAAGGGAAATGGAAGCTATTAGTTTTTTTGCGTTATTTTAGCGCAACGTATTTATTTATAAGGATAATTTATAATTTTCACCTTTAAAAAGAACTCTGATAAGATATTCTTGCGTATTCATATTGAAGTCATCAAAACTGTTTTTGTATATCACAAGAAGGGTTTATGTGTGCTTAAAAACGGTTGAAAAATTGCTTTTTATGCTCTCTTTCAAAACGAGAATTGGTACAAATAGAATTGATACACCCTTGAAAGCTGAAAATAATATGAACGCATTAGCTTGTGGCTTTTATTCAAGTAAACTTGTACTTTTTGTTTAACTGAAAATTCTCAACGGGTTGTATATGATTCCACTTGCAAGGTATTTTACGTTATCCTCTATTTACAGACACCATCGTGAAATAGGCTTATAGAAGCACAAAGAGATTTTTCTTTAAGTACGAGATATAATAAATTTACAATTTTAAATAGAGCTCAATAAAACTTGAATACGACCGCTATACCGCTTTATACAATTTTAATCCACTTTTTGAATCTCACCCTTTGCAATTGAATATTATTAGATTCCGCAGATATTTTTGCTTTTTATTTAGAAAAACTATCGCAAGCAAAAGCGCTTATGAATACCGTCTATTTTTATGAAAAGATAATTTAATGCTTCTTTTCAAATGAGCATCATCATTATATTTCCCTCCCCTCAGATTGCATTTATTTTTGCATTAAAATACACTCTTAAAAGGATTGTGTGCTCTTTCTTAAATACTCCCCATTAAATTCTTCTCATAACATGCGCATAGAGAATCTTTATCAAGAGAAAATAAAATGAGAAAGCTCTATAGCACTCATGATAAATGATTATTGATGAATCAAGACTTTAGAAAATAAAAATTTTTTTCTTTTATAAAAAAGGAGATGATTGTCTGTTGAAGTTATCATTTCATTTTCGATATTTAGAACACGACAAATCATGCAACAGCTTATTTTTAAGGTTCTATAGATTTCATTCACTTTTAATCATTTCTTTTGAGAGCGTGTCGCAAAAGGATTATCAGAAGCTCGTAATGATAGGCGCACTGGTATACCAGACATATCAAATGTTTCACGTAATCCATTGACAAGATAACGCAAATAGGACTGAGGCATGACTTTGGGACGTGAGCAAGAAATCATAAATCCAGGGGGACGTGTTTTCACCTGTGTGATATATTTAACCTTAAGTCGACGTCCCGAAATCGCAGGTGGTGGATGATGTGCCACAACAGTTTCAAGCCATTGGTTCAATTTAGCCGTGGAAATACGGCGATTCCATACACGGTGCATGATCATGATATTTTCCATGAGTTTATCAATCCCTTGACCATATTGTCCCGATAAAGGAACAGCCCTCAAACCACGAACTTGAGGAAGAAATCGCGCACATTTTTCATGCAAATCAATCAATGTGGCCTGACTATTTTCAATAAGGTCCCACTTATTGAAAGCAATAACTGGGACACGCCCTTCACGAATCACAAGATCCGCAATTTGTAAATCCTGCTTTTCAAAAGACATCGTTGCATCAAAAACAATGACCACCACTTCAGCAAAACGAATAGCACGCAAAGTATCTGCAACCGATAACTTTTCTAATTTCTCTTGAATTTTCGATTTTCGACGTAAACCTGCAGTATCAAATAGTTTAATATGACGACCACGCCATTCCCAATCGACAGAAATAGAATCGCGTGTCAACCCTGCTTCTGGTCCTGTTAACAACCGATCTTGCTTCAACATACTATTGATAAGAGTGGATTTTCCTGTATTGGGACGCCCGGCAATGGCAATCCGAATAGGCTTACTTTCATCGTAAATAAGCCCCTCTTCTTGCAAATCTTCTATATCATTACCAACAGATGCAGGCTGTATCGTCATATCTTCTTCTTTGTTGTTGCCAAAAGCGCGCTCTGACCCAACAGCGTCTATAATGGCATCACGAAGATCGCTAAGTCCCAAACCATGTTCAGCCGATATTGGGCACGGCTCTCCCAAACCTAATGACCATGCCTCATACTCTCCCCCTGTTGCCGCTTTTGACTCAGACTTATTAGCAACGAGTACAATCGGTTTTCCTGATTTGCGAACCAGTGAAGCAAAATTTAAATCACTCGGTGTTATTCCGCTCTTTGCATCAAATACGAAGAAAATAAGATCTGCTTCATCAATCGCAGCTTTTGTATGAGAACGCATACGCCCCTCAAGTGTATGATCTCCTGCTTCTTCCAGCCCAGCCGTATCAATCACATCAAAACGTAGATCTTGAAGTTTTGCCGCATGAATACGCCGATCACGTGTTACACCCGGCTTATCATCAACCAAAGCCAATTTTTGCCCAACCAAACGATTAAAAAGTGTCGATTTCCCAACATTGGGACGACCAACGATAGCAATGGTAAGGCTCATCGATTTATTCCTTATTTGCCTTGCCCTCAGCTTGCATAAGCTCAAGCATCATTCGAGCCCGATCTGTCACTTTTGATCTCAGCGTCCCTTCTGCAGAAATTTTCTGAAAATAGTCAACGGCCTCATCAATCTTCCCTGCTTTATAAGCAGCTAAGCCCAAAGCCTCTCGTGCGGACATACGCATAGGATCAATATCACTTGCCATATCTTCGACGCGCTTTTTGACATCATCCAAAGTCCCTGTATCAACCAAAATATAGGCGGCTCGAATTTTTGCAACCTTTCGCAAAATCTGCGGTGCTTTCTCATCTGCTGCAACAGAATCAAAGATCTCTACCGACTTGATAAGATCACCTTGCTCCATGCGTAAAGAAGCCTCCCGCAAACGGGCAAGAAAAGGATATCCTCCAAAATGAGAGTCTTTAACATTCTCCAATTGCTTTATCGCCTTATCAAAATGACGTGTATCCGCAAAATTAAGGCTTTTTACAAATGCATCACCAATATGGCTGGCTTTCTTTATTTGCGCATGATGATAAATTTGATAAATAATTATCGTGAGAATGAAAAGAAGAGCTGCCCCAATAATTGAAAAACCATAACGTCTCCAAAAAGCAAGTGCTTTTTCTTGGCGAAATTCTGCATTAACTTCAGCAATAAAACTATCATACGACATATAACATACCTTGTAAAAAATTTACTTTCTACACTTTTACGCATAAATGGACAAAGATGGTAGTCCTCATTAAAGAAAAAGCTTTAAGTTGCTCTGTTTATTCATTTCAAAGCAATATGTATCCCAATTGATTAGTCTTTTGCAACTGTATCAATTAAAAACGACGCAAATATCCTTTTGCTTAACATGACAATTTTTATATAATTTGTTTTATATAATTTGAATTTATAAAAAAGATCACGACCTTAATATATAGATGCTTGTCGATAATGTTAACCATTCTTTCTTAATTCAATGTATACCAAAGACAATCTTTTAAAGCCCTTAAAAACAAATGGTTCCTTGTCTTCAATTGTAGAATGGCATTAAACACACAAACTTTTTACAAAAAACGATAGCTAAACTTCTCTCTCCCCCTCTAAAACCAAATAAACAAATTTGCACCCCACAGAAAAAACACTGGAGCGTTATTAAAAGAATGCTCTCCCCTAAGTTTCAAGTAAAAATTTTTATACAAAGTGTATCCCTTCAACTTAATCTTCATACGATTAACGACCTTTTGTAATCGATCCTTAAAGCTTCTAAAAATATCCTATTGTAATGGCCAAACCCACATAAGCATGGGAACAGCAACAATAACGATCAACACCGCCAATGGAGCCCCCAAACGTGGATAATCACTAAAACGATATCCTCCTGGCGCCATCACGAGCATATTGCTTTGATGTCCAATAGGTGTAAGAAACTCACACCCCGCACCAATTGCAACAGCCATCAAAAAAGCTTCAGGCTTATAATGAAGAGAATGAGCAAAACTTGACGCGATGGGTGCAACCATCATAACCGTTGCTGCATTATTCAAAAATGGCGTGACCAACATGGCTGTCACCAACATCAGTGCTAAAGCACCAGATGGCGGGAAAAATATTGCCAGTTGGCTCAGCCATTGACCAATGAGATCCGTACATCCCGTTCTCTCTAAGGCTTCACTCACTGGAATAAGAGCCGCTAAGAGGACTAATATTGGGCCATCTAATGCCTGATACAGATCACGCGCAGGCAAAACGCGAAAGATAACCATTGCAGCGGCTGCAGAAAAGAAAGAAAAAGCCACTGGAACAATATGAAAAGCTGTAAAAATAATGGCTATAAATAAAATGGCTAAAGATATAAAACCATGTCGTAAATTTCCAAACACAATATTTCGTTTTGCTAGGGGTAGACATTTCAATTCCCTTAATAAATTTGGAATAACCGCATCTTGTCCTTGTAAAACAATCACATCTCCAAGATGGAAAATAATATCATTAAGTCTTCCCCTCACCCTCTCATGTTGACGACTTAACGCAAGCAAATTGACATTATAGTGATCAAATAGGGAAAACTCTTTCGCACTAATGCCAATAAGAGGCGAATTATGCGTGATGACCGCTTCAATAATATCAATATCACTGTCCTTATCCCCTGTAGAAAGCGTTCGCTCCTTAGAAAACTCTAAACGAGCAGAATTCATCACACTATCTATTCCTGTATGTGACCCTTCCAGCAAAACAATATCATTTTCAGATAAAACAAAATCCGGTAGTGGCGAAATAAATACTTTGTTTCTGATAATTTGAATCACCATAACATCACCACTTGATGGCTTAACCAAATCAATAATACTTTTCCCCACAATCGGTGAATTTATTGGAATATGCACTTCTGCAACATAATTACGAATATCAATGGCTTTATCAAACGATCCACCTGAACGCACACGTACAGGCAAAAGCCAATAAAAAAAGACCAAATATAAAACACCAACCATCGCAATAACCGCACCAACTGGTGTAAAATCAAACATCGTAAAAGGTGTTCCTGCTAAACGTTCTTGCATCGCTGAAATAACAACATTGGGAGATGTCCCTATCTGTGTCATAAGCCCCCCCAATAAAGAACCAAAGGCCATGGGCATCAAAAAGACAGAGGGAGAAACCTGAGAACGACGCGCAAACTGAAAAGCGATCGGAAGCATGATAGCCAAAGCACCAATATTTTTAACAAACATTGATAAAACGACAACAGAAAGAACCAAAAAAGCTAATTGAAGACGCACCGATTTCACATCTGGCCATATCCGCTGAATAATAAATTCCATTATACCAGAACGTGATACAGCCGTACTGACAACAAACACACTTCCCACGATAATAACAATATCATTACTAAAACCGCTAAAAGCCTCCTTTGGACTGACAAGACCAAGAGCACACGCTATTAATAATGTACAAATAGCGACAAGATCATAACGAAATCGATCCCAAATAAAAACAACCATCATGAGACCAATGATCAAAAAGGCCATTATTTGATTTTCTGTCATAACACTCACCTCTCCCCATTAAATTATAATAAACAAAAACATATCTTTATATGTTTTAAATATTCTTATAAACAGCAGCAAGATAAAAGCGGACATAGGAATATTTTATGATAACTTAAAGTGATAAAAAATATGATGCGCATAAACTTATCTCTCCTTCATTATGCGTGCTTTTCTATAACGTGCTGAATCTAAAGAAAATCGATAAAAGTTGATAAAGTGATATTGCAAAAAAGCTGAGAATAACTCTAATATACAAGGTAGATGACTGTTGAAACTGGTACACGCTATATTTTAACCTTTGTCGTTGCTTAAAAGAGTTTATCTTCACTCTCAATTCAAAGAGTGATAAAAATGAAAGAAGAAAGAATGGTCAATCTTAATAGTGGGTATCAAAGTCACCTAAAATATTGGCTCACTTGCATTATTGGATTTGTTGCTATCTTGGCAATTATAATTGTGGGTGGATTTTATATCGCAAAACCCTATCTTGACAGTTTTGTCAAACAAGAGATAGCCCGTCGTGCTATAAAAGCAGAAAAAACTGAAGTCAGCATTCTAGGTACAGTCAATTTGAAGAATGTTACACTCCCCGTTCCAGCCGGTACATCACTTAAAATTGGTGCCATTTCTGCTCGTCCTCCTCTTTCCTTTATTCCTGGAACTTTTACATTTTATAATGTTGATTTAAAGCATAATAATATTCATGTAAAAATTCCCCAAATTTCTCTTAAAAGTGTATCCTTAAAAGACAAAGATAGAACAATCACATCACGTCTTTTACAATCAATGATGCGTATTGAGCTTGCCTCAATAAGTGCTCCTAATATACAGCTTTCTGTAGAAAATAGAAACAAACCAGCAGAAACAGTTGAAGTCAAAAATTTTCAGCTTTTTGATTTTAAAAAAGGTCATATTCGTTCCGTTAGTATCAAAAATATGGATTTTAAAACAATCGCAGTCAATGGTGATAAACAGATGCAGCTGATGGCTAAAAGTGATAGCATAAAAGCCAATGATATCGACATCAATTATGCCTATTCTATCATTTTCGGAAAAAATAACGCTCTCACTCAAGGAAAAACCGTTACTGGCCCTATTTCTCTGAACAATATAAGTGTCGATATTTTTGAAGAAGCAGAAAAAAATAGCTCTTTCTTCCTCGGCCAATTTAAAACATCTGGTCTAAAGATGAAACCACTTGAACAAACGCCTGAAAAATTGGTTAAAGCTTATCTTAATGCAAGAAAAGAGAAGAATAAAGTCGCGGAAAAAATAGCACAAAATGGTCTCCTTCTAAACATACTGCTCGCCATTACCTCAGCAGATGCCAAAGTTGATAATGTCACCGTTGATATTCCGCCCTTGAAAGCAACTCTCGAATCATTTCAATTTAAACCAAGCTTGTGGAAACACCCTATCCCCAAAAAGCTTTTTCTTTCTTTCAATAACCTTTCGGTTTTACCGAAAAAAATGAATGAAAAAGACTTAGAACTCTTTAAACAGATGGGGTTTGAACAAATCGATTTTTCAGGAAAACTTGATATTTCTTATGATGAAAAAAAACATATGCTCCTTCTTGATACAATGTCTTTCGATATGAAAGATGTTGGGTCTGGGAACATATCGGCTAAGGTTATTGATGTTGATGAGAAGTTTTTTTCTGGTCAACAAAATGTCATGATTGCTGCTTCTCAAAACATTGGCATCAATGAAATTGATATACAATATAGAGATGCAGGTTTTATTGATAAGCTTTTTTCTTATCTTGCGAAAAGCCTTAATGATAGCCAACATGATCTTAAAAAGGAACTCTATGATGATTTCTATTTAATGATGACGCAAACCCCAAAAATGCTGCTAAAAAATCATGACGAAGCAGAAAAAATTTCAAAATCCTTAGGTGAATTTGCTAAAAATCCACAAACATTGATCATTAAAATTAAAGCAAAAGATAATAAAGGGCTCACAATGGTTGATCTCGAATCTGCTCTACAAAATGATCTATCCAAGGTGTTAAACAAAGTAGACCTCGCTATTAAAAATGAAGCATCGCCTTAAACATATTGTGCTTTAAACATGATGATCTTGTCTATAAATTAAGAACTTTATTCCTCTTTTTGCTTTTATATGATACAGAAAACATCATAATAGAGTCACTATACACAGAGAATATAGAATCATAAAATTGTCGATAGTTGGAGTTGTTCATGTCTGATTTATCTTCAAATCGCTTGCCTAATCGCGCTTCTCGTGTCACCAATCAAGCGCTTTCTGCTATCGAGCGTTTTCTTCATATTGAAGCTCTTAGTGGTATTGTTCTTTTACTCGCTGCTGCTTCTGCCCTCATTTTTGCCAATTCTCAATATGCTGCTCTCTATGAATCTTTTTGGCATACACCTCTTGGCTTTAATTTGGGTCATTTCACGCTTTCATGGGATTTACATTTTTGGGTTAATGATGCCCTTATGACTATTTTCTTTCTCGTCGCTGGAATGGAAATTCGACGCGAAATTCATGAAGGTGCTCTTGCCGATTTTAAACAAGCAATCTTACCAATTGTTGCTGCAATAGGCGGCGTTTGTGTTCCTGCGATTATTTATTTCATCTTCAACTTTAACGAGGGACATATCCATGGTTGGGCTGTGCCAACAGCAACAGATATTGCCTTTGCTCTTGGTATTCTGGCGCTTCTTGGAAAAAAAATTCCTTCTAATCTTCATGTCATTCTTCTCTCATTAGCGATTATTGATGATATTATCGCTGTTCTTATTATTGCTTTTTTCTACTCAACAAACATTGATCCTAGTGGTCTATTGATTGCAGGGGGAGGTATTGCTCTGGTACTCTTTTTTCAATGGATCGGGCTTGCATCAGCATGGCTTTACATTTTACCTGGTGCAATCATCTGGTGGGGATTAATGGTAACAGGCGTTCATCCCTCACTTGCTGGTGTAATCTTAGGTATGATGACGCCCGTTTTTCCTACACGCACTCTTGTAGCGCCACTCACCATGCTCAGCAACGCTATGCAAATTCTCCAAGAAAAAAACACAAAAACAGATCTCCATCATATTTCAACTGCATTGAAAAAAATGCGTAAAGGGCAAAGGGCCATGATTGCTCCCGTAACACGTGTTCAAAAAGCTTTGCACCCATGGGTTGCATACGGTATCATGCCGGTTTTTGCCTTTGCAAATGCTGGTGTTAGTTTTGCAAACTTTGATCTTTCTTCTGGCAAATCATTCTTAATTGTTTTTGGTGTTGTCATTGGTCTTTTCGTTGGTAAGCCCCTTGGCATTATCACTGCTAGTTATCTAGCCGTGAAATCAGGACTATGCCGCCTTCCTCCTCAAATGACATGGGCCGGGATTTTACTCATTGGATTCTTAGCAGGAATTGGCTTTACAATGTCTATCTTTGTTTCAATGCTTGCTTTTAAGGATATTATCCTTCTTGATGCTGCCAAAATTGGGGTGCTTTGTGGTTCTGGTTTATCTGCTCTTATCGGTCTTGGATATGGATTTATTTATATTAAGCGCAACAAAGAAATTTCTCATAGTTCTGAATAAAACCAAACAATCATTTGCTTTGTTAGACTGATCTTTTAGCATAACCAAGGTGTTACCTACAGTTTTTGAAATGGGTGTATCTTCTTGTTAGGGTATTTTTATCTTATGTTCTTTCTGGTTAAAGGAACAAATTTGAAAGTCCCCATAAAAACATTAAGAACTGTTTTTTGTTTCATTGATCAGAGATAAGAATATTCAACTTCAAAAAGATTTGCTGTTATTATCGCCTCCGCTCTTAGCTTATTCTCTCTACTCAAATATATTTGTGCAGATCTCTACGAGTCGTTCTTATATCGCCATATGAGTATTTCAAGAGAATGAAAATATCATTATCATAACAGAAACTTGATAACCTTTTTGCATAACTTCTCTCTTCCAAACTTTTCAAAAAAATGCGCTGCAGTTTAATGATTACCAGTCGTTTCATTAACATATTAAGATATGTAATATTTTTCCAAAACTCTTAAATTATCGCGGACTAACTTTTAAAATTTTAGATTTCACATAGAAACTAGATCATAAAGGAAAATAGAGCACAGATAAATTTTTCAATAATATTCATAAATGGGTGTATTTCATTTATCATTAAAACAAGCCTTGTCTATATGGTATCGTACTTGATTATGAATTGAAGAAATAGAAGCGGTTCCATCAATGACGATAAATCGTTCGTCTATTTCTGATAAAAGTTGATAGACTTCATAAACTTTTTCAATAAAGGAGAGCTTTTCTTCGTATTTTAAAGCTAAACCATCCCTTTTTTGCAATCGTTCGATAATAGCAGCAGGCGGCAAATGAAGATAAAATGTGATACAAGGTCTTGGGATAAATTGATTCAATTTAATCACACTTTCAAGTGAAAGCCCTCGAGCGTAAAAATAAGCAAGACTAGAATAAACATATCGATCGCTAATTATAAAATTTTGCGATGAAGTTAAAGAGGGCTCGATAATTTCAAGCGTATGTTTTCGTCTATCTGTCGCAGCTAAAAGTGCTAAAAGCAATGGATCAATTGATTTTCCACTCTCTAAATAATCTCTAACCTCTTGATTATTTCTATACCAATGACTGGGTTGAAAAGTTTGTATGATATGTTTTTCTTGTGAGTAATGGCGAGAAATCTCTTGTACTTGAGTGGTCTTTCCACTCCCATCAAATCCGCATAGAGCACCAAAAGAACCAGCATATTGCTTCGAAGACCACATGGAATTATAAATATCTTTCTTAAGATACACTTTCTCTCCATTCATATAATTTACGTCATTTTACATCTAAAATCTTCTTGTCTAGAAATAAGGCATTTTATCTCTTGAAATCAGAGGTATGATATCAAGAACATTCTCCCCTTCAGCGTGAGAGCTTGAAATTTTTATAAATTATTTACTGCTAGGATAACATTTTTAATTTTTAGCCAACTAAAAAGCAAATTCTGTAAGCTCTATAATGTTGACTCTGAAGTATAAATCCCCCTTTCATAACAGATACATGGTGCCATTCTTCTTCTCTTCAAAGCCCCTATGTAAACAATTCTCCTTTCTCTCTATCTTATATCTAAACGATTTATAAGAAGTATTTTATGATGTTGTCTCTTAAATAGTTTTTATTCCTATGCTAATCTTGTTTGTATACAAGCAAACAGTTTTTTGCTTCATCATAAAAAATCTTCAATGAAAAAATTTCACTGTATCAATTATTCTTATTTACATTAATAAGTGCGCGTTATGCTTATAAAGCGAATCACTCATACATATTAAAACTTTATGTTCTTGAAATTGAGCATTTAAAAATACTTAACTCTTATCCAATCCATAAACAGCATGTAATGTTCTCACCGCAAGTTCAGTATAAGCGCTATCAATCAAAACAGAAATCTTTATCTCGGAAGTGGTGATTGCTTGAATATTAATCCCCTTTTCAGCCAAAGCCTTAAAAGCTGTCGCCGCAACACCTGCATGGCTACGCATTCCAATGCCAATCACAGATATTTTGGCAAGATCACTTTCAAATTGGAGCACATCAAATCCAATTTCTTTGCGATTTTTTTCAAGAAGAGCAACGGCTTTTTCTACATCTGCTGATGGCACAGTAAAAGTCATATCAGTTTTTGATCCATCTTCAGAAATATTTTGCACAATCATATCAACATTAATGCACTCTTCAGCCAAGGGACCAAAAATTGCTGCCGAAATCCCTGGACGATCAGCAAGTCGACGCAGCGAAATTTGCGCTTCATCCTTAGCAAAAGCAATACCAGTAACATTTTGTTGTTCCACAATTTCATCCTCATCGCAAATAAGTGTTCCAGAAGAACTCATTGAATCCTCCATGCCTAAGGCATCGGGATCCTCAAAACTTGAACGCACAAAGGTACGAACCTTATGAACCATTGCTAATTCAACAGAACGAACCTGTAAAACTTTTGCTCCAAGAGAAGCCATCTCTAGCATTTCTTCAAAAGCTACTTTTGGTAAACGGCGCGCTTTCGGTTCTATACGTGGATCCGTTGTATAAACACCATCCACATCCGTATAAATATCACAGCGATCAGCTTGTACAGCTGCGGCTATCGCAACAGCACTTGTATCTGACCCCCCACGCCCTAAGGTAGAAATCCGATTATCTGAAGCTAACCCCTGAAAACCAGCAATAACAGCAACCTGACCTTCCTGAAAACACTCTATTAAAAAAGATCCGTCAATATCAGTAATGCGCGCACGACCATGCGCATTGTCTGTATGAATAGGGATCTGCCAACCAAGCCATGAACGCGCATTGATCCCCATTGCTTGAAGTGTCAAAGCCAGCAAACCTGAAGTGACTTGTTCACCAGAAGCCACCACAACATCATATTCACGAGCATCTCGCTGTATGGGCGAAGCATCACACGTCCATTGGACAAGCTCATTAGTTTTACCCGCCATCGCAGAGACAACAACAGCAACCTCATTGCCTGCATCAACCTCTCTTTTGACGTGCCGTGCAACATTATGAATACATTCAATGTTTGCTACAGACGTTCCACCAAATTTCATGACAATGCGCGCCATTAATAACACTCTTACCTTTACATCTCTTATCTCAAACGATAATGAGAATAACATGCTGTATCAACGAACCATTTTCTCGACATAGCGAATATCTATCATTTGTGCAAGTTTCATTATGATTATATTAATTTCTCTTGACTTTGTATAAAATCCTCTGGACTTGATCTGATCATTAAAAATAAAGGAAGGCAACATGATAGATGAAACACGAACAACTGTTGATCAAAGTGAACTTGATCACTTTTCACGTATCGCTACAGAATGGTGGAATCCTCAAGGAAAATTTCGACCTCTTCACCAATTTAATCCAACACGTCTTGCTTACATCAGAGAAAAAATCTGTTTAGAATTTAATCGTGACCCTGTCTCACTGACGCCTTTTGACAATTTGAAAATTCTTGATATTGGCTGTGGGGGGGGCTTGTTATGTGAACCAATGGCACGACTTGGCGCTACAGTTGTAGGCGTTGATGCCGCACAAACGAATATTGAAGTCGCAAAAATCCATGCTGCCCAAAGTAACCTTTCAATTGATTATCGCACGACGACAGCAGAAGCACTCGCCAATGAAGGAGAGAAATTTGATATCATCCTTAATATGGAAGTTGTTGAACATGTCGCTGACGTTAATCTCTTCATAAAAGCGACAGCAAAAATGCTAAAACCACAAGGGTTGATGTTTGTCGCAACACTCAACCGCACGTGGAAAGCATGGGGACTTGCTATTGTCGGCGCTGAATATATCCTCCGTTGGCTCCCTAAAGGAACCCATGATTATAAAAAATTCCTAAAACCTCGAGAACTTAAAAATTTCTTATCAAAAAACGCTCTGACTGTCATTGATGAGATAGGTATTACTTATAATCCATTAAACGACAGCTGGAATCGTTCAAAAGACATGGATGTTAACTATCTCCTTCTCGCAAAACGATCTTAAAGATATGTCATTTACGGCAATTATAGGTCTTGCAATAAAGAATTGAGTTTTCCCTCTGCTTCTAAAGCATAAAGATCATCACAACCACCAACGTGATAATCACCTATAAAAATTTGTGGAAATGTATTACGTCCATTCGCGCGCTGCACCATTTCTTGACGAAGGGATGTGGAAGCATCAATATCTGTATATTTTACACCCTTTTTGTCCAGTAAATCACGTGCTTTTGTGCAATAAGGACAACCTGGACGTGTATAAATGATTATCTCTTTCATAAGTATTATCCTCCAAGTATTTTTTTTAATAATATCTACTTTAAATTCCCCTTAAGAAGAAGGAAAAATAGAATCTTCTTTAAGGACACGCGAAAATGTTAGCACATCAACCTGTTGTGCACCTGCATATTTTAATGCAGCAGCTGCTGCTGTAACTGTTGCACCCGTTGTAAATACATCATCAATCAGTAAAACAGAACATCCTTTAAGATATTTTTTAACTTTATGCGAAACCTTAAAAGCATTTTTTACGTTAAGTTTTCTTTCTCTTGAAGAAAGACTAACCTGCGGACGCGTATGCCGAGAACGAACAAGCCACCCCGGTTTTAAAAGCTTTTTTTGTGATGCTGCAATATAACGTGCAAGCTCAGCAGATTGATTATAACGTCTCTCCCAAAAACGACGAAAATGCAATGGAATGGGAATAATAACATCACACTCTTCAATAACCTCACGTCCAGCAAACACCATCCAATTAGCCATAAAAGATGCCAATTCTATATGATCACCATATTTTAAGCGCGTTACCAAAGTACGTGCAAGCCCTTTATGAACAATGACTGAGCGAACACGCGAAAAAGGGTAAGAATTACGAAGCGCTTCACCACTGAGAAAACCATCCCCCATATCACAAACAAAAGGCGTCCCCATAACAGGACAATAAGGCTTCGTGATAAATTGAAGATCTTTCCAACATTCAGAGCAAATCGTGCCATAAGTAGAAACATTTTGCTTACATCCAGGACAAATTGGTGGATAAAGCATCGTTTTAAAGCGCTCAATGAATTGACGTAGTATATCCCCGCTATTTAAAGCCACTTCTCGAAAGTAAAACATTATAAATTTAGGCTTTTACAAGTCCCCCCCGTAGAACAAAAGTTCCTTTGTATTTCCTCAATTTATAAATTTAATTTCTTTAAAAAATCTTAACCTCCTATAAACTTATTTTTCTTTCACATTATAAACTTGACAGAGCTCGCACAATCATGAACCTTTTCAAAATGCATTCTTTCATAAATCGAAAGTATTCCACAATATGTCGCATCCTTTAATTTTTGATCATAACCGCATTGAACAATTCCGCAAACGCGCCTTTGAAAAAGCAAAAAAAGGATACGACTTTTTACTCTCTCTCATGGCAGAAGATCTCTATAAACGTCTTAGCACCATTGATCGTCTCTTCACATTAGCGCTCGATTTACACAGCCATACAGATCTTGCCACGCAAGCTCTCATGAAATCTGGAAAGGTTTGTTCTATAGAACGTATTGAGACTGATACACTTTATCAAAGCCATGATAAAAAGTTTCATTTACGTCATCGAGAATTTCTTGATTTTCCTCAAAATTACTGCGATCTTATTGTTTCACTTCTTTCATTACACTTGACGAATGATACCCCTGGTGTTCTAAGTCAGATAAAAAACACCCTTAAACCAGATGGCTTATTTCTAGCTGTTATGGCGGGTGCAGGTACACTCAAAGAATTACGTGAATGTCTTCTACAAGCCGAAATTGAAATTTATGGTGGTGCAAGCCCTAGGATCTACCCTTTTGCCGACATTCGTGATGCAGGTGCTCTTTTACAGCGTGTTGGCTTTGCCCTACCTGTAGCAGATGTTGAAGATGTCACAATACGTTATAATACAATGTTTGATCTCATAAACGATCTTAAAGCGATGGGAATGCAAAATGCGCTTATCAATCGCTCACGACGTCCTGTATCTAAACGATTTTTTCTCCGTGCTGCTGAAATCTATGCACAAAAATTTAGCGATCCTGATGGACGTATTCGTGCACATTTTTCTTTCATCTGGCTCTCTGGTTGGGCTCCTCACCCCAATCAACAAAAACCTCTACAACCTGGTTCGGCACAAATATCTCTGATGGATGTTTTACAACCCCAAAAAACATAACCCAAAATCATTTTTTAAAAATACTTTTATCCGTTGTCCGTAACATTTGACTGGTGATCGTTCCAGCTACCATTGAATCACTCACATTTAGGGCGGTACGTCCCATATCAATCAGTGGCTCAATAGAGATAAGTACAGCAACCAAAGTAACAGGAAGTCCCATAATTGGTAATACAATCAATGCAGCAAAAATAGCCCCTCCCCCAACACCAGCGACACCAATAGAACTCAACGTTACAATCCCAACAAGCGTAGCAATCCAAGTAGGATCAAGAGGATTAATCCCCGTGGTCGGTGCAATCATGGTCGCAAGCATCGCTGGATAAAGACCAGCACACCCATTTTGTCCAATTGTTGCCCCAAAAGAAGCTGCAAAACTCGCAATGGATTGCGGCACACCTATCCACTGCGTTTGCGCTTCAATATTCAAAGGAATACTTGCAGCACTTGAACGACTGCTAAAAGCAAATGTTAAAACTGGTAAAACTTTTTTGAAAAAACGAAAAGGATTAATCCCAGAAATGCCAAGCAATACACCATGAATTGCAAACATAAGGATAATACCAACATAGGAAGCGATGATAAAAATGAGTAAATTTAAAATATCTGCAATACGCGAAGTTGCTGCTACCTTAGTCATAAGTGCAAAAATACCATAAGGAGTCAAAGCAATCACAATACGAACTAACCGCATAATCCAAGCTTGTGCCACTTGAATAAATAAAAGAGCCTTTTCCCCTTTTTCCGGCTCATCTTTCTTTAAAAGAAGAACTGCAGCCCCTAAAAAGGACGCAAAAATAACAACACTAATAATTGATGTACGCTTGGCTCCACTTAACTCAGCAAAGGGATTTTTAGGAATCAAGGACAAAATCATTTTTGGTATATTCATATCTCCAAGTTGAGAAATACGATCCCCAAGAACAGCAGAAACATTTTGCCCTTCATGCACCAAACCATTTGCGGTTAATCCAAAGAAATTAACCACAAGCACACCAACCAACGCTGAAAGAGCCGTTGTAATAAGCAATATTGAAATCGTTATGATACTCATCTTTCCAACAGCATAAACAGAATGTAAATGAGCAACCGCTGAAACGATAGAGACAAAAACCAGTGGCATAACAATCATTTGTAACAATAAGACATAGCCTTCACCAACAATGTTAAACCATTCAACGGATTTCAATAAAGTGGCTTCACCCTCTCCATAAAAAAGCTGCAAAACACTTCCAAAAATCAAGCCAAGGATAAGCCCTAGCATAACACGGAGTGAAAGACTCCATTGCATTCTCTTACTTTGGGCAACCCACAATAAAAAAATAACAAATAGAAATAAATTGATGAAAAAATTAAATGTCATTGTCTATGCCCAGTCTATATCCACTATGGTTATGATTGATGGTGAATAATATGCATAATTCAAAATCAATGCATAATATTTAAAATTAAGGTATAAAACTTACAAGGCTTTTTAAAAGTCATTATTTTTTTAATTTATAGATTAAAAGAGAATTTTTTATCTACGAATAACAATTTAAAGAAAATAAATAAAATTATTTCCTTATTATTTAAATAATTACGATCTTATAATAGGTTAATAAGAGAAATATAAACACCATTCATTGCATCTTAATCCTGAATAATTCCAACGTATCTTATGCTATTAATGTTCTTATCGCTCTCTTTTGCCCTTTGAATTGAAAAGAGCTTTCTTAAAAAATGGTTCATTAACAAATGAACATTCATGAATTTTCTGGCAAATAAATTATCAAGCTCCTTTTGCCAATTTTATGAACAGCACTCTCAAAAACTTTGGCCATCCCTTCAAATATAATTATTTTATTGAAAATACTTATTATACATTCTTTCTTTGCTCTCAATAAAAACTTTTTGGGAAAGCTTTTTTGTTTTTTTAATTATTTTTATAGGCATAAAAATATGCCCTCTCAATAACAAAAAAATCGTAAATATGAAGGGCTTTAAAAGCCACAATGCCTAAAAACGACATACAACCAATAATATATAATATTTCTCAATACAATCTGAAACACAATACCAACAAAAATACCCTATATCCTGTCGATATAACGAAATTAAGTGATATCAACCGTCATAATAGCCGTATTCAATATTGGTCTATTTATCAAAGATAAGGAGTTAAATCACTCATGAAACGTACCATAACATTTATTGTATTATCTTCTCTATTGATACCTTTGTTTGCTGTATTAATATCACTTGGGTATACGAAAGTGAACGATCTGAATCTGTACGATGAACTTTATCAGTCATACCTCAATAAAAACTGTAGAGATTTAGAATACCGCGACAAAGAGGAAATAGCAAAAGAATATATAAAAATGTTTAAGAGTAAGATAGAACCTATCACATCTACAGAATAGGATAAGGGATCATTTTAGAAATATTTAATAGAACGACAAATTGAATCTGCATAATTAATATTTTAAAGTATTACTAAAAAATACTTATTTTTTGTGGATGCTTCACCCTTTTTAGGTAGAGAATCCCAATGTGAGGGTTTGCTAAGCGATCAAAATAGGATGCTCTTTGATTTATTTAGAAAAAACATTTTCCTCGCAAAACTTGAAGCAGACTTTAGTGATCCAGTGTTTGAATACGTAGAAAAATTTCTAGATTCCCCAACGAGCATTAACCGAAAAGAACAAATTATTCGTGTAGCGAAAATGATACCCTGTAATTTTCCTACCCATTTTAAAAATGCAGCTCTTGCCCTTCATGATGACTGTATAACTATATCTTATAATGGTATAAAAAGGTATAAGCCCCCTCATGCAATCTTGCTTTTAAAAACGAAAACAACAAACAGTTAAGAAACGTACTCTACATTTTTAAATAATAAAAGAGGTGTTTGTGGCTTACCAGCACAATAAACTAAGGCTTTGTATTTTTATTCTACAAAATAAAAAAACTTCGTATTTTTATAAAATAGCATTGAGGATATTGAATATAAATAATATTTTTTATCCCTTATTTAAAAGTCTAAAAATTATTTTCTGCCCTATTCATTAAGAGGAATGAGCCAAGCGGATAAAAAGTGTTTGATAAAAAACTAAATAGATCAAATCATCTTGAGCACAAAGATATAACATGGAGGTTACGGAAATATCGTGATAGTATTGGGATAAAAATCGCAGTTTCCAAGAGATCTTTGTATTGTATCCTTTATGAAAAATGTTGAAAGCAAGGGAGGATATTCTCCTCTCAAACAAATGAGTGAATAGACTACTACGATGATATGCATTTTTTAAAAAAGTACAAAGTGTCTTTGCCTAAAATTTAATAGGCACATTCTAAAAATACCGGTTCAACAGACTCATCCCAAATAGAAGAGTAATGGGATAAAAATTTTTCAGCATCTGTTTGCCCCGTTGCCACAACCTCTTCTAAAGGATTAAGGAAATTTGTTTCATCAAAACCATTTGCATCACACTGTTTGCGATTTTTTAAGCCCTTGCGAGCAATAGCGATAGTTTGACGGGCTAATTCTAAAAGAATGGTTTGACGAAAAGGAGTTTTTAACCCTTCTTTGGGAACGCGTTGGCGCATGTCTAAAACTTCTTCAAAACACCAATCTTTGGTCAAAGCCTCTGCCTCGTTAAGCGCTTCTCTATCATAAAGAAGCCCAACCCAAAAAGCCGACAATGCACAGATGCGCTTCCAAGAACCGCAATCAGCTCCTCTCATTTCTAAAAATCTTTTTAAGCGGACTTCAGGAAATAACGTTGATAAATGATTAATCCAATCTCCCATATTTGGAATTGAATTTACAACTTGTCCTCTTAATGCTCCATTCATAAACTGACGAAACGTTATATGGGTACAATCATAATAACGACCATCACGTACAACAAAATACATGGGAACATCAAGGGCCCATTCAACGTAATCAGCAAAACCAAAACGCTCAGAAAATATAAAGGGAAGAACGCCTGTCCTCTGATTATCCGTATCACGCCAAATTTCAGAACGCCATGACAAAAAGCCATTTGGGCGTCCTTCTGTAAAAGGTGAACTTGCAAATAATGCAGTCGCAACGGATTGTAACTTCATGGATACTTGCATTTTTCGCCGCATATCACTTTCAGATGAAAAATCAAGATTAACCTGAACTGTTGATGTGCGATACATCATATTAAGACCATTATGCCCGACTTTCGGCATATAATCAGTCATAATTTGATAACGTGACTTAGGCATTTTCGGCGTTTCAGCTAACGTCCACTTTGGGCTAGCGCCTATCCCCAAAAAACCAATACCCAATGGTTCTGCAATTTTCTTGAGAAGAGCTAAATGTTCCATCAACTCATGATACGTATCACCTACTGTTTTTAATGGTGCCCCAGATAATTCAAACTGTCCCCCTGGTTCCAAAGAAATAGCCCCCTGATCAACGGATCCTACAAGCCCAATAATATTCCCTTCATCTACAATAGGTTTCCATCCTAAAGCGCTTTGCATGCCTTCTAACAACGCTCGGATTCCCCTCTTACCGTCATAAGGAACAGGACGAAAACCATCTCTATAAAATGGAAATTTTTCATGTTCTGTACCAATACGCCAATCATCTTCTGCTTTATACCCCCCTTGGAAATAGCTCACCAAGGAATCTAAGTTATAAACTTCACTTTCATCCATTATATCAAGCGCCATAACTTATCGTATCCTATCATTGGTATTATCATCTTAAATGAATTGTTTAGAATGATTTTACAGACATCTCAATCCATTGACCAATCCCCCACTGTCGCATTAAGAAGAGCCAAAGCCGCAACAGCGGCAGTATCAGCACGTAAAATGCGTGGACCTAATGATATTGGAACCACAA
Source organism: Bartonella sp. AU16XJBT (assembly GCF_028618665.1). GTDB lineage: Bacteria > Pseudomonadota > Alphaproteobacteria > Rhizobiales > Rhizobiaceae > Bartonella. The sequence goes on from NZ_JAQITF010000008.1 coordinate 70,248, forward strand.
AAGGCTGCTTTTTTAAAAAGCTCCGCTCTTCTTCACTAAACCCACCTTCTGGTCCAATGAGAACACCAGGCGTTGTAACGTCACGCTTTTTAAAAGAAGGTAATGGATTGTGCGATTTATGCTCTTCATCACAAAAGAATAAAGGCTGTGTCTCATCCCAACGCGCTAAAAGCTCTGCTAAGGATAGAGCTGATACGCATTCAGGGAGAGATAAAATGCCACACTGTTCAGAAGCTTCAATAACATTGGCTTCCATACGCGCCATATTGATACGCGTAACCTGCGTATGATGCGTTATAACAGGCTGCAAAATCGACACCCCCATTTCAACAGCTTTCTGCACCATATAATCCAACCGCGCATTTTTGAGTGGAGCAAAGCAATAAATAAGATTGGAATGTGCTGTTTGTAATCTTTCTTGATGGATAAGCTGAACCACAACAAACTTTTTCTTAACAATGATAAGTTTAGCAAGCCACTCACCATCCTGTCCATTAAAAAGTAGAATTTCCGCTCCTTCTTTCATCCGCAAAACATGCACAAGATAAGAAGCTTGTGCCCCCTCTATCTTTATTTCTTCATCCAAAGCCAATGTCTGTCGGATAAATAATCTTTTAAGTTTATAATTTATGCGCATAAAATCTTGCCAATGCTCACTATCGTCATCAAGAAATGAAGAAAAACATATCACAAAAAGAAAAAATTATATCTATAGAACTATAATATATTAAAGAATTATAGAGTTTTTTTAGCTTTATGAGATAATGATAGGAACCAATAGATCATTAAGTGATTCTGCTTTCATAAAAGTTTAAATAATACAACATTCATCTTTGCATTCAGTCATTGATGCATCAGTGGAGGAAAGATATGTCTGCTAAAAAAGCTACCATTATTACGATTACAACCCTCTTAGCCTTTATTTTGATTACAGTGGGTATTGGTTCTGTTGGAGCAGATGGAAAGCATACAGTTACCAAAGATGGATATGGTATTTCTTCTCAGATTCAATAAGCACGGGCTGATATGCCCTTATAAGTTTTAATGCAACAAAATGTTTTTTAGCAATTTTCTAAGATTTGCACGCATATTATGGAACTCTTATATTTGAAAGATTCCGTAAAGAGGTGTTTTTGTTCCTCCCTTCAATCGTTTATCTACATACTAACTGCACTTGTGAGGGAGAGGAAGTTTTTTGGTTTCATCACGAATAGATTTAACATGAGAGAATCTTATGATATTGAAATCTCTTATTTAAATTTAAAAAAGGCTTTAAATTGCAAATAGACGAATTATTATAGAATAAAATGTCATACAAATGAAAAACAATGCTCAATCGGTATCAATATCTTTTGTAATCAAAAAATTACCATGATTTTGTCCTTTAGAGCTTAGAGAAAATGTAAAAGGCCGTGCAAGGCTATTCGCAAGGCATTGGACATCTTTACATAAAGTTTCTGACCTATGATTTTTGCGCAATTGTGCTTGTAGTATCAATTCATTCTGCTTCCCTTGAAAAATAGCCGCTGTAACAGCCTCCTGTATGGATAAACTCAAGTCTGCTGTACGCATCAATGACTCTGTCACCTTCATCATCCCTTCTGAAAAGCTTGCCTGAATATCCCAGTGATCAAAACTTGTGGAGAGAGAATCATTTCTCGTTAAAAGAAATTGCTGTTTGCTTGAAAGTTTTGTTTGTAATTCATTCAAATCATACCCTAAGAGCCGACCAGAAGACATCTTCAGCGTTAAACCGCCCTGCATTTTTGTAAAAACTTCCATCCAAGAACCCACAAGTGTTTGTATCGCTGCGGTAAAATTTGTTTTGCTCTGTACAAATGGAATAAATCCTAAGGCTTCTAAAGCCTCCTGCGTATCAATAGAAGCCCCTGAAATAGTTCCTTCAATACGTATTTTCTGTCCAGCTGGCGTAACTTCAATATTACTTTGAACGGATCCACCCCAAATATTGACATGTCCAAGATCAAAAATCCCATGCCCATTTCTTATTTGCATCGCAGCTGCTAAATTTGTAAGTGAAATATTTCCTATTTTGGCTTGTGGCGCAGAAAGTCGTATATCCACCCCAATACGATCAAAAAGCGCCATATCAAAGAATGAATTTTTCTTTTTATCCGAAAAAAACATTGAGTCCAAGAGGTTAATGTCTAAGTTATCAAATGCTAAAGAGCCCATGACACTTGGTACATAATCTTGAAAATCAAGTTCCAAAGCCCCACGTGCATTGGATTTCCCCATCGTAAATGCAACACTGTTCATTTGGATATGCATTGGTCGCGCTAAAAAATGAGATTCCCATACAATGGGTATTGTTAATCTATGTCCCCAAAACTGATTTCCTCCAACCCAAGACAAAGTCTGATTCCAGCTTGGTGAACGCATCGACACCTTTCCATCAAAAATATAATATTCAGATAACCGAGCCTGCCCTGTAAAAGTTATTCCCCCACGTACAGAATTAAGACTTGCCTTAACCTGGCTTTTTCCTCCTGCCAAAAGCAACAATGCTTGAGAAGCATCAATTGATAATTTTGTAAATTCTCCGCGCCAACGAGCATCTGCACGCAACCGTACTTCCTCAGTCGATTCTGGCCAATCTAAAGTCGCATTTAATCCTGTTATTTTTTCTGCTACTCCTGAAAAGCTGTCATGATACACAAGAGCACCATTTTTAATAACAATCCGCCCAAAAGGTTGTTTTAAAAGGTGTTCTATCTCTGGATGTTCAGGGTTATGTTTTAATATTTCACGTGCCTTGCGTATGGCTAACCCTAAGGCGCCTTGTGAGTGAGAAAATCGATCAAAAAAATCTGCCATTGTTTTAACGGGCTTTTCCATAACAAATTGAGGACGCACAATCCGCGTCTCTGAAAAAGAAACACGCCCCCAAAGAAGATCGACGACAGAAAGATCAACTTCTATTGATTCAGCTTCCATTAATGGTGCAACATCATCCATTTTTGATGTTAAAGTAATGCCAGAAAGCAACGCTTTAGGATAAGGAAAAAGATTTAACCGCGGTGGATCACGCAATTGCACGTTATAACCTGTCCATGCACTCAACTCTTGCGCTAAACGAACACGAATCGCATCCGTAGAGACAAGATAAGGTAAAACAAGAATCCCCACTCCAAATAAAAAGATAATTGTAATAAAAATTCCGCTCAAAAATTTTATTATTCTGATGCGCACAATATCCCTCTACACGTATCCCCCTATAACAGATTAAAAATAAACTTAAATAATCGTTAAAAGGCTTTTTATAACCCTATAATTCATCATATCCATTTTGTATTTTCATTATTTTTGTTCTTTATCCAAAGTTTATTCAAACAGCAATATTGCTGCTTCTTTATAAAGCAATTATTTAAAAGTCTTATAAAACTGTAAATCCACAACATTATCAAACCATTCTTACTGTTCTCATATGAATATTGCTATAAAACTCTATCGTATTATTAGAAAATGCTTTACAAAAAAACAAACAGCCTTACCGAAAGGATCTCTCTCATGAATAATATTATCGACGGAAAAAAACTTGCTGAAGAGATTATTGTGAAAGTTAAGGCTGAAACAACAAAACTCCGCGATAACTATAATATACAACCTAGTATCGCTGTTATTATCGTTGGAGACGATCCCGCAAGTCAAGTATATGTCGCCTCAAAAAATAAAAAAGCTGAAGAATGTGGGTTTCTTTCAATCAAACATGTCGTTTCCAAAGAAACGCAAGAAAAAGAGCTCCTTCAACTTATTGCAACATTAAATTCTGATCCCAAAATTCATGGTATTTTGGTACAGCTACCTCTCCCAGCCCATATGAATACAAACCTCATAACACAAGCTGTTGCTTTCCAAAAAGATGTTGATGGTTTTCATTATATCAATGTAGGAAAACTCGCAGCAAATGCACTTGAAGATGCTATTATTCCCTGCACACCCGCTGGTGCTATGATGATGATTGAACGACATTGTGGGCGAGATTTATCTGGACTTGATGCTGTCGTTGTTGGACGCTCTAATATTGTTGGAAAACCTATGGCTGCCCTTTTAACAGCGGCCAATGCTACTGTGACAATTGCCCATAGTCGTACTCGTGACCTTGATGATGTCTGTCGGAGCGCTGATATTCTCGTAGCTGCTGTAGGCCGCCCACAAATGATTAAAAAAGACTGGGTAAAAAATGGCGCAGTTGTTATTGACGTTGGTATTAACCGCATTCCAGCTCCAGAAAAAGGTATAGGAAAAACGCGTCTTGTCGGGGATGTCGATTTTGAAAACGTAAAAGAAAAAGCTGCTGCAATCACCCCTGTTCCAGGAGGCGTTGGCCCCATGACAATTGCCATGCTTATGGTTAATACACTCAAAGCCGCCGCCCGATTACACAATCTTCCTATACCAAAATTCTAAGAATTGTAACAATTATTGCACATGGTTCATCTTGTTTCTTTTTGCATTCCTCATGTCATAAAAACAGATGCCCCTTGATCTGCACGATTAACCAATTGACGAAAAACACGAAAAAGTTCGCGTCCAACACCATAGTCGTTTTTTGAAAGATCAGGAGGTGTAATTGTTCGCGCGTTAAATTTTGCTAAATCCTCTAAAAGAGTTAATTTACCCCCATGAACATCAAGGAAAACAATGTCACCGTCTTGCAAACGCGCAATGGGACCATTATCCAAAGCTTCTGGTGTCACATGGATGGCAGCAGGAACTTTTCCTGATGCTCCGGACATACGACCATCCGTTATCAATGCTATCCTTTGACCGCGATCTTGTAAAACGCCTAAAATGGTGGTTAATTTATGAAGCTCTGGCATACCATTGGCTTTTGGTCCTTGGTAGCGAATAACAGCGATAAAATCTTTATCATGTAACGCTCCAGATTGAAAAGATTTTTGGAGCTCCTCTTGATCATTAAAGACAAGGACTGGTGCTTTAATTTGCCAATATTCTGGTTTAACAGATGAAACTTTTATAATAGCGGTTCCCAAATCTCCCGATAAAACACGAAGGCCACCGTCCGGTTGAAATGGTTTTTTCCAACCTGCTAACACCTTATGATCACCACTTTCCTTGAGAGCTGCTTCACGCACCACACAGCCATCAGCAGAAAGCTTTGCTTCAATTGCATAAGCATTGAGATCTTTACCAAAAACTGTAGCAACATCTTCATGCACTAAACCGGCCTCAATAAGCTCGCGAATAATAAATCCTATACCCCCTGCTGCATAAAAATGATTGATATCAGCCAAACCATTCGGATAAATTCGCGCTAAAAGAGGCACATGGCATGAAATTTCTGCAATATCATGCCATGTCAATTGAATACCGCAAGCCGCAGCGATAGCTATCAAATGAATCGTATGATTGGTAGAGCCTCCTGTTGCATTTAATCCTACAATGGCATTCACAAAAGAACGCTCATCAATGATCATACCAAGTGGTCTATAATGATCACCAAGATCGGTCATTTCAAGTACACGCTTTGTAGCTTCTTTTGTTAAAGCATCACGCAACGGTGTATTCGCATTGACAAAAGAAGCTCCCGGCATATGCAGCCCCATCATCTCCAGTATCACCTGATTTGAGTTAGCAGTCCCATAAAATGTACATGTCCCTGGACCATGATAAGAACGGGCTTCTGATTCCAGCAATATTTGGCGATCTATTTTATTTTCCGCGTAAAGTTGACGTATTTTTACTTTTTCATCATTACCTTGCCCCGTTGTCATAGGACCAGCGGGTATAAAAATTCCTGGTAAGTGACCAAATGTGAGTGCACCAATCAATAAACCGGGGACGATTTTATCACACACCCCAAGATACAATGCTGCATCAAAGACATCGTGTGATAAGCTTATAGCTGTCGCCATTGCAATCACTTCACGCGAAAAAAGGGAAAGCTCCATCCCCGCATTTCCCTGCGTAACACCATCGCACATCGCAGGAACACCCCCTGCTACCTGTGCAACACCACCAACCATACGGGCCGCCTCTTTAATTAAGTTAGGAAACTTTTCAAAAGGTTGATGTGCTGAAAGTATATCGTTATATGCCGTGATAATGCCAATATTCCCAACGATATTTCCCTTCAAACGCTCTTTGTCTATTGCACCACAAGCAGCAAAACCATGAGCCTGATTAGCACATCCCAAAAAACTCCGCTTGGGACGATGAGTCTGTGCGTTCGCGATACGATCTAAATAAATTTCTCGTGTAGGTCGAGAGCGTTCATAAATCCTTCGTGTAACTGTGGCAATTGTCTTGGAAAGTGCCATATTTACTTCCCCCCTTCATTGATGCTCCCCCTCATTCATTAAAGAGAGAGTGCGTTTCTATTCACCTTGTCTCTCATATTTTAATTCACTTATTTCATTTTCTGCAGGCGACCAATAAACCTGCACAAGATGAGGAGAATTACGCAAAATCGCCCGAACCGGCTTTTCTATTTCAGACCCATCTTGACAAGCTTCTTCAAAACAGTCGCGTTTCTGAAAACCTTCGAAATGGAGAATAATGCAACGAGATTGCATAATAACTGGCAGCGTTAGAGAGAGTCTTGGCTCAATGGCACTTTTTGCATGAAGTGGTAGAACAAGTGCTTGTGTTCGAAGATCAAGTGCTTGCTTTAGACGATCAGCATCAGGAAAAAAGGAAGCCGTATGTCCATCAATCCCCATTCCTAAAACAACAACATCAAAGGGTTTAGGCAAACTATTAATACGATTTGCTGCTGAAAAAGCAGCAAGTTCAGCAGTAATTGCTTTATGATAAAGCCCTACAAAACGTGCTTTTGCAGCAAAATTCTGTAATAAATGACACCGTACCATATGTTCATTTGAACGTTCATCGTGCGCAGGGACAAAACGTTCATCAACCAAAGTGATAATGATATTTTGCCAATCAATATCTGCTTTTGATAAATAATGAAAAAACAATTCTGGCGTTTTACCACCAGAAACAGCTAAAATCGCACGCTTGCGCTCTAAAACAGCTATACTAAGCTCTGCTGCAACACGGTCAGCCAATGCTAAAGCAAGAGTTGTGGGTGTTTCAAAATTTAAACGGTCAATATTCATTCTATACATACTTACTGCTCTAAATTAAATTGTTCCATATACGTCCATCACGTTCCATAAGGATTGTCGAAGCAGTGGGACCCCATGAACCAGCACTATAACCATGAACAGGCTGTTTTATTGCTTCCCATCCCTCAATGATTGGATCAATCCAACGCCAAGCAGCCTCAACTTCATCACGACGCATAAACAGTGTTTGATCTCCACGAATAACGTCCATTAATAAACGTTCATAAGCATCAGGGTTACGTTCAGAAAATGCAGAAGCAAAACTCATGTCTAATGGAATATGACGAAACCGCATACCGCCATAACTCGGATCCTTAATCATCAACCATTGTTTTACACCTTCATCCGGTTGGAGACGAATAACAAGCCGATTAGAAAAAATTTCATCTAAATCCACATCAAAAATATTATGAGGAATAGGTTTAAATACGATAACAATTTCAGACATTCGCGTGAACATGCGCTTACCTGTTCTTAAATAAAAAGGTGTATCGGCCCAACGCCAGTTATCAATCTTAACCTTAAGCGCGACAAATGTTTCGCTCTCACTTTCTCTTCCCAAGTCATCAAAATAAGACTCTACAGATATACCATTTGATAAACCAGCAAGATACTGCCCACGCACAGTGTTCTGCTCTACGTTACGCACATCAAGAGGTGTTAAAGAATGCAAAACTTTAAGTTTTTCATCACGCACAGCATTGGCACTGTTGATAAATGGTATTTCCATCGCAACCAAACAAAGAAGCTGCAGCATATGGTTTTGAACCATATCGCGTAGAGCACCAGTACTCTCATAATATTCTGTACGCCCCTCCAACCCTAAAGATTCAGCAACGGTTATCTGAACATGATCAATATAGTTCGCGTTCCATAGCGGTTCATAAAGTGTATTCACAAATCGCAATGCCATTAAATTTTGGACAGTTTCCTTCCCAAGATAATGGTCAATGCGGAAGATCTGTTCTTCATTAAAAACACTTGCAAATGCATCATTAAGCCAAACCGCTGTTTTTGCATCACAACCAATTGGTTTTTCAATGATAATTCGTGTTTGTGGTGTTACCAAATTGCTTTTCCCCAACTTCATCGCGATATCAGCAAAAAGTGACGAACCAACAGCCAAATAAAAAGCTCGAATATCTGCTGAATCTTGTGACAAAAAAAGGGCTAAATCCTCCCACCCTCGGTTTGAGGAAACATCAACAGAAACGTAAGTTAAACGTGCAAGAAAGCGATGGAGTTCAGTTGAATTGAGATCTTTTGGATGGATATGTTTTTCTAAACAAGCTTGGACAAAATTTTGATATTCTTCACGACTTAAGGAAGTGCGCGAAACGCCAATAATACGTGTTGGCTCACTAAATTGCCCAACACACTGGCAATGATACAAGGCCGGCAAAAGTTTGCGTGAAGCCAGATCACCATTGCCACCAAAAACAATACAATCAAAAGAAGAAACTGGAGTAATTTTACGCGCCATGAACTTATTTATTTTTCTATTCGATTATGAAATCCCATATTACTTATAAAAGCTTCCATCATTAAAGCAGACAGATACTAAATAAGCCATTAATTTTCTACATTTCAATCAATGTTTCTATTAAAGGCGATCCATTAAAGAAAACCAACGCATTGCTAAAAATATAAGTGGATAACGCAAAACGCTTCCTCCCGGAAAAGATGAAATCTTTAAGTCCTGAAAATAAGCAAAACGTTCATGATTCCCTGTCAACCATTCTGCGTACAATTTTCCCATAAAAGGAGCAAGCATAACGCCATGCCCTGAATAACCGCCACAATAAGTCATCCTTGAGAAAAGTTGGCGAACATAAGGCATACGCTCAACCGTGATGGCAACCGTTGCCCCCCAACGATGGCTGAGATTGATAGAGTGTAATTGAGGATAAATTTCAGCAATTTGCCGTTTTATTCGTGCATCTAAATTTACAGGATTCTTATTATTGTAACTTTCTACACCCCCAAATAAGAGACGATTATCAATGCTTTTGCGAAAATAGCGAACCATAAAACGGGAATCATCAACCGATTCACCCCCCATGAGAATTTTACTGTTCTTTGGTAATGGTTCCGTTGCTCCAATATAAGAGCGAATAGAAACAATATTTTTCTGAATAAAACGCTGAAGCCCAAGTTTATACCCATTGGTTGCGAGTAAAACATGCTCTGCTGTTATACTCCCTTTTTCTGTTATCACTTTCCAATGAGCCCCCCTGCTCTTCATGGTTGTTACTTGTATCTTTTCATAAAGTTTAGCACCAGCATCTTTGGCTCTTTTTGCCAACCCAACAATCAATTTTAAGGGATTTATATGGCCGGTATCCGCATCATAAATACCACCACAATAAAAAGGCGATCCAAGTCGCTCAGATATTTCTGCCCGATCCATAAAAGTAAGTGCGTGATAACCATAACGCTGCATCGCCTCAATATGCCGTTGATAAGAGAGAAGCTCATGCCTTTTATGGGTTACAGAAAGCTGCCCCCCTATAAAATCACAAGGGTAATTAGGCATCGCGCATAAAGATAAAATATCTCTTTTTGCTTCTTCTGCTAAATCAAATAGCACTTTACTGCGCTCAAAACCATATTTTTTCTCTAATGTTTCGGCCCATTGCCGTTGCCCCGTTCCTAGTTGTCCACCATTGCGTCCCGAAGCACCATCACCAAAACGTGATGCTTCAAACAAAACAACATCCACTCCAGCCTTCGCTAAATGATAAGCAGCTGAAAGTCCTGTAAATCCACCTCCAATAATGACCACATCACACTGTCTATCTTCACAAAAAGAAGGATAAGAGGGGCGTTCTTCTAAAGTATCTTCATACCAAGAAATTCCTGGAGAAATTGGATTAGAGCCAATCATCGTGATAAACCTCAAACATTAAGCAAGAGATATTCGCGCTCCCACGGGCTAATCACTTCCATAAAAGTTTCAAACTCTTGTCGTTTGATCGCAGCATAAGTACTGACAAACACATCTCCTAGAATAGCACGTATTTCTGTATCTTGTTCAAATAAATTAACCGCTTCAATAAGACCACGCGGTAACTCAATATTATCAGCATTCACATTATTTGTTGTTGGCTCATCCGGTTCAATTTTTTGCTGTAAACCAATGAGACCACACGCTAGAGAAGCTGCAAGGGCTAAATAAGGATTCGCATCTGACGAAGGGAGCCTATTCTCGACACGCCGCGCTTGAGGAGCAGAACGAGGGACACGAAATGCTGTGGTACGGTTATCGTATCCCCATCGCAAATTAACAGGTGCTGAAACATCCGGCATAAGACGTCGATAAGAATTTACATAAGGCGCAAGCATGACAAGTCCCCCTGCCATATGTCTTTGTAATCCACCAATAAAATGGCGAAAACAAATACTTTCTCCACCATCTTCCTGCGTAAAAATATTCATCCCTGTCTTCTTATCAACGACTGATTGGTGAATATGCATAGCAGAACCCGGCTGTCCTTGAATGGGCTTAGCCATAAAAGTTGCATACATATTATGTTTAAGTGCTGCTTCACGAATTGTGCGTTTGAACATAAAAACTTGATCAGCCAATTCTATCGGATCACCATGACGTAAATTGATTTCAAACTGACCGGCCCCTTCCTCGTGAATAAGCGTATCAATCTCCAATCCTTGCGCTTCCGAAAAATGATAAATATCATCAATGAACTCATCAAACTCATTCACACCGGCAATTGAATAGCCCTGTCCTCCACCAATTGAACGTCCAGAACGACCAACAGGAGGAACTAAAGGATAATCCGGATCAGGATTTTTCTCTACTAAATAAAACTCAATTTCTGGTGAAACAACTGGTTTTAGACCCATTTGCGTATAAAAATTGACAACTTTTCGCAAAACATTTCGCGGTGTATAATCGACGACCTGTCCATTTTGATATACAAGATCACAAATCACCTGTGCCGTAGGGGCCTCTTCCCATGGCACGATACTTAACGTAGACAAATCAGGCTCAAGACGCAGATCACCATCGGTTTTGGGATATTCAAAGCCGTGTCCATCTTCAGGATAATCTCCTGAAATTGTTGCCATAAAAACCGCTGAAGGTAGCGCTAATGATGTTTCCGATGTAAATTTTTTAGAAAGCATCATCTTGCCACGCGGCACACCTGCTTGATCAGGCGTAATACACTCAATATCTTCTACATTACGAAAAGAAAGCCATTGTAAAACTTGCTGCCAGTTGCTTACACCACGCAAATTTTTAAGAAAACCAGAAACAGGCTTAGAACCCTTACTTTTTATTTGTTTACCATTTTTCACAGCCATAACACACCAACTTAAAACACAATCAAGCCCCGCTATTATGGTACCATCCCATGCATGAATGTCACAAAAAATATTTTAATCAACTTAATTTTTATAGAATATATAACGTCTATCAAAGCAAAATCGTTCTTATCATCATTCTAAGCTGCTGATTGTATCAAACATGATGGGGAAATGGTACTGCACGTCATATATCGCGTGCTAATCTTCTTCTTATATAAACAGTGCAAACGAGCGTGAATTATTGTCCTTAGCCTTTTGCCAATATCGTTTGACAGCCAACAGAAAACTCGTAGCATTCAGCAGCAAAAGACGCGTTTTAAGAAGGTATCAGATGCCCCCTAAAAAATTAACCATCCGCAATAGCACTGCTGAATTTCTGATTTTCACTCAACAAGCTGGTGAAGACAGCATTAAAGTTCGCTATGAAAATGATACAATCTGGCTTAGTCAAAAGCTCATGGCAGAGTTATTCAGCGTAGATGTACGTACAATCAGAAAACATTTAAAAAATATATTTGAAACTCAAGAATTAGATGAAAACTCAGTTATCCGGATTTTCCGGATAACTGCCTCTGATGGTAAAAACTATAATACTCAATTTTATAACCTCGATGCCATTATCGCTGTTGAATATCGGGTTAATTCCAAACGCGCGACACAATTTCGACAATGGGCAACGCAAATATTACGTGATTTTGCAATTAGAAGCTATGTCATAGACAAAAAGCACCTTGAGAACGGCATGACTCTTAATGAAGATTATTTAGAACATTTACTCGCTGAAATAAGAGAAATTCGCCTTAGTGAAAACGGTATCAAAAAATTACACATATTTATACAACCAGTATAGATTATATTTATACAACCAGTATAGATTATAACAAAGATGCGCCAACGACACACGAGTTTTTCGCAAAAGTTCAGAATAAGTATGCATTTCGCTGTGCACGGACAAACAGCAGATGAACTGATGTTTAAGCGAGCAGACAGCAAAAAAGAACATATGGGCTTAGCAACGTGGGAGAATTCTCCACATAGTAAATCTCCACATAGTAAAATTGTAAAAACCGATATCACAATTGCTAAAAACGACCTAACACAAGATGAACTTAAGCAGCTTGGCTTAATTGTTAATGCTTATCTTGATTTAGTAGAGAGCCGCGCAGAGCGAAAAATACCAATGACTATGGAAGATTGGGCAAAACAATTAGGTAAGCTCCTTGAGCTTGAGCAGCGAAATATTTTACAAAATTCTGGCACAATCACAGCAAAGATTGTCAAAGACCATGCCGAAACTGAATTTGAAAAATACCGCATCGTTCAAGATAAATTATTTGAATCTGATTTTGATAAAGCAATTAAAGCCCTTGAGAAACCTCGGCGTAAAAAAAGTGATGACTAAACTCGTAATAAGCTTGAATAATGTTGAATCGCAGCACTTTCCACAAATGTGTCTATGCACGCAAAAACACTCCCAGCACAAGCCAAAAATCCCGCATTCATAGCCACCAACAACTAATTCCCGCCTCAATCTCATCCCGCCCCAAACATAGGATTGCGTTTTATTAAATACCCCACGCGCATATAATTAAAGAGAGAAACGATTAAACTGGCACCAATCATGCCAAGCCAATAAAGCCATATTCAAAAAAATGTGCCATGAGAGCTCCCCCAAATAAGCCTATCCCCCAATAGCTTATTGTTACAACAATTGTTGGCCAAAACGTATCAAGCAAACCCATAAGTATGCCATTGAGCATGGCTCCTAAAGTGCCAAAAGCAAAAGACAATAAGATAAACGGAAGCAACTCCCAAGAGAAAACAATAACGTGGACTGAAGAAATGTCAAAGATGATTGAAAGAATGAATTCATAAGAAAAATAAACACCCCCTGATAAAAACAAGACATAAGCTATAGCAAAAATTGTGACATTCATACGTAACTGTTTTAGAGCCATATGATTCCCATCTGCCCTATACCACGCTGCTATTGTCGCGGCTGCGCTAGAAATACCCAAAGCCACCACAGAAATAAGCATATCAAGACGCATTCCAATCGTATGTGCTGCCAAAGCTTCAACCCCAAAAGCTGTAATCATGAAGGCAATGACAGAAGGAAAACCTTCCGCAATAAGAATACGTATACCAATGGGAAATCCTACGAACAGCAATTTTATGATTCGTGAAATCTCAAACTTTGGTCGCAAATAATGAAAGTGAAAGGAATGAAAAGCAGAATTGTGGGACAGAATGATTGCCACTGCCATAACAATCAAAATACGGATCAAACTACTCGCAATTCCAGCACCAAAGACACCTAATCCGCTTGCAGGACCTATACCAAAAATAAGCAGCCAAGAAATAAGAAAATTCATAGGGATAGCTGCAAGCATAACAAAAGTTAAGGGCTTGGGATGACCAATTGCTGAAAGTAATCCACGGCTATTTACATAAAGATAAAAAAACACCACCCCTATAGCAGCACCACTATTATATTCCTGCGCTATCTTAGCAATTGTCTCATCTTGTTCGAGAAGACACAAAATATTCCTCGTATTGAGTAAAATGATTGCACTCATCATTCCAATCAAAAGGGAAAGCCATATTCCTTGATCAAACCACGCCTTCAATGCATATCTATCTTGTCTGCGAAAACTTTCCGCAAGTTTTGGTGCAACCGCAGTAATAATCCCTAGCCCCAACAACATCACAAAACTAAACAGACTCAGAGCTAACATTGTACCACTTAAGGCTTGAACACCTAAATGCGCCACAAGCGCTGCATCTGTAAAGGAAATCATCATCTGCGAGATAAACCCAACAGCCAGTGGCATGCCAAGAGAGAGCAATTGCTTCATCACAACAAACATTGTGAAATACCCTTCCCTATTGAAGAACGTATTAAGCTTGAATCTTTTAAATAAAACGCATTGATTTTTTCCGTAAAGTCCTTCCATCGCAAGTCTTGCCTAAAGGATGCATAATGAGCACTCATTAAACTAAAAGGAAATGAGCAGTTCTGAGAAGTGCAATGCACTTTTATGCGTTTTTTGGACCTCATGCCATGCGTTTTTTTATACAATATTATGCCCCCAAGCAGCTACAGTCGTTGATAAAAGATCCTCAGCAAGTGTTTGTTCGTCTTGCACATCCATTTTTAGTATTTTTAATAAAACTTTTGGTACTGCAAGTCATACACCAGTGCTAACCTTCTCTTACCCGCTGCTTACATATGTAAAAAAACAAAGCCGACCGAGTTGTCAGAAAACGCAGGTACTTTGTTATGCTCGTTCGCGATATTTCTGACTAATAAGAAGCACAATCATTTGACGCATTCAAATCGGTAAGCATCTCTCCTAAAAACGATGGACAGCTATTAATTTCGACTAAATCCATATAAGATGACCCACACACTATTTTTTCCTGTGTCTTTACGTAAGTCACAGGCAAGGCTCTGTTCAACTGTATCTTCACTTTCAAACCTCCTCGTCTTTTATTAACTTTTTATCCGTATAAAGCCAGGCCAAATTAAGCGGGATAATTAAACATATACAAAGCAAGGTGAAACAAAAAGCAGCTTCTATACAAACATTGTTTGCCAACAAACCAATCAGCACAAGCGCTAAAATACCAAAAATACGTGCAAGAAAACTAACAATGGATAAAACCGTATTTGCATTCTTTTGTTGAATATGTTTAAAAAATTCTGCTTCAAACTGCGTCATAGGGACAGAAAAAAAACTGTGAAATACGGTGAATAAAATAATAGGGGCCCAACTGTTTGCAACGAGAAGCAGAGCAAGCATAACAACAGCACTCAGAACGAGTGAGCACAAAGTTATCGCCATAGGAGCATATTTGTGCATAAGATATTTAATTACAAAGCGATTAAATAAGTATTTTACGAGAGTATAAGACACAAAGCACAAGCCAAGAATAAGAATTTTAGTCTTTCCCGTTGCATTGTCTAATACTCCTGTTTGTCCCAAAATAAAAGGCTGCCAAAAATGAAATATTGGCTGCAATGCGGCAACAATAAAACCACATATCAATATATAATATAACCCGATTTTTGAGGTAACTAAATGAGAAAAAGCTTCTTTTGCATGCAACAGAGAACCCGAGTCTATTGACTGACTACCCGAAACGGATGCAATATCTATCCCCCTCACCCGACTAAAAAAGAATACAAGCATGAGAAACCCGAAAGAACAAAAATAATATGCCGACTGATAATTATCCATACACAAAACAATAAGGACACCTAGCGCACCAGCAACCGTATTCATGAATGCTGTCAGTTCTCGCTTATAGGCGTTTACTTGGTGGTAGATCAAACTACCCTTGTAACCACCACCGTCGATTAAACCTTTAATCCATGTGCTATCAGCGCCAGAACATAAAGCAAAGCCTAAAGCATAAATAATTTCTGCCGGAATTAAGACAGAAAGATTAGGCGCGTAGATACATAAAAAGAAGAAGAGCGAAAAAAAGAAACATGATAAGGTAACATTTTGTTTAACGCCGATTTTATCTCCTAAAATCCCGCAAGGCACTTCAAAAATACAAATAGCCACGCTAAACACAATTTGCAATAAAGCTAACTGTGTTATACTAACGCCCATAGACAACAAAAAGAAAGCATGGAAGGAACCTGTAATTAGCCGAATTCCGCTCATTGCTCCACAGCCATAGAGCAACTTTTTAACTTCATAATCTATCGTCATTAATATATCCAAAAGCTATAAAGCTAGCAGCTTTTTGCCGCCAGCTTTATATATTTTAAAACCTCAATTCGTAAAAGTGCCTCGAGAAGCCATTTTCTGCTTACTTGCTCAGACGTTTAGCGCAACAACATCAACCCGCTTAATTTGATTTTTTTCAGTGGTTTATACATACTTTTAGTTTTCATAACTTTACCTCCCGTATTCAATGAAAACAATTAAATTTAGAATAAAGTACACATTATAGCTATTTTGTAGCTACCTTTTATCAATTTATCATCTTGATATAAAAAGCTTTGCTCTTCCCCACGCACTCACGTTAAGTATTTCATGCACCAATCATTCTGCAACAACCACCGCAGCACTTGAAAACTCACGCTCCCCTTCTGGCAAAGTACGCTTATATTCACGCCAATTTGTCACCGGCTGTTCGTTAAACGCAACACTCGTTCGCAGCGCGGCAAAATGCGCTTTGCCGCATTTAATCTTCAGTATTTCTTTAAGACGTAAATCAAACTCGCTGTTCGCCCCTTTTGTCTCTAGCACAAAGTAAAGCTTTTGTTCGCCATCCCGCTCTAAAAAGACCGCCCAATCAGGCGTATAAGAACCTATGGGAGTGGCTATTTTAAAACTTCTTGGCAGTTTAAAAAACAATCTGACTTCAGGATCATTTTCAAGACTTTGTGCAAACTCTTTCTCCACACTGCTTTCATAAACCACATGATCATACACACTCTTCTCACTCGCAACAGCTGTACGCTCTAAATTCGCCACAAGCTCTTCACTGGTAAAAAGCTCTTGCACACTATATTCTTGCCCAACCAGCTTTAAATATTTGATGCCATCAATTGTAAGATTAACATGGGTTTTATCGAGTATTTCTTCTATGCGCTCTAAAAAAGCTTGTGGATTTTTCACAAATTCATGCTCACGACCACTCTTTATCAAAATACCAATAATTGTCTTTGCGGTTAATTTCAGCTTTAAGGTCAAATAATGTACAATATTCGGCAATGCACACCAACTATAATCAAGCGCACTCTGCTTTAATAATTGCTCTTCATAGGTCACACCAGCACTATCCAGTTCTATCTCTGCTGTTTGATAAACCAAATGCGCAGGCGCAACTGGCGCCATTTTTTCCACTGCATCCACTGCTTTGGCGACAAACTCTGTGCGATCAAACTTTGCACGATAAGTGGTCTTTTTATTGATCTTCTCCCACAAGTCCAAAAACTCGGGCGAAACCACTGTTTGCTTTTTAAGCTTAACCCGCACCTCGCGCGTAGCATTACGAATCGGCATAGCTTGGCTCGCTTCTAGCGCCTGCAGCACAGCCCGCTTTTGCCCTTTACTAAAACGTTCACTTAAATCCAACGTCCCAGCCGCACATTGTGCTTTTAATGTATCTGTGATTTTTCCTGCTGATGTAAGCAAAGCTTTTTCACGCAACTCAACCAATATATCAGCAGCCTCTTGCGGAGACAGAATCTTTTTTTCCGTCACAGCTGTCACATAAGTCACATCTTGCAGTGTCTCAACATTAATAAGCGCGCCCGCGTCAATTTTTTTCACAATTTCTTGACGCAATTCGCATGACATTTCCTCCGCCCCTATAGCTTCAAATTCGCTCGCCACTAAATCTTTATCTACTTTAACGGCACCCGACTCATCAATCAAATCTTTTGCAACAAGTGTTTTAACAATTTCTTGTGCTTGCGATACTTCCACTTTAGCGGCAACATATTTTACATCTTCATAAACACGGCCAACCAACTGCTCCATCTGCAATGTACCAAGTTTATAACCAATATCCGCCTCTAATTCTTTTTGCAATGTACTCACAAACTCAGCAAAGCTTTCATTCACCATGACATGCAGCACATTTATATCTTTATCTTCCACCTGTTCACCTTGTTGGTTTACGCACAAGCGCAAACCGCGACCAATCTTTTGCCGTGTAGTAAAATTCGATTTTTGCTCAATCAACATGCACACTTGAAATACATTTGGATTATCCCAGCCTTCTCTCAAAGCCGAATGCGAAAAGATAAAACGCAAAGGGCATGCAAAAGATAATAACCACTCTTTATCGCGCATAATCGTGTTATAAGTGTCATCATCAGCTTGGCTGTCGCCCTTTGTATCCTTATACACACCCTTCTTGTCTTGTGAGAAATAACCGCCGTGCACGTTTCGAACATTTTGAGCAAATTTAGTCCGCAAGGAGGCATATTTCTCTTTCGCCAACAACTCTTCATAACATTCTTCAAACATACGCTCATAAAGTGCTGGCTCTTCATCAGAGCTACGATATTTAGCCACCTCATCAATAAAAAAAAGTGATAAAACTTTAATCCCTAAAGGCACAAGCCGCAATTCCTTATCTAAATGTGTTTCTATCGTGCGATAAATTTGCGCGCGTTTAAGCTCTATTGTATTCACATCACCAAGCGCGTGGCCAAATTTGACAATTTCAGTATCAGAAAATTCAACAGCTTCATCCCCTGCCATACAATTAATACCCGAAACAATATAACCCCTATAAAGCTCACGCCCGCCCGTAACGTGATACAGATCATCGCCTTGCCTCACTGTAACTGTTTTGCGGCTAACAGTGCCATTCTTTCCCGCAATATCCAATTCTAAGCGCGCCTTAAAGCCATGTTCGTGGGATACGGATTTCAAGGCAATATAGGGACGGTTAAAATCTTGCTCTATCTGGTTAGAAGAGACACAAATTTGCTTCACTAGTCCTTTTTGATAAGCATCAACAGGTGTTAAACGATATAAAAGATTAATCTCATCTTTATGCGTGGCACTATAGCGAAAAACACAAAGTGGGTTAAGGCTTGCAATAGCCTCCTTCGCTTTTGCTGTATTATCCACCGATTGCGGTTCATCTATGATCACAATCGGATTTGTGTCTTGGATATAGCGCATAGCACTTTCGCCATTCAGTCTATCCTGCGGAAGGTTGATAATATTTTCTGCTTTTTTAAATGCATCAATATTGATAATCATAATTTCAATATTGGTCGAGCTTGCAAATTGGCGAATTTGCGAAAGATCTTTTGAATTATAAATAAAATAACGATAGGGTAGATTATTAAACTCTGCTTGAAAATGCTCCCTCGTTACCTGCAGTGATTTATATACCCCTTCGCGAATAGCAACACTTGGTACGACAATAATAAATTTGGTAAAGCCATAGCGTTGATTTAACTCAAAAATCGTCTTGCTATAGACATAAGTTTTGCCTGTCCCCGTTTCCATCTCAATAGAAAACTGCTTTTGCTCTAACGTCTCACTTGCCAAGAGTTTATTGTTCTGTTGCACCTCTCGTAAATTTGCTAATATGCTTTCATCACTAATCAATAATTGATTACCATAGCCAAATTCCTTTAACGCTAATTGTCCTTGTTCTGAAAGCAAGGAAAAAGAAGAATGCTGTTGTGGTTGGCCTTTAAATAAATCAATGACGCTTTTAACCGCATCATTTTGAAATTCTTGTTGTTTAAATTTAAGTTTCATATCGCCGCCCCAATCGTCTCTCTATAGTTTAAA
>NZ_JAQITF010000080.1 GCF_028618665.1 Bartonella sp. AU16XJBT
AAGAAGAATGCTGTTGTGGTTGGCCTTTAAATAAATCAATGACGCTTTTAACCGCATCATTTTGAAATTCTTGTTGTTTAAATTTAAGTTTCATATCGCCGCCCCAATCGTCTCTCTATAGTTTAAATTTTATCAAAACTTACTTCATTGTCTTTAAAGATAAAGTCGCAATTAATAAGCGCTTCATCACTTTTAAAGGCCGCATCAAGCGCTACGATTTTTACGGGAAAATACTTTATCATCTCTTCCGCATCTTCGGGTTCAAAGGGCGAGTCTATGGCTATAATCACCAAGACATCGCCTTCGCTCTCACCTATGTAATAGAATTTTTTGCCATTGATGGGTAAAGGATAAATTTTTAAATCCAGTGGCCAACCATATTTAAGTATGATCTCAAAGATAATATCTTGATGAGAGCGCTCGGGATTTACCCCCTGCAAAATATGATCAAAGCGCATTTTCAATTGTTCTTTAACATCAAGTGTATTCGGATCAATCGGGCTATCGTCCCATAGGGGAAAGTTTGAACTATCGAGTTCTAGCACGCGAAATCCGATGTCTAGAGGCTGCTCGCTTGTGCATTCTGCTTCATGCTTTTGCTTGATTTGTGCACCAGCACGGCGAATACGTTCGCTACCTATATCGCAGATAGTTTTATAACCAGCCTTATAAGCTTCGCTCTTTTCATCACATAATTCAGGCAATTGCACCATGATGAATTTGCGATTGCC
>NZ_JAQITF010000081.1 GCF_028618665.1 Bartonella sp. AU16XJBT
CGTCACGGGGAAGTGCGTAAATGACTATAATAGCGGGTGAAGATAAAATAGAGGGCATGAGTCAAAGCCCACAAGAGCAAGATATTGCAAAACTAAAGGCAGCCTTTCCGCAATGTTTTGCCGAGGGAAAGCTGGATATAGACCAACTTCTTAATCTATGCGGCGAATATATCGATAATGATTTTGAAAAGTTCAAATTTGAATGGAAGGGCAAAGGAGCAAGTTTAAAGCTTGCGCAAAAGCCTTCACTTGCGACATTGCGCCCGAAGCGCGAGGAGAGCGTAAACTTTGATAATACACATAATCTTTATATTAAGGGCGATAATCTTGAAGTCTTAAAGCTTATTCAGCGGGCTTATTTTGGCCAAGTGAAGATGATCTATATAGATCCGCCCTATAATACGGGGAATGATTTTATTTATGAAGATAATTTCAAGGACCCGTTGGCGCGCTATAAGGAAGTGACGAGCCAAACGACAAAATCGAACCCTGAAACAATGGGGCGGTTTCACACAGCGTGGCTCAATATGATTTATCCGCGCTTGCGTTTGGCGCAGACGCTTTTGCGTGACGATGGTGTGATCTTTATCTCAATAGATGATCATGAGGTGCATAATTTGCGCAAAGTGTGCGACGAGGTGTTTGGCGAAGAGAATTTTGT
>NZ_JAQITF010000082.1 GCF_028618665.1 Bartonella sp. AU16XJBT
AAGGCTAGATCATGTTCTCAAGCTTTATCTCTATATTACATATATTTATGAGTTTAAGCATTCCCTATTCTTATTGTAATTTTAAAAAAAGATCATCACTTATGCTTTGTTTTTTCCATAAAAAAGTCAATAAAATCAATGCAAAAGGTACTTCCCAGCGGGGTGGCTTCGTTGCGGGGCAGACCAGCGCGAACTATCGCTAGCGACAGAATTTTCAAATCGACTGTACATTGGGCACATAACATATTGATAAATAACGAATTTAATGTGTTAAGTATTTTCTTATCATATGGAAGCTTGTTTTTCAGGTGGGACCATAAATCTCTCTTTATCCTGATACACCGTAAAACTTACTTCTTAGGGAAAAGAAGAAAGCAAGGGGCAATTATGAATAAGAAATCTCGAAAAGGTTTATCGCTTCGTGCCTTTGCCAAAAAGATGCGTGTTTCTCCTAATGCGGTGGTTTCGCGTTTTAAAACTGGAAAATTTGATAAGGCTCTTTTTGAAGATGGTTCTGTTAATGAAGCGCTTGCAA
>NZ_JAQITF010000009.1 GCF_028618665.1 Bartonella sp. AU16XJBT
ATTTTATATAAAAATATATTTAAAATAGTTTTATAAAAATGATAATTATGATTTTTTTAAAAATAAAAAATTTTGTTGTTGTAGATAACTGTTAGTATCTATTTCATTGAGAGATGTATTTTTAATCTTGAAAAAAAGTTGCATAAAAATTGGGGGAGGAGGCAAAGTCTAAATATTGTATGAGTAAACAATGTAAGTGAACTTTATAGAAAATTCTTTACAGAATAATTCGTGTATTATCCTATTATACTGTACAACACCGTTGTTTAGAGCAGTAATAGGGGAAAATATATTATACATTAGGTATTTTTAGAATGAGTGCTAGGTGAAGTATTCAGGGCAGGGGGCCCATAGAGCCTTATGTAGGTGAACCATATAAGTGGTTAGCAGCATCTCCCTTAACACGTCAGATTTTTCTACAAACCGGTGCTGGGAGGAATCCTCTTCTTTTGAAGTGTGGGGAGAAGATTAAGAAGAAAAAGGGTAACACTTTAGTTACCCTTTTTTGAGCTGTTTTGTATAGATTTTATTTGTTCTTTGGAGCAATTTTTTTTCTTATAAACATAAAATACATTATGCCTAAGAAGATAAACCAAAAGATACTGTATTTTAAAGCTATTAGGGTATCGTGTTCTAATGTTAACAAATAGAGCATGAAAGCAAAAAACACTAACACAATCCCGCACATAATGACACCTCCCGGCATTTTGTAGACGGATTCAGCATGTAGATGAGGGTGATTGCGACGATACACAATATAGCTAATCAAAATGACGGACCATACGAATAAAAATGCAATAGCTGAAATACTTGTCACAATTGTAAAAGCACTTATGATGCTTGGAGATGATGATGCAATTGTATATCCTACTAAAATACATAGGCAGGAAAAGAACAGAGCATTGGCTGGAACATGGTATTTGGAAAGCTTCCCTAAAATTGGAGGAGCGCCTTTTTGTGTTGCAAGACCGTATATCATACGGCTGGTGGAAAAAATACCACTATTTGCTGAAGAGGCCGCTGAAGTGAGAACAACAAAATTGACCAAACCAGCAGCTATTGGAATGCCAGCAAGCCAAAACATGGAGACAAAGGGGCTTTTATCTGGAACTATTTGATCCCAAGGTGTAACTGACATAATCACAGCAAGAGAAAAGATGTAAAAGAGTACAATACGCACCGGTATTGCATTAATTGCTTTAGGGAGAACTTTTTTAGGTTCTTTGACTTCAGCTGCTGTTGTTCCAGCAATTTCAATCCCAACAAAAGAAAAAATGGCAATTTGAAATCCGGCAAAAAAACCTGTAATTCCTCGGGGAAATATATCTCCACCATTCCATACGTGACTGAGAGAAGCGACAGTACCATTTGGAGAGGTAAAGCCTGTAGTGATCATATAAAATCCAACAATAACTAATGCTAAAATTGCTACGACTTTGATAAGACCAAACCAGAATTCAAGTTCACCAAAAAATTTTACGGCAAGGAGATTAAGGATTAAAAAGAAACCAATGCAAGCAAAAACAACAATCCATGGATTAAGTGTTGGCCACCAGAAATGCATATAGTTAATGATTGCAATAATATCTGCAGCTCCAGTCACAACCCAGCTTAACCAATAGTTCCAGCCAACAAAAAAAGCGATTCCTGGCCCTAGCATATCGGTTGAAAAATCAATAAGAGATCGATATTGTGAATTAGAAAGCAATAATTCTCCCATTGCACGCATGACAAAGTATAGGGCACATCCAATAACGGCATAAACGAGTATGATGGAAGGGCCGGCTACACTAATCGTTTTTCCTGATCCCATGAAGAGCCCTGTTCCAATAGCCCCACCGAGGGCTATAAGTTGTACGTGACGGTTATCTAGACCACGTTGTAGTTTTTTCTGAGGATCATCTTTTAAATTTTGTTTACAGTTCATTTTTTGGGGGTTCCCTTTAATTATTTTGAGATTAAATTACACTCAAAGAGATATTATTCGTATCGAAGCATGATATAAATGAGGTGTAAAGGAAAAAAACATTTTTTATGGTTTTGTGTGGATAAAGATAAAGGGGGATAAACAAAAGAACATGGTTTTGAAAAAAGAGAATGTATTTCTCTTAAATAGCATAACAGATATTTGCATAGGGAGTTTATTTGTTATGAATAACAAATAAATAGCTCATGAAGAGGTTTTGATAGAGCGCCCTTTAAAATTATTTCAGAAAGTTGTTAGGTGTTTTTATAACTTTATGAAATTTATCGTTTATAATCAATATGTTGTTATTCATAATAGAGAGAGTTTAAATTTTTTGCTCAAGTAGCATTAGAGAGTTGGCATCTTAAGTGTAGGGAAAATTCTTTAATGATAAAAAATTTAAATGATTTCTAAAATCATTTTATTTGTTTTTATGATGCTATCATAAGTAAAAAAGAGGGCCTTTTTCACAAAGGAAAAGAGGGACACTTTAGCTTTTTTCTTCTAAAGTGGTGAATAAGAACTTCATTTAGATATTGATAAAACGTTGCGATAAATTCTATTGTTTACACAAAAGTTCTTGAGACTACGATAAAAAAGCAACGTTATTCAGTTTTACAGAGAAAATAAGAAAGAATTGGGGATTGTCTCAGCTTTGTGAGAGGTTAGACTCTTCAGAAGTGAGAGGCAGCGTCATGAAAAGATTACTCTGTTAGCTTTACGACCTCTTATCAAAAGAGGAAATGTTATCCAAAGAAAATGAAAAAAGAAAATAGCGATAAAACTGTTCCTGTTGCACTATTAATACATCCTTTTATTTTTTCCTTTTTTAGAGTGGCACTTGCAAATGATATAAAAATGGTCATTAAAGTAAACCATGCAAAGATATTGAAGGAATGTATTGTTACAAGTTCAAAGCCTTTTTTATGCTACTGCCAGAAGCTAAGAATTTTGGAAAGGCTGCTATGTAAAATATTGATACTTTGGGATTTAGTATTTGTGTTAAAAAATCATCCATATAGCTGGTGAAGAGCTTTGTTTTACCGACAATGCTTTTTTCATTCGTTGATATTTTTTCTTTTGAATTTAAGCTGTGTATTCCAGATTTAATCGATTTAAAGCCCATATATAATAAATAGCAGCCTCCCATGAGTTTTACTAAAAGGAAGAGCGTTTTGTTGTTGAGAATGAGTGCTGATACACCTAATATGGAAAATGCTCCATGCGCATATGTTGCTGTACACAACCCTAAGACGTTCGTAAATGCGTTCTTTTTCCCCAATCTCGTTGCATTATCGATGATAAGGGCCATGTTTGGTCCCGGTGAGATGACTAAAAAAAATGAAACAATGAAAAAGGTCAGTATTTGATGACTCATTTTACTTTTAGCTCTGAGATTAATTGATCTTCAAGATAGAGTTCTATTCTGTCAAATTTAGAGAGTTTTCCTACGCCCTGTGGAGTGCCGGTGTATATGATATCACCACGCCTTAGCTGAATGTAGTGACTTAAAAATGATATTATTTTCTCAAAGCTAAAGATCATATTTTTCGTATTGCCAACTTGCCTTATCTCGCTATTCAACTTCATTGTAAAGGTTATTGGGGCATTCATTTTTTCTTTGTTTATGAAGTCAGAGACGTATGCGGCTCCTTTAAAACCTTTAGATAAAAGCCAAGGAAGTTTTTTTTCTTTTAATTTTTTTTGCAAATCTCTTGCGGTTAGATCAAGACCTATTGCTACGGCATCATAACATTCTTTAGCTTTACTCTCATTGACCATAAAAATGTCCTTTGAGATTCTGAGCACAATTTCAGTTTCAAAATGGATTTCTTTGGAAAAATCAGGAAGATCAATTTGGTTTCCTAACACAAGTGAACTATTTGGCTTGCTAAATATAACAGGTTCATCTTCAACAACATTCCCCATTTCATGAACATGTTCAACATAATTGAGTCCGACACAGTAAATATTATTAATCATAGGAAAACTCCAAGTTTTTCTTTTCCTTTTATATAGAAAAGGTATCACTAGGGAAACAATGTTTTTTCTCATATCGATATGTGAGCTTTGTAAAAAAATATGCATTATGTGGATTAATAACCAATTTTGATGATAAACAGACAGCATTGTCTCTCCAAGCTTTAATGAGAGGGTGGCTATTGGGTGGTTCTATGGGGAGAATATCAGGGAATGCGTGTAACTTAGGATTTTCGCTTAGATGCTTTCTAAGCAATAAAAATCGCTGAGGATTTTATCCTTTGTGGCGTTCACTAAGATAGCTTTTTTCTTACTTTTTTGAGGAATTCTGAATTAATCATTCCCATATGTTTTGTTGGTAAGAGGGCAGTGGAGTGATACCATATCAGATTATCCTAGACGTGCATTCCTATCTTTTAAAAGTTTTGAAGTTGAGTGATTGAGTGATCAATGTATGGGTCATAGACAAGAATTTTGAATCCAGAAGGACTTAACGCTCTAGCGTTGCTTTTCCTATTTTCCCGAACTCAGCCAACTCGATGGTTTTATGCTTTGGACGTAATATTTTAAGATTGTTTTCTTGCCATATTTTTTGCTAAATCATTATGTCTGGATACTTGCCAGCATCCTTCCAAAATCATTGTTAATGCAGTATCAGCTACTTCATCTATACAATAAGAAGGGTTGTTAGCAAATTCAACACCGTGCTTTCTTAGCTCTTCGTAATCTAATTGCTCAAAACGGATACCAAATCGTCCTGCTATTTTTTTACATTTATGCAATTCCTTGGTTGTTTTCTCTGTTATTTTTGCATGCCAGATCAATAAGACATCAATTTTCCAGAATTTCATCATGAATGTTGTCTTCATGTAAAAAGTTGAAGAAATAAAATTAAGCGCCTAAGTCAGTCAGCGGTTTTTCAAATTCACTTATTTCAGTTATTCTATCGATTATAGTTCATCGTAGTTTTTCTCTATAATAGATAATCATTAAGAAAAATCTTTTTACTCACCTGATGAATCAAAAGAATTAGCTTTTTTCTGGTAACATAAGTGGAGAAATAAGGATTTTAGATATGTTTCGGCGTTCCATTTCAATCACTTTAAAGCGTAAACCGTCTGTTTCAAAACTTTCCCCCTCATTCGGCAAATGACCAAACTGCCAAAGCATAAAGCCTGCCAGAGTCGTATAACGGTCTGCCTCATCAACAAGATTTCGTCCAAGATAACCACTTAAACGGCGGATATCAGCATATCCCTCTACAAGAAGACTGCCATTTTCAAGTTGTTCTGCAATCATGAGCTCTTCATCGTCATCAGGAAAGTCTCCTGCAATAGCTTCAAGAATATCGGTTGGTGTTGCAATCCCTTCAAAAGATCCGTGCTCATCAACAATAATTGCAAGCTGAATCGAAGAATGACGTAATTGCTCCATCAATCGTAAAACACTTGTGTTTTCATGAACAACAAGGGGTTCTCGCATAGCTTTTTTCCAATTAATCTTTTTACCCTCTGCCAAGTTTAAAAGAAGATCTTTTGTCAATGCAACGCCAACAAATTCATCCACTTTTTCACGCGCAAGAATTAAGCGGCTATGTTTAACCTTTTGTAATTCTTCACGCATTTCATTTTCATCAGCATTTAAATCTAACCACTCAATCTCATTGCGCGGCGACATAATAGAGCGAACAGGACGATCAGCTAAATCGAGAACACCACGAATCATCTCCTTTTCTTCTGGTCTAAACAATTCAGAAGCTGCGGCTTGTTCAGCAATGACATCTACAGTTTCAGCAAGATGATTATCTTTACTTCCCCCTCCTAAGAGTCTTAAAACAGCATCAGCTGTTTTACTGCGTAGATCATTCGTTGTAATCATCTTTTCTCGGTTACGACGTCCAATTTGATTAAACGCTTCAATGAGAACAGAAAAACCAATAGCAGCATACAAATATCCTTTTGGAATATGAAAACCAAACCCTTCAACAATGAGTGTAAAACCAATCATCATCAAAAAACCAAGACAAAGGATCACAATGGTGGGATGACGATTAATAAAACGCATAAGAGAGCCAGAGCCACACATCATTACTCCCATAGCAGTAATGACTGCGAGATACATAACTGCTGCCTGCTCTTTTGCAATCATACCGGTTGCGGTAATAATACTATCGAGTGAAAAAACAGCATCTAGTACCACAACTTGAACAATTACTTGCCAAAAAACAGCATAAGCAACGCCTGTTTTTCTTTCATGCGATACCCCTTCTAACCTTTCATGCAATTCTAATGTTCCTTTTGCCAGCAAAAAGGCTCCACCACCAATTAAAATAAAGCTATGCCAACTAAAGACAAAAGAAGAAAGTGAAAGAATGACCGTATCAAGTCTCATAACCCATCCAATAACTGTAAGAAGGAAAAGCCGCATGATTAATGCTAAAGTAAGACCTATCAAGCGTGCACGGTCACGCAAATGCAGGGGTAATTTTTCAGCTAAAATTGCAATAAAAATAAGGTTATCTATTCCTAAAACAATTTCGAGAAAAACCAACGTGACCAAACCAAACCATGCATGGGGATCAGTGATCCATTCCATCATTTCTCACCTTTTAAAAGCTTAAAAGCGCGCGATCGACAAAAAAATCATGGGCTTTTATTCGTATATTGGATCATGAATATTGAATGTAAAAAACTTACATTCAAAGGGAAAAACAGAAAAATATTGCTTAAACGCATATGATTATTGATAAAACAAAACGATGCCCCATTCCGATAAAAACGACAAGAAGGCTCTTCTAAATTTTGCTCGGGCATTATGCTCGATAATCCTCCAACGATAGATTCTGTATAACAACCAGAACATGTATTTATAGAACCTTATAATGGGTTTATTTTTATATAAGATCAAGTGGTGAATATCATATTTTAAACCCTACAGACAATGAGGTTATATAAAAAACAACAAAATATCTAGACATCTATCCTTAGGAGCGTTATAGAAACGCTCATTCTCATCTTTTGGGAAGCTTATGGGTGATTAGCTCAGTCGGTAGAGCAGCTGACTCTTAATCAGCGGGTCGTGGGTTCGATCCCCTCATCACCCACCATTTATTTTGTACATAAATAATTTATTGATTGCGTAAAATTTTTTAAGATATAAGAGGCTAAATGAAATTGGGGGGGGGGAGCAAGCTTACGCCACCACACACTTTGCGAACCTCCAATGTTATCCCGACAAGCTCTTGGCACTTGAGATTCTTCATAAGAGGCATTTTTAGTCCTTTCTTATACAGTTCCACTCCATATGGCTCTTCCCGCTTATAACGTGCAAGCGAATGGTTCTGATTGATTCAACGTGGGAGAGATTTGAAATGAGAGAATCTTACGGTATTCAATGCTTTAATTCCAGTTGAATAACGATAAATTATTATTTATAAATCAATATATTGTATGTTATAGAAACGATTATTTTCTACACGGATAGTTGCTTTCAAGTTTATGGGCGTTATTTTGAAGTAAAATAGACAAATATTACTCTGTTTCTACTTAGAGTAAGCTATTTATAAAGGGGGTATTTCAAGCATAAAGGTAAAAAAGATAAATACAAATGATAGTTTTATTAATTGCATATATGCAATTGAACTTCAGCATAAATATATCACTTATACGTATACAAAAAAGAAGCCATTGATAGCCTTTATATTTATTTAGGTGGTGTTTTGGGGGCTCTTTTCCAATATTGTTGCGCTTCAAAAATGGCGACCACAAATAATGAAATGATGAGTGGTATGATCAAATAAAGTATTCTAAAGACAATAAGTGCTGCGATAACATCGGTTGGATTTACATCGGGCATACCGGTTATGAAGAGCGCTTCAAGAACACCTACTCCTCCTGCTGGAGCATTGGAGAGAAGCGTTATTGTAAAAGATGCTAGAAAAACACCAAGAACGGAAATAAAATGAATATCTGCATTGTAGGGGAGAACAGCATAGATAATTCCTGCTGCTCCTAAAAGTTCTAGGGGGCTAATGAGGAGCTGTTGAATGACAATTTTTAGTCGTGGATAGGAAAGTTGAATTTTCTTGCCCAAGCGTAAGGGTTTCAATTGAAGCCAACTACCAAACGTATAAAGTGCTACGCAACTGAGTAAAATTGCTCCAACTGTTGTTCCAAGCCATTCAGGAAGCTCTTCATGAATGAGGGTGATAATTTCGGGTTGCAGAACCAAAACGATCCCCAACAGTAAGATTGTGCCGATGACAAAAGTAAAAGAGCAAAAACCCACTAATATGGCGATTTCTGTTCCGTTTAATCCTTTCATTTTATAGGCGCGATAACGCACGACGGCACCAGAAAAAACTGAAGCACCGATATTGTGTGAAAGAGCGTAAGTTGTAAATGAACAGATAGCGATAAAAATCCAAGAAATTTTATGGCCTAGATGTTGCAAGGCAATGCGATCATATCCAGCAAGAGCAGCATAAGCAAGGAGAGAACATAAACAGGCTAATAACCAGTGTTGTGCATTTAAATTGCTCAAACGTTCCAATACGTCACCAAACGAAATGGCAGAGAGCTTTATATAAAGAATCCGAATAGATATCAGCATTGCTAAGATACCAATTAAGGGCCATATAAATTGCTTTATTTTCACGCTTCTTTATCCATTTTATGTTTTCTATAAATTTTCATGATTATGCATATTCTTTACAGACCTTTGCTCTGCGATATGCTCTATAATGCCATTGGCAATTTCTTCATCATCCGTTACTACAACATCAGCACCTAAATCAATGAGATAAGCTGTTTCTGTGTCGGATAATGCATGTGTGATTATCTGGATATCCTTCTTCATATCACGTATATTCACGATACATTCTCCTACTTCAATGGTACTCCGCATTGTAATAACAACTTTATGTGCATTATTTATATTGGCTGCGTTCATGATTTCTTGTTGAATGATATTGCCGCAAATAGCCTCAAAGCCATCTGAAATTGCTTTATCAGCGAGGCGTTTTGATTCTTCCACAATTACTATAGGTTTATCTCTATTTCTTAAAGATAATGCAACACACTTACCAATACGACTATAGCCAATAATGACGATATGGTTGTTTTTTAAGGTCATTGGTAAAAAATCTTGGTCAGGATCTTGTGGATTAATGTCAATAATTGTTTGGGTATTTTGTGAAGAGACAGAAAATTTTTCTAGACGTTTTTTAATTTTATTACAGGCAATGAAAACAAGAGGATTGAGCAAAATAGAAAAAATTGCTCCTCCAAGAATTAAATCATGAGCGTCATTGTTTAAAAGTCCTAAGCTTAGACTTAAACCAGCAAGGATAAAGGAAAATTCTCCGATTTGGGCAAGGCTTGCAGCAATTGTCAAAGCTGTTGCATTAGAATAGCGAAAAGCTTTAACGATGAAAAAAGCAACAGCAGATTTTCCAATGACGATAATGAATAAGGTTGCTAAGAGAGGAAAAAAATGAGTCAAAAGTTTTTCTGGATCAAATAACATGCCGACAGAAACAAAAAAGAGAACAGAAAAAGCATCGCGCAGTGGTAAGGATTCTTCAGCAGCACGGTGACTTAACTCTGATTCGCTCATGACCATACCGGCAAAAAAAGCACCAAGAGAAAGAGAAACACCAAATAAATGAGCAGCTCCGAAAGCTACGCCTAGGGCAATAGCAAAGACGCTAAGACGGAATAATTCACGTGATCCCGATTGTGCGCTCATTTTTAAGAGCCATGGGATAACGCGTCGCCCAATGACAAGCATTAGTGCGATAAATATAATTACTTTCAAGATGGTGAGACCAAAAACGCCCCAAATACTTAAATCCAACCATTGAACGAGAGGATCCAATGTTTCTTTATTGGTACTGTTAAGGGTGCTTGCCAAGGATGGGATGAGAACAAGGATAAGGACCATTGCTAAATCCTCAATAATCAACCATCCAACGGCAATGCGCCCTTTTTCTGTTTCAATAAGATGACGCTCTTGCAAGGCACGTAACAGGATAACAGTACTTGCTATGGATAAAGCAAGACCGAAGATCAAACTCCCGCTAAGGCCCCATCCCATAATCAGACCAAGGCATAAGCCTAGAAGAGTAGAAAATGCCATCTGTGCAATAGCAGCAGGAACAGCAATCGCTTTGACAGATAAAAGATCTTTTAAGGAAAAGTGTAGCCCAACACCAAACATGAGCAAAATAATACCAATTTCAGCAAGTTGATTGATAATAACGGAATCTATTTTAAATCCGCCTGTATTGGGCCCCACGATGACACCAGCTAACAAGTAGCCCACAAGGGGTGAAATTCGCAAACGGCTAGCAATCATTCCTAAGAGAAATGCTAAACATAAACCGGCAACAATGGTTGTAATAAGTGGTGTGTCGTGGAGCATGGATTATTTTCTATTCTTGATTAAAAAGCGAAGGAATGAAGATGCCTCTTATTTCTTTGAGACGGGAGGAATGATGTATCATATGCATTAAAGAACATTTTCATTTCGCTTTAGTATTTACACGACTATTTCGTTCACGCCACCAATTTCCTAGCAGGAGTAAAATAGGAGCGGCAATAAAGATAGAGGATGATGTTGCAATAATAATCCCAAAGACCATGGGCAATGCAAAATTATGAACGGCACTTCCACCCCATATCGCCATGGGGAGCATAGCAAGAATTGTTGTGGCTGATGTAAAAAAGCAACGGACAAGAACCTGATTAATTGATAGATCAATTAGTTCGCGCAATGGCATTTTTTTATAAAGACGCATATTTTCGCGCATTCTATCATAGACCACAACCTTATCATTTATAGAATATCCAACAATTGTTAAGAGTGCAGCGATGGCTGTTAAATTAAAATCAAATTGAAATAAAGCAAAAAAGCCAATCATTTTTGTGGTGTCTAGAATGAGTGTGACAATGGCTCCAATAGCAAAGAACCACTCAAAGCGTAACCATATATAGAGAGTCATGGCAATTGCCGCGAGAATAACAGCCGTAAACGCAGCTGTGGCAAGTTCGCCTGAAATTTTGGGGCCAACAACTTCTATTTGATCAAATGTGGTATCGGGATAGATATTTTGTACAGCTGTTTTGACTTTATCAATGGCTATGGTTTGTTGTGCTTCGCTCCCACTTTGTTTCTGTATGCGAATGAGTATGGTGTTTTCTTTATCGATATTTTGCAGGGTAATTTCACCAATATTAAGGGTAGAAAGCTTGGAACGCAGGGTTGCTAGGTTTGCTGGTACTTTCGTAGTAATACTCATTTGGCTGCCGCCAATAAAATCAATTCCGAAATTCAAGCCAGGCTTAAAAAAGAGAAAAACTGAAGCTATGGATAAAATAATTGAGATGCCAATACCAATGAATCGCGCTTTCATAAAGTGGAAAGTTGTATTTTGAGGGATAATGTTGAAAGCAGAATGAATATGCAATTTTTTTATTTTCCATTTACGAACAATCCAAATCATGATGATGCGTACAATGGTGATATTGGTGAACATAGAGATGATAATACCAAGCAACATTGTGACGGCAAAACCACGAACCGGACCGGTGCCAAACCAAAATAGTAAAACAGTCGCTATAATTGCCGTAACATTTGCATCAACAATGGTTGCAAAAGCCTGTTTAAATCCACGATCTAGGGCAGCAAAAGCACTCACACCTTTTCGACTTTCTTCACGGATACGTTCATTGATGAGAATATTCGCATCAACGGCAATCCCGATACCTAAGATAATACCAGCAATACCAGGCAGGGTTAGCGTTGCACCGAGGAGACTGAGGGCTGCAAATGTTAAAATCGTGTGGAGCGCTAGTGCTATATTGGCAATGAGCCCCCAAATCCGGTAGAGAAGAAAAATAAAAATTGCAACAAGCATAAAACCGATTATGCCGGTATAAAGTCCCATTTGAATGGCATCAGCACCAAGATTTGGTCCTACCGTTCTCTCTTCAATGACCGTGAGTGGGGCGGGGAGGGAACCAGCGCGAAGCAGAGCAGCCAGAGTTGAGGCTTCTTTTGGGTCAAAGTTTCCTGTAATTTGACCTTGTCCATTGGGAATAACACTATTGATGGTAGGAGCGGTTAAAACCTTATTATCCAGAACAATAGCAAAAGGACGGTTAATATTTTGTCGTGTTATATCGGCAAATATTTTTGCACCAGCGGAATCTAGTGTAAATGAAATAATAGAACGTCCTGGCATTTGCGGGTCGAAACCAGCGCGGGCGTCTTTAAGGACATTTCCATCTAAGGCAATTTGATCATAAATCGCATAATGTTGTGTTTCATCCGTATATCCAGGAAGGATAGAAACACCTATAGGGGGATTATTGGGGTCCACATTAGAAGGAACAAGATGAAAACTCATCTTAGCGGTCGTGCCTAAAAGATCTCGCAGTTGTTTTGGATCTTGTAAGCCAGGCAATTGGACCATAATACGATCATTTCCAACCTTTTGGATCGCTGGTTCTGAAACACCAACTTGATCGATACGGCGACGGATGATTTCTAAGCTTTGTTCAATAGCGTTGCTTACACGGTCTTTTATACCAGCTTCCGTTAATGTAACGCGAAGAGTTTCATTTTGAGCACTGATCATGATATTATGTTCTGTCGTGCCAAAGCTACTGCGTATGGGGGTTATTAATGTTTTTAAAGCAGAGAGTGCTTTTTCAGTTTGTGATGGATCAGAAATAAGGGCAACAACGCTATCTTCAACGATACGTACACTTGAGGTACGGATTTGTTTTTCGCGCAATGTATTGCGCACGTTGCTTAAAACGATGTGTAATTGATCGCGTTTTAACGTTTTGCTATCAACCTCGAGCAGGAGAGAAGAGCCTCCTTGAAGATCAAGACCAAGGGCTACACGGGTGTCGGGTAAGAATTTCGAATTTTTAACTTGTTCGTGTGAAAATAAATTGGGTAAGGCAATATAAATGCTGCTTAAAAGGATACAGCAATAAAGGGTAGTTAACCAACCAGGTGTACGCATGATATATTCCGCTAATAGGCAATCTAACTGTGATTCAAAGTTAAAAGCACAAATAAGATAAGATGATCGTTTTATAATTCAAGGAAAAGGATTAAGTGTGTTCATTGGGAGGAGCCCGTTTATTTGAGAAATATTGCATTTTGACGTTACGAAGTCGTGCGTCAATAGCTGGAATTTTTATTAAAAAGAAATCCAATGTTAGGATTTTTTGAAAGGTCCTCATAAAAATAGATTCTACATGGAGTGTTACACGCTTTTGGGTGTCAGTTGTGGTAACATTCAATTGATCATGCTTGCTTTGTAAATCAAATCTATTCGTAATAATATTCCTAATGATGTTACTGGTGTGTGATTGTTTGATTAAATCAGCAAGCGTTCCTAGGTTACTCGTCAAAAATACACCCAAACTGGATAGAAAAATCCAAGTCATCAAAGGGAGCAAATTTTCTTTTTTGCAATAGGGGTACAAAAAAAGCATGCGAGAGGTGCCTTCTTTAATCTTATTAAATTCAACTTACGATTATTCTTCTCTCTTATTATCAGTATTATAGGATAAGGGAAAGCTTTTATAAGATTATTCTACAAAAGTTGAAAATATCTGCCTTGTACTATATTTAAAAAAGGGTGGTATAGAATCCTTTTTGTGCACATAAGGTAGATATGTATTCATTTTGTAGAAAAAACACCCATATACTTTTCCTTCTTTTGGGGATTATCTTTGTTTTTAATTCTGGTGCATGGGGAAATAGGGAGGCACAAAATACAATTGTCGAACAAACAATAGCTTCTTATTCAGTTGATGAAATTATTCAACAACAACAGCTGATTATTGAGAATCTTGAAGAAAATACTGAAACTTTAAAAAGAGATTTTGACAGAAAATCAGAAGATGAGCGTGCTTTGGAAGAACTGCGCTTACGTGCACAAGATATCAGTGAACGTGCTATTAAGGCAGCATTTGTTTTGCGTTCACCTCTTAATGAGATTAATGCACTTCTTGATCAATTAACCGAGCTCCATCATGACGTAAAAAAACTGAAAAGCTCAGTGAAGGAATACGCTTACTTGATAGAGCAAAAGGCTAAAATTAATAGTATGATGCTTCGGTTTGAAGCAATTTTTTTGGCGACAAATAGAATAGCTGAACTTTCTATTTCTCAATCTCGTGAGCTTTTTAAACGCACACTGACAGATAGGGTTGAGTTTTCGATCCCGATGATTAAACATCTTGTCCAGAAAACAAAAGAGGCTTCATCAGATTTTCTTTTGCTGTTGAGCTCGTGGTGGAATTTTATATTTTATTTCAAGCCATTACAATTTTTTCTTTGCTTTTTGATTCCACTTTTTAGCATTTTGGGACTTTCATATTTTTCTCGCAAGATTCTTGTCCATGTGTATTGCCATTTTACCAAGTCTAACGAGGAGATATCTTATTTACAACGCTTATTGATTGCCTTTATTTCAGTTCTCTTACCTTCGCTTATCTGTGTTCTTTGCGTTTATCTTGTGTTGTTTTTGTTTCGTCATTTTAATTTAGATCCAGGTAAGCTTACGACTGTTTTTGATATGATCGGTTGTCAAATTATTTTAGTATTTTTAATCAATCGCTTAGCGGTTGTTCTTTTATCATCGAATATGCCCCATATCCGTCTTTTCAATGTTGCACCATCTTCTGCTTATCAATTGGTGATTTTACTTACTTCTTTAGGGGGCATTTTGGCGTTTGATGCTGTTTTTGATAGTATTTATCAAATTATTTCAGCGCCTCTATCTTTGACAATTGCTAAAAGTTTTATTGCTGTTTTTCTTGTCGCGATATTACTGTTTATAATAGCATTTATCCCTTTGCGGTTTAGTCGTAGGCCTTTTCAGGGAGAGAAAAGAGAAGCATATTTTTTGCCATTTTATATACGCATACCTTTTATTGGCTTGGGATTATTGCTCTTTGTGTTGAATTTTTTAGGCTATGTTGGTCTCGCGCGTTTTATTATGCAGCAAATTCTGATTGGTGGGGCATTTTTAGTTCTCATGTATTTAGGCATAAAAAGTTCTCAAGCAATTGGAATTAAAGGACAATTTATGAAGACAGCGGTTGGTCATTTTTTGATGCAGCGGTTTCATTTAGAAGAAAAAACGATGAATCAATTGGGAATTGTGGTAAGCGTTTTTCTCAATTTGTTTGTTGTTGTATTTTGTGCAATGCCAATTGCTGTACAGTTTGGATTTTCCTATTCTGATTTGAAAGCAGTTTTGTGGCAATCGGTGACCGGTTTTCAGATCGGAAATATGACTCTTTCTTTGTTTTCTCTTGTAACAGGAATTATTTCTTTTTGTGTCTGTTGGTTCCTTATTCGCCGATTTATTGGTTGGCTAGATCATGTGGTGTTGGCCCATGGAGAATTCGATTCTGGTATCCGTAATTCTATCAAAACAGTGATAAGTTATGGAGGCGTTGTTGTGTCTGCTTTGACAGGATTATCAATGGCAGGTTTGGATCTTAGAAATTTTGCTCTTATTGCTGGAGGACTTTCACTTGGTATAGGTTTTGGTTTACAAAATATTGTTCAAAACTTTGTCTCTGGACTTATTATTTTAGTTGGAAGACCATTTAAAATAGGAGACTATATAGAATCCGGATCAGTAGGGGGGGTTGTTAAGCGTATTAGTGTGCGTGCAACAGAACTTGAGACGATTCAGCGTAAAACGATTATTATTCCCAATTCAAGCCTTATTAATAATAACGTTAGTAATTGGACACGACGTAATAAAGTAGGACGAATTGATATTCCAGTGACTGTATCATCCAAGGTTTCTCCAGAGCATGTTGTTGAAATTTTGTTAGAGATTGCTTCTTCGACAGAAGGCGTTTTAAAAAATCCTATCCCACAGGTGAGTTTTACGGCATTTGATCGTAAGAGCTTTTCCTTTAATTTGGCTATTTATGTGCCTAATATTATTGCATCTTCTCATGTAACCAATACTCTTCGATTTGTCTTATATAAGCGTTTTGCTGAGGAAGGAATTTTAGAATGTTGAGATATATTTATGCTTTGATTACAGTTACTCTGTTGAATATTTCTACCATAACGGCCTTTGCTGCAACAGTGAAAAATACTGATTTAAAGATACAGTCTCTCATTATTGTCGAAGGAAGTATACCTTCAAAATTTTCTTTAAATATGCATCAAACAATAACAATTTGTATGAAGGGATGCTTTATCACTTTTCCTAATAAAGACCGTTTTGTAATAAAGGCAGACGATAATATAGAGATTAGTAGGGGAAGAGCAATTTTTAAATAAAATGATTGAGGACTTTTGTTTGGAGACAAACTTTAGAAGGATAAAGGTATTGCACTTGTTAATAATCTCACCCTTTGAAAAATGCTAGGAAAAAAGGGATGATTTTAGTGTAAGATAGGTGTTATTTTATATAGATAGAATCTATAGTATTCATTTTTGATATAGAAGTATTGAGTTATATTTATAATACTTTTAATAAATATTAATTTTATAAAAATACTTACATCATTTTTAAAAAGTTTAAAAATTT
The DNA here is from genome assembly GCF_028618665.1 of Bartonella sp. AU16XJBT. Taxonomy (GTDB): domain Bacteria; phylum Pseudomonadota; class Alphaproteobacteria; order Rhizobiales; family Rhizobiaceae; genus Bartonella. Next base: position 16,536 of record NZ_JAQITF010000009.1, read on the forward strand.
ATCTCATTAAAAGAGACATAAAATATTCTATTTTGTGTTTTTTGTGAGATAATTTTGATGCAAAATGTTTTATATTTACTCATTTTAAAGTATATAATAGATAATTTTATTGAATATTTGTACTTTTTAGTATTTGTTATTCTAATATTTTTAAATTTATTAAAATTTAATTGCTAAACTTCAATTTTAATGTAATGATGTATTTATGTAGTGATTGATTTAAATGTAACTATAAAGGAGTACATGTGATTTTGCGGCATAAGATTTTATAAGACTTTGTTTTTCTAAATGTGATTTTTGATTATATTTAAATTTAGCAATGGGGTATAATTTTATGAATACAAAATTTATAACAGCATCTGTTTTTTCTTTGATTTCACCTTCTATAGTACAGGCTGCAGATGTGGTGGCTCCGGAAGAGCCAGTACATGTTGCTTCAGAGATTGTTGCTTCTTCACCTTTTTCTTGGGCAGGTTTTTATTTCGGAGGTCAAATTGGTGGCTTTTCAAGTAAAATTTCTGGAACAACGCCTGATGTTGAGGTTCCTCTCTATCCTGATAAGGAGAGTAAAAATAAGCCATGGGTGCCCCTTGAGAAACAGTATAAGCCTGAACTTTCTGGGTTTGTAGGTGGTCTATATGCGGGTATTAACTTTGATCTTGGTAATAATTTGATTGTTGGTCTTGATACGGATATCCTTTTAACGGAAAAAAAGGATACAAAAACGAAATTTCTAGATGAGAAATCGGATATTGAAGAAACCGAGTCTGGTGGATCGGGCACTGAAGGAGATAAACCTGGTGGATCGGGTACTGAAGGCACAGAAGAGAAAAGTTTGAGAAGTATAAGCTTTACCAATGGACGGGGGCGCAGCTTTTCTCGATCTGATCCAGAGGATAAAGAAGAGAAAAATAGTTTAACTTTTAATCATACGTTCAAACAAAAATGGACGGGTGCCACACGGGTGCGTGTTGGGTTTTCTGCGGGGCGGGTGATGCCTTATATTGCTGGTGGTATCGCTTATGGGCAGTTTGAAGATATTTTATCGATAGTCATTACGGGAGATGAGCGCTTCAATAAGACAGAGGATGCTACAAAAACGATGATTGGTTATACTCTTGGTGGTGGTGTTGATTTTGCAATGACAGATAATCTTGTTGTACGTGCGGAATATCGTTACTCGGATTTCGGTAAAAAGAAATTTAAAGACGAGATTGAACTTAAGTATAAGACGAATGACTTCCGTGCAGGGATAGCTTACAAATTCTAGTTATTTGTGAAAATAAAGAAGCTTAAGTTTAAGAGGTCCTATCTTGATAGGGCCTTTATCTTTTGAAATTTTATGCATTGTAAATGCTATTTTATGGTGAAGAAAAAGTTTTTGACTTTGAGTGACGATGAGGAGGTAAGGAAGAGTTACTCAGATTCTTAATTATTAAGAATGAATTTTTTGATTCATAAGGTATGGCTAAAATATTCCTTCTCACAGAAAGGGCGATTCGCCTTTCGCGTTATCACAGTTTCATTTGATAATATCATTACAGCATTGTTTAAAGATCATTTTTCTATCCAAATGATTAAAAAACAAAAAAATGCATAGAATGGTGCGGACGGCGGGACTTGAACCCGCAAGGTCTTCGACCGGCAGATTTTAAGTCTGCTATGTTTACCGTTTTCATCACGTCCGCGATGAAAGTCCTCTCATAAGCTATATCTTTTATTGAATCAAGAATTAATGACAAAAGAAAAAATTTTCATTTTTTTTAGTGAAATTTTGACTGACAATGCTTTTCTTTATCGCTAGAAGAAGCCTGTATAATATAAACAAAGCATGAAATGATCAGTGTTATGAGTAAATTTATTCAAGACGTTACAAAAGCTATGGTGGGATTGCATCACGTGTTTGCTGAAACACCCCTTCAAAGAAATGATTTTCTAAGCCAAAAATATGATACAGAAATTTATTTGAAGCGTGAAGATTTAACACCGGTACGGTCTTATAAGATTCGTGGTGCTTTCAATTTTGTTTCAGAAATGCTGAGCAGTATATCGTCAGATTCTGCATTTGTGTGTGCTTCAGCGGGGAATCACGCGCAAGGGGTTTCTTTTGTTTGTCGTTATTTTAAACGTAAAGGCGTAGTTTTTATGCCTATGACAACGCCACAACAGAAAATTGAGAAGACACGTATTTTTGGTAAAGAGTTTATTGATATTCGTTTGGTTGGTGAAACATTTGATCAATGTTATGAAGCTGCGCAATCCTTTGTCGTGGAGAGCGGTGGTGTGATGGCGCCTCCTTTTGATGATATTCGCATTATTACGGGGCAGGCAACAGTGCTCTGCGAAGCTGCTTTGCAATGGAAAAAACTCAATGGAGAAAGTGAGCCGGATTTAATAATTGTGCCGGTAGGGGGAGGTGGTTTGGCAAGTGGGGTGAGCAAGTTTTTACGGGAATATGGTTGGAATACAACGCTTCGTTTTGTTGAACCCCAAAGAGCTGCAAGCTTGCTTGCTTGTTTGGAGAGTGGAAAACGGGTCAAACTGGAAAATATTGATACTTTTGTAGATGGGGCTGCTGTGGCTGAAATTGGTGCACTAAACTATACAATTTTAAAGCAATTTTCTCCTGATTCTGTCATTACAGTTCCTGAAAATCGTGTTTGTTCTACGATGGTTGAAATGCTTAATGTAGAAGGTGTGGTTCTTGAACCGGCTGGTGCTTTATCGATAGATGCGCTTAACAGCATTCCACCTCAAGAGTTAAAGGGTAAAAAAATTATTCTCGTTATTTCAGGAGGTAATTTTGATTTTGAGCGTTTGCCAGAAATTAAAGAGCGCTCTTTACGTTTCCAGGGTTTAAGAAAATATTTTATTTTTAGTTTTCCGCAACATCCTGGTGCATTGCGTCATTTTCTTTCCACATTATCACCGGATGATGATATTGTGCGTTTTGAATATCTTAAAAAATCAGCGAGAAACTTTGGTTCTGTCTTGGTTGCGATTGAAACAAAAAAATACGATAATTTTCGTCTCTTAGAGGAAAAATTTCAAGTGTTAGGTTGGCGCTATCGTGATATTACCGATGATCAAACATTATTTGATTTTGTTATTTGAGAAATTGAAATTTTACTAAAACAAGAAGTGTAAAAATGAAATCTATTTTTTATTTTGTGTTGAGTCTGTTTTTCTTTTTGATTGTTCATCAACAGAGTTTTGCATCTCAGCCAACAACAATACAAAAAACTGAACTTTCAAAAATAGTTGTTGATGTCAATAATGCTATAAAAAGTGGAGATTTTTCGCTTATATCTCATTATATGCCTGAGCGGCTTTATAAAGAGATGGCACGTCGGTTGAATACAACAGAGGATGCTTTACGTGGTGATTTTCTTCAACAGTTGCATAAGCAATTTGAGAATTTGCCTTCTGGTGCTTATTGTTTAGATAAAGAAAATATAGAGTATCTTCAAACAGATAATGGTACTTTATATGCTTTAATTCCAACGGTTCTTGAGATGAAGGATCGCATTATTCAATATAAAACTTTGGCGATTTTTGATAAAACTCAATGGTATTTAATTTATGGCGGTCAAAAAACTTTACAAAATCCAGTTTTTCTCGAGATTTATCCTGATTTTATCAAGGTACATTTACCGATGGAGACAATTATCAAGAAATAAACGATTAATATTTTTTTGTTGCGGTAAATGTATTTCGTAAAGCCCTTGCTTTTTTATCATAATCCAAGGATAATAAGGGTGAAGGTATTTAAGCTGTTTTGTTAGCTTTTTGTATAAAGTAAAATTACATACCTTTCCCTTAATTTCAAGGTGCTCATGAGTTGCGCAGGTCGCTTTTCAAGCGTTGCTTCGTTTAAAATGTCAAGGATTTCTCTTGCGCGGATTCTTGAGTGGAGAGTTCAGCTGGTTAATTCGTGAAAGTTGTTCAGCTGAGGAAAGATTTTATTTTGCCTATAAAAAAAGAAGATGTTTTTACAAAGTTAGGTTTGCCTACTCTTTTGGTTAAAAATTTACGCATTTCTGGTATGAGTAAACCTAAGCCTATACAAGAACAAGCTATTCCAATGATGTTGAAAGGACACGATATTTTAGGGATTGCACAGACAGGTTCTGGAAAAACCTTGGCATTTGGCTTACCTATTTTAAGTCAAATTTTAGCTTTGGGTGATAAACGCTGTCCTAAAACTGCACGCGCTTTGATTTTAGCTCCAACGCGTGAACTTGCTGTTCAGATTGATGAAGCAATTCGCACCATGGCGAAAGGAGCGCATCTTTCGACGTGTCTTGTTTTTGGAGGGGTATCACGTTTAAAACAAATTAAACGTATGGCAGCAGGTGTGGACGTTTTGATCGCGACTCCAGGGCGTTTGAGAGATCTTGTTCGTGAAAAGTGTATTGATCTTTCTCAATCTCGTTTTTTGATTTTGGATGAAGCAGATCGTATGTTGGATATGGGGTTTATTCATGATGTTAAGCAAATTGCAAAGCTTTTGCATCAAGAGCGTCAGACAGCCCTTTTTTCTGCGACAATGCCGAAAGAAATTGCTGTGCTTGCAAAGTGTTTACTCAATGATCCGGTTAAGATTGAAGTTGTTCCGCAAGGCACTACGGCTGTAGAGATTACCCAGAAATTATATTGTGTTCCTACCAGTGAAAAAAAGAATGTTTTAAGTAAACTTTTGACAAATCCAGCTTTTGATTCGGTTATTGTTTTTACTCGAACGAAACATGGGGCTGATGCTGTCACACGTCATTTAGCAAAGATAGGCTATTTAGTTGCAACAATTCATGGGAATAAATCACAAGGTGCTCGCCAATCTGCTTTAAAAGCTTTTCGTGAAAGATCGGTACAGATCCTTGTTGCAACAGATATTGCTGCACGTGGTATTGATATACCAGGGATAAGCCACGTTATTAATTACGACTTACCAGATGAAGCTGAAAGTTATGTACATCGTATTGGTCGTACAGGACGCAATGGTGCATCTGGTGAAGCACTTACGCTTTTTGATGAAAAGATAGAAAGGACACGGTTGCGTGCTGTAGAGCGCTTGATTCGTATGAAATTGGTGTCTGAATCTGTTCCAGAACAATTTGCAGCATTTCCAGAAAAGCTAAATGTGCCCCAAAGTGGAGAAAAAGAAAACAATAAAGAACGCCGTTTAAAAAAATCTAAGCGTCAGAAACGGTTTTTAGGTCGAAAAGATGATGCTGCACAGTTACAGCGGAAGAAATTTTCATCTCCAAATGAGAGGCATAAAAAAGCAAAAATAGCGGCAAAGCATGCAAAGTCTTTTCGTTTCCGCAAGTCAGTCAAGAAGGCGGCTTAAATAAAATCTTGAAAAGAGATCATGTCCTGGGCATTTTTTACTTTTATCGATTCCTTTTCAATTCAAAAGAGATATACAACACTCTTATCAAAACAAGAAAGGTTTTCATTTTTTAGAAATGAAAACCTTTGAATGCTTAGATTGAAAATATTTTGAAAAGAAAGCCTCATTGTAGAGGCGATTATTTATTTGCTTTATTTTGATTTTAAAAAATATGAATAAAGATAAATTTTATTCATATAAAGGATGTGTTTTAGCTTTAATGATAGCTTTTAATTTAAAAATTTGATTATCTAATAATAAATGATTGTTTTATATATTAAATAATCCACCTATATCGTAAAATTTTCTCATTTCGAATCTGTTTATATTGATCCATTAAAACTATTCGTTTGCATGTTACAAACGAGATTATTGTGTGGAAAAATTTAAGCAATCAATAAAATGATTCTTGTAACTCATTGTAAATAAAATAAATATTGCTAACATTGAGCGTGAGAAAATAGTATGATGGTATGGCTTTTATTGTGGATCAAAGATGGTGCTCATCAATGGATTTTTATACCATTTACGGGAGCCATTGTGAAACGGGTTTGGGGGGATTTAAAGGACGTCTTTCAATATGTGTGTAGATGCACAATACAATGGATAAAAACGATGGAGAAAACGCTCATGATTTGTTGAAGGCTTTCATAGCATGCTCAACAACTTAGATTGTTATACTGTTTGCACTGTAAAAACACCCTTGTTTAGGGTTGTGATATAAAGCCTATAAAATTTTACGCACTAAGGGTTTTTATGACAGTATAATGAATATTCAAGACAAGGCTGTTTTTAGAATTTATGCAGTGATTAAGTAGGAGGAACCTGCTAGATAAGAAGCTGGACTTTATTACAGACTTTTCGATTGGGAGTTTCTGCTTTTAGGGTGGGGAGGAAGTATGGAGTGTAGGGAGATAATATAGATAATTTTGATTGTGTTTTCCCGTTTTTCAAAATGATTGCTTCAAGAGCAGATTTTTGAGTTTAATTGTTTTATTGAGTAAAAATCATTTTTGGGTTGAGAAACAAAGTTTATACGAAATCTTTTTCATTACTGGTGGTGTTTAATAATTTTCTCTCATGAAAGAAATCGTAATTTATAACGTGCAAACAATTACAGTGCTCTCTGATAGAGAGCGCGGTAGTTTGAAAGAAGTAATTATTTGAAATTAACCAATAAGAAAAATACTTGTACAACAGTTTTCTCTTTAAAATAAATTAATTGTTTGCATTCATTGCAAAAAAACATCCCGTAGGATATTGCATTTCTACTCTATTGCAAAAATCCTACACCCTCACTTTTATTAACGAATCCCTCATGTTTAAAAATGTGAATAAAAACAACTTTCTGTATGGGATAAAAAAGAAGTGGCTCCCCGGGCCGGATTCGAACCAGCGACCAACCGGTTAACAGCCGGTTGCTCTACCGCTGAGCTACCGGGGAACGATGCTCAATCATCTAGCTGAAGAGGCTATAGCAAAGCAATACTGATTTGCAAAGAATAAAATTACTTTTTTTAAAAAAAATATGATAAATTGTGTAATAAGAGGAAAAAAGGCGAGAGAAAATTTCTACACCTTGACGGATGCTTTACCTTCCCTTATTGAGACTTTTGTATTTGTTGATGAGGCCTTGTGGCGGAATGGTTACGCAGAGGACTGCAAATCCTTGTATCCCGGTTCGATTCCGGGCGAGGCCTCCAGCCGATTTTAAACGAAACGGCTTTTAGGGGAGCTATAGGAAAAGAGATTATTTCCCTCTACAGTTGTAAAAACACCTTTGTATGAGAGATTGTACTGTTAGAATTGAGTTGTTGACTGTCTCATCTTTTTTTGTAACACCCATAGTTTAAGAGATCTTAGTCCCTCATTGTTGCTGTTTTGTTTGTTTTTTGTAGGTTAGGAGAAAATAGTCGTTATGGTTGCAGATTTTGCTGAGCTGCGTCGCAAAATGGTTGACAATCAAATTCGTACAGTCGATGTAACGGATTTATCAGTTCTTGAAGCGTTTTTAACGATATCTCGTGAAGAGTTTGTATCGGAAGATATGAAAGCATTAAGCTATCTTGATACCGATATTGTTTTATGTCCAGTGCGAGATGAGGTTCCAGCACGCTATTTGATGAAGCCTGCATCTCTCGCGAAATTATTACAGCTTGCTGCTGTAAAATCATCAGATGTTGTTTTAGATATTGGTGCAAATAGTGGTTATTGTGCAGCTTTGCTTTCAAAACTTGCAGGGTCTGTGATTGCGTTGGAAAATAATAAGTCTCTTTTTGAACGTGCTCTTGAAGCTTTAGAACGTAATCAATGTGATAATGTGGTTGTCATTCATGGTCCATTAGAGCAGGGATATGCCGTTGAGGGACCTTATGATGTGATTTTTATTGAGGGATCTGTCGATTTTATTCCACAAGGTATCTTTGACCAAATGAAAGACAATGGACGTCTTGTTGTGGTTGAAGGAGATGGAAATGCTGCTGTAGCACGAATCTACATCAAAGAAGATGGAATCATTTCAGCCCGGCGTGCTTTTAATCTCGCTGTAAAACCTCTTCCTTGTTTTTTAAAAACACCTGATTTTGTATTTTAGTGCTTGTTCGTTTTATGAATAAAAGATATTTCTGTTATTTGTTTGGGGTTTGTTATTGTGTGTATTGTGTTTAAAATAAACAAGAAGTTTCAGGCATGTTTTTTGCTGGTTTTGAGTCTTTTATTATCAGAGGCTGTTTGTGCTGAAACATTGATGGATGCCTTTTCTAAAGCTTATAAACACAATGCTAAGTTGAATAGTGAACGGGCGGCTGTTCGTATAGCCAGTGATGACGTTGTCATCGCGCGATCAGGGTTATTACCACAAGTTGAAGGGGTTGGGAGCTATGGGCGGAATAAGTCTTTTACAGGTCCTTATGTCACTTCTGGATCTATAGGCGTGAAATTAAATCAAAGATTATTTGACGGTTTTATCACGCAAAATATGTTTTCTTCAGCCCAAGTTAAGCTGCAGGCGCAACGTGAGTATCTTCGTAATGCTGAACAAAATACGTTTCTGGAAACTGTGACAGCTTATGCTAATGTCTATCAGACGCGTCGTGTTGCCGATCTTCGGAGAGAAAATTTGGCAGCTCTTGAAGAGCAGGTTCGTTCCAATAAAGCAAAATTTGATGTGGGTGAGGGAGGTCGTGTTGATCTTGCTCAAGCTCAAGCTGCACGTTCCGTGGCGGTTTCAGAACTGAGTCTTGCTCGTGCTGATGTAAAAGCAGCAGAGGCAGTGTATCGACAAATTATTGGTTCTGATCCTGAAAAGTTAAAACGCCCACCCGTCGCCACAGATTTTCCCGTCAATCTTGATACGGCTTACCAAATGAGCGTTGTGATGCATCCAGCAATCCTTTATGCTCAATATTTAGTCGATGCGAGTGGTTACAATGTAAAGGCGAAAGAAGGAGCGTTGCTTCCTAAAGTTGATTTTTCTGCAACAGCATCTTATAATCGGATTTACAGCGGTGCTGGAGAAGATGGCGTTTCTAAATCAATAGGATTGTCAGTGAGTGTTCCAATCTTTGAAGGGGGGCGTACGTCTGCGCAGATTCGCCAATCGAAGGAACAGCTTGGACAGGCGCAGCTTCAACTCGATTTGGCGCATAGTAATACGAGACAAGCACTTACTTCTGCTTGGTTTCAGTTGGAAGGTGCACGCGCATCTGTTATTGCTTACCGTGAAAGTGTTCGTGCTGCTGAAATTGCTCTTAAAGGTCGTGTGCAAGAAAATCGTGTAGGGCAGGCAACGACATTGGATGTTTTAAATTCTCGTACTCAATTGATTAATGCTCAGATTGCGCTTGCAATGGCAGAACGTAATGCTGTTGTGGCGAGCTATAGTGTTCAATCCTCTATTGGTAAATTGACTGCAAATTATCTAGGCTTAAAAACAATTCAATATATCCGTTAATGCATAAAAGTAGCTCTTTGATCTCAAATCATTTTAGTTTTTAAAATATTAGTTAATCAGTCGTTGGATATGTTGAAAAATAGAGCGGTTATATGTTTTTTTTAGTGCAGAAAGTTGTGTGTAGCGCCCTCTTTATGGCAAGCATATTTGAAAATATCACGAGAGGCATGTTGATCTTATGATTCTTTTGCATACACTGAAAATATGATTCTATTTGTTGTTGCGTCTCTGAGAGGTTGTAAAGTATGGTACAGAGTTCAAGCGTGTTACGTGAGCCAAGTATGGATGAAATTTTGACATCTATTCGTGAAATAATCGAAGAAAATACGGTTCAATCTGATCACTTTTTAAATGAAGATGTTGCAAATGCTTCGGAAGATCGTTTGGAAGTTGTATCAGAAGGTCTTTATGATACCACCCTATCTGTTGATGATGCTATGAAGGCTTTAGCTGATCGTATTGGTCTTTCTACTGAAAATCAAAGGGGAAGGAGCGCGCAAGAGAAAGAGGATACAGAGGTAGAAAATAATACAGTTGGTGTGGATGTGCAAAAGATGAAGTTTTCTTCTGAAGAGCGAAATTCTGTTTATAAAGCAAAAGAATATGAAGATGGGATCAGGAAGTCACAGTCAGAAGTTGGAGGAGCTGGTTGTGTGGAGTTGTCTGCCTATTGTATTTCTTCTGCAGAAAAGATTGCAAAGGATGTGTTGCGTCCGGCTATAGCAGAATGGTTACAGTCTAAATTGCCTGTTTTGCTGGAAGATATTTTACGTGAAGAGATTGTGAAGGCGATTAAAAAATCGTCTTAATTATTTTTTACATTATTTTTATGCTTTTCATTTTATGAGCACTTTGTTTGAGGTTTTGCGGGCTCTCTAGTGAGTGGTGAGGTTTGCCGGATTTTGATCGGGGTTTGGTCATATATTGTGTTTTTCAGCGGCGTTATGGATGGATAGAATGTTAGAAAAAAACTATGATGCTGCTTCCATAGAGCAACGGGTTGCAAAGAGATGGGAGACTCGTGGGGCTTTTAAAGCGGGAGCGGGCTCTAAAAGTGGTGCAGAACCTTTTTGCGTTATGCTTCCACCTCCTAATGTTACAGGCTCACTTCATATGGGGCATGCGCTCAATACGACAATTCAAGATATAATGGTTAGATTTCAGCGCATGCGTGGCAGAAATGTGTTGTGGCAGCCCGGTATGGATCATGCTGGGATTGCTACACAAATGGTTGTAGAGCGTCAACTTGCAGAGCGCCAAGAGCCAACACGTCAAGAAATGGGGAGAGAAAAGTTTATTGAGCGTATTTGGGAATGGCGTCATGAAACGGGGGGTATTATTGCAAACCAGTTGCGTCGCCTTGGCGTTTCATGTGATTGGTCACGTGAGCGGTTTACAATGGATGAGGGGTTGTCGCTGGCTGTTCGTGAAGTTTTTGTCACGCTTTATAAGCAAGGATTGATATATAGAGATAAGCGCCTCGTCAATTGGGATCCTAAATTGTTGACGGCTATTTCGGATCTTGAAGTTGAGCAAAAAGAAGTTCAAGGACATTTGTGGCACTTTAGATATCCACTTGAGGGTAAAATTTTTGATCCAAATGATGCGACAACTTTTATAACAGTGGCGACAACGCGTCCAGAAACAATGCTTGGTGATACAGGAATTGCCGTTAATCCTGAAGATGAGCGTTATAGAAATCTTATAGGTAAAAATGCTCTTTTACCACTTGTTGGTCGTAGATTATTGATTGTGGGTGATACGCATGCTGATCCTGAGGCTGGAAGTGGTGCTGTAAAAATTACCCCTGCTCATGACTTTAATGATTTCGAAGTGGGACAGCGTCATGATTTACACTTAATCAATATTTTTACCCAAAAAGCCGAGATTTTTCTCTGTGAGAATGAAGCGTTTTTTGATGGTTTGGTTTTATCAGATGAATTAAAAATGTTAGTAGAAAATCTCGATAAAGCTGATCGTTTTGTTGCGCGCCAGAAGATTATTTCTTTGATGGAAGAAGGAGGGTATTTAGCTTCTATTGATGATCATTCCCATATGGTTCCTCATGGAGATCGCAGTGGTGTACCTATTGAACCTTTTTTGACAGATCAATGGTATGTTCATGCTGCTGAATTAGCAAAGCCAGCGATAGAAGCTGTTCAACAAGGAAAAACGCAGTTTGTTCCCGATAACTGGAAAAAGACCTACTTCAATTGGATGCAAAATATTCAACCTTGGTGCATTTCCCGCCAATTATGGTGGGGACATCAGATTCCTGCTTGGTATGGTCCTGATGGAACAGTTTTTGTTGAAAAAAGTGAAAAAGAGGCTTTAGATTCGGCTTTTGCTCACTATGGTGAGGTGGTTGAATTAATCCGTGATCCGGATGTTTTAGATACTTGGTTTTCATCAGCTCTTTGGCCTTTCTCAACATTAGGATGGCCAGATAAAACGGCTGAATTATCTACTTTTTATCCAACATCTTTATCCGTTACAGGATTTGATATTATTTTTTTCTGGGTTGCTCGTATGATGATGATGGGACTTCACTTTATGGGTGAAGTTCCTTTCCCAACGGTTTATGTGCACGCTCTTGTCCGGGATCAAAAGGGTGCAAAGATGTCAAAATCAAAGGGAAATATTATTGATCCCTTAGAGCTTATTGATCAGTATAGCGCTGATGCCCTTCGTTTTACTTTGGCTATTATGGCAGCGCAAGGTCGTGATGTAAAACTTGATGCTTCCCGCATTGCTGGTTATCGTAATTTTGCTACGAAATTGTGGAATGCTACCCGGTTCGCACAGATGAATGGTGTGAAGCATGATCCAGCTTTTAAGCCAGGACAAGCAAAGTTGGCGCTTAATCGTTGGATTTTAACAGAGCTCTCTAAAACGATTTCAGCAGTGACAATGGGTATTGAACACTATAAGTTTAATGAAGCAGCAGCTGCACTTTATCGTTTCATTTGGAATACATTCTGTGATTGGTATTTGGAACTTCTCAAACCACTTTTTCAGGGTGAAAATGAAGATGCTAAAAATGAGGCTCAAGCTTGTACTGCTTGGGTTTTAGATGAAGTCTATAAACTTCTTCATCCCTTTATGCCGCATATGACAGAAGAGTTGTGGTCTCTTACAGAAACGCAAGGGATCAAGCGTGAGGATATGCTCGCATTGACAAAATGGCCAGAGGGAACATTGATAGATGAGGAGGCTGCTGCTGATATTAATTGGCTTATTGATGTGGTCACGGGGATTCGGTCTGTACGTTTTGAAATGAATATCCCTGCTGCTACACAAGCACCTCTTGTCGTTGTCGAAGGAGGGGAAGTAACGCGAGAACGTGTGCAGCGTTATGATGCACTTCTTAAAAAGTTAGCGCGTATTGAAGTCATTGATTTCTCCGATAAAGTTCCGGAAGTATCGGCACAAATGATTTTGGGTGAGGCTGTTTTTTGTTTGCCATTAGGACAGTTGATTGATTTGGAGGCTGAACGTATTCGTTTGAGGAAGGAGGCCCGTAAAATTGAACAAGATATTGAAAAAATATCGCTTAAGTTAAATAATCCCAAATTTATAGAAAATGCGAAAGCAGAAATTGTTGAAAGTGAACAAAATAGGGTTGTAGAATTGCGTGCGGCGCAGAAAAAAATATCTGTTGCTTTAGAGCGGTTGGGCTGATTCTAGTTTCTGTTTTTTTGGGTGATTTCATAGCATTACGGCTGGTATCGCTTTTTTTAAAGAAAACTTTTTCTTTTGTTCATCTTTGGTGAATGCGATCATGAAATCTCTACTGGGAGCCCCATTTTTATGTTCATCATTTAAAGAGAAACCTCTTAAGATACTTAAGCTCATTTTGCGCCGGCGCCCGTGAATGGTATAACAGTAAATCCATTGAGCCTCCCCATCTTTACGCTTGTGAAGTAACCAGTCGGCGCCATTACACACTTTGCCAGCGGCCCAATGGTGTGGGGGGATAGCCCTTGGCACTTAAAACGGTTCAATTGGTGTTGTTAGTCCTTTCTTACACAATTTCACTCCATACGGTTCTCCCTGCTTGTAACGTGAAAGTGTATGATTTTGATTGATTCAACATGGAACAGGTTTGGAATGAGAGAATCTTACGATATCCGGGGGGATCGTTCAATAAGCAAAAAAAGTATATTATCTTTATCAATCAATATTTATCTATGAAGCAAAGCATATAAAGTGAACAGCAGTTAGAATCTACCGAAAAAACCAGATTTTTTACCGATTGATGGGAGTGAGAAACTTCATCTTTCAACTGGAGAGACAGTCGTGAAGTTATAAGATAACGATCATCATTATATTTATCCATCTTTCATGTTTTTTTTCTACTTAAATGTTTACAATTCACCGTATATTCTCTCCATTCTCGAAATTCTATTCAAAGCGCAGGTTGTTTTATTGAACGATTTTTACTCATTCATATAAATTTTAAAGACAACACAATCCTATAACGTTAAAGAATGTGTTACAAAATATAGAGTGGTGATTTGTATTTAAAAATCAAATTGTTGTATATAAAAATGAACGCTTAATTTTATTGAATGCTTTTGATAATTTTCATTTATTTGTCTTTTCTTTTAAAAATTTTACTTTAAAATCTCCCATATTTCTTATTAAGAAGAAGAGTTTACAGATCTACAAAGAAATTTGTAACAGATAGAACATTAACATTGAGGGAGGGGGAAATGGTCAAGAGATTTCAGATATGGAAAAAAGCTACGATTGTTGTGACTTTAGGGGGATTTTTTTCGACTGTTTATACAATAGATGTTAATAGCTTGCAGGAAGTGCATGATGGTTCGTTTTATTTTTTGAAACGTGGCATTTCTGCTTATAAAAATGGGCAGATAAATCAGGCACTTTCAGCGCTACGTTGTGCCGCTAAGAGGGGCTATATTGGTGCGAATTGGAAACTTGGCTCTATCTACGCAAACGGTGATGGTGTTCCTAAAGATGATTACAAGGCTTATCATTTTTTTGCCTATATCGTTGAAAAAGGTGCTGATCTTGGCTCAGAGGATGAAAGTTATGTTTCTGATGCATTGGTTAAGCTTGCTGGGTATATAAAAAAAGGTATTCCTCAATCTCCTGTGAGACCTAATCCTTCTTATGCTGCTCGTCTTTATATGCAGGCTGCGGTGAACTATGGGAATCCTAAAGCTCAGTATCATTTAGGAAAAATATTTTTAAAGGGAGAGGGAAGGGAGAAGAATCTTATACAAGCAGCACGGTGGTTTCAACTTTCAGCAAAAAAAGGAAATCCTTCTGCCCAAGCGATGCTTGGAAATATGTTGCTTCAAGAAGGAAAAATCATTCGCGGTGCGGCAATGCTAACTGCTGCTTATGAAAAAGCGAACGTAAAAGATAGAAATTGGATTCGCCCTTTGCAAGAGCAGGCTTTTTCTCTTTGTAATGAATTTGAGAGACGTACAGCAATTTCAATGGTTGCTGATATTTTAAAAAATAAGCACTTTTAACAATCTGATTGTAATATCTTTTATACTCTCTCATTTGTTATTAAATTCTACTTTCTTGTGTCCAAGTTTACAGTAGAGATAGCTTTTTGCGATAATATAACGGCTAATGACTTAGGATTTTAGACAAAAACTCTTGTGTTCTTGGTGTCCTTTCTTGCGGATGAGAAAAGAACTCTTTAGATGAACAGTCTTCAAGAATTGTTCCTTGATCTATGAAAATAACACGCTCCGAGACTCTTTGTGCAAATCCCATTTCATGTGTTACACAAATCATTGTCATACCTTCTTCTGCTAAACTGATCATGACATCAAGTACTTCACCTACCATTTCAGGATCTAGAGCAGAAGTTGGTTCATCAAAAAGCATAACAAGTGGATCCATGGTTAAGGCACGTGCAATAGCAACACGCTGTTGTTGCCCTCCAGAAAGTTGACCTGGATATTTATCTTTATGCTCAATGAGTCCAACGCGTTCAAGATATAACAAACCACGTTCAAGTGCTTCTTTTTTGCTTCGTTTTAGGACTTTGGTTTGTGCAATTGTCAAATTTTCTGCGACAGATAAATGGGGAAAAAGCTCGAAGTGTTGAAATACCATTCCCACCTGACTCCGCAATTTAGGCAGATTCGTTTGTTTTGAATGAACAGGTATTCCATTAATCCAAATTTCACCTTTTTGAAAGGGAACGAGAGCATTAATTGTTTTAATGAGTGTTGACTTTCCTGATCCAGATGGCCCACAAATAACAACCACTTCCCCTTTACTAATATTGGTTGTACAGCTTTTAAGGACTTGAACTTCGCCATACCAATTAGAAACATTTTTTATTTCGATCATATGAGTGGACATTTTTTCCTCGTTAGCGAATAATGGATACTTTTTTTTGTAAATATAAAACGATTTGTGACAGTGTAAAACAGATAACAAAATAGAAAATAGCCGCTAAAATATAAGCTTCTTGTTTTACACCAAAATTATTAGCAGCAATATCAAAGCCATTCAAAAGGCTATGACCGCTGATGGCATAAACAAGGGTTGTATCCTGAAAAAGAATAATGACTTGTGTTAAAAAGACTGGAAGCATATCCCTAAAGGCTTGAGGAAGAATGACAATGTACATACTTTGCCAATACGTCATCCCAAGAGCTTGCCCCGCATATTTTTGTCCTTGCGGAACTGAATTGATACCAGCACGCATAATTTCAGCAAAATAGGCTGTTTCAAATGCGGTAAAGGTAATAAGTGCTGATTTATTGGCTCCGATGGATGTCCCCGTAAAAAAAGGCAGAAGCACAAAAAACCACAAGATAACCATTACAAGTGGTATTGAACGCATAGCTGTTATGTAAATGATTGCAAACCAAGAAAGAAGTTTTATGGAAGAAAGGCGCATCATTGCTAAAAGGGTGCCGAAAACAAATCCCAATATTGTTGCAAAAAGCGTTAGAAAAACGCTAAAGAGTAAACCTGATAAAATGTAAGAACGAAATACATCAAAGGTAAAAAAAGAAAAATCAAAGTCGGAAAAATTGAAAGGAAAATAAAGTCCAAACTGAGAGCTTATGAAATTTATCATATTCAATTTCCCTTTGTTTGAAAATTAGGAATTTTGAGCATTTGTTCAATGACTGTCATCACAATGAATACGAATAAGGCTATAAGAATATAAAGAATCGTAACAAGCAAATAGTTTTCGTAAACATGGCTTATCTCTTCAATTGTTTGGTATTGAAATTGCATGAGTTCATTTATTGAAACGGCAAATGCTATAGACGAATTCTTCACAATGCCCATTGCTTCTGAAGTAAGCGGCGGCATAATTGCACGCATAGCACGCGGTAATATGATATAGCGATAGCTTTGATAAGTTGTAAACCCCATTGCCATAGCAGCATAGCGTTGTCCTGAAGGAATGGCTTCAATGCCTGAACGAACCTGTTCTGCAATACGTGCCGATGTGAAGAATCCCAACGCGCATGTTATTAAGAGAATGGGGGAAAATTTCATCGCCGGTGGATAAATCTTAGGAACAACAAAATACCATAAAAATACCTGTACAAGGAGAGGAATGTTACGCATAATTTCTACCCAAATAGCACCAATAGTGCGACATACACAATTGATGATGGACGTTTTAGGTAAAGTGCGCATTGTTCCTATAATAACACCACAAAATATAGCTAATATAAGTGAAGTGATGGACAATATAACCGTATTTTTAAAGCCATCAAGAAGTGTATCTAAATAGGTATGACTTACGCCGGGAGTGCCCAAGCATCCTGTTACCAGTGTTTGAGTAAGGTCATCTCTACAAAGGAAAGAAAAGTCCATTAATTGATATTCCCTCAAATTAGTCATTCACAAATAGGACAATAAATCAAGCGTATCTACATAGGCGGAATTTATTAAAAAGTGAACTAAAATATAAACCACACTCAATTTTTAAAGAGTGTGGTTCTTTTTTTCAAATTCTATAAATCTTTTTCTGTGTAGCTTTCCCGTGGCTTATTGTTTGGGTGATCCCAAGCATATCTTGTTTGTTTTGATAAGGGAAGATTCATAACAGTATTAGCAGGTGGAATAGGTTTCATAAACCACTTATTATAAAGCTTTTCAAGTGATTCGTCTTTAATCTGACGTAGGATACTATCGTTAATGGCTTGTTCAAAGTTTTTGTCATGTAATCTAAGCATGCAGGCGATGGGTTCGACTGAAAGTACGGTGTCAAGAATGACATAATCAGATGGATTTTTTGATTTCGCAATATGTCCAGCAAGAATTGAAGCATCCATAACAAATGCATCGGCACGACCAGATTCGAGTAATAAGAAACTATCTCCGTGATCTTTTCCTTTGACGACTTTAAAGTGAATGTTTTTTGCACGTTTGTTTTTACGAATAAGTTGAACAGATGTTGTACCGGTAGTTGTTGCAACTGTTTTTCCATTTAAATCGTCAAGAGATTTAATGTTAGAGTTTTTCTTTACAGCAATCCGAACCTCTTCAACGTATGTCGTATAAGCAAATGCTGCTTCTTTACTGCGGGCAATATCATTTGTTGTTGAGCCGCATTCAAAATCATAGGTCTTATTTTTTAAGAGAGGGATTCTATTTTGAGAAGTGATGGGAAGATAATGAATTTTAATCGGTTTACCAATTTTTTTTGAGATATCATCAATGATACGTTCTGCCATTTCTGTATGAAAACCTACATATTTATTATTACCAAGGGCGTAGGCCAAACCAGATGATTCACGGACACCTAAAGTGATTTCTCCTGTTTGTTTTATTTTTTCAAGCGTATCATTTTCAGCATGAGCGACACTTGTGAGCCCAATGGCTGCTGCTGCAATAAACATTAACAATGATTTCTTCATTTATGTCCTCCATTCATTTATTTTTATTTTAGTTACTTAAGATATACTGTTTGCACGGTGTAGCATAGTTATTCTCTTAAGTGGAATTTTTTTGTTGTCTCATGAAATAAGGACTATACTTTCTTAATTGACATTAAGGTGAATCCAAACAGGAACATGGTCGGATGGTTTTGGGTATCCCCTTACTTCTGTTTGACTATGAGCGCAAATAAGGCGATCAACCGCTTCTGGTGATAAGAGTAAATGATCAATGCGAATCCCATTATTTTTAGGCCATGCCCCAGCTTGGAAATCCCAAAAACTGAAGGAGGGCGTATCAGTGACATTCCGGATAGCATCGTACAGTCCTAAATGAAGAATACGTTGGAATGCTTTTCTTGTTTTTTGAAGAAATAAGGCATCTCGATTCCATTCTTGAGGATTTTTGGCATCTAATGGGGTAGGGATGACATTATAATCACCGGCTAGAACAAGGGGTTCTTCATAGGCAAGCAATGATTTTGCATGTGTATATAATCTTTCCATCCATTCCATCTTATAGGAATATTTTTCACTCTCAATAGGGTTTCCATTTGGCAAATAAAGAGATGCAATACGCACAACACCTTTGTCTGTTGAATAAACGGCTTCAATGTAACGTGTTTGTTCATCGTTATCGTTGCCTGGTAAGCGATGGATCACTTCATCTGGCGTTTTTTTAGAGAGAATCGCAACGCCATTAAAACTTTTTTGTCCGTGTGTTTCTATATGGTAACCTAGATTTTCAATTGCATCACGTGGAAAATTTTCATCAATACTTTTAATTTCCTGTAGACAGACTATGTCTGGCTGACTTTTCTGTAGCCATTGATACAATGTTTCATGTCGTGCTTTTATTCCGGCAATATTCCACGTTGCTATTTTCATGGTGATCATCATTCGATATCAAATATGCAATTTAATTTGCTGCATTAATGTTTTACTGCAGTTACATCGTTGCTTTTTTATTTATAGGGCGATATTACTATGGTAAATTGATTTATCAAGAGTCCCGATAAAAGCAAATTTAAAGTTTAAAATTTAATTTATTTTCATTTTTGAAAACTTTCTGCTGTTTAGTTCTTGACGAATGTCTGTGTTCTCGCTATTAGACAAAAACATAACCGATGTGGAAGTGATCATTTATGATCGTTGAAATGGGTGTTAAAAAGATTAAAAGCAAATGCTAGTGCAAAAGGCTATTGCCTTCTCTGCTTGTGATCGGGTAAACTGTTTTTAGCAGGTGTGCCCGATTTTGTGTGTAGAATGAGGCATCTATTCCAATTTTGTTGGAGTGGATGGAAATAGAAATAGAAAAGCCCGATTGGGTGAGACGAATGTAGATCGAAAAGAGGAAGGTTGCATGCCTACCGTAAACCAGTTGATTCGTAAGCCGCGTGTAGCGCCAGTTAAACGTAATAAGGTTCCTGCTCTGCAGTCGAACCCGCAGAAGCGTGGTGTTTGTACCCGTGTTTATACAACAACGCCGAAGAAGCCTAATTCTGCTCTTCGTAAAGTTGCTAAAATTCGCTTGACGAATGGATTTGAAGTGATTGGTTATATTCCTGGAGAGGGGCATAATCTTCAAGAGCACTCTGTAGTGATGATCCGTGGTGGTCGTGTGAAAGATTTGCCAGGGGTTCGTTATCACATTATTCGTGGTTTGCTTGATACGCAAGGTGTCAAGAATCGTAAACAGCGTCGTTCAAAATATGGCGCTAAGCGTCCAAAATAATATTGAGAGACAAAGCCAATGTCCCGTCGTCATAGAGCAGAAAAGCGTGAAATTAATCCAGATCCTAAGTTTGGTGATTTGGTTATTACAAAATTTATGAATGCCATTATGTTTGATGGTAAAAAGTCAGTTGCAGAGCGTATTGTTTATGGTGCGCTTGATTCTGTAGAGAAAAAAGTAAAAACAGATCCAGTGGAACTATTTCATCGGGCTTTAGAGAATGTTGCTCCTCATATTGAGGTTCGTTCGCGTCGTGTTGGTGGTGCTACTTATCAGGTTCCGATTGATGTTCGTCCTGATCGCCGTCAGGCTCTTGCTATTCGTTGGTTGATTTCGGCGGCGCGTGGACGGAATGAGACGACGATGATTGAGCGTTTATCTGGTGAATTGATGGATGCGGCTAATAATCGTGGTTCTGCCGTGAAAAAGCGTGAGGATGTTCATCGTATGGCTGAGGCTAACCGTGCATTCTCGCATTATCGCTGGTAGAGTTTTTAAACTAAGGCAAATATAATGGCTCGCGAATATAAAATTGAAGATTATCGTAATTTTGGTATTATGGCGCATATTGATGCCGGTAAGACTACGATGACTGAACGTATTCTGTTCTATACGGGTAAGAATCATAAAATCGGAGAGACCCATGATGGTGCTTCTACGATGGATTGGATGGAGCAGGAACAAGAGCGCGGTATTACAATTACATCTGCTGCGACGACGACTTTTTGGGAAGGTAGTGACGGTCGGAAGCGTCGCTTCAATATTATTGATACGCCAGGGCACGTTGATTTTACAATTGAGGTTGAACGCTCTTTGCGTGTTCTTGACGGGGCGATAGCGTTGTTGGATGCTAATGCTGGTGTTGAACCTCAGACAGAAACTGTTTGGCGGCAGGCTGAGAAATATAGTGTCCCTCGCATGGTTTTTGTTAATAAGATGGATAAAATAGGTGCTGATTTCTATCGCAGCGTAGAAATGGTTGGTTCTCGGTTAGGGGCTAAAGCGCTTGTTGTACAGTTGCCGATTGGTGCTGAAAATGACTTTGAAGGTGTTGTTGATCTTGTTGAGATGAAGGCTTTAAAGTGGGATGGTTCTATTGGTGCTCCGGCGGTGATAGGTGAAATTCCTTCTGATTTAAGAGAAAAGGCTGAAGAGTATCGCGAGAAACTCATTGAAATGGCTGTGGAGGTTGACGAGGCTGCCATGGAGGCCTACTTAGAAGGCATTATGCCAACCAACGAGCAACTCGTTTCTCTCATTCGTAAGGGAACCGTAGAGGTTCAGTTTCATCCGGTTCTTTGTGGTACGGCTTTTAAAAATAAGGGTGTGCAGCCGCTTTTGGATGCTGTTGTCTCTTATCTTCCTTCTCCGGTTGATATTCCGGCAATTAAGGGGATTGATGTGAAGACTGAGGCTGAGACGACGCGCGAATCTTCTGATGATGCTCCACTATCTATGCTTGCTTTTAAAATTATGAATGATCCTTTTGTTGGTTCGTTGACTTTCTGTCGTATTTACTCTGGTAAAGTTCATAAAGGTATTTCTCTTGAGAATACTGTGAAGAAGAAAAAGGAGCGTTTAGGGCGTATGCTTCAAATGCATTCAAATTCTCGTGAGGATATTGAAGAAGCATTTGCTGGTGATATTGTTGCTCTTGCCGGTCTTAAGGAGACAACGACAGGGGATACGCTTTGTGATCCTTTGAAGCCTGTTATTTTGGAGCGGATGGAATTTCCAGAACCTGTTATTGAGATTGCAATTGAACCGAAAACAAAAGCAGATCAAGAAAAAATGGGTATTGCTCTTAATCGTTTGGCAGCGGAAGATCCTTCATTTCGTGTTAAGTCAGATGAGGAGTCAGGTCAGACTATTATAGCTGGAATGGGTGAGCTTCATCTTGATATTATTGTTGATCGTATGCGGCGTGAGTTTAAGGTTGAGGCAAATGTTGGGCAGCCTCAGGTTGCTTATCGTGAGTCAATTACTAAAATGGCGGAAATTGATTACACTCATAAGAAGCAATCAGGTGGTGCTGGTCAATTTGCTCGTGTAAAAATTATTTTTGAGCCTCATGAAGGTGATGATTTTATTTTTGAGTCGAAGATCGTTGGTGGTGCTGTTCCTAAAGAATATATTCCAGGTGTTCAAAAGGGGATTGAAAGCGTTATGGGGTCGGGGCCTCTTGCAGGATTCCCTATGCTTGGTGTAAAAGCAACTCTCATTGACGGTGGTTATCACGATGTTGATTCTTCTGTGCTGGCTTTTGAAATTGCTGCTCGTGCAGCTTTTCGTGATGGGGCAAAGAAGGCTGGTGCACAGCTTCTTGAACCGATTATGAAGGTAGAAGTCGTTACGCCAGATGATTATGTTGGTGATGTTATTGGTGATCTCAATTCTCGTCGAGGACAGATTTCAGGAACTGAAGCGCGCGGTATTGCAACGGTTGTCAATGCGATGGTTCCATTGGCAAATATGTTTGGTTATGTGAATACCCTTCGCTCTATGAGTCAGGGTCGTGCGCAGTATACAATGCAGTTTGATCATTACGAACCTGTTCCTTCGGCTGTTGCTTTGGAGATTCAAAAGAAATACGCGTAATTTCAGGTTGGTAAATTAATTTTTAACTTAGTCCTTGGCTTGGACAGAAAATGGAGAGCTCAAATGGCGAAGAGCAAATTTGAACGTACAAAACCGCATGTTAATATAGGTACGATTGGTCACGTTGATCATGGGAAGACATCATTGACAGCAGCGATTACGAAATTTTTTGGTGAGTTTAAAGCATATGACCAAATTGATGCAGCACCAGAAGAGCGCGCCCGTGGAATTACCATTTCTACAGCCCACGTTGAGTATGAAACAGAAAATCGTCACTATGCCCACGTTGATTGCCCCGGACACGCGGATTATGTGAAAAACATGATCACAGGGGCAGCGCAGATGGATGGTGCTATTCTGGTTGTTTCTGCGGCTGATGGTCCAATGCCTCAGACGCGTGAGCATATTTTGCTAGCCCGTCAGGTTGGTGTTCCTGCGATTGTTGTTTTTCTTAATAAAGTTGATCAGGTTGATGATAGCGAACTTTTAGATCTTGTAGAGCTTGAGGTTCGGGAGCTTTTATCTAAATATGATTTTCCTGGTGATGATGTGCCAATTGTTAAAGGTTCAGCGTTGGCTGCCCTTGAGGACAAGGATAAAAGCATTGGTGAAGATGCGGTTCGCCTTTTGATGAGTGAGGTTGATAAGTATATTCCAACCCCTGAACGTCCTGTTGATCAACCATTCTTGATGCCGATAGAAGATGTCTTTTCGATTTCAGGTCGTGGAACGGTTGTTACGGGTCGTGTTGAGCGCGGTGTTATTAAGGTTGGGGAAGAAATCGAGATTATCGGAATTCGTCCAACATCTAAGACAACAGTCACGGGTGTAGAAATGTTCCGCAAGCTTTTAGATCAAGGGCAAGCGGGTGATAATATCGGTGCTTTGCTTCGTGGTGTTGATCGTGAAGGGATTGAGCGAGGTCAAGTATTGGCGAAGCCCGGATCTGTTACACCTCATACACGTTTTAAAGCAGAGGCTTACATTTTGACGAAGGATGAAGGCGGTCGTCATACACCGTTTTTCACGAATTATCGCCCTCAGTTTTACTTCCGTACGACGGATGTTACGGGTATTGTCACGCTTCCAGAAGGAACGGAAATGGTTATGCCAGGGGATAATGTTGCGATGGATGTGTCTTTGATTGTTCCAATAGCGATGGAAGAGAAGCTTCGTTTTGCTATTCGTGAAGGTGGTCGTACTGTTGGTGCTGGTATCGTCTCTAAGATCATTGAATAAATAATGCTTGCTGAGCGCCTTGATTATTGAAGGCGCTTTATATGACAGGGAAATAAAGAGCATGAACAGTCAAAATATTCGTATTCGCTTGAAAGCGTTTGATCATAGAATTCTTGATACGTCGACGCGTGAGATTGTATCGACTGCTAAACGGACTGGTGCAAATGTCCGTGGTCCCATTCCGCTTCCGACGCGGATTGAGAAATTTACGGTCAATCGTGGACCACATATCGATAAGAAGAGCCGTGAGCAGTTTGAAATGCGTACGCATAAGCGTCTTCTTGATATTGTTGATCCAACACCGCAAACAGTGGATGCGCTTATGAAGCTCGATCTTTCTGCTGGTGTGGATGTAGAAATTAAGCTCTGAGGTTTGAGGACAGAAGGAACAGACCCGATGCGTTCAGGTGTAATAGCACAGAAGCTGGGCATGACCCGTATTTATAATGATGCTGGTGAACATGTGCCGGTGACAGTACTTCGTTTGGAGAATTGTCAAGTCGTTGCTCAGCGTACAGTTGAAAAGAATGGTTATACTGCTGTTCAATTAGGTGTAGGCTTTGCTAAGGTTAAGAATACTTCACAAGCTCTTCGTGGACATTTTGCTAAGGCTTCTGTTGAGCCTAAGTCCAAAATAGCAGAGTTTCGTGTGAGTCCCGATAATCTTCTTGATATCGGTACTGAGATTACGGTGGAGCATTTTGTTCCAGGGCAGCGCGTTGATGTGACGGGTACCAGTATTGGTAAGGGGTTTGCCGGTGTTATGAAGCGGCATAACTTTGGCGGGCACCGTGCTTCCCATGGTAATTCGATTACACATCGTGCTCATGGTTCTACGGGACAGTGCCAAGATCCTGGTAAAGTTTTTAAAGGGAAAAAAATGGCTGGCCATATGGGGCAGGTGCGTGTAACAACACAAAATATTGAAGTTGTTTCCACTGATATTGAGCGTGGTTTAATTTTAGTGCGCGGTGCTGTTTCTGGTTCTAAGGGTTCTTGGATTTTGGTGAGAGATGCCGTGAAGAAGCCGCTTCCTGATAATGCTCCAAAGCCTGCTGGTATTCGCCGTCTTGTGAAGGAGAAAACGGAAATGGTTGCTCCGGTGACGGAAGCCTCTGAAGTTGAGGGAGCCTAATAATGGATCTTGTAATTAAAACTCTTGATGGTCATGAAGCTGGTAAATTAAAGGTTTCTGAATCTATCTTTGATCTTGTTCCGCGTGAGGATATTTTACAGCGTGTTGTTCGTTGGCAACTTGCACGTCGTCAACAGGGAACCCATCAATCACAAGGGCGCTCTGATGTGTCACGCACAGGGGCAAAGATGTTTAAACAAAAGGGAACTGGGCGTGCGCGACATTCATCGGCCCGTGCTCCTCAGTTTCGAGGTGGAGGTAAGGCACATGGACCGGTGGCTCGTAGCCATGCGCATGATCTTCCTAAAAAGGTTCGTGCTCTTGGGTTACGTTTTGCTTTATCTGCAAAATTAAAAGCAAAAGATTTAATTGTTGTGGATGAGTTGACTATTAAGGATGCTAAAACGAAAAAGCTTGTTTCTCATTTTTCTAAGCTTGGGTTTAATAATGCTCTCTTGATTGGTGGTAAAGAGATTGATATTAACTTTTTCCGTGCGGCATCGAATATTCCTAATATTGATATTTTGCCCATTCAGGGAATTAATGTTTATGATATTTTGCGTCGCAGCAAACTTGTTTTATCAAAGGCAGCTGTTGAGGCTCTTGAGGAGCGTTTTAAATGACAGATCTTCGCCATTATGATATAATTATTAGTCCAGTTATTACTGAAAAGTCGACTATGATTTCTGAATATAATCAAGTTGCTTTTAATGTCGCGCCGAAAGCGACGAAACCTGAAATTAAGGCTGCTGTTGAGGCGCTTTTTAGCGTAAAAGTTAAAGCAGTTAACACGATAGTCCGTAAGGGTAAAGTGAAACGTTTTAAGGGTATTGTTGGTCGGCAGAGTGATGTCAAAAAAGCGATCGTAACTCTGGCCAGTGGTCAGACTATCGACGTTTCGACAGGTCTTTAAAGAGGCTCGGAGATAGGAATAATGGCACTTAAGCAATTTAATCCAACAACACCTGGGCAGCGTCAGCTTGTTATTGTGGAACGTTCTGGTCTTTATAAGGGAAAACCCGTAAAGATGTTGACTGAAGGTTTGTCTTCAAAGGGTGGACGGAATAACCGCGGTCGTGTTACTGCTCGTTTTCAGGGTGGTGGCCATAAACGAAGTTATCGATTTGTCGACTTTAAGCGTCTTAAGCGTGATGTTTCAGCAAAAGTTGAGCGTTTAGAATATGATCCTAATCGCACCGCTTTTATCGCTTTAATTCGCTATGAGGATGGGCAATTAAGTTATATCCTTGCACCACAGCGTCTTGGTGTTGGTGATTCTATTATCGCTGGTTCAAATGTTGATGTTAAACCAGGGAATGCTATGCCCCTTGGCAATATGCCGGTTGGTACAATTATTCATAATGTTGAAATGAAGCCAGGAAAAGGGGGGCAGATTGCACGTTCAGCGGGTGCTTATGCACAATTGGTTGGACGAGATCATGGTATGGCTATTCTTCGTTTAAATTCTGGTGAACAGCGTTTGGTGTCTAGCAGCTGTTTTGCAACTGTTGGTGCTGTTTCAAATCCTGATCATGGGAATATTAATGATGGTAAGGCAGGTCGCTCACGTTGGCGTGGTAAGCGTCCACATGTTCGTGGTGTTGCTATGAACCCTGTTGATCATCCGCACGGTGGTGGTGAAGGTCGTACATCGGGGGGGCGTCATCCAGTGTCTCCTTGGGGTAAACCTACGAAAGGTAAGCGTACGCGCTCCAATAAAGCCACTGATAAGTTTATTATGCGTACGCGTCATCAGCGCAAGAAATAAGAAAGGTAGTCTGAAGTGGTTCGTTCAGTTTGGAAAGGTCCGTTTGTTGACGGCTATCTTCTTGGTAAAGCAGAGAAGGTACGTGCAAGTGGGCGCAATGAAGTTATAAAAATATGGAGTCGTCGCTCTACTATTTTGCCGCAATTTGTTGGTTTAACTTTTGGTGTTTACAACGGCAATAAGCATATTCCTGTTTCTGTTTCTGAAGAGATGGTTGGACATAAGTTTGGTGAGTTCGCTCCTACCCGGACTTATTATGGTCATGGTGCCGATAAAAAAGCGAAGAGGAAGTAGGAATGGGAAAAGCTAAGGTTCCGCGCCAGCTTAAAGATAATGAAGCAAAGGCTGTTACACGAACAATTCGTGTTAGTCCGCAAAAGCTTAATTTAGTTGCTGCAATGATTCGTGGTAAAAGAGTTAATGTGGCGCTCGCTGATTTGATGTTTTCGCGTAAACGTATTGCTGCTACTGTGAAAAAAACGCTTGAATCAGCGATTGCAAACGCAGAGAATAACCACGATCTTGACATTGATTCGCTTATTGTAGCAGAGGCTTATGTTGGTAAGTCGATCGTGATGAAGCGTTTTCATGTTCGTGGTCGCGGGCGTGCTAGTCGAATTGAGCGTCCATTTTCACATCTTACTGTTATTGTTCGTGAAGTTAGCGAAAAAGTGGAGGCCGCGTAATGGGTCAGAAGATCAATCCAATAGGACTTCGTCTTGGTGTTAATCGGACATGGGATTCTCGTTGGTATGCTGATAGTGGTGAATATGGACGTCTTCTTCATGAAGATTTGAAAATTCGTTCTTATGTGCTTGAAGAGCTTAAGCAGGCAGCTATTTCTAAGGTCGTTATTGAACGCCCTCATAAAAAATGTCGTGTTACGATTCATTCTGCGCGTCCTGGTTTGATTATCGGTAAAAAGGGTGCTGATATCGAGAAACTTCGTCGTAAGCTTTCAGAAATGACCAATGCTGAAACTTCATTGAATATTGTGGAGATTCGTAAGCCAGAGATTGATGCTACGATTATTGCGCAGTCAATTGCTCAACAGTTAGAGCGTCGTGTTGCTTTCCGTCGTGCGATGAAGCGTGCTGTTCAGTCTGCTATGCGTCTTGGTGCGGAAGGTATTCGTATCAATTGTTCTGGTCGTCTTGGTGGTGCTGAAATTGCTCGTATGGAATGGTATCGTGAAGGTCGTGTTCCACTTCATACCTTGCGTTCTGATGTCGATTACGGTACAGCAGAAGCTAAGACCGCTTACGGTATTTGTGGTATTAAAGTTTGGGTCTTTAAGGGTGAGATTCTTGAACATGATCCGATGGCTTCAGAACGTCGTGCTACGGAAGCTGATCAATCTGGTTCTTCATCGAATCGTCGCCGCGAAAATGCTTAGTTTTTGAGATTAAACTAAAATTTGGAGTAGAGAACAATGTTGCAGCCAAAGCGCACAAAGTTCCGTAAGCAGTTCAAGGGCCGTATTCACGGTGTTGCGAAGGGTGGTACGGATTTGAATTTCGGTGCCTACGGTTTGAAGGCTGTTGAGCCGGAGCGGGTTACTGCTCGTCAAATTGAAGCGGCGCGTCGCGCGATTACACGTTATATGAAACGTTCTGGTCGTGTATGGATTCGTATTTTTCCAGATCTTCCGGTTACATCTAAACCGACTGAAGTTCGTATGGGTAAAGGGAAGGGTAGTGTTGATTATTGGGCTGCACGTGTTGCTCCTGGGCGCATCATGTTTGAGCTTGATGGGGTTCCTGAAGATGTTGCACGTGAAGCACTAAGGTTGGGCGCTGCAAAGTTGCCTATAAAAACGCGTTTCATCCAGCGTATTGCTGAATAAAGAGGTTAAGCGATGAGAGCCAGAGAATTACGGGCGCAAACGCTCGACCAAATGAAAGATGAATTGGCTAAATTAAAGAAAGAGCAATTTAATTTGCGCTTTCAAAAAGCAACAGGTCAATTAGAAAAGACTGCGCGTGTTAGACAAGTTCGTCGTGATATTGCGCGCATTAAGACTTTTCTTCGTCAAAGATTAAGTGAAAGTAAGGTTTAAGGAAATAAGAGATGCCTAAACGCGTTTTGCAGGGTGTTGTTATTAGTGACAAAAGCGATAAGACTGTCGTTGTTAAAGTTGAGCGTCGTTATTCTCATCCGCTTCTTAAGAAGACTGTTCGGCAGTCTAAAAATTATAAAGCGCATGACGAAAACAATCAATTTAAGATTGGGGATCAAGTTTCTATTCAAGAATCTAGACCAATTTCGAAAGATAAATGTTGGATTGTTGTAAAAGACAATGTAGCGTAATGGGTTAAGTTTATTGTTTTAGAATTTAACAGTGGTTTTTCGTTGGTAAATTTGAAGGCGATAACTTTATCGTTATTTGGCAGGCAAATTCGAGTGTATAAAAGATACAAGCGGATATAGATGTTAAGAAAAGGTGGCCAGTCATGATTCAGATGCAAACAAACCTCGACGTTGCTGATAATTCTGGTGCTCGTCGTGTCATGTGCATCAAGGTGTTAGGCGGTTCAAAGCGGAAATATGCTTCGGTCGGTGACATTATTGTTGTTTCGGTTAAGGATGCTATTCCTCGTGGCCGTGTTAAAAAGGGTGATGTTATGAAAGCTGTTGTGGTTCGTACTGCTAAGGATATTCGTCGCGCAGATGGTAGTGTCATTCGTTTTGATAGTAATGCTGCGGTTTTAGTGGATAACAAAAAAGAGCCGATTGGTACGCGTATCTTTGGACCTGTTCCCCGTGAATTGCGTGGGAGGAACCATATGAAGATCATCTCGCTCGCTCCTGAAGTTCTGTAAGGAGTTAATATTATGCAGAAGATTCGAAAAGGTGATAAAGTTGTTGTTTTATCCGGTAAGGATAAAGGATGTAGTGGTGAAGTGATTAAGGTTAGTCCAAAAGAGAATAAGGCTTTTGTTCGTGGGATTAATATGATTAAACGTCATCAACGTCAAACGCAGAAACAAGAAGCTGGGATTATTTCTAAAGAAGCTCCGATTCATCTGTCTAATTTGGCGATTGCTGATCCTAAAGATGGTAAGCCTACACGCGTAGGCTTTCGTATGAATGCAGATGGTGATAAGGTACGTGTTGCCAAGCGTTCGGGAGAGTTGATTAATGGCTGAAGAAAGACAAATACCGCGTATGAAAGCGTATTATTTTGAAGTGATTCGTAAAGCACTTCAAGAGAAGTTTAATTACAAAAATGCGATGCAAATTCCGCGGATTGATAAAATTGTAATTAATATGGGGATAGGTGAAGCAACTGCTGATTCGAAAAAACCTTCCCTTGCCGCTGAGGATTTAGGACTCATAACAGGTCAAAAGGCTGTTGTTACCCGTGCGCGTAATTCTATTGCGACCTTTAAGGTTCGTGAAGGAATGCCTCTTGGGGCCAAAGTGACATTGCGTAAAGATCGTATGTTTGAGTTTTTAGATCGCCTTGTTACGATTGCTCTTCCGCGGGTTCGTGACTTTCGTGGTTTAAATCCAAAGAGTTTTGATGGTCGTGGCAATTTTGCTATGGGTATTAAAGAACACATTGTGTTTCCAGAAATCAACTATGATAAAGTTGATCAAATTTGGGGCATGGATATTATCGTTTGTACGACAGCAAAAACAGATGATGAAGCTCGTGAATTGTTGCGTGCTTTTAATTTTCCTTTTCGTTCGTAACGGCAAACGTAGCGAGGTGAAATTATGGCCAAAGTAAGCGCCGTTGAAAAAAATAAGCGTCGTGAAGTGATGGTGAAGCGTTATGCTGCACGTCGCGCACGTTTGAAAGCAATCGTTATGGATCAGAAGGTTTCTCTTGAGGAACGTTTTAAGGCTTCTGTTCAATTAGCGGAATTGCCGCGTAATTCTTCGAAAGTTCGTATTCGTAATCGTTGTGAGGTTTCAGGTCGTCCGAGGGCTTATTATCGTAAGTTAAAAATGTCACGGATTGCATTGCGTGAACTTGGCTCTATTGGTCATATTCCTGGTATCGTAAAGTCTAGTTGGTAAGAGGAGATTATTTAATGTCTATGTCAGATCCTCTTGGTGATATGTTAACACGTATTCGTAATGCGCTTGGTCGCAAAAAAGGCAAGGTGGTTACTCCAGCTTCGAAGCTTCGTGCGCACGTTCTTGATGTGCTTCAGTCTGAAGGTTATATTCGTGGATATAATCAAGTCGATTTAGGTGATGGAAAGTCTGAAATTGAAATCGAGTTGAAATATTTTGAAGGATTAGCTGCTATTCGTGAGATTTCACGTGTTTCAAAGCCTGGTCGTCGTGTGTATGTTTCTGCCAAGTCACTTCCGCAGGTGGCAAATGGTTTAGGTATTTCGATTTTATCGACTCCTAAAGGTGTTATGGCTGATCATGAAGCGCGTGAACAGAATGTTGGTGGAGAACTCCTTTGTCGTGTTTTCTAAGGTATGTTAAGAAAACGGAAGAAAAAGTAGGTTAGAACAATGTCTCGTATTGGAAAAAAACCCATTTCAATTCCTTCTGGGGTTACTGCTACTGTTGAAGGTCAGCTGGTTAAGGCAAAAGGTCCAAAAGGTGAACTAAGTTACGTCGTTAATGATGAGGTCTTAGTTAAATTCGAGGAAAATGTCATATCAGTTATGCCGCGGGATCAGTCAAAAGATGCACGCTCTAAATGGGGTATGTCACGCTCAATGATTGAGAACATTTTTTGTGGCGTAAAAGATGGTTTTGAAAAAAGGTTAGAGATCAATGGGGTTGGTTATCGTGCTGCTTTACAGGGTAAGGATATTCAACTATCTCTAGGTTTTTCGCATGATGTGGTTTATAAAGTTCCATCGGGTGTTACTGTAACTGTTCCTAAGCCCACAGAGATTGTTATTTCTGGAATTGATAAACAGCAAGTTGGGCAAGTTGCAGCGGAGATTCGCGAGTATCGTAGGCCTGAGCCTTATAAAGGTAAAGGTGTTAAGCATGCAGATGAACGTATCTTCCGTAAAGAAGGTAAAAAGAAATAAGGATTTTGTATTATGGTTTCATCTAAGGACATTATCCAGCGTCGTGCAAGACGTGTTCGTCGTAGAATAAAGATGGTTTCTCATGATCGTCCTCGGCTTAGCGTTTATCGTTCAAATCAGAACATCTACGCGCAAGTTATTGATGATTTACGGGGATGTACGCTTGTTTCAGCTTCTACTCTTGAAAGTGATTTGAAAAAATCATTAAAAAGTGGTGCTGATAAAGAAGCCGCTTTTGCTGTTGGTAAGTTAATTGCTGAGCGTGCAAAGCAAGCTGGTGTTAATGAAGTGGTTTTTGATCGTGGAGCCTATGTATACCATGGTCGAGTCAAAGCTTTGGCTGAGGCTGCTCGTGAGGGTGGTTTGAGCTTTTAAAGTTTCCTCCTTTTTGGATGGGGAGGGATACTTTAAAGTATTTCGTTTAAGTTCTTCTGGTTTGATGAGGAGCTTTGTTATCGTGCTTCCGGAAAAGAAAAAGGAATGAGGAATGGCACAAAAAGAACGTGGTGAGAGAGAAGAACGCGATAATGAGTTTGTCGATAGGCTCGTTCATATTAATCGTGTTGCTAAGGTTGTAAAGGGTGGTCGGCGTTTTGGTTTTGCTGCTCTTGTTGTCGTTGGAGATCAAAAAGGGCGTGTAGGTTTTGGACATGGTAAAGCCCGTGAAGTTCCAGAAGCCGTTCGTAAAGCAACTGAATCTGCAAAGCGTGGGATGATTTATGTTCCACTTCGGTCTGGACGTACATTGCATCATGATCTTGAAGGTCGTCACGGAGCGGGGCGCGTTTTGCTCCGTTCAGCGTCTGCTGGTACTGGTATTATCGCAGGGGGACCGATGCGTGCTATTTTTGAAGCTCTTGGTATGCAGGATGTTGTTGCAAAATCACTAGGATCATCAAATCCTTATAACATGGTTCGTGCGACATTTGATGCATTGAAACATCAAATGCATCCGAGAGATATTGCTGCTCAGCGTGGTATAAAATATTCGACTTTACAGGCGCGTCGTCGCCATTTGGTCGACGTAGAAGGGTAGTTTCTGAGATTGTCAGAAAAGGAATTAGAAAATGGTTCAGAAAAAATCTCAGAGTGGTAAAACTGTGACAGTAGAGCAAATTGGAAGCCCTATTCGAAATTCACAGATTCAGCGTGCAACCTTAAAGGGGCTTGGACTCAATAAAATGCGTCGGCGGCGCGTTTTAGAAGATACACTGTGTGTACGGGGTATGATTGCTCGGGTTCGGCATCTTGTTCGCGTTATAGATGAAGATTAAGGGTTGCAGGAGTATTAGATATGAAACTCAATGAACTACGTGATTGCGAAGGCGCAACAAAAAATCGTAAGCGTGTTGGGCGTGGTATTGGTTCGGGGACTGGCAAAACTGGTGGTCGCGGTGTAAAAGGGCAAAAATCCCGTTCTGGTGTTTCCTTGAATGGTTTTGAAGGTGGGCAAATGCCTATCTATCGTCGTTTACCAAAACGTGGATTTAAAAATTTCTTTTCTAAAACCTACAATGAAGTTTCACTGGGACGTATTCAATTGGCCGTTGACGCTGGTAAGTTGAATATTGAAAAGCCTGTTGATATGATTGCTTTGAAAGAGGCTGGTATTATTCGTCGCCAGAAGGATGGGATTCGCCTTCTTTCTGATGGTGATTTGAAAGCTAAAATTACCTTTCATATTTCTGGTGTTTCACAAGCTGCTCGTGTTAAGATTGAAAAAGTGGGTGGTCAGGTTATTTTTCCTGAAGTTGTTGGATAATTTTTTGATATCAGTCGTTATTTAAAGAAGAGGTACATCTATTCTTTTGAATTTTTTGTGGAGAATTGTTTAAGTTCTGCAATTATTTGTGTATAAAGATATGAATTTTAGGATACTTCTGTGATTTAAAGAACTGGAGTGTGAAGTGGAGACGTTTTATGGCATCAGCAGCAGAGCAATTTGCTTCCAATATAAACTTCGGTACCTTTTCGCGTGCAACTGAATTAAAAAAACGGATCTGGTTTACTCTGGCGGCACTTCTTGTCTATCGTTTCGGCACTTATATTTCTCTTCCGGGTATTAATATTGATGCTTTACGGCAAACATTTGAGCATCATGCATCGGGTGTCCTAGGACTGTTTAATATGTTTGCTGGAGGTGCTGTTGGGCGTATGGCAATTTTTGCTTTGGGTATTATGCCTTATATATCGGCATCTATTATTGTACAATTGCTCACCTCCATTATTCCTTCTTTGGAGACCCTAAAAAAAGAGGGTGAGGTAGGTCGTAAGGTTATTAATCAATATACGCGTTATGTAACAGTTATATTGGCTATTCTGCAAGCTTTTGGTATTGCGGTTGCGCTTGAAAGCGGTATAGGGACAGGGCTTCAAATTGTTGTAGAACCAGGTCTCATGTTTCGTATCTCTTCTGTTATTACACTTGTTGGCGGGACAATGTTTCTCATGTGGCTTGGCGAGCAAATTACATCACGCGGTGTTGGTAATGGGGTTTCTCTTATCATTTTTACAGGGATCGTAGCCAACTTTCCTTCTACTTTTGCTCAGCTTTTGACCGCGCATAGTCAGGCTGATTTATCAACTTTTCTTTTAATAGCAATCGTTCTTATTGCTGTTTTGGTTATCGCACTTATTGTTTTTATAGAACGTGCTCAACGGCGAATTCTTATTCAGTACCCGAAACGTCAGGTTGGTAATCAAATGTTTCAAGGTGATATGTCGCATCTTCCTTTAAAATTGAATACTGCTGGTGTTATTCCGCCTATTTTTGCTTCATCTTTATTGTTATTACCCGCCACTATTAATAATTTTTCTGATAAAATGCCCCAATGGATGCAAGCCATTTCTTATTCTCTTGGCCATGGGCAACCACTTTATATGATTATTTATGCATTTTTAATGGCGTTTTTTTGCTTTTTTTATACGGCTATTGTGTTTAATCCAAGTGATACTGCTGATCAGTTGAAAAAACATTCTGGTTTTATTCCAGGAATTCGTCCAGGTGAGCGTACAGCGGAATATATTGATTATGTTTTAACGCGTATTACTGTTGTGGGTGCACTTTATATTATCTTGGTTTGTTTACTCCCTGAATTTATGATATCTGCATTCCAGGTTCCTTTTTATCTTGGGGGGACGTCTTTGTTGATTGTTGTGACTGTTACTCTTGATACGGTTGCTCAAATCCAAGGGCATCTTGTTGCGCACCAATATGAAGGGTTGATAAAAAAATCAAAACTTCGTGGAGGTCGAAGAAATCGATGAGAGTTGTTCTTTTAGGCCCTCCTGGAGCGGGGAAAGGGACGCAAGCTAAAATGTTAACTGAGGAATATAATATTCCTCATTTGTCAACAGGGGATATGCTGCGTGAGGTTATTGCTAAAGAAACGGAAGTTGGTAAAAAAGCTAAAGCTATTATAAGTTCTGGTGCTTTGGTTCCTGATAGTATTGTTAATCAAATCGTATCAGATCGGATTGATGAAGCTGATTGTATAAACGGTTTTATTTTGGATGGATATCCAAGAACTGTAGGACAGGCAGAAGCGTTACAACAGATGCTTGAGTCAAAAAATATGCCGCTTGATGCTGTTATTGAGTTGTGTGTTGATGAAGACGCATTGATTGAACGTATGAAAAAGCGTGTTCAGGAGACGGTCGCGGCTGGTGGACAAGTCCGTTTAGATGATAATCCTGTTGCTTTTGCAAAAAGATTAGTAGAATATCGTGAAAAAACATCTCCTTTATCAAAATTTTATTCAGAGAGAGGAATGTTGAAGGTTATTGATGGAATGATTGGTATTGCTGAAGTGACACGTATAATTAAAGGTTTTCTTGCATAAGATTTTTTTGAGAAGTAAATGAAAAGAGTTGACTTTTGAGATAAAATCTATCACAAACAACTTTAATTTATTTCAGTTCAATAGGCGGATTCGGAAGAGTTTTGTTCTGAGTCTATTTTTTTCTGTAAGGTACATCAGTTATTTTATAACAATTTGTCAACATAATTAAGGAGAGTAGGCGTGGCTCGTATTGCTGGCGTCAATATCCCGACAAATAAGCGTGTAATTATTGCGCTTCAATATATCCACGGGATTGGACCAAAATTTGCTCAAGAAATTACTGAAAAGGTTTGTATTCCCACGGGGCGTCGTGTGCATGAGCTTTCAGATGCCGAGGTGTTGCAGATTCGTGAGGCGATAGATCAGGGCTATCAAGTTGAAGGTGATCTTCGTCGTGAAGTTGCCATGAATGTTAAGCGTTTGATGGACCTTGGTTGTTATCGTGGATTGCGTCATCGTCGGTCTTTGCCAGTTCGGGGACAGCGTACACATACGAATGCTCGTACGCGTAAGGGACCTGCTAAGGCAATTGCTGGTAAGAAGAAATAAGAATCTGTGTGAGAGGTTTTTTATATATTCTGTTTCTTGTTGAAGTTGGTTTGACAAGGGAAAGAAGGTGGAGCTGCTGATATTACGGCAGTGATGAGATCGTTGAAAGGAAAAATATGGCCAAGGAAGCCACACGTGTTCGTCGTCGCGAACGTAAGAATATTTCATCAGGTGTTGTGCATATCAATTCAACATTTAATAATACAATGATTACGATTACTGATGCGCAGGGAAATGCAATTGCGTGGTCATCTGCGGGGGCTCAAGGGTTTAAAGGGGCGCGTAAATCTACACCTTTTGCCGCTCAAGTTGCTGCGGAAGATTGTGCGAGAAAAGCACAAGAACATGGTATGCGTTCTTTGGAAGTTGAAGTTTGTGGTCCTGGGGCAGGGCGCGAATCTGCTCTACGTGCGTTGCAATCTGTTGGGTTTGTCATTACTTCTATTCGTGATGTAACACCAATTCCTCATAACGGATGTCGTCCGCGGAAAAGACGGCGTGTTTAATTGGGTGTTGTTTTTTGTTGTCGGAGATTTCTCTGATGTTCACATTGGTCGTTACGATTGAATGGTAACGGAACTAAAGAACGGGAATAAAAATATGATCCAGAAAAACTGGCAAGAACTTATTAAACCCAATAAGGTTGAATCATGTACCCATGATAATCCAAATATTACAAGCGTAATTGCTGAGCCTCTTGAGCGGGGCTTTGGTTTAACACTAGGAAATGCCCTTCGTCGTGTGTTGTTATCTTCGCTTCGTGGTGCTGCTATTACTGCTGTACAAATTGATGGCGTCTTACATGAATTTTCATCAATTCCGGGTGTTCGTGAGGATGTTACAGATATTATTCTGAATATAAAGGAAATTGCACTTCGTATGGAAGAAGAAGGGCCTAAGCGTCTCGTCGTTTATAAAGAGGGGCCTGGTGTTGTGAGAGCGGGGGATATCAATACCGTTGGGGATATGGAAATTCTTAATCCAGATCATGTTATCTGTACGCTTGATGAAGATGCTGAAATTCGTATGGAATTTATTGTCAACACAGGAAAGGGGTATGTTCCATCGGATCGTAATTGTGTTGATGATGGGCGCATAGGACTTATTCCAATTGATAGTCTTTATTCACCAATTCGTAAAGTGTCTTATAAAGTGGAAAATACGCGTGAAGGTCAAGTTCTCGATTATGATAAATTGACGTTAACGATTGAAACGAATGGTGCTGTTAATGGAGAAGATGCTGTTGCTTTTGCAGCACGCATTCTCCAGGATCAATTATCATTATTTATTAACTTTGAAGAGCCACAGAAGGAGCCTGTTGAGGAGGCTGATTCTGAGCTTTCCTTTAATCCTGCACTTCTCAAAAAAGTGGATGAATTAGAACTTTCCGTTCGTTCGGCAAATTGTCTTAAGAATGATAATATTGTCTATATTGGTGATCTTATTCAAAAAACAGAATCTGAAATGCTTCGGACACCAAATTTTGGTCGTAAGTCATTGAATGAGATTAAAGAAGTTTTGG
Source organism: Bartonella sp. AU16XJBT (assembly GCF_028618665.1). Taxonomy (GTDB): domain Bacteria; phylum Pseudomonadota; class Alphaproteobacteria; order Rhizobiales; family Rhizobiaceae; genus Bartonella. The sequence goes on from NZ_JAQITF010000009.1 coordinate 54,186, forward strand.
CATGTATGGGATTGCATCTTGGAATGGAAATTCCTGCATGGCCGCCTGAAAACATTGATGATCTTGCTAAACGTTATGAAGATCAGTATTGAAATTAGAATTTAAGGAGAGGGCTTATGCGCCATAGTAAGTCAGGCCGCAAGTTGAATCGGACTGCCAGTCACCGTAAAGCGATGTTTGCAAATATGGCAACGTCGTTGATCGAGCATGAGCAGATTGTGACAACACTTCCAAAGGCTAAAGAAATTCGTCCTATTGTTGAAAAACTTGTTACTCTTGGTAAGCGTGGTGGTTTGCATGCACGTCGACAAGCAATTGCAGCACTTCGTGATACAGGGAAAGTTGCAAAGTTATTTGATACACTTGCGCCGCGTTATGCATCACGCAACGGTGGGTATTTGCGTATTATGAAAGCGGGGTTTCGTACCGGTGATAATGCGCCCATGGCTGTTATAGAATTTGTTGATCGTGATGTTGAAGCGAAGGGGGCTGGGGATCGTGCTCGTATCGAAGCTTCTGAGAATGAGAAGGGAACGTCCTCATAAGTTTTTTATTTTGTTGGATTTTTAAAGGCCGCCTTATCTTAGGCGGTTTTTTTATACATATTTTTAAGTTTGTTTTACTTGAGAAATAGATGGTGAGAGAGAATTATAGGATATTGAATTATTTGATTTTTATAATATTTATTGTTTAAATGGGTTGTTTTTATTCTCTATTATGAAATATTAATGGAGATCCTTTATTTGCGGGGATGCTTTTTTAAAATTCTATGAATCTTCAACAGAATAGGCTGATTTTATAAGGAGTAGATTATGAGGTATTCTTTTTGGGTGCGGCTTTTTTTTGCGATTATGATGCTGATATCGTTTGATCATATCTATGCTCATGTTCCTCAGACAGAAAAAGAAATCACTCTTTCATTTGCTCCTTTAGTTAAAAAGACAGTTCCATCTGTTGTAAATATTTATGCAGCACGGCAAATTAGAGCGCGATCACCTTTTGCGGGTGATCCATTTTTTGAGCAATTTTTTGGTCGTTTACAAAATAATTTTCCTGTTCGTAAGCAATCATCATTAGGGTCAGGCGTGATTGTTGATGCACGTGGTTTGATTGTTACAAATTACCATGTCATTAAAGATGCAAGCGAAATTAAAGTGGCTTTTTCTGATGGGCGAGAGTTTGAGAGTAAGGTCGTGCTCAAAGATGAAGCAACGGATATTGCCATTCTTGAAGTTGATGCAAAAGATACTCAGTTTCCTGTTCTTCCTTTGGGGGATTCTGATACTGTTGAGGTTGGTGATCTTGTTCTGGCTATTGGTAATCCTTTTGGTGTTGGTCAAACGGTTACAAGTGGTATTGTTTCAGCGCAAGCGCGTACACGTGTTGGGATTTCCGACTTTGACTTTTTTATTCAAACAGATGCAGCCATTAATCCAGGAAACTCTGGTGGCGCTTTAATTGATATGAAGGGGCAATTAATCGGAATTAATACAGCTATTTATTCGCGTTCCGGTGGTTCTGTAGGGATTGGTTTTGCTATTCCAGTTAATCTTGTAAAAGTGATGCTTGATACTGTTAAACGCGGTGGAAAATATTTTGTGCCGCCTTATATCGGGGCATCCTTTCAAAATGTTACACCTGATATTGCTGGTGGTTTAGGTTTAGAACGTCCTTATGGGGCTCTTATTATTGAAGTTATTAAAGACAGTCCTGCTGAAAAAGCCGGCTTGAAAGTAGGTGATGTTATTTTGAGTGTGCAGGGGGTGCGCGTTGATAGTCCAGATAGTCTTGGGTATCGTTTGATGACGGCTGACGTTGGTCATAGTCTTGCTTTAGAATATTTACGAAGTGGCAAAACTTTAAAAACACAAATAAAGGTTGCATCAATATCGGAAACTACATCTGTAAAATCTGAAAAAATTACGGGTGATAGTCCTCTTGCTGGTGCCGAAGTGTTAGATTTAACACCGCAAAATAGTCGACGTTTTCATCTTCCCATATCGGCAAAAGGTGTTGTGATTACCAATCTTGATGAAATGAGCAATGCTTCTGGAATTTTTCGTCCCGGAGATATCTTACGTGTTGTAAATGGCCATAAGATTCAAACAGTTCATCAGTTGAAAAAAGTTCTTATGCAAACGCGTTCGCGTACTTGGCAATTGGAATATGAACGTGATGGTATGTATATTCGCCAATTTATTCGTTGAGGTTTTTTTTGGAGAAAGATTTTTTTACTTCGTCATTTGATCCTAAAGTTAATAAAAATCAGCCACTTGCAGAAAGAATGCGTCCTTGTTCTCTCAATGAAGTTGTGGGACAAAAGCATTTAATTGGAGAAGATGGCTTGCTTTCACGGATGGTGGCAGCGGGCTCAATTGGATCGATGATTTTTTGGGGGCCTCCAGGGACGGGAAAAACAACAGTTGCACGTTTGTTAGCACTTGAAACAAATTTCGCCTTTGAACAAGTTTCTGCTATTTTTACAGGCGTTGCTGAACTTAAAAAGATTTTTGAAGTTGCGCAGAGGCGTTTTATGTCTGGGGATAAAACGCTTCTCTTTGTTGATGAAATTCATCGCTTTAATCGTGCACAGCAGGATAGTTTTCTTCCTGTGATGGAAGATGGTACGGTGGTACTTATTGGTGCAACGACCGAAAATCCTTCTTTTGAACTTAATGCTGCTCTTCTTTCGCGTGCACGGGTTTTAACATTTCTTTCTCATGATCATGAAAGTTTGGACATGCTTTTGAAGCGTGCTGAAGAGGTAGAAGGAAAGTTTCTTCCCTTGGATGATGGTGCTAGAGACGTTTTGATAGGGATGTCTGATGGTGATGCACGGGTAGCATTGACATTAGCAGAGGAAGTGTGGTCTGTTGCGCGCTCGGGAGAGATTCTTGATGCTGGTGCTTTGCAAAAAGTTATTCAGCGTCGTGCACCCATTTATGATAAAGGACGAGATGGGCACTATAATCTCATTTCAGCGTTGCATAAATCCGTTCGTGGCTCTGATCCTGATGCGGCGCTTTATTATTTAGCACGTATGTTGGATGCTGGTGAAGATCCTCTCTATATTGGGCGAAGATTGGTTCGTATGGCTGTTGAAGATGTTGGTTTGGCAGATCCTCAAGCTCTTGTCATTTGTAATGCGGCAAAGGATGCCTATGATTATTTGGGGTCACCAGAAGGAGAGTTGGCTTTGGCACAGGCATGTCTTTATGTTGCAACTGCACCAAAGTCAAACGCGACATATCTTGCGTATAAAGCAGCACTGCGTTGTGCGCGCAAAAATGGTTCTTTACCGCCTCCTAAGCGTATCCTTAATGCACCGACGAAATTGATGAAGGAAGAGGGGTATGGAGATGGTTATTGTTATGACCATGATGAACCAGATGCTTTTTCAGGACAAGAATATTTTCCTGAAAAACTTGGGCGACAGAGTTATTATAAACCAGTTGAGCGTGGATTTGAGCGTGAAATTGTGAAACGTCTTGAATGGTGGAAACAATTGCGCCAAAAGCGTAAAAATCAACAATAAAATTTGAGTTAAAACACATTTTTATTGATTTTGGATTTAATTTTTTATCCCTCATGTCACCGTATGAACAAGTTAGTTTATATTTTAAACACTTGTTGCATTGCTCGTAGAGCAATCTTTTTTTGAAACGCATATCTTTTTATGGATTCATAATTTAAGAAATCTGTCATTCAACTCTTAAAGCTGCTTTGTTTTTGCGGTTTTAAGCGATTAAGATATTTATTTATATTGATATTTCATTGTTTTGTATGTTGAATGAGAACCCCAAATACCGTATGTTTCTCTTATTCCAAACCTAATCAATCAAAACCATTCGCTTGTACGTTACAAACGGAATTAACGTGTGATAAAAACTGTACAAGAAAAAACTAAAAATGACACTATGAATCTTTTCAAATGTCGAGGGGCTTTGTAACATTGGGAGCTGGAAAGTGTGTCGTGGTGTCATGATGGTGGTGCTGGGTTGTTTCAAGCGTAAAGATGTCGGTGCTCAATGGATTTTACAGTATATCATTTACGGGCACTGTCGCGAAATGGGTGTGGCGAGCGTTGAAAGATGTCTTTTTCAAACAAGCGCGTGGAGATGCAACACAAAGGCGTTCTGTTTTTTGATGTAATAGGGTGTCGTTTTTATTGATGATGTATTTTGTGTGATTAAGGGGAGCGTTTTTCTCTTAGGGATTTAACCAAAGGGGTAAGGAGAAAGGTTGAACATTGTGTTGAAATTTAAATTGTTGCTTTTCTAGAGAGAGATAAATGTGCTAACTTGCCCTCCTATAGGAGTATTATTTTATTTAGAATTTCTTTTGTGTCATAAGGTAAGGAGTTTCAATTCTTTATTTTGATGCTCATGATATGTTATAGACATAACGTGGGGGTAGAGATGGAAATAGTCTGTGAACATCTAAACTCAAGACTTTAGTTAAATTAAAAGTACAGTGTACACTTTAGAAGTGTTAGATTATTATGAATCGGTCAAGGATATAATCGTGGATAAAACAAAAGCTCTCGATGCTGCTCTCTCTCAAATTGAACGTTCTTTTGGTAAAGGCTCGATTATGCGTCTTGGGCAAAAAGAGCAGGTTGTTGAAATTGAAACAATCCCAACAGGGTCATTATCCTTGGATATTGCTTTGGGGATTGGTGGGTTACCGAAGGGGCGTATTGTGGAGATCTATGGACCAGAAAGTTCTGGGAAGACAACATTGGCTCTACATGCTATTGCTGAAGCCCAGAAAGGGGGAGGAATTTGTGCTTTTATTGATGCTGAACATGCGCTTGATCCTATTTATGCGCGCAAGCTTGGGGTTGATTTAGAGAATTTGTTCATTTCTCAACCGGATACCGGTGAACAAGCATTGGAAATTACAGAGACGTTAGTTCGTTCTGGTGCAGTTGATGTGCTTGTTGTGGATTCTGTTGCTGCTTTAACACCGAGAGCAGAAATTGACGGTGAAATGGGTGATGCTTTGCCCGGATTGCAAGCTCGGTTAATGAGTAAAGCGTTGCGAAAATTAACAGCAGCAATTTTTCGCTCTAACTGTATGGTTGTCTTTATTAATCAAATTCGCATGAAAATTGGTGTGATGTTTGGTTCTCCCGAAACGACAACGGGCGGAAACGCTTTAAAGTTTTATGCTTCTGTTCGTTTAGACATTCGTCGTATTGGCTCTATTAAAGATCGGGATGCAATCGTTGGTAATCAGACGCGTGTTAAAGTAGTGAAGAATAAACTGGCACCTCCATTCAAACAGGTCGAGTTTGATATTATTTATGGAGAAGGTATTTCTAAAGTAGGTGAATTGATTGATTTGGGTGTCAAGGTTGGTATTGTGGAAAAATCTGGTGCATGGTTTTCTTATAATTCTCAGCGTTTAGGACAGGGGCGTGAGAATGCAAAGCAGTTTTTGCGTGAACATGCGGAAATAGCTACAGAGATTGAAGCCGCTTTGCGCCAAAATGCTGGTTTGATTGCGATTGAATTGTTAGAAAATGCAGGGTCAGAAAATATAGAAAGTGATGAAGTCATTTGATAGAGCGTTTTTTCGTCTATAATTTTTTCATTTAAGTTTTTTTCTGTTTTTATTTGTTTGAGTTTTTTAATATACAGCCATTTTTTCTCAATTTTTTTGAACAAATAGTCCATTCTTTGATTAAATTGACTCCATGCGTGGCAAAGAGAATATTTAATGAAGGGGATTTTTCTTTTATGGTTTTATGCGGTATTCTGCAGGTGTATATATGAATAGTGTTAATAATATTCGGTCAACATTTTTGGATTATTTTCATCGTAATGGGCATCAAGTTCTTTCTTCTAGTCCACTTGTTCCACGCAATGATCCTACACTTATGTTTACAAATGCAGGGATGGTGCAGTTTAAAAATGTTTTTACCGGACTTGAACAGCTTCCTTATAAAAAGGCTACAACGGCACAAAAATGTGTTCGTGCGGGTGGAAAACATAATGATCTTGATAATGTTGGTTATACGGCGCGCCATCATACATTTTTTGAAATGCTAGGTAATTTTTCTTTCGGCGATTATTTCAAAGAAGAAGCCATCTTTTTATCATGGGATCTTTTAACAAAGGAATTTTGCCTCCCAAAAGATAAATTGTTGGTAACCGTTTATCAGAGTGATGATGTTGCTGCTGAATTATGGCGTAAAATCTCAGGTCTTCCAGATGAGAAAATCGTTCGTATTGCGACAGCTGATAATTTTTGGGCGATGGGTGATACAGGTCCTTGTGGTCCTTGTTCGGAGATTTTTTATGATCACGGTGATGAAATTTGGGGTGGTCCTCCTGGAAGTATGGAAGAAGATGGTGATCGCTTTATTGAGATTTGGAACCTTGTTTTTATGCAGTATGAGCAGCTTTCTAAGGAAGAACGTGTTGATTTGCCTCATCCTTCTATTGATACCGGTATGGGATTAGAGCGTATCGCGGCTGTTTTACAGGGTGTTCATGATAATTATGACATTGATCTTTTTCGTGCATTAATTGGAGCGTCAGAAGAACTTACAGGGATTAAGGCAAAGGGTGATTTTATTGCCAGCCATCGTGTTATTGCTGATCATCTTCGCTCATCGGCATTTTTAATTGCGGATGGTGTTCTTCCTTCCAATGAAGGAAGAGGATATGTTTTACGTCGCGTTATGCGTCGTGCTATGCGTCATGCACATCTTCTTGGTGTTAAAGAACCTTTAATGTGGCAGCTTTTGCCTGCTCTCATTCGCGAAATGGGACAAGCTTATCCTGAATTGGTGCGGGCTGAATCTTTAATTACAGAAACTTTAAAATTAGAAGAAATACGTTTTCGTAAAACGCTTGAACGAGGACTGGGTTTGTTAAATGAAGAAAGTGCCCAGCTTAAGGAAGGGGATCATTTAAATGGTGAAATTGCTTTCAAGCTTTATGATACCTATGGTTTTCCACTTGATTTAACGCAGGATGTGCTTCGGCGTCGCGGAATATCTGTTGATGTTGATGCCTTTGATAAAGCGATGGAACGCCAGAAAGAGGAAGCCCGTGCTCATTGGTTGGGTTCTGGAGAAGCTGTCACGGAGACAATTTGGTTTTCTGTTCGTGATCAGGTAGGGGGTACAGAATTTTTAGGGTATGAAACAGAAAAAGCTAAAGGTATTCTTACAGCTCTTGTGTTTGATGGTAAAATTGTTGATGAGGTTTCTTCAGGGCAGAAAGCCATTCTTGTGTTAAATCAGACTCCTTTTTATGGTGAATCTGGTGGACAAATTGGTGATAGCGGTATTATTTCGGGTAAAAATTTTATTTTTGAGGTGCATGATACTCAGAAAAAGGCTGATGGTGTTTTTATTCATCTTGGAAAAGTTAAATCTGGTCATGCTAAGATCTCTGATTGTGTAGAATTAACCGTTGACGTTGTTCGTCGTAAAAAAATCCGCGCCAATCATTCTGCTACCCATTTATTACACGAGGCTTTACGTCAAGTATTGGGATCTCATGTGACTCAAAAGGGCTCTCTTGTATCGCCAGAACGGTTGCGTTTTGATTTTTCGCATCCAAAATCTGTTTCTTTGGAAGAATTAAAAAAAATAGAAGATTTAGCCAATGAGATTGTTTTGCAAAATAATAAAGTGATAACGCGCCTCATGGCTGTCGATGAGGCAATTTCTGAAGGAGCAATGGCACTCTTTGGCGAAAAATATGGGGATGAAGTTCGTGTTGTTTCTATGGGGGCGCCACTTGAGCAGGGAGGATTAAAAAAGCATTGGTCAATTGAGCTTTGTGGAGGGACACATGTGGAAAGAACAGGCGATATTGGCTTGATTCATATTGTTTCTGAAAGTTCTGTTTCAGCTGGAGTGCGGCGTATTGAAGCTTTAACAGGTGCCGCAGCGCGTCTTTATCTTTGTCGCCAAGATGTACGTATCCGTGAAATTGCTGATCTTTTAAAAACTTCTTCTTCTGATTTAGAAGAACGAGTGAGGAGTTTGCTTGATGAACGTCGTAAACTTGAAAAAGAGTTGAATGATGTACGCAAGAAAATGGTGTTGAATGGGAAAATAACAGAAAGTGGTCAAGGTGATATTACCATCATCAATGGACTTTCTTTTATGGGGCGTATTGTCAAAAATATTTTACCACGGGATCTTAAGGCACTCGTTGATTCTGGAAAAAGGAAAATTGGGTCTGGAGTGGTTGCTTTTATCAGTGTTTCGGAGGATGGAAAAGGGAGTGCTGTTGTTGGTGTTACGGATGATTTAACGGATAAACTCAATGCTGTTGATCTTGTTCGTATTCTTTCAGCTGTTCTTGGTGGTCAAGGTGGAGGTGGGCGTCCTGATATGGCGCAGGCTGGTGGTCCTGAGGGAAACAAAGCTGATGAGGCCTTTGCAGCACTAAAAGATTTTCTGGAAAAAATTTAAAAAGTAAAAACCTTTCTTATCGGTGTTTTTTACGTTTTTATGTTAGATTGGCGTCTAAAAATCACCAATATCTGTCTGGTGTATTGCTGAAATGCAGAGATAGCATCATTGAGAGAGATAAAATCGTAAAGATAAAAAAGTAGTGTTCGTTCGCGAGATTGTGCGATGCTTCATGCTTTTGTTTATGAGGTAAACGAGGCATATCTTTCATGAAGAATAGTATCTATTATATTGATTTTAAAAGAAACATCTCTATTCTTTTTCAAAAGAGGAATTGTGAAGAGGATAACGCAAGGTTTATTGGTATAACAGTTTTTTAAGCTTGTGAAGTTATAAGCTATCGTTTTTTGTTTTCTTCCATGTGCACTCGCCACATTAAAAATAGATTATGCTATTCTTAGAAATTTTTTCATTTACATGAACAAAGCATTTTGGCAACATTTTGCATTGAGATGTTTTTGGGCATGAGATTTGTGAAGAGTATCATTTTTATGATGCTATGGCTTCATGTAAGGGGATGATGTTTTCATTTTCTCCTTCTCTTTCTGGTGGTGTGAGTGTTAAACCGCTTGCTTTTAAAAATTCAGAAAAACGGCCTCCTTTATCGATCAATTCTTGAAAGTGTCCTTTTTCAATTAAGTACCCCTGTTCCAGAAAGAGTATCATATCAGCATTGCGTACTGTTGAGAGGCGATGTGCTATAATGAAAGTGGTGCGGTTATGGCTTATGCAATCAAGAGCCTCTTTGACACGTGCTTCTGTTTCAACATCAAGAGCACTTGTTGCTTCATCTAGAATGAGAATAGGGGCATTTTTTAAAACAGCGCGTGCAATTGCTAAGCGTTGTTTTTCTCCGCCTGATAGTTGAGATCCTCGTTCGCCCACCATTGTGTTATAACAATCGGCTTTTTTTAGAATAAAATCATGCGCTTCTGCTATTTTTGCTGCTTCACAAAGTTCTTCGTTTGTTGCATTTTCTTTTCCTATTGAGATATTATCACGAATACTACGGTTGAAAAGACCGGCATCTTGAAAAACTGTTGCTAGAGATTGGCGTAAAGATTCGCGATTGATCGAGCGTATATTTATTCCATCAATGGAGATATGCCCAAAGGTAGGGTCATATACGCGCTGCAACAGATTGATTAATGTTGTCTTTCCAGCCCCTGTTGGTCCTACAATCGCAATCGTTTGTCCTGCTTTCACTTCAAAGGAAATGTCAAAAACACCTTGAGAAGAATTTGGGAATTTATAGGTAACGTGATGAAATTGTATGCTACCCTTAACATTTGGGAGGGAAGGGAGATTTTGTGGTTCGTTGATAGGGAAGGTTGAGTCTTCCATTTCAAAAAATTCTTGCAGTTTTGCTTGTGAGGATATTGCACAATGAATAAAATTGCTCATTTGATCGAGACGGCTAATCATAAGTTGTGCAAATCCAACAAAAGCAACGACTTCACCTACTCTTAATTGATCTTTTGCAACAAAAAAAGCTCCAAGGAGAAGAACACAAACGATTGAAACTGTTGAAGCCATTCGATTTAAGCCACTGGCGAGTGCCCACCAATTGAGAACAGGATTTTGTGCTTTAAGTAGAGCATTTGTATGTTGATGCAGTATGGATGTTTCTTCTTTTATTCGGCTATAACTTTGTACAATAGAAACATTAGAGATTGAATCACTGACATGTTTAAAAAGGTTATGATGATAGCATTCTACAGCGGCTTGTCCGTCTTTTGTTTTTCGCATCACTAAACGTGCAATTAAGACATAGATAACGGCAAGTACAACCAAGACTATTGAAAGACGCCAATTCATATGAAAGGCTGTGGGTATGAGAACCAATAAGGCGACAAGCGTTGAGAGATGTTGGCGCATAAAATCAAGCCATATGGTTGACATGGAGTCTATTGCACGTAAAAGTGTGTGGAGTGCGTTAGACGTTCCGCGTTGTTGATGCCAAATTAAAGGCATGGCAATGATGCGTTCAAAAGATTCTGTTAAAACCGTTAAACGGCGTCTATGAGCTAAGCGGTCTGCACCACGAGCTACAAGGACATAAGCGATAATATGGAAAAGACCAAAACAAACCCAAATGGCAAGGGTATGGATGATCCCTGATTTCTCTGCAATGGAGTCAATAACGTGTCCAAATAAAATAGGTTCTGCAATAGTTATAATCGCCAACATAACATTAGCGGTACAGATTAAAAGGGATGCATTTTTCTCTCTGTTTAGGTAAGTGAGAACACGTGCATAGGTTTTGAATAAGGACACTTTTAATTACCTCCATTCGCTGTTAAGCGTAAAGGCTGTTGATTTTTATAATCTTGAATTTCTAGCTAATAAAATCTGAACGTTAAGAAAAGGCAATTTTGGATACTCATTGTAATATGGTGTGATAAAGCCAACGAAAATATGAATTTTTGTGTTTATAAAGGCGCAAAAATAGATCAATAAAATTATCAGGCAAAAATATCGGGTAGGGAAAATTATCAGGTAAGGGAACTTTCATGGCAGGCGTAGAAATAAAAAAGGTTGAGACAGATGAAAATGGAATGCGCTTAGACCGTTGGTTTAAAGTGCATTATCCAGGACTTGGGTTTGGAGCTTTGCAAAAATTGTTGCGTTCTGGTCAGATACGGGTTGATGGTGGGCGTGTTAAAGCCGATATGCGTCTTTGTATGGGGCAGTCTGTTCGTGTTCCACCTCTCCCTCTTGATGACACGATACGTCTTCCAATAACGGATAAAACACTTCGTGGGCAGGATGATGGGAGCATTTTGAAAAAAATGCTGCTTTATGAAGATCCAAAGGTCTTTGTTTTTAACAAACCAGCAGGTCTCGCTGTACAAGGTGGATCTGGTTTAACACGTCATATAGACAGTATGCTTGAGGTATGGCGCAATAAAAAAGGTGAAAAGCCGCGTTTGGTTCATCGTCTTGATCGTGAAACATCAGGTGTGCTTATTGTTGCGCGCTCAAGGGGAGCTGCTCAGGCCTTAACAGCTGCTTTTAGAGAGCGAGAAACAAAAAAGACTTATTGGGCGTTGGTTCGGGGCGTTCCTAAAAAAAAGCAGGACAAAATTTCAACGTGGATGGTTAAGGAGGTGACAGCACAAGGTGACAAAATGCGTGTTTGTGATCATGGTGAGACAGATTCCCATCATGCGGTTTCTTACTATCGCGTTTTGGATACGCGTGGGCGAGCTCTTTCGTGGCTTGAAATGGAACCTTATACGGGGAGAACACATCAGCTCCGTGTGCATGCTGCCCATATGGATCATCCTATCATCGGCGATTCAAAGTATTTTTTTTCTGATAGTAATTGGACATTACCAGGAGGAATTCAAAACCGCCTTCACCTTCATGCACGTCGTATTCGTATTCCTCATCCTTCAGGAGGCATATTGGATATTGTTGCACCTTTACCACCCCATATGGCCCAAAGTTTTAACCTTTTGTCTTTTAATGAGCATGATGCTGAAACAGAATAAAAAACTTCATTTGTGTTTTTTTGATTGATAAAAATTTTGTCTATAAATTTGATAAGATGGATAGGGCATCATTAGAAGAGAGCTTTAGTAATCGCTATGAGAAAATGGTGTTTTTGCATGATGCATTTTTTTCTACAGTTCTTTATCCATATTGATTGTATTGTTATTTCTAGATAGGGTGTATCTTTAATAATTTAAGCTTATGAAGGTATTCCTTTGAATTATCTGTAGGGGTTGTATATTGGGGAGAGGTGTCTGTTGAGGAAGATGAATGAGATAAAATGTGAAGACGTTTATTGAAATGTGTAAAGGCGATTTTTAATTTTTTTATAGAGAATAATTGAATCCTTTTACAGGAATTCTTAAGGGAGCAGCATCTCAAAAAAATTCTTGTTTTCAAGCAGGTTTGTTCTGTTATCTGTGTGGTGTGAATACTTATTATAGATTTATGGTTTATATCTTTGTCTACACAATGAGAATTTATGAGTAAAGTGCTCCTTCAATGACCAATTATTCTTTTACTTATTTCATTTATCTGAATTTATTCGAAAGATTATCTTTCACAAAAGAAGAAACAAGTTTTTAGTAGCTTAATGCTTCATTGAAGATGCCATACTAAAAATTGGTGATTAAAGTGTCAGGTGCGCTTTATTGCTCTAAGGAAAGGGGGATTTTAACAGTGAACAAAAACAAATATTCAGAGATTATAGGAATGTTCCAAGAGGGGCTAAGTTGAAATGAGGAAGACTGATGGGATCATTATTGATTGATGTTAATAACGTCTCAAAAATATACTGCAGCATAGACAGAGGAACTGGTGTTACAAACAAAATTCTTTCTCTCTTTAAGCCAGTATATACAAATTATCATGTGCTGAAAGATATCAGTTTTACTCTATTTTCAGGACAATCTCTTGCTATCCTTGGAGCGAATGGGGCAGGTAAATCGACACTGATTAAAATACTTTCTGGTATACAAGCCGTTGATAAGGGGAGTGTTAAAGTCCTAGGATCTAATCCCTATAAAACTAAGAAAGATCTGTTTAAGCAGTTGGGTGTGGTCTTTGGTCATAAGAGTTGTTTATGGTGGGATTTACCACTACGTTACAGTCTGGATATGATTCAACCATTATATGGTCTTGAACGGGCCTCTTTTATCCGCGATCTTAAAGAGATTACAGAATTGCTAGGACTTGAGCCGATCATGGATAAGCCAGTACGGATGTTGAGTTTGGGTGAGAGGGTCAAAAGTGAATTGGCTTTTAATTTATCGTTTAGACCTAAATTGTTGTTCCTAGATGAGCCAAGTATTGGTCTTGATATTACTTCTAAGCACGAAATCAGGGAACTGCTTACAAAACTCAAAAAAGAGCGAGGTATGGGATACATCATCACAAGTCATGATATGGGGGATATTGATGGCTACGTTGATGATATTCTTCTATTGCATAAAGGAAAAAAACAATTTTACGGTGATCTTAATACCTTTAAAAATATGCTTCCTTCTTTGGTGCGCGTGACATTTTTTTGTAAACATTTGCAAGCGCTTTCTGCTGCTGTAAAGAGAATGGATGAACTTTCGTTAAAATTGTCTGCGCCTTTAAAAGATAAAAAACTGAACAATGAAGAATGCTCACTGGAGATTTCGTTGTCCCGTGGAGATTATTCATATTTCATACGGGAAATGACAACTCAATTCAATGGTACATTCTCTGTGTCTACTCCCTCACTTGAAGAGATGCTCCGTGTTAAATTTAAAGAATTTACTTAATCATTGCTTTGGCATATTTTTCTATGCAAGGAATGGATTACTCACTGTTCTAAGTGATAGAGCCATGTTTTTTACGGATATTGTTATTGGGACACTTTCGCCATTTATTATTCAACTTCTATTATGGAATGCACTTTTTTCTGATACGGTCAACACCATAAATGGCTTTAGCTTTTATGATATGATGTATTATTACGCATTTGCTTTAGTCTTAGGACGCTTAAATAACGGTTATAATGTGATTAAGTTTTTTTCTCATCACGTTAAAGAAGGTCAATTAGAAGTATATCTTACAAAGCCATTCCAATATATGACACAAATGCTTTTTACCTTTTTGGGTGAGAGCGTATTATATAGCATCCCGTTGTTGGCTCTTTTTGTTGTAAAGCTTGTTTTATCTTATGAAAATATTTTTGGATTGATTATCGCTTTTCTGTTCTTTTTTCTGGTTGTTATTCTATCACAATTGCTTTGTTTTTTACTTTCTTTTGGAATTGCCTTATTAAGTTTTTGGGTGATTGAGTACAATATATTACTTTCATTGAGTATTCTCAGTTCGGCGCTTCTTGGGGGTGTTCTTTTACCACCATCTTTTTGGCCGGTGTGGCTTATTCCGCTCATGCAATTTAATCCTTATCGTTTTATGATATCAGCGCCTGCCGAATTTTTCTCGACACAAAATTTAGCGGTGTTTCAGCAGTTTATTTTCGGAAGTTTTGCTTATATTTTGTGTCTTTTATTCTTAATTCATATTGTTTGGAATAAAGGAATGAAAGCTTATAATGGAGCAGGTGGCTGAGATGAAAATAATCTTTCATTTTATCAACTTGAATATCTGCCGACAAATTGTTTACGGTAAGAATTTGGCTGGGGAGTTTATTCTTTCTTTGTGCTATTATTTTATTCAATTCATATTTATTGATAGAATATCTTCTTTTTCAGGAAGAATTGGTAACTATAGCAGAGATGAGATTCATCTTATCTTTGTGGTGTTTGTTTTACTTGGTGAATATTTTTACTCATTCTATTGAAACGTTTTTTGAAAAAGTAGCGGATGGTAAAATTGAGCCATACTTGATAAAGCCTGTTTCAATTTGGTTGTTGATGTTGTTTGGTTGGTGTAAACCACTTAATCTGATCAAGCTATTTGTTCTGTATGTGAGTGCCTATTTATTCGTATCATTACCGGATATGTCTGATCTTAAGCTTAGATGGATCTCTTTTATTGTTGCAATATTTTGTGTTTTTATCGTCAATATTTGTTTTTTCATGATGTTTAATTTTGTAACATTTGTTACCAGTCGTAAGATGCCAGTCGAATATTTTCATGAAATGATTTACGAGCTTTCATTTGTCCCAATAGGAATTTATCCTTTAAATCTTGTAAAATGGCTTTTGTTTATGCTTCCCATGGCTTTTTCTGCTTCTTTGCCTGTGTCCCTGTTGCTTGGTAAAGGCGAATGGAATATTGGATATCTTCTGTTGAGCGCTTTTCTTTCCATTGCTATGACTTTTATAAGTTATAAGAAAACAATTCGTCAATTTAATGGATTAGGGGGATGAGATGAACGTTAGCCTGATTATAAAAATAAAAAATTGAGTGAATAATTCTATTGTGCCATAAATTATCGTTATTTATGCCGGCGATATAAGGCATATGAAATTTGCACAT
Source organism: Bartonella sp. AU16XJBT (assembly GCF_028618665.1). Classification (GTDB taxonomy): domain Bacteria; phylum Pseudomonadota; class Alphaproteobacteria; order Rhizobiales; family Rhizobiaceae; genus Bartonella. The sequence continues at coordinate 69,568 of NZ_JAQITF010000009.1, forward strand.
GAGGCTTTTTGTTAGATATATTGACGCGTAAGATCGGCTGTGTTTCATAGCTGCGAGCAAAGAATTTATAAAAGAAATCAGAGAGTTGAATTGCTTGGTTTTAGATCAATTTTGGTTTGAGTTTAGATGGCAGCTTGATGACAAAAACCAATGATAAGATGATGTCAAGATTACTTCATAATACGGCTGGATTTGTTCTTGTTGCGGTTATGTTACTAAAAAATTGTCAAAGACGGGTGATTTTTACATGGGTAGAATGTGGTTATTCGTGCGGATTTTATTCGTGCAATATATTGTTATGTTGTGATTTTTTTCTTAAATAATAAGAAAATTGACTGAGTAAAGTTTCTAAGCCGCCCGATAGAAAGGGCAAGATGCGGTCGATAATCGCCTGAAAAATAACAGAGCTTACTAAGCCAGAAAGCACAAAACAATAGCAACTAGCTTGAGTTCAATAAGGTAATATATTTCTAGTGTTTTTTGTAAATCAAAAGAAAAGTTCTAATTTTTCGTATGCATGACTCATTTTATATTATGATTTTTGTAAGCGAAAGAGAGATTAATGTCTCAATATTAAAGTATTATATATGAATATATTTTATTATTAACTTTAAAATACTTGAAATGATAAATTTATACGTTAAAAATAAATTGTATTTATTTATATTATTTGAGCATTTTAGTTTCTAATTGTTATGGTGGATATTATTGATGTGGATGTATTTTGTTAAATTTATTATAAAAGCACTGCATTCAATACTTATTGTTATTACTATCATATATTCATTTATATTGTACTATGAATCTAAAGGTTTCAGTAAAATAGAAACTAAGAAAAAGTTATTATCATTCGTAAAATTATATTTTATATTTATGGTGATATTATCTGTTATATGATTAGTTATTATTATATTAAATTTATAATTATATATTTAGTTAATGCTCTTTCTATAGAGCTTATGAGATATGCTATTAATAAAATTATGTTTTTAATTTTGTCTAAAGAAATAAAGAGAAAAATAAATCTAGACAGCTTCTTTTTCAATAAACAAAAATAATGCGTTCATTTGATGTTGTAAAATAACAGATAACGATCATATGTTTGTGATTAACAGTGATAAAAACAATGTGATTTGTGATATGGAGATTGAAAACTTTTTTGTGTATCATTCACATTTTCTTACCAAATTTTTTAAAAATTATATAAAGCAGAAAAAATCAATGCTGTAGCGATATTAACATTTATAATGAATCTTTTATTGTCTAGTGTTGTGAATGCTTTTGCATTTAACAATGCATTAATAGCATGTATGGTCTATTCTAAAGTTTTGTTTAAATTCATAGGTAAGTTCTATTTTGATTTGTTATTGCATAGCTCGTATTGATGTATAACAAAAAACGATTGAGAAAATATAAGATCACAAAAATAAATTTTTGATTGGGCATATAAACTACCGATTGTTTATAGATCAAAAAAATCTATGCGTATCAAAGTTACGTAGTTTTTTTCTCTTCAAAATGCGCATTTGAGTTAAATTTTGTGATTGATAGCGATGAAAATATGGATATCATTCGATATCCACGAATTTTATATATTCATCTAAAAAATATACGATAAAAATTTTACGGCTATGGTGGATTTCATTTTTATAAACTGAAGAAATATAATACAGGGCATTACAAATATTTGCGACAAAATAATTTTATTCGGTGTTGTTGAGACTTTTATGGTTTACATTTTTATCATTTTATTTTGGGTAGAGAGAGTGCGTATTCATTATTATTTTTCTATTTTATCTTAAAAGCTTAAAGTTATATTAATGTCAAAAAGCTATAATTGTGGAAGATAACGAATTTAAACGGAAGTTATTCCGCGATTCTGTAGAAACAAATGGCTGTAAGATCATTGAAATGTGTAATGGCTTCTTTATGGATTAAAGTTGGCACATCCATCAATGTCATATCTTATCTCTAGCTTTTTCAATCAAAGATCTAAGCTTGTGCTTACGCTCATTTTTACTCGCTTAGCTATTTCTCCTCAATCTATAATAAGAAAAAAATATTTTGTTATAATATTTAAATAAATATGTTTATCTTACTACATTATATAAAAATAAAAAACATTATGTGTAACTAAAAAACAACACTGTAATATTTTTATATTATAATATTTATGAATTAAAGAAAAAATATAATAAAAACAATAAAATAATTATTTAGTTTTAGCTAAATTATACAATTTAAAAATACATATCAAGTAATTGACAATTTAAATTTAATATGTATTGTATTAATTTTAAATATTGTATAACATAAAATGATAATTAAAATAAAATTATTAATTAAAATTTTGTGTTATATTCTTCTTTTCAGAAGATAGATAGACGTTATTGATAGATGATGCGATGTTTTTTGTTTAGAGGGACAATAAATAAAATTTATTTTATTAAATATTATATAGGTGGTTATGATGAAAATATTTAATCATTGTATAGTGTATGTCGTTGCAATGGCTATTTTCTTTTCGCAGGTTTTTTGTGCTAATGCTGATTCTTTAAATGGTAGGTTTCAAAATACTGGTTTCATTTCTGTAATGACACAAGAAAATGGAGTTACTAAAGCTGTTAATATGATTATTAGCCAATTTGGAGGACAAGGTGCTGAAAAAAATGTCCACAAGGTTGCGGCTTTAATGGGGATGGAGGCAGCGATTTTTGGTTTAATTGCATATCTTGTATATTTCTTTACTAGAAAGCCGCCAAGTCCTAGAAGAGCGACAGGTGGAAGAACGTTCGATGCTGTTACTCATAGTGCATGGGCTCTTAATCCTTGATGAAGTTTAAATTATTCCTATTATTGAATGTTTTATATTAAATAAACCGTGATATTTAAGCACGGTTTATTTATTTTTTACTTTTAATAATATTGATAAATTTATTCTTTTATATCATTAAGATATTGTTGCGGGCGGAATGGCAGTGTAGGGGGATTAAATTTAAATAATTAGCTGCTTTTTAAAGTTAATTAAATTTTTTCTCTTCAAAATACGCAGTTGAACTAAGTTTGTACTTGATATTTTTTTTATGATGAAAATACATATGCTTTAATTGAAATACCCATGAACTGTGCGTATCCAGTCAAAAAATATAGGGTAATATAATCTTATGGGTATTGTGGATTTTATTCTGATGAACCGAAAAAGCACAGTGATGCGTCTTACAAAGATTTGCAAAAAATGCTTTTATTAGAGGCTGTTCATCTCTTTGTGGTTTACAATTTTTTTTATCATTTTATCTTAAGACAAAGAGAATGTGGATTCATTTCTATTTCTCTATTTTATCTGAGAAGGATGGAGTTATACGAATGTCAAAAAAAGTCATGATCGTGGAAGATAATGAGCTTAATATGAAGTTATTCCGTGATCTTGTAGAAGCAAGTGGCTATGAAACCGTTGAAACACGTAATGGTCTTATGGCATTAGATTTGGCGCGTTCATCGATGCCATCTCTTATCCTTGTGGATATCCAGTTGCCAGAAGTCTCTGGAATAGATGTTATTAAACAATTAAAAGAGGATGAAGAACTTCGATCAATCCCCGTTGTTGCTGTAACAGCTTTTGCTATGAAGGGGGACGAGGAACGAATTCGTGCCAGTGGATGTGAAGAATATATGTCAAAGCCTATTTCTGTCCCTCATTTTATTACAATGGTAAAACATTTTGTGGACTGAAGCTTTGTTAAATGATGATAGAAAAAGACATTGAAAAGCTATAAGATTGCTAAAGTTATCACACAAATATTTTTGTGCTTTAGCATGTGGATATATTCAAGTTAGTAAAACAGACTTTTAAAATTGACACGAAAGTTTTGAATTTTTTTTGGTCTATTTTTCTTAGTTTTTCTCTTAAGAGAAACAGCTGTTTTGCATTTTTGTTTTTTCTAATCGGTATAAATTTGTTCCTACATTCATCTAAAAGTCTGTTTTAGCAGGGTAAAAATTTAGCAAGATGAAAAAAGCCCCGATGAAAACGGGGCCCTATATATTGCATAAAAATTGAAATTAACGTTTTGAAAATTGGAAAGAACGACGCGCTTTTGCTTTACCGTATTTTTTACGTTCAACAACACGGCTATCGCGGGTAAGAAATCCCCCTTTTTTCAAAATTGGTCGGAGTTCTGGTTCGTAATAGGTTAAAGCTTTGGAAATACCATGGCGTACCGCACCAGCTTGTCCAGAAAGACCACCACCTGCAACGGTTGCAATAATATCAAATTGGCTATCCCTATTTGTTGCAACAATTGGTTGACGAAGAATCATTCTTAGAACGGGACGCGCGAAATATTTGTCAAATTCCTTGTTATTAATGATAATTTTTCCAGAGCCCGGTTTAATCCACACGCGAGCAACAGCATCTTTTCGTTTTCCTGTTGCATAGGCACGTCCTTGAGAATCAAGCTTCTGCACGTGGACAGGAACAACATTTTCATGGAGCTCTGTAATATTTGTTACCATGCTAAGTTCAGAAAGAGAATTAATTTCAGCCATAATCAAGCAATCCTTTTGTTTTTGCGGTTTAAAGCGCCAACGTCAAGAGACTCGGGCTGTTGTGCTTCATGCGGATGTTGGCTTCCAGCATAAACACGGAGATTCTTCAATTGACGGCGACCAAGGGGGCCACGCGGAATCATGCGTTCTACAGCTTTTTCAACAACGCGTTCGGGAAAACGCCCTTCAAGAAGCTGACGTGCTGTACGTTGTTTGATTCCACCAATATAGCCGGTATGCCAATAATATGTTTTATCTGTATATTTTTTACCGGTCAGAGCTATTTTATCGGCATTGATGACAATAACGTTGTCACCATCATCAACATGTGGTGTAAATGTAGCTTTATGTTTGCCACGTAAGCGGTTTGCAACAAATGTGGCAAGACGACCTAAAACAAGGTTTTCTGCGTCAATAATAACCCATTTTTTCACCACTTCAGTTGGCTTTTGTGAAAAAGTTGCCATAGAAGTATCCTTTAATTAAAGCCCCTGTAGCATGAGGGCATTTTCATTGTTTGCGTTGAAGATTGTTAGCACAGCGAAATATTTAACACATACTTGTTGCTCTGATATAATGTCTTTTGATTGACGTCAAGAGAAAATAAAAACTTTATAAAACAGCACTTTATGATTGAGGTATTATAATACCTTATTAAAATAATTTTATGGATAATTTAAATTTAAAATGAATGTTGCAAAAGGCTATTTTATCTTTAACGCATGATTGTATTTTATTAATCGCCATTATAAAATAAGCGGCAATGCAGCTGTCTCGTTATTTTCTCAATGTTGAATCTTCTGCTTGTGGTCAAGCTTGGTTAGATGCTCTTGATGTTCAAGGGATAAATAATGCGCGTGCTATTTCTCAAAAGTTTGGTTTTCCAGATCAGTTAGCGCGAGTCCTTTCAGCAAGAGATGTGGATGAAACTGAAGCTGTTGCTTTTATTAATCCAACATTGCGAACGCTTATGCCGGATCCAGAAAGTTTTAAAGATATGCAATGTGCAGCAGAGCGTATTGTTAAGGCTCTTCTCAATCAAGAACAGGTTGCTGTTTTTGGTGATTATGATGTTGACGGTGCTTGTGCATCAGCACTTATAGCGCGTTTTTTTCGCTATTTGGGGATTGAAGTCAAAATTTATATTCCCGATCGTATTGTTGAAGGCTATGGGCCGAATGAACAAGCAATGAGAATGCTCGTGCAAGAAGGTGCCCGTTTAATTATCACGGTTGATTGTGGCGCAAATAGTCCAGATGCTGTAAAAGCGGCGAGGCTTGCGGGGGCTGATGTTGTGATTTTAGATCATCATCAAATGTCAGAGGTTCATCAAGAAGCTGTTGCTCTTGTCAATCCTAATCGCCCTGATGATTTTTCTAAACAAGGCCATTTATGTGCAGCAGGTGTTGTCTTTATTACATTAGCTTGGGTTCATCATTTGCTGCGGAAAAAGCAATTTGAAAGGAAGCTGCCTGATCTTCTTAGTATGCTTGATCTTGTTGCATTGGCAACCATATGTGATGTTGTTCCATTACAGGGTGTTAACCGTGCTTTTGTGGCAAAAGGGCTTCAAGTTGCTCGTTCTATGCATAATCCAGGGATAGCAGCTTTAACAAAGGTTGCACGGATAGGGGAGCCACTTAATAGTTTTCATTTAGGTTTTTTATTAGGTCCTAGAATTAATGCAGGAGGGCGCATTGGCGACCAAGCTTTGGGAGCGCGTTTGCTTAGTTGTGAGAATAAAGATGAAGCGGACAGAATAGCAGAACAATTAGATCAGCTTAATCAAGAACGCCAAGAAATGGAGAACATTCAATTAGCACAGGCGGAATCTTATATTGCTTCTCTTTATCAAGATCAAGAAACACCATTGTCACTTGTCATTTCTCATCAAGAATGGCATCCGGGAATTATTGGTATTCTTGCTTCCCGCCTTAAAGAGCGTTTTTTTTGTCCTGTTTTTGCTATCGCTTTGAAAGAAGATGGAAATGGCGTAGGGTCAGGACGCTCAATTCATGGCATAGATTTAGGAGCACTCGTTCGTGAAGCTGTTACCCTCAATTTATTAGAAAAAGGAGGGGGGCATAGTATGGCAGCAGGAATTACAATTCAATCGACAAAAATTGAAACTTTTCGAAAATGGCTAGAAGAAAAAGTTTCTGTCATGGTTTCACAATTACATGCAAAAAAATCTCTTCGTATAGATGGTTCTCTTTCTGCTTCTGGTGTCAATCAAGCACTCTTTGAGTTGCTTGAAAAGGCGGGGCCTTTTGGGACAGGGAATGCGACACCTGTTTTTGTTCTTCCCTCTCATCGATTGGTGAACCTATCTGAAGTTGGAAAAGGACATCTTCGTCTCATTGTATCTAATGGGGAAGGCAAAAAACTGCAAGGAATAGCTTTTCGTGCTGTAGGGACAGCGCTTGGTGATTTTCTGTCGAGAAATATTGGTGAAATGATTCATTTAGCGGGTCATCTTAGTTTGAATTATTGGAATGGAACGATCAATCCGCAACTGCGCGTGATTGACGCTGCTGCAGTGATTTAAAAGAGATATTTTTTACATTAGATGTCTAAATTAGAAGCAAAAGTAGAGTTTTCTTGTATAAAACGAAATCGTGCTTCTGGTTTTGTTCCCATGAGACTTTCTACAGTCTTTTTCGTTTCTTGAATTTCCACGGCATCAATAGAAACACGAAGCAATGTACGTTTTTGAGGATGCATCGTTGTTTCTTTAAGTTGTTCCGCGCGCATCTCACCCAGCCCTTTAAAACGCCCGATTTCAATTTTAGCTTTTCCCGTAAATTCAGTTTTGAGCAATTCATCCTTATGGATGTCATCGCGTGCATAAGCAACTTTTCCTCCTTGCGATATTCTATAAAGGGGAGGGACGGCGAGATATAAATGTCCTTGATGAATAAGGTCAGGCATTTCTTGAAAAAAGAAGGTAATGAGCAGTGAGGCAATATGAGCACCATCAACATCTGCATCTGTCATGATGATAATCCGTTCATATCTGAGATCTTTTTCACGATATTTAGAGCGTGTTCCACATCCAAGAGCAAGGATAAGATCGCTAATTGTTTGGCTTGAGTTCATTTTTTCATGTGCAGCACTGGCGACATTGAGGATTTTGCCACGAAGAGGTAAAATTGCTTGGTTTGCTCTATTTCTCGCTTGTTTGGCTGATCCTCCTGCGGAATCCCCTTCAACAATGAATAATTCAGCACCCGCAGCATGGTTTTGGCTACAATCTGCAAGTTTACCGGGCAGACGTAATTTACGGACAGCAGTTTTTCGACTTATTTCTCTATCTTGGCGTCGTTTAACACGTTCTTCAGCACGTTCAATAACCCAATCGAGAAGTTTTGTTGCTTCTTGAGGGGAGTTTGCCAACCAATGATCAAAAGGATCGCGGATTGCACTCTCAACAATACGCTGTGCTTCAATGGTTGCTAATCGATCTTTTGTTTGTCCAACAAATTCAGGGTTGCTGATAAAGACAGAAAGTATTGCGGCTGTTGAAATCATAATATCATCAGATGTAATGATTGCTGCGCGCTTGTTGCCTATTAACTCAGCGTAGGATTTCAATCCACGTAAAAGAGCTTGACGTAATCCTATTTCGTGTGTTCCACCTTCTCCTGTAGGAATAGTATTACAGTAAGATTGCACACAAGAATCACCACCATGCCAAGCGATGGCCCATTCAACACAGCCATGACCATTATTTTGTTGTGTTTTACCAGAAAAAATTTCTGACGTTACGCGATATTCATCTTTTAGTGACGCAAGTAAATAGTCTTTAAGCCCATTGGGAAAATGAAAAACAGCTTTTTCAGGAATATTTTTAACGCCTTCAAGTATGACGGGATCACAAGTCCAGCGAATTTTTACGCCGCCAAAAAGATAGGCTTTTGAGCACGCCATTTTATAGATTTTTTCTGGATCAAAAGCTGCTTTTTCACCAAAAATTTCATGATCAGGATGAAAACGAACGCGCGTACCACGGCGATTATAAACATCCCCCAAATCTTCCAATTCAGATTGAGGAATACCGCGTGAGAAACGTTGGCGGTAAAGTTTTCGTTCTCGTGCAACTTCAACTTCCATATCATCAGAAAGAGCATTGACGACAGAAATTCCTACCCCATGAAGTCCGCCCGCAGTTTGATAAGCTTTTCCATCAAATTTTCCTCCTGAGTGAAGTTGTGTCATAATAACTTCAAGGGTAGATTTGTCAGGCATTTGAGGATGATTTTCGACAGGAATACCGCGTCCATTATCTGTAACGGTTATATAACCGTTCCTATCTAATGACACTTCAATGGAGTCTGCATAACCAGCAACAGCTTCATCCATCGCATTATCAATAATTTCGGCAAATAAATGATGAAGTGCTTTACTGTCTGTTCCACCAATATACATTCCAGGGCGTAAACGTACAGGCTCTAAACCCTCAAGCACTCGAATAGAGAGGGCATTATAGTCGTCTTCTTGCGTATTTTTTGCACTTTTTTTTGAAATCATCCCTTTTGATTTCGTTGGAGATTGCAGAGTGCTTTCTTTTGTATTTACCCGAGATTGGGCTTTATTTAAAACACTAAAAAGATCCTTGTTGTTATCGCTCATAGCGTTTAACTATATACCTCATAAAATAAAATATTCATTAAAATAAATTTTATGCCTGTTTTTTATTTAAAAATCAATGCACTTAGGAAACATCAATTGTTGGACCAAAAATTTGTTCAAAAGCGTGTTTGAGTGCAATATCAATATCATGCATTGTTACAGGGCACCCTAGATCAAGAAAGCTTGTGACACCGTGGTTTGTAATTCCACAAGGCACAATTCCTGAATAATGAGATAAATTAGGATTAACATTGATAGAAACGCCATGAAAACTTATCCATTTGCGCACTCGAATGCCAATCGCCGCAATTTTATCTTCGGAAGAAAGATCATGTTGTTTTGATGGGCAATGAGACTGTTTAACCCAGACACCAACGCGATCTTCTCTACGTTCGCCTTTAATATTAAAGCTTGCAAGCATCTGTATGATCCATTCTTCTAATGCACTAATGAAAGCACGAATGTCTTGTTTTCGACGTTTAAGATCAAGCATAATATAAGCAATACGCTGTCCTGGACCGTGATATGTAAACTCGCCCCCACGTCCTGCTTCATAAACAGGGAATAAATGAGGAGCTAAAAGATCTTTTTTATCTGCACTTGTACCTGCTGTATAAAGGGAAGGGTGTTCAAGAAGCCAAACTTGTTCATGGGCAGTTTTTGCAAGAATTTTTTCCACACGCTCTTGCATATAACGCAGCGCTTCAGGATACTCAACCAAATGATCACTTATTTTCCATTCAACGGGTGGATTTCCTAGAATAGCATTAAAATGATGTGATAAGTGACTACGATCCCTATGTTTTAATTCAAATGTCATTGGCAATATTTATCTTAATGTTTGAGTTTGTATTGTAATCAGAAAAATAACAAAAGCATAAGATTAAGAGATACTTTATGAGAATTGCAATGAATTTTATTTAAAAAACGCGTTATGCTCGTTTTACCATCTTCCTGTTGCACCACCACCACCTGATGATCCACCACCACCTCTAAATCCTCCTCCTCCTGAATGTCCACCAAAGATTCCACCAGAGGCTCTACCGCTCGTATTTAAGTTTAAAAACCAAGGTGTGAAAATAATACCCATCCAAAGATACTTTCGTGGACCTACTTTCTGACCAAAAATCACAGCCAAAATGGGCAAACCAACTGCTATAAAGAGAATGAAAAACAGGATTGTATTTATAATCATTTCTTCTTTTGCAGCTTGTTTACGTTGTTCTTCAACAGCTTTAGCCTTTTGATTGATTCGAAAAGAAAAATCAGCATCGCTTTGTGTGATCACTTTGATAATTGCATGAACCGATTCGACAATTCCTTTTTGATAATTTCCTTCACGAAAATTAGGAATCATGAAGCTATTCATGATGACAGAGGAAATGGCATCTGTTAGTTCTCCCTCCAGACCGTAACCTACTTCAATACGTGCTTCACGTTCATTGGGTGCAATGACGATTAATACGCCGTTATTGATCTGTTTTTGACCTAACTTCCATGTGCGAAAAAGAGAATTGCTGTATGTCTCTATATCATTGCCCGAAAGAGTAGGGAGTGTTATAAGAACAATTTGATCTCCCGTTTTCTCTTCGAGTGTAGCGAGCTTTTCCGTTAAATTTCTCTTTGTTGCAAGATCAAGTAAATGAGCCATATCATTGATATAGCCGGTTAAGGGAGGAAATTTAGTGTGTGCGTAAGTGACATTCCCCAATGCAATGATCAAGCATAGAATGCTCAAAGGAACCCATAAACGTAGAAAAAAACGACGTTGTATAGCGTGTTGAAATGATTTCATTAATTAAAATTAACCTTTGGTGTTTGTTGGCTATCCGTATCAATGGTAAAAGTTGGCATAGGTTTAGCATCACGAAACCATAATTTTGCCCAAATCATTGTCGGCATTGTTTTGAGCGCAGTATTGTAGGCACGGACTGTTTCGATATAATTGCGGCGCGCAACGGAGATACGGTTTTCAGTTCCTTCTAGTTGTGATTGAAGGGCAAGAAAGTTCTGGTTTGCTTTAAGATCCGGATAGTTTTCGACAACTGCCATAAGCCGCGAAAGTGCACTTGATAAATTTGCTTGATTTTTGAGATATTGCTGCATAACTTCCGGATTATTCAACATATCTGCATTAATGTTGACTTGTGTTGCTTTGGCACGTGCTTCAATGACATTTGTGAAAACGTTTTGTTCATGGGCTGCGTAAGCTTTAACTGTTTCTACAAGATTGGGGATGAGATCTGTACGGCGTTGATATTGATTGAGCACTTCACTCCATGCTGCGTGTGCTTTTTCTTCAGTTGTTGGTATGGTATTAAATCCGCAGCCACTTAAAAGTGGAATTAATCCTGCCAAAAAAATAATGATTGAAAATTGTTTTAATATTTTAAACATTGAAGAAGTTTGTACATTTAACATAAAGATGTCTCCACAGATATTTTATATATTATATAGGGTTTATCTTCTTGGTGGAAAGTATTTCGAATTTTATAAACAGATACCCTTATCAATAAATTGATATCTCTCTGCACTTTTAGCACGCTTAAGTGATGTGTTGATATAAAAATATAGATGTCATCTTGTGAAAGATCAATAATATTCATATCAATTATTTTTACAGAAGATTATATTATTTTCGTAGTATTTTTTTGTTTTAGAATGTAGCAGATAACAATTGAGGAAGAGAAGAATATAGGCATCAAGCTTATAGAAAGGAGAGGAAGTTTTCCTTTTTCCTCCTTTAGAAGTTATGCTTAACCTATTGAATAAAAAGGCTTTTAAATTATGGATATCAACAATTGTGAAGAAAGGGGAAAATCCTATGTTGCAAAACGTTCAACCGCAAAGTGAAAAGTTTGACGGATTAGCGGGTGATTATGATCGTTCTTGCTACCCTCTCGCCTTATTGAAGACCATGTTTCTTCCTTTTAAGAACAAAAAACATTTGTCGATCGTGGATGTAGGTGCTGGGACCAGGCATTACATGAGAGGGGATTGTTAAACTTTTAGGGAATGAGCACCAATCTCATGCTATCAATATATCGGTAGATATGATTAAGAAGGGGTGAAGAAAATTTTCTACGGTACAGTGGTATCAAAGTCAAGCTGAAGACTTATTGCTTCAAATTGGCGAGGTCTATCTTGTTGCTGTGGCACAGGCGTTTTAGCGGATGGATCCGCCCTAAGTTGCTTTGGCGTTGCTTCAGATCAATTTCGAGCCAATGGTGTTATGGCGGTTGTTCAAAATAATCGTGATTTCAAGCATAGCGAATTTCTAGACGTTTATGAGGCATTGTTAGAGAAGATCCGTTCGAACTATTTCCGTTATTATCGTAATTTTGATTTTTTACAGGAAATGAGTGATGGTTTTGGAAAAAAACAGAAAATATTTCTTTTCATACACATAACTGAATAATGACAATCCCGTCTGAATCTTTTATTGGAATGAGCTGCTCTTTAACGCAAGCTCAACGCGCTATTGTGCGCTGTAGGGAAGAATATTTGCCGAAATTGGTTGCATTGGTAAAAAATATGAAGAGCAAGGAAGTTTGGAGCTTTATATGTATACAAATAATCTGATATCGATGATGCTTTTTTACCGTTTAGCGCATCAGAGTAGGCTTTGTTCAGGAAATTCGCGCATTATTAAGGCTCATTTTGAGGGGAAAAACAGTTTTTTTGCACTTAACGGCTGCCTCAGTACATCTGATCTTTACTGTCTACTTGACATGTGAGAGTTCTCAACAGAAAACTTATGAACTGCATTATGGCATTTAAGGAAAAGTATCTTTACTATAATTTGGCAGTAGGTTTTACACTAAGTAGGAAGAGGGGGATTTTTTGTTTTTATAATTATTTTTTACTATTAAAGTTTTGTTAAAATAGATTTTGACAGGAAAAAGTATAAAAATTATCATAATCAGAATTTTCTCGTCTATATTGATGTTTTGAATAAGTTTTTTTAATTTTCAAGTTTCGTTGAAAATACTGCTCTATCTTCAAGAGAAGGTTTAATTTTTGCAATCATGATAGATTGTGACAGCTATCTATCTAAGTTTTCATAAGTTTAGTAGGAATAATTTTGCGATAAATTCATGAAGTCCCCTCATCTTTACGTTTAATAAAAAAAGCTAGCCTGCATCATCACACACTTTGCCATCTCCCAATGTCGCGACAGCCCTTGATACGGTTCATAAGAGGCATTTTTAGTCTTTTCTTGTACAGTTTCACTCCCCACGCCAATCTCGCTTGTGTTCTGCAAGAAACATGATTTTGATTGATTTAACATAAATAGATTTGGAATGAGAGAATCTTAAGACATTCGCTCTCTCATTCAATATGCGTAACGCTAGATTGTCATTATATATTGATTTACTATCTATTATTTAAAATTCACAGCCTTTGTTGTGTTTGTCAATATCTCATTTTCATTTGTCGTTAACCATTCTATTTTTTGGCAATACCTTTATTCTAAGGAATGGCTTTTAAAAAAGCATTTTCGTTTAAAGAGTAATTATATCTTTTTTGTTTTATAGAAGGATCAATAATGCTAAGAATTACTCTTTAATTAAAAAAGAAAGAAAATTATGACGATTATACTAAAACCGGGTAAGGTAACACTTAGCGAACTTGAAGCTATTTATTTTAATGGTGAAATCAGTAAGCTTCATCATGACACGCATTTAGCTATCGAGAAAGGAGCGCAGCGCATTGCTGAAATTGTTGCTGGAAGTGAGCCTGTGTACGGTATTAATACTGGTTTTGGGAAGTTGGCTTCCATTAGAATTGATGCGGACAAAGTCACTATTTTACAGAGAAATCTTATTTTGTCCCATTGTTGTGGGGTAGGAGATCCTCTCGCTGAAAATATTGTGCGTTTGATGATGAGCTTAAAGCTTATCTCTTTAGGAAGAGGGGCGTCTGGGGTTCGTTTAGAGTTGGTAAATTTGCTGGAAAATATGCTTGAAAAGGGTGTTATTCCTGTCATCCCAGAAAAAGGATCTGTTGGCGCTTCAGGTGATCTTGCTCCACTTGCTCATATGGCGGCTGTTATGATGGGAGAAGGAGAAGCGTTTTTTCAAAATATTCGTATGAGTGGAGCACTTGCTTTAGAGAAAGCAGGGTTATCCCCTATTATTTTAGAAGCAAAGGAAGGTCTAGCCCTTATTAATGGGACTCAAACATCAACAGCACTTGCACTTGCCGGACTTTTTCGAGCTTATCGGGCATTGTGTGGTGGATTGTTGGCTGGGGCTTTAACGACAGATGCTACCATGGGATCAACGGCGCCATTTCATCCTGATATCCATATTTTGCGAGGCCATTATGGGCAGATTGCCGTATCGAAAACATTAGAAAAGCTTGTAGAGGATTCAGAAATTCGTGCCGCACATTTACGGGGTGATGAGCGTGTTCAAGATCCTTATTGTATACGTTGCCAGCCACAGGTTATGGGGGCATGTTTTGATATTTTGCTAGCAGCAGCAAAAACACTGGTTATTGAAGCAAATGCTGTTACAGATAATCCGTTGATTTTAAGGAATGGTGAAGTTGTATCAGGTGGGAATTTTCATGCTGAGCCTGTCGCGTTTGCTGCTGATCAGATTGCTCTTGCTTTGTGTGAAATAGGATCTATTTCTCAACGGCGTATTGCCCTTATGGTTGATCCAGCAGTTTCTTATGGTCTTCCAGCTTTTTTAGCGCACAATGCAGGTCTTAATTCAGGTTTTATGATCGCTGAAGTAACAGCAGCAGCTTTAATGTCTGAAAATAAGCAAATGGCTCATCCTGCTTCCGTTGATTCAACACCAACTTCAGCTAATCAAGAAGATCATGTTTCAATGGCTTGCCATGGTGCTCGTCGGTTATTGGTAATGAGCGAAAACCTTTTTACACTTATTGGCATTGAAACGCTTATTGCAGCACAAGGAATTGAATATCGTGCACCTTTAAAAACAAGTACTCTTTTGCGATCTGTTATGGAACGTTTACGCAAAAATATTGCTTCTCTTAAGGAAGATCGCTATCTGGCTCCAGATCTTCATCAAGTCCATATACTTGTACGTGAAGGGCACTTATTATCTGTTTTACCAGAAATATTTTTTCCTTCATTAAGTTTTCAATAATATTGGTTTTAAGGCCAATGCTGAAGGGCAGATATGAAATTTTAAAACTTCCTTCATATAAAAATATAGAAGATCGATACTATATTTAAATTATTTAATAAATTATGTATTTATTTACTGTATATATCTATTGTTTTTAGTCAAATAGATATTTTATAGTGCTCTAAATTTATCATCATAATTTTATAGAAACTATAAAATTGAAGAACCCATACTTTCTGATTTCTATCAGAATTTTTAATATAAGTTAAATAATATCCGCGTTATATATTGTGATATTATATTTTTATAAGTACAAATTATATTATAGGAATTGTTTTAAGTAAAATAAAAACTTTACTATATATTCTTCTTATTTGTTAATACTTTATGAGTTTTATAGTTCATTTTTGGTATTTTAAATAAAAAAGGAGAAAGAAATGTTTAAAAGTGCTAGATTATGCGTTTTAATGACAGTTCTTTTTTGTTTTTTGCAAATATTTGAGGTTCATGCAAATTTTAGGAGAGATAGTTTTCCAGAGGAAATTTTCATTGTGATAGTGTCTCAAGAGAAAGAGCCTCTTGTTTTGGCGAAAAACAAAGGTTTTATTGCTATCTCAGGACAAACTCCCAGAGGCAAGGAGAATGCTATCATCGGACCAACAGTCAAAGATGCTATTTTTACCCTATATTTTTTTTTCATTGGAAAGCTTGTAGTTAGAGCAGTTGAAGTCCTTAAAAGATGGGCTGTAGATACACTTTCTCATACTTTTGAAAACTGGCGAGATTCGTATTATCACTGATTGAGCTACTCAATTGGCGTTAAAAGTTTGTTTTATAGACCCAAAGAGAGTTTGTTTAAAGTAACAAAAAAATTAATTGTACGCATCGTTAATGCGCCTGTTATGAATTTTTAGGCTTTTATTTCGGTGCACTGAAATAGAAGCCTTAAGTGTTCATACTACATTAAGGCTAATTTTCTCTGTAAAAAACTAGAGAATACGAAATGAATTAAATGACAATTATAAAAAAATTCATTATCACTTTATTTAAATAAAATAATACGAAATTGCAGGCTATAAAAGCTGAATAATTCGCAATAAAAGTATTTTTTCATTGTTTAGAGCAAAGTGTTGGACTGGCTGGTCTTCGATGTTTTTTGAAATATATTTGTGAAAAAAAACATGAGGCTTTATTTATCATAAAGCTGTTATCGTGGTGTGGATTTTGTCAGCATTTCAATAAAGAAGGAAAGAAATGGCAATAAATGAACTGAAACGAGGGATGAGTAAGCGCCAAGTTATTTTTTTAGCTCTTGGCTCTGCTATTGGAACAGGTCTTTTTTATGGGTCTGCACAGGCAATTAAGCTTGCGGGTCCTAGTGTTTTAATTGCCTATTGTATTGCTGGTTTAGCTATTTTTATGGTTATGCGGGCTTTAGGAGAAATGATACTGCATAATCCATTGCCTGGTTCTTTTGCGCGTTATGCGGCAAATTACATATCGCCATTAGCAGGTTTTTTAACGGGTTGGACATATGTATTTGAGATGATTCTTGTTGGTTTGGCTGATATTACAGCTTTTGCGACTTATATGGGGTTTTGGTATCCTGATGTTGCTCCTTGGGTATGGGCACTGAGTATTACATTAATCATCACAGGTATTAATTTAGCTGCTGTAGAAGTCTATGGTGAACTAGAGTTTTGGCTGTCTTCTATTAAAGTTATCGCGATCATTGCGATGATTATTTTAGGAGTAGCAATTATTTTTTTGGGGTGGGGTGAAGGTGCAGATTCTTCCACTGTTACTGTTCATAATTTATGGAAGAATGGTGGTATTTTTCCCAATGGCTGGTTTGGTTTTTTAGCTTGCTTTAGTGTTGTTGTTTTTGCTTTTGGTGGCATAGAAATCATTGGCATGGCAGTCATGGAAGTTCAAAACCCTCATCAAACGATTTCAAAGGCAATTAATTCTACTCCAGTTCGTATTTTGCTTTTTTATGTCATGACGTTAGCTATTTTAATGTCTCTTTATCCTTGGAATGAGATTGGTCTTATGGATAGTCCTTTTGTATCCATTTTTGAAAATCTTGGGATTTCATATGCAGCAAATATTTTAAATATTGTTGTTGTTACAGCGGCTATTTCGGCAATGAATAGTGGAATGTATGGTGCTTGTCGTATGATCCATGGTTTATCACAGGAAGGTTATGCTTTGAAAAAGTTTCAATATTTATCAAAAAACGGTATACCAGTTTTTGTTATTTTGATGATCTTCGCTATTTTTCTCCTTGGTGCTGTCCTTAATTATTTTTATCATGAAAAACTTTTTTTTCTTATTGCAGCAATGGCAACATTTGCGACGGTTTTTGTTTGGATGATGATTCTACTTTCGCAAATTTTTATGCGAATTAAGATGCCTAAAGAAGCACAGAATAGTTTAAACTTTCCTATTCCTTTTTGGCCGATAGGGTCAATTTTTTCTATTTTATTTATGTTTTTTATTTTTATTCTCTTATGGCTCTTCGATGAGACACGACCAGTTTTAATTGTCGGTATTAGTTGGATTGCTTGGCTTGTTATTTGTTTCTATGTCCTTAAACTTTATAATTTTAAGCAAAAGAAACTGCAGTAAATAAAGATTCAACTAAAAAGAAATAGCTGATGTTTTCAGAAGAACGGGTATTTGATCATGATCCTCTAAAGATTGGAATAATTTAGATTGAAAACAATCTATTCGTTATCATTTTGTTTTGGAGTTTTTTGTGAGCCATTGCTTATGATAACGCCCCAATCATATAAATATCAGATATTTTTTGATGGTGAGCTGTGCCATTAATAGCCATGCCATCAATATAAGTATCTCCTGTTAAAATGCCTGACAGTACGAACATATTTTACTAGATAGTATAGAGAAATATTTTTTCTAAATTTATTAATGAAGTTATGTTTCACAAGAAAAGTTATTTTGAGAATTATCTTTATTGTTTGATTTAGTTTTTTTCATCGATACTCAACTGAGCCAATAATTTATTTTATAAGTTTTTTTAAAATTGAGTTTTTAAATTTTATTATTTAAGGAATCGCTGATCTTTTAGAAGCGAAGGTGAAATTCTTTATGCAGTTTCTTGTAAAGAAGAGCTAGAGGCTTTTGCGTCTTTTAAAAGGATATTGCAGTTATTATGGGCGAAAGAGAAGGATTTTTTTATTATCATTTTTTCAAAGAGAATTGGCGCTGCTAGAAAATAGCAGATAACAGAAGCATTGGGGGATTGTATTATTGTGTTTGCAAAAGCTTTAATAAAGAAACAGTAAGGTATCACGATAAAATCTCATAGAAAAGTCAATCTAAGAAAACGATGAGCGTGTGAACATTTTTTCACGATCCTGTTATTGCTACCAAAAGAGTAGGGAGCAGGCTTACTTTTTATAAGGTTATATTTCATTGACTGTTTTTCGCGGATTTTTGTTACAATGTTAATAATATTGATACAGGGCTAATTTTTATCACAAGTGGAAGAGGACCAAATGCGTTTTTGCAACTGTATTTAGGTACAAAATTATGTAATATTACCAGGTGTACAAGAACACTACGACTAGCAAGAGCAATCCTCAAAAAGTGGCTTTTTGCATGAAAAATCTTCCGATACATCTGAATCCCATACAACAACGGTTTCCTCTATCCTTGGGGCGACGAGCAACATTATTACGCAATCAGACAAAGAGACCACAATCACGGCTTCTCATATGATTGCCAATGAAGATATCAATGTGGCAGGACAAAGCGTGACGATTGATGGCATGACAGATCACCATGAGAGCCATTCAGAAACCCATGAAACAGGTTTTGGTGTGGGATCAGGCAAGGGTTTTGTTTCGATATTTGGGAGTGAGGGAAAGGTGCAAAATGAAGAAAGTTTTGAACATCAAGGCTCTTCGCTCAATGGTAAAAATATTACCATCACCGCCAAAAAAGAAGATGTGAACGTGGTAGGTTCTGACTTTACCGCAGAGGAAAATATTAATGTTTCGGCAGCCCATGATATCAATGTTTTGCCTGGTCACAATAGCCATAGCACAAGCTCAAAGGAAGAACGTACAGGTTTTGGGATTCAGTTTGAAAAGAACAAAAGTGGTGCTTCTGTGGGTGTTGGGGTTGAGAGCAATAAAGATACG